>CAVWXL010000027.1:0-107931 GCA_963759035.1 uncultured Gammaproteobacteria bacterium
ATCCCGCGGTAGGACTTGTAGGAACGACCCTGGAACAACTCGACTTCGCCCGGCGCTTCTTCGGTGCCGGCAAATAAGCCGCCAATCATGACCGTCCATGCACCGGACGCGACGGCCTTGGCGAAGTCACCGGAAAAACGAATACCGCCATCCGCAATCAGCGGGACGCCTTTTGCCTTGAGCGCATCCGCCACGTTGGCCACCGCGGTCACCTGGGGAACACCCACGCCCGCCACCATGCGCGTGGTGCAAATGGAACCCGGACCCTGCCCGACTTTTACTCCATCGACTCCCGCCTCAACCAGGGCAAGCGCTCCCTCGGCAGTAGTCACGTTACCGCCGATCACCTGGACATCTGGAAAATTGGCCTTGACCCAGCGAATACGCGTCCAGGACTCCCTGGGTATGGCCGTGCGCGGTATCGACAACGATGACGTCTACGCTGGCGCTGACCAGGGCTGCCACCCGATCTTCGGTGTCACCACCCACGCCGACCGCTGCCGCGACCAGCAGACGCTCCTGCGAGTCCTTTGCCGCGTTGGGGTTGTCCGTCGACTTCTGGATATCCTTGACCGTGACCAGACCACGCAAATCGAAGTTGTCATTTACCACCAGTACTTTTTCAATGCGGTGCCGGTGAAGCAAGTCAAGAATTTCATCCTGGCTGGCGTTTTCCTGAACAGTTATCAGGCTCTGCTTTACCGGTCATGATGTTACGAACCGGGTCACCAAGGCGTTTCTCAAACCGCATATCGCGGCTGGTCACAATGCCAACCAGCTCGCTACCATCAACGACCGGTACACCGGAAATATTGTGCCTGTGTGTGATCTCAAGCACTTCCCTGATGGTCGTATTGGGATTAACCGTGATGGGGTCTTTGATCACCCCGGCCTCGAACTTCTTGACGATCTGGACCTGCTCGGCCTGTTGCTGCAAGCGTCATGTTCTTGTGCACGACACCGATACCGCCTTCCTGTGCCATGGCAATCGCCAGGCGTGCTTCGGTTACGGTATCCATGGCAGCGGAGACCAGGGGTGCATTCAGGTTGATTTCCCGCGTCAGGCGGGTTGTCAGACGGACATCGCCCGGCAGGACCTGGGAATAGGCCGGTACGAGGGAGACGTCGTCAAACGTCAGGGCTTCACCGATTAACTGCATGCTGGATGTTCTCCTGTTGCAAAACGCCCGGAGCAGGCCGGGCGTCGAAGAGTTAATCGATTAATTATATCGTGACCGGGGTTCTATTGAAATCACCGTTGACGATTCAGTAGCTATTTAGCGCTTAAAAACACGTTTACCGTCGACCCAGGTCTCCGCCACCTTCAGGTCCGGAATCTGTTCGGCCGGAATTTCCATGATGTCCCGCTCGAAAACGATAAAATCAGCCCGCTTACCCGTCTCCAGCGAACCGACCTGGTTCTCCATGAACCCGGCATAGGCGGCATCCAGCGTGAAAGCCCGAATGGCGGCCTGTCGTGACATGCGCTCGGCCGGCAACCAGCCACCTTGAGGCCAGCCTTCAGTATCCTGGCGGCTGACGGCAGCGAATATTCCCAGCATCGGGTCCACTTGCTCAACCGGAAAATCGGAGCCAAAAGCCAGTCTCGCCCCACTATCCAGTAAGCTCTGCCAGGCATAGGCGCCGGCCAGTCGTTGTTCACGCAGACGCTCATCCGCCCAGTACATATCGCTGGTCGCATGCGTTGGCTGCATGGCAGCGATGACATCGAGTTGAGCGAAGCGTGGAATATCATCCGGATGCAGAATCTGGACATGCTCCACCCGGTGCCTTCCGGGATTGTCGGGATACGCTGCCAGCTGCACTCTCGTACGCGTCAAGGACCAGTCGATTGGCGGCATCACCAATGGCGTGCACACCCGCCTGCAATCCACAGGAGAACACCGTATCCAAGGCCGTTCCATTTGCTTCAGCGCTGATGAACATCAAACCACGGTTGCCCGGATCATCGCTGTAGTCTTCCAGCAAAGCCGCACCGCGACTACCCAGAGCGCCATCGGCATATAATTTGACCGAACGCACGACGAGCCTGCCGGACAGATCCTCAAGCGGGCCCTGGTCACAAAGCCAGCGGGTTGTCGACCCCATCCCGTCAGCCATGGCATAGACCCGCAAGGGAAAGGCATCCTCCGCGATTTTCCTTCTGTAGAGATCTATGACCTGCCGGTCAACACCCGGGTCATGCACCCCGGTCAAGCCCAGGCTCACCAGGGTTTGTGTTGCCGCATCCAGCGCAGTGTCTACCAGATCGGGCGAGGTTTCTGGCACGGTCTGCTCAACATAAGACATCGCACCGTCGATGAATATTCCGGTGGGATTACCCTGGGGGTCGCGATGGATGAAACCACCCTCCTCCTGCCAGTCGCCCGAAAGATCCTTGTCAGCCTGTGCAATCGCAGCGCTGTTAGCCCAGGCCGCATGGCCGTCAATCCGCCGCAACCAGACCGGACGGTCGGGAAACTCAGCATCCAGATCGGCTCGATTCGGAAAAAGCTGCTCGGGCCAGTCGTTCTGGTCCCAACCGCGGCCCAGCAACCATTCGCCCTCCGGCAAGCCGGCTTCGAATTCCCTCAGTCGGCTGATCACTTCGCTCTTGCTGGCTGTTCCGGACAGGTTGGCCCGGGTGAACGACAGCGCCAGGCCATACAGGTGCCCGTGTGAATCAATCAAACCGGGCAGTACGGTCTTGCCCTGTAAATTGACCTGCCTGGCTTCGGGAAACGCACTCACCATAGGCCCTGTGTCACCGATTGCCAGAATTTCTCCGTGCTGGTTGAAAGCCATGGAACCCGAAAGCAAAACGGTATTGCCGATGTCGAAGGTGTAAATCCTGGCGTTGGTGATCAGCGTCGTGGAATTGCTTTGCTCTGGAACAGTCGTTGGCTCCTTGTCGGTTTCTGTGTCGCTGCAGGCAGTCAGCAAGACCAGGCAAAAAGCCAAACAGAAGATCATCAGGAACCGGCCGTACAACGACCCCGTCGGTATTTTCATTACAGCACCCATGCGTTTTCGACTCGCGGAGTTTATCATCACCACATGAACCTTACGGCGGAACATGTCTATACACCCAGCGAACTGAATCGGGAAATCAAGCTTCACCTCGAAATGGGTTTCCCGGCTTTGCTGCTCGAAGCGGAAATATCCAACCTGGCACAGCCGGCATCGGGCCATTTGTATTTCTCGCTCAAGGACGACCGGGCGCAGATTCGATGCGCCATGTTCCGATCGTCCGCGAGCCGGGTGGGTATCCGGGTGGAAAACGGCATGAAGGTCCTGGCCCGCGGGCGGATCAGCCTGTACGAGCCACGTGGTGATTACCAGTTCATCGTGGAAAGCCTGAAGGATGCCGGTGAAGGCATCCTTCAGAGGCAATTCGAAGAACTGAAAAAGAAACTTGAATCGGAAGGCCTGTTCGATCCCGCACACAAAAAGGCCATCCCTTCCCACCCCGGCCGAATCGGACTGATTACGTCGTCCAGCGGCGCTGCTGTGCGCGACCTGCTGCACGTGTTACAGCGTCGCTGGCCCATCGCGCAGGTCCGCCTTTACCCGTCGGCCGTTCAGGGCGCAGCTGCGCCTGCTGAGATCCGGCAGGCCATAAAGGCTGCCAATGATCAGCGCTGGGCAAACACCCTGATCATCGGCCGCGGAGGAGGGTCGCTGGAAGATCTGATGGCTTTTAACGACGAAGCCGTCGCACGATCAGTCTATGCCTGTGATATCCCGGTGATTTCAGCAGTAGGCCATGAAACGGATTTCAGTATCTGTGATTTCGTTGCGGATCTCAGGGCGCCGACCCCTTCCGCGGCAGCAGAACTGGCCACGCCCGACCAGGCCGTGTTGAAGGGGGCATTTTCGAGCTCCCTCCGGCAGTTACAGCGCCGCATGCAAGCGAGATTACAGCGGGACAACCAGAGGGTGGACCATGCAGGCCATCGCCTTGGACAACAGCACCCGGCCAACCGACTGCTTGAGCAGACCAGGCGCCTGGATGCCGCGCGCCTGGCACTAACCCGGGACATCAATCGCAAACTGGCCGAGCGGCAGACCCACCTTGGCACACTGGGCAGGCGCCTGGCTGGCCGGCAACCGGAACGCCAGCTGGCCGACTTGCAAAAACGCATTACCAGTGCCCAAAAATCCCTGGACAGGCTGATCGATCATGGCCTGCGCCTGAGAAGGGAGAGGCTCGGCAACCTGGCCCGCACTCTGCACGCAGTCAGCCCGCTGGAGACTATTGGCCGGGGCTATTCGGTCATTACGGCTGCCGAAACCGGCAGCGTCATCAGCAGCACCGGCCAGGTCAAGCCCGATGACCGGGTTTCAGCCCAGGTCAAAGACGGCTTTTTGGATTGCACGGTGGACTCAATTCGCAAGAATTAACCCTTTTCATGCGTCTCCTGCGTTTCTCTGATTGAAACCAACAGGAGGCAAGATGAAAACTCACACACACAAACTCAAAACCCTGACCCTATCCATCCTCATCGGCCTCGCCGCGGGTTGCGCATCGGAACACACGGATGTTGCCGCTACGGGAGCCACCTCGCAAACCACTGAAACAGACGCTCCACAGGAGGCTGCGGCTGAACGCCATGAATATGAAATTCGGCAACCCACGCTGCATCGCATGGTGGAGGAGAAAAACATCGCCTATGACTCGTCACTTTATCCCACCACGGCCACCGCACCCATCAGGGTTGATAATTTCCGCGTAGCCAGGGAAGAACTATACCGCGAGCAATACCAGCATCCCGACGACAACCAGACGCTGCGGGTTGGTGAATTCCCCGTCTCGACTTTTTCGATTGACGTGGACACCGGCGCCTATTCCAACATGCGGCGCTGGGTCAACCAGGGCAACCTGCCGCCGCAGGACGCGGTCCGGATCGAAGAGCTGATCAACTATTTCGATTATGACTACAAGCCGCCACGACATACGGACAGACCGTTCAGTGTGGAAACCGAAATTGGAACAACGCCCTGGAACCCCGACACACACCTATTGCGGATTGGCATTCAGGGTTACGATGTTCCGGCTGCTAACCTGCCAGCTTCCAACCTGGTGTTCCTGATCGACGTATCCGGCTCGATGCAATCACAGGACAAACTCCCCCTGCTCAAACAGGCCTTGGGCCTGCTGACACGCAAACTGAATGCGGACGACACGATCAGTATCGTGGTGTACGCGGGCGCCTCCGGTATTGTGCTCGATTCCGCCAGCGGTGACCGCAACGCGACGATCATCAGCGCGCTTGAGCAACTGGAAGCAGGCGGATCGACCAACGGTGCTGCGGGTATCCGGCTTGCCTACTTGCTGGCACGCCAGAACTTCAAGGAAAATGGCGTTAACCGGGTCATTCTGGCCACCGACGGCGACTTCAATGTAGGCATCGCCAATACCGAGGAGTTGATCGACCTGGTCGAGCGCCAGCGCCACTCGGGTATTGCATTGACCACACTCGGCTTTGGCAGCGGCAATTACAACGATCACATGCTGGAGCAACTGGCGGATGCGGGCAACGGCAACCACGCCTACATCGACAAACTCAGCGAAGCGCAAAAAGTACTTTCGGACGAGATGAGTGCCACACTGCTGACCATCGCCAAAGATGTGAAAATACAGGTCGAGTTCAATCCGTCTTCTGTTTCAGAATACCGTCTGATCGGCTATGAAAACCGCGCGTTAAACGAGGAAGATTTCAATAACGACCAGGTGGATGCCGGAGAAATCGGCGCCGGCCACAGTGTCACCGCACTGTATGAAATAAACCTGGTTGGCAGCGGCTACCAGAGACTTCCCGAGCGCCGTTACGGCCTCCCGGAAACCGGCCAGGCAAAGACTTCAGAGCACGTGGACGAGCTGGCTCAACTACGCATCCGGTACAAATTGCCCGACGAGGAGAGCTCACGGTTGATCGAGACTGCGATTCTAAGCGGCGAAGTAAATCAACAGCCGGGAATGGAAAGTTCCGACTTCAAATTTGCAGCTGCTGTGGCTGCATTCGGCCAGAAGCTGCGCGGCGGGAAGTACCTTGGGACGCTCTGCTGGGATGACATACGCAAACTGGCCGGGCAGGCCCGCGGGAGCGATCCTTTCGGCTACCGGGGAGAGTTTTTGCAACTGGTGTCTTTGGCCGGAAGCCATGATAGTCTCGGAGCATGCGGGAGCGCAGTGACGAAGAACTGATGAAAGCCTATGCAGGTGGCAGCCATGAGGCGTTTGAACTGCTTTACCAGCGCCACCGTGGGCCACTATACCGCTACATCCTGCGCCAGGCTGGCGATGCCGCAACGGCCAATGACCTGTACCAGGGCTGCTGGGAGAAGATCATAAAGGCGCGCGCACGCTATACAGCTGCCGCGCCTTTCCCGGCCTGGATGTACCGCATCGCCCATAACCATGTAATGGATCATTTCCGGCGCCAAAGGCCAGTGTCGGACTGGCTGCCTGAAGAAATCGCAGCAAGTGACCCCGGACCGGAGGAGATGCTATTGGACTCGTCCCGGAATGATGAATTGCAACAGGCTGTCCAGCAATTGCCACTGGAACAAAAGGACGTGCTGTTGCTAAAACTGGAGGCCGGGCTTGACCTGCACGCTATTGCAGAAGTGACCGGCGTCAACCGTGAAACCGCCAAGAGCCGCCTGCGCTATGCTGTTGGCAAACTTAAAAATGTACTGAAGGATCAATGAACGGACAAAGCTGATGACCACCGATCCAAAAGACCAGAAACCCGGGGCCGGATTTGAGCAGGATCTCGAAGCGCTACGCAGTGCCTGGAGCAGCATGGACCAGGCGGAACCGCCGGATTTGCTCGACCAGGCGATCCTTAACAGCGCCGCACGGGCACTGGAAAGCCAGCCCCTGCCCTGGTGGAAAAAGCGCCCGTTGCACTGGGCAGGAGCTGCGGCCACGGCCATGGTGCTCGTGCTCACCATTACCCTGGTTGTCCGGCAGGATCCGATGGCGCCTTCGCCAGCTATGTTGGAGCAAGGCCCGATGTCGCCTTCTCCCTCGATGTTGGAACAGGATGGGTTGAAACAGGACCGTGATGATTCGGCCCTCAGCAACAAAAATGAAGTATCTGCCGATGCTGTTGAGTTTCGCAGGGAGCGCATGGCGGAAGACATGGCCCGTAGCCAGGAAATTGCTGAACCAGCCGCTAAAATGGCCAAACGCGTAGCGGCTCCAGCACCACCGCAAGCCAACCTGGCCGCTGCTCCAGCTCTCGAAGAAGAAGTAGCTGACAGACCCGCCGAGCTGTCAATAATGGCAGATTCGATCACCACCCCTGACGAATGGGTCACACAGCTGCTGGAACTGAAAGCTGCAGGAAAAGAACAGGAACTCAAAGAGCAACTCGCCGCTTTCAGGGCAGCCTATCCTGATTACGCCTTACCACCCGAACTACAGGATTGAGATTCGATGCTGACCCTGGCCGGACCAGCCTCCATTGAAATTGAAATCAAGCGCAGCCGGTTTATTGCGCATACTGCTCGTGTCGACAGTCTCCCCGCTACACTCGACTTTTACGAGTCCGTTTGCGATCCCTCGGCCACGCACAATTGCTGGGCCTGGAAACTGGACCACCAGTACCGGTTTAATGATGATGGCGAACCGGCGAGCACGGCCGGCAAACCTATTCTCTCGGCCATCGACGGCAAGGGACTAGACCACACGATGGTTGTGGTTACGCGCTATTTCGGCGGAACAAAGCTGGGCGTGGGCGGACTGATCAGGGCCTATTCCGGCAGCGCAGCCAAGTGCATCAATCAGGCCGGTATCGTAGAAATCAAACCGCGGATTGAATGCTCGATAAAGGCGGGTTTCAGCTGGACAGGCCAGGTATACGCCGCACTTGAAGCCTGTGCGGCCTCGAAACTGGATGAAGAATTCAGAGACAACGGGGTGGAAATTCATGCCGGAATCGAAAAGGCGAATTATGAACGGCTGAAATCCATGCTCAGGGACATGACCCGGGGTGAAGCGACCGTCAGGATTTCAGATTGAATTCCACACCCGGCAAGCTTGCAGCATAGGCCGGCCCCATCAGCAGCGAAGGCGTGTAATAACCACCCTCGACATCATTTTGCAACAGGTACTCAACGACGCCGAGGCTGGCAGTAACTGTCAGGTCGTAACCATTCGGTGCGGTCATGGTGGCTGACTTCGTGCGCCCGTCGGCACTCACCACTTCGCCCCAAAGCTCGGAAAAGCTGTCCTGCCTGGTTTGATCTGAAGGGCCGCTGACCCTGTTTTCAATACGCTTCTTCAGGAAGGACTGGACCCACGGCAGACCCAGCAAAGGTTGTACCAGCTTGAGTCGGCGTAAATTCTTTATGGCAGTTGGCGGAACGGAAATATACACCTCGATGTCAGGAACACCCGTGCTGACGAATGCGGTATAGACATCGCCCCACGGGATAGTAACGCCGGTTCGTTCCGCATGTGCGAATGGAATGGATCGGGTTTTCCAGGCGAGAGGAACTTTCTTCAGTCGCCCGTCCTTCCGAACCATCCCACCATTGCCTAATCCCTCAACACTGGTTTTGGCTGTGCCGGGACTCGAACCTCCTGCGGCTTCAAAAGCAAGCTGCAAACCAGTCGCTGCGGGCAGGGCCGCGACCAGGCTGGCAGCCAGGCAATCGGAGGGCACCACGTCAAAGCCGGCTCCGGGCATCAACACCACGTCAGCACGACGGGCCTGGTCATCCTGGCGATGCGCGTTTTCAAAAACGGAAATTTCCCCTGTGATATCAAGGTAATGTACTCCGGCAGCCAGGCAGGCAGAGATCATCGGCTGACTGGTCACGGAAAACGGACCGGCACAGTGCAGCACCAGCTTCAAACCCTCCAGGGCACGTTCCGCCTCTTCAGAATGATCCAGGCTGAACACACGGCGCTCCAGCTTGAGCTCCCCGGCGAGTCGCTCAATTGCCTCACGGTTTCGTCCCGCCAGAATCGGGCTCAAACCCCGCCGTACCGCTTCCGCTGCGATGAGCTTTCCGGTGTAGCCATTGGCCCCGTATATCATCCAGGTCATAAAAGCACCTAAAAGAGACTACCCTGTTCCCGGCTGTCAACCGGTGCTGGTTCCTTCTCAACTTTCTCTTCCAGCTCGATTGATTTCTCTTCCGCTTCGATTGGTTTCTCTACCGGCGTTGGCGTTGGCGCGGGAGGAGCTTGCTCTACCTCCGGTACGCTTTCCTCTGCGGGGGAGACCCGCTCCTTTGAAGGGATGGCAGACTTGCCGATGAGGGCAAGCAACTTGCCGACCGTAACCTGGGACTCGAGCCCGTGGCGTAAGGCTTTACGCCGGTTGATTTGATAACGGTTACACCTGCCTTGCTTCGACACGGTGATAAAACCGGCATCCTGCATATCGCGAACAATCTTCTGCACCGCGCGTTCTGTGATTCCTACTTCAACCGCGACATCGCGCAAGCGCATTTCCCGATCTCTCGCCAGGCAAACAAGGACGTGTCCGTAGTTGCTGAAAAATGTCCAATCACCCATTATGTACCCTCTTTCAGATGTGCTTTGAAATCGCATCCAGAATCCATAGATGAATTATATTTCGTGTTTCATTTTTCTTCAAATCCAGTATTCAAATAAACAGCTACAGGAAACAATCTCACAATGATTGTTAAGAAGTCTCGAAAAACTATTGATTTAATGCTTGAATTTATGAAGCTTGAGTCTTCAAGCGGTTACCTGTTGATAGCAGCAACTGTACTGGCGTTGGTCATCGCCAATATTTCTGTTGCGCAAACTGCCTACGAATGGTTCCTTGGCCTTCACCTGACCGTCACCCTGGGTGGTCTCGGCGTCGACAAACCACTCCTTTTGTGGATCAACGACGCGCTGATGGTGTTCTTTTTTATGCTGGTCGGACTGGAACTCAAACGGGAAATGGTCGAGGGACAGCTGTCCCGGCCGGACCAGGTGGTACTGCCAGTGCTGGCCGCAATTGGCGGCCTGGTCGTTCCCGCAGCCATATACTTGTACATCAATGGAGACTTCGCCAGCCAGAAGAATGGCTGGGCGATTCCGACTGCAACCGATATCGCTTTCGCGCTCGCGATGCTGGGGTTGATGGGCTCGCGGGTCCCACTATCGCTTAAGGTTTTCCTGACCACCATCGCCATCGTCGATGACATCGCGGCCATCGTCATTATCGCGATTTTCTACACCTATGATCTCAGCGTTATCTCGCTGTCCCTTGCAGGTTTGGGCATCATTGCGCTGGCGGTGCTCAACCGCTACAAGGTCATGAACCTGGCACCTTATATGCTTGTCGCCCTGTTCATCTGGTTATGCGTTCTGAAATCCGGGGTCCACGCCACTCTCGCGGGGGTGGTTGTCGCCGCATTTATCCCTCTCAAGGCCGGGGATGACAATTCGCCGGCACGCCACCTCGAGCACACACTCCATCCCTGGGTTGCCTTTGCTGTATTGCCGATTTTTGCTTTTGCAAATGCCGGTGTTTCCCTGCGTGGCATGAGCGTTGAAACACTGACCAATGGCGTGCCGCTGGGTATTATCCTCGGACTTTTTGTCGGTAAGCAGGTCGGTATTTTTGGCATGGTGCTTCTGGCCCGCCTGACCGGCCTGGCCAAGCTGCCGGAAGGAACCACCTGGGGGCAGGTTTACGGGGTAGCTATTCTGTGCGGTATCGGTTTTACGATGAGCCTCTTTATTGGCACGCTGGCCTTCGAACACGGTAATTTCAATCTGCTGTCCGGCGTCAAACTGGGGGTGTTGGTGGGCTCGATAATTTCAGCCCTTGCCGGCTTGCTCGTGCTGCATCTAACGTTGCCCAAGTCTGTTGAAAAAGACAGAGATTAATCCTGGGCCATACAAAAGCCCCTGAACTCCCGGATGTATTTTTCCAGGCGTTCGCGAACGGCATCATCCGCCAATGAACCGTCGTCCTCAAAAATGGAAGCGGCACCTGAAACCATCAAACGGCCACCGGAAAATATTTGCGCGCCAAGCAGGTGAAAAACAGGCAGCCAGGCGTTTTGGGCAAGAACTGTCCCGAACCCACCGGGTGACGCGCCGCATATTGCCACCGGTTTTCCACGGAACACGTTACTGATACCTTCAGAAGGGCGGGACATCCAGTCAATCGTATTTTTCAATACCCCGGGGACTGAATTGTTGTATTCAGGACTGAACAGCAGCAAACCCGAGGCTTCTACCAGCTGCTTTTTCAGCTGAATGACCGAAACCGGTACACCTTCCGCTTCAAGGTCGGCGTCATAGAGCGGAATGCTGCTGATGGCACCGATTTCGATCAGGTCCGGATAAAGAGCCTGCGCTGCCCTGAGCAAAGCAGAATTAAACGATGCCTGCCTGAGGCTTCCTGAGACCGCAAGAATTTTCATGGTTACATCCTCATTGTTGCTCTCTGACTCAGATTTCCGCAGCCAACTCAGAGCCCTGTTTAATCGCCCGCTTCGCGTCCAGCTCGGCTGCAATATCAGCACCACCGATAACGTGCACTGTTTTACCGGCGAGGCCGAGCGGATCCTGCAATTCCCTGCAGGGTACTTGCCCGGCGCAGGTAATAACATGATCCACCTCGAGCAACTTTTCTTCCCCATCCTGCTCGATATGCAGGCCAAACTCATCAATCCGCTTATAGGTAACTCCTGCCAGCATTTTGACGCCGCGTTTGCGCAAGCTGAGACGGTGCACCCAGCCGGTAGTCTTTCCGAGGTCTTTGCCGGGTTTACTCGACTTGCGTTGTAGCAGCCAGATTTCGCGGGCCATCGGTTCCGGCTCAGCCGCCACTCCCTTGACGCCTCCTCTCGCCTGCATGGTCATATCGATCCCCCATTGTCGGGCAAAGGCTTCCGGCGTTGGGAATACCGGACCATCGTGTGCTTCTCCACCCAAAAACTCGGATACGTCAAAACCGATCCCGCCAGCCCCGATAATGGCCACCCGTTTACCCACTTCAGCACCGTTTTTAAGCACATCTATATAGCTCAGGACTTTCTCGTGACCAATACCCTCGATTTCGGGTGTTCGCGGTGTTACACCGGTAGCAAGGATGACTTCATCATAGCCTTCCAGCATCGCAGCATCCGCGCGTACTCCAAGGCGCAGGTCAACGCCTTTTACCTCGAGTTGCCGGCCGTAGTACTTCAGGGCCTCGTAGAACTCTTCCTTGCCCGGAATCCGCTTGGCCATGTTGAATTGCCCACCGATTATGTCCGCAGAGTCAAACAGAACCACCTTGTGCCCTCGCTCTGCAGCGACGCAGGAAAAGGCCAGCCCGGCTGGACCGGCCCCGACCACTGCCAGGTTTTTGATCTTCCCGGCCGGCAGGTAATTGAGTTCCGTTTCGTGACAGGCCCTGGGGTTGAGCAGACACGATGCCGTTTTCCGGCTGAATGTATGATCCAGGCAGGCCTGGTTACATGCGATACAGACGTTGATTTCATCTGCCCTGCCGGATGCTGCCTTGACCACGAATTCCGAGTCAGCCAGCAGGGGACGGGCCATCGAGACCATGTCCGCGTCTCCTTCAGCAAGAACTTTCTCAGCGACGTCTGCCGTATTGATACGGTTGGTGGTCACCAGGGGAATACCCACTTCTCCCTTCAGGCGTTTGGTGACCCAGGAAAAACCGGCCCTCGGGACCATCGTCGCGATGGTCGGAATACGGGCTTCATGCCAGCCAATTCCGGTATTGATGATCGTTGCACCGGCTTTTTCTACAGCCCTGGCCTGGGCCACGATTTCATCCCAACTGTTGCCATCAGGCACCAGGTCGAGCATTGAAAGCCGATAGATGATGATAAAGTCCGGTCCCACCGCCTCCCGGATCCGGCGCACAATCTCTACAGCAATTTGATAACGACCCGCGGCTTCGCCGCCCCACTCATCTTTGCGCTTGTTGACCCGCGGTGTCGTAAACTCGTTGATCAGGTAACCTTCCGACCCCATCACTTCGACGCCGTCGTAGCCGGCCTTTTTAGCCAGCTTTGCCGCCCGGATGAACCCTCGAATCTCACGCTTGATCCCCATTTTGGACAGAGCCCGTGGTTTGAACGGAGTGATCGGGGACTGAATGGCGCTCGGCGCAACCGACAAGGGGTGATAGCCGTATCGGCCGGCATGCAGAATTTGCATGCAAATGCGGCCGTCTTCAGCGTGTACTGCCCGGGTCACCTTTTTATGATGCCGGACTTGCCACGGAAAAATCATTGAGGAAGCAAAGGGACCTAGCCAGCCGCTGATTGTTGGCGCCATGCCGCCGGTCACAATCAGGCCTACACCGCCTGCCGCCCGCTCTGCAAAGTATGCGGCCAGCTTCGGATAATCCTTCGCGCGGTCTTCCAATCCTGTATGCATCGAACCCATCAATACCCGGTTCTTCAGCGTCATGAAGCCCAGGTCCAATGGGGCCAGGAGGTTCGGATATTCTTGTGTCATGTCATCCTTCTTCTTTTGCAAGCGAGTTGACGACAGCCCGGACAAGCGCACGGACCCGCGTCATCGGTTCTTCAAGTGCTTCCGCGATATCATCTTCAGAAATCAATTCGCCACTTACACCGGCGCCCCAGTTTGAAACCACGGCGATGCCAGCGTAATCCAGCCCGAGCTCACGCGCCAGCCCGGCTTCAGGCAATGATGTCATACCTGCCATGTCGCACCCATCACGACGGGCCTTTTCAACCTCGGCGGCACTCTCCAGCCGCGGTCCCTGGAAAACGCCGATGCATCCGCCGTCAACGATGTCCAGAGACTCGTTGGATGCGCATTGCAACAGCGTCCTGCGCAATTGGCCGTCGTAGGGGTTTGTAAAATCCACATGTACCAGGGGCACTTTTTCTGAATCGGAATACGTATGCTCACGGCCCCAGCTGTAGTCTATCAACTGGCTGGGTGCAGCCAAAGTACCCGGGCCATACACCGGGGTGATCCCACCCACTGCTGAAACAGCCAGCACGTGGTTTACACCCGCCTCCCGCAACGCCCACATATTGGCGCGGTAATTAACGCGGTGAGGTGGAAAGCGATGCGGACTGCCGTGACGGGGCAGGAAAATCACCTTCAGAGGATCCGTCTGAATCACACTCAATGGGGCCGAGGGCGGGCCGTAGGGGGTATCCACCACCAGTGATTCGACACCCTTTCCGTGTTCGTTCAAACCGGTACCGCCAACCAGCGCCAAAGTCAGCTGAGACGCCATCAGACATCCTCCAATGCGCGAATTTCATCCAGCTGGCGCCAATACTCATAGGCATCCATACCACAACCAAAAATATACTTGTCCCGGACGTCCATACCGATAAATTTGGGTAACTTCCCGGTGGTTTCCCGGTTATGAACCTTTCGCACCAGCACCGCACTGTTGACGGACCTTACCCCCCGTGCCTCGCAGTAGCGTTCAATCATCTGCAGGGTTAGCCCGATGTCGTATATGTCGTCGACAACCAGCACATCGTGTCCCTCCAGGTTGAGTCGCGGCGGTACCCTGAATTCGATTTCCCCTCCTTCTGTGGCCCCGGCGTAGCGCGTTGCATGGATGAAATCCATTTGCAGTGGCATCCTGAGCTTCGCTGCCAGCCAGGCGGCCGGCATCACCGCACCGGTCATGACAATCAACAGGATAAGTTCACGGTCACCGTAATGGGCATTTACCGCGTCCGCCATGCGGGTTACAGCGGCTTCAACTTTGTCTCTTCCGGCAAGTAACGTGGATTCGGCCAGGATTTCCCGGGGATCCTTCTCTGTCATTCTTTTTTCTCCCGCAGCTTCACTGCTTTTCATCCCCATGACTGTGCCCCCAATTCCTCGAGGCTCTGCCTCCAGCGACGCCATTCCTTGATCCCCTCCCGATCAACATCAACCAATTCTTTGCGGTTAACGGTTGGCCGGCCATAAAGCCGGGTTATTGCCACCGTCGCATCCCCAACCGGGCCATCAAGGTCAGCCAGTAATCTGACAACGTCTTCAGGCTGGCAAACCAGCACCAGGTCACAGCCGGCATTAAGGCACAAGCTGGTGCGCTCTACCAGGCCACCCACTGATTTTGCGGCATGCATACCCAGGTCATCCGAGAAAATAACACCACCATAGCCAAGATCTGTTCGCAGCACATCCTGCAGCCAGACTTGCGAATAACCGGCCGGCAGAAAATCAACTTCAGGGTAGACCACGTGAGCAATCATCAGGGAATCCAGCTCGGGCGCCAGGTCAATGAACGGCTGTAAATCGGTCGATCGGATTTCGTCAAATGAACGGGCATCACAGACATCATCGATGTGGGAATCCGCGACGATCGAACCGTGCCCGGGAAAGTGTTTTCCGGTCGTTTTCATACCTGAATCGTGCATACCCGCAAGGTATGCCCGCCCCAGTCGCGTCACTTCCGCCGGGTCTGCAGATAGAGACCGGTCACCAATCACACAACTGCCCCGGTTGAGATCAAGCACCGGGGCAAAACTTAAATCGATACCGCAGGCGAGCATTTCGGTGGCCATCACACGGCCGTGACGGTAAGCCATATCGAGGGCTTTTGGTGGATCTGAACGGCCAAGCTGGCCAAGCACGCCCAATGGCGGCAAACACGTAAATCCATCCTTCAAACGCTGAACCCTGCCCCCTTCCTGGTCTATGCAGATCAGCGGCCGTGGGTCACGGCAAGCCCGGATCTCGTCAACCAGTCGTTCCAACTGGCTTTTGTTTTCAAAATTACGTGTGAAAAGTACAACCCCGCCCACCGCGGGATGAGACAGTTGCTCGCGCCCGCAGGCGTCCAGTTGCTTGCCGGAAAGGCCTATGAGGATCGGTCCGGGAGTCATGGGACTATCCTAAACTTTTCGCTCGAAAAGAGCGATGGATTCAACGTGCCCCGTGTGTGGAAACATGTCCATTACACCGGCACCAACCAGCTGGAAACCGAATTGGTGGACCAAAATTCCGGCATCTCGCGCCAGGCTTGCCGGATGACAGGAAACGTAGACCAGACGGCCCGCCCCGGTGGCCGCAATATGCGGCAGTATGAACTCCGCGCCGGAACGCGGCGGGTCGACCAGCACTTTGTCGTAGCTCTGCTTTAACCAGGGCGCCGCACCAGGCTCCTCTGCCAGGTCCGCAACATAGAATTCGACATTCTCCAGGCCGTTTCGTTGAGCATTTTCGTGCGCCCGTCTGACCAGTTCTGCATCCCCTTCGACACCGACCACTTCTCCGGCCACCGTTGCCAGTGGGAGCGTGAAGTTGCCCAGGCCGCAAAACAGGTCGAGCACCCGGTCATCACTATCCGGCTGTAGTAACTCCAGTGCCCGGTGGATCATTTTTTGGTTGAGCTCTGCATTGACCTGAATGAAATCAGAAGGGCCAAAGGCCAGTCGCGTCCCGAATTCTGCAACCTTAAACTCCAGTTCGATTTCTGAAGGCTCCAGGCAATGGATAGTTGCGGGACCTTTCGGTTGCAGCAGCACTGCCAGACCCGTCGCGATGGCGAACTTGCGCAATTTTTGAAGATCGCTTTCACACAGGGGTTCCAGATGGCGAAAAACCAACGCACATGACTCGTCACCGCAGGAAATTTCAATTTGCGGAATCGTGCTCCTGGCCTCCAGCGAGTAAATCAGTTCGGATAAAGCACCCAGCTGGGAAGCGATACGGGGGTCCAGCACGTGGCATTCCTGCATGTCTGCAACAAACCGCCCGTAACGTTCCCGGAAACCAACCAGGACACGTTCCTTCTTGTGAACATAGCGCACGGAAAGACGGGCTTTCCGGCGGTATCCCCATTGGGGTCCGGTGATGGGGTCCCACACAGTATCCGGTGAGACCTTACCAATTCGTTCCAGGTTCTGGATCAGCGTATTTTGCTTCGACTCAATCTGTTTCCGCGTATCCAGGTGTTGCAATGAACACCCGCCGCACTGGCCAAAATGAGGGCACCGCGGTTCAATACGGTCAGGTGACGGCTCGATGACTTCTACAGCCTCACCTTCATCATAATTTCTCTTTCGGTCCGTGACCCGCGCCAGCACCCTTTCGCCCGGCAAAGCCCCGTGCACGAATATCTTCTTTTCCCCATGGGTCGCCACACCGCGCCCGTCATGGCTGAGATCACTGATCTCCAACTCGACCGGCTCTGCGGGCAGTTTGCGTCTTCTTCTACGACTCATATATCCCTCTCAAAAAAAAGCGACCGGGCACTTTGGCCCGGCCGCATGTTAGAAGGGTTGTGGCTATTTCTGTTGCCAGGCACCTTGTGCATTCTGGTAAAACCAGCCCTTGCGGGCGTTCCTGACCCACTCTTTGGCGAAAGTCTGTTGGATGTCTTTTTCCCACTCGGGATGTCCGTTTGCAACGGCAATCTCGCGGTATACAGCTTTGCGGTCGCGGTTTTCATCCGCAACGACACTTTCCATACTCCGGCGTTCGCTCAGCGAAACCGCGGAGCGGTCACGGATGGTTACCAGGCCATCATTGCTGAAACCGATCGCGCCAGCATCGAACATGGAGTCAAGCTGAAGCCGCTGGCGTTCCGCCATACGCGCCTTGATCGCATTGATCTGCGGTGTGTTGATCTCAATCTCAGCCTGTTGCGCCTGTGCATCCTCGATCAGGAAATCAACTACCCGCGCGGCAGCGATCAGAATCGCGTTGGTTTGCACAGTGGGTGGATTGAAGAGTTGTCCTTCCTTGGCTGGTTCACCGAGGACATCATCCACGAACTTTTCGGCAGCACGTTCTGCCGCAGCTGCAGGGAAATAGACGTTGATCGTGACACATGCTGCCACCGTGAAAAGCATGCCCAGGATCAATGTTGCGTTGAGTTTTTTCATCAAATGCTCCTTGGCTGGAGGCCTGCCGGGTCATCTTATCAGACAGCAGGCGTGCGGATTTAATTCATTCTTCCAATCACTTGCTTTGATCACCCACCTTGATCCCCTCGCCGTCCGAGGCCGCCGCCAGTTGCGCCAACAACTGCGGCCAGTCAACCATCCGGTTGAACGCGCGTGATCGTCACCTTGGGAATGCCGGCACCCTCCATGATCAGCACGCTGACATCGTCTTCACTGACCCCCCTCACCTGGCATGTGTTGTACTGCATCAGGCAGCCCAGACCCAGCCTCTTGTAGGAGAACTTGCTAAACAGACGCATAATGGGACTGGTCAGTGCCGTGGTGGCACTGCCCCCTCCAAGTGTGGTCAGGCGATCAACAGCACGCCGCGAGATATCCCGGGACCCTTTTTGGCCCTCCGGTGTACCAAACCACGCATCAAAGGCAACCGGCTTCCAGTCCAGCATGCGCAAGTCTCTCACATAGCCATCAACACGGCCTGAAATCTGGCCGAAGGAAAACGTGCGGGTCAGCAATTCAAGGTTGAGGTTTTTCGCTTCAATGTTGGCCGCGAGACTTGGCAGTACACCAAAAGGACGCTCGACCCGCAAATCACTCAGCGCAACCTGGCCGTCGAAGACATCGACCAG
The DNA here is from genome assembly GCA_963759035.1 of uncultured Gammaproteobacteria bacterium. Classification (GTDB taxonomy): domain Bacteria; phylum Pseudomonadota; class Gammaproteobacteria; order Xanthomonadales; family SZUA-36; genus JAHEFT01. The sequence goes on from CAVWXL010000027.1 coordinate 18,501, forward strand.
TATCTCCCCTTCGACATCGATGATGCCGTCATTGAGGCTGACTCCGGGTATGCGGCCACTGATCGTGCCCTCAAAAGAAGGCCAGCCCATCGCCGCAGTAAGCTTTTCCATATCCAGATCGTTCAAGCTGGCCCGCAGACGAATATCCGGTTCGCCTGCGTCGTCGCCGGATACGCCCGGCAACAGTACTTTCAACGCTTCCAGATGCAGACTACCGCCCAGCACCTGCAGTGCGAGCGGTTGCGTGATGGCAACACTGCCCGGCTCGGAATCCAGCGCGACCGTTCCCTGCCCCAGGTTCAATAGACCCAGCAGGAGCCCGCGCCAGTTAAGGCTGGAGTTGAAGCTGTGGTCACCCGGACGCATTCGTGCATCCAGACCGGTCAAGGCAAAGCGTGACCTTTGCGTATCCACAATGCTTAAATCGGTTACGCGCAGGTCCCCGGAGGTGAAGGTTCCAGCCGACCAGTCACCACTCCAGGAAATCTGTCCGGTCACCTCCAGCCCATTCAGGGTCAGGGGGGCCAATACAGATTCCATGTATCGCTCATAGGCGCCAGGGAACTCCAGGTCGAGACGGCTGATTTCCACATTCCACGACGGTGATGGCCTATTTTCCGCAAACACCGCCCGACCTTCTGCAAGAAGTGAGGAGCGATCAGTCAGCATGAACGTCAGACGCTCAAACCCGCCCGTTTTCCAATCCGGCTTCAGCACACAATCAAGGCTTCCGTCTGAAAAATCCCGATAAAAATCGTGAACCAGCAGTTCACCTGAGCGGATCGCACAACTGATCATCGGGGCAGCCCAGTCCTGACCCGGAGCCGTAATATCTGCGTCGAAATTCAGCCCCTCCGCGGCAAATAGGCCGTCGGGCGAATCGAATGAAACATCGCGCGCTGCCAGGTTGACGGCCGATACAGCGTCCTCACCGGTCGCTTGCGTGAATGTCAGCGTGGCCCCAATCTGCCCCCTGCTTAGCCATTTCGCTTCCGGTGGCAGTCCATCCAAACCGGTATACCGGGTTACTTCCACGGGCGCCATGACAAGGCTGGCGGTCACTTTTTCAGAACCACTGGCTAGTTCCAGTAGCAAATCGATGCCATCAACCCGGATCGTGCTGCGCATGTCCAGACCATCTTTATCGGTTGCCAGTTCTTCCAACTGTCCGGTCAGGGAAAAGTCGGCCCATTCACGCTTTACCGAAGGCAACCTCAGTTGTTTTGCATCCAGTCCGAAGTTCCCATCCGCCTTGAAACTGGCCTGCACTCCGGCCAATTCGAAATGCTCATGCACGACATGCTCGGCGCTGACCCGCACATCCGGAAAGGCCAGCACTACTGGACTTTGAAAGGCGAGAAAGAGCAGCAAGGGACCGCTGGCGCGCCACCGCATCGTACCGGCAGTCCGGCGGTATGCCGGGCCGACTACATCAGCTATGCTGTAAATGACAGAGGAAAATAAGGCCGGCATGCGTTCATCATGCCGAAAAAGGGGATCCAATGACAATCAAACCGGTGATCATAGCCAGCAAAGTCCTGGTCGTCGATGACCATCTGATCAGTCGTACGCATGCACTCAATGCCTTGCGCCATTTTGCCTGTGATGTCCGCGCAGTTGGCAGCGCCAGGGAGGCCATACTGCTGGCATTTACGTGGTTCCCGGAAATCGTTTTCATGGACCGCCACCTGCCTGATATGGATGGTCTCGAAGCGGTTCTCAAAATTCGTACAGACTGGCCTGCAGAAAGAGATGCACCCCGCATCATTTTGATCACCGCCGATCCCTCCGAACTGGCTACGAGCAGCCTCGCTGGTATGCGGGTGGATGGACTGGTAAAGAAACCGGCCACCGGACTTCAGCTTAAAAAGGCACTGGCGGGGGATTTTCGGCACGAAATAAGGGAAGAAGGCAGGGACGCACAGCCATCGGAGCTGCACGGCATCTTTGCAGGTGAATTGCAGCAACGCCTGCCACAACTGGATCAGTGCATGGCAAAACCCGGCAAGAAGCGCGCGAGGGACATCCTCCACCAATTGATCGCTTCCGCAGCGATCTGCGGTGAGCGAGAGTTGGAAAGAGACTTACGCAGGCTGGACCGGTCATTCCGCGAGGATGATGCTGCGCCGGAACTGGCGGGAAACTATTACGCAGTGTCGATCTCAGCGCGGGATTTCATGCAACGATGCTTCGCTGCATCAGGCTGAGATAATCAGTTCCTTCATCTCCTGAACGGCGTCCTCCAGTCCGGTAAAAATAGCCCGGGCGATGATTGAATGACCAATATTCAGCTCATTCATGTGCGGCAAACGAGCCACAGCCTGGACGTTACCCGGGTGAAGGCCATGGCCTGCGTTGATCTGCAGACCCAGTTCGTGCCCGTACAGGCAAGCCTGGTGGAGCCGCTGTAATTCCTTTTGCTGTTGCGCACCGGTCGCGTCCGCATAGGTGCCTGTATGTAATTCCACTACCGGCGCATCCACCTGACGGGCTGCCTCCAGCTGTTCCGAATCCGGGTCAATAAATAACGAAACCCTTATTCCTGCTGACTTGAGGGAGGAAACGGCATCTGCCACGGCCGAAAGATTGCCTGCCACATCAAGCCCCCCCTCGGTGGTCAGTTCTTCCCGTTTCTCCGGCACGAGGCAAACATCTGCCGGTTTTCTTGCGAGCGCGATAGCCACCATTTCCCGGGTAACCGCCATTTCCAGGTTGATTCGCGTTTTGCAGACGGCACACAGGCCGCGCACATCTTCGTCCTGAATATGTCGGCGGTCTTCCCGTAAGTGCACGGTGATCGAATCCGCACCGGCCTTCTCCGCCAGTTCAGCCGCCTCAATGACCGAAGGGTAATCGGTCCCACGCGCCTGCCTTACGGTAGCCACATGATCGATATTAACGCCAAGAAGTACTGCCATATGCCCTGCCCTTTGCCGGTCAGTAAAATAGAGTCTGGGAGTTTAACGGTTTGTCACCCAGGTTGAATCGAATCAGCCTTCGCATCAGCGCTTTCAACTCGGCCAGATGCTGGTCTTTAATGCTTCCGGATTTTAACGCCATAAGCGCCGCGCCGGAAACCAGGTCGTTTTTTTTGTTCCCATCGAATTCGCGTCTGACGGGGCCCGATTCAGGCACATACAGATACCAGGCCTCCGCGGCAATGGGTTTGGAACTGCCGGATTCATGCTCCAGTTGCAGGCCAAAGCCTGTTGCCTGTAAAAGCTGATATTCATAGGTTCGCAACAATGGCTGTTGCTCCATACCCGCGGCAAGTTCCGATACCAACGCCCTGTATTTCTCAAACAGGTCAGGATGAGGATCTGAGCGTTGCAGGAATCGCAGAGGTAAGTTCATTTGTGTACAGGCCACAAAACAAAGCCTCTCCAAGCAATGCCGGGGGTGAAGCCACCTGGTCGGCGGCTGTCAGCGTACCCAGTTCACCTTTCTGACTCCAACTCAACAATAACGGGCGGAAAGGCTGAAGCATATTCTTCCAGCGTGAACGGGTACCCCGCGCGCCACGGGCGACCAGACCCACACGGCCGTAGTCCCGACTCAAAACCTCCAGCAACAAGCTGGATTCGCGGTAGGGCCGGCCATGCAGAACATAGGAAGGTTCCAGCGAAATACGCATGAACAATCAGGTCTGTTCGTCGTAACCGAACTGGCGCAAAGCCCTTTCATTGTCCGACCAGTCCCGGCTTACCTTGACCCACAGTCGCAGGAACACCTTTTCATCCAGCAATTCCTGCAACGCTTTGCGGGCGCGGGAACCGACAAACTTTAAAACATCACCGCCCTTGCCGATGACAATCTGTTTCTGCCCCTTTCGTTCAACCCAGACTATTGCCCCGATCCTCACCAGGCCCTTTTCCCGCTTGAACTCCTCTACCTCTACCGTAAGAGCATAAGGTAGTTCCTGGTGCAGACGCAGCATCAACTGCTCACGGATCAGTTCGGCAGCGAGAAAACGTTCGCTGCGGTCCGTGAATTGGTCCTCGTCATAGAATGGCCGTGAAAATGGCAGCGCCTTCATGACCCTTTCTTCAAGACCGTCGACACCGCTGCCGGTTTTTGCTGCAATCAGGAACACTTCGCTGAACCGTTCGGTCTGGACTTCCTTCTCCAGGAACTGCAATAGCCGAGGTTTTTCGGGAACCAGGTCAACTTTATTGACCACCAGCACTACCGGGACATCGACTGATTTGAGCGCACGCGCAACGTGTTCATCCTGCTTCGTCCAGCGACCGGCTTCGATAAGGAACAGAATCAGGTCAACCTCGTGGAAGGAGGCATGGGCGATCCGGTTCATGTAACGATTCAGGGCAGTTTGTGCAGCCAGGTGGATCCCAGGTGTGTCGAGATAGATGATCTGTCCACTGGGCGTAGTCTTGATTCCGGCAATTCGCTGACGGGTTGTCTGGGGCTTGGCCGTGACGATACTCAGTTTTTGCCCAAGAATCCGGTTCATCAAGGTCGATTTACCGACGTTAGGCTTACCCACCAGGGCGACGTAGCCACATCGATAATCACCACCTGGCTGCCCGAGGCTGTCCAGCAGGTCTTTCATCAGGCTGCGTGCTCCATCAGCAAATCCAAAGTAAGCGAAGCAGCAGCCTGCTCCGCCTTGCGACGGCTGTTCCCGGAAGCCTCGACCCGGGTGCCATCATCAGGGACCACACAAGACACATGGAACTTCTTGGCATGATCAGCCCCTTCTTCACTTTGCAGAGTGTATTCCGGCAACGGTCTTGCCCTGCCCTGGAGCCATTCCTGGAGACGGGTTTTTGGGTCCTTGAGTTCTTCAATATCAGGCAGGTTGTCAATCAGCGGATCAAACAGGCTGATGATGACTCCGCGACAGGCTTGCATAACCACCATCGAGAAAAATGGCGCCCAGCAAAGCTTCGAAGGCATCGGCCAGAATGGATTGCCGGCGGAACCCACCGGATTTAAGTTCACCTTCACCAAGATTGATTTGCTTGCCCAGCTTGATTCCAGCTGCGATCTCGCCAAGGCTCACGCCCCTGACCAGGCGTGCGCGCATCCTGCTCAGGTCCCCTTCCTGGGCGTCCGGGTAGCGCTCAAACAGCCTGGAAGACACGACCAGGTTCAGAACACTGTCGCCCAGGAACTCAAGACGTTCGTTGTTCCTGGAGCCCATGCTCCGATGAGTCAGGGCTTTTTGCAACAACCCGGTATCGGTGAACCGGTAATCGATTCCGGCCACAGTATTTTTCATCATTACTTGCTCAGAACGATACTCTTTTCAAAACTTCCGATGATGTCGATATTGCCCAGGAAGGGTTTTCTGACTTCGTAAGCCACCCGTATATTGATGCCGTCACTCTTCTTGGAAATGTGCATATGCTTCGGCTTGATGTTGTTGTTGGCATAACTGGCCCACAGGCTGGTCTCAATTTTCTGCTTGATCTTCTGTGGGGACATTGATTTTGACGCTTGGGATTGTCCTGCAGCGTTTTCAGGGCGTTACCCAAAGCATGGTACTCCAGGTACATCGGAACAACGCGCATCCCCGCGTAGACAAAAAACAGGATCATGACCAGCACGATTAGAAATCCGATAAGCGTCAAGCCACTTTCTCTGCGAATATTCATTTCAATTCACCTGCTTCCTTGTTGAGTGGTTGCGGATACTATAGCGCCTAATAGCCGCCCCGGAAAAACCCGCTTGTTGTTTATTCGATGCCGTTACCGACGCGTGACAGGTCGCCACAACCCTTTTTTGTAGTCAAAATTCAGCCAGATTCCAACCGCTCGGCCCATCATGTTTTCATCAGGCACGAAGCCCCATTCCCGGCTGTCGTTGCTGCGGTCACGGTTGTCGCCCATGACGAAATAATGGCCTGCCGGAACGGTCCATTGGCCATCACGGCTACCTGAACCGGTGTGGATCAGAATATCATGACTGACATCACCCAGCGTTTCAGTCATGCGCACGGCATCCTGGTCGCGGCGTGTCGCATTTCACTTCGCTGCTGCTGTAGTGACCCTGAACCACGGTGGATACCTGCTCCCCGTTGACGAACAATTTCTTGTCCCGATAGGAAATGGTGTCGCCCGGCAGCCCCACCAAACGCTTGATGAAGTTGACCTTGGGATCGACCGGATAGCGAAAGACCACGACGTCACCACGTTCCGGCTCGCCAAGCGGAACAATCTTGGTATGCGCCACCGGCAATCGGAGGCCGTAGGCAAACTTGTTCACCACGATAAAATCACCCACCAGTAAGGTCGGAATCATCGAGCCTGACGGAATCTTGAACGGTTCGAACAGAAAAGAACGAAAAAGCAGGACGATGAGCAGTACCGGAAACAAGGACCGTGAATACTCGATCATGACCGGATCCCTGGGCGGCGTTGGTGCTTTTTTGCACCGCCCGGTCCATTCTGCTGCGTCTGAACAACAGGCTGTCCATCAGCCAGATCAGCCCAGTCAGCGCTGTCAGCATTACCAGTAATAACGAAAAATCGGGTTTCATTTGGCTACCTTATCTCTTGTTGTCCTGTTGCAGCACGGCCAGAAATGCCTCCTGTGGAATTTCCACCCGGCCTACCTGCTTCATTCTCTTCTTGCCCGGCTTTTTGTTTTTCCAGCAGTTTACGTTTCCTGCTCGCATCACCGCCGTAACATTTGGCGGTTACGTTTTTTCGCAACGCCTTGACGGTTGTCCGGGCAATGACCTGGGAGCCGATCGCTGACTGAATAGCCACGTCAAACATCTGGCGCGGAATCAGCTCTTTCATCTTTACCGCCAGGTCCCGGCCCCGTCTCTGCGCCTGCTCCCGGTGCACAATCAGCGACAGTGCATCGACCCTCTCGCCGTTGATCAACACGTCGATGCGGACAAACGGACCTTCCTGGAAGCGCAGGAAGTGGTAGTCAAAAGAGGCATAACCCCGGCTGACTGATTTCAGGCGGTCAAAGAAATCCAGCACGACCTCGGAAAGCGGCAGTTCATAATTTATTGAAACCTGGCCGCCCAGGTAATGCATTCCTTTCTGAGCGCCGCGTTTTTCCTCGCACAAACCGATCACGGCGCCTACATAGTCCTGTGGCACCAGGATGTTCGCTTCGATGATCGGTTCGCGTATCTCGGCGACCTTGCTCGCTTCCGGTAGCTTGGCTGGATTTTCAAGGCTGATGATTTCACCGCCGTTGAGTTCGATCTCGTAAATAACGGTCGGTGCGGTCGTGATCAGGTCAACGTTGTACTCGCGCTCCAGACGTTCCTGCACGATGTCCATGTGCAACAAACCGAGGAAACCGCATCGAAACCCGAAGCCAAGCGCTTCCGAGGTTTCCGGTTCGAATTGCAAAGCCGCATCGTTCAACTGCAGGCGGTCGAGCGCCTCGCGCAGATCCGGGTAATCCTCTGCATCGGTCGGAAACAAGCCGGCAAATACTCTGGGCTGCATGGTTTTGAATCCCGGCAGGGCTTCAGTCTGCCCCGTCTTTGGCCAGCGTGATGGTGTCTCCCACAGGGGCGCCGTGCACTTCCTTAATACCTGCGACCAGGAAGCCTACCTCTCCAGCGGAAATTGAAGCCCGCACTTCACGTTTCGGGGTAAATACGCCAACCTGCTCCACCTGGTGCTGGTTACCCGACGACATAATCTTGATTTTCTGCCCTTTCGACATCGACCCGTCGACCACGCGGACCAGCGAAACGATTCCAAGGTAATTGTCGAACCATGAGTCGATGATCAGCGCTTTGAACGGGGCTTCGGGATCACCCTTTGGGCTGGGGATACCGTGACCAAGTGCTTCCAGTACTTCGACGATACCTTCACCGGTCTTGGCGCTGACACAAAGGGCGTCAGCCGCTTCAATGCCGATGATGTCCTCGATCTCCTGCTTGACCCGCTCCGGCTCAGCCGAAGGCAGGTCAATCTTGTTGAGAACCGGAATGACTTCCAGGCCCAGTTCAACGGCCGTGTAGCAATTGGCCACGCTCTGCGCTTCTACACCCTGGGCCGCATCGACAACCAGCAAAGCGCCTTCACAGGCTGCCAGCGAGCGGGACACTTCGTATGAAAAATCAACGTGCCCGGGCGTATCAATGAAATTGAGCTTGTAGATCTCGCCATTGAGCGCCTTGTAATCAAGCGTCACACTTTGCGCCTTGATGGTGATTCCGCGTTCACGCTCAAGATCCATGGAGTCCAGCACCTGGTTTTCCATTTCGCGCTCGGTCAAGCCACCGCAATTCTGGATAAAACGGTCCGCCAGCGTCGACTTGCCGTGATCCACGTGCGCGATAATCGAAAAATTTCGAATGTGGTTCTGATCCATTACGCGGGTGCCTGCTTACTTTTCGGTCAATAATCAAAGGGCCATTCGCTTCCCGTGAAACGAATGGCCCTGTTTCGCAACTGCCTAATTATAACTTAACTCAGGCATGTTTAATCTTCAACTGACAGGCGAATAAGCGATGTAACGGGTCACGCCCTCTCGCATAACGCGTAACGCAACCGCCTTGCCCTCCGGAAGGGATTCCGCGATTCGGTCAAATGACTCGACATCTTCGACGCTCTTGTTGTTGATGGTCAGGATCACATCACCGGTTCTCAGGCCCGGCACGGAAAGCGGCATCGCTTTCGATGTGAGAAACAATCACACCACCCTCCGGGTCACCAAGGGCGCGACGGCGATTTTCGTTGATCGGTTCAACCACGATGCCCAGCGCATTGCTGTGGCCGCTACCCGAACTTGAAGATGGTCAGGTTACCGTCATCATCGGATTCCAGCGCATCCAGCGTAACGACGAAGGTTTTTTCCTTGCCATTGCGGCTGACCAACACCTCTGCCTCGGTGCCCGGCGGGTTGATACCAACCAGCGGAGGCAGGTCGCCCGAAGATTCAATGGACTCGTCATTGAATGCCAGTATCACGTCGCCCGGCTCGATTCCGGCACGCTCGGCTGCGCTGCCTTCGGTGACATCGTTGACCAGTGCACCAACAGGCCGTTCCAGGCCAAATGCTTCAGCCATCTCGCGGTTGACCGCCCCGACCTGAACACCGAGCAGACCGCGTGATACTTTCCCATGCTCGCGAAGCTGTTTTACAGCGCCGCTCGCGGTTTCGATTGGAATTGAAAAAGAGAGCCCCATGTAGCCGCCGCCGGAACTGAGAATCCACGAGTTGATGCCAACAACTTCGCCGTCCATGTTGAGCAACGGCCCTCCGGAGTTACCCCGGTTGATGGCGACATCAGTCTGGATAAACGGCACGTATTGTTGCTGGATTGGTGCTGCGGCCCTTGGCGCTGACAATACCTGCCGTAACGGACTGGTCAAAATTGAAGGGTGAGCCGATGGCCACGACCCATTCACCGGGTCGCAGTGCCTTGCTATTACCCAATTTCAGCGTGGGTAGTTTCTCGGCATCAATCTTCAATAAGGCAATATCACTCAGGGGGTCGGAACCGATCAGCTCAGCTTCAAATTCGCGCCGGTCAGCCATTCGGACGATGATCTGATCCGCCCCGTCAACAACGTGGTGGTTGGTGATGATGTAACCGTCGGACTCGAAAATAAAACCTGAACCCGCTCCGCGCCGATCCGGGCTGCCATTGTGCGGGTTACCGGGTTGCATCAAAAAAGCGCCGGAAAAATTCCGGAATTTCCTGCTGGCTCATATGGACTTTCCATTCCGTCAGCACGCCCTTGAGCGCGTTCGCCAAATTGGGTTACCCGAATATTGACAACCGCCGGACCCGTATCCTCAACCAGATCGGTGAAATCGGGCAGACCGGTTACCCGGGCAAATACCGGACTGGCCGTCAGCAGCAAGAGCACTGCACAAACACTGAAAATCAATCTTTTCGTCACAACATGTTCCTCATATGGTGTTTTCCGTTTTCTGAGATTCGATAATCCGTAACAGATGGACAATGGCCGCCCCGGGAAATTCCCCGGAACGCGCTTTGTTCCACACAATTACCGCCGCCCCGGATAAAATTCCGCAAACCAACGCGGAAACATCCGAACCCAACGGACCCAAATCCATCACCAACGATAGATAGTGGCCCATTCCGGCTCCCGCAAGCCCGGCCAGCAAAGGGTAAAAGTACAGGCGGGCAACGAGCCTGATAAAGAGGGCTTCAGGAATCCCAACCATCACGGCTTGCCCGGGCCGGGCATCGTGCTGGTTTTCCAACTGCAGTTCTACCGGCCTGTTTTTTAACAAACGGCCAAACAGGCCCGCGCCACAACCTCTTCCGGCATCACATGCCGGGCAGCCCTGGCTACCGCCAAGACGAATGCAGGCGGTGTCACCGGTGACGCCGACGACTTTTCCCTGTTGTTCAATCATTCAGATATAGCATTCAGATATAGGTAGCAGACAAGCGTTAATCAATGTTAACCGCACTGCCAATCGACTCGACTGTAATTTCTGGCACATCTCCCACTACCGTGATCAACATGCCACCGTTCACTCGTGAAAATGCGTGGGTCGTTCCGAGCTTCTTGGTTTGTGCGGGCGAATCGCCTCCCGTCTCCTCGCTTTCCACGTAGACCGAAACACTCGCAAGGCCATCACTGTAGACCAGGTGTTCGTAGACTTCGGCCGCGGACTCAGCCGCATAGCGGTGGGCGGTCAGGCGGAAGCCCGGTGGCAAGCGGTCAGGTTGCCACTTCGGCGACGTCTTCAACTGTACACGTCCGGACGGCAGTACCGACTCGACCGTCTTGAATTTCTTTAACTGGCTTGCAGGTTTTAGTTCGCCCTTATCTACTTCCGAACCCAGCCTGACGTCGGTAAACATCAGGGTTGCGAGCGGTTCCCGATCGCTGTCAATCAGTTCCCATTTCAATAACAGGCCCGAGTGTTTTTCCAACCAGAGTGAGTAGCCATAACGGTAGTTGTCGCGTGGCAGCACTCTGAGGTTTGTGACCTGGTGCCCGGCAATCCTCGCGTCGGAACCCACCGCCAGGCTATAGGAAATTTCTGCCTGGTCGTACTGATCAAAAGGGAGTTTTGGAAAAAACGGCCGGTCGAACGCGGCATCCTCGAATACGGAGCGGTTATCGGCCAACACCCAGCGGACTCCGCTGGAATCCCGCAGAACCTCCCAAGCAGGTCCGGAGAGGGCAACCAGTCGTTCGCGTACACCTGCCTCATCGGAAACGTGTGTGATACGAATGGTTTCGACGCGATCACCCTGGACGTAGACAAATGTCCCCTGGTAACTCATCTGGCTCATGGCAGCCGTCATACGCTCGAGCATCTGCCGCGGCTCGTCCGCTTTCGAAGCATATGTGTCGCCGGCCGAAGCCACTAACGCGGTCATCAGCACCAGGGTTACAGCTATGTACCTCATTTCAGCCCTGATTCAATATCCTTACCGCTTTCGGGGTTTTCTTCTTCGAGCTTGCCATTGTCGACAGCCGGGTTTTTAGAACTGGTAACGACCATGGGCACCAGGGCAATAAACGTCCTGCCCCCGGTCGCGCCGGTAGCCTGGTAGTGCCGTACCAGGTAAGCGTTCATCTTGAGGTCCTGGGTATTTACGCCGCCGATACTTGCGAGGTTTGAATGTGGCACAGGCCCCAGGCTCTGGGGACTGACAAAGGACTCAGCCTGCCCATCGCCGGCAAGTCCATCAGCTAACCCGTTGGCCGGTTGCGCCCCGCCTGGCAGCCCGGGACCGACCGCGAAAACAGCCATCAGCGCGACCGAGGCCGCGATGGCCATGCCCGCCAACGGCTTCAGCCACCGGGATGGAGGCCACCGGGGATGAAGTGATTACCTGTTCGTTCTCCAGTTCCCGGCTGATCCGGGCACATAGATCATCCCCGGCAATGGCACCGTCCTGATGCCTCAGGCAATCCCGTACCAGGTGGTAGCGGGTCCAGGTGGCCCGTAACTCACTGTCAGTGCCAAGGCGTCTGACCAGGAATCGACTGGTTTCCCGGCTGATTTCACCGTCTACCAGGGCTGAAAGGTGTTCGCGAGTTTCTTTACTCATTGTCATTCCGTAAAATAGTTGATCTCAGTGTCCCATCAACAAGGGGTTTCAGTTTTTCATCGATGGCTTCCCGGGCCCGGAAAATCCGGGAACGGACTGTTCCGATCGGGCAATCCATCGTTATTGCAATGTCTTCGTAGCTCATGCCTTCCATTTCCCGCAGCATGATGGCCGTGCGCAAGTCGTCCGGCAATTCCGCGATGGTGTCGTAGACGGTGCGTTCTGATTTCTTCGCGCATCATTTCATTTTCCGGCGTGCCCTGTTCTTTCAGCCGGCTGTCCATGTCGTACTGTTCCGCATCGGCCGCATCGATATCTGACGCAGGTGGCCGTCTTTTCCGCGCAACCAGCCAGTTTTTCGCCGTGTTGATCGCGATCCGGTAAAGCCAGGTGTAAAAAGCACTGTCGCCGCGAAACCGGTCGATGGCACGGTACGCCTTGATAAAGGCCTCCTGTGCGACGTCCAGGGCTTCGGCTGGTCGGACACATAACGCGCCACCAGGCTGATGATCCGGTGCTGATACTTACTGATGAGCAGGTCAAAGGCCTTTTTATCGCCCTTTTGTACCCGCTCCACCAGCAATTGATCGACCTGTGCTTCGCTCATGCGCGCACGCTCCGATCGTTTCCTGATCTGGCCGCCGGACCTGCTGGCCGGATACATGGATCCGGCTCACTCACGGTCTGAACGGCTTGTAATTTATATACGGCCGTCATTCGTGTCGGCTCCCTGCTGCTGAGCATATCATGGTCAATGTTCCCACTGTGCGATATGACACGGCCTGTTCTGTGGAGTTCCGTCAAAAACACATTTATTTTGACCTCGATAACGGAGTGCAAGCAATGAAGGGTGGATGCGATAATACGCTGATTAAATCTCCGAATTCTTTCCAACTCAATAAAAGGTCCAGAAACATCATGGAATTTCTGAAAACCCTAGGTATTAAAGACTTCAACCCCGGCGCCTATTTCGGCAATAACGAATGGTCCTCAACGCAGGACACAGGGCATCATCGAATCGTTCAACCCGGCCAACGGAGAGCTGATCGCCAGCGTTTACGGCGCATCGGAAGCAGACTATGAACGCGTCATGGACACTGCCCAGTCGGCGTTCGAAGCCTGGCGCAACGTTCCTGCCCCGCAACGTGGCGAAGCGGTACGCCTGTGCACCGAAGCCCTGCGCAGAAACAAGGACGCGCTCGGCAGCCTGGTCAGCCTCGAGATGGGCAAAATCAAGGCCGAAGGTGACGGCGAGGTCCAGGAAATGATCGACATCGGGGATTTCGCGCTGGGCCAGTCGCGCATGCTGTACGGGCTGACCATGCATTCGGAAAGGCCACAGCATCGCATGTACGAGCAATGGCAGCCGCTGGGCATCGTGGGCGTCATCACCTCGTTCAACTTTCCCGGTCGCGGTGTGGGCCTGGAACGCTCTTCTTTCGGCCATCTGCGGCAACGTCACCGTCTGGAAGCCTTCGTCCAAATGCCCGCTGTGCTGCATCGCGGTACAGAACATCTGCAACGAAGCACTCGAAGGAAGGCGGTTTCCCGCCGATTTTCCTGAGCTTCATGGCCAGCGGCCACGACCTGGCAAACCGTTTTGTCGATGACGAGCGCGTCAAGCTGGTCTCTTTCACCGGTTCTACCTGGGTCGGCCGGCAAGTTGGAACACGCGTTGCCGAACGGTTCGGCCGCAGCCTGCTGGAACTCGGTGGCAATAACGCCATCATCCTGGACCAGACCGCTGATCTGAAGATGGCCATTCCCGGCATCGTTTTCGGTGCCGTCGGAACAGCCGGGCAGCGCTGCACCACCACCCGCCGCCTGTTCGTACATGACTCCATTCTCGAACAGGTGACCGGTATGCTGGTCAGCGCCTACCAACAGGTCCGCATCGGTGAGGCCCTGGATCCGAACACGCTGATGGGTCCATTGGTAGATGAGTCTGCGGTACGGGATTTCGAGAAGGCGATTGCGGCCGTCCGGGCCGCCGGCGGAGAGGTCCTGACCGGCGGTTCACGGATCGACCGCGCCGGATTCTTTGTTGAGCCAACGATTGTGGTGGCTGAAAACGACTGGGAAATCGTGCAGACGGAGACTTTCGTTCCCATCCTGTACGTCATTCCGTTTTCGGATATCGAAGATGCCCTGCGAATGAACAACGACGTTCCCCAGGGTCTGTCGTCGGCGATCTTTACCACGGACGTAAGAAATTCAGAACTGTTCCTCTCGGCTGCAGGTTCGGACTGCGGCATTGCCAATGTCAACATTGGAACTTCCGGTGCAGAAATCGGCGGCGCTTTCGGCGGTGAAAAGGAAACCGGTGGCGGGCGCGAATCCGGTTCGGATGCCTGGAAGGTCTATATGCGTCGCCAGACCAACACCATCAACTGGGGCAAGGACCTGCCCCTGGCCCAGGGAATCAAGTTTGACCTCTGACCCAATGACAGGACACCCGCATGTTTTATGACCTGGCCCGAAAGGCCCTGTTCGCAACCGACCCGGAGACAGCGCATGAGCTGACCCTGGAAAGCCTGCGACTGGGCCACCGGCTCGGCGCAACCCGGCTGATGTGCAAATCCAGCAGTCAACCGGTTACCTGCATGGGACTGGAATTTCCCAACCCGGTGGGAGTAGCGCCCGGGCTGGACAAGAATGGCGATTATTTCGAGGCCCTGGGTAGCCTGGGTTTCGGTTTCGTGGAGATCGGCACCGTGACACCGCGACCGCAACCGGGCAACCCCAAACCGCGGGTGTTCCGTCTGACACGAGGCACAAGCCATGATCAACCGGCTTGGGTTTAACAACAAGGGAGTTGATCACCTGGTGCGCAGGGTCAAGAGACACTCGTTCAAAGGCGTACTGGGCATCAACATCGGCAAGAACTTCGACACACCGATTGAGAATGCTGCAGACGACTACCTGCACTGCCTGGAGAAGGTCTATCCCTACGCCGATTACATCACCGTCAACATTTCTTCGCCCAACACGAAGAATCTGCGCGATCTGCAGGGCGAGGAAAGAGCTGGACGGCCTGCTTGGCAGCATCAGCAAGCGCCGTTCTGAACTGGCTGACACGCATGACCGTCGCGTGCCCATTGCCGTTGAAAGTCGCCCCGGACCAGGAAGACGGCGCCTTGGAAGTCATCGCGCAAGTCGTTACCCGCCACGGTATGGACGCCGTGATTGCGACCAACACCACGCTGGACCGTGAAGCTGTAAACGGCATGAAGCATGCGCACAGAAGCCGGTGGTCTATCGGGCGCGCCTCTGAAAGCAAAAGGCCGACGCGCGTACTGGCTGACCTGCGCAGTTTATTGCCGCCGGAAGTCGCCCTGATCGGTGTCGGTGGCATTACCACAGGACAGGATGCAGTCGACAAGCTGGACCTCGGCGCCGACCTGGTGCAGTTCTACACCGGCATGGTCTATCGCGGCCCGGAATTGCTGAACGAATGCCTGCAGGCCATCGCCGACCGCAACGCTGAATGAAAGTCACCGAACACCCTTCGCTAAAGACCCTCAATATCGTTCGGCGTCGAAGCACCGCGCCGGGCTGCATGCTCGACGCTGGAAAGCGAGGAAGACCTGCTCGCCATGCCCGCCTTCGATCCTGCCAGCGATTTCCTGCTGGGTGGCGGCAGCAATGTGCTTTTCGCCAGCGATGTTCCCGGCACTGTATTGCAGGAACGGCATTCTGGGCAAAACATCGTGATGCAGCGATGACGACCACGCCTGGGTCGAAGTCGCAGCAGGAGAAAACTGGCACGAACTGGTCCGCTGGACTCTGCAGGAAGGGCTTTCCGGACTGGAAAACCTGTCACTCATTCCCGGATTGGCCGGAGCAGCACCCATACAGAACATCGGCGCGTATGGTGTCGAACTGTCGTCGGTCCTCGAAAGTGTTACCGCATGGGATCTGGCCCACTCAAGCTGGAAAACGTTCAGCCTGGACGAGTGCCAGCCCGGATACCGCGACAGCTATTTCAAGTCGGTGGCACCGGACCGCTACCTGATCACTTCGATCCGCTTACGGCTGGACCGAAATTTCAGCCCCCGGCTGGACTACAAGGGGCTGCGCGAGGAACTGGAGCCGGCGCAGGCCGGTGAATTGACGGCGCTTCAGGTCAGCGATGCCGTCATGAGAATCCGGCAACGCAAGCTCGAGGATCCGGCCGCTATTGGAAATGCCGGTAGTTTCTTCAAAAACCCGGTAGTGCAGACCACTGACTGCCAGGCGCTTTCAAAACGCTTTCCCGCCATCCCGGCCTGGGCAGTAGGCCAAGGACACCACCAAGTTATCTGCAGCCTGGATGATTGAGCACTGCGGCCTGAGGGGTTATCGGGAGGGCGACGCCGGCGTGTCTGAGCGGCACGCATTGGTCCTGGTCAACCATGGCAGCGCCAGCGGCCGGCAAATTTTAGATCTCGCCCGGACCATCCAGTCCCGGGTTCAGGAAACCTTTGGCATCTTGCTCGAACCCGAGCCAAGGGTCGTCGACTATTCAGCACACTATCGGAGTCAATAATGAAAACGCTTCTCCCGCTCACTGACACTGGCCTGCCTGCTTGGCCTGGCCGCGTGCAAACCGGCACAGGACGAACCCGCTTCCAGCACAGAAAACACTGCCCGAACTGCTGCCCCTGTAAGCCTCGAAGACGCGCAACCCGCGATCGACCTGGAGCGCATGATGGATAGCGTCATCGAGTTGTCCTCCGACGCCTATGGCGGTCGCGAGCCGATGTCCGAGGGCGAACGCATGACCCTCGAATTTCTCGAGACGCGGTTCCTTGAAATGGGTCTGGAACCGCTTTTTGGTGACAGTTTTCGCCAGCCGGTCGAGCTGGTCTCCATCGAGGCCGACCCCTCGACTGTTCAAATGACTTTTCACATGAACGGTAAAGACCGTTTCGTGAAGTACGAGGATGAAATGGTTGCCGGAACCAGGCGCGTGGTTCCGGAATCACGGGTCGAAACCAGTGAAGTCGTCTTCGTCGGCTACGGGATTGTTGCTCCGGAGTTCGGCTGGGACGACTATGCCGACGTCGAC
Organism: uncultured Gammaproteobacteria bacterium; assembly: GCA_963759035.1. GTDB lineage: Bacteria > Pseudomonadota > Gammaproteobacteria > Xanthomonadales > SZUA-36 > JAHEFT01. Next base: position 35,546 of record CAVWXL010000027.1, read on the forward strand.
GTGCGCGGCAAGACCGTACTGATCCTGATCAACGACCCCGGCTTCGCAACCCGGGACCCGGCGTTGTTCAAGGGCAACGCCATGACCTACTACGGTCGCTGGACTTACAAGTACGAGGAAGCGGCGCGCCAGGGAGCCGCTGCCGCCATCATCATCCACGACACCGCGCCGGCCGCCTACGGCTGGGAAGTCGTGCGCAACAGCTGGACCGGACCGCAATTTCACCTGCACCGGGACAATGACAATATGGATCGGGCGCCGATCGAATCCTGGATCCAGAAGAATATTGCCGAAGAATTGGTTGAAGCGGCTGGTTTGAACCTCGCTGACCTGCAACAGGCAGCACTTTCACCTGAGTTCAAGGCCGTCGAACTGGGCAGCACGATGGATGCCCGGGTAGAAAACCAGATCATCCGCAAGCAGTCGTACAATATCGGAGCCATGCTCCCGGGCAGCGAACGGCCGGAGGAATTGTTCGTCTACACGGCGCACTGGGATCACCTGGGGACAGACCTCAGTGTTGCCGAAGGGACAGATGGTATCTATAACGGCGCCATGGACAATGCATCCGGCGTGGCCGGCTTGATGGAGCTGGCCTGGTCGTACGCTGCCCTGCCACGTGCCCCGGCACGCAGTGTCGCCTTCCTGGCCGTGACTGCAGAGGAATCGGGCCTGTTGGGTTCTGCTTATTACGCCAGCAACCCGCCGGTCCCGATGAACCAGACAGTCGGCGGTATCAACATGGACTCACTGATGATCTATGGCCCGACCAATGACGTCGTCGTGGTGGGTTACGGCAGTTCGGAGCTTGAGGACATTCTGATCCTTGAGGCCGGCAAACAAAATCGCATCGTCAAACCGGAGGAGCATCCCGAACGCGGTGGATACTACCGTTCGGATCACTTCAACTTCGCCAGGAAAGGCGTCCCGATGCTGTATGCAAAAGCCGGTTCAGACCACCTGGAACTGGGCCCGGAATACATCAAGGAAAAAGGCACATATTTCCTGAAAAACCGCTACCACACGGCCCTGGATGAGGTTGGAGATGACTGGGATCTACGCGGCGCCGGACAGGACCTGGAGATGTATTTCGGAATTGGACTGGAAGTCGCAGACGGTGACCAGTGGCCGGAATGGTACGAGGGCAACGAGTTCCGCGCGGTTCGCGAGCAGTCTCTGAAGAACCAGTAAGCTTGCAGTGGAGAGGAGGCTTTTAAAACGCGTTGATTCCGGTCAATTCGCGCCCCACGACAAGCTGGTGCACCGTCTCGGTGCCTTCATAGGTGATGACACTTTCCAGGTTCAGCATGTGCCGTATCGCCTGGTACTCGGTCGTGATGCCGCTGCCGCCCAGCATATCGCGGCAATCCCGCGCGATATCCAGCGCCATGCGCACATTGTTCCACTTGGCAATACTCACCTGCGTCGGATGCATTTTCCCCTGGTCCTTCAAACGGCCCAATTGCAGTGACAATAGCTGTGCCGAGGTAATCCGGCGCGCCATGTCCGCCAACCGGATCTGAATGGCCTGGTTGGCAGCCAGCGGCCGGCCGAACAACACCCGGTCCGCCGTGTAGTTGACCACTTCGTCCAGGCAGGCGATGGCCGAGCCGATCGGTCCCCAGGTGATCCCGTAACGAGCCTGGGTCAGGCAACCGAGTGGTCCCTTGAGCCCGACCACGTCGGGCAGGCGGTTGGCCTCCGGAACTCGTACGTTGTCGAAATACAACTCGGAAGTCACCGAGGCGCGCAGAGACATCTTGGACTTGATCTCCCGCGCTTCAAACCCGGCCATCCCTTTTTCCAGCAGAAAGCCCATGATGCCCTCTTCGGTATGCGCCCAGACGATGGCGATATCGGCCAGGTTGCCGTTGGTGATCCACATCTTGGAACCGTTGATCAACCAGTCATCACCGTCACGGCGGGCGTGGGTCTTCATGCTGGCCGGGTCGGAACCGCCATGCGATTCGGTCAGTCCGAAACAGCCGATGATTTCACCGGCCGCCATGCCCGGCAGCCAGCGTTGCTTCTGTTCTTCAGACCCATAGGCATAAATCGGGTACATGCACAGGCTCGATTGCACCGATACAAAACTGCGCAAACCGGAATCACAGCGCTCCAGTTCCTGGCAGATCAACCCATAGGACACACCATTCAGGCCGGCGCATCCATAACCTTCAAGGCTGGAGCCCAACAGGCCCATTTCTGCGATTTCAGGCACCAGTTCAGCAGGAAAAGTCGCTTCATCGAAGTGCTTTGCAATGATCGGCATTGCACGCTCGTCTACAAAGCGGGCAACACTGTCCTTGATCATCAGCTCTTCTTCGGTGAGCAGCGACGCGACATCGTACAGGTCGAATGGATTCAGCTTGGCCATCAGGCGCTCCAGATTAAAGATTTTTCGTGGTTTTATTGAACCGGTTATTTTACTCGTTGGCGACGCCGGTGGGTACATGTGCGGACGCGACGTGTGCTTTTGCCGAGTCGATGTGAACGTGCTGGTCATCGAAGAAAATATCCGCTCCAAAGGTCTTCAGAAATTCGCCCTTGGAGCGCCCGCCCAGGAACAGCGCCTCGTCGATCCGGATGCCCCATTCCCGCAGGGTCAAAACCACGCGCTTGTGTGCAGGGGCCGAACGGGCCGTGACCAACGCAGTCCGGATCGGGTTGTGATCGATCGGATAAGCGGACTGAATCTTGTGCAGCGCCTCGAGTACCGGCTTGAAAGGTCCTCCGGACAGGGGATGCCCGGCTGATTCGCGTTCGCTGTCGGAAAACGCTTCCAGACCGCGCTCCTGGAAGATGCGCTCTGCCTCATCACCAAAAATGACGGCGTCGCCATCAAAAGCAATACGTAACTGGCCGCTGTCGCGGTCGCTGGCGCTGCCGGGCAGAATGGTGGCAGCCGCATAACCCTTTTCCAGCGCTTTGCGGACGTCCCCTGCATTGGTGGATAACAGCAGGTCGGCCCCATAGGCCTCCATGTACTTGTAGGGGCTGTCACCACCGGTGAATGCGGCCCGTTCTATTTTCAGGCCATAGTGCTCAATGGTGTTGAATATCCTCAGGCCGGTATCCGCGCTGTTGCGTGACAGCAGGATGACTTCGACCCCCGGGTGATCCACGTCATCTTCGTTCAGGGCCAGCAGTTTCCTGACCAGCGGAAAGGCGACGCCCGGCTTCAGAAACTGGTCTTCACGTTCCATCTGGTAGTCGGTATAGGCCTGCAGGCCCTGGCTTTCGAAAATCGCGTGACTCTGGCCCAGGTCGAACAGCGCCCGGGAAGAAATGCCGATGACCAGAACACCTTCAGCGCTCTGGTAACCCGGTATATTAACAACTGGTTCTTTCATGGCTCAAATTGTACGCTAAGGGATTGAAGAGGTGAAAAATGCGTAAGTTCCTTGTATTACTCAGCCTTGTTGTCCTGTCTTCATCGCAGGCACAGGAACCTGATGCTGCTCAGCTGGTCAGGCAGGCGATGGACCACTGGCGCGGCCTGACTTCCTTCGCTGACATGACCATGACCATTCACCGTCCCGACTGGGAGCGCTCAATGACCATGCGTTCCTGGAGCAAGGGAGACAAGCTGTCGCTGGTTCGCGTGCTCGAACCAAAAAAAGATGCCGGAAACGGCACCCTGCTGAACGACAACAACATGTGGACGTTCTACACCCAAGATCAACCGAATCATCAAGGTGCCGTCCTCCATGATGTCGCAAAGCTGGATGGGCAGCGACTTTTCCAACAAGGACATCAGCAAGTCCACCGACATCATCGACCAGTACGACCATGAACTGACCTCGCTGGAGGAGCGTGACGGCCACCGCTATTACACCATTACTTCGATACCGCATGAGGAAGCTGCGGTGGTTTGGGGCAAAGAAGTGATAACGATCAGGGATGATTTTGTGCTGATTGAACAACAGTTCTGGGACCAGGATGGTGTGCTGGTCAAGGCAATGAAAACTCTGGACATCCAGGTTATGGGCGGACGGCCGGTCGCCAGGGTCATGCGCATGGGAAAAGTCGACACACCGGACGAGTGGACGCAGTTGACCTCCAACAGCATTGAATTTGACCTGGACCTGCCCGACCGCCTGTTCACGCTCTCCAGCCTGCGCAATCCCAGGCAATGACACTGACCCTGCGCATGGCGTGGCGCAACCTGTGGCGGCACAAGCGCCGCACCTGGCTGACCTCAACCGCCATGATATTCTCCAATGTCTTACTGATCTTCATGATTTCGTTGCAGTTGGGTTCCTACGACATGATGATCAACAACACACTAAGAACATTCAGTGGCCACCTGCAGCTGCAGAAAGCCGGTTATAACGAAAGCCCAAAACTCAGGGACAGTTTCGCCGCGATCGAGCCGCTGGCCGCCGAACTTCGCTCGGCCATGCCGGAATACCGTATCAGTGCCAGGGCTGCCGCGTTTGCACTGGCTTCGAGTGATCAACGCTCTATCGGCATACAGGTCATCGGCGTGCAACCGGGTTTTGAGGCCGGCGTATCGACGCTTCCCGGCCTGGTCAAACAGGGGCGGTACCTGCAGGACAACCATGCGGCGGAAATTGTCATCGGCGCCGTTATGGCAAGAAATCTCAAGGTTCAAAATGGCGATGAAATCACCCTGCTGGGTAGCGGCCGGGACGGATCATTTGCCGCAGGCGTCGTCACCATCGTCGGTATTTTCGACTCTGGAACCCAGGATATGGATCGCAGTTTCGCGGAGGTCCCGCTGGGGTATTTCCAGGAAGTCTTTGCCATGGGGGATCACGGCCACAATGTTGTCGTGGCAGTTGAACAGATCGACCAGGTCAGTGCCGCAGTCGTTACGGCTCAGAAACTGACTGCACAACGGCAGGAATTACTTGTGCTTGACTGGACCGAATTAAACCCGGGTCTCAAGCAGGCGATCCAGGCCGACATGTCCAGCGCCTGGTTCATGTATGCCGTCCTGATCATCCTGGTGGCCTTCAGCGTCCTCAACACCCAATTGATGTCGGTGCTGGAAAGAACCCGTGAGTTCGGCGTGATCACAGCGCTGGGAATCAAGCCCGTGAAACTGGCCTCCCTGGTGATGCTGGAAACCACCCTGATGGCCCTGATCGGTTTGTTCATTGGCGTTTTCCTTGGGTGGCTGGTCGCGCTCTACTTCAATACAGTGGGCTTTAGCTACCCTGGCATGGACGAGGTAGCGCAGCGTTTCAATCTGCCGAGCAGAGTCTATCCAAGCGTCGGTTGGCAATCCCTGATGCTGGGGCCATCGGTCGTATTCCTGTTCTGCCTGCTGGCATCGGTTTACCCTGCGCTGCGCCTTTTCAAGCTGCGCCCGGTTGACGCCATGAGGGCCGCGTAATGCCTGCCGGCAGAAGCCTTCCCTTCGCTGCGATGTCACGGCTCGCCTGGCGCAACTTGTGGCGAAATCACCGCCGAACGATGATCATGCTGCTGGCGATAACCGTGGGTGTCTGGGCCATGATTTTCATGACCGCACTGATGCGGGGCATGGTCGACCAGATGGTCGAGGACGGTATCGACACCCTGCCCGGCCTGGTGCAGGTTCACCACCCGGATTTTCGCGATGACCCCAGTATCGAGAACAGCATGCCGGAACCGGGCGCCAGGATGCTGCAGGCACTGGAATCACCCGTGGTAACGGGCTGGACGCGCCGTGTCCGGGTTCCCGCAATGATTTCAAGCGAACGGGACAGCCGAGGGGTTACCCTGTTGGGCGTTGACCCGGCTGGCGAAATAGCTCTCGGTTTCGATCCCGGAGTCTCTGGTCGAAGGACGGTTTCTAAAGGGACCGGCAGACAAGGGACTGGTGATCGGCAAGAAAATGCTGGAAAGGCTGGAAACCGACCTGGGCAAACGGGTCGTGGTCATGAGCCAGGACCCGGAGAACAACATCGCCGACCGTGGTTTTCGAATCGTCGGGGTGTTTGAAGCCAAGCTCAGCGGCCTTGAAGAAATATACGTATACGCGGGGCTGTCAACGGTTCAGGCATTGCTGGGTATCGAAGGGCAAATCTCGGAAATCGCAGTGACCGGCCAGGACTACCGGAGTGTAGACGATTTACTGATGCAGGTTTCTACCGGTGCCGATGAACACCTTGAAGTCCTGACATGGAAGGAACTGGATGCTTACCTGGATTCTATGCTCGGCGTCATGGACGGGTTCGTGCTGGTATGGGTAGTCGTCATTTTTCTGGCTCTGAGCTTCGGGCTTGTCAACACACTGATGATGGCCGTGTTCGAGCGGGTTCGGGAAATAGGCCTGATGCAGGCCCTGGGCATGAAACCAAACGCGATCCTGTACCAGATCCTGCTGGAGTCGTTAATGCTGTTGGTACTCGGTCTCCTGGCAGGCAATATTCTGGCCATCGCCACTATCCTCCCTATCCAGGATGGAATCGACATCTCCGCGGTGTCAGCAGGGCATGGAGATGATGGGGGTATCCAGCGTGCTCTACCCCGCACTGAAACTGAAAGACGTGGTGCTGGCCAATGGCGTTGTGATCCTGCTTGGGATCATCGACCAGCCTGTTGCCGGCCTGGCGGGCTTCTCAGTACCGCCCCGTCGAAGCCATCGCAAAAATCTGAAGGAAACGATATGGCAGAAATCAAATGCATCGAATCTGTGCAAGAACTACCAGCAGGGCGATGCGGTCATCAAGGCGCTGGACCACGTCACACTGGACATAGAACAGGGGTCGTTCGTCTGCCTTTCCGGTCCTTCCGGCTCGGGCAAAACCACCCTGTTGAACATGATTGGCGGACTGGATGAACTCGACAGCGGGCAGATCAGCATTGACGGCGAGCGGGTGGACCTGCTGGCAAAAGGGCCGCTTGCAGATTTGCGCCTGCACCATATCGGTTTCGTGTTCCAGGCCTATAACCTGATCCCGGTGCTGACGGCCGAGGAAAACGTGGAATTCGTGATGCAGGTGCAGGGCGTGCCGGCAAAAGAGCGGATCCGAAAAACACGCGCCATTCTGAAGGAAGTCGGACTGGAGGGCATGGAGAACCGGCGGCCGGCCCAATTGTCCGGCGGACAGCAACAGCGCGTGGCTGTCGCCCGCGCCATTGTCAGCCAGCCAAAACTGGTTCTGGCAGATGAGCCCACGGCCAACCTGGATTCACGCTCGGCCAAACACCTGATGGAGCTGTTCTGCGAATTGAACGACACGCACGGCGTAACCTTCCTGATTTCCACCCACGACGAGCGCGTCATGCGCTATGCAAAGCGACTGATCAAGATGCAGGACGGCCGTGTGATCGAAGACGAGATGCAGACCCCATCGTGAGATGTTCCGCTTTTCCCGACAACTACTGACCCTGCCGGCCGGCATTTGCCGTGATTGCGCAGCGTCCTGTTCATGATCCTGCCCGCTGATGCCGGCGCGGATGACCTGGTCAGCGGCCACGTCAAATACCAGTTCAACTACCTGGGCTTCCCACAAAACAGTGCTTTCAGAGACGTTCTGGGATCCAGCGCCTTCGACAACAACCTGGAAAACAGGATCAAGTTCAATTTCCGGCGCGACCGGTGGGACTTCAAAGCTAGATTACCAGTTCATCGTCATTTATGCCGACACGCTGGAGCTGGCGCGCAGATTTCCCGGATTCTCCGCTGCCGGTCAACAGCGTGATCAATGACGACCGCCGCTGGTGGGACCTGACCTGGTCCTTTGGAGACGATCAGAAGAACGAGCATTCATCCATCGCCTCGACCGCCTGAGCGTGGGCTACACCACTGATCACACGGTCTGGCGTTTCGGCCGCCAGGCCATCAGCTGGGGCAACGGCATGATCTTCTCGCCGATGGATATTTTCAATCCTTTCGATCCGGCCGCGGTCGACAAGGAATACAAGACCGGCGACGACATGCTTTATGGCCAGTACCTGTTCGACAACGGTAACGACCTGCAGGGTGTCGCCATCGTGCGCCGCGACCCGCGAACCGGCGACGTGGAATCCGACCAGTCTTCTCTGGCCTTCAAGTACCATGGCTTCCTGGGCATGAACGAATTCGACCTGCTGGCCGCCCAGCACTATGGTGACCAGGTGCTGGGCGCAGGCGGAATCGCCAACATCGGCGGCGCCGTCTGGCGCGGTGACCTCACCTGGACACACACGGACTTCGACAACGTTTTTTCAGCCGCCACCAGCCTGAGTTACTCGTGGAACTGGGGCGGAAAGAACATCAGCGGACTGCTCGAATACTATTACAATGGATTCGGGCAGAAAGACGGCGCCTACTCGCCGGCCGACCTGCTGGACAACCCGGACCTGCTGAGACGGATCGAACGCGGCGAACTGTTCACGTTGGCCCGGCACTATATCGCCGCTTCCGCAACCATCGAGATGACCCCCTTGCTGATGTTGATCCCCAGCTTTTACATCAACCTGGAAGACCCTTCGGCACTGGCCCAACTCGTTGTGCAGTACAATTGGAAACAAAACCTGCAGTTGCTCGGTGCAGTTAATATACCGATTGGTCCCAACGGGACAGAGTACGGTGGTATCGAGGCTCCGGGAGATGACCGCTATTTCTCGAATGGACCCGGCCTGTTTATTCAGCTTGGCTGGTACTTCTGAACTACTGGCAAATCCAAATCAACGGAAAAAGAACATGGAACAGTTGACACCGATGCAGGCCCGTGTACTTGGCTGCCTGATCGAGAAGAAGGAAACCACTCCGGAGCAGTATCCGCTGACGCTCAATGCGCTGAAGAACGCCTGCAACCAGAAAACAGCCCGTAACCCGGTGGTCAATTACACCGAGGGCGATATTGGACATACCCTGCGGGAACTTGAAACACTGGGCCTGGTGAAGGAAGCCTGGGGCGCCCGGGTTCCCAAGTATGAGCACCAGGCCGCCAAGGCACTCGACATCCACAGCAAGGGACTCGCCCTGCTCTGCCCGTTAATGCTCCGCGGTCCGCAAACCCTCGGCGAGCTGAAAACCAATGCTCATCGCCTGCATGAATTCGACGACCTCGACGACATACAGTACGTGCTGCAACGCCTGGCCGAACACGAGCCGCCGCTGGTTCTGAACCTGCCGCGCCAGCCCGGTCAGAAAGAAGCCCGCTACGCACACCTTCTGTGTGGTGAGCCTGATATTCCTGAACCACAAGCATATGCGTCTGTAGCGCATTCAAGCGGACTGTCAGCACGGGTTGAAGCACTGGAAGAAGTAGTCGCCGAACTGAAACAGCAGCTGGATGAACTGAAAGCCAGCCTTTGACCGCTACGCCGCAAGACTTCCCAAAATCTGCCGGCATTGCGCGAAATACGCTTTGCCAAACAGGTTCAGATGATTGAGCAGGTGATACAACTGGTAAACCGGCAGGCGCTGCCGGTGGCCCGGTGCCAGCGGAGTCAGTTCTTCATAGGCACCATAAAAATCCACCGGGAAGCCGCCGAACAACCGGGTCATCGCAAGATCCGCCTCGCGGTGGCCGTAGTAAACCGCGGGATCAATCAGGCAGGCCTCGCCCTGATCATCCGTCATGAAGTTGCCGCTCCAGAGGTCACCGTGCAGTAGCGAAGGTGCTTCAACAGACTCTCCCAGCAGACCGGCAATTTTATCTTCGGCGCGGTCAAGCAGGCTTTCCAATTCACCTCCAAACCCATTGCTGACGGTTAACCGGACCTGGAAACGCAGGCGTTGTTGCAGGAAAAATTCCGGCCAACCGGGTGCTTCAAGCGGCGTATTGATTTGGGGCGTCGAGCCGATAAAATTATTGCCGGGAAAACCATGGACGGCGCCGCGATGCTGGTGCAATCGCGAAAAAGCACGGCCGAAAGATTCAAAGAACCCTGGTTTTTCTGCAGCCGGATTAATGCGCTCCAAAACCAGGGCGTCGTCTCCAACCGCTAATACCCGGGGTACCCTGATCACTCCCGCCGAGGCCAGCTCACGCAAACCCCGCGCTTCAGCCTCAAACATTCCCTGGATCGACCGGGCTGTCTTGACGAAAACACTGGTTTCATCCGCAAAATAAGCCAGGCGGGCATCTGCAATGCAACCACCGCCCACACGCTGCATGCGGACCGGAGTTCCGCGCCCCAGTGTGTCCAGGATCAGTGGATAGGAACCCGCCATCAGTATCCGGGAATCAAATTTGCTTGAGGAGGTTTCCGCATGCATCCTCGAGGATGTCGATAACGGTGAAAAACCCCCGCTCACCGCCATAATAGGGATCAGGGACCTCTGTCACGTCATGCTCTTCGCAGTAATCGCACATTCGCACTAATTGCGCACCCGACCCGTCATCCATTGCCTGAACGTCTGAAAAATTCGCATCGTCCATCGTGACGATCAGGTCAAACCGTGAGAAATCAGAACGCTTAATACGCCTTGCGCGGCTATCCAGGGAGTAGCCCCGGGCCATCGCTGCGGCGCGCATTCTGGCATCAGCGCTTGAGCCGCTGTGATAGCCGATGGTTCCGGCAGAATCGATTTCAAACTCTGCGTCCCTGCCTGCGCTGGTAACGTACTTGCGAAATATACCCTCGGCGGTTGGGGAGCGACAGATATTGCCCATGCATACGAACAGTATTGATACAACACGTTTTTTCATTATTAAACAGTTAGTTATTCCTAAATCATTCCTAGTTAAATTCAGTTAAACCGGCTCAATCGAGACGGATTATATCTTAAGCATGCACCTGTTCCCCGCCATCACTCTTATACTCCTTTAGCAAACAACCTAAAACCAGTTTCTTATTCGAGAATTTTCTTCCAGTATTTTGTACGTTCCAACATTTCCTGTCGAGTGGATTCAGGCAGCAGTTCGTCCACCGTCTTGCCTTCCCTGACCTGCCAGCCACCGCCCAGTGATTTATAGACCTGGACAAGGTTGGTTGCGACCTGCCCCTGGGTATTGGCCAATTGATCCTGCTGGCTCTGCAAGGCGTTCAGAGTGGAGATGACGGTATTAAAATCAACCAGGCCATCTTCGTATTGAGTCGATGAAATTTTGGCGGCACGCTGCGCGGCATCGGTTGCGATCTGATAGGCGGCAAGCTGCTCCTGTGACTTCAAATAGGCAACGATCGCATTCTCGATCTCGCCCTGAGCCTGCAATACGGTGTTGCGGTAGTCCACCAGCAGTTGCTGGAAATAGGCATCCTGGTAGCGAATATTGCTACGTAAACGGCCGTAATTGAAAATATTCCACTGGAAAGCCCCAAACAGGTTCAAGGTGTAAGACCCTGTACTGAACAGCTCAGAAAAATCATTCTCCGCACCCGTGCCAATCGATCCGCCAATCTGAAACTGCGGGTACAACTCCGAAATGGCGATTCCAATCTGCGCGCCCTGTGCAGCCAACTCCCGTTCAGCTATCCGTATATCAGGTCTGCGCCTGATCAGTTCCTGCGGCATTCCTATCGCAATTTGCGCTGGCGTGACGGGTATCGGTTGTACGTCCGTCAGCAAACCGTTCATATCCTGGGGAACCCTGCCCAGCAAAATTGCCAGTGAGTTCTTGGTCTGTTGCAGTGATAGTTCCAATGATGCAATCGAGGCTTTGGTGTTATACAAAAGGGTTTCGGCCTGATCTACATCGAGTCCACTGACGGCGCCCGCATCAGCTTTTGCGGTGGTGATCTTCAGGCTTTGGTCCTGCAGATCCATGTTGTACCGCGCCACCTCCAGCCTTCGTTCAAGGGTTCGGATGACCAGGTAGTTTTGCGCCACACTGGCGACCATTGAAATCATCACGCTGTCGTAGTCCGCCACGCTGGCGTCAAATAGCGCGGAGGCTGAAACAACCGCCAGCTTGTAACGGCCCCAGAAATCCACTTCCCAACTGAGATTGAAGCCGAGATTATAAAACTCATCTGTTCCCAGGTTCGTGGTGCTGGTCTGCGCATTACCCGTCACTTGCTGTGATTGCGGATAACGATTACCCATGGCGATAGCGAGTTGCTGCTGCGCCTGCAATACCTGCAAAGCCGCCGATCGCAATGACAGGTTCTGTTCCATGGCGGTTTCGACCAGGGCATTAAGCACCGGATCATTAAAGGCCGATTTCCACCATTGCGGGTCCAACGGCGGATCGCTGCTCAGAGTGGGTGTCTCTATTCCACTCCAGTCATCCTGCACCTCGGCAACGGGTTCCTCATACTTGGGGCCGAGCACGGTACAGGCTTGTACCAGGACGACCAGGCACAGACCGAGGCCCGCTGTTGCGACTCGATTACTTGCGCTACGACCGGGTACCCGGGTTTTCATTGGCGCCCGCCCTGCTGATCGGCGGTGCCGGCTTTGATCAATACCGACGCGGTAGTTCCAACCCGCAAGTCCACACCCTCAGGAACCTCTATCAAATGAACACGCACAGGTACACGCTGGGCAAGACGGATCCACTCAAATGTCGGGCTGACGGTAGGCAGTAACTCGAAACCGGTGCTGCCATCGGATTGGGCGATACCCCAACCCAGGCTGTCCACGTAGGCTTCAATCGGCTGATCGTCATAACTCATCAGAGTCACAATGGCGTGGTCACCCGGCTTGATATCAGACACGAGAGTTTCCTTGAAAAAGGCATCTATCCAGTAGCTGCTGGTATCAACCAGCGCCAATGCAGCCTGGTTAGCCACGACCTGGCTTCCCAGCCTGAGATTCAGATTGGTCACATAGCCATCTACCGGTGCTGTTACCTGGGCAAACTCCAGATTCAGTTCCGCCTGACGCAAGGTAGCCCTTGCTGCCCGAATTTGTGGATTGTCTTCACCATCCTGCCCCAGGCTGGCCCTGGCCTTGGCAAGATTGGCTTCTGATTGGGCCAGCTGTGCCCTGGATTGTGCCAGGCTTGCGACGGCTGCTTTTCTTTTTTCAACAGCCACATCATAAGTTGCCTGGGCTGACTCAAGGGAGCGTTGCGAGGTCGCCTTTTGCGGCAACAATATCTTTTGACGTTCCAGTTGTGCCTTATCTTTCTGGATCTGGGAATCCGCCTCTTTAATGGCGATCTCGGCTTGCGTGATTGAAAGTTTCGATACCTCAACTGCCGCCAGGGCCGAGGCAACATCCTCGAACAATCCAATATTGCTGTCGCCGGTTTCATCCAGTTCAGCCAGCGCCTGATCCAGACTGGCCTGGTAGGTGCGTGGATCGATCTGGAACAAAACATCGCCAGCGCGGACGAACTGGTTATCACGGATGGGTAACGCAACAATCGGCCCTGATACACGCGGTGCGATCTGGATCACTTCCGCCCTGACCTGTCCATCCCGGGTCCACGGGTTGGCAATGTACTGCCAATATTTCAAAAATATGGCTAGCACGGCTACCAAGACGATGATTCCGGTGAATATATATTTGCTTTTTGAATTCATAATTTCAGCTCGGGATGACGAAACTTCCAATCAGGGTTGTATAAATAACCATCAATGCAAGGAATACCAGCGGTGGATAGAACAAATAGCGCGACAGGTGAATCCTGTTTAACCAACGCGCGGTAATTACAGCAGCTATCGTACCCAGAATGGCCGCCACCAGCAGCGGTGGCAGAAAAATGCCACCCACGTGAAATTCAACCGGTACAAAATTCATGAAAACCGTTCCTCACGCCACAGCGCCCAATCGATCCCGCCAGCAACTCTTTTGTATGCGGCAGAAGCTTCGGAATAGCCACGTAAACCACCCACCAGACGATAGTAGGCTTCGCTATCAGGAGCAATTTCTGCTGCTTGTTTACGCAGATCAGTGATAGTGCCCTCACCATCTTCCAGCAGCGACTTGATGCGTAGCGAAAGCACCTGGAGACTGGTCACAAGCGTTGTTACCTGTTCCTGTGAGTTGGCTGGAAACAGCTTCGGGTTTATACACTTTCCCCAGGTCGCAATCTTCGCAGGAATGGTTTCAATTTCATAGCGGTGGAACTTAAACCTCCACCTTTCAAACCAGGAGTTTTCGCCGGAGTCAAAAGAGGTTTGACCATGCTCAAGGTAATTGACACTCCGGAAATACCTCTTGATCAATTTCAGCAAAGCTTTCTCCGGCCGTGTTGAGTTCAGTAGATAGGAAAGTCCAAATACGAACAAAAATACAAGGACGGTGAACAACAGCGAGTTTGCCATGGCCGCGAAATTGTAGCTCTGCTCGTTCTGCACGGAAACTTCGTTGATGATGGCAACGAGGCCAAGCATTCGGGGCATACCCGTGAAGAAATAGCATGTAATGAATACCAGCAGAAAAAGCAATATCCCCAGACCGAGGAAGGTCGATAAAGCCGGCATAATGAAGACGTAAACAGTCAGGCACAACACGGAAGCCACAGTGAGAGCCTTACCCAGAATAATGAGATTCATCTGTTGCGCGCCCGCCAGCGCCATCGCCAATGTTGCCGAAAGTTGAAACCAGCTCGCGTGGCCGGGTGGATTGATTTGGATAAAGACAAGAAATCCAAATATAAAGGTCAACACGGTAAAACTAACTCCCCGCAGGTGATCCAGGTCGACAACGGGTAAATCGAAACCGGCTTTCTGTTTGCGTGGTTGCTCGGCCTTCGCGTTTTGGTCGGCCGCATCAAGGTTTCCTTCGATTTCCTGCACACACTCAAGCATTGACCGAGTCAATGCCTCGATGCCTGCAAGCTCTTTCCTGAACACTGCAAGGCTTGCCACATCATTGGGTGGCAAACCTTGTAGCACGAGCAGAATCGAAATCGATATTCACGTGGCTCGCCTGGTAAGAAGAAGACTTGTCGCCAAGTACCTTCTGAATTTCGCCGAAGCGAAGATCAAACTCTTTGAAAACAGCTGGCAGGTCAGGAAAAACAGCGTCCAAATCAATTTTTGGCAAATCAGCAAGACCCGTTCCCCAGCGGTAAATGGCCTCCATCAATTTTCCGGAAATACTCTGAAACCTGTTCAACAAGGGGCGAAGCTCCCTGACTTCGTAACTCTCCGAACCTTCGGCCTGGAGAGCCTGGCCCAGCGCTGTAAACTGATTGATTTCCTGGTCGCGAAGCTGTGAAAGACCTTTTTCAGGCCCGTTGCCGTTGAATGAGTGATAGCAGGCACTGATCAGAGCAGACTGTGTTGTTACCAGGTCCAGACCCGCTTTCCTGATGGCGCCCGAATTATTGCGCGGCCACAAAAAGACTGAAACCAGCGTGAAGACAACCACCCCCATCACGGTCTCAACCATCCGGTAAAGTGCATGTTCAAACAGAGTTTCCGATGACGATGGACCTGCCAGCACAATGATCAGGTAAACAAAACCTGCCACGTTCCAGAAGTAAGAGCGCTCCTTGTCGACGAGCATCATATAGGTGGTAAAAAAAATCCATGAACTGCTTAGTGCAACGAACCCCCACTTGTTTTGTGGCACGAGCGAAAACACGAGGAGTGCCATGATACAACCCGGAACCGTTCCGGCAGCCCTGAGTACGCCTTTGTGAAGAGACTGGCCAACAGTACCCAACGAAGTCATGGCTACTGCAAAAGCCGCCCAGTAAGGGTTCATCCAGCCAAGATTCATGGCGATGCCATAAACCAGCACCATTGCCAGGCCGGTCTTGATCGCGTCTTTTGCCTTGATGGAAAGTGATAAATTCATTAACTGTCGTTTTTTCTGGGCCCTGTAGCGAGCCAATCGGGCACTGACTGTACGTCGTCAAAGGATTCCGGACCGCAGCGGCCGGATTTAAGAGAGACTTTCAGCTCATCAGGTTCATGGTCATGCGGCCTTGTGTTGGTAGTATAGCCGACGTCGTTCGGCCAGCGTTTTCTGCTTGATCCGTCGGCGCCGATTGAGCACGGTCTGACCACGGCCGGTGTATACATCCTCGGGCGTCAGGTTGTTCAGGCTCTCGTGAAAACGCTCGGTGATGGGTACTCAACGAATTCGCCGATCCTCGCTTTAGCTACTTTGCCCGGGTGCCAGCCATAAATTGGCCAAACGATGTCGTCAACGAACAGTGCTGGCGCGCATCCTACCTGCTAAAAGCAAGGGGAAATTAAAGCTGGTAAACACTCGCTTGGATTTCACCGGCCCACCTACAGAAACTGCTCGTCCAGAATACGTTGTTCGAGGGAGTGGTCCGGGTCGAACATCAATTTCAGGGTGACGTCTTTTTTCTCGAACACATCAACGCTGATGACATTGCGGATTTCATGCGCATCGGCAGTCGCGCTGACCGGACGCTTGTAGAAATCCAGCACTTCAAAACGAATTTGCACACTGGAGGGCAGCACTGCCCCGCGCCAGCGCCGGGGCCGAAACGGAGAGATCGGTGTCAGTGCCAGCGCTTCGGTACCCAGCGGCAGGATCGGACCCTGGGCCGATAGGTTATAAGCAGAACTGCCTGCGGTGGTAGAGACAAGTACGCCATCACAAACGAGTTCCTCTACTTTGACCGAACCGTTCACCAGCACACGAATGTGAGCCGCCTGGTTGAGTTGCCTGAGCAAAGACACTTCGTTGATGGCCAGCGCGGTTGATTCGTTTCCGGCTTCAGTCACCGCCACCATGCACAACGGGTTCAGCTCAACGACATCGGCCTCGTTGAGTCGCTCCAGCAGATCATCCTGAATAAAACGGTTCATCAGGAAACCGACGTTGCCCAGCTTCATGCCATAAACGGGTAATTTGGCCGGCAGGAGTCGATGCAGTGTCCGCAGCATAAATCCATCGCCCCCCAGCGCCACGATGACATTGGCCTCCTCCAGCTCACTCTGACCGTATTTTTGGTGCAAAGCGGCCATGATGCTGTCGGCCTCCGGCACGTCGCTCGCGACAAAGTGGATATTTTGACCGGAAATCATGGCGCGGTATCAGCCACGAGTTGCTCCAGTGCGCGCACTGCAACCGAAATCGTGGGGAAATCCATGGTTGAGTGTTGCTTCATATCGTTCAACATTTTCCTCAGCGGCATCAGTAATTCCTCGTTTGCGGCCAGCCAGGCGGCCACCGGGTCTTTTTTCCGGCCGTCGCTTTGCAGTACCCGCTCGACCAGGTGGTTGTGGGCGGAAAACAGCTCATCCCGCAGATTCGAACGGGAAACCGCGTGCCACTGCCCCATGACTTTCAGTGCCTCCACCTGTTGCCTCAGCCACTTCAGGTCCAGTTCATCGCCAAGACCGAAGAACACACGCGCAACCCGGTCAACATCCGTCCGGCGCCGGGCCGCCGTTTCTACAACATCCAGGACCGGAAACAGGCGTTCCAGCATAACAGTGTGCCTGGCCAGCTTGCGGGTAAATCCACCTTCGATATAGGGCTGAGCCTGTTGTGCAAGTTCGTCCTTTTCTTCCTTTGTCATCGTAGTGGAAATGGACTTTTCAATGACTCCCAGACCAGGTGCCAGACGCTCAACCATCATACGTATATCCGAGCCGTGCCCTTTCAGATTCAACAGCCAGCGGGTCGCCTGGCGCAGCAATTTCCACATACTGATCATGGCCATGGTCTGCAGTTCGCTGTCGACTTTGTTATCCAGCTTGTCTATTTTCGACCAGAAGCCACGTGCATCGAATACTTCACGTGCCACGGTATAAGCCCGTGCGACCTCGGCCGGCGAAGCACCCGTGTCCTCACCCATTCTCAATGCGAAAGTCGCTCCCATCCGGTTGACTATTCCGTTGGCCACGCGGGTGGCAACAATTTCACGACGCAGGCGATGCTCCGGCATTAAATGACCGAACCGTTCCTGCAGGGGAACAGGGAAATAGCGGATCATCTCCCCTGATAAATAGCTGTCCTCCGGAACGTCAGACGCCAATAGTTGCTGATAGAGCATGATCTTGCTGTAGGAAAGCAATACAGACAACTCGGGCCGGGTCAGGCTTTCATTTCGGTCTCTGCGTTCTGACAGCTCCTCATCATCCGGCAGGAATTCCAGTTCACGGTCCAACAGGCCCTGCTCTTCAAGTACATGGATAAAATGTTGCTTTGCGCCCAGGCGCGGGCCGGAAAACTTCTCCATCATGGAGATGGACCCGGTCTGCAAATAATTGTTGTGCAAGACCAGCCCGGCGACCTCATCAACCATACTGGCCAGGAGTTCATTTCTTGCCTCCATGTCCAGTTCACCGCTGCGCATGGCCAGGTTCAGCAGTATCTTGATATTGACTTCATGGTCCGAGGTATCAACACCTGCCGAGTTGTCAATGACATCGGTATTAATACGCCCACCGTTAAGCGCGAATTCGATACGACCCTGCTGGGTACAACCCAGGTTGCCGCCCTCGCCGACAACTTTGCAGCCGAGCTCCTTGCCGTTAACCCGCAGTGCGTTATTGGCCATGTCGCCCACTTCAGCGTTCGTTTCAAACGACGCCTTTACATAAGTACCGATGCCACCGTTCCAGAGCAAATCAACCGGCGCCCTGAGCAACTCTCTGATCAGAGCATTCGGGCTCAATTGCTTTGCATCCACACCCAGCCACTGCCTGACTTCGGGGCTGAGTGGAATCATCTTGTCCTGACGGGAAAAAATACCGCCACCTGCAGAAATCAATTCCGCTTTATAGTCCGTCCAGCTGGAACGGCGCCAGACGGAATAGCCTGCGGCGCTCCTGGAAACCTTTTTTGGCATCCGGGCTTGGGTCGAGGAAAATATGCAGGTGGTTAAACGCCGCCCGCAGCTGAATGTGACGTGAAAGCAACATTCCATTGCCGAACACATCGCCGCTCATGTCGCCGATGCCTACCACGCTGAAGGCTTCCTTCTGGATATCTGTGCCAAGTTCCCGGAAGTGCCGTTTCACACCCTCCCAGGCGCCGCGGGCGGTGATCCCCATGCCCTTGTGGTCATAGCCTACCGAACCTCCGGAGGCAAACGCATCGCCCATCCAGAAACCATGTTCGGACCGCGACCCCATTGGCGGTATCTGAAAACGTCGCGGTGCCTTTGTCGGCAGCCACAACCAGGTAAGGATCGTCTTCGTCGCGCCTTACCACGTCGACCGGCGGAACAATCTTATCTTTATCTAAATTATCTGTTATATCCAATAAACCATTGATAAATAACTTATAACATCCGATTCCTTCAGCCATCATGGCGTCCCGGCCACCTTCCTCCGGCATCCGTTTCACGACGAACCCGCCCTTGGCTCCGACCGGAACGATCATCGTGTTCTTAACGCTCTGAGCCTTCATCAGGCCCAGTACTTCTGTCCTGAAGTCCTCGCGACGGTCAGACCACCTTAATCCGCCCCTGGCGATCTTCCCGCCTCGCAAATGAATGCCTTCGACCCGCGGCGAGTAGACCCAAATTTCACGATAAGGCCTGGGCAACGGCAATTCAGACAGCGCTTCCGAGTCCAGCTTGAAGCTGATGTACTCTTTGACCGCTCCGTTGGCGTCCCGTTGAAAATAATTGGTTCTCAACGTGGCGCGGATGACCTCGTAGAAAGCAAAAAGGATACGGTCTTCATCAAGGCTGGAGACCGACTCCAGGGCTCTCTTGAACACACGCATGATCGCTGTGACCTGTTCTTCACGACCCTTGCCCCTGGCCGCGACCCAGTCGGAGATGAGCTCGAGCAGGACTTTATCCTTATCGATATTGCCCTTGGTCAGTACCGCGAAGCGGCGCGCCAGGCGTTTGCTGGCCAGCTCCTTGCGATAATCCGATTCCCCGTCACGCGCCGGGTCAAAGGATGCCTCGAACAACTCGACCAGTATCCGGGCGATGGCGGGATGCGCAGCCAGGGTTTCGGCCATGTAATTCATGGAAAACGCGATACCCGTCTGCAACAGAGTATTTGCAGTAAGCCCGAAGCACCTTGACCTGGCGCCAGTGCATCTGCGAGGCGATAACCAGGCGATTGAAAGCCGTCGCTGTCCGTCTCGCCACGCAGGGTTTTTTCGAAAGCCTCCATGAACAAGCCGCGGATGACATCAAGATCCAGCTCCCGGTCAACCGCTGGGATCATGTCGAAATCCTGGATCCAGACCCGTTCCTTCTCCGGCATCCTGCAATTCGTAGGGCCGTTCGTTGACGATCCGCAAGCCCAGGTTTTCCAGCATCGGCAGTACATCAGACAACGGAATGGGCGACGTCCTGTGAAACACCTTGAAGCGGATGATTCCGCCGCGGGATTTTCGGGCCGGTACAGGCTCATCCGCAAGTCTTCACCGCGGTAAACAGCCGCCGCATTTTCCACATCGAACGCCGCGACCCAGGGGGAAATGTCCTCCTTATAGGCTTCCGGAAACGCCCGGCCAAACAAAGCGGCTTCTCCAGCCCGGCTTCTTCACCCAGTTTCTCGACCAGGATGGACCTGAGCTCGTCTGTCCAGGAACGCACCGCGTCGACAATTTTCTGTTCCAGACGCGGTCACGTCGAAACTGACCTTGGCACCGGCGCGTGGACGCACGATCACCTGCAGCCGGGCCAGCTTGGATTCGGATACGTTAACCGCGTAATCGAGCCGGCCACCTTTCAGCGCCCGTTTAAGAATGTCCTGTATTTTCTCACGGTTTTCGGTATTGAAGCGCTCCCTGGGGATGAACACCAGGCAGGAATAAAAGCGGCCAAAACGTTCGCGCCGGATGAACAACCGGACGCGCTGTCGTTCCTGCAGATTCAATACACCCAGCGCCGTCTTTTTCAACTCGGCTGGAACTGGCCTGGTACAACACATCGCGCGGAAGGGTTTCCAGCGTGTGGACCATCGACTTCCAGGCGTGACTGCCCTCGACCAGGCCCGAATTGGCCAACACGTTCCTGGCGCGAACCCGAACCAGCGGCGTGTCCATGGCATTGAGGTTATAGGCAGCGGAAGTGAACAGACCCAGGAATCGACGCTCACCAATAACCCGGCCCTTGCGGTCAAAGTGCAGCACACCGATGTAATCAAGGTAACCCCGGCGGTGTACCGTGGAACGTGCGTTGGTCTTGGTAATGATCAGCGGGACTTTCTGCCGCTTCAGGGCTGCTTTGGCCAGGCTCGCGAGTGGGCGCGACATCATGGTATCCGTTGTTTCACGCAGGATACCCAGACCCGAACCCGCCACTACCTGCAGTTGGCCCGAGCTCCTCTTGCCCACGACTTCGTAATCCCTGGCACCCAGGAAAATGAAATGATCGTCCAGCAACCAGTTCAGAAATGCGGCATATTCCTCCAGCCACATGTTTCCGTATCAGGCGCCCACTGGGGCAGGTCCGTGCAGCCTCAGCGGCCCGGGCCTCCATCTTGCGCCAGTCCTCAACCGCCTGGCGCACATCTTAAAAAGCCGCTGCCAGCCGATCCCTGATCCCGGCCATATCAGCTTTATCCGTGCGGCGGTCAACCTGGAACTGCATCACTGACTCGGCTTTCCCCTGCCCGTCATGCTTTGGATAAATCGCAGTCAGCAAACCGGACCTGTTGCGCCCGACGCGAATAACCGGGTGAATGATCAAATGAACGCCAAGCCCCATCTCAGACAAGGTCAACGACGCCGAATCCACCAGGAACGGCATGTCTTCATTGACCATCTCAATGATGGTGTGTGGCGATTCCCACCCATCTTTATCCAGCGTCGGATTGAATACACGAATCAGAATTTCTCCCGGTGCTCTTTTCCCGAGAATTCCAGTTGCCCTATCACGATCGCCGCCAGGGTCTGCGGTGCCTCTTTAACCAGGTCCTCGAAAGGCACCCGGCGAAAACACTGCTCAACATATAACGCCGCCATTTTGGTCTGGCTAGCGTCCACGTTTTTCTTCAGAATGGAGATAACTTGTTTGGTAAGAGCTACTTTTTGCTGGTCGGTATCAAGGTTCATTACCCGAATTCCTGAAGGAGCGGCGATCTGCCGAGAGCGAAATCGATTATAACGACCATCTGCTGAATTAATTCTCTAACAGGCTTACTATTGACCTTTCACCAGCCAACCGATAACCTCTGCATATCTTTAAATCAAGATATAAAGATATATGAACCGCACACGCACCAATGCCATGGACCTGACGCTGGCATCCCACCACTGCCGCTTGCTGGCTGACCCGACACGACTGAGGTTGCTGTTATTGCTGGACAGGGAAGAGCTGAGCGTCGCAGAGCTTTCAGAAATCACGCAACTGGCGCAGCCAAGGGTCTCGACGCACCTGGCCAAACTCAAGGAAGCCAGCCTGGTGAGCGACCGGCGGGATGGTGTGTTTGTCTATTACCGCATTGCCAGCAGCGGCTCAGACTCCAGCCTTGAAGAACTCTGGCAATTCATCAGCAAAAATACCGATGACCCGCTGCTGCAGCAGGACCTTGAACGGATTCCACAGGTTCTCAACCTGCGCAAGGGCAGCGGGACATGGGCCGACAGTGTAGCCGGCGATATGGAGCGGCATTACTCACCGGGCCGAACCTGGGAGGCAACGGCGCGGGGCCTGGTGCACCTGCTGGAACCCGGAGACGTACTGGATATCGCCTCCGGCGACGGCGTGCTGGCCGAGTTGCTGGCGCCTACCGCCACCAGTATTGTCTGCCTGGATATCAGCGAACGCGTGGTGGAGGCCGGCCGGCGCCGGGTAAAGCCTTTCAGGAACGTCTCGTTCGAGCAGGGTGACATGCATGCGCTGCCGGTAAACGATGCATCGTTCGACACGGTTCTGCTGATGCATGCCCTGACCTACACACAGGAGCCAGCCAGGGTCATCACGAAGCCAGCAGGGTTCTGCGTAGCGGCGGCAAACTGCTGGCAGTGACGCTGCAGGAGCATCAGCACAAAAAGGCCGTAGAGCCGTTCAACCATGTCAACCTGGGTTTCACCACCCGGCAACTCGAAACATTCTGCAGCGATGCCGGCCTGCAGGTACAGACATGCACGGTATCCACGGTGGAAAAACGCACCCCCAATTTTTCAGTTCTGTCCCTTTCGGCGGTTAAGAAGTGAATACAACAGATTATAAAGACCAGCAAACGGTAACCAGACTCGAGGCCCTGCTCGCCAAGCGCATTCTTGTATTCGATGGCGCCATGGGCACGATGATCCAGGACCGGAAGCTGGAAGAGGCGGATTTTCGCGGCGAGCGATACAAGGCTCACCCATCCGCACTGAAAGGCAACAATGATCTGCTGAGCCTGACCCGACCGGACGTGATCCTTGACATTCACCGCAGTTTCCTCGAAGCCGGTGCGGATATCCTGGAAACCAATACGTTCAACGCGACCTCGATCTCGCAGGCCGACTACGGGATGGAAGACCAGGTCCGTGAAATGAACCGTGAAAGCGCGCAAATCGCCCGGCACGCCGTTGATGAGTACATGACTGGCCAACCCGGGCGAGACACGCTTCGTCATGGGTGCACTGGGCCCGACCAATCGCACCGCTTCGCTGTCACCGGATGTCAATCGACCGGAGTATCGCAACGTCACGTTTCGCCCAGCTCAGGGACGCCTATGCCGAGGCCACACGTGGCCTGGTCGAAGGTGGGGCTGATCTGCTGGTGGTCGAAACCGTTTTCGACACGCTGAACTGCAAGGCCGCACTGTTTGGAATCGCCAGTGTCTTTGACGAACTGGGCTACCGACTACCGCTGGTGATTTCCGGCACCATTGTCGATGCCAGTGGCAGGACCCTTTCCGGGCAGACCGTGGAAGCATTCTGGAATTCGATCCGGCACGCCAGGCCATTCGCGGTCGGCCTGAACTGCGCACTGGGTGCGGACGAGATACGGCCCTGGATCCAGGAACTGGCGCGGGTCGCGGACTGTCCGGTCAGTCTTTATCCAAATGCCGGCCTGCCCAATGAACTCGGCGAATACGACGACAGCCCGGCGCATATGTCAGGCGTGCTGGCAGACTTCGCCGAGCAGGGACTGCTCAACCTGGTGGGTGGTTGTTGCGGCACCACGCCCGCGCATATCGCAGCCATTGCCGATGCGGTTCGGGACAAACAGCCACGCACACTTCCAACGCAAAAACGCTGGTGCCGCCTGTCCGGCCTGGAGCCGTTTACCCTTACGCCGGACCTGAACTTCGTCAATATCGGCGAACGCACCAATGTCACCGGCTCAGCTGTTTTTCGCCGCCTGATCCAGCAGGACGACTACCCTGCCGCACTGGATGTAGCACGGCAACAGGTCGAAAACGGCGCACAGATTATCGATGTGAACATGGACGAAGGGCTGCTGGACGGGCCGAAGGCCATGACCACATTCCTCAACCTGATTGCGTCAGAACCCGATATTGCCCGCGTACCGGTGATGATCGACTCATCGCGCTGGGACGTGCTCGAAGCCGGCCTGAAGTGCCTGCAGGGCAAGGGCGTGGTGAATTCGATCAGCATGAAAGAAGGCGAAGAGCCGTTTATCGCGCAGGCGCGTACCATATTGCGCTATGGCGCGGCGGTCATCGTCATGGCGTTCGATGAACAGGGCCAGGCAGATTCGCTGGAAAGACGCGTTGCAATCTGTAGCCGGGCCTGGAAAATTCTGACCGAAGAAGTTGGCTTTCCTCCGGAAGATATCATTTTCGACCCCAATATCTTTGCGATCGCCACCGGAATCCCGGAGCACAACAGCTACGGCGTAGACTTCATCGAAGCCACCCGGCAAATAAAACAGGCCTGCCCCGGCGCCCTGATTTCCGGCGGCCTCAGCAATATTTCTTTCTCCTTTCGCGGCCAGGACCGGGTACGCGAAGCGATTCACTCGGTCTTTCTATACCATGCCATCAAAGCCGGCCTGGACATGGCGATCGTGAACGCCGGCCAACTGGAGATTTACGACGAAATCGATCCCGGGTTGCGCGAGGCTGTCGAAGATGTCGTACTGAACAGAACGAGTGAGGCGACCGACCGCCTGCTGGAACTGGCACAGGAATTTCAGGGCACGACCCACAAGGAAAGCAGCATCGAGGAATGGCGCGAACTGGCTGTTCACGAGCGGCTGGTGCATGCCCTGGTAAAAGGCATCAACAGCCATATCGAGGAAGACACCGAAGAAGCACGGCAGTTATCAACGCGTGCGCTGGATGTCATCGAAGGCCCGCTGATGGACGGAATGAACGTGGTCGGCGACCTGTTCGGTGACGGCAAGATGTTTCTGCCCCAGGTGGTCAAGAGCGCCCGGGTGATGAAGCAGGCGGTTGCCGTGTTGATTCCGCATATCGAAGAAGAAAAACGGCTCAGTGGCGACACGGCAAAAAGCCAGGGCCACATCGTGATGGCGACGGTCAAGGGCGATGTTCACGACATTGGAAAGAACATTGTCGGCGTCGTTCTGCGCTGCAATAATTTTGAAGTGACCGACCTCGGCGTGATGGTCCCGGGGGAGACCGTGATATCCACGGCTCTGAAAGAAAAAGCCGACATCATCGGTTTATCCGGCCTGATCACACCCTCTCTGGACGAAATGCGGCTGGTCGCTGCGGAAATGAAACGCCAGGGACTGAACCAGCCATTGATGATTGGCGGCGCGACGACGTCACCGATACATACCGCACTGCGCATTGAGCCGGAATACGACAAGGGTGTTTTCTGGGTCAAAGATGCCTCACGTGCGGTTGGCGTAGCACGCAAGCTCATCGGCAAGGAAAGCCGCGTGGCGCTGCAGGACAAAACCGCTGATGAATACCGCGTGATGCGCGAGCGACGTGCAAAGGGCAGCAACCGCAAACCGCCCGTACCCATTGAAACCGCGCGCATGAACCACTTGCAGATCGAATGGCAGTCAGCTGACCTCACGCCGCCAGCCGAGCCCGGACTGCACGTCCTCGATGACTATCCGCTGGAAAAACTGGTCGAGTTCATCGACTGGACACCGTTTTTCCAGACCTGGGAACTGGCCGGGCGTTTTCCCGCCATCCTGAAGGACTCCGTCGTCGGTGAAGCCGCCAGCAGCCTGTACGCAGACGCCCGGGAGATGCTTGACCGGATCGTCCACGAAAAATGGCTGACAGCCCGGGCCGTTTTCGGGCTCTTCCCGGCTGCATCCTCGGCGATGACGTTGTTCTGTATGAGGATGAAAGCCGCGAAAACGTGCTTGAGAAACTGCTGTTCCTGCGGCAACAAAGGGCCAAGGCCCAGGGGCCGTTCCAATCGCTGCCTCGCCGATTACGTTGCCCCCGCCGACAGTGGCCTCAAGGACTACATCGGGCTGTTTGCGGTGACCGCCGGTCTGGGCATTGAGAAAAAGCTGGAAGAGTTCGAAGCAGCCCATGATGACTATCAGTCGATCCTGCTGAAAGCCCTGGCCGATCGCCTGGCGGAAGCTTTCGCCGAACACCTGCACCAGCGTGTGCGCCGCGAGTTCTGGGCTTATGCCGCAGACGAGACTCTGGCCAATGAAGAACTGATTCGGGAAGGCTACCAGGGTATTCGGCCCGCACCGGGGTATCCGGCCTGTCCTGACCACAGCGAAAAAGAAAAACTATTCCGTTTGCTCGATGCACCCGGCAATGCGGGAATGGAGCTAACCAGCGGATTTGCCATGTACCCGGCTGCGTCAGTCAGTGGATATTACTTTGCTCACCCGCAGGCAGAGTACTTTGTGCTCGGCCCCGTGCTGGCAGACCAGGTGGAAGATTATTGCCGTTCGCAAAGGCTGCAGTATGGATGAGATGCGCCGTTTGTTGCCGGCCAACTTCCAGGAATAGACTTCTTACCAGTCCAGGTCGTCCGGAACCGGATGCTCACCATCGTCCAGGCTGGGACCGGCTTCAAGGTCGGGTACATGCTCGGCAGAAAGAGCACGCACCGCATCAGTGTGCTCTTTGGCCAGCAGGTGATACCCACCGGAAAGGTAGGCAATTCCCATTTCTCCGTTGTTCAGAGCCTTGAGTTGTTCAGGCGTGACGTTGACCTTTCGAATACGGCCTCTGAACATGAAGTTGCGGGCGACCTCCGCATCATCCTTGTTCAACCGGTTTGCTTTCACGATGTCCCTGATGGCGTTGTTAAGCAACCTGCGCTGGCGGTCTTCTTCCTGTTTCTTTTTTCGTGCCTTGTCAGCGCGACTCTGTTCGTCACGCCTTTTGAGCGCATAGGCCTGCTCCAGCGAGAGTTCGGCATTGTTTTGATGGCTGTCACCACCGCTTTTTCTTGCGGGCCTCGCTTTTTGTTGCACATGCCGTGCTTTCCGCGGTTTTTGTTTTTTTTTTGCCAGGCCCAGGGCCAGCAATTGATCTTTCAGTGAGTCGCTCATTTGATCTGGTGTCATCCCTGGGAGTCGGGCAGCATTTCGTTCCAATGTTCAACCATCCAGTCAAATGCCTTGCGAACTCCTCTCTCCAGGTCAATTTGCGCTTTCCAACCGAGGGATTCGAGCCGGCTCACATCCAGCAATTTTCGCGGAGTACCGTCGGGCATCGTGGAATCGAAGTCGATATCGCCCTCAAACCCGGCCACCGCTGCAATCAGCTTCGCCAACTCGGCAATACTGATATCAGAGCCATAACCCACGTTGACATGTGAGCTATGGTCCGAGACTGCAGACCAATAACGTTCTTCCGTAAGACCCATCAGAAAACAACAGGCCGCGGCCATGTCATCGACATGAAGGAACTCCCGTCGCGGATTTCCAGCTGCCCCACACGGTAACCGTGTCGGCACCATTCGATAACGGCCTGGTGAAACTTGCGCATCAGCGCTGGCAATACATGACTGGAGTCCAGGTCAAAGTTGTCATCTGGACCATAGAGATTGGTCGGCATGGCGCTTCTGAAATCGCCGCCAAATTGACGCCGGTAGGCCTCACACATCTTGATGCCGGCAATCTTGGCCACTGCATAGGCATCGTTGGTGGACTCAAGCGGACCCGTCATCAGAGCGTCTTCGGCCATCGGCTGCGCCGCCAGTCGTGGGTAAATACAGGAACTGCCAAGGAACAGCAAACGCGAAACCCCGGCCTGGTGGGCTGCATGAATGACGTTGGTCTGAATCTGCAGGTTTTCGCGGATGAAATCTGCGGGTTGTTCGTTGTTGGCCTTGATTCCGCCCACGCGTGCAGCCGCCAGGTAAACCTGATCGATTTGCTCATCGGCAAAAAAAGATTCAACCTCCTGTCTGCCTGGTGAGATCCAGCTCGGCACGACTGCGGGTGACCAGTTGCTGATCACCACTGCCCTGCAAGTTTCGCAGCAGCGCAGCCCCGACCATGCCGCGGTGACCGGCAACGAAAATTCGGGGTTGTTCGATTATCTTTGCCAAGGGAGTACCTCAGGTTGCCTCATGGACGTGATCGATCCCGGTCGATCAATGACTCTTCACGGGCCAACCTCAAGTCCGTTTCCACCATTTCTTCAACCAGCTGAACAAATGAAATTTTGGGAACCCAACCCAGTTTCTCTCTAGCCAGGCTTGCATCACCCAATAGGGTCTCGACCTCGGCCGGTCTGTAGTAACGCGGATCGATCCGGACGACAATGTCGCCCGGCTTGAAAGCCGAGTTCTTCTCTGTCGCAGCTAACCACAACCGCGTGCTCGTCCGTGCCCCTGGCCCGTCCATTCCAGTTGCAAACCCATACTTACTGCGGTGGTATTGACGAAATCCCTGACCGAGTATTGTTTGCCGGTAGCAATGACAAAATCGATCGGCTCATCGTGCTGCAGCATCAACCATTGCGCTTCGACATAATCCTGCGCGTGGCCCCAATCGCGCCGGGCATCCAGGTTTCCAAGGTAGATACACTCATCCAGGCCCCAGCCGATCCGGGCCAGCCCCCGGGTGATCTTGCGGGTTACGAATGTTTCACCCCTGAGCGGCGATTCGTGATTGAACAAAATGCCGTTGCAGGCAAACAAACCGTAGGACTCACGGTAATTGACTGTGATCCAGTAGGCATACAGCTTGGCGACCCCATAGGGTGAACGCGGATAGAACGGGGTGGTTTCGGTCTGTGGTGTTTCCTGAACCTTGCCGAACAGTTCTGAGGTGGACGCCTGGTAGAACCGGCATTTGTCCTCAAGACCCAGGTTACGGATGGCCTCCAGGACCCTCAATGTTCCGACTGCATCCGATTCCGCTGTGTATTCCGGCTCCTCGAACGAAACCGCCACGTGGCTTTGCGCGGCCAGGTTGTAGATTTCATCGGGTTGCGTCACGCGCAATGGTGCGCTGCAGGCTGGAACTGTCCGTCATGTCACCGTAGTGCAGGGTCAATTTCGAGCTCTCGACGTGTGGGTCGGAATAAAGATGATCGATACGGGCCGTGTTGATCAGCGACGCCCGGCGCTTGATGCCGTGGACCTCGTAGCCCTTGTTCAGCAGAAACTCTGCCAGGTAAGCGCCGTCCTGTCCGGTAATGCCGGTAATCAGTGCTGATTTAGTCATGCTAATCCCTTTATGGTCTTCCAATTGAGTAATACGTGATTCCGCGTCGGCGCACGACCTCGGGAGACCAGATATTGCGGCCGTCACAGATGACCGCCTGCTTCATGTCCTGCTTGAGCCGGTCAAAATCCGGTGCCCAGTACAGTTTCCACTCGGTCATCAACACCAGCGCATCGGCGCCGTTCAGCAGCCTCGTAAGGGTCTTCGACAATTTCAAATCCCGTACGTCCCTTGAACAGTGCTTCAGCTTCATGCGCCGCTTCCGGGTCATGGGCACGGACTTTACCACCGGCGTCCAGCACCGAGTCGATCAGGTTCAGGCTGGGCGCTTCGCGCATATCATCGGTATTGGGCTTGAATGACAGGCCCCACACTGCGACCGTCAGGCCACTCATGTCGGCCGTTATAGTGTTCGTTGAGTATCTCGAAAGGACTTGATGCTTTCTGCCGGTTGTTGACCGACTCGACAGCCTTCAGCATCTGGGCCTGGTACCCGTGGGAGCTGGCCGTGAATTCCAGCGCCCGGACATCCTTGGGAAAACAGGAGCCGCCGTAACCTGAACCCGGGTAGATAAAGGAATACCCGATGCGAGGATCTGATCCAATTCCATTGCGGACATGTTCGATATCCGCCCCCACAGCAGAGGCCACGTTGGATAACTCATTCATCAGGCTGATCTTGGTCGCCAGCATCGCGTTGGCCGCGTACTTGGTCAGCTCCGACGAACGCAACATCCATGCACAGCAATTTCTCGTGGTTACGGTTGAACGGCGCATAGAGTTCGCGCAACAGGGCCTCGGCCCGCTCGTTGTCCACGCCTACCACGATACGGTCCGGCTTCATGAAATCGGAGATTGCGGCGCCTTCCTTCAGAAATTCCGGGTTTGAGGCCACGGAAAACTCAACATCAACCCCGCGTTCATCCAGTTTTCCGGCTATGGTTTCGCGAACTTTTTCGCAGGTCCCAACCGGAACCGTAGACTTGACGACGACCAGGAAGGGCTTTGTCCAGGTTGTTCGCCTATGTCACGCGGCAACCGCCAGCACATGACTCAGGTCGGCCGAACCGTCTTCATCCGGCGGTGTTCCCACCGCGATAAACAGAACTTCTGCATGGTCGACCGCACGGGCGATCGAAGAGGTAAACTCCAGCCGGCCCTGGCTGGAGTTTTGCCGTATCATTTTTTCCAGGCCCGGTTCGAAAATCGGCACCACGCCGTTTTTCAGCCCATCGACACGCGCCTGGTCAATGTCCATGCAAACGACGTGATGACCAACATCGGACAGGCCGGCGCCGCTGACCAGGCCAACGTAACCGCTTCCTACAATCGATATTCTCATAATGTTTCTTAGTCAATGCTGAGCAGTTCAACTTCGAAAATCAGTGTGGCATTCGGACCGATCGGACCACCGCCATTGGGGCCATAAGCCAGGTTCGGCGGAATGTAGAACATGAACTTGCTGCCGACCGGCATCAGTCTGAACACCTTCGGTCCAGCCGGGAATGACCTGGTCGAGCTGGAAACTGGTGGGCTCGTTGCGGGAATAGGAACTGTCGAATTCCTCGCCATTCAGCAGGGTACCGCGGTAGTGCACGGTGACGTTGTCGGTCGCAGACAGGCTTGGCGCCATCACCCATTACAACGACTTTGTACTGGAGCCCGGAATCCGTAACCTGAACGCCTTCCTTGGTGCGATTTTCCAGCAGGAACTTGTCGCCTTCGGCTGCGTTGATCGCAGCCATGGCAGCCATACGATGTTGTTCGGCCTCAGCACGGCGGGCCGCAATAAACGTTTTCCCGGATGGAAGCCGCTTCTTCAGGCGTCATGGCCAGTTCAGTCACCGTTATAAGTGGCGGTGATGGCGTCGATAAGGGACTCCAGGTCCATATCGGTACCCTGCTCTTTCAGTGACGCGCCGATGTCCATGCCGATGATGTAGCCCAGTTTCTGCGCTTCGGTTTCGAGTTCCGTAGCCATCGCAATGCTGCTCAGAGTAGCTGCCGCAAACAGGCTGCAGGTGATTAAAAATCGTTTCATTGAGTTATTGCTCCTGTGTAAATTTGGAAACCAGCAGACCCTCAGTCCGGCCCGCCATGCTAAAAGCGAGGTGCGAATTGTCCTCTAATATAGTGACCGTGGCAATGATCGGATTGTAAGGCCCGTTGCCTGCAGATGACGCGTGACTGTCTGCGCGGTATCCTTGCCGGCGTGACGGGAGTGATCATAACGCTAATCGCCTACCAGGTTTTGATGCTGGGCATCGGCTGGTGGGCCAGCAAAAAAAATACCGACAGCGACGATTACTACCTCGGCGGGCGAAAACTGGGCCCCCTGGTTGCCGCCCTCAGCGCTTCCGCCAGTTCCTCTTCCGCCTGGAGCCTGCTGGGTGTCAGCGGCGCAGCGTTCGCCTGGGGCCTGCCGGCGATCTGGCTGATACCTTCGACCATCGCCGGATTCCTGATCAACTGGTACCTGATTGCCCCCAGGCTTTACCGCCAAAGCCGCGCGAACGGAGCGCTGACCCTGACGGAGTTCATCGCCGGCCCGGTGGGCGACCCGGCCAGGCAAACCATGATGCGCATGGGTGCCGGGGTGATTCTCTTTTCATTCACGTTTTATATTGCTGCTCAGTTCCAGGCGGCAGGCACAACATTTGCCAGCGTGCTCGGCATCAGTCAAACCACCGCCATCATGGTCGGTGCTGCCGTCGTTCTGGCTTATGTCTGGCTGGGCGGTTTCTGGGCTGCCAGCGTTACGGACAGCGTACAGGGCATCCTGATGGCCGCCAGTGCGTTGCTGTTGCCGCTGCTGGCGTTGTTGGCAGTCGGCGGCCCCGTTGCGCTGTTCGACAGCTTTGCGGCAATTGATACAAGCGGCTTTGAACTCTGGACAGACCAGTCGACCCTGCCGGCAGCGCTGGGTTTCGTCTTCGGCCTTTTCGGTATTGGCCTCGGTTATCCCGGGACAACCGCACGTCGTCAACCGGTTCATGGCCATTGAGAGCGAGCAGGCGATTGTCCAGGGGCGCCGTATCGCCGTCACCTGGGCCTGCATTATCTATACCGGAATGGTGCTGCTGGGCTGGTGCGGCCGGATCCTGGTCGAAGACCTCGGTGACGGCGAACAGCTCTTGTTCGTCCTCGCCACACTGCTGTTACCGGCCATGCTTGCCGGCGTCATGGTTTCGGCCATCCTGTCCGCCATCATGTCCACCGCCGACAGCCAGTTGCTGGTTGCGGCATCCAGCGTCAGTCATGATTTGAAGGATGAACACGGCAGCGATGCGAGCGGCCTTTCACGCGCCCGCTGGGTGGTCTTGCTGATCGGTTTGCTGGCCGTCACCCTTTCCATTGTTTTTCCTGACCGGATCTTCAGCCGGGTTTTATTTGCCTGGCAAGCGCTGGCCGCTGCTTTCGGGCCCTTATTGGTGATCACGCTGTGGCGTGGCCCGGTCCGCTCAGGCTGGCGGGTCGCTGCGCTGGCCAGTGGTTTCCTGCTGACCGTTATCCTCAGCTGGACGGTCGATTCACCCGGCGACTGGGCAGAACGGCTGATACCCCTGGGCCTGGCTCTCGCCCTGGCATGGACGGGTAGCCGCCCGGCTCCAGACAATGACAGCAACTAAGTAATTCAATTCTGTTTGCAATTTGCGGTGATGGTGTTATACTTCACTACATCACCTGATAACCGAATCACAAAAACAGAATACGGAAATAGCCATGTTGCGAATAGCAGGAACCCGAAAAGCACGAATCTCCAATCGACTGGCGGTCTTCGCGGCCTTGTTGCTGGCGATCACATCACTGTCGGGAATAAGCAATGCCGACCTGTTCCGATCGGGTGCCGACGAGCAGTACGTTGGCAACGCCATTTCCGAAGCCAGTAAGGACCGGGCGTCGTCCGGGACTCATGCCACTGCTAAGAAAAACAAGGGCTTTAAGGTCAGCCTTTTTCTGTTACGCAACCGCTAAGCGGCCGAGCACCCCTTCAGGGAACCCATAGATTCATGTCTACGCACTGGAACGACAGTCAGCCTATCTACTGGCAGCTAAAAGAGCGCACGGTGGCGATGATTCTTGACGGGACACTGGCGGAAGGAGAAGCCCTGCCCTCGGTGCGTACCGTCGCTTCGGAATTTCATCTGAATCCCATCACCGTTTCCAAGTCCTACCAGGCGCTGGTTGAGGAAGGACTGGTTGAGAAACGCCGCGGTCTGGGCATGTTCGTATGCGAGGGCGCCCGCAAGAATCTCATCACCTCGGAAAGAGACAAGTTCCTCAACGACGAGTGGCCCGCCATGCTCGACCGGATTGAGCAACTGGGCCTGAGTGTTGAGTCTTTAATTCAGACGGCCATGAAAAAAGGGAGCAACAGTTGATGACCCCGATTATTTCTGCGCGCGGACTGACCAAGAAATACGGTCGCACCCTGGCAGTGGACCATATTGACCTGGACATTCCACCGGGTCGCATTGTCGGCCTGATTGGCCCCAACGGCGCCGGCAAGACCTCAGCCCTGAAAGCCATTCTCGGACTCGCCACTTTTAACGGGGAACTCTCTGTACTCGGTAAAAATCCATCGCGTGATCGTGCTGCCCTGATGAAAGATGTTTGCTTTATTGCCGACGTCGCTGTGCTGCCCCGTTGGATCAGGGTCTGGCAATTGATTGATGTGACGAAGCAGCTACATTCCGGTTTTTCACGCGAGACCTGCATGGAATACCTCGCGCAGACCAAGATAACCATGAACCAGCGGGTCAAGCAACTCTCAAAAGGTATGGTGGCGCAGCTTCACCTGGCCCTGGTCATGGCCATCGATGTCAAACTGCTGGTCCTGGATGAGCCCACACTCGGTCTCGACATCCTGTACCGCAAGCAGTTTTATTCCAACCTTCTCAACGATTATTTCGACGAGCAACGCACCATCGTGATCACCACCCACCAGGTCGAAGAAGTGGAGCATATTCTGACCGACCTGATTTTCATCCAGGATGGAAAGATCGTGCTGCAGTCTACGATGGAGGAAGTTGAACGCCGCTACGTGGAACTGATGGTTAAGCCTGAAAAGGCTGAAGAGGCCCGCAGCCTCAACCCCCTGTATGAACGGGAACTGTTCGGCAGGCACATATTCCTTTACGACGACGTAGAGCGGGAACGCCTGGCTGAACTGGGAGAAATCCATACGCCCAGTGTCGCCGACCTGTTCGTCGCCACCATGAAGCGGGGTGACGTCATGAATCGCCTTATCGCTCTTGATCCGTCGCGAATATTGGGAAAACAAGGGCGCTTTCCGCACCACTCCGCTGGTCATCGGCGGCATTTATATCGTTTTCCTGTTGATGTCGATCTTCACGACCGCGCATTTCGACAACGAAATGTATACCTTCAAGGAAGCCATCCGCCTGCTGGCCCAGCAACCCGTGGAATTTCGTGCGACGGCGGGCCACGACGTCATGCTGGGCAGTTCCCTGTTTTTCACCGTCGTGCTCGCTTTCGTGGTGTTCTTCTACCTGCTGGGCGCGCTTTATGACGACCGCAAGGACCGCAGCATCCTGTTCTGGAAATCGCTTCCAGCCAGCGATACGCTGACCATTGCTGTCGAAATTGCTGACCGCCATGGTCCTGGTGCCCGCTGATGTTCTGGGTGGTGTTCGTGCTGACCCAGATCCTCATGGCAGCCATCGCCTCAGTCATGGTCCTGTCAGTGGGTGAAAATCCCTGGACACTGTTTCTTTCGGTCGTAAACCCGATCAAGGCCTGGGCCCTGCTGCTGGTCAGCTACCTGGCGGCTGCGATCTGGTTCCTGCCGATGTACGGTTGGTTGCTGATGGTCTCTTCCTTTGCGCCACGCATCCCGTTGTTGTTCGCCATACTGCCTCCGGTCGTGTTTGCCATCCTGCAGACGTGGATCAAATTTCTTGAGACCTTCACGTTAAAGGCCAACCTGTTCGGGCTGATCGGAGACTGGGTCGCCAACAGCCCGGCCATCCTGACCGCGCAGGTCCACGACGGCCAGGGCACTCTCGCCCTGGGCGTTCCGAGCACGGCGGATTTTGACCACGCAGTAACGCTGGCGAATATGCTGGACCGGCTCTTTTCGTTACAGATGCTGGCCGGCCTTGGAGTGAGCGCGGTATTTCTGGCCGGTGCACTCTGGCTGCGGCACCGGGCAACCGAGAGCTAGTTCAGAATCCACCTGGCGTTGTGTGGCTGAACCGGGCGGTTGGTAAGCGGCCCGACCCGCTGCTGGAACCGGCTTATCTGTTCTGCGGAGGCAGTCATATGTTGCTTCAGAACCATCCAGGTGACTCCTTCGGAACACGGCGGTGTGGTCAGGGAACCGTTGTACCTGAAGTACTCACGCGTTGGCGGCAAAATTCCGGCTTCAAATACCGTGAGGGGCGAGTTTAATGTGTCGCCTTCGTGTTCCGGCATAAAGGTCCAGATCCGGTTGAGCATGGGGTCCTCCGCCCCTACCTCCAACATGATTCCCACCACGGCCAATTCGCCATCCTCGTTGGCGTGCACCAGGTGGATTTCCATGGCGAACGAAATTCCGTCAACCGTGTGCTCACTCGGGCTGTGGAAATGCGCCTGCTTGAAATTATAGCGCTGCTCGAGTTCGGGAATCTCCAGGTAGTTACCGGGTGCAACTTCCAGCATGATGGTGTGGCCGTTGTTTAGCTCACGCAGTGGAGTGCCGTGATATTGAAACAGCAATTCAGGCAACTCCAGATCAAAGTCGGCAGAAAGGTCAACAGGGGACTGGTTTTTACCATCACCGCAAATGGAAAACCCAGGTGACAGTTCCCCCCAGTGCTCCGGCCCTTCCTCGCCCTGGTAACCCCAGTGCACCGTTTTTTCCGAGGCACTTGCAGAACCCAGCACAATGATCATCAGAAAGGACAAAATCACGATTGACTTCATTAGCGTACATTCCCATTCAATTATGGTTTTTAGCCCTTGATCCCACCCTTGGTCAGCTCAAGTGGATCAAGCAAACGATCCAGCTCTTTTTCCGACAGATCGGTTGTCTTTAGCGCTATCTTCCTGACTGACTTGCCCTTTTCATAGGCCTTTTTTGCCGTCTTGGCCGCTAGTTCGTAGCCGATGACCGGGTTCAGCGCAGTAACCAGCACCGGATTGCGCTCCAGCGCCCTGCTTGATTGTATCCTCACGCACCGTGAAACCGACAATTGCCTTGTCGGCCAGGATATTGACGGCCGTAGACAGAATTTCCAGGCTTTGCAGCAGGTTCAGGGCCACCACCGGCAACATGACGTTCAACTGGAACAAGCCGGACTGGCCGGCCACCGTAATGGTTGTATCATTCCCGATGACCTGCGCACACACCATGCAAACGGCTTCAGGCACGACCGGATTGACCTTGCCCGGCATGATGGACGAGCCGGGTTGCAGTGCCGGCAATTCAATTTCGCCCAGGCCGGCCAGTGGACCGGAGTTCATCAGGCGCAGGTCATTGGCGATCTTCATCAGGCTGCAGGCCAGCGTTTTCAGCTGTCCGGAAAGCTCAACCGACGTCGTCCTGCGAGCTGATGCCTTCGAAGTAATTGCCGGACGATTTGAATCTTACGCCCGTCAGTTGCTCGAGCATGGCCGCGACTTGCGGCCCGAATTCCGGGTGCGTATTGATGCCGGTACCGACCGCGGTACCACCCGGCGGCAGCTTGCGCATCCGCTTCAGGGCGCTCTTGATACGCTTGATGTTTGATCGAATTTGCTGCGACCAGCACCGCAGTTCCTGGCCGAAAGTCAGTGGCATGGCATCCATCAGGTGGGTACGGCCGGTTTTCACCACGTCGTCGAGTTCCTCCGCCTTGATGTCCAGCGTGTCCGCCAGGTGCAGCAAGCGACGGAATCAATTGCTCACGGGCCACCAGGGCGGCACTCGACCTGGATGGCGGTGGGAATCACGTCGTTGGAACTCTGCCCCATGTTCACGTCGTCATTGGGGTGCACGCCCAAATCGCACTCTCGGCATTCGCCAGGTGGGCAATCACCTCGTTGGCATTCATGTTGGTAGGAAGTACCCGAACCCGTCTGGAACACATCGACCGGAAAGTGTTCGGTCACATGGACCCGGAAGCAACCAGTCGCGATGCGTTGATGATGGCAGTCGGCCTTGTCCTCGCTCCAGCAAGCCCAGTTCCAGGTTGGCCATCGCAGCAGCTTGCTTGATCAATCCCATTGCACGGATGAACGACCGCGGCATGGACGAGCCCGCTGATCGGAAAATTCTGCACGGCCCGTTGGGTTTGGGCGCCCCAAAGTGCATCGGCAGGAACTTGTAGTTCACCCATGCTGTCGCGTTCTGTCCTGATACTCGCTACTCATTGATGGCTCCGGCACTGCTCGATTGCGGAATCAAGCATCGAATTATATCGGACCTGGGTTTGGAGTGAATGATAAAGAGTGAGAGAATGTGTTTATTCCCATGTCAAGCCGCCGCAACACCATGAAACTTATCCAGCCTTACCGCCCTCTCTTCCGTTGATGGCCGCTATGCCGGCAAAACAGCCGCACTGCGTCCCGTCTGCAGTGAATTCGGACTGATCCACCGGCGGCGTGATTGTCGAGGTACGCTGGTTCCAGGCCCTGGCCGGACCACGAGGGGATTCCGGAACTGCCCGCCCTTTCGCCGGAAGCCAATGCTTTTCTCGATCAGCTGATCAGCGATTTCGATGAAGCAGCAGCCAACCGGGTCAAGGAGATCGAATCCGTCACGAACCATGACGTCAAGGCCGTCGAGTATTACCTGAAAGAGCGGTTTTCGGAGATACCGGAACTGGCGGCAAGTCGCCGAATTTCTGCATTTTGCCTGCACCTCGGAAGACATCAACAACCTCTCCTATGCGCTGATGCTGAAAGATGCCCAGGAAGACGTCATGGCCGGCATGTTTCGACGCAAATCGACAGCGCACTGGCCAGCGATGGCCACCCGCTATGCCGACCAGCCCATGCTGTCCCGCACCCATGGCCAGACGGCCTCGCCCGACCACGCTGGGAAAAGAAATTGCCAATACCCTGCACCGGCTGCGGCGGCAGACCGCGCCAGATGGCCAGCCAGCACTATCTGGGCAAGATCAACGGTGCCGTGGGAAATTTCAACGCCCACATAAGTGCCTACCCTGATGTCGACTGGCCGGCGCTGGCCAGGAGCTTCGTCGAGTCACTGGGGTTGACAGTGGAATCCCTATACCACGCAGATCGAGCCACACGACTGGATGGCGGAACTGTTCCAGTCGCTGATTCGCTACCACACCATCCTGATCGATCTGTGCCGCGATATCTGGTCCTACATTTCGATCGGTTACTTCAGCCAGAAAACGGTCGAAGGTGAAGTCGGCTCGTCCACGATGCCACACAAGGTCAACCCGATCGATTTTGAAAATGCCGAGGGCAACCTGGGCGTCGCCAATGCTTTGCTGGATCACCTGGCGTTGAAGCTGCCGGTTTCACGCTGGCAGAGAGACCTGACCGACTCGACCGTGCTCAGGGTCATCGGAACCGCCTATGGCCACTCAATGGTCGCCATGTCCTCGCTGCTTAAGGGACTCTCCAAGCTGGAAGTCAGCGCAGACCGCCTTGACGAAGATCTGGAAGCGAGCTGGGAAGTGCTGGCAGAGCCGATCCAGACCGTCATGCGGCGCTACGGAATCGAGAACCCGTACGAGCAACTCAAGTCACTGACCCGGGGCAAACGCATCACCGCTGCTGACCTGGAGACGTTTCATCAACGGTCTGGAATTGCCGGACGAGGCAATCCGGTCGCTGCTCGAACTGACACCGGCACGATACACCGGTAACGCCGGACAGATGGCAATTGCCGTGGACGATTACGAGTAAGGCACCACGCAGTCAGCCAGCCATGTTCAGCAACAACGCCCTCAGCACAGAGCAATTTCTTGCTGACTACTGGCAGAGGAAACCGTTGCTGATCCGGCAGGCTTTTCCCGGCTTTGAGCCCCTGCTGGATGCCGGACGACATCGCCGGGCTGGCCTGCGATGAAATGGCAGAGTCCCGCCTGGTGACCGGTAGTTTTCCGCAACATGACTGGCAATTGCGCTACGGCCCGTTTACAGAAGAAGATTTCCAGTCGCTCCCGGAGAAAAACTGGACCCTGCTGGTCCAGGACGTTGAAAAGCACTACCCGCCTTTGCAGTCCCTGATGAAGGAGTTCGACTTCCTGCCGCGCTGGCGCATCGATGACCTGATGGTCAGCGTCGCCGGACCTGGTGGATCGGTCGGGCCGCATGTCGACCAATACGATGTATTTCTGATGCAGGCATCAGGCAGCAGGCGCTGGCAAATCTCAGAGTCCTTTGACGCCATGCTCCGGGCGGATTGCGAATTGAATGTCCTGCAGTCATTCCTGCCGGAGCAGGACTGGACCCTCGAGCCCGGGGGACCTGTTATACCTGCCTCCCGGCGTCGCCCATCACGGCGTGGCACTGGACCGGGGCATGACCTGGTCGGTAGGAATGCGGGCACCCAGCACGGCGGATCTGTTTCAGACGTTCGGGGAATGGCTGGCGGAGCGAGCGGATGAAGGCGGGCGCTACCGCGATCCCGGGCTGGAAGCCCCATTGCATAGCGGGCAAGTCGACTTGGACAGCATCGAACGATTTCATGAACTCCTGACGTCGCCGCTAGGCAAAAATGAAGAATTCTCAGTTTTCCTGGGTAGCTTTCTTTCCCGCTACCGGATGGCGCATGAACCGGCCCCGCCGGAGTCTGATGTTGAGCCTGTCAAGCTGCTCCAGGCGCTGGCGGGTGGCAGCCGACTCCGGCAGAACCCGTGGACACGCCTGCTCTGGA
This sequence comes from uncultured Gammaproteobacteria bacterium, assembly GCA_963759035.1. Lineage (GTDB taxonomy): Bacteria > Pseudomonadota > Gammaproteobacteria > Xanthomonadales > SZUA-36 > JAHEFT01. The sequence goes on from CAVWXL010000027.1 coordinate 75,623, forward strand.
TCGAAACGGCTGACAGTGCACGCTTGTTTGCTGCCGGGTCCGTCTACCCGTGCACGACGGCATGTGCCCGCACTCTCTGTGATACAGACCTTCTCGGCCAACTGGATGAATCGCTTTCCAGCCCCGATTTGAATCTGGTTTGTGAGCTATTGAACCGGGGACATCTCTACCTCGAACAGCTATAATGGTCGTTTGCGCCGGCAAATCTTTGGGTTCCGGCTTTTTTTGACTTTAAAGTTTCGAATCAGACCCGCAGGCAAACGGATCATTAAGTGAAGCGCAATCTGGAAAACCTTTACAACTCATCGCATCTCTCGGGCAGCAATGCGCCCTATATCGAGGCGTACTACGAAGACTGGCTGGAAGACGAAAACAGCGTCCCGGCTCAATGGGCCGAAGTATTTTCCGCCCTCAAGACGAACGATGAACCCGAAACCGGCCACCTGGACGTGCAGGAAAAATTTCGCCAGCTCGGCCAGCTAAGCTCCATGGTGGCCGCAGGCACCGAACTTTCCGATTACAAGGAAGCCAGCGTCGTCAAGCTGATCACGGCGTACCGGATTCGCGGTCACGAGGTTGCAAACCTCAACCCGCTGGGCGAACCGCACCATGCGCCGGTCCCTGATCTCGACCCGGCCTTCCATGGGCTGGATGCCGCCGACCTCGACCGGGAATTCGATACCGCTGCGCTGTTTGCCCCGGATCGCATGAGACTGCGGGACATCATCCAGCTGTGCGAGCGGGTGTATTGCGGCAGCATCGGTGTGGAGTCCATCCACATTACCGACACCAGCAAGCGCCGCTGGCTGCAGGAACGGCTGGAAACCGGCCAGGGCGCCTACGACGTCAATGATCGAAGAACGCCTGCGAATCCTGGAGCGTGCTGACCGCAGCGGAGGGCCTGGAGAAATACCTGCATACCCGTTACGTCGGGCAAAAACGCTTTTCGCTGGAAGGCGGCGACAGCCTGATTCCGCTGCTGCATGAAATCATGCTGCATGCCGGGGCCCGGGGGTCGAAGAAGTCGTGATGGGTATGGCGCACCGCGGCCGTCTGAACGTACTGGTCAACATCTTCGGCAAATCGCCGTCAATGCTGTTTGCCGAATTTGAAGGCAACCTGAAAGAACAAAATCCGTTGCGCTCAGGCGACGTGAAATACCACCTGGGATTTGCTTCGGATATCCAGACGCCCGGCGGCCCGGTGCACATGGCCATGGCGTTCAACCCGTCACACCTCGAAATCGTTGACCCGGTGGTGCTCGGTTCGGCCCGGGCCCGACAGATTCGGCGCAAGGATGACAGCCACGACCAGGTCATGCCCATCCTGATTCACGGAGACGCCTCTTTCTCCGGTCAGGGCGTCGTGATGGAGCTGTTCCAGATGTCGGAAACGCGCGGTTTTGCCGTTGGCGGCACGCTGCACATCGTGGTCAACAACCAGATCGGGTTCACCACCAGTAATCCTGATGACATGCGCTCGACGTTGTACTGTACGACCATCGCGAAAATGGTCCACGCACCCATCTTCCACGTGAATGGCGACGACCCGGATGCGGTTCACCATGTCATGAAGATCGCCTGCGATTTCCGCGACCCGTTTCAAGCGCGACGTGGTCATCGACCTGGTCTGCTATCGCCGACACGGACATAACGAAGCGGACGAGCCCGCCGTCACGCAGCCGATGATGTACAAGAAAATCCGCAGCATGAAAACGACGCGGCAGAAATACGCCGATAAACTCGTTGACCAGTGGGCTGATCGATACCCATACAGCGCAGCAGATGATGGATGAATACCGCGAACACCTGGACCGGGGTGAGCAGGTTGCCGATGTGGAAACGGAACCCCGGACCAATGAGTACGCGGCCAACTGGCATAATTTCGACCACGTCGACGGCCCCTGTGATATTGATACCGCGGTGCCGCTGCAGCAAGATCAAGGAGCTTTCCGACAGGCTGACCACCCTTCCGCAAGGTTTCAAGCTGCACAACCGGGTCAACCGCATCATCGAAGACCGCAAGAAAATGGCCGCGGGCGAATTACCGCTGGACTGGGGGTTCGCAGAAACCATGGCCTATGCAACCCTGATCGAGGAAGGCACGCGACTCAGGCTGGTGGGGCAGGATGCCGGCCGCGGCACTTTTTTCCACCGCCACGCCGTTCTGCACAACCAGGAAAACGGACAAACCCTGACACCGCTGGCACAGCTCAAACCAGAACAGGAAGTGACTGTCATTGATTCACTGCTGTCGGAAGAGGCGGTGCTGGGCTTCGAATACGGCTACGCGACCGCTGCTCCGGAAACGCTGGTGATCTGGGAAGCCCAGTTCGGCGATTTCGCCAACGGCGCACAGGTCGTCATCGATCAGTTCATCACCTCGGGCGAGGCCAAGTGGGGCCGCTTGTGCGGGCTCACGCTGTTTCTGCCGCACGGCTACGAAGGCCAGGGCCCGGAGCACTCCAGCGCCCGCCTGGAACGCTTCCTGCAACTATGCGCCAACCACAATATCCAGGTCTGCGTTCCATCGACACCGGCCCAGATGTTCCACCTGTTGCGCCGCCAGGTTCTGCAGCCCACGCGCAAACCGCTGATCGTGATGACACCCAAGAGCCTGTTGCGCAGCAAAGCGGCCACCTCGGCGCTGGAAGTGCTGTCGGAAGGCCGGTTTCAGCAGGTGATCGGCGACCGCGGGCCCGGGCGATGCCGAAGAAATCAAACGCGTGGTATTCTGTTCCGGCAAGGTCTATTACGAACTGGCTGAGAAACGCGACGCCGAGAACATTCGCGAAGTAGCCGTTATGCGCGCCGAGCAGCTGTACCCGTTTCCGGAAGCGGACCTGAGAGGTTTCGTGGATGAGTTTCCAAATGCCACCGAAGTGGTGTGGTGCCAGGAAGAGCCCCAGAACCAGGGTGCCTGGTACCAGATCAGGCATCATCTGCAGGCCTGCATTTCAGAACAGCACGAATTGAAATACGTCGGCCGTCCACACTCGGCCTCACCTGCCGTCGGTTACTATACGAGACACCTTGAAGAACAGCAGAACCTGGTCAACGAGGCCATCATGCCGACCACTGAACAATCAGCAATGGAATCAGATTCATGACGATTGAAGTAAAAGTACCCGTATTGCCTGAGTCCGTTGAGGATGCCACCATCGCTGCCTGGCACAAGAAACCCGGCGACACCATCCGCCGTGATGAAAACCTGGTCGACCTGGAAACCGATAAGGTCGTGCTGGAAGTACCGGCACCGGTCGATGGAACCGTCAGGGAATTACGGCCGCAGGAAGGTGACACGGTCAACAGCGACGAGGTCATCGCCATCATTGAAGAAGGCATCGTCGAGGATGCGGTAGGAAGAAAGCACCGCTCCGGTCGCCGAAGCTGAAGTTGCGAGCCACTGCGGCAGACGATACGCCCAAGCTCAGCCCGTCTGCTCGGCGCGTCGCCGAGGAAGAGAAAGTCGATCCGGGCAGCGTTGAAGGTACCGGTCGCGGTGGACGCGTCACCAAGGGTGATGTGATCAACTTCATCAAGGGCGGCGGTTCACGCCAGGAGGAACGGGTCAAAATGACGCGTCTGCGCAGCCGTATTGCCGAGCGCATGAAGGAAGCCCAGAATACCGCGGCCATCCTGACCTCTTTCAACGAAGTCGACCTGAAAGCGGTGATGGATCTGCGCCGTAAATACCAGGAGCAGTTCATCGAGCGCCACGGCATCAAGCTCGGCCTGATGTCCTTCTTCGTCAAAGCCTGCTGCGAAGCATTGCGCAAGCACCCGGTGGTCAACGCCTCCCTGGATGGAGATGAAATTGTCTACCACAACTACCAGGATATCGGTATCGCCGTCTCTACCGAGCGCGGCCTGATGGTGCCGGTCATTCGCAATGCTGAAAACATGGGACTGGCGGAGATTGAGCAGGCCATTGCCCATTACGCGGCAAAAGGCCCGTGATGGCTCGATTTCGCTGGAAGATCTGCAGGGCGGCACGTTCTCCATCACCAACGGCGGTGTGTTCGGCTCACTGGTTTCCACTCCCCTGCTCAACCCGCCGCAGAGCGCCATCCTGGGCATGCACACGATCAAGGAACGGCCGGTTGTTGTCGATGGAGAAATCGTGGCCAGACCAATGATGTACCTGGCCATCAGTTACGACCACCGCCTGGTTGACGGCAAGGACGCGGTGCAGTTCCTGGTCGCGGTCAAGGAAACACTGGAAGACCCTGCCAGACTGTTGCTGGGGCTCTGATTTAGAGGAAATATCGATGTCAGAAAAGTTTGACGTAATCGTAATCGGCGGCGGCCCGGGAGGCTATGTCGCCGCCATCCGCGCCGCCCAGCTGGGACTGAAAACCGCCTGCATCGACATGTTACGTCGGCAAGGATGGCAAAGCCGCACCGGGCGGAACCTGCCTGAACGTCGGCTGCATACCTTCCAAGGCATTGCTGGACTCGAGCAAGCATTTCCATCATCTGCAGCATGACTACGCGGCACATGGTATCAGCGTCAAGGATGCACGAGATCGATGTGCCCACGATGATCGCCCGCAAAGACGACGTGGTCAAAAAACTGACCGGCGGAGTCAGCCAGTTACTGAAGGCTAACAAGGTGACATTCTACCACGGCAAGGGCCAGTTACAAGCCGGGCGCCGGGTGCAGGTGACACCCGCCGACGGTGGCGACAACAAGCTGTCACTCGAAGCCGACAACGTCATCCTGGCTTCCGGTTCGGTGCCCATAGAAATACCCAACGTTGCCTTCGATGGAGAATTCATCGTCGACAACGTGGGTGCACTGAATTTCGACAAGCGTACCTGAAACGCTGGGCGTCATTGGCGCCGGTGTGATCGGTCTGGAGCTGGGTTCGGTCTGGAACCGGCTCGGATCAAAAGTCACCCTGCTCGAAGCCCTGCCCGAGTTCCTGGCGCTGGCTGACAAGGACATCAGTAAACAGGCCGCGCGCGAATTCAAGAAAGCAGGGGCTGGACGTGCACCTGGACACGCTGGTCAAGAGCGCCGAAGTCAAGAAGGGCAAAGTGATCGTGACCGTGGAGAAGCAAAGATGGTGAAAGTCAGCACAGCTTTGACCGCCTGCTGGTCAGTGTCGGCCGCAAACCCTACACCGATGGCCTGCTCGGCAGATGACTGCGGCGTAAGCCTGACCGATCGAGGTCAGATCGAGGTCGATGAACAATCAAAAACCACCGCGCCCGGTGTCTGGGCGGTCGGGGACTGCGTGCGCGGCCCGATGCTGGCGCACAAGGCATCGGAAGAAGGCGTCGCGGTGGCTGAACTGATCGCCGGCAAACCCGCCCATATTCACTTCGATACGGTGCCATGGGTGGTCTACACAGACCCGGAAATCGCCTGGGTGGGTAAAACCGAACAGGAACTGCGAAACGGCCGCAGTTGATTACAAAGCCGGCTCTTTCCCATTCGCGGCCAACGGCCGTGCGCTGGCCGGGGGCCAGGGAACCGGCCTGGTGAAAATGCTGGCCGATGCGGAAACCGATGAAATCCTGGGCATTCACATATTCAGCGCCAACGCATCCGAACTGATCGCTGAATGCGTTGTCGCGATGGAGTTCCAGGGATCCAGCGAGGACCTGGCCCGGATCATCCATGCCCACCCCACCCTGTCCGAAGCCGTGCACGAAGCTGCACTGCACCTGGACGGCCGGGCCATTCACCGCGGGAATTGAGGACAACCGAAAATGAGCAGCACTCCAGATAGCTTCAGAGCCTTTCGAATCCATGACGATGACGAAGGCTACCGCTCGGAAATCGAAACAATTTCGCTGAATGACCTCAGTGAGGGTGAAGTGACAATCAGGGTCGGCTGGTCCGGCATCAATTTCAAAGACGCACTGGCCGCCACCGGCAAAGGCAAAATCCTGCGGCGCTATCCGCTGGTGGGTGGTATCGATGTAGCGGGTATCGTTGTCGAATCAAGTTGTGACCAGGTCAAGCCCGGTGATCGCGTGCTGGCCAACGGAAGCGGGCTTTCCGAAGTCCGGGATGGCGGATATTCCGAATACCTGAGACTCTCCAGCGACATTGTCGTGCCGCTACCCGACAGGCTCACCATGCGCGAAGCGATGGGACTCGGGACCGCGGGATTTACCGCTGCAATGAGTCTTTTCCGCATGGAGGCTAACGGCCAAAAACCTGAGATGGGACCCATTGTTGTCACCGGCGCCAGTGGCGGCGTGGGTACGATAGCCATCGATCTGCTGACCGCTGCGGGCTACGAAGCCCATGCCATTACCGGCAAAGTCGAGGAATTTGACTGGCTGGAGCGACTGGGGGCAACCCAGTGCATCTCCCGCCACGATCTGCACTGGGGTCAGAAACCATTGGAAAAAGCCAGCTGGGCCGGCTGTATCGACAGCGTCGGCGGCGACATGCTCGCCGGAATCACCCGGGTGATTGACCTCTGGGGAAACATCGCCTGCTGCGGAATGGCGGGCGGCCATGGCTTAAACGCAACGGTGTTCCCGATGATCCTGAGAGGTGTCAGCCTGTTGGGAATCAGCTCGGCAAATTGCCCGATATCGATGCGCCGCGAGTTGTGGAACCGCCTGGGCAACGAGTGGAAACCGCCTCACCTGGATGAGATCATCAAGCAGGAAGTCACCCTCGATACGATGGAAACCGTTTTTAATGACATGATGAATGGTCGCTCACTGGGCCGAACGGTGGTTAAAATCAGCGATATGGTAGATTGATTTTCACATTTATCATCAATTTACGGCATAATACAAAAGAAAGGGATCAATTCTTAGCAGGATGCGAGAAATAACATGTCGAAAATTTTGATCGTCGATGACTCACCAGCCCAGTTATATAGTCTGCGACAAATTGTGGAGCAGGCTGGGCATCAGACGATAACAGTCGACTCCGGTGAACTTGCACTTAAAGTTGCCGCCGACGAACGTCCCGCCGTCATACTTATGGATATCGTGATGCCAGGGATGAGCGGCTACCAGGCCAAACGCAAACTCAGCCGAAACGAATCCACTCGACATATCCCGGTCATCTTCGTATCAACCAAAGACGGCGAAGCAGATCGCGCATGGGGATTGCGCCAGGGCGCTACCGATTACGTCACCAAGCCGGTCAACGCCAACATGCTGTTGACTGCAATATCCGAGGCCATAGCTGCCTGAAAAACCTGCTTTAAGACCTTTCTGATCTCCCCCCTTGCATTCCCGCCGGGTAATTACCATGTTGTTTCAATCAATCCGGAGAGGAGCAAAATAATGACCATTCAAGTTGGCGACAGAATTCCCGACATCACACTGACCAGGATGGGCGAAAACGGCCCGGAGCCGATTAGCACCGCGAGTATTTTCAACGACAGCAAAGTCGTGCTTTTCTCCGTACCCGGGGCATTTACACCTACCTGCTCCGCACGGCACCTGCCCGGTTTCGTCGAGAGTGCAGATCAGCTTTTTGCGGCGGGCGTCGATACCATAGCCTGTATCGCGGTAAACGACGTGTTCGTCATGAACGCCTGGGGCAAAAGCGCCGGTGCCGACAAGTTGCTCATGCTGGCAGATGGAAACGCGGAGTTCGCCCTTGCATTGGGTCTGGAAATGGATGCCAGCAGTTTCGGCATGGGCCAGCGCTCACAGCGTTTCGCACTGGTCGCAGAAAATGGTGTGGTCACCGGGCTCTATATCGAAGGTCCGGGCGAATTCCACGTCAGCAGCGCCGAACACATCCTTGCCAATCTCTGAGAACCCTCATGCAAGACTATCCCCATCATTATGTTGTAAGAGCCGATGCTCCAGCCGAAGGTATTATCAGTGTCAGCAGTAATGGGCTGGAAACCCTGTCCTCACTCGCCCCGGCGGAATTTGGCGGTCCGGGCGACCTGTGGTCACCCGAGACACTTTTCGTCGCCGCAATCGCAGATTGTTTCATTTTGACCTTCCGGGCCGTGGCGCGGGGTTCGCGTTTCGACTGGAATTCCATACACTGCGAAGTCGACGGTATCCTCGACCGGGTCGATGGCGTGACGCGGTTCGTTGAGTACCAGCTACGCGCGACACTCCACGTTCCCGAGGGAAGCGATCAACACAAGGCCGAACGGCTGCTCGAAAAATCCGATCACGTATGCCTGGTGACCAATTCGCTAAACGCAGAAACCGTATTGAGTACCCACATCGTCATCGATTCCTGAAGGGCGGGAGACCGGCATGAAGAAATTTATATTGGCTATTTGCCTGACCGGCCTGGTCAACGGTAGCGCATTGAGTTCTGGCCAGACAGCAGAACTCAACCAGGCGAAACAGGCAACGGCAGCTTTTGCCGGCGCCCTGAAAGCAGAGTTGTTAGCGGCCATGAAATCCGACGGACCACTTCATGCCATGGATGTCTGTAACACCCGGGCGAAAGCCATCGGCAATGAGGTTTCAATTGAATATGGCGCGCAACTCTCTCGTGTGAGTGCACGCAACCGGAGCCCCGATAACGTGCCTAACGAGTGGCAGTCCCTGGTGCTCGAATCATTTGAAGACAGAAAGCAGGCCGGCGAGCCATTTGACACGCTTAGCTGGTATGAGACGGTTGAAACAGAGGCCGTACGTGAATTCCGCTTTATGAAAGCCATTCCTACCGGCGGGCTCTGTCTGCAATGCCACGGTAAAGACATCATACCTGCCGTGAGCGAAAAACTGGCCGAACTTTACCCGGAGGACAAAGCCACCGGGTTCGGGCTGGGAGATATCCGCGGGGCTTTCGTGGTTACTCGTCCGCTGGACTGATTTCGGGGATTCGTCACCATTCTCGTCGTCCACTTCGACATCCGTCATCTCTCCGGTTCAATCCGCTGCAATCCGACCAGCTTCTCATCCTGGCGCAGGCGAATCAGCGTCACACCCTGGGTATTTCTTCCCAGCGTGGAAATTTCACCGGCATTGGTGCGCACCAGCGTACCGCCGTCTGAAATCAGCATGATGTCGTCTTCGCTGGTCACCTGGATGGCTGAAATCAGCGCTCCGTTGCGGTCGGAAGTCTGTATTCCGATCACGCCCTGACCACCGCGGCCCTGGCGCGGGATAGTCATCCGCCGCTGTGCGTTTACCATAGCCATTTTGAGTGACCGTCAGCATGTCACCTTCATCCATGACCAGCATGGAAACGACCTGCTGATCTTCAGGCACGCGAATACCAATTACGCCCCGGGCAACACGGCCCATGGAACGGACGTCGCTCTCGGCGAATCGGATGCATTTGCCGGAACTGGAGAACAGCATGATGTCCTGCTTGCCGTCCGTCAGGCTGACATTGACCAGTTCATCATCTTCCGGCAGGTCGATCGCCCAGATTCCGTTGGCCCGCGGCCGCGAATAATCTGAAAGCGGCGTTTTCTTGACGATGCCGCCGCGGGTCGCAAAAAATACGAACAGGTCGTCCGGATACTCGCGAACCGGCAAGCACCGCATTAACCCGCTCGTCTTTTTCCAGCGGCAGCAGGTTCACGATCGGCTTGCCCCTGCTGACGTGGCTCGCCTGGGGCAACTCGTACACCTTCAACCAGTGAATCTTGCCGCGACTGGTAAAACACAGCAGCATATCGTGCGTATTGGCGATGAACAGGCGCTCGATGAAATCCTCATCCTTGATCTTGGTCGCCGACTTGCCCGTTCCGCCTCGTCGCTGTGCCTGGTAACGGTCGAGCGGCTGCGATTTGGCATAACCGCCATGTGAAAGCGTGACTACAACGTTTTCTTCCGTGATCAGGTCTTCCAGGCTCAGGTCCAGGCGGTCCTGCAGAATTTCCGTGCGCCGCTCATCGCCGATACTGCTCGAGGATGGCTGTCGAGTTCATCACGGATGACTTCCATCAAGCGCGCGCAGGCTCGGACAGAATCAACAAGAGCTCTTTGACACTTTCGAGGATTTCCTCGTATTCCCTGGTCAGCTTTTCCTGCTCCAGCCCGGTCAGGCGGTGCAGACGCATGTTGAGAATTTCCTGCGCCTGCACAGGTGATAACTGGTAGCCCTCGTCCTGCAATCCGTATTGCGACTCCAGGTTTTCCGGCCGGGAAGTTTCTGCGCCCCCCTGGCCCAGCATGGCGCGAACCAGACCGGGCTCCCAGAGACGGGCCAGCAGGCGCGCTCTTCGCCTCGGCCGGTGTCGGTGATGCCTTGATCAGCTCGATCACTTCGTCCAGGTTTGCCAGGGCAACCGTCAGCCCTTCCAGTACATGCGCACGGTCCCGGGCCTTGCGCAGATCGAACAGCGTCCGCCGCGTTACCACTTCACGCCGGTGGCCAATGAAGGCACTCAGTATTTCCTGCAGGTTGAGCAGGCGTGGCTGCCCTTCGACAATCGCGACCATGTTGATGCCAAAAACGCTCTGCATCGCTGTCTGCTTGTACAGATTGTTCAGGACGACCTCAGGCACCTCTCCGCGCCGAAGCTCGATGACCACGCGCATACCGTCCTTGTCGGACTCATCCCGCAGTTCGGTAATGCCCTCGAGTTTCTTTTCTTTGACCAGTTCGGCAATTTTTTCCAGCAAGCGGGCCTTGTTCACCTGGTACGGAAGTTCCGTGACGATGATCGCCTGTTTGCCGTTTGAGTCATTGGTCTCGATATGTGCCCGGGCCCGCATGTATATCCGCCCGCGGCCGGTGTGGTAGGCCTCGTGGATACCCGGCGCGCCATTGATAATCCCTGCTGTCGGAAAATCCGGACCCGGCAGGATACTCCATCAGCTCCTCGACCGACAAATCCGGGTTGTCGATCAACGCGATGGTCGCATTGATGACTTCGTTGATATTGTGTGGCGGGATATTGGTCGCCATGCCCACCGCGATACCAGCGGAACCATTGACCAGCAGGCTAGGCACCCGCGTCGGCATGACCTGCGGTTCCCACTCTGTTTCGTCGTAGTTGGGAACGAAATCGACCGTTTCCTTTTCCAGGTCGGACAGCAGTTCGTGCGCCAGCCGGGACATGCGGACTTCGGTGTAACGCATGGCAGCCGGCGCATCACCGTCCACCGAACCGAAGTTACCCTGGCCATCAACCAGCATGTAGCGCATCGCGAAAGGCTGAGCCATTCTGACGATGGTGTCGTAGACCGCCGTATCGCCGTGCGGATGGTATTTACCGATGACGTCACCAACGACACGGGCCGACTTCTTGTATGGCTTGTTCCAGTCGTTGCCCAGCACGTTCATCGCGAACAAAACGCGGCGATGAACCGGTTTCAGACCGTCCCGGACATCGGGAAGTGCGCGCCCGACGATCACGCTCATCGCGTAGTCCAGGTAGGACTGGCGCATTTCGTCTTCGAGATTTACCTGTAGCACTTCTTTGGCGAGTTCAGCCATATTAGATTAATTCTCCGAAATATCTTGTATCTAATTGTTTTATAATTATTTTATTGAGTCCCAAACTCGAGTGAGAATCAGGGGGCGAAAAGCGAGCAATGCAAGCAGAGAATTATACCATAAATCCGTAGCTTATCGGCCTTGCCGGACCTGCTAAATCAGCCTGATCTTTCTAAAGTGCTGGCCGGACCTGCTCTGCACCAGTATCATTTCTCTTTTTACACCTGATAAAGCGAGGTAATTGATCACAATGAGCACAACACAGAGCGGCCATAAGCCGGACTCGCAACACTCGCCCTGCTTGCCTGTATCGCATTGCCCCAGGGACGTGGCTCGCACAGGGCAACCCGGCGGCCATCATCCATACCAGCATGGGCGATATCCAGCTGGAGCTATATCCGGCAAGGCACCCGTAACGTGTCGAAAATTTCATCAATTACGCCAATAGCGGCTTTTACGACGGCACGATTTTTCACCGCGTGATCAGTCATTTCATGATCCAGGGCGGTGGATTCACGCCGGACATGCAGAAAAAAGCTACCGGCTGAACCGATTCAGAATGAAGCCAACAACGGGCTGTCCAACACGCGCGGAACCATCGCAATGGCACGAACCAATGATCCCCATTCGGCCACTGCGCAGTTTTTTATCAACGTCCAGGACAACCGCAACCTTGATTACGTCAGCGAGAACAATTCCCGCGAATGGGGTTATACCGTGTTCGGACGGGTGACTTCCGGCATGGAGGTGGTTGACGAAATCCGCTTTGTGCAAACCACCAACGGTCGCCATTCAGCGACGTGCCCATCGAACCGGTGGTCATTGAAAACATCGAGATCATCGACCGCTGATGACACCTACACTCTTTCATTTCCGATCTGCACCTGGAGGACAGCGAACCGCAACGAACGCAGTGGTTTCTGTCTTTCCTGGCCGGTCCGCCCGCGAGGCCGATGCCGTCTACATCCTGGGTGACCTGTTTGAATTCTGGATCGGTGATGACGCGCTGTCAGCGACCGCGCAGGAGGTCGGCCCGGGCACTTGTCTGAGCTTCGCGCACAGCTGGCGTGCCCTGCTATTTCATGCATGGCAACCGGGATTTCCTGTTGGGAGAGGAGTATGCCAAGGCTGCGGGCCTGGAGCTGTTGCCGGAAACCCGGGTGATCGATTTATACGGAACCCCGACCCTCTTGCTGCACGGCGATACGCTTGTGCACCGACGACGTCGAATACCAGGCTTTTCGCCAGCAGATCGCGAAACCCGGCCTGGCAGGCCGGCGTGCTGGCACTGTCGATCGAGGAGCGATTGCAGTTAGCCATCAAGGCCCGCGACGCCAGCATGCAGCACACCGGAACGAGCTCGATGGAGATCATGGACGTCAACCCGGAAGCGGTTCAGGCGCGCCTTTGAAAGCCATGGCGTGACCCGGATGATCCACGGCCACACCCACCGCCCGGCAGTACATCAGGTTGACCTTGACGGCACGACCGCCGAACGGATCGTGCTGGCAGACTGGTATGACCGGGGCAGCTACCTCTCGGTATCTGCCGAAGGTTTTAAAAATCACGTCATTTAGCGCGGCCTGGATGCGCCTTCAGGCCGCAAGTCCGGCCGTCAATGCGGCCATTTCGTCTCTCGGTAAAACCGGCTTCGTACCGGGCATCAAGGTTGAAAGGGCCCTTGAGCGAGTTACCGTAGTGCTGCCGCAGCAAGATCCAGAAACGTGGCCAGTGGTTCCACGCCGGTACGTTCACAGCAATACCTGAACCAGTGGGTGCCGATCGCCACGTGCCGCACTTCCTCGGCCAGGATGACTTCCAGCGCGGCAATCGTCTCATGATCACCCACTGTCCCGCAGGCGTTCAATCATGCCCGGCGTCACATCCAGCCCCCGGGCTTCGAGCACCCGGGGAACCAGCGCCATCCGTACCAGGCAATATCGGCGGTTTTCACGGCCATTTCCCACAGGCCATTATGCGCAGGAAATTCACCGTAGCTGCTGCCCAGTGTCATGCAGCCGGTCCTGTAACAGGCCAAAATGCCGCGCCTCGTCCACGGCGACTGAAATCCAGTCCCGGTAATATTGCTGCGGCATTCCCCGAAAGCGGTAGGCAGCATCCAGCGCCAGGTTGATCGCATTGAATTCGATGTGTGCGATGGCGTGGACCAGCGCCGCCCTGCCCGCTTCGCTGCCGAGGCGGCGGCGGGGCACTTTGTGAGCCGCAACCAGTTCGGGCTGAGCGGGCGCCCCGGTGCGCCAATCGGCTTGACCGGGAAATCGGCGTCCTGCTCCAGCAAGGCCCTTATCCAGGGCATCTCCAAGTGCCGCGACCCGAGTGCACTTGGCAACGGGCTCAGACAGCGCCAGGCAATCTGCCACCGCTTCGAAAAAGCCCGTGTTCACAAAGTACCTTACTCTTACCGGCTCAGAGCCGCGCAATCAGCGCGTCGGCAAAACCGGACGTGGAAACTTCGGTTGCGCCTTCCATCTGGCGCGCGAAATCATAGGTCACGATGCCTTCGGCAATGGTTTTGGCAAAAGCCTGGTTGATCAACGAGGAAACTTCGCGCCAGCCGATGTAATCAAACATCATGCAGCCGGAGAACATCAGCGAACTGGGGTTGACCTTGTCCAGGTTGGCGTACTTGGGCGCCGTACCATGGGTTGCCTCAAATACGGCCACGTGATCGGCCATGTTGGCGCCCGGCGCGATGCCCATGCCACCAACTTCCGCGGCCAGCGCGTCGGACAGGTAGTCACCATTCAGGTTCATCGTGGCCAACACTTCAAATTCAGCCGGGCGCAATTGCATCAACTGGAACATGATGTCGGCAATGCGGTCCTTGATGACGATTTTTCCTTCAGGCCGCATCGCCATCGTACTTGTCCCACAGCTCGTCTTCGGTGATGGTCTGGTCGCCAAATTCTTCTCGGGCCACTTCGTAGCCCCAGTTACGGAAGGCGCCTTCGGTGAACTTCATGATGTTGCCTTTGTGCACCAGCGTGACGCTGTCACGGCCGTTGTCGATCGCATACTGAATGGCTTTTCGAACCAGGCGCTTGGAGCCGAAGGGTGAAATCGGCTTGATGCCCAGGCCGGCATCTTCAAAGAATTCAGCGCCCATTTCTTCGCGCAGGAACTTGGCGAGCTTCTCGTTTTCCGGAGTTCCGGACTGGTATTCGATACCGCAGTAAACGTCTTCGGTGTTTTCACGGAAGATGACCGCATCCACGTCCTCAGGGCGTTTCATCGGTGAAGGAACGCCATCGAAATAACTCACCGGACGCACACAGGCATACAGGTCGAGTTCCTGGCGCAGCGATACGTTCAGAGAACGGAATCCACCGCCAATAGGGGTGGTCAGGGGTCCTTTGATAGCAACAGTCAGTTCCTTGATCGCCTCCAGCGTTTCGGCAGGGAAATAATCGCCATCGTAAATGCCCGCCGCTTTCTCGCCCAGGTACAATTCGGCCCAGTGCACTTTCCTCTGACCGCCGTATGCTTTTTCAACAGCCGCATCCCACACCCGCATGGCTGCTTTTGTTATGTCCGGACCAATTCCGTCGCCTTCAATAAAGCCCAGGATGGGGTTGTCTGACACGACGAGACCGTTGTTACTGATGGAAATTTTCTCTCCGGAATCGGGAAATTTGACGTGGCGATAGCTCATGTTTTTTGTTCCTTCGCTTAAGATGAAATCAGGTAGTCGCGTATTATAACGCGAGAAGGTTAACAGGATATAAAACCTCCATAATCATCTGCTAAGATGAAACGATCGACACCGCCGCGGAGTCCGCATGTCATTCAATCCGATTATTTTGCCCCTGTTGACGATGGTATTTCTGACGTTCGCCGTCTGGATCTATCTGTTCGCCCTGCGTATTCCGGAGACCACCCGAAAACGGATCGATCTTCAGGCTCTACAGGACCGGGCGGAGGCGCACAAACTGCTGACGGTATCTGCAGCCGCCTCCAACAACCTTAAAAACCTGTTCGAAATGCCGGTGCTTTTCTACGTTGGAGTGATGCTGGCAGTCGTGCTGCTCATCCAGGATGCAATGCTGATCCAACTGGCCTGGGGCTTCGTCATTTTGCGCATCGTGCACAGTATCGTGCAATGCACCTATAACCGCGTGATGCACCGCTTCCTCGTCTACATAATCAGCTGCATTTTCTTACTTCTCATGTGGATCAGGCTGGCCGCTTATTTACTGATGAACTGAGGATGGCTTCATGGGCGTGAACGAATCTGTCAATGGGGGCTGCCTGTGCGGCGCGGTCCGTTTCGAGGCAACACTGCCCAGCCTGTGGTGCGCACACTGCCATTGCAGCATGTGCCGCCGGATGCACGGCGCCGGCTATGTCACGTGGGCTGGCTTTAAGAGCGACCATTTCACGGTCATCAGGGGTATTGAACACCTGAAATGGTACGGCTCATCATCTGGCGCCCGGCGCGGCTTCTGCGACACCTGTGGCAGCAGCATGCTGTTTGAGTCGGAACGCTGGCCAAATGAAACCCATGTCGCACTGGGCTGTATGGATGGCCCGATCGACCGACAGCCCGAAGCCAACTCTTTCTTCGATGCACACGTTGACTGGATGCCGATTGACGACGCATTGAAAGCCTTTGGCGGCTGAGTCGTCACACCCACTTAATCGGCTGCCGCCCCTTCTGCTCCAGCCACTCGTTTGCTTTTGAAAAATGCCGGCAGCCGAAAAAACCCCGGTGAGCCGACAACGGTGAGGGGTGCGGTGCGGTCAGCACCAGGTGCCGGTCGCGGTCGATGACCGCGCCCTTTTTCATCGCATAGCTTCCCCAAAGCATGAATACGAGACCCTCGCGGCTCCCGTTCAGCTGGCTCACTATATGGTCCGTAAACCGCTCCCAGCCCTTGCCCTGGTGGGCGCCCGCCTGCCCCCTTTCTACCGTGAGCACCGCGTTGAGCAACAGAACGCCCTGCTCCGCCCAGTGCTGCAGATTGCCGCCGGCAGGAACCCCATTGGCGAGGTCGGCCTGCAGTTCCTTGTAGATATTGACCAGCGACGGTGGAACGGCGACGCCCTCCTGGACAGAGAAACATAGACCATGCGCCTGACCCGGGCCGTGGTATGGATCCTGCCCCAGGATGACCACCTTGACCTGATCGAAAGGTGTCGAATTCATCGCGTTGAAAATCACGTCTGCCGGGGGGATATATGACCGCACCAGCCCGTTTACGCTCAAGCAGAAACTGGCGCAATTCGACCATATACGGTTTTTCGAATTCGGGCGCCAACCTGTTTTTCCAGGAAGAATCGAGCCTGATTTCCCGTTGTTCCGTCATTTACTGCATCCACCGGCTTGAATCTGTAAAGTTAAGCCCAAGTTAGCAGATCGTGGGCGGGCGCAAAACCCGGCCGGGAAATTTAGCACCAGGCAGATCAAAATGACCATAAAAACAGATGTTGTCATCGTCGGGGCCGGACCCTGTGGCTTGTTCCAGGTTTTCGAACTGGGCTTGCTGGACATTCACGCCCAGGTCGTTGACTCCCTCAAAGAGGTCGGAGGACAGTGCACCGAACTCTACCCGGACAAACCCATCTATGACATTCCGGCCTTGCCTGTTTGCGGCGCCCAGGAACTTGTGGATCGCCTGATGGAGCAGATCAGCCCATTCAAACCCGACTTCCATCTTGGGCAAATGGTCACTTCGCTGGAGCAGCAGGAGAACGGACGTTTCTTGCTCGAAACGTCTGCAGGAACCCGTTTTGATACCGCCACGGTGATCCTGGCTGCCGGGCTCGGAGCCTTCCAGCCGCGCAGATTGCGGGCTGCAGGGGCTGATGCCTGGGAAAACACAAAAATCAATTACCGTATCCGTGAGCCCGACCGGCTGACCGGTAAAAACATCGTGATACTCGGTGGCGGAGATTCTGCACTGGACTGGGTGCTGGAGCTACACGGCAAGGCCAACAAAATCACCCTGGTTCATCGCCGTGCGGAATATCGTGCCGCGCCCGCTTCTGTCAGCAAGATGAAAGCACTCGTTGACGGGCAGTCGCTGGTGGAATTCCAGGGCCATGCCCGCTCTGTATTCGAGAAAAATGGTGAATTCGGCGGCCTGGAAATTGCCTGCCCTGACGGTCAGCTACACCACGTCGAAGCCGATGAAGTGTTCGTGTTCTGGGGTCTTTCTCCCAACCTCGGGCCGATCGCCGAATGGGGTCTGGACCTGGACAAACGCCAGATCCATGTCGATACAGAAAAATTTCAGACCAACTTGCCCGGTGTATTCGCTGTCGGTGACATCAACACCTACCCGGGAAAGAAGAAACTGATTCTGAGTGGATTTCACGAGGCCGCGCTGGCTGCCTTCGGCGTCCAGCAACATATTCATCCGGAACAGAAGGTAAGGCTGCAGTACACCACGACCAGCCCGGTGATGCACAAAAGACTCGGGCTTGAGAAGGAATAGTTAAAAAAAATCACTGCGCGGCGGGCAGAACCGGCCAGCCGTCCACGTCGAGCGCGTTGCGGTACGCGTGCCAGGTCGCGTAACCCAGCCAGGGGATAATCACGATAAAGCCAACCAGCCCGGTGGCGAAACCAATCGCCGTGAAGCCGGCGACCAGGACGCCCCAAAAAAACATCGTCCAGCGATTTCGCAAGACTGCGTTGATGCTCGAAACAACTGCCGTAATCACATCAGCGTCGCGATTGGCAATGAACGGAAGGGAAAAAACGCTGGCGGCAAAACAGATCGATACGAAAACAAACCCCACCGCAGAACCCACGCCAAGGTAAAGCAACAAGTCATTCAATTTGACCGTGCCGTCGCTGGGAAAAAAGATATGGACCATGGAACCTGCCCTGGCCCACAGCAGGAAAATGATCAGCAACACCAGCGCAAACACCAGTGAGTTGGTAAAAGGTTTACGTGCGGCTTTCAACGTCCATGCCAGCGTGGGTTTATTGCCCAGGCACAGCTGCCTGCTGACCGAGTACATGCCAAAGGCCAGCAACGGAGCGACGAAAACAAAGCCGGACAAGGCACTCAGTAACAGCACCCAACCGCCCACTTTCCAGGCAAGCAACGCGATGGCGGTTGACAGAAACCAGCAGAACAGCCCCCAGGCCAGGCTCAAACCGGGCGCTGCACGGTAGTCGCACCAACCCGCTTTCAACCACTCCAACGGTGCACTTATGTGCAGGTCGCGGCAGGGAGCGACGAAGGGTTTCAGCTCCGGTGCGTCTGTTTCAGAAACTTCAGGCTCTGTCATCGTTCTTCAACTCTGGTCAAGCTGTTACACATAGTGGCTCATTTACGGGAAGAAAATCAACTGCTTGTGATGAATTCCGTTCTAGTCCTCTACATACACGTCTGTCAGGTAAAAGATCTCACACGAACCATTGCCGGTGTCATCGCGGCGCAAGGAGGTACGCCATTTGAAGCCCGATGGAGCATCGACGTCTACCAGATATCCTTTCAGGAGCAGGATGTTTCCAGTCTGCAGATTGGTGACTTTCTCCCTTATCCGCTTGTCTGCCGGAATGATATGCATATTGCTGCTGTTTTTGATGATTTCGTGGTCGGGAATCGGCGCCGGCAGGTCGTAACGTGTGAAATACCAACGGGTAGCCTGGGTTATGGTAATTCTATCCAGAACTTGCTGGTCAGACATCACTCCCCAACCAAGCGCCAGGTCGACAGGGGAAAGATCTGATTCATTGCCAAACCAGTATTTTTCGCTGGACAACACACGGGCACGCAAGCTGAATTCTGCCCTGCGGGTCAGGCTGAAACCTTCCAGCATGACCGGGTTTGCGTCTTCAAAGGCCTTTTGAACCGGTCGTTCCGGAATCAGGACTCCGGGCGCATACTCGATGTCCCGATGGCTCCAATCCCGCCAGGCCAGAAACGCGAGTAGTACCAGGCAGATATAGAGTACGTTCTTCATCTGCAGGAAGGATATAATACTGCTCCACCGATTGCCGCATTGAATTCAGATACCGTGTTAAGCCTCAACCAGATGAGTTTGCGCCGCGGGAGCAAACTTTTATTCGAAAACGTCAGCTTCCAGGCGCATGCGGGTCATCGCCTCGGCCTGGTCGGCGCCAATGGCAGTGGTAAGTCGTCGCTGTTTGCGCTGTTGCTGGGAAAGCTGGAGGCAGACGCCGGTACGCTGAACATCAGGCCGACCGATCGCATCTCGCATGTTGCCCAGGAAAGCCCTGCCGGAACATCGTCTGCGCTGGATTTCGTCATAGACGGCGACCGGGAACTCAGGGCTATTCAGGCTGCAGTACGTGACGCCGAGCAAAGAGAGGATACCGAAAACCTTCACCTGCTTTACGAACAGCTTGAAAGCCTGGATGGTTTTACCGCGGAAGCCCGTGCGGCGCGCCTGCTGCATGGTCTTGGATTCGCCGAAGGCAGCCACCGGACGCCCGTTCAGGAGTTTTCCGGCGGATGGCGCATGCGCCTCAACCTGGCCCAGGCCCTGATGTGCCCATCAGAAATCATGTTGCTGGACGAACCCACAAACCATCTCGACCTGCCCGCAATCCTGTGGCTGGAACGTTGGCTGAAGCAGTACGACGGCATCCTGATGGTGGCCTCACACGACCGTGATTTCCTCGATGCGGTCTGCAACATCATCGTACATATCGAGCACCAGCAAATCCGCACGTACAGCGGCAACTACACAGCCTTTGAATCACGCCGCAGTGAACAGTTGTCCCAGCAAGCAGCGATGTACAAGCGCCAGCAAAAAGAAATGCAGCATATCCAGGGTTATGTAGACCGCTTCCGCTACAAGGCCTCCAAGGCTAAACAGGCCCAAAGCCGGCTGAAAATGCTGGAACGCATGACACTGATCGCACCCGCCCACGTGGACTCACCCTTCCGCTTCCAGTTCATGAAGCCGGAAAAACAGCCGCACCACCTGGTCAAGCTCGAGGAGGTTGTTGCCGGTTACTCCGAACCCGTGCTCAGTGGAGTTGACGTTCTGATTTCCGCAGGGGACCGCATCGGCCTGCTCGGTGTAAATGGCGCAGGTAAATCCACTCTGGTCAAAGCCCTGTGTGACGGAAGCACCCTGCTGAGTGGTGAGCGCACCCTCAGCAAGGACACCCGGATCGGGTACTTTGCACAACATCAGCTGGACCTGCTGATTCCAGAACAAAGTCCGTTCGACCACCTTAAGGCCGTCGCCCCGAAAGACCGCGAGTCTGAACTGCGCAATTACCTGGGCCGGTTCGGTTTCAACGGCGAGCGTATTTTCGAGCCGGTAGCCCCGTTTTCCGGCGGCGAGAAAGCACGCCTGGTTCTGGCCATCATGATACGGCAGCAGCCCAACCTGCTGTTGCTGGATGAGCCGACCAACCACCTGGACCTGGAGATGCGCCAGGCCCTGAGCCGCGCGCTGGTTGACTACAGCGGCGCCATGGTGGTGATTTCACACGACCGGCACCTGCTGCGCAGCGTCTGTGACGACCTGCTGATCGTCAACGACGGCAGGGTGGAGCGTTTTGACCGCAGCCTTGATGACTATCCTGCATGGTTACGGGAACAGAACACGGGCGTGGGCACGGGAAAAATCGCTGCTGAAACGCAGCCAGGCGCCTCTTCGGCCATCAGCAGGAAGCAACAGCGCCAGGCTGAAGCGCTGCAACGACAAAAACTGAAACCTCTGAGCGACCGCGTCCGCAAAATTGAAGCCGGGCTTGAAGCCCGCCGCGGCTTAATGCAAACCATCGAAGAAAAGCTCTCCGACCCGGACATTTATTCCGAGCCGGCCAGAAAAGAAGAACTGACCGTCATCATCCGCGAGCAGGCAGAACACAAGTCGGCCATCGAGTCGCTTGAATGGGAATGGCTGGAGGCCAGCGAGTTACTCGAACAAGCCCGGGCCGCGGAGTGACTAACCCAGCGGCTTACGAAAGCGCAGGGTCATCCGGTCACTTTCACCGATGGCCTGGAATTTCTCGTTGCAGGTGGCTTTTTCTTCCTCGCTGCCCATATCCCGGCAGGCGCTGAGACCGGGCATCAGGTTCCATACACCGCCCTCGTGGTCCGTGCTATCAGCCGGGTTGGCATTGACTTCTGAACGTGCCTCCAGGTAAAGGCCTGCGCCACGGGCCAGGTCAACCACCGCCTGTTCAGACACGTAACCCATTTCCGAAGATTCCGCAGCATTGGCACCCGGTTTCGCACGGTGCTGTACCACGCCCAGGATGCCACCGGGTTTCAATACACGGGCAAATTCAGCAAAAACCTGTTCCGCCTCTCCACCGCTCACCCATCCATGCGTGTTGCGAAAGGTCAGCAGCAGGTCGACCGAGCCGGCCTCACCCAGTGACGCTGAGGCCGGGGGTGACCACGGTGCGATGGCCACCTGGTCATAGAGCTCGGGATTGGCGGAAAACTTTGCCAGCAGGGCATCCTGCAAACGGTAACGATAGCCCGGTTGATCCGGTACCTCGACATCCTAGGTAGCGGCAATATACTGGCCATGATTGCGCACGACCGGTGCCAGGACTTCGGTATACCAACCTCCACCGGGCCAGATCTCCATCACCGTCATACCGTCCTCCAGGCCCAGAAACGTCAAGGTTCCCACCGGATGGCGGTAGCGGTTACGTGCGATATTCTCCTCAGAGCGATGATCGCCCTGCATGGCCCGTTCAATTCGTGCATCCACCGGTAAGTCACCCGCCCAGGCAGGCAAAGACATGACGAAACCGAGGGTGATGATCAATAAATGACGCATAGTAAACTCTCCAGGTTTATGACTCAGGAAATAAATTCAAAAATTCAGCCCGCGACCGGGGCCTTAAAACCCTTTCTGAACGCGCTGCCAATGCCAATACCTGCGATTACCGCAACGATGATAACGACCTCGTCCGGACGGACAATTGACTGCAACGCAGCAAACAGGCCCACTGCCATTCCACCGCGAACACGTGTGACGTCCAGTCGCTTGCCGTTGACGTCACCTTTTGAATGAACCTTTTTCAGCAACAGCGTATTCAGAGCAAAGATCAGCAGGAAAATCAGGGACAACCACTCAAACAGTGAATCGGGCACGGTCAGGTGCCCCACGCCGATGTCATGGTCCACCATGTACACCACGGTTCCGCCAAAGCACACCAGTCCGAATACCCACTGATGGCGCAGTGGATCCTTGAGACTCCCGTCCAGGATAAATGCGAGCGCAGCCACGATTCCGAAAAACGGACTTGCCGTTGTGTATATGACCAGGATGGCCAGCACCATGAGCAGCACAGAATCCGATTTTCTGGCGGCCAGTCCTGTCGAGCGATTGACGATGCGGACCAGGCCAAGCGTCGCAAAAACGATCAGTAGTCCGGGGCTACCGGCAAGCAGGCCGGCAATCACAGCGGCGGCCATGCTGATAAAAGCCGCAATTTGGTCATCGGGACCCAACTCTCTGGCAAGGGCCCAGGATCCAAAGACGATCAACATCAAGGTCAGGGCCTGCTGGAGCAACGCAACACCGGTCTGCCCTTCCATCCATGCGATCGCCGCACCCAGTATTGCGCCGAGGGGCATCAGGATGAGCACCGCTTTGTTGGTTGGAAAACCGGGCTCCAGCGGCCGCCCGATCGACGTGTAGTTATAGATCCTGTGGTAGGCCACGCAGACTCCTGGTTTGTTCCTTCCGGATTATCATAGCAACTTTCATTCACGCGGCGCTGCAGGAGCCGATTCCGATTCACTAACTACCAGGTTTTGCATTTGCTCAATCAGCCGGGATACGCGCTGCGGCGAGGAAGTGTTGCGGGCAAAAAGCGCATAAAGTGCCGGAATAATAAACAGTGTCAACAGTGCGGAAAGCGCCACCCCGAATACGATGACGATGCCAATCGGTTGACGCGACTCCCAGCCGGCACCGGTGCCCAACAACAACGGCAGAGCACCAAAAGTGGTCGCGGCACTGGTCATCAGGATGGGCCTGAAACGCACCGTGGCGGCATCGAGCACCGCCTCCCGGATATCCAGTCCGCGGTCGCGTAACTGGTTGGCGAACTCCACAATCAAGACACCGTTTTTGGCTGACAGGCCGATCAGAAGAATGGCACCGATCTGGCTGAATACGTTGACCGAAGAACCGTAGAGGTTCAATCCAATCAGAGCCCCCAGCATGGCAAGCGGCACTGTTACCAGGATAATCAGTGGGTTGACAAAACTCTCGAACTGGGCTGCCAAGACCAGGAAAACGACCAGCAAAGCCATACCGAAAGTGAGGTAGAGGGAGCTACCGGACTCCAGGTACTCCTTGCTCTCGCCATCCCAACTGATACGTGCCGTGCTTGGAAGTGTCTGTTCGACGACCCGTGCCATCGCCTCGATACCCTGTCCCAGGCTGACACCGTCGGCCAGGCTGGCATCGATCGTAATCGAACGCATGCGGTCATGCCGGTTTAACTGGGCAGGCCCGGCCGTTTCGGTTATGCGGACCAGGTTGCTGAGCGGCACCAGCTTGCCCGTCAGAGTAGAACGCACATACAGGTTGGTCAGATCGTCCGGGCTGGACCGGTCTGCCTCTTTACCCATCAGGATCACGTTGTACTCCCTGCCCCGGTCGATATAGGTCGTTACCTTGCGTGATCCGAGCATGGTTTCCAGGGTGCGGCCTACCGCGGCCAGCGACACGCCCAGTGCGGCCGAGCGGTCACGGTCAACCGATATGTTCATCTGCGGCTTGCGTTCCTGGTAGTTACTGTCGGCATTGATCAGTTCCGGCACATCCTGCAAGGGCAAGCAATATCTGGTCGCGCCAGTCCCGCAGCTGCTCGTAATCAGGCCCGCCCAGCACCATTTCTACCGGAGAGTTGTTGCCACGCATTCCCAGGCTGCTGGGGAAGAAAACAAACGAACGGACGCCGGGCATAGCCGCCAGCTGCTCTCGCACACGACCGCCGACTTCCTTGTCGCTTTCGCTCCGCAGGGCCCAGTTTTCCAATAACACGATGGAACGGGCTGAGTTTACTTCAGCCCCGCCCCAACTACCGGGAAGCCGGGTGATAAAGCGCCGTACGGATTCTGAATTGCCCAATTGCTCAGCCAGGATAGAGTCCATCTCCCGCGCATAGCGATCCATGTACTCAAGGCTTGCGCCCTCCGGGGCGCGCAGCATGATGAAGAACACGCCGCGGTCTTCTGACGGCGCATACTCTGTTGGCAGAATATGCATCAACCAGCCAGCGAGCAAGGACAACACAACGGTCGCGATCACCGCCAACCAGGGCACATCAACCACTTTTTCCAGGGCTTTTCGGTAGACCGCGGCAAACTTTCGGAAGGCATTATCCACCAGCCGGGTAAGGCCCGAACCAAGGCTTCGCCGGCGCAGCATCTTGGAGCAGAGCATCGGCGTCAGCGTTAGCGCGACCAGGCTGGAAAACAGAACGGCGGCCGCAAGGGTGATCCCAAATTCACGAAATAATCGTCCTATATCGCCTTCAATGAACGAAAGTGGCACGAATACCGCGATCAGGACCAGGGTTGTCGCGACTACCGCAAAACCGATTTCCCTGGAACCCTCCAGTGCCGCCAGCAACGGGCGCTGGCCGTCCTCAATACGCCGGTAAATATTCTCCAGCACCACGATGGCGTCATCGACGACCAGGCCGATGGCCAGAACCAGGCCCAGCAGAGTCAGAATATTGATTGTGTAACCCAGCGCCGCCATCACGATAAAGGTTGATATAACGGAAACAGGCACCACCAGGGCGGGAATCAAAGTCACGCGAAATGATCCGAGAAACAGGTAGATGACGACCAGCACCAGGCTGATGGCAATAAACAGCGCCTTGTACACCTCGTGCATGGAGGCTTCGATGAACTCCGCCCGGTCGTAATTAACCGCCAGTATCATGCCTTCAGGCAATTCGCTGGCCAATGCCTTGATCTCTTTTTGCACCTCGCGGGAGACGGCCACACTATTGGCCTTGGAGAGTTGCTCAATGGCAAGAGAAACGGCATCCGCACCGTTGGACCGGGCGATACTTCGTTCATTCTCAGCGCCAATCCGAACTTCCGCAACTTCGCCGAGCCGAACCGCTTGACCATCAGGCCCACGGCCTATGACCAGCTTGAGAAAATCATCTTCATCGACAAACCCCGTCGCGGTACGCAAAGTGAATTCGCGCGACATGGATTCCAGGCGTCCCGCTGGCAGTTCGACGTTTTCCGACCGCAGTGCGTTCTCGATATCCGCTACTGTCAGACCACGTGCCGCCAGTGCTTCGCGGGATAGCCAGATGCGCATGGCATAGCGACGAGCGCCGGAAATCTGTACCCGTGCGACACCGGGTACAGTGGAAAAACGATCAATCAGGTAGCGGTCTGCGTAGTCGGTCAGTTCCAGGCCGGAATGTTGTTCTGACATCAGGTTGAGGTACATCACGGCCTGGCGCGTTGCATCCACCTTGGCAATTTCAGGAGGGTCTGCCTCGGTTGGTAACTGGTCCACCACACGGGAAACCCGATCCCTGATGTCATTTGCCGCGGCGTCGATGTCCCGCTCAAGGGTGAATTCGACCCGGATATCGGAGCGTTCATCCCGGCTTGTCGAGGTCAGTTTAACGACCCCCTCGATACCGGAAATCACATCTTCGACAACCTGCGTGACCTTGGTCTCAACCACTTCGGCGGAGGCGCCACGGTAACTGGTTTCGATAGAGACGACGGGCACATCAACGTCCGGATACTGGCGAACCGGCAGTTGAGCCAACGCGGCCAGGCCGAGGATGACCAGCAGCGCTGATATCACTGTGGCAAATACAGGCCGGCGAACGGAGTGATCGGAAAGGAACATCGCTACTGCAAAACAGTCACAGGCTGGCCCGGCCGTGCCTTCTGGGTACCCTCAGTAATGACCCGGTCTCCAGGCTGCAGGCCTTCCAGTATCTCGACCTGGCCCGGCCTGCGACGTCCGGTTTGCACCTCGAGGCGCTCAACGATACCCTGGTCATCGACCACGAAAACGAACTGCTTACTTCTCTCGGGCACCAGCGCTTCTTCCGGAATCATCAGTGAGCGCACGTCTTCCTTGAGCAGGGATACGGTCAGAAACATCCCGGGGCGCAAGTGAGTGGATTCATTCGGCAGCAGGGCACGTACGATTATGGTCCGGCTGATCGGATCAACCCGCGTATCGATCGAGATCACTTCTCCGCTGAACTCGAGGTCCGGCCAGGCTGCGCTCCTTGCCGTCACCATCAAGCCCTTTTCAAGCCGCGCCATGAACACTTCGGGCACGTCAAAATCGAGCTTGATCTGGGATCAGTGTCATCCAGCGTGGTGATGACCGTTACCGGACTGACAATACTGCCCACACTGACCCGCCGAAGACCCAGTTGCCCGTCAAACGGCGCCCTGAGCACGGTCTGGTTCAGACGTGATTCCGCTGCATTGACCGCTGCCAGGTCTGCGTCCCGCCTGGCTTCCAGTTGTTCCAACTGTGACTCTGAAATTACCTGGGTCTTAAATAGCTCACTGGACCGCCTCCACTGGCTTTCGGAATCAACCAGCGCGGCCCTGGCCGCAGCCAGGTCTGCCAGTGGCCGCGAATTCTCGAGAACCACCAGCACGTCGCCTTTTTCAACCCACTCGCCTTCTTCGAAGTAAATGCCCGTAATGGCCGCGGTGATTTCCGGTCGTATGTCGACCGCCTCTTTGGCGCGGGCATTACCCAGTGCTTCCGCTGACAGCGGAAAAGGTTCCACCCTGGCTTCAATAACTACCACGCCCGGCGGTGATGGCTGGGCGTCGGCGGGAACCAGGTAGCAATAACGGCCACAAAATAAGCAGTATTAATATGCGGAATAACATCTGGCCTATGATACCCATAATTTCCCTTTTTCGATATTTGTGATTTTTCTCCCGATTGACGCCCAATCGTGGGAAAATCCCTGATTGAAAACAACGCACCTCTCCACGGACTTCGACAGGCTTCGCACACTGAATTCCGGCAGAAGCAGGAACCGTCAAGGACTACCCTAATGAGCCAGACCAATTTTTCAGCACTCGACGTGCACCCTGACCTGCTTTCAAACCTCGATTCCCTCGGCTACACGTCGATGACGCCCATCCAGGAGAAAAGCCTGCCGCATGTACTTGGCGGCAAAGACGTCATCGCACAGGCAAAAACCGGGTCGGGCAAGACAGCTGCATTTGGTCTTGGCCTGCTGAACAAACTCGACGTCAAACGGTTTCGCATCCAGGCGCTGGTGCTCTGCCCCACCCGGGAACTGGCCGACCAGGTCGCCAAGGAATTGCGCAGGCTGGCCCGCGCCATCCACAACATCAAGATCCTCACCCTGTGTGGTGGCGTGCCGCTGGGGCCGCAGATTGGATCGCTGGAGCACGGCGCCCACATCGTCGTGGGCACTCCCGGACGAATTGAGGAACACCTGCGCAAGAACACGCTGGTACTGGACGAAGTGAGCACGCTGGTACTGGACGAAGCAGACCGCATGCTGGATATGGGCTTCCAGGAGTCTCTGGACGCCATCGTCAGATGCATACCGCGCCAGCGCCAGACCCTGTTATTCAGCGCCACCTACCCGGACCAGATCCAGTCCATGGCCAAACGCGTGATGCAAAATCCGGTTTTGGTGCAGGTGGCTGAGGCCCATGACGCCAGCAGTATCCGGCAGCACTTCTTCGAGTTTGAACTGAACAAGCACCGGTTAACTGCGTTACGCCTGCTTTTGCTGAAGTACCGCCCCGGCTCTACCCTGGTCTTCTGCAGCACACGGCGTGAAACCGAAGAGGTCGCAAATGAATTGCGCAGTGACGGATTCAGCGCACTGGCGCTGCATGGAGATCTGGAACAACGCCAGCGGGACCAGACCCTGGTGCGGTTTGCCAACAAGAGCGTTTCCATCCTGGTGGCCACCGACGTGGCGGCTCGTGGCCTGGATATCGACTCTCTGGACGCCGTCATTAACTATCATTTGGCCAGGGACGTGGAAGTACATGTCCACCGGATCGGCCGGACCGGCCGGGCTGGCAGCAAAGGTATTGCCTGCACACTTTATAGCGCCAAAGAAAAGTACAAGGTTGAGCGTCTGGAAGAATACCTGGGAAAGAAAATTGAACCGGAAAGCCTCCCTCCCTTCAGCCTGCTGGAAAAACCGGGATTCAAAGCGCCAATGGCTACTTTGCAGATCGATGGCGGGAAGAAGCAAAAAGTCCGCGCCGGGGATCTGTTGGGGGCACTCACCGGCAAAGACGGTATTGCCGGGAAACAGGTTGGAAAAATCCATATTTTTGATAACTTCGCCTATGTGGCGGTTACCCGGGATGCCGCCAGGCCCGCCCTGAGAAAGCTGACGGATGGAAAAATTAAGGGCCGGTCGTTCCGTGTCCGCAGAATCAGTTGAATCCAATGAGCAAGACGTCGAAGATCAAGTTTTACTCACCTCTGGAAGAACGGATAAATGTCCTCTCCCACGCCACCGGGCTGTTTCTCAGCATCGTGGCCGTGGTCATGTTGCTCCTGCGCGCCGGGCAAAGCGGTGATGCCCTGCAGATCATAAGCGCCGCTGTTTTTGGCGTCAGCCTGATTGCCCTGTACGGCGCCTCGACGGCTTATCACAGTGCAACGAAAGCAGATTTGAAGGCCCGGTTGCGGGTCATGGACCACGCGACCATCTACATTCTGATTGCCGGCACTTACACCCCGTTCTCGCTGATAACTTTGAATGGCAAAGTCGGTTGGGTCATTTTTGCCGCGTCCTGGAGCATGGCCGCCTGTGGTGTCGCCCTCAAGCTGTTTTTTACCGGCAGATTCGACGTGCTTTCAACCATGATGTACGTATTCATGGGCTGGATTATCATTTTTGCCTATGAGCCACTGGTCGCTCGAATTGAATCCGCTGGCTTGTACTGGCTGGTTGCCGGTGGTTTGTCTTATACCATTGGTGCGGTTATTTACAGCATCAAGAAAATTCCACTTAATCACGCGCTTTTTCACCTGTTTGTATTGGGCGGTAGTATTTGCCATTTCGTGGCGGTGTATTTTTATGTTTTGACGGGGCGATGATCGGGCTTTATACAATCAGCGCCATACTGATAAACTGATTCGAATTTTTTCGGGACCACCCCATGAAACGTCCCTCCTACATATTGTGCTGAAGCATTGATGGCCACTGTCTACAAGAAACACGAAAACTGGTCCTCCCGCTTCACCTTTCTGCTGGCCGCAGTCGGCGCGGCGGTCGGGCTCGGCAACATCTGGAAATTCCCGTACGTCGCCGGACAGAATGGCGGAAGCGCCTTTATCATGGTCTATGTTCTGAGTGTCTTTTTCGTTGCGTTACCCATCCTGATTGCAGAGGTCATGCTGGGCCGATGGGGCCGGCAGAGCCCGCCGGTAACCATGCGCAACATCGCCGAAAACCAGGGGCGAAGTGGAAAGTGGTCCAGCGTCGGTTGGTTCGGCATGCTCGCCGCTTACATCATCGCGACCTACTATTGCGTCATTGCCGGCTGGTCCGTCGCTTACATATTCAAGGTGGCTGGCGGTAACTTCAGCGGCCAGGATGCGACTGCGGTCAGCGCCGAATTCAATGCCTTGCTGGCCAGCCCGGAGCATCAAATCCTTTGGCTCGGCATTTTCATGACGCTGACCACGTTGATCGTCGCCCGTGGAATCAAGAGAGGCATAGAAAGCGCGGTAAGAATCCTGATGCCGATGCTGTTTGTCCTGCTCCTTTCCATGGTTGCGTACGGTGCGATCGAAGGCGATATGAACGGCGCACTCCACTTCATGTTCGACTTTGACCCTTCAGCCATCACCGGCAAAGTCATCGTCATGGCCATGGGGCAGGCCTTCTTCTCTATCAGCGTCGGCATGGGGTTGATGATGAGCTACGGCGCCTACTTGCCGCGGGACGTTTCGATTGGAAAATCCGCAGTTATAATCGCCAGCGCTGATACGCTGGTTGCACTGGTGGCAGGTCTTGCCATTTTTCCAATTGTTTTTGCCAACGGGCTGGATCCTGCCGAAGGCGCCGGCCTTATTTTTGTCAGTCTGCCGATCGCTTTTGGCTCAATCACGGGCGGACTGATCGCCGGCACGCTGTTTTTCATCCTGCTGTTTTTTGCCGCGATCACGTCGGTCATGGCAGCAGTAGAACCCATGATCGCCTGGTGGCAGGAACGATTGCAGCTGAAGCGCTGGCAATCTGCAACCCTGGTCTGTTCAAGCATCTTCGTTTTCGGCCTGGCCACGATTTTTTCTTTCAACCTGTGGTCCGAATGGCGCCCACTCGGTGCTTTCGAACGCTATGCCGAATTCGGTTATTTCGAAATTATCGACTACGTGGCGGCCAATATCATGATGCCCGTTGGCGGCTTGTTAATGGCCCTGTTCGTGGCCTGGCGTATCAAGCCTGACGCCATCCGTGAGCAACTGCAGTTCAAAAGTGAGACCCTGTTCAAAACCTGGTTCTGGCTGCTTCGCTGGGTCGCACCCATCTCGATCGTGGCGATCCTGATACTCGGCCTGTAATTGTTTACGTCAGAACTGCTCCACGCTGAGTGCCATGATGCTTTCACTGCCCGCCTTGACGGCAGCCAGGCAAGCGCCGGTGCGGGGCAGTAAGTGCTCGCTATAGAACCGGGCGGTCACCAGCTTTGTTTGCAGGAATGAAGTGTCACCCTGGCCTGATTCAAGCAATTCTGTTGCTTTAAGCGCCGACAGGCCCATCACCCAGCCGCCACACAGATAGCCCAGCAACATCAGGTAATTGACGCCTGCAGCACCCGCCACATTTCGATTCTCGGCACAATGCTCCAGCAACCACTGGCGGGCTTCATCACCCGCGGCACAGGCTTCCTGCAACGCTGCTCCCAGTGGAGCCAGCTCGTCATTGCGCAGCAACTGACCGGCCGTTTCCCCGATATCAGCCAACAGGCCGGCAAGAACCTCACCATTATTGGAAAGTGTCTTTCTGCCGACCAGGTCGTTGGCCTGGATAGCAGTGGTGCCTTCATAAATGGTGGTGATCCGGGCATCCCGGTAGTGCTGTGCGCTGCCGGTTTCCTCTACATAACCCATGCCTCCGTGGATCTGGATACCCAGCGAGGTCAACTCCTGTGACATCTCGGTCAGCCAGCCTTTGACAATTGGCGTGTACAACTCCACCCGGGCTGAATGAATTGCCCCGGCTTCCGGGTCTTTAGCAAGCCGGGCCCGGTCAATTTCAGCCGCCGAGATATACGCCAGCCCGCGCATCGCTTCGGTTCCGGACTTCATCAGCAACAACATTCTACGCACGTCGGGAAAGTCGATGATCGGATAACGGGTGCCATCGCTGCGCGTACCCTGCAGGCGCTCCTTCGCCCAGCCCAGCGCCTGCTGGTAAGAGCGTTCAGAAACGGAAAGCCCCTGCAGGCCAACGCCTTGCCTGGCGTCATTCATCATCGTGAACATTGCCATCAGGCCACAGTGCGGCTGACCGACCAGGTAACCGACCGCGCCACCATTGTCGCCAAAGGACATCACGCAGGTTGGGCTGCCATGGATGCCCAGTTTATGTTCCAGCGAAATTGCGCATGCATCATTGCGCTCACCCGGTTCGCCGTTTTCATCCAGCAGAAACTTGGGCACCAGGAACAGCGAAATGCCTTTGACTCCGCGAGGCGCATCCGGCAACCGTGCGAGCACCAGGTGGATGACGTTATCCGTCATCTGGTGGTCACCCCAGGTGATAAATATTTTCTGCCCGGTAACAAGGTAATGATCGCCTTCGGGTTCCGCACGCGAGTTTACCGCAGCGAGATCAGAGCCGGCCTGGGGTTCGGTCAGATTCATGGTGCCGGTCCACTCACCACTGACCATCCTGGACAGATACCGTTCTTTAAGCTCTTCAGAACCATGCGTCAACAGGGCTTCCACGGCGCCATGTGTCAATAATGAGCACAGAG
>CAVWXL010000028.1:0-95160 GCA_963759035.1 uncultured Gammaproteobacteria bacterium
ACCGGCGTTGACGACAACAACGTCGTCGCGGATTTCCATGATGGTTCCGGTCACAATGGATCCCGGCTTCAGATTTTGTGTAGCCAGGCTCTCTTCAAATAATTCTGCAAAACTTTCAGTCATGTTGTTGTTTACTCAAAGGCGGATTGCGAAAAAGGCAACCACCCACCCAGGTTATCGGGGACCAAATCGGTGCCCGGTTAATGTTCGCTACCCTAATGGATAGCGGCTAAATAAAACATATAAATCAGCAGGATATACCTGACTTCTCAAGCAAAATAATCAATTTCCTGCAATACTTCTTCGATACTCATTTCCGTTGAATCAATGACGTGTGCATCTTCGGCAGGCCGCAACGGCGCAATCGCCCTGGTGCTGTCCCGCTCGTCACGCATTTTGATGTCCCGGAAAAGGCGCGAGAGATTAACACTTTCTCCTTTTTCTTTCAACTGCTTATAGCGTCTTTCAGCACGTGCCTCAGCACTGGCGGTCAGGAAAATTTTCAATACGGCGTCGGGAAAGATCACGGTTCCCATGTCGCGGCCGTCTGCAACCAGCCCCGGCGGCTTGCGAAATGCCCGCTGGCGCTGCACCAGCGCTGCCCGCACATTCGGGAAAGCCGCGATCCGGGAGGCAAAAACACTGACCTCTTCTGAACGCAGCCGGCCGGTGATGTAGTTGCCGTCCAGCAGGATGATCATGCCTTCGTCCGATACACCAAAACTGACATCGAGAATCTCCGCCACACGGCCCAGCGCAGTCTCTTCGTCAGCGCCTATACCACGATCCATGGCGGCGACTGCCACCAGCCGGTAAAGCGCGCCGCTGTCGAGAAAATGCCAACCCAGTTTGTGTGCAACCCGCATGGCAATGGTGCCCTTACCGGACCCTCCCGGACCGTCCAGCGTAACTACCGGGACGTCTGCTTCGTTATCAGCCATCATCTGCTTCTCCATGGTCGTTTCGAATTAAGCCCCCACGCGCGTCAGATCCTGGACGAAAGACGGAAAAGAAGTATTGATATTTTCGGCGCCGGTAACGCGCACCTGGCCCGAGGCGACCTGCCCAAGCACGGCAAAGCTCATCGCACAGCGATGATCGCCCGCCCCGTCAACCTCGACCACCACCGACACTCCCGCCTTCGACCTCCATGCCGTCCTCATATTCCTTCAGGCTGACGCCCAGCGCCTCCAGCCCGCGCGGCCATGACAGCCAGGCGGTCGCTCTCTTTCACGCGCAGTTCAGCCGCACCGCGCAGCACGGTCGTGCCCCGGGAAACCGCGGCCAGCGCCAGCACAACCGGCAGCTCATCAATCATCGAAGGGATTAGTTCGGGTGGAATCTCGATACCACTCAACATGCCTGCGTAACGCACCCGGACATCTCCTACAGCCTCTCCGCCCTGCTCGCGCAGGCCGCTGATCCTCAGGTCCGCACCCATCGCTTTGAGCACATGAACGATGCCATCGCGGGTCTCGTTCAGCCCGACGTTTCGGAGCAGCAGGTCGGAGCCCGGCAGCATCGCGGCAGCGACCATGAAAAAGGCCGCCGAAGAAATATCGGCAGGTACGTGAACAGACGCAGCCTGTAAGCGGCTGCCGCCTTCGACACCACAATCGCCCGCGCAATTTAACGCCGAATGCAGGCAGCATTTTCTCGGTGTGGTCCCTGCTCTTCAGCGGTTCAGTCACGGAGGTCTGCCCGCTGGCATACAAGGCCCTGCCAGCAACAGACAGGACTTGACCTGAGCACTGGCGATGGGGGACTGCGTAATCGATGCCGTGCAAGATCCGGATTGCCGTTTATCCGCAATGGCGGCGTGCCGCCCGCTGCCGTTTCGATACGCGCACCCATCAGGGACAGCGGTTTGACAATGCGGGTCATCGGACGCCTGCTGAGGGATTCGTCGCCGACCAGTTCCGAGTCGAATGGCTGTGCGGCCAGCACTCCGGCCAGCAGTCGCATGGCGGTGCCGGAGTTACCCATGTCCAGCGGCGCCCGCGGCCGCGACAGGCCGGCTGCACCGACACCGTCCAGCAGCAATACATCACCGTCGTGTTGCAACTTCATTCCCAGCTGGCAACAGGCATTCGCCGTGGCCTTGACGTCTTCACTGTCGAGTAGTCCGGTAACCCTTGACCGGCCCTCGGCCAGGCAGGCAAATAATCAACGCACGGTGCGAGATGGATTTGTCACCGGGCGGGGTCAACTCGCCGAGCAGCGGCGAAGATGCGGGCTCTGTTAACAGCATCATGACGGCGCGAGAATGGCCCGTGGATAGGATCCCAGCACACGCGACAGTTTGCTGACCTTCTCCAGGTCATCCAGCGCCGACTTGATGTTCTGATCTTCGGCGTGGCCTTCGAGGTCGACAAAAAACACGTAAGCCCATTTGCCGTGCCGCGACGGGCGCGACTGGATCCGGGTCATGTTCACGCCGTGCTCCTGGAATGGCTTGAGCAGCGCTGTAAAGCGTTCCCGGCCCTTCGTGCCCGGTCAGCAGCAACGTGGTCTTGTCCTGTCCGGAGGGTGAAAATAGCTGTCGTCCGATCACCAGGAAGCGGGTCGTATTATCCGGCTTGATCCTCTATGTCGGAGAACAGGACCGGCAAACCATAAACATCGGCCGCAGAACGGCCGGCGATGGCAGCGGCCTCCGGCGCATTGCGGACCCGCCGGGCGGCCTCACTGTTGCTGCCGACCGCGATCAATTCAACGCCAGGAAGATTATCCCGCAGCCAGCCCTTGCATTGCGAGAGCGACTGCTCGTGCGAATAGACGCGCTCGATCTGATTCATCGAAGTGGCCAGCGTCAGCAGATTCTGATGAATACGCAGTTCTACTTCACCACAGATCTTCAGAGTCTGACATAAGGAACATGTCCAGCGTGTGACTGACGATGCCCTGGGTCGAATTTTCAACTGGCACGACGCCAAAATCCGCATCACCTGAATGCACCTGGTCAAACACCTCGTCGATACCCGGCACGCTCGATCGCATGTACCGAATGGCCGAAATGGCGATTGACCGCCTGCTGGGTGAAAGTCCCTTCCGGACCCAGGTAAGCTACTTTAAGCGGTTCCTGCTGGGCCAGGCAGGCAGACATGATCTCGCGGAACAGGCGCAGCATTTCGCTGTCGCTCAGCGGCCCCTGGTTACGCTCCAACACGGCGCGCAGCACCTGCGCCTCACGTTCCGGACGGAAGTAGTCTACGGCACCTTTCGAGTCTTCCTTGCTTTCTCTTACCCGGAAAGCCAGGCGGGCACGTTCGCTGATCAGTTGCTGGATTTGTTCGTCCAGCCGGTCGATTTCCTTGCGGACGTTGCCCAGTTTTTTGTTTGTTTTTTTCGCGTCAGTCAATGCCGGGGCCTTTGCAATTGCAGGTCAAATACAATCAATCATTATATCATCCGCATTCCGGATCTTCACCGAAGTTCACCACTACACCACTGGCCGTTATTCCATTGGCCAGCAGTTGATCAGCGCTGAGGCGAACCCGAATTTCCATCGCTTCTCCACCTGGGCCGTTCAAGACGCCGGACAGGGACTCATTCCCGGCGACCACCGCGCGCAGAGCATCCAGGTCGATACTTCCGGCATGAAGATCGAGCTGCAGCGCCGGGGCCAGCGCCAGGCAGCCCTCACCGTCTAACGCTTGCCCCGCCAGTTCAGACTGCAAGCCTGCCAGGCGCAACATCGATCTGCCGCTATCCCACAAAAAACGACCGCGCACGACGAGCAGGTCACGAACTTCTAGCGTGAACGGGGTCTCCCGGTCAGCCGCGAAACCGCTGACACTGAATTCATTGACAAGGAAGCCAGGTGGAGCCATGTCTTCCAGTACGATCTCAAAATCACGAAAGACCAGTTCCTCTATTTCCGGCAAACTGAACGTGCCGCCGGTCCCGCTCTTTCCCGCCCCGTTGCTTTGCGCCGGCACATAACGCTTCGGGGCAATCCGGCCTCCAGTCATCCTGATCCATTCAATGAGTACCTGCCTGTCCAACAGGGGCTTCAGCGCAATTGAGATTTCATACTGGCGACTGTAGGCAAACTCCGCGCCGGGCCCGCCAATCTGCAGTCCGGTCCCGGAGACGCCAATGGCCGGAAGCAGCATCAGGTCGAATTCGCCCGTCAGCCGCACGTCCATGCCCAGGCGTTCACCCAGGGTCTGTTCCAGCATGGCCCGCCCACCGGTCGATTCCAACCAGGTGTCGGCAAGCCAGTAAGCGGCAAACGGCAGCAACAGAATGACGACCACCAGCGCCAGGAGTACTTTCCGCAGGCGCCGACTCATCGGGCGGACCGAAAAAAACCAGGCTGGCGCCGACATGGCAGCGAGTCTAAACTGTTTCGACCTGGATAGCGTGGAAGTAAGTGATGTCTCACATTGATATGCGCGCGCAGCATTCTATGCCTGCTGAAGAAGCCCAAAAAGCGGCAGACGATTTGGCATGCGACCTCGCCGAAAAATTTGAAATCAAATACGGCTGGGAAGGCGACCACATCCATTTTGAGCGGCCAGGTGTGCACGGCAGGATTACGGTCCGTGATAACGAAATCAGAATCAAGGCAGTCCTTGGCCTGATGCTGATTTTTCTGAAACCGGTTATCGAGAGCGAAATAACGGATTATCTCGAAAACCATTTTGGCTGTACCTTCGTCTGAGTGCTCAGAAATCAAACGGCCTCTCTTCACCGGCAAACATCTTTTGCATCGATGTCCATTCGCGCTGATAAATGGTTTCATTGAAATAGGATACATCCTCAAGCTCCCGGAATGATCCCAGGCCTGCCTCCAGAAACTCCTGGAGCTTACCGAATCCGGCAGCGTGCGCAGGGCCGCGCAGTAATCGCACCAGCGTATTGACCAGTCTTTTGTTGACCCATTTGTCGAGATCGTAACCCAGTTTCCTGATCAATATGATCTGCCGCTCACGGCCCGGCAGGTCACTACCGGCGCGATAAACCTGGCAATAGCGGTCCATATCCAGGTGGTTTATGCCGGTCCGCGCCATGCAGTCGGCCATTTGCATATCTAATTGCAGGCTCACGGCCTGTAGTTCAAAAGCTTCCGACATGAGGGACAAAACCTTGTCCGGCAAGAAGCGCTTCATCACCGGCATCACACGGTCCATATCCTCGTCACGCTGCCGGAAATCCAGTCCGCCGTATAGCTCGGTCAGGAAAAAGGTCACTGCCGGCCGGTATGGCGGCTGCTGCAACAGGTCATTGAAAGTATGCGCAAGCCGATCCTGCTGCCACTTCTGCAGATGCTCGAATTCCGCCAAGGGAAAATCGGACCCTTCTATCCGGCTTGCCAGTTCGCGGTTCCATGCCAGCATCTTCTGGAGTCTGGCGGCTCCCGATCTATCCATCAGCCACCTTCAGTGGCCGCTATCAATGACGAATTGTCGTTGACTTGAAGCATGTGCATAACCCCGGCTTTTACGTAGTATATTGAACCATGCTTACATTGCACCAGGCCAGAAATCCGCGATCTTCCTGCACACCCAGAATTGGCCTCGCAATAGCCGGTGGCGGTCCGGTAGGCGCCATCTACGAACTGGGCGCGCTACGAGCCGTGGACGAGGCAATCAACGG
Source organism: uncultured Gammaproteobacteria bacterium (assembly GCA_963759035.1). Taxonomy (GTDB): domain Bacteria; phylum Pseudomonadota; class Gammaproteobacteria; order Xanthomonadales; family SZUA-36; genus JAHEFT01. Next base: position 5,605 of record CAVWXL010000028.1, read on the forward strand.
CTTACGCCTGCACGATGTCGATGTCTACGTTGGTGTCAGCGCGGGCGCGTTCATTGCCGCCAGCCTTGCCAACAACATCACCGTTGCCGATATGTGCCGGATATTTACCGGGCACGAACATGCCGAACACCTGTTCGAGCCGGAAAAACTGCTGAAACCGGCCTATCGCGAATACATTGAACGGGCCCGCCAGGTTCCCGGCGCGCTGACCGACGGGCTGATGGACATCGTCAAACACCCGTTGCACGCCAGCATTGCACGGCTGTTCGGCTCCCTCGGCCAGGCCATTCCCAGTGGCATCTTTGATAATGAAGCCATCAATAAATTCCTGATCGACGTATTTCAGTCGAGTGGAAGATCCAATAATTTTAAAGACATAGCGCGCAAGCTTTATATCATTGCTGTCGATCTGGATACCGGCGCCGCTGTGCGGTTCGGCGCCGAAGACAACAACAGCATTCCCATTTCACGCGCCGTGCAGGCCAGTGCGGCTCTACCCGGAATGTACCCGCCGGTGAAAATCGGGGATCGCTACTTCGTTGACGGCGCACTGCGCCGCACCATGCATGCTTCGGTCGCGCTGGATGAGGGGGTCGACATCCTGTTGGGCATCAACCCGCTGGTGCCTTACGACTCCAGTTCGCACGCGGAAGACACCAACATCCCGATCAAGAAACTGATCCAGGGCGGGCTGCCGCTGATTCTGTCGCAGACGTTCCGTGCGCTGATCCAGTCACGCATGACCGTGGCGTTCCGCAAATACCGCGAAACCCACCCTGCCACCGACCTGCTGCTGGTGGAACCCAACCGCGGGGATGACGAAATTTTCTTCACCAATATTTTCAGTTTCGCCAGCCGGGTTGCACTGTGCGACCATGCTTACCGACTGACCCGAATGGACCTGCGCAAACGCGCCGACGAACTGGACGAGGTCCTGTCCCGCTACGGTATGAGCCTGAAGCGTGAAGTACTGAAGCAGTCCAACCGCTCGCTGCTGGACAGCCTCAACGCCGAATGGTCGGGGCACAGTCGGGTCGGTCGTGACCTTACCCGCGTGCTCGACGACCTCGAGTGGGAGCTGGACCGCCTGGCCTCTGCCTGAGCCCCGCCTGCCCACCCCACTCTGACAAATTACCAGTGAATTCCGCGCATCAGGCTGGCGAAAGCCACCTGTTCCTGTGACGCTGCGTCCTGGTGGTCTTTCACACCCTTGGCCGCGGCTGACTCCGGAAACATGCGGAACGCGCTGTTCATGACGATTTCCGACACCTTCGGGCGCCACTGCGTGCAACACCTGGGCGAAAATTCCAAGGCGCGTAGCGATCCGCTGCGGCTTGTAGATCACCGCGTGCTTGACCATCGCCGCCGCCTCTTCCGGCGTGATGGTCGGCACGTTTTCGTAGATTTTGGTCGGCGCAATCATCGGTGTGCGCACCAGCGGCATATTGATCGTGGTGAATTTGATGCCGGTATCGCTGAACTCGGAAGAGGCGCAGCGCGAAAATGCGTCCAGCGCAGCCTTTGACGCCACGTAGGCGGAAAAACGCGGTGCATTGGAGAGCACGCCAATCGAGGAAATATTGATGACCTGTCCCTTGCGTTTCTTTTCCATCACCGGCAACACGCCCATGATCATGCGCAGGCTGCCAAAATAATTCAGCTGCATGATCCGTTCGTAATCGTGGAAGCGGTCGTAGGACGACGGCAATACCGCGGCGAATCGAGCGACCCGCGTTGTTGACCAGGATATCGATAGTGCCCATCTTCGTGAATATCTGCTCGAGCACCTCGTCGCAGGCTTCCATTTCGGCCAGGTCGGCAGAGAAAGCGTTGACCTCGCCGCCCTCCTCTTCGATTTCACGCACGGTTTCCGCCAGCTTGCTTTCGTCCCGGGCGACGATGGCTACCCGTGCTCCGGCACGCCCCATCATCACTGCGGTGGCGTGGCCGATTCCGGATGAGCCGCCCGTCACCACTACGACTTTACCGCCAACATGACCACGCAGGCTGCGGTCGATAAACAGATCGGGATCGAGGTGACGTTCCCAGTAGTCCCAGAGTCGCCAGGCGTAGTCATCCAGGCGGGGCACGGTGATTCCGCTGCCCTTCAGCTGCTTCTGTGTTTCGGCTGGAATCGAAGCGGGTCGGATAATTGATGAACTTCAATACATCGGGCGGCATACCGAGATCTTTCATGCACTTCCCGTAAATGCGCCGCACCGGCGGCAGCATCATTAAACCCTGCTTGATCACGCCGGGAATGTAGTTAAACAGCCGGGCGTCCACCCGCATGGTCATCTGCGGCGCGTGGGCCGCATCGGCAAAGGTATTCAGAACCTCGCCGATACGCATCGGTTTCGGGTCGGTCAGGTGAAAGCACTTGCCGTCCAGCCGCGGCTTGTGCGCCAGATGGTCCATCGCCTTGACCACGTAATCCACCGGCACGATGTTGAGGCGGCCGCCTTCTAGTCCCAACGTGGGCATCCAGGCGGGCAAAGCACGCCGCATTTTCTGGATCAGTTTGAAGAAATAATAAGGGCCGTCGATCTTGTCGATTCTCCCGGTCTCGGAATCACCCACCACGATGCCCGGCCGGTAGATGCGCCAGGGGATCTTGCAGTTCTGACGCACCAGGCCTTCGGAATCGTGCTTGGTGCGGAAATATGGGTTTTCCAGCCCGATGGCCTCTTCAAACATATCCTCGGTAAAAGTACCGGGGTACAGGCCGGCCGCCGCGATGGAACTGACGTGGTGAAAACGTTTCGCCTTGACCTTTTCTGCAAAGCGGATCGCGTTCCGGGTACCGTCGATATTTGCCGCCTGCTGTGAGGCCTCATCGGCTGCCAGGTCGTAAATGGCGGCCAGGTGGAAAACGTGATCGATCTTGCCTTCCAACTTCTTGCGCATGGCCGGCGCCACGCCGAGGTACGGCTTGGTCAGATCACCTTTCACCGGAACAACTTTACGGGCTGCAGACCCCCAGCGCAGACTTGAAGCATACTCCAGTTTCTCCAGCGAACCCTTTCGCACCAGTACATATATTTTGCCGCGGCGTTTGAGCAGCAGTTTGATAAGGTTCTGTCCGATGAAGCCGGTTCCACCTGTGACGAAATAACTCATACGATTCAACTCCAGAATGATGTGCTTACCCTTAAATGATACGATCATAGCAGAACACTGAGGAGGGATGCCAAGTCATATGAGTAATGGAAGTGAAGTATTCGAACAGGCTGCCGCTGCCGTGAAATCGCTGTCGGAACGTCCCGATGACAATACCATGCTGCAACTCTATGCCCTGTACAAGCAGGGTTCCAGCGGTGACGTACAGGGCAGACAAGCCCGGCTTTTTTGATTTCGTCGGCGCTGCCAAGTACGAAGCCTGGGAGAAACTACACGGCACCAGCGAAGAAGACGCCCGGCAAACAATACGTGGAACTGGTCAGAAAACTGGGCGGCGCAATCTGACCCGCCGGCACGGTTCACGGCATGGCGCGACGCGACACCAGGGAATTGATTCTGACGACCAGCCTGGAGCTGTTCAACAGCTATGGCGAACCCAACGTCACCACCAACCACATCGCCGACGAGGCCGATATCAGTCCGGGCAACCTGTATTACCATTTCAGGAGCAAGGACGACATCGTCATCGAATTGTTCAAACGCTTCCTGGTCCGTTTTCAGCCGCTGATCGAGGTTTCCGATGAATTACTGCTGCAGGCTGAGGACCTCTGGTTCCAGCTGCATCTGAGTTTTGAACTCAAGGGAGAGTTCCGGTTCCTGTACCGTAACCTGTCCGATCTGACCGCCCGTATTCCCGACCTCGACAAGGCCATGCGCGGCCTGCTTAAACGTGAACGCCAATCGGCGTGGAATTCACTGGGCGCCCTGGAACAGGCAGGTGTACTGAGCATCGACCCGCTGACAGAAAGACATGCTGACCGACAGTGTTTTGCTGGCCCTGACCTACTGGATTCCATTTGCCGAATTGTTCGAAGCCGGACGGACATGGAAGACAGCACGGCCCAGACACGGGCCATCGCGCGCGCTTTGCTGAGCGTGACGCCGCATTTCCGCGAACCGGAAAAAAGCCAGTTCACCGAACTCGCCTACCAGTACCTTTCGACTATCCGCATAAAAAAAGGCCGGCGGGGTGCCGGCCTAAAGAGGGATATCAGGGAACCCTGATATTCAGAGATCAGGCTGAGATGATCAGGCGGCCTTGGGAGCTCCTGCCGGGGCTTTCGGCGCTGCCTTTTAGGTGCTACCTTCTTGGCTGCGGCCTTTTTCGCTACGGGCTTTTTGACTGCTGCCTTCTTAGCGACAGGTTTCTTAGCTGCGGCTTTCTTGGCTACCGGCTTCTTGGCGACGGGCTTTTTGGCTACAGCTTCTTGGCGCGGCTTTTTGGGGGCTGCTTTGGCCTTGGCCGCAGGTTTGGCCGGCGTCACTTTCTTATCGAGCGTTGCAACCTTGCGGGAAAGTTCCTGTACACGCTTGGACAGACGGTTGACGTCGTCACGGGTCGGGATGCCCAGGCGTGCAAGCACACGGCTTACGCGATCATCAAAAATGTTTTCCAGCTTGTCCCAGTTGTCATTCGCTTGCTTGCGAACCGTACCGGCCTGGTCACGTACACCGTCCAAACGGGATTCAAAATCACCACCGATGTCTTTAACACGGCTTTCGACTTCACCGCGGATATCTTTGACGCGGGTTTCGACTTCACCACGGAAATCTTTAACGCGGGTTTCAAGTTCGCCGCGAATATCATCAAACGCGCCTTCAACGTCTTTACGGGTGCGCTTTTCGATCTTGCTGCCTTCTTTAACCAGCTTGTCGAAGAACTTGTTGCCTTCGTCGATGATCTTTTCACCTTCCTGCTGGGCAACGCTGAATGCGCCAAGACCTGCCAGCCAGATTTCCCGTGCTGAATCAACAACCGGGTTTTCTGCCTTGCGGGCAACGGATTTACGTTGTACTTTCTTCTTTAGCTTCTTAGTAGCCATGACATTCTCCTGGATGGGTGTTGTATCCAATTGACGGGCACCATTCTAGAATCTGAAATTAGAGTAATCACACTAAAATGCACAAATGGAACCGATTTCCGCACGACACGACTGAATTATGACTTTTCCGGTCCAGAACTGAAAGCGAGCCTGGGACAGCTCTGCACCGCGGTGATCGCGAGGCTTTTCCCGCACGACGCGGAGCTGCAGGAGGCCTGGCGCTGCTTTCACCGCGGCGACTTTCAACAGGCCGTGGAACAGGCAGATGCCTTCGGACTGGACGGCCATGCCGTCGCCAACAAGGCGACCGGTATCTATGCCACCTACCTGGAAGACGACCAGAAACGGCAGATCGCCTGTTTCAAATCGGCCATCGAACGGGCTGAACAAGCCATCGAGGAATTTCCCGAAGACGCCAACAGCCATTATTTCCATGCCTTCAACCTGGGACGTTACAGCCAGAGCATTTCGGTGGTAAAGGCACTCAAACAGGGCGTCGGTGGAAAAATATTGAAAAGCCTGCAGCGAGCGCTCGAACTTGAACCGCAACATGCCGAAGCGCACACCGCACTGGGCATGTATCACGCCGAGATCATCGACAAGGTCGGCAAGCTGATCGGCGGCATGACTTATGGCGCCAGCGAATCCAAGCGCTCTGGAGCATTTTGAAGCGGCCATGGTAATTACCCCGGATGCACCGATCGCAAATATCGAGTATGGAAACGGTTTGTATCTGCTTGTATGGAGACAGCAAAATTGACCAGGTATCGGATCTGTACATCAAGGCCTCCGAAATGAGCCCCCAGGACGCCATGGAAAAACTCGATATTGAATCTGCTTTGGCGGAGCTTGGAATAAGACAGGATAATCGCAGGTTATCCTTTACAAAACACTTGATTTATCATAGAGTTATTTTTGATTCTGACAGGGAATTATAATGATCAGCGAGAAAAATACTCTTATCGGCCACCTCGTAGAAACCAACGGAACGGATTTTGTCGCCCAGTTGATCTCCGATGATGAGGGTTTCATTCCCGAAGTAACCGTCGACGGCGTCGACGTCAGGATCGGCCAGATCGGCTCCTACCTGATGGTGCGCCAGTCCGGCGTCTACGTGCTGGTGATCGTGGAAAGCATGTGGCAGGAAGTGGAACTCGAGGGCGAGCTGCATACGCATGGTGCGCGTCAATCCGCTGGGAGAAATCACCGCCAAGGGTGGCTTCAACCGCGGTGTGGCCCATTTCCCGACACCGGTGCGGAACTGCACCTGGTCGGCGCCGCGACGCTGTCAAGTGCTGTTTTCCAAGTACAGCGCAGCGGATTTCAAAGTGGGCAAACTCAGCTCATTCGACATCGTCGACGTGTACATCGACCCGGACGCATTTTTTCGGCCGTCATGCAGCGATCCTGGGCCAGTCGGGTTCGGGTAAATCCTGGTCGGTAACCAGCTTTATCCAGTCGACACTCAAGTCCATGCCGAACGCCCACATCATCATTCTCGATCTGCACGGCGAGTACGGGACCAAGGACTGGGATCCCAGCACGACTCCGCCCTTCCCGGCCAACAAGGTCCGTTGCATCAAGGCCACCGACCTGGAAATCCCATACTGGCTGCTGACCTACGAAGAACTGGTTGAACTGCTGATCGACAGAGACGACCCGAACGCCTCTGTTCAGATCGCCTTCCTGCGCGGCGCGCTGCTGGAGTTGAAGCGCGAGGCCAACGAGCACCTCAACCTGGGCCATATCACGGTGGATTCGCCCATCTATTTCTCGATGGACGAGCTGCTCAAGCGCTTCAAGTACGTCGAATGAAACCACCGCAGGATTTCGGTAAATCCAAAACGGCGTTGACCGGAAAATTCGACCAGTTGCTGGTAAAGCTGATGAGCCGGCTCAACGACACCCGTTACGACTTCCTGTTGAAGCCGGTCAAACGAACCACCTCGGAATCCCTGTCCGGCCTGATGCGCGATTTTGTCGGACTGGGTGAGCAAGAATGCCAAGGTTACGGTTCTGGACCTGAGTTCAGTCCCGTTCGACATTCACCCCACGGTGACCGCACAAATCGGCCGGTTGGCGTTCGAGTTCAACTACTGGAATCCGAAATGCCGCGAATTTCCGATCTTCGTGGTCGCCGAAGAAGCCCACGCTTACATTCCGCGAGACCACGTTGGCGGACACCAGGGCACGCGCCGCAGTTTCGAACGCATTGCCAAGGCCGGCCGTAAGTACGCCGTGGGCCTGTGCGTCGTGAGCCAGCGCCCCAACGAACTTTCGGAAACCGTGCTGGCGCAGTGCAGTACATTTGTCTGCCTGCGCATCACCAACCCGGACGATCAGGAATACGTGCGTGCGATGGTGCCGGACGCCGCCCGCGGAATTCTGGAAGCCCTGCCTTCACTGGCCCAGGGTGAGGCGATCGCGACTGGTGAAGGTGTGCCGATGCCGGTGCGTTTTCGGGTCACCATGCCCAATCCTCCGCCAAACGCGCAGGATATCGAGTATGCAAACATGTGGTCGAGCGGACCGGAAGAAACGGACGTCGAACACATCGTGGATTGCTGGAGACGCCAGCGGCGTTAACGCAGCGAGAAGTTCCTCTGCCAACCTGGGTGAGTCCGGTTTCCCCACCGGTATCATCAGGCTGAGGTATACCAGTTTTTCAAACTCCGGCCGGAACCGTTCGATGATGTCGTGCGGTTCCGGAACCAGTTTGCGGTCCGCAATGACTCCGAAGAACACCTGTCCATCGTAGCTGAAGATACTGATCCCCATCCCGATGCTGCCGTTTTGCGGCACCCAGAACATCATGTCTTTCACCCGCTGGCCCGCGAGGTAAAGCGGTTGTTGCGGCCCCGGCACGTTGGTCAGCACGGTGGTCGCCTTGTCACTCAATAATTCCAGTGCGGGTTTTTGCAACACCGACGGGCCCATGCCCAGCGCACCCAGCAGCCCGAAAGCTACCGTCGCCTGGCGGCCGCTTTTCAACTCATCCATCCGCTCGCTGACGCAACGCACCCGCAGCAATGGATTGCGTTCGCCCACCGGCAGGCTCAGGAAGACCAGCCCGAAATGATTACCCAGTTCTTTGGCGTGCTCCAGCGGCCGCAGGTTGACCGGCACTGTCGCCCGAATCTCGGTCGCAGCATTCGGCTTTTCGCCCTTCTCCAACAGGTAGCTGTTCAGCGACCCGGTGACCGTGGCAATCAACAAGGTCGTTGACGGTGCAGCCCAGCACCTTGCTCAGCGCCTTGACTTCATCCAGCGGCAGGGGCTCGGCCCACGCCACCCGCTTTCGCACCCCCAGCTTGCCCTTAAACAGGGTCTTGGGATCGTCTTCCAGGCTGAGCGAGTTGAACCAGTTCCTTTGCCAGCCCGGCGACCTCGTCCGCGAAATAACCGGCGCGTTCGGGCTCCTGTATCACCCGCACGCCTTCCCCAACCAGCTTGCGGGTCCAGTGTGCGGCCAGCCCGAAGCCGTCCCTGGCCGGTTCCATCAAGCGCCGGAAGACCGAGGACCTCTCGACCTGTGCACGTGCGCCACCTGGCCGGGTCGAGCGCGGCCGGAGGTGGCTCCGGCGACTTGTCGGTGAGCGAAAGAAACACCTGCACCAGCGCAATACCGTCTGCATAGCAATGATGGATACGCTGCACGATGACCGGGCCGCCAACGTAGTTTTCGATGTAATGAAACTGCCACAGGGGCCGTGACGGATCGAGCGCGGTACTGGCCAGGTCGCTGACAAACTCTTCCAGTTCTGCCTGATCAGCCTTACCTGGCAGCGCCACACGGCGCACGTGGGCATGGATCTCGAAATCCTCATCCGTCAACCCAGTCAGCCCCTCCGGAGCGGTCTGACGGCCTTCTGACGGAACCTGTTGAAGGCAAGCCAGCGCGTCTCGATGGTTTCCAGCAGACTTTTCGTAGGCAATCGGACCATCCAGCGTTACCACGCCGGTGATCATCATCAGGTTGGTCGGTTGCTCCATGCGCAGCCAGGCCGTATCGACCTTGGCAATCGGTTCACGGGAGGAAAAACGGCGCATCGCAAATCAGGCCGTCAAACGGCTGGATCGGTTGTCGCGGCGTTTCTTCTTGGCCTTGTCAGACCGAAGTTCCTGGATTTTCTCCAGGTAGCCGTCCTCGATCCCGGTGATATACTCTCCGGAAAAACAGGAAGTATCGAACTGCCGGATTTGTTCGTTACCCTCGTGACAGGCCTCAATCAGGTCATCGCAGGTCCTGGTAGATCAGCCAGTCGGCACCCAGTTCTTCCTGGATTTCCTGTTCGGTGCGTCCGGCAGCGATCAGCTCATCCGGTGCCGGCATGTCGATGCCGTAGATATTCGGATAGCGGACCGGCGGCGACGCTGAAGCGAAATAGACCTTTCGTGCACCGGCCTCGCGCGCCATTTGGATGATTTTCCTGGATGTGGTGCCGCGGACGATGGAGTCATCCACGATCAGCACGTTCTTCTTACGGAACTCCAGGTCGATTGCATTGAGCTTCTGGCGCACCGATTTTTTGCGCAGGTTTTGACCCGGCATGATGAAAGTGCGGCCGATGTAGCGGTTCTTGATGAAGCCTTCGCGGTACTTGACGTCCAGGTCGTAGGCCAGCGGCAAGGCAGCTGTGCGGCTGGTGTCGGGCACCGGAATCACCACGTCGATGTCGTGGTCCGGACGTTCGCGGAGAATTTTACGCGCCAGCGCCTGGCCCATGCGCAGACGGGCCTTGTAGACCGAGATGTCATCAAGCAGCGAATCCGGGCGGGCAAAATACACGTACTCAAAAATACAGGGGGTCAGCTCCTGGCGGTAGGGGCTGATGTGCGAATGCAGTTCACCGTCCAGGCTGATAAAAACCGACTCGCCGGGCTTCAGGTCACGCATCAGGTGGAAGCCGAGTACGTCGAGCGCTACGCTCTCTGAGGCCAGTGCGTACTCGATGCCCTTCTTGGTTTCGCGGGAACCCAGCACCATTGGACGGATCCCATATGGATCGCGAAAACCCAGCACGCCGTGACCACAAATAAGGGCAATGGCCGAATAGGCGCCCTTACAGCGCTTGTTGACAGCGTCCACGGCGGTGAATATATGCTCTGGGCAGTAACTTGGACGGTGTTTGTTTTTGCAATTCATGCGCCAGAACGTTGAGCAGCAACTCGGAGTCCGATTTGGTGTTGAGGTGTCGGCGGTCGCTGTCGAACAGGGCCTGGCTGAGTTCTTCGGTATTGATCAGGTTACCGTTGTGGCCAAGCGCAATACCGTAGGGCGAATTGACATAGAAAGGCTGCGCCTCCGACGAATCATCCCGGCCGGCGGTCGGATAACGGACGTGGCCTATGCCCACGCGCCCGGTCAGACTGGCCATCTGTTCCGGCTCAAAAACATCACGGACCAGACCACTGGCCTTGTGCAGTTTTATCTGGTAGCCATCCAGCGTTGCGATACCCGCCGCATCCTGGCCGCGATGCTGGAGAATGGTCAAAGCGTCGTACAAAGCCGGGGCTACAGTGCCTTTCCCGACGATACCTATGATTCCACACATGGTTCCCAGTCCCTGCTCATGAATTATTTCAAACCTGGCCCTTACCCGGCTCGTCCGGATCGACATCCGGTTCATCTTTGGCCGGTTCAAAGTCCAGATGTTCCGCCACCGACTCCGGCAAATACCCAACACCCCACTCAACCAGGGGCATCAGGCGTTTGATGGTCTGCGACTGCTGCCACCACGGGTCGCCGGGGATTGGCGTAAAGCCGGCCACCAACAATACAGCGGTGATCATCACAAGACCCCTGGCTGCGCCGAAAACCCCACCCAGCAAACGGTCCGTTCCACTCAAACCGGTGGTCTCCACCAGCCGGCCCAACAGGTAATTGATCAATCCGCCGACCAGCAACACTGAGACGAATAAACCGGCAAAACCCATCGCCGTGCGGGCCGATGGCAAGGTTACCGTATCTTCCATCCACGCCGCCACGTCGCCGGCAAAGTGATACGCGACCAGAAAAGCGGCAGTCCAGACCAGTAGCGAAAATACTTCCTTTATAAACCCACGCAGCGCACCGACCAGGACCGAAATAACGACGACTGCCAGGATGGCATAATCCGGCCAGGCCACTAGTTGGCACTCATAACCACACCATCAATCGACAGGCGATCATTGATCAGCGTATCGATCCGGATCGCTTCTTCCCGCTCCAGGAATGGACCCACCCGGACGCGATAAATCGTAGATCCGGCGCTGCTGACCTGCTCTTTATATGCAGACAATGACTCGAGCCTGAGTCGAGCCACCAGTTTCTCGGCATTGGCCGTGCTGGAGAAACTACCCACCTGGACGACCCAGCGAACCAGAGGATCCGAGGGCCTGGTCACCTGTGATGCTTTTTCCGGCTGCAAATCCATCACCCGGGGCTTCACATCCTTGACCTGGGTCTGGATTTTTTTTACGGCGGCCTCGGCTTCCGAATCACTGTCATACGGTCCGACACGCACCCGGTGCAGGGTTCCGACATCCGACTTGACCGTGTCGAGCAGCACCGCGTAACCATAACCACCAAGGGTTTTGGACAGGCGACTGGCATTATCACGCGCACCGAAACTGGCAACCTGGACGACGTAGCGGCTGCTATTGTTTGGTTCCAAATCTCGTCGTGGCGCCGGAGTAGCTTTGGGCGGTGTGCCCACAGGCGGCGTAGTTTCAGATAGCTCAGTCTGAGCAGGCGGGGTTTCAGCACGCTGGCTTTCTGTCAGCGCCCCGGCATCAGGCTGCATCATCCCTGTCTGCGTTGCCGTTCCCTCCTCCGTCGCGACACCTTCCTGCGGCGCGGGCGCCGGCGTGATCACGGGCGCGACCCTGGGAGAGGGTAAGGGTTTGAGATCGGATTGTGAAGCGGGCTCCGGGCGTTGCTGATTTGCCTGTCCGACCGGGTAGCGCCGGGTTTCGAAATCCAGTTCAGGAGGTTGCTGCGGCAATTCGATTTGCTGTAAAGCCTGCTCTTCGTTGTCAGGCCTGCCGCCAAGCATCATCGGCAAGACTACAACTGCCAAAGCGATCAGCACGCTGGCGCCAACCAGTCTTTGCCTAAGCGCTGTATCCATTGATCAGATTACCCGTTTGCCCGCTGCTGCCTGTGGATTCTAGCAGTATCCGCAGTCACTTGTCGTGGTCGGTTGTCTGCCAGTGCAGCAATGCTTCCGCCGCCGTCAGGAAAGAACCGAATACCAGCACAGCCTCATCCTGCGCTGAATCGGAAACGGCTGCGTCCAAAGCCCTTTCAACTGCCTCAAATACGCGAATATCCAGTTCCTGGCCTGCCTGTCGTACACGTATGGCCAACTCTTTGCCGGATTGACCGCGATCACTTCCAAGGCCTGCACAGTACCAGCTGTCTACCAACGGTTTGAGGGCTTCAACCACGGCAGTTGCGTCCTTATCGGCCAGCATGGCCAGCACACAGCGGCAATCCGTGATTCCCCCGGTGACCATCGCTTCGCCAAGCGCTACCGCTACCGCCTGCGCAGCCATCGGATTATGCCCTACATCAATCCAGACCGGCGGGCGCCGGTTGATGCGCTGAAAGCGCCCTGCCAGTGACACCGAGCGCAGGCCCTGCGCAATCGCCCCGGGCTCCCCCGCAGCATGTGGAACCAGTTCCAGGAAGGCAGCCAGGGCCGTAGCCATGTTGCCCAGTTGATGCGGGCCGACCAAAACCGGTAATGGAACTTTCATCTCCAGTGAACCCTTGATGAAGCGGGCCTGTCCGTTTTCCGGCTCTATCGAGAAATCCACGCCCAGGCGCTGCAGCGGTGCCTGCTGGGAACGAGCGGCATCGAAAATACTGTCAGGCGGGTCTGCTTCACCGGAAAACACCGGTTTTCCCGGGCGGATGATACCGGCTTTTTCATGCCCGATACTCTCGAGGTCATCCCCCAGGTATAACTGGTGGTCCAGGCCGATCGGCGTGATCACAGCACAATCGGCGTCCAGCAGATTGACCGCATCCAGGCGGCCGCCCAGACCGATCTCCATCACGGCAAAATCAAGCCCGGCACGCGCGAGGATATCAAAGGCCGCCAGGGTGCCGAATTCGAAATAACTAAGGCTGACGTCACCGCGGGCCGCTTCCACCCGGGCAAAAGACCCTAACAGGGTTTCGTCAGAAACCGCTTCACCACCGATTCGCACACGCTCGTTGTAGCGCAGCAGGTGCGGGCTGGTATAGCTGCCGTAATAATTACCGTACGCATCCAGTAAAGCGCACAGTGTAGCCACCGTGGAGCCCTTGCCGTTGGTGCCGGCGACCATGAATATCCTGGGGGCCGGAGTAGGCGAACCCATACGGCGCCAGACTTCACCGCAGCGCTCGAGGCCAAGATCAATGGCTTTTGGATGGCGAAGCTCAAGTAAATCCAGCCAGTCCGCCAAAGTGGCGGGCAAAGTAGAGGAACCCACGGGTATGATATCTGCCTAGGAGGTGACAACCTCTCCGGAAACGGGTTTAGGATGATTTCCTCCGGCCATTAGTTTTAACAGGGAGGAAATTTCGTCACGTAACTGGCGCCGATCTACGATCATGTCGATGGCGCCTTTCTCCAGCAGGAATTCACTGCGCTGGAATCCTTCAGGCAGTTTTTCCCGCACGGTTTGCTCGATCACACGCGGGCCGGCAAAACCGATCAGGCAGCCGGTTCGGCGATATTGACGTCTCCGAGCATACCAAGACTGGCGGAAACACCACCGGTAGTCGGGTGGGTCAGCACCGACACATAGGGCAACCCTTCCTCCGCCATGCGCGCCAGCACCGCACTGGTTTTGGCCATCTGCATCAATGACAGCAAGCCTTCCTGCATGCGTGCGCCACCGGTGGCCGCAAAGCAAACCAGGGGCGCCCGCATCCGCAGACACTCCTGCCCTGCCCGGGCGAATTTCTCGCCCACCACAGAGCCCATGGAACCGCCCATGAAACCAAACTCAAACGCCAGGCTACCACGTCCTGGCCGGCCAGCTTGCCGGCCAGCGCGATCAGTGCGTCCTTTTCGCCGGTCTTTTTCTGGGCTGCCACGATGCGGTCACGGTATTTTTTTTGATCGCGAAATTTGAGTGGATCGACCGCCTCGAGGTTGGCCGCGATTTCCCGCTTGTCACCGGGGTCAAGAAACAGCTCAAGCCGGGTACGGGCCTTCAGCGGCATGTGGTGGTTGCACTTGGGGCAAACGGCCAGGTTCCGTTCGAGTTCAGGGCGGTACAGCACCGCGGCACAAGCCGAGCACTTGGTCCAGAGGCCTTCCGGTACGTTGCGTTTACTACCGCCTTCGGTGCGAATCCGCGACGGCATCAATTTCTGGAACCAGCTCATAGCCTGCTATTGTCCATCGCCTCGCGAATCGGTGCAAGAAAGTCCGTTACTCGGCTACAGGCTTCCTGCCCGGAAGAAGCATCCGCAAGCCGCTCAATCAGGGCGCTACCGATCACTACGCCATCCGCCAGGCCGGAAACGGCCGCAGCACTTTCCGGTCCCTTGATACCGAAGCCAACCGCCAGCGGCAAGCTGGTATGCGAACGCAACCCGGCGATCGGTTCAGCGAGATCCGTTTCTTCCAGCCGGTTTGCCCCGGTGATCCCCTTGAACGAGACGTAGTAAATATAACCATTCGCCTGGCGGGCAATTTTCTCCATCCGGTCCGCCGTGGTGGTCGGGGCCACCAGGCAAATTGGATAGATGCCGTGTTGATCGAGTTCGCCACGCAAGTGGATCATCTCCTCGGGAGGACAATCCACCATCAGGATTCCATCCACGCCTGCCTGTTCGGCGTCCCGCGCGAATTCCGCATGGCCATATCGTTCGATCGGGTTGAGGTAACCCATCAGCACAATCGGCGTGTCCGCATCACGCTGACGAAAACGGCCGACCATCTCCAGTACCCGCGTCAGGCTGACACCACGGGAGATGGCGCGTTCGCTGGCCGCCTGGATCACCGGACCATCGGCCGCCGGATCGGAAAAGGGCACGCCCAGTTCCAGCAGGTCGGCGCCGGCCTCGGTCAGTGCGTGCATGATATCCACCGTCCAGTCCGGATGCGGATCACCGGCCGTGATGAACGGGATCAGCGCCGTCCGATCAACTGCAGCCAGCGCCTCGAAGCGCTTATCTATCCGGTTACTCACAGCGTTATCCCCTCCAGGTCGGCAACGGTCTGCACGTCTTTGTCACCCCGTCCGGACAGGTTAATCAGGACTGTCTGGTCAGGCCGCATTTCGGCAGCCAGCTTCATTCCGTAAGCCACCGCGTGACTGCTTTCCAGCGCCGGCAGGATGCCCTCCAGCCGGGTCAGCTGGTGAAACGCCGCCATCGCTTCATCATCGGTAATGCCGACGTATTGCGCGCGGCCTGTATCTTTCAGCCAGGCGTGTTCCGGACCGACTCCCGGGTAATCGAGGCCGGCGGAAACGGAGTGGGTATGCTCGATCTGGCCGGCGTCATCATCCATCAGGTAGGTCCTGCAGCCGTGCAACACACCGGGACGGCCGGCACACAGCGACGCAGCATGCTGCCCGGTGTGCAGTCCGTGTCCCGCCGCCTCGACGCCGATCATGCGCACATCCGCGTCCCCGATGAACGGGTGAAACAGGCCGAGCGCGTTGGAACCACCGCCCACACAGGCTACCAGCGCGTCCGGCAGAGTATCGTACTGCTCCAGCATCTGGCGGCGGGCTTCGCGGCCAACCACTGCATTGAAGTCACGGACCATGACCGGGTACGGATGCGCCCCCGCCACCGTGCCGATGATGTAAAACGTGTCGTCAACATTGGTAACCCAGTCGCGCATCGCCTCGTTGAGCGCATCCTTCAGTGTCTTGGAACCGGAGCTAACCGAGCGCACTTCTGCGCCCAGCAATTTCATCCGGAACACGTTGATCGCCTGGCGGTGGATATCCACCTCGCCCATGTAGACCACGCATTTTTTTCCCATCCGCGCCGCCACCGTGGCCGAAGCCACACCGTGCTGACCGGCGCCGGTTTCAGCGATGATGCGCGATTTGCCCATGTGCTCTGCCAACAGTGCCTGGCCAACGGTATTGTTGATTTTATGCGCACCGGTGTGATTGAGATCTTCGCGCTTAAGGATGATGCGTGCACCACCGGCGACTTCGGTCAGGCGGCGGGCAAAATAGATCGGCGACGGGCGCCCAACGTAATGCGCAAGGTCAGCATCCAGCCGGGCCATGAACTCGTCGTCACTGCGCCAGCGGTAGTAGGCTTCCTTCAACTCCTCATGGGCGTGGATTAGCGTCTCGGACACATAGGTCCCGCCATAGGGGCCAAAATGACCGAACTCATCCGGTTCGGAAGTCTGCAGGCCGTACTCGTCTGTCTCAATACTCACGTTTTGCCTCTTTGATAAATTTACGCATTAACTCACTGTTCTTGATTCCCGGTGCGTCCTCCACACCACTCGATACATCGACCGCCCAGGGCCTGACCTGTTGTACCGCCCGGCCCACGTTTCCCGGTTCCAGACCACCAGCCAGAATCAACGGCAACTGAGTGGCCGGTATCATTGACCAGTCAAAGACCTCTCCGGTTCCACCCACTCCGCCGGCCGGATGGCTGTCCAGCAACAAGCCGGCAGAATCAAAGTACTCATCCTCTGCCCGTTTTACCGCTTCAGGAGAATCCATGCTGACCGCCTTGATATAAGGCAGACCGAACTGGCGGCAAAAATCGGCACGCTCAGCGCCATGAAATTGCAGCAGGCTTAGCGGTACCCGGTCGAGTACGTCTGCCACTGCCCCGGGTTCCTGGTCCATGAATAACCCTACCCGGCTGACGAAGGCCGGCACGCGCGCAACCAGTTCAGCGGCACTTTGCATCTGCAGAACGCGTTTGCTTCGCGGGGTAAAGACGAATCCCAGGGCATCGGCACCGGCTGCAACGGCAGTCTCTACATCGCCAGCACGTGTCAGGCCACAAATTTTCACCCGTACCCGGCTCATGAAAGGTTCCAGCCACGTGGAAAAGCAGGGGTCGAAAGTGGCAATCCGTAGCGATCCGGGTAGCGGGCGGATACAAAATACAGCCCCTCCGGCGACGCTGTCGATGCTGCCAATGCCACGGTCCCGCTTTTCCAGTATGTCTTTCACCCAGGCCACATCTTCCTCACCGCGCCCGACACGCAGCAGGCTGCCGGCGATATTACGCACCATGTGATACAAAAAACCATTCGCTGTCACATCGAGAGAGACCGTGTTCGCCTCGCGCTGAACCGAAACCTGGTGGATCTCCCGAACTGCGTGTCTGGCCTGGCAGGCACCTGCCCTGAACGAAGTGAAATCGTGCTCGCCCAGTAAAGCCTGGGCCGCATCGTGCATCTTATCAGCGTCCAGCGGAGCACGGCACCAGCTAATGGTGCTGGCCTGGATCGCTGGCCGAACCCAACGGTTCAATATGAGATAACGGTAGCTGCGCGAATAGGCGCTGAAACGCGCATGGAACGAATCATCCACTTCTCGAATCCATATAACGCTGACCCCGGGCGGCAAGTTGCTGTTCAGCCCAAGAATCCAGGAACGTTCGGGGCGGTCTGAAGGGCTATCAAAATGTGCTACCTGCCCCAGCGCATGCACGCCGGTGTCGGTGCGCCCGCAACAGGTGACACGGGCTTCGTGGTCTGCCACCGTCGCGAGGGCTTTTTCCAGGCAAGCCTGTACGGTGGGTTCCTGGCGCTGTATCTGCCAGCCTATGAACTTGCTGCCGTCGTATTCCAACCCAATGGCGTAACGCTTCATCGGGGAAAAGCCGGTACGGTCACGGAACCAGTTGGTTCAGCATCTTCCTGGCTTCTTCCTGCTGTGCTTCGCTGCCGTTGTTACCGACTTCTTCCAGAATCACGCGGGCCGCTTCCTTGTCACCCATTGAAATATAGGCCCGGGCCAGATCCAGCTGGATCTCTGGATCGGAACTTTCCTCATCCAGTAATTCGGCGTCATCTCCGCCGGAACCAAAATGCTTGGACGTGCGATCGTCCTCTTCAGGTTTTGCCGGCTCTTCGCCATCCCTGGCATCGCTTTCGTCAGTAACTTCGGAATCGGCATCGATTTCTTCGTCCTGCGGATCTTCAAGCACACGAAGCACTTCCTCGGCTTCGTCCTTGAGACCGCGAATCTGTTTTTCTTCGCTGGCCGGAGTAGCCGTGGAAATAATTTCATCTCCTCCTCTACGGCTGAGTAGCCAGCCAACCAGGCCGACGGCCAAAACCAACAGCCCAATCAGCCAGAAACCGAAACGGCTGTACCAGGGCTCACTGCTCGACGCCCGCCGTTCTTCGCGCAGACGCTGTTCCATGCTGGCCAGGTCTTCGTTGTTAACGCTGGTGTCCTGCGCAGCCGTCAATTCGGTCTCCAGTTCACGGATCCGTTCGGCCATGTATTCGTTCTGTTGCTGCTGGGTGATCAGATCTTCCTCGGTGCGTGCCAGATTCTCACGCAAAGCGGACACGGCCACAGAGGCGTCCTGGTTATCGCCTTCGTTTTCTTCAAAGCCGTACGCGCTGTCCAGCTGGCTGCCTTCAGACGGCGGCACCAGTTCCAGGCGCTCACCGGTCTCCATTTGCTCCTGCATCGGATCTGCCGCCTGGTCGTCAAGCTGCTCTGCCGCCGCTTCTTCCGCCTCATCCGATGCGGTCTCTTCGCTGAGCCCCGGGGACAAATCGACATCAGCCTGTGCTGCTGCTTCCTCATCCTCGAAGGCCGCGGTTTCTTCCGCCAGCAACGGCGTGTAGGGGCTGGCTGCAGTTTTGCCACCCTGGAACTCATCCGTCTGCGCTGCCACTTCGCTGTTCGCGGTGGAAGATGGAATGGTGTTGACATCATCAATCGCAGGCATACGCAGAATAGCGCCACGTTTCAAAAGGTTAATGTTTTCCTTGAGGAAGGCCTCGGGGTTCTCTCGCTGAATCGCGATCATGACCTTGTTGATGTTAAGGCCGGTTCCGCGCGACCAGTTGGAAGCGATTCCCCATAGTGTTTCACCTCTACTGACCGGTCCGTACTCGCCATCTACCGGTTGCCTGGCCTGCGCGCGGGCGGGATGTCGACGGCTCTGCCGGAGCGGCTGCCGTGGCTTCCGGTGCTCACCGGCGCAGATGCGCTTGCCGGTGGCGACTTGCGATCATCTATCCGCGGCAGAGGTGCCGGCTCGGTATAGGTGGGCGGATCAAGAAATACCGTATATTCGCGCAGCAAACGGCCCTTGGACCAGTTCACTTCGACAATCAGGCGCACCACCGGATTGCCCACCGGCAGGTTACTGGAGCCCGTCAGGTAGGTGTCGCCATCGAGATCCTCTACCGTGAAACGCACCGGCACGGCCAGGTCGTCCCGATTGGCGCCGATCAACTGGTAGTCCTTCGCCGAGGCCAGCCGGGCTGTGACCGACTCCATGTCATCGGTTCCCGGGTGATCAGGTCAATTTTTACCTGCAACGGCTGATTGAGAAACGACTCGACCGTAATGTCCCCCAGTCCGAGTGACCAGGCAGCCGGGCTGAAACGTCAATGATGCCGCGGCCAACACCGTGGCTGCGCTGATTCTGTTTTTGATGATCATTTGTCTCTCCGTCACTCCCTGACGCCCACACTAAGGGATTTTGTTGTTAATGCTATGCAGAGTTTACGTTCGCTTGAGCCCTGTTTCCACTGGAATTCCTTTTTTGTTCAAGGTAATCCATGATCTGGATCGCATTAAGGGCTGCACCTTTGCGCACATTATCCGCAACAACCCACATGTCCACGCCGCGTGGATGGCTGATATCACGGCGCAGGCGGCCGACAAAAACCGGATCCATTCCAGCACCATGGGTGACCGCGGTGGGGTGAATCATGTCGTCGCCCTCCACTAATTCTACGCCGCCGGCGCCTTCCAGAAGTTCACGGCATCTCTCGATGCTGATTTCTTCCCGGGTTTCGAAATGAACGGCTTCGGAATGGCCGAAAAAAACCGGAACGCGCACCGCGGTGGCGTTAACCAGGATTTCAGGATCCGAGAATATTTTCTGGGTTTCCCAGACCATCTTCATTTCCTCACGGGTGTAGCCGTTATCCAGCATTTCATCGATTTGTGGTAGCACGTTAAAGGCTATGGGCTGGGCAAATTTGCTAACCTCCGGTTCCTTGAAAGACAGCCGGGCTGACGTCTGCAGCGCCAACTCCTCCATTCCCTGGCGGCCTGCGCCGGATACCGACTGGTAGGTCGCCACGTTGATGCGGGCGATTCCTGCTTCACGGTAAATCGGCGCCAGTGCAACCACCATCTGGATCGTGGAGCAATTAGGGTTCGCGATGATGGCGCCGCCGGTGATGCCCTCCAGCGCCTGCGGGTTCACTTCCGGAACCACCAGCGGGATGTCATCGTCGTAACGGAATGCCGACGTATTGTCGATGACGATCGCCCCGGCCTGCGCAGCCCTGGGTGCGTATTCCTTACTGACTGAGCCGCCCGGCTGAAAACAACGCATAGTCGACGTTCGAGAAATCAAAGGTCGCGAGGTCTTTGATGGTCAGCGTGGTATTGCCAAAGTCTGCGTCGCCTCCGGCGGAGCGTTCGCTGGCCAGCGCGGTCACGTTATCTTCGCGGTGGCCGCGCTCGGCGAGAATGGAAAGCATGACCTCTCCGACAGCGCCACTGGCGCCGACAACAGCGATGGAAGCCTTATTATTCATTATGTGAATTCACCTTTGTGATAGAAAACCGCTCAGCTGTTTTGGGCTCTGTGCAGAAGGACGTGGTCCATTAATACGAGGGCCATCATGGCTTCTACAATGGGGGTGGCGCGAATGCCTACGCAGGGGTCGTGACGGCCCTTGGTGACGATCTCTACTTCATTGCCGTCGATATCCAGTCCGCGGCAGGGAATTCGCAGACTTGAGGTTGGCTTGAAAGCCGTGCTGACCACGATGTCCTGCCCGCTGGAAATGCCGCCAAGGATGCCACCGGCGTGGTTGCTCAGGAAGCCTTCCGTTGTCATCTCATCCCGGTGCTTCGTGCCCAGTTGCGCGACACAGTCGAAGCCTGCTCCAACTTCCACGCCCTTGGCCGCGTTGATGCTCATCATCGCGCTGGCCAGCTCGGCGTCGAGTTTTCCGTATATAGGTGCACCCAGCCCGGCGGGCACATTGCGCGCAATCACGTTAACCCGGGCGCCAGCCGAATCGCCGGATTTTCGCAACTGGTCCATGTACAACTCAAGCTCCGGCACGCGCTCCGGATCCGGGCAGAAGAACGGGTTATCGTCGACGGTCTCCCAGTGCAAGGCCGTGTCGGTGCGGATCGGGCCCAGTTGGGCCAACCAGCCCTGAATTTCTACCGACAGGTTTTGCTTCAGCCATTTCCGGGCCAGGGCGCCGGCTGCAACGCGCATCGTAGTCTCCCGCGCAGAGGATCGGCCACCGCCACGATAATCGCGAAAGCCGTATTTCTTCCAGTACGTAAAATCTGCATGGCCCGGCCGGAACTTGCGTTTGATATTGTCGTAATCCTTCGAGCGGGCATCCGTGTTCTCGATCAGCAGGGCAACCGGCGTTCCGGTTGTGCGACCCTCGAACACGCCGGACAAAATCTGGACGTCTTCTTTTTCCCGCCGCTGTGACGTATGACGGCTTTTACCGGTAGCCCTTCGCAGCACCTCAGCGCGAATTTCCCCGGCTGTAATCTCCAGACCCGGTGGACAGCCATCGATGACACAACCTACGGCCGGTCCATGGCTTTCCCCAAACGTGCTGATGCGCAGCACGTGTCCAAAACTGTTATAAGACATTTTCTCTTTTCCTGATCAAGCCGGCCAATTCCTGCCCGGCCGACTGCAATTGTTCCCTGGTCAATACAAATACGCCGGAACCACCATGCTCGAACTCCAGCCACAAGAATGGAATCTGCGGCAATGCGACTGCAAGCCTTTCCTCGCTTTCGCCTACTTCACAAATCAACACACCATCGTCTCGCAGATACCCCGGCGCGTCCAGCAGGATCGACAATACCGCATCCAGACCATCGTCACCAGACGCCAGGCCAAGACCCGGCTCGGCCCGGTATTCCTCAGGCAAACCAGCCATGGAATGCGCCGATACATAGGGAGGATTGGCGAGGATCAGGTTATAGCGCTCAGCAGGAATCGACTGAAACAGGTCGCTCCTGAAGAGTTTCACACGGTCACGCAGACCATGTCGTTCCACGTTGCACCGGGCCACTTCCAGAGCAGGCTCACTGATATCGGCAGCATCCACCCGCGCTTCGGGCAAACTGATGGCCGAAGCGATGGCGATACACCCGCTCCCGGTGCACATATCCAGAACACGCCCCACGCTCTGGGGATCAACCCAGGGACGAAATTGATCCAGGATTAATTCCGCCAGAGGTGAACGGGGCACCAACACATATTCGTTCACCTCGAATTCCAACCCACCGAACCAGGCGCTGCCGAGCAGATAAGCCAACGGCTGCCGGGTCTCACAGCGTTCCGAAAACAGGCGGCTGATTTGCGCCTGCTCAGCGCATGCTCACAGCGTCGCCCCAGTCGCAGAAACTGCCGTCCAGCGGTTTGCCACACACGTGCAATACCAACCATGCAGCCTCATCCAGCGCATTATCCGTGCCGTGGCCGAAACAAAGCTGTGCGGCGTCCAGTTTTCTCGCGGTTTGTTGAATACACTCGGCGATCGTCATTTGTCTGAGTATAATGCCTGCGTGGAAGATAAATACACGTCATTTGGTACTGCCCGTACGATGGTGGCGGCCGTGGTGATTGGGTTTGCCGTAGCCTTTGTCGGGCTGCTTACCCTGACGGGCACCCGCGAGCCTGCGCAGCAACAGCGGCAGTTATCCACATCCACACTGCTGGTGTTGCCTGAACCGCTCGTGATCGCCGATTTCGAGTTGATTGACCACAAGGGCCAGCCCTTTACGCTCGACCGCCTGCATGGCCACTGGTCGCTAATTTTCTTTGGCTTTTCACACTGTCCCGACATTTGCCCGAACACCCTGTACGAAATGAAGGGTCTCAAGGAGGTATTCGGCAGGAAGCTCCCGCGCCAGGCAAAACGCTTGCAGATCGTTTTCATCTCGGTTGACCCGGAGCGCGACAGACCATCTGACCTGGAACAGTATGTGCAGTACTTTGACCCGGACTTTATCGGTGTAACCGGCCCGGATGAGCAGATTGCACCGCTGACCGAACAAGTGGGAATCGAGTACGAAATCGAAGACCACCTGCCGGGTGAGATGCGCTACGACATCGAACATACAGCCAGCGTAATTTTGAGCGACCCCCAGGGCCGCATCCATGGGGTATTTCCTGCGCCTCATGACTCTGCACGCATGATCAGTGACCTGGTCAAAGTCATCCGGTAAGAAAGGGGCACGCATGAGGTTAATCGAAAAAATTCTGGCCGGTATTCAATACCTGTTGCCCCAGCACCTGATGTCACGACTGGTGCATGCCTTCATGCGCATACGGCTCGCGCCGGTGAAAAACACACAAATCGCCGTCATCGGCAGCATGGTAGGTGTCGACTGGGACGAAGCGAAATTGGATGCCATTGGAGAATTCGAGACCTTCAACGATTTCTTCACCCGCGAACTGGCAGATGGCGTACGCCCAATCGACCCGGACCCCAATGTCTTCATCAGCCCCAGCGACGGCCGCATCAGCCAATGCGGCAGAATTACCAACGACCGGATCATCCAGGCCAAGGGACAGCACTACTCAACCCACTCCCTGCTCGGCAATGACCCGGACTCAGCCGATTTCAACAACGGCTTTTTCCACACCATCTACCTGTCCCCGCGCGATTACCACCGGGTCCACATGCCGTTCGGCGGCACGTTGCGACGGATGATCCACGTGCCGGGCCGGCTGTTCAGTGTCGCACCCTACACCGTCCGCCGGGTACCCCGCTTATTCGCCCGCAATGAACGCGTCATCAGCCTGTTCGATACCACCCATGGGCCAATGGCCGTCGTGCTGGTCGGCGCCATGCTGGTATCCAGCATGCAAACCGTCTGGTCGGGTGTGGTCACGCCGCCACGCGGAAAGAAAATCGTGCGCGGCGACTGGACAAGGCGCAACATCCAACTCGCCAGGGGCGCCGAAATGGGCCGCTTCAACATGGGTTCAACGGTGATCCTGTTGTTGCCGGCGGCTGCGGTGTCGGTGATTGATACTTATGAGAGCGGGGATGCGATTGTGATGGGGCAACGTCTCGGGCGGCTCGGTTAGTCATCGACTCCGGGCAGAAGGTCGGGGTTTACTTTCTTTACCTGACCAATCCGGCCCTGTGGGCTTCCCTCGCGGTGAAATCAGCTATTCGGAACCTCGCCGACCTCTGCCTGGCGCTAACCCTCGTTGTATTTAAACACCCCAAATGTGGGAACCCGGCGCGTAGCTGCCGGGTGGGAGGCCTGCGGGAGAGCATCGAAGCGCCGGGTGAGAAAGCCATTAGGGGACAAATGGACAGGAAGTCCATTTGAGGCCATCCAGGGCGGGATGCCCTGTATGGACGACCCCGTCAAGATGGCTTTGTCGCGCGGGCAGTCCCGGATTCATCCGGGACCGCGAAGCCTGCTCACCCGCAGGCCTCCACCCGGTAGCTACGATTCGGAGCTCCCAACGTCACCACCCGCATTGACGGCCGGCGTTCTGCTCATCCAGCCAGACCTGCAGCGGCGCAAAGTAATCGAGTATCGCCGTGGCGTCCATTTCCGGCGAACCCGTCAGTGCTTCCAGCGCTTCCGGCCAGGGCCGGCTGCGGCCCATCTCGAGCATGGCGTTCAGGCGTTCGCCGGCCTCTTTGCTGTTGTAGATGGAGCAGCGGTGGATCGGGCCTTCGTTGCCGGCCACTTCGCACAGGGCGCGGTGGAACTGGAACTGCAGGATGTGGGCCAGGAAATAGCGCGTATAAGGCGTGTTGCCAGGCACGTGGTACTTGGCGCCGGGATCGAAGGCATCGGCCGGGCGGGCACGCGGTGCAGCCACACCCTGGTATTTCTCCCGTAGTTGCCACCACAGTTCGTTGTAGCCTTCCGGACCGACCTCGCCTGCAAACACTTTCCAGCGCCACTGGTCGACCATCAGGCCGAACGGCAGAAAGGCGATTTTTTCCAGCGCCTGTCCCATCAGCAGACCGAGGTCCCCCGAGGCATCCGGGGCCTTGTCCAGCAGACCGAGCTGGACCAGGTATTCCGGGGTGATTGAGAGCGACAGGGTGTCGCCCACGGCTTCGTGAAAACCATCGTTGGCGCTGTTTCGATACATGAAACCCAAGTCTTTGTAGGCGCGTTGGTAGTAGTTGTGGCCCAGTTCGTGGTGGATGGTTTTGAAGTCCTCGGCGTTGACGTCGATGCACATCTTGATGCGCAGGTCGTCCTGCTCGTCGATGTCCCAGGCCGAGGCATGGCAGACCACGTCGCGGTCAGCCGGCTTGACGAACAGCGAGCGCTCCCAGAAGGTAGCAGGCAGTTCCTCAAACCCCAGTGAACTGAAGAATGCCTCGCCGGTTTTTACCATGCTGATGGGATCATAACCCTCGTCGTTCAGGATGGCCGTCAGGTCATAACTCTCAGCCGCGGCAGGTGGCGCCACCAGGTCATAGATTCCATCCCAGGTCTGGGCCCACATATTACCCAGCAGATGCGCCGGAATCGGACCATCGGCAGGAACGACATCAGCACCATACTGCTCTTGCAGGCTGGCGCGCACATGGCAATGAAGTGCCTCGTATAGCGGGCTTACCTGATCCCAGAGTTTGTCCAGTTCACCGGGAAACAACGCAGGCTCCATGTCGTAGGCCGAACGCCACATGGTGCCCAGGTCATCGAAACCGAGTTCGGTTGCGCCTTCGTTGGCCAACTCCACCTGGCGAGCGTACAGCGTCTTTCATCGGCGGTGAAACGGTGCGCCAGCCTTCCCAGGCTTCGAGCAGTTCATCGGCGTCCCTCGACTCAGCCGATGATATCTTCCAACTCGCCCAGCGCCAGGCAATCGCCTTCTGCGCGGCACCAACTGCCCTTGCCGTACAAGCCGTTCAGCTTGGCGCCAATTTCAGCCTGTTCGGCAGTTTTTGCGGCATCCATGGGCGCCGGAATGGTGATACCGCTTTTCAGCATATTGAGTTTCCGGGCGGTATCGTAATCCAGTCCCTCTAGCTCGTTAAAACGGGCTGCCTGGCTGGCGACCCTGACCTGTTCAGCGGTAAATTCCTCAGAGGCACGAGCGGCCAGCAGTTCCGTATCTTCGGTGATGAAGTTCGCCAAAACCCAGCCTACACGCTCGCTGTGCTGGCCAAGGCGTGCCAGGTTTTTCTCCGCATTTGCGACAAAGGCAACTGCTTCTTCAACGGATGGCTGCAGCCGGTGTTGCCGCTTCCGGTTTCGATGCCTTCACATCAACGGGTTCCGGGGACTGTCCGCAGGCGGCGACCAGTAACAGGCAGGCGCACAGTGGGAGAAATCGGGTGGGATTGTTCATTATCGGCCATCCATCGGGTTGGTGGTTGAGGCAGCAAAGGCTATCAGAACTGAAGCCGGCACTCCAAGCGCTTATAATAAATTGATGCGATGGATCATTTTTCTCATGCTGCTGTTCTTGCCCTTTTCTGCCCCCGCCCAGCAAGCAACTGAACCTCAAACCCCGCCGGTCTCACTGGCCGACCTGGCCGGCCGGGCGGACCTCGTAGTGCTGGCACAGGCCCGGGATACCGACTATTTCGTGCGCCGCGAAATCCCCGTCAGCGGCAGCGCATACCTGAAGGTCCTCATCCCCTACAAGTCACCGGATGATCTGACCCAGCCCGGTGACATCATCGATGTCTACGAGAAAGGCCTGCACGAGAATGAATGCTATTTCCCGAATCCGACGGTATTCGAAGAAGGCCGGCGTTACCTGCTGTTCCTGAAGAAAGACCCGGAAGATGATGAACGTTACCGCGGGATGCCTGAAGGCTGCGCGCTGGACGTGCTGGTCGACAGCAATAACCGCTATGCACTGCGTTACCCGGTGAACGGGATCAGCCTGTCGGACCCACTGGAGACCCCTGGCGACCGATATGGATTTTCGTGACCCGTATGCGATTGTAGACGACGAATCGTTGCTACCGGCGGAACGTGACAGCATGCTGGAGGCCGAAGAAATCGTTGCCTACACGGAACCGAAGGGCCTGCAGTGGATCTACACCCGCGGTGTCGACCTGACGGCAGTGCGAAAATTGATGTTCACAGCCCCATAAGCCGGAACGTCACCTGACCAGGCGGTAACAGGGCGTATAGGCTTTGCCGCCCGGCAGTTTCATCCGGTCGTTGGCCACGAACGAGGCCAGCAGCGCATCCAGCGACTCCATGATGTCCGGGTCGCCACTGATTTCAAATGGCCCGTGTTCCCGGATCGACCGGACACCCTCGGGCTTGACGTTACCGGCCACGATGCCCGAAAACAACTTGCGCAGGTTCGACGCCAGCACATGCAGTGGCAGGTCCCTGCTCAACTCGAGTGCACGCATGTTCTCATGCGACGGTATGAATGGAATCTGGAACGACTCCTCTATATTCAGTAACCAGTTGTAGTAAAACGCATCGTTGTTCTTGATCCTGAACCGGCGCACCTTGTCCATGCCCCGCGCCATGATCCGGGCGACCTTGCTCGGGTCGCCGGTGACGATCTGGTAGCGTGAACTGGCCTCGTCCCCCAGGGTCAGGCGGATAAAGCGATCGATCTGCTCAAAATAACCCGCCGCCTCTTTTGGACCGGTGAACACAACGGGGAAAGGCATGTTGGCGTTGGCCGGGTTGAGGAGGACACCGAGCAGGTACAGGATTTCTTCTGCCGTACCGGCGCCGCCCGGAAAAACGATGATGCCATGACCCAGGCGGACAAAAGCCTCCAGGCGTTTTTCAATGTCCGGCATGATGATCAGGTCACTGACGATCGGGTTCGGTGACTCGGCCGCGATGATGCCGGGCTCCGAGATGCCGATATAGCGCCTGGATTCGGTGCGTTGCTTGGAGTGACCGATGGTAGCCCCTTTCATCGGCCCCTTCATCGCTCCCGGTCCGCAACCGGTAATGATGTTCAGGTTGCGCAGCCCCATTTCATAGCCACAGGTCTTGGTGTACTCGTACTCGGTACGGGCGATGGAGTGGCCACCCCAGCACACAACCAGGTTGGGTTCGACCTGGGGGATCAGCGCCCGGGCGTTTCGCAGCATTTCAAACACCGCGTTGGTGATACCCGAACTGCTGGTCAGGTTATGTTGAGTCTGCCCGCTGATCTCACTGTCGTAGTAGACCAGGTCGCGAATCACAGCAGAAATCAATTCGCGGATTCCCTCGATGATCTGTCCATCGACAAAGGCGGAGCCCGGAGCATTGAATAATTCCAGGCGCAAACCGCGGTTGACCTGCTGTGCCTCGATGCGGAAATCACTGTATTCCGCGATCAATGCCTCTGCGTCATCACTCTCATTACCACTGTTGAGTACCGCCAGCGAGCAACGCCGGACCAATTCGGAGAGGTCTCCCCGGGTAGCGTCGTGCAGTCGTTCAACTTCCTGGCGACTGAGGGTATTGAGTATCCCGGCGGGATACAGGCGCGTGGTGACGGAATCAGCGGGCAATGTCTTTCTCCTTGATAGCAATCGGGGCGGAAATCCGCCCCGATCGGTCTTACATTGTAGTTTGAATCAGAACCGGTAGGTCAAGCCGATGCGAATATCCCACAAGGAAGGTTCGCTGACACGGCCCTGGCCGGAAGGTTCGATAAACTCTTCATAGATGTACTGCGTACCATCGTCACTGATCTCCATGTCAACAAGACCCTGCGCGCGCGGGAAGCTGGCTTCCCTGAGCACGCACCACTCGTTGTTGATCATGTTGCACAGGTTCTTGATGGTGAACCACGCGGCGAACTTATGGCCCTGTTTGAAGGCCGGCAGTTCCTGTTCAACACGGATGTCATAATAAACCCACCAGTTGCTGCTGAACGCGTTTCGGGGAGCGATCTGACCTGAGTACTTGTCAAGCCCGGTCTCTGCAATCGCCGCAAAAAACGCTTCCTGGTTGAAGCTCTCCAGGTAGGTTACGAGCGGATCGTTCGGACCGTCCGGCACGTAAAGCAGGTGGCGGTTGCTGATCCAGTCGCCAAAGGTGTCGCCGTCATCATCAGAAAATGTATACGAGAAGGGACGCCCCTTGTTGGCCGCGCCGACCAGCGTGAAGTTGGTGCGGTTGTCACCCCACCAGTAGGCCGAGTAACCCACACGGAAAGTGAAGCGGTGCGGAACGTTGTAGTTCGACTTGGCCAGCGAAGGTGCATTAGGATCATCCACCGAAATGTTGGCATAGTTGGAAAACGCAACCGAACTGGTCATCGGGCTCACGTCCTTAGAGTTGGTGTAGGCATAACCAACACTCCAATCCAGACCGAAGTCATAGAACTTCGACAGGTTGACACTGAACTGGTAAGAGCGTGCATCCTTGCCTTTTACGTTGGACAGGATGTAGTCGGAGTTAAAGCGCCGCGGGTCGGTATAAACCGGCCGGCCGTCCGGTGCAATTGAGGTCTGGACCATGGTGCCATTCACGACGATCGCGGAGTCCTTGGATTTGGTGTAAAGGAAGTCGGCGTTGAGCGTGTAGTCGTCACCGAAATCATAGGTTGTGCCCACGTTAACCTTCCAGGCTTTAGGAAGATCGAAATCAGGATCAAGCGCATTCACGCCGGAATTGGGCTCAGCAAAAGCGATTGCATCGAACTGGCACTGGGGAATGTCATAAAGCGGGTTACCGGCGCCGGTCAGCGGGATATCAAACAGTG
This sequence comes from uncultured Gammaproteobacteria bacterium, assembly GCA_963759035.1. Lineage (GTDB taxonomy): Bacteria > Pseudomonadota > Gammaproteobacteria > Xanthomonadales > SZUA-36 > JAHEFT01. The sequence continues at coordinate 35,476 of CAVWXL010000028.1, forward strand.
AGAAATCCACGCCTTCGCCGCAGCGTTCCGCCGGTGGCGGGTCGCGCTCGATCACGCTCTCACGCAACTGGGCAATACGGAAGCCATCGTTGCTGAAGTTGTTGGACATCCAGACGTTCGGATTACCGCCGGAGTAAAGGCCAACACCACCGCGCATGCTCCATTCCGGGTTAATCGTCCAGTTCAGGCCAAGACGTGGCTGAAGCATGTTCAGGCCGTCAATGGTTGATGTATTGGCAAAACCCTGGCGCTCAAAGAAGAACTCGTTGTAGGCCGGTACGTCGCTGCTGGTGTACCAGTCGTAACGCAGGCCGAAGACCATCGTCACAGCGCCACCTGCCATTACCCATTCATCCTGAAGGTATGCGGTGTTGATCTTGTATTTCCAGTCAGCAGCACCATCGCGCGGGATATTGGAAGGCGCGGCATTGCCGTAGTAGATGTCGTCCGGGCGCGCTTCGCGGAATGCATCGATACAACCGTTGGGGTTGTCGGGGCCGCATTCTTCGTCGAAACGATTTTCAGTTTCAGTGTGCTGGATGAACAGGTTGTACACGTCGAGGGAGTCCTGTTCAAAACCACCGGTTATCAGGTGGTCGCCCAACTCGTAGTTACCGGAAAGCTTGTAGTTCCAGGATTTGTAGTCGAGCTTGTTGGCCTGACGGGAGTCATCTGTACCCAGGTAAACATTGGCCCGTGAAAAAATGCCATCGCCATCTGCATCGTTCCAGGTTTCGACCCGTGCTTCACCGAAGACACCCAGGTCACGGACACCTGAGCGGGATTCCTGCCGGTTATCCAGTTTGAGATAGGAAACGCGCACTTCGGTAGAGAACTTGTCGGTCCAGTTGGAGAACAAGGCCCCGGTGTGAGAATTCAGCGTGGCACCACGGTTGTAATAGTGATCAGAGAATTCGTATTCGTTGTCATCGCCATCAGCCTGCGAAATGCTGAAGCCGTCGTTGTAGTTATAGGAATAAGACGCCCGGTGGTTTTCGCTGATATCCCAGTCCAGTTTTGCAGTGATCTTCTCGTCATCGACCGGGAGGGATTTTACATCTGGACCCACTTCATAACCGTATACATCGCGCGCAATCTGTGCGATCTCATCCAACTGTGAGCGGCTGACGCCCTGGATGACCCGGCCGGACACGTCATCATTGGTTGGAACGCGATCAAACAACTCTGCGCCTTTCAGCTTTTCATAAGCAAGGAAGAAGAACAGTTTGTCCTGGATGATCGGGCCGCCCAGTGTGGCGCCGTAGCGCTGGATGGTGAAATCGCCAGTGTCAATTTTTTCGCCCTGGAGCTTGTCGCCGGAAAGGCTGTCATTGGTGTAGTCGTAGAAAGCAGAACCATGGAATTCATTAGAACCTGACTTGGTCACCGCGTTGATGTTACAGGCTGTGAACTGACCGTAGTACACATCAAACGGAGCTAGCTCAACTGCTACCTGCTCAATAGAGTCGTAGGAGAAAGGCTGGCGTTCGGTCGGGTAACCATTGCTGTTCAGGCCAAACAGGTCATTCATCCGCACACCATCAACCGTCAGGCTGTTAAAGCGCGGGTTGGCGCCGGCACACTGCACCGCGCCGCCTGCGAAAGCAGGATCGATGTAGATACGCGGGTCATTACGGATTACGTCGCGAAGGTCGCGGTTGATATGCGGCATCTCTTCGAGGTCAGCCAGGCCAAATACCGATGACGGACCCAACGCGAGTTGTTCCGTCTGGATCATGGCCGATGTGACGATAACCTCTTCCATCGTGGATTCGCCCAGTTGCAGAATCAGTGTGAAGGTGTCGCCCAGACGCAGGTCTACATCCGTCACCGTCTGATCAGCAAAGCTGACGGAGCTGGCTTTGACCGTGTAAGGACCGCCAATCTGCAGGCCCCGTACAAAAACCAGGCCGGAATTGTTGGATTTGCTCGTCTGCGTGCTGCCGGTTCTTGTGTCGGTAATGGTGACATCGACGCCGGCAATTGGAGTCGCATCAGGACCAAGAACCGTTGCACGGATGGCAGAAGTTGTTTCCTGCGCAAAGCCCGCAGCAGGAATCATCAGCACAAGCAAGACCGCAAGCGCCGAGATGCAAAGTCGGAATCTGTTATTCATTGATATTCGCCCGTAAGTTGTTCACAAAGAAATGAAACAGGCCAGTTTGACAAAATGCCGCCGGAAACAGCTGGAACTGTTGAGCCTCTATCCAGGATGTCCAGCTTCTTAGCGCCCTGTCCTCCTGCCTCCCACCTACCATTAAAATGGTGTCGCAATTCTAACAGAAAAATCGTTACGAAAATTTAACAAGTGATGCTTTTTGGAGCGTGTTTTTCATCAATTTATTGCGGAATAATCCGCAGGTGATTGTTAAGCGTACTGATTCTTTTTTTCACTAAATTTAATTAATTTGATTCCGGACATGAAAGCACGCGATTTCTTTTCGACTACTTCCAATACAAGGTGCGCTTCTATAGAATATGCCGCCTTCGTCGGGGTGTAGCTCAGCCTGGTAGAGCACTGCCTTCGGGAGGCAGGGGCCGGAGGTTCAAATCCTCTCACCCCGACCAATGGATACGAGGAGTTATCCCGAAACTCCAAACCCACAAAAAGCTGTGGGATTTAAAAAGCGGCCTGCGTGGCCGTTTTTTTGTGCCCGCCATACAGAAGAGAAAGTGCCACCAGCCAGTAGCAGTCATTCTCTGTTTTCCTGACCGTTTTTCACCTACTATGTCTGATTGAGACTTTAATTCCGGAAATCTGCCATGAACCTCTGCTTCCGTTACGTTTTACTGTCCCTTCCCGTAAGCTTACTGCTGGCCGCATGCGACCGTCCTGAGCCTGCGAAAAAGGGCACTGCGCCCTTACCGGACACGACCGCCGCCGGCTTACCGGCAGGGCCCCGCCTGGACGTGGACGGCACACGTATCGTGGCTGCCAACCAGGAACCGGGTAACTGGCTCAGCCATGGCCGAAGCTACGACGAACAACGCTTCAGCCCGCTGGTGCAGATCAACGACAGCAACGCTGCGACACTGGGCCTCGACTGGTTTTACGAGTTCGATACCCGGCGAGGCCTGGAAGCCACGCCAATCGTTGTGGACGGCATGATGTTCACCACGGGCGCCTGGAGCCGGGTTTACGCGCTGGATGCACGTAACGGCAAACTACTTTGGGAGTACAACCCGAATGTCCCGAAAGAGTGGGCTGTTCATGCCTGCTGTGACGTCGTAAACCGGGGTGTGGCCGTGTGGATGGGATCAGTCTTCGTCGGCACGCTGGATGGCCGGTTGGTGTCGCTCGATGCAAAAACCGGCAAGGTCAACTGGTCGGTGCAGACCACCGATCACGAGCATGCCCTATACCATCACCGGCGCCCCCCGGGTGGTCAAGGGCAAGGTCATCATCGGCAACGGCGGCGCTGAATTCGGAGTACGCGGCTACGTCAGCGCCTACGATGCTGAGACAGGCGAAATGGCCTGGCGTTTCTACACCGTCCCGGGCAACCCGGCTGAGCCGTTTGAGTCTGACGCCATGGAAAACGCTGCAGCCACCTGGACCGGCGAATGGTGGAATTTCGGTGGCGGCGGCACGGTCTGGGATTCGATGGCATTCGATCCGGAGCTGAACCTGCTGTACATCGGCGTCGGCAACGGCTCGCCCTGGAACCAGCAGATCCGCAGCCCCGGTGGTGGTGACAACCTGTTCCTGTCTTCTATCGTGGCGCTCAATCCGGACAATGGCGAGTACGTCTGGCACTACCAGACCACGCCCGGCGAGACCTGGGACTACACCGCAACCCAGCACATGATCCTGGCGGATCTGGAGATCGACGGAAGCAGCCGCAAGGTCATCCTGCAGGCGCCCAAAAACGGGTTTTTCTACGTGCTGGACCGTGAATCAGGGCGAATTGATCTCAGCCGAGCCCTACGTCAAGACCACCTGGGCAACGCATGTCGATCCCGGAGACCGGCCGGCCGGTGGAGGTAGAAGGCGCCCGCTACGTGGATGGGCCCGCGCTGGTGTTGCCCGCGCCGTATGGCGGCCACAACTGGCATCCGATGGCCTTCAGTCCGGATACCGGCCTGATCTACATCCCGGCGCAGGACATTCCGTTTGCCTATGGCACCGATGAGAACTTTAGTTTCACGCCGGGCTTGTGGAACGTGGGCATCAACCCACTCTATGCCTCTTTCCCGGAACAACCACCGGAAGTCCAGGCCCAGCTGATGCAGATGATCAGCGGCCAGATCATTGCCTGGGACCCCGTTGCCCGGCGCGAAGTCTGGCGAGTACAACATCCCCTGCCCTGGAATGGCGGCATGCTGGCCACCGCCGGCAACCTGGTCTTCCAGGGTAACTCGGTCGGTGAATTTTCCGCCTACCGGGCCGATAGCGGCGAAAAGCTCTGGGCAATGGGCGCCCAGACCGGCATCGTTGCCTCCCCGGTCACGTTTGAAGCAGACGGCGAACAATACGTTTCTGTGCTGGCAGGCTGGGGCGGCTCCCTGGCTTTGAGCGGAGGTGGCATCGCTGCCGCGACCGGCTCACACGGTGTCAGCCGGATTCTGACCTTTAAACTGGGCAGTACGCTGACCCTGCCGGAATTCATTCCGGCCACGATCACCGCCGACCCACCGCCCCGGATCGAAGACCCGGCCATGATTGCACTGGGCAACCAACGTTTCCACGATCGCTGCATGATGTGCCATGGCGACGGCGCCGTCGGTGGCGGGGTGGTTCCCGACCTGAGATACATGGACACCCAAAAACACCAGATGTGGCAAGGCATTGTTCTGGGCGGGCTGCACCGTGACAAGGGCATGGTCTCGTTTGCCGGTGTTCTGAGCGCCGAAGAATCCAATGCGATCCAGGCCTATGTAATTGATCGCGCCCACCAGCTGGTGGAAGCCGGGGTGAGTCAGTGAGCCGGAACCACACACAGTGACCAGCGCCAAAAAATTGCAGCAGGCAATGGACGCCGCTGAAACATACGAAGAATGGAAGCTGGCGGCGATTGCGTATGATGCGAAAACAGGTACTGACCGCTGGCGCTTTGTCGAGCAAACACGGCACTACGACCACCAGTCCATCCGCTCCCGCCTCGACCAGCTCAGAGAATTCCGGGAGCAACACGACAACCGTGGCTTGCTGTTCAGCCTCAACGAGGGCATCCACGGTAACCTGGGCGGCATGGGCCGTTCGGTCCTGTATGAAAAAACCCGCTTCGGCACCAAGCAACTGATCGTCGACTATATCGAGGAGACCAGCGAGGCGCTGGAGCACCTGGCCAGCCCCGATGTTGACGATATCTCTTTCGAGGAGAAGCTGGACTTCTTCCGCCGCGCCGCTCACTGCTTCGGCCACTCGGCCTTTATGATGAGCGGTTCAGGCTCCCTGCTCTATTTTCATGTCGGCGTAGTCAAGGCGCTCTTAAGCCAGGGCCTGCTGCCGCGCGTGATGTCAGGTTCCAGCGGAGGCTCCTTCGTTGGTGCGCTCCTGAGCACCCATAGCGAGCATGAACTGGAAGAAATCTTTGACCCGGAACACCTGGTGCAGGAGATTCGGCAGGAAAGCCGGTTCTTCAAACGGCTGTCGAAATTTAAACCGGAAATTATGCCGGTCGAAGAGGTCCTGTCGATCATTGAGCGCCTGATACCCGACCTGACCTTTCAGGAGGCGTTCGAGCACACCGGCCGCCAACTCAATGTGTCTATCGCACCGGCCGAAACCCACCAGAAATCGAGACTGCTCAACGCCATCACGTCACCCAACGTTTTTGTCCGCGAAGCCATCATGGCCTCAGCGGCGGTGCCGGGCGTTTACCCGGCGGTGACGCTGGCCGCGAAAAATCACCTGGGTGAGAAGCAGCCTTACCTGCCGTCGCGCAAGTGGGTGGACGGATCGGTCAGCGATGACATGCCGGCCAAGCGCCTGGCGCGGCTGTACGGCGTCAATCATTACATCGTCAGCCAGACCAATCCCCATGTGATCCCCTTTGTATCCGGCGGCCAACGTGGCCAAAACGCATTGTCCCTGATCCGGGACGCCAGCGTGAAGACTGCCCGTGCCTGGTACAACGTCGGCGCCAGCACACTGGAAAAGCCACTGTCGCTGAGCTCGTCATTGACCAGGTACAACAATATCGCCCTGTCCATCATCAACCAGGACTATTTTGGCGATATCAATATCCTGCCTTCGAACAAGTTCTTTAACCCGTTCAAGCTGCTGGCCTACCGTTCTACCGAAGAGATCATGAAACTGGTCTCAACCGGCGAACGGGCCACCTGGCCGAAGATCGAAATGATTCGTCTGCAAACCAAGGTCAGCCGTACGCTTGACAAGATCATGACGGCTTATGACGAACAGCATGTTCAGCAGATCAAGACGGCACTGCGCAAAAAGGTGAGTTAGGGTTTTGAATGAAGCCGCAGCCCAGGTCAGTTACCCGTTCGAGCAGTCACCCGATACCGGCCAGGCCATGGACATTGCACCGGGTATTAAATGGGTGCGCTTACCGCTGCCTTTCCTGCTCAACCACATCAATGTATGGCTGTTGCAGGATGGCGACGGCTGGGCGATCGTCGACACCGGCTTGTTTACCAATACCACCCGTGAAATCTGGGACTACATTTTCGAGCACCACCTGGACAACGCACGGATCACGCGCATACTGGTCACCCACCTGCACCCCGACCATGCCGGTTGCGCCGGCTGGCTGGCGCAGAAATTTGGCATTGAGCTGTGGATGTCGCGGGAAGAATACCTGCTGTGCCGAGTGCTGGTGGCAGACACCGGTAAGCCCGCGCCGCCGGAAGGATTACGTTTTTACACCCGAGCCGGTTTCGCCACCGAAGACCTCGACCGCTACATGGAACATTTCGGAGCGTTTGGCGAAGTTGTCTCACCGTTGCCTGAATCTTACCGGCAACTGCGCGACGGTCTGTCCATCCGGATCGGCGAACATGCGTGGGAGGTGATTACCGGCCGCGGCCATTCACCGGAACACGCCTGCCTGTATTGCCGCGAACTCAAGCTGCTGATTTCCGGCGACCAGATACTGCCCACCATTTCGTCCAATGTCAGTGTTTACCCGACCGAACCGGCGGCCAACCCCCTGGCACGCTGGTTTGATTCGCTGCATATGCTCAAAAGTGTGCTCCCGCCCGATGTGCTGTGCCTTCCGTCCCACGGCAAGCCCTTCCACGGTGCTCACGTCCGGCTCAACCAGTTGATCGCCGAGCACGAAGACGGACTGGCGAAACTCCGAAAGATCTGCCGCCAGCCACGGCGTGCACTGGATGTATTCCCGGCTTTGTTCAAAAGCCGGATCAATGACAAAAACCTGATCATGGCGACCGGCGAAGCCATCTCACACCTCCACTACCTGGTCGAAAAAGGGGAAATGAGCTGTGAGCGTGACACGCAGGGCGTCAACTGGTATTTGATGCGTCAATAGCTTGTCTGGTACGGACAAGCGCCCCTTCCGATCGGCCTCTAAAGTATATCCACGTTCACACGGTATTTCTCTCCTACCTATGTGTGCACGACAGGGGGGCAAGGATGCCCCCCGATTATTTTTCTGAAAATGAGGCTAGTCATGATGAAAAAGTTTGGACCCGAAAACCCCAAGCCCCGTAACGAATTTCGTGAGCTGATTCTGGCTGTTTCTTTGCTCAGCCTGATGTTGCTGATTCAAATCTGACGGACGGAGGATTTAGCGGATGTAAACCTTCCACCGGCTGCGCCGTATCACGCGGGTGTTTCCTGTGCTGAACCAGCAACCGGTCCAGTTTGCGGCCATTCCATTCACCTGCTGATCCGGCCGCCACGCTTTCCTGTAACGCCCTGGCTTCACTCAGCAGTTCCTCATCACCCGATGCGATTGACCACTCCAGCAACGTCCGTTGTGGCTCTTGCCTGTCGAAACGGCCCAGCCACAAGGAGATAGCGCTGTAAGCAATCGCCGGCTTGCCAGCTTCACATGCCTTCCTGGCTTGCTCGAAGGCCCAGCGCTCACCGCCCTCATACTCTTCTCGCCTCAGCCTCAACCGTTCGGCAATCACCGGCGCGAACCGATAGCCCGCAAAAACCAGCAACAGCAGTACCGCAGCCACCAGCCCGGTTGTTTTCAAGTCCAGGGACCACGCGTTTCCACCCGTCGCTTTTTGTTCTCCAAAGGCAGCGTAGGCAGGATTGACCGCAACCGACACTTCCAGCACCGGGATAATTTCCTGCGCCATCACCTGGCCATCCGGATCCCACCACTGAAAACGAACTTCCGGGATTTCATATTCGCCGGCGCGTTCGCAGATAAACGTGACCGAATCGCTGCGGTTTCCGCGCAACTGGCCACGGTTGATTCGATCCTTGACCTGTGGCGCGTCAGGATAAACGGCCAGACCGTCAATCTCGAATTCGGGTAACGGTGCAAACACCATACCGGGCACATCCTGCGCAGTGCGGGTAAGCGACAGGGTCAGTGCATCGCCAACTTTCAATTGCAATGGGCCATCGACCGGCACCGCGGGTGTCCAGGAAGATTGCATCGAGAAGTCAGCGGTGGTGATCACCAGGCTGCCGGCTTCGACTCCGGGCGGCATCCGCGCGTCGATAAACAACGGCTCAGTGCGCCGGGCAAACCGGGCCTGCTCTGTACCATAACCCGCGCTGGCCGAAAAACTGACGTCAAACGAGGGAATCTCCAGCCGCCCGGCTTTCTGCGGATAGAACAAGAGGGTATAGCGCAAGCCCTGCCACTGAACGCCGTCACGGTTCTCATTCAGCTTTACGGTACTCGAGTCCGCCTGCAGCAGGAAGCCGCCACGGACCGGCGGCAGCTGGAACAGCTGGTCGCCGAAACTAATACCGTCACTCCACAACTCCAGGTACAGTTCCACTTCCTGACCAACCCAGCCAGCGCTGTCGCGCTCTGCAATCAACCGGACCTCACCTCCCGGCTCATCACTGGCGGCCAGCCCAAACGAGGCCAACCCCAGAGAGGCCAGCATGAACGCCAGCAGCAAGCCATGGCGGAGTGTGCATTTAATCACCCCGGGATGCATCTCTGCCCTCCTGCTGTGCCTGCTCATCACGATAGAGTTGATACGAAAAACGCGCGCGCAGGAATTCTGCCGGGTCGTTCTGCACCCGCCTCAACCAGACCGCCCGCATTTCGTCGTCAGAAAGCCCCTCCCCTTCGTCGCTGACCGATTCTGTACCGGCTTTATCGACACGCCCGGTGTCATCAAACACGAGCTCATCGGCCTCCAGCATCCCCCCCGTGCCGCCTTCATCGCTGTCAGGCGGCGCCAGCCGTTCCTTGCGCGCGATCGCGACCGCCAGGTTCTGTTCAGCCTCGGGCCAACCCGGCCGGGCCTTCAGCGCATTCCCATAGGCTTCGATCGCTTCTTCGTAGCGCCCCAACATCACCAGGGAATTACCCCGGTTGTAAGCCGCCTCCGGCGAGCGCACCCGCCCGAATACCGAAGCCGCACTCTCAAAATCCCCACCCCTGAAGTAAGCCACCCCCATACGCTCCGGACTGATAAACACCTCTGCCGCCTCCAAATAACGCCCCTGATCAAACAAGCCCTGCCCCCGCTGCTCCGGAGTAAACCAAAAATCACTCCAGCCCGAGGCAAAAACCACCCCCGGCCACCCTGCCAAAAACAGAGCACACAAAATGAAAAGGCGGCGGTTTTGCCGCAGGCAAAGGAGCCTTCGTTCAATTTGGGTGCGGTCTGGGCCGATGCAATCATGGAAGCCTCCGTTCATTTGATCGCTCGACCACCCTCACGCCCCCTCCACCCTTACTGCTCCCCCACGTCTAAACAGCCCCAGCGACAGCAACCCCATCAACAGCACCCCCCACCATCCCTCGTCCTTCCAGCGCTCGCCTTCCTGCGCCGGCGCCGCGGCAATGCTGCTCTCGATGCTCCTGCTCAGTTTCTGTACATCGGCGTCATCCGGTGTCGCCAGCACCAGGGTCCCATCACCCGCTTTCGCAGCGCGGCGCATGCTGTCTACATCCAGCGCGGGAGCCGGAGGACTACCTGGCGGCGGGACCACTTCCGGCCCGGCGGCCATGGCAAGGACATGAATATCGGCGCCAGGGATCACCTGGCCCTCTGCCAGGCCACTCGCATATGTGGCATCCAGCGCGTCGGCGATCAGAACTACTGAACCGGGCAGCCCGGACTCAAGCAGGCGCTGTCTTGCCAGTGAAACGGCCTGTAGCGGCTCATCGCCCGATACCGGCATCACGTCGGGCTTTAGTTCGGAGGCAAAGAAATCGATGATGCCGGGGTCGGCGGTCAGCGGCATCACCAGGTGGGCGCTGCCTGCATAAGCGATCAGGCCGGTCCTGGTCCCCGGACGCAACGCCAGCAGGTCAGATATCTTCTGCTGCGCGCGACTGCAGCCGGCTGGGCTGGATGTCCTCAGCCAGCATGTCCGGTGTGACTTTCAGTACGATAAACAGGGCCGCCCGGTCCTCGGTGAACGGCGTTGGCTCCTTTTTCCAGCTGGGGCCGGCCACCGAAACGATCCCGATCAACCACAGGGCGGCGACCAAAAAGACCGGGCGGAAACGGCTGCGGCGACCCTGTTGGCTGATCGCGAGGTGCTCCAGCAAACCGGGGGCGATTACGGCCTTCCAGCTGCGCAACGGGTCCTGGCGCCGCAGTATGGACGTCACGACCAGAGCAGCGGGCAATAGCAACCAAAGCCAGGCCGGACGCAGAAAATGGAACATTTCCAGCGACATTACGCCATATCCTCCCCGGCAATGGTTCGTTCACGGTGTGCACGAACCAGCGCCAGCAGTTCGGTCAGCCCGAAAAACAGCAGGCTAAGCACCAGCGCAAAGCCCAGGGGCCAGAAATAGAGTTCATGCTCGGGCCGGTAGCTCAGGTTTTCTACCTTCTTGGGATTCAGTTGGTCCAGTGTCTGGTAGATCCCCTCCAGTTCCACCCGGTCCTGCGCATGAAAATACTGACCCCCGGTGGTTTGGGCGATACCCTCCAGAGTCGCTTCATCCAGCGCCTGCTCCCCGGCAGCCTGCGGATCGCCCATAGCGACCGTATGAATGGTGACACCGTTGTCTGCGGCAATCTCCGCGGCACGCAACGGCGGCACCATGCTGCCCGTGTCATTGCCGTCCGTCAGCACGATCAGAACACGCTCTTCGACCTCGCTGCGCTCGAACAGCTGGATGGCCACGCCGATGGCGTCACCCAGCATGGTACGCGGACCGAGCATGCGCACCTGCGCCTCTCCCAGCAATTCCCGCACTACCGCCAGGTCCTCCGTGAACGGGGCCTGTACGAACGCGGCCGAGCCGAAAAATATCAAGCCCACCCGGTCGCCCTCGCGCCGGGACAGAAATTCATCCAGTACCTGCAGGGCCGCTGTCAGGCGGTCGCTGACCGTCCCGGATTCGTCGGTGAAGTCCGTGGTCTCCATGGAACCGGACAGATCCAGCGCCACCAGCAGATCGCGCATCGGTAATTCACGCACGATCGGATCGTCCATCCACACCGGACGCGCCAGCGCCACGACCAGCGCCAACCATGCCAGCACTACCTGGGCTTTCTGCAACCGGCTACGCTGGACCAGCGCCGTGCCCTGGCAATGATGCTGACCGGTCAAGCGGCTCAAAAGATTCAGGAACGGGACTCTGACTGCTGTGCGCGGTTCACGGTAGGCCGGGACCAGGTAGCGGACCAAAAGCGGCAACGGCAGTAATAAGAACATCCATGGGTAGCTGAAATGAAGCATCGCCTATCCGCCCTGCGCCTGGCGTTTGTGCTTTTTCAACCACAATTCAGACGCATCGAGTAACTGGCTGGAATTCCGGGCATCCAGTTTATCCGCATCTCTACCGGAAGCAGAGTAGGCCAGCCGGTCCAGTGTCTCTCCCGCGCCGGTACAGAACCGGTCCAGGCCCGCTGTCCGATCCAGGAAACGGTGCCAGTCCGGCCCGGTCAGGGCCGCTACTTCCGAGCGCGGCCACACAGAAAGTGCCGTCCTCTTGAGCAATTCCGGCAGTCTATGCAATTGTCCCGCCGATGCGCTTGCCCGGATAGCGGACAGCTCAGCCAGCGCTTCACGCCGGTAACGGTTGTTGCGCCAGCGCCGCCACTGCAGAACGCCCGCCACAAGCAGGACAACAAGAACTAACGCGAACAATAAGTACCATCCCGGTGCCGGCGGCCACCATGCAACCGGCGATGGCAACACGATGTCGTTGAGATTTTGCAGGCTGCCGGCATCATTCATTGGTACATATCCTCAATCAATGATGCCCCAGGTCTTCCCGCACCTGCTCAAGTACCGGCGCCGCGGTATGCACCGGAAGCAGCGGGATCGCATTTCGTCGCGAAGTCGCCTTCATCCTCGCAACGCGTTGCTCGAAGTCACTGCTGAAAGCGGCGCTCAATGCCTTCTCAGACGTATTGAATTCCAACTGTGAGAAACCATCGGAAAACACCAGGCGCCCCGCGGCGGGCAGGGATTGCTCCAGCGGGTCGTATATAAACACCGACAACACGTCGTTGTGTTCGGTCAGCCGGGTGACATACTTGCGTGTGTCTTCATCGATCCCCGTACCATCGCCTACCAGGCATACCAGGCAATCGTGCCGGGCCAGTGCGGCGACCCGCTTCAGAGCCCGGTTCAACATCTCCGGACCCGGCTTTACGTCTGTCTTTGCATTCAATGCGTGATTTTTCTCAACGATTTTTTTGAGAATTTGCGCGACCCGCTCTTCACTGCGGTGCGGCGGGATGATCTGTAGATCAGCGTCATCGAAGACGATCGCACCCACGCGGTCGCCCTGTGACAAAACCCGCCAGGCTGCCACGGCTGCGGCCTCTGCTGCCACCACGGATTTCATCTTCCAGCGGGAACCGAAAAACATCGAAATGCGCTGATCGACCAGCAGCCAGACCGTGCGGTCTTTTTCCTCTGTATACACGCGAACATAAGGCTCGCGGGTGCGCGCGGTTACCTTCCAGTCGATGTTGCGGGTGTCATCACCCGGCAGGTAGTTGCGCAGTTCTTCGAAGTTCAGACCGCGTCCGCGCAGGCGGGAGGCGTGCCGGCCGCTGAGTATGCTGTGGATCGGTTGGCGCGGCAGGAAGCTGAAACCCGACGCCTTGAAGCGCAGGCGCATCAGGTCATCCAGCTGCGCATAAACGCCCGCCTGCCCGGCCGCCTGCCCGGCCGAGCTGCCGGTCTTTTTCGCATGGGCGTGTATTGCGTCACCGAACCCGCCTCAGGCGACAGCGACCAGTTTCAGAATCTCGTCGATCACATCGTTGGCTGAAACGCCATCCGCACTGGCGTCGTAACTCAGCTTCAGGCGGTGCCTGAAAATACAGTGGCAAACAGCGCGCACATCATCGGGTAGTACCGTATCGCGGCCGTCCAGCCAGGCGTGCGCCCGTGCGCATTTATCCAGCGCAATACCACCGCGCGGACTGACGCCGACATGGATCCAGCTGGCCAGTTGTTCGCTGTAGCGGTCCGGGTAGCGGGTGGCAAACACCAGGTCGACCATGTATTTTTCAATCACGGGACTTACGATCACTGCGTGGATTTCGTCACGGGCGGCAAAGACCACATCCTGCGAGATCGGCTCCGCTGCGGCAGCGGCCCCTGACCCGCCCTCCTCGCCCCGCACCAGGCGGATGATCAGAGCCTCGCAGTCCTCGTCCGGATAATCGATATAGACGTGCATCAGGAATCGATCCATCTGCGCTTCCGGCAACGGATAGGTACCCTCCTGCTCGATCGGGTTCTGCGTGGCCATCACCATGAACAGATCGGGCATCTTGTGGGTCGTGCCGGAGACCGTCACCTGGCGCTCTTCCATCGCTTCCAGCAGCGCAGCCTGCACCTTGGCCGGCGCGCGGTTGATTTCGTCCGCCAGCACGATATTGGCGAAGATCGGCCCGGCCTCGAAGCGAAAGCTCGGATTACCCGATTCCGTGTACAGCACCTCGCTGCCGGTGATGTCCGAAGGCAACAGGTCCGGCGTGAACTGGATACGGGAAAAATCCGCGTCCATGTTCTTCGCCAACGCCTTCACCGCCCGCGTCTTGGCCAGTCCCGGCAGGCCTTCCATCAGCACGTTGCCGTTGGCCAGCAGGCCGATCAACAGGTTCTTGACCACGTCTTCCTGGCCGATGATCGAAGCAGCCATGCGCTGCTGCAGGTCTTTGATTGAATCAAGTGTGCTCATACTAGTGCTCGTGATCGTGATCGTGTTTATGTGTTGTGGACATGTTCACGGTGAACCAGACTGTGGACAATGGTGCCAATGATGACGCCCTGTACCGCAGCAATCACCGTATCGCCGGCAAATGGAAGAAACAATTCTGAAAACTCAAAACCAATGATGGTCGCAGCCGCCATGGCGAAACAGTGTAGCCCAGGCGACGCGGTTGCCGAACACCGGCTGCATGATCAGCCACAGCATCAGACCCAGGCCGAAACGGTGAATGATAATGGCAATCCCGAGGCCGCCACTGCCCTGGATTGCACTGCCCGCCAGGCCAGCCCCGTCGAGCAAGGCATGCAGCAACAAACCAACCAGGGCGACATACAGGCTAAGCAGGTGCAGCGTTTCCGCCGCCCGCTTGATGGCGTGCTCCAGCAATCCCGGCAATAGGTAACCCAGCAGAATGAAAACCGGGGCCAGCAAGCCCAGCGGCTCGATGATGTCCGGGATCAGCAGTGTCACCACCAGCACCACCAGCACCACCACGATCACCCGGTCGAGGGTTCGGGCCAGCGGGTGCGTGCCGCTCACCCACTGAAAAATCAGGGGGCCGGCAAACAGCGTGACCAGGGACAGCAACAGCAAGTTAATTCTCCGCAGCGAAAGAGAAAAGCGAGGCGCGAATACTAGCATATGACCTGATTGTTGATACTATAGGCGCCTCATCATCAGCCAATAAACCTGTGGACACAACGGCCATTGAATCCATGATCGCAGATCTCTGTGCCGACGCCGGTACGGACGCGGAGCTGCATGAACTGCTTGCGGTCGTAGCGGAGCGAGAAGGCGTGAATGCCCGGGATGAGGAGCTGCAACAGGGTGCAACCTTTATCGGCGGCTACATTGAGCAGGTTCCCTACATGATGAAGATCGCCGCGACAGCCGCCGCCACCGTGGGGCTGGAGCCGCAGATGAACCAGATCCTCAAGATGGCCGAGTCCTACTGGATCGAAGGTGACGACATCATCCCCGACGAACTCGGCATCATCGGCCTGCTCGACGACGCTTACTGTTCGTTGACGTCCCTGCAGGCTGTTTCCGACCACTACCGACTGCAAACCGGCAAGTACCTGTTCCCCAACGACCTGAGCGCGGCCAACAAGGCCATGCGCAAGATCATCGGTGAACCCTACGCCACAAGACTCGACCACATCGTGATCCAGTCGATGTCCGATTCCGGCCTGGTTGAGGCGGTCAAGGCCCTGGCCAGCGAGGAGAAGCGGCTGAATTTCGCAGCCAACAGTACGATCTGGAGCCATGGGCCGGCGGGACAAACCGAAATCGGGGATCTGAAAAAGCTCGGCCTCCTGGAGGACTGAGGGGCTTCGGACGAGGTAGCCGCTCTGAGTGGGCAGGTATCGGTTGCTCCGGCTCGATGGTCCCTGCGGGACTTCCTTCGCAAGACTGAAATCCTGACGGGCCGGCCATACGGGCCATCCCTGGCCCGGATGACCTGGATCGGGAATCCCGCCCGATCCTCCCTGGATTTCCGCCTCACTCAGCATCTCGAGTCACAACCAACACCCGCCCACTCGCCGCAGCCACCTCGTCCGAAGCTGTGTGACGTCTTGGGGATGGCGGAGACCGAATTTCTTTTCCTGCGTAACTGAACACCAAACGACAGATTTCCTGCCACGCCGCCGACGGTGCGGCTGCGGGGGGATTGGGCGTATGTTGGAATCGCCTCGAAATGCCGATCAGGGCGACAGTACAGGGAAGATCGGGCGGGATGCCCGATCAAGGCTATCCAGCACAGGGAGCGCAGGCGAAGCCGCAGCGAGTGCTGTATAGCCGGCCCGTCAGGACTTTCGTCATGTGAGGGGAGTCCCGCAGGGACCATTGAGCCGGCGATGCCGACATATGCCCAATCCCCCCGCAGTTGTACCGTCGGCGAGAGCTGCCAGGAAACCTAGAGTTCCCCGAATGCCCTGCGTGTCAGATTATCACCGCCGTCTTCCGTTACCACGATATTGTCCTCGATCCGGATACCCCCGTATGGCGCCAACCGCTCAACAGCCTCCCAGTTGATCACCGAAGCATCCTCTTTCTCGCGCCAGCCCCGCAGCAGGGGCTCGATGAAATACAGGCCCGGTTCGATGGTCAGTACGTTGCCAGCTTCCAGCACCCGTGTCAGGCGCAGGAAGGGGTGGCCGTCGGGCCGTGGAATCTCGGCGCCGTCGTTGTCGATCAGCCCGGCGACGTCGTGCGTCTGCAGGCCGAGGAAATGGCCAAGGCCGTGTGGATAGAACACGCTGCTGAGGCCGGTATTGACCGCCTCAATGGCGCTGATGTTGATGATACCGAATGACTCCAGCAGCTCGGCTATATCGTGGTGCGCGGTGAGGTGCAGATCCTTGTAATCCAGCCGTGCACGGACCTTGGCGCACAGACCCTGCTGCACGGTATCCATCGCGGCCACGAGGTCAGCGAACTCTCCCGCCTCCTTTGCGTAAGTCCGGGTGATGTCGGAAGCATAAGCGTTGACCGTACAGCCGGCGTCGATCAGGAAGGAACGCACTTCGGCAGGCGCCGTATGTTCCTGGGCCTGGTAGTGCAACACGGAACCGTGTGAATTCAGCGCGACGATGTTGCCGTACGGCAGGCGGGCGTCGTTATGACCGCAGGCCGCCAGGTAGCGCAGGTTGATGTCGAATTCGGACTTGCCTTCACGGAACGCGCGTTCCGCTTCCACGTGGGCGCGCGCCGCCAGCCGGGCCGATGCTTCAGTGCAGGCAATTTCATAAGGGGTCTTGCGCGTACGCGCGATGTGCAGGCGCTCCACCAATTTCGGTGGGTTAATCCACTCGGATTTGAATACTTCAGACAACGAAGGCGAATCACCAATGGCGGCCACGTCACCCAACTCGATGTCGGCGTCCGGCAAATGTGCCTTGAGGCATTCCAGCCAGGCACCGGGGTCGCGAACCACTTCGGTGTCGATATGATCCGCCCAGTAAGACTCAGGATCAGACGGCGGCAAGTGCCAGTAATCATCAGGCTGGTAGTAGAACAGCACGGGTTTCTTGCCCGGCACAATCAACAACGCGCTGTCCGGGTGCTGGGTCAGCGGAGCCCATGCGAGAAAATGCGGGTTGGCACGGAATGCGTACTGGTAGTCGTCGAGAAAGCTGTACATGGGGGTACCCGAATGCACCAGCGCCGCCATGAAGCTCTCTGCTTCCATGGCGAGTTCCCAACGGGTCTGGATCTCGGTTACGTGATCTGCGAAAAAAGCCCGGTAACTAGTCTGTTCCATTAAAAACCTTCCCCGAACGTGCAGCCCTTAATTAAATGCTGCCCATTCCCATAAAATTGTTAAAATGATCCGCTTTGGCGAAGTCTAAACCGTCAAGCCTATTATTTCAGCGAGTAAGTCCAGTGACCATTCGTTTATACAACACCCTCAGTCGCGACAAACAGGTATTCGAACCGCTTGATCCCAACCGGGTCACGATGTACGTCTGCGGCCCAACCGTCTATAACTACGCCCACATCGGCAACGCCAGGCCGGCCGTTATTTTTGACCTGTTGTTCCGTTTGCTCAAGCTACACTACCCGCAAGTCGTGTATGCCCGCAACATCACCGATGTCGACGACAAGATCAACGAGACCGCCGCGGAACTGGGTGTGCCCATCTCCGAAATTTCTTCAAAATACGCCGATGCCTATCACCAGGACATGGCCGCGCTTGGGCGTGGACCTGCCCACCATCGAACCTCGCGCCACCGACCATATCAAGCAGATGATCGACATGATCCAGCGCCTGATCGAAGCCGGTCATGCTTATGCAACAGAAGGTCACGTGCTGTTCGATATCGAGTCGTTTAAAGAGTACGGCGTCCTGTCCGGTCGCGATATGCGCGATATGGAGGCGGGTTCACGGGTAGAAGTTGCCGCGTTCAAGAAGCATCCGGGTGATTTCGTGCTGTGGAAACCGTCTGTAAGCCGCAGCCCGGCTGGGACAGCCCGTGGGGCTGGGGCCGGCCCGGCTGGCACCTCGAGTGCTCGGTCATGGCGGAAACCCACCTTGGAGAAACCATCGATATCCACGGCGGCGGACAGGACCTGGTGTTCCCGCACCACGAAAACGAAATCGCCCAGAGCTGCTGCTCGCACGGCGGCAGCCCGTTTGCCCGGTACTGGATGCACAATGGCTTCGTCACCGTTGAAAAACGCAAGATGTCCAAGTCACTCGGCAACACGCTGGTGGTTCACGAGTTGCTGAAAAACCACCCCGGCGAAGTGTTGCGCTACCTGCTGTTGAGCGCCCACTACCGCCAGCCCCTGGACTGGTCGGACCAGGAACTCGATAGCGCCCGCCGCACTCTGGATCGACTCTACGGCGTACTGCGCACCGCAGACCAGGCATACGGACCATTCGAAGCGGATGACCGCCCGGGCGACGCCCTGCTGGAAGCACTGAGCGACGACCTCAATACCCCGGTCGCGCTGGCCGAGTTCAACCGCGTCGCCAAGGAACTCGCGCGGGCGGACAACCCCGCCGATGCGCAAAAAGTCGCCGGCGAACTGCTGGCAGACGCCGCCTTCATCGGCCTGCTGCAAACGCCGCCGGACGAATGGTTCGGAGCCGGCACCGAAGATTCTGCAAGCGCAGAGATCGAGGCACTGATCGAAAAACGCATACAGGCCCGCGCCGACCGGGACTTTGCCGCCGCAGACACCATCCGCGACCAGCTCACCGCAATGGGTGTGGTGCTCGAAGACGCCGGCGGCGTAACCCGCTGGCGCCGCAAGGACACCTGAGGCCACCATGAACAGCGTACCCGCACACGACCCGGTCGCCGTCCAGGATGAAATCATCGATTCATTCAGCCTGTTTCCGGAATGGCTCGACCGCTACCAGTACCTGATAGACCTCGGGCGCAAACTACCGCCTCTTGCTGATGATGAGAAAACCGACGACAAACTGCTCAGCGGCTGCCAGTCGCAGGTCTGGCTGTACCTGGAGGGCGACGCTGACCAGGTAACCATCCGCGCCAACAGCGACGCCGCCATCGTCTCCGGCCTGATCGCACTGATCAGCAGTGTCTACTCGGGCTGCAGCGCCCGGCAGATCCTGGAGACAGAACCTTACTTCATCCGGGAGATCGGGCTGAGCGATCACCTGTCGCCTACCCGGGCCAATGGCCTTCACGCCATGCTGAGTGCGATCAAGAACCACGCTTTGGGGCTGGTGAGCTCAGACTGACGTTAGTGCCTGGCTAAGCGGGCTGGGTCGGGCTGTTTGGGTCGCGAATTCGCGCCACGGGTACCCGGCTCACTCGCAGACTAACAGCCTTCGGGGCCGGTCATACGGGCTCCCTGCCCGGATGCCATCGGCATCCCGCCCGATCCTCCCGGCGTCAGTCCACTCGCGCTTCAACGCTCCCCAAACAGCCCGACCGTGGGAGACAGGTGGGTGTGGCGCGTGGTTTGGGGAGCGTCGAAATGCCGAGGGAAAAGCAATTAGGGGACAAATGGGCAGGAAGCCCATTTGAGGTCATCCAGGACCGGATGTCCTGTGTAACCGGCCGCGTAAAGATTGCTTCTTACACGAGGGAATCCCCGCAGGGGACGCAAAGCCCGCTATCCAAACCACGCGCCTACACCCCACCTGTCTCCCGGCACTCACCTTTTTTTAAAACCCAAAAAAAAAGCCCCACCGAAGCGGGGCTTTTCCCAGGAGATGATCGCCTTATCTGTCGAGCACAATCAGCTCAACGCGGCGATTCTCTGCACGACCTGCTTCCGTATCATTGCTGGCGACCGGCCGTGACTCGCCATAACCCCTGGCGGACAGACGGCTGGCTTTCACGCCTTTGCTGATCAGGTAATCTCTGACCGCGTTAGCGCGCCGCTCAGACAGGCCCTGGTTGTACTTCTCAGAGCCCCTGCTGTCGGTGTTACCGGCGACCTCAACGACCACGCGCTCATGCTTGTTCAGCAAGCCCGCAGCTTCGTTCAGAATAGCCATGGCTTCGGGCCGCAAAGTGGCCTGATTGAAGTTAAAGTGGACACCTCCAAGCTCGATCACTGCTTCTACTTCGCAGCCATCCAGATCAACCACGGCACCCGGACGCGTATTCGGGCACTTGTCATGCTGGTTCAGCACGCCATCGCCATCCAGGTCCGGATTTGGCGGTGGTGGAGGCGGTGGTGGAGGAGGCGGTGGTGGAGGCGGTGGTGGAGCAGCCTTCTTGCCACCGAAATCAAAGCTCAGACCGACCGTGAAAAGCCAATCCTCATAGTGACCGTACGTCGGCTTGCTATCGCCATCATTATCAACGCGGTAAATGGCCTGAATGCGACCACTAAAGTGCTCGCTGAACTGACCTACCAGGCCGCCACCCAGGCTCACAGAAAGGTTGGTGCCGTCATCCATCGGATTGCGGTGCTTGAGCGCACCCAGCCCCAGGGCCAGGTACGGACGCACTTTCGACTGTCCCATGTAGACGCGCCCCATGGCACCCCAGTTGTTCAATTTCCACTTGTCATTGGCAGCAGTTGCCTGAACACCCCTGTAGGTGCCCTGGAACTGGTCATATTCCACGTCCAGGCTGAAGTTGTTGCCGAAGAAGCGACCGAAGCCTACACCCCACAAAACATCGTTGGTGCGCGTGTCGCGGCTGCTGTCAAGATTCATGGTGCCGAACTGGCCGCTTATGTGCCAGGGGTTTTCACCATCGGCAACTACACCAGTGGAACCGAAAGCCAGGCATGCAGCCGTCGTAGCGAGTATTAATTTTCTTGTTTTCACGTAACGCTCCTCCTACAAAGCATCAACGTTTAAAGAGCTGCCCAATGAGAACAGGCAGATGCTGAAGTTCTTCCCACATGATACGAGATTACAAGCCGATTGTTAAGAAAGTATTAATCAAACTCAAAAATAAACCGCCCCGGCAGCAACCCAAACCAACAAATATTGACCCGGGCTCCTGTTAAAAGACGTTATTCTTGTTTCTTGCAGGCCTTGAGAAATAAGACTTAGCGGCCGTCTCCCTGTTGCCGCTGCCGGAGCTCCCAGCGTTCCTGTGCGTCAAGGCACAAAGTCGCAATTGGACGCGCTTCAAGCCGGTCCAGGCCGATTTCTTCGCCGGTTTCTTCACAGTAACCGTACTCGCCCTCATCAAGACGAATAAGCGCTTTGTCGATTTTGCGAATCAACTTGCGGTAACGGTCGCGGGTCCTCAACTCAAGGCTGTTCTCGGTTTCACGCGTGGCCCGCTCGGCTTCGTCACCGACGTCACGCACTTCGTGTTGCAGGTGGTTGATCGTTTCACGGGATTCCTCAATGAGCTCGGCCCGCCAGCCCTGCAGTTTTTGGCGGAAATACTCCTGTTGTTTGGGGCCCATGTATTTTTCAGATTTTTTTGGCTTGTAGCCCTTTTTCAGTGCAACGCGGTCTGATGTCATCGTGCTAAGCTACTCCTTGCTGGTGCGATTTTCGGGTGGTTTTCTAACTTTCTGTTTTTTATGATATTTGTTGAAAACCACTAATTTTCCCGAAAAAGAAATTGACGTGTTATAGCTGAACTTGAGGCGGACGGCAAGTTTTAAGGGCAAAAAGATCGAATGTCAAAGCTGTTACAACTCCTGATTCGCACCTACCAACTGCTGCTCAGCCCCTTTCTCGGCAACCACTGCCGCTTCACACCCAGCTGCTCCCAATACGCCTCTGAAGCCATCACCCGGCACGGCGCCCTGCGCGGAAGCTGGCTGGCCCTCAAACGAATAGGACGCTGCCACCCCTTCTGCGAAGGCGGCCACGATCCGGTTCCCTGACGGGGATGATTCACTGGTTGCCGAGCATAGGGGAGGTAGATGGGGGTAAGCCTTTTCACGCTTCCTTAGTCGGCCCTGCGGGCTTCCCTCGTTCTGGAACCCGCCTTATCAGGAACAGGTTGAATGGGCTTCCTGCCCTTGCAACCCTCGATTTTCATCCCTGAAAATCGCCCGGGCGGAACCCCTCATCAGCGACTAATGCGTGAAAAGGCCACCCCCATCCCCCCGCCCACCGCTGGGAAGATCACCCCCGTGCAGTGCACGACGTGTTTCTGTTGGGGTGAGTGTATAAGGCTGTGGGTGAGCATCGAAATGCCGAGTGATGTGAAAGCCCAGGGGAAATCGGGCGGGATGCCCGATTAAGGTCATCCGGGCCAGGGATGGCCCGTATGACCGACCCGAAAGGGCTTTCACTCCACGAGGGAAGTCCCGCAGGGACCATTGAGCCAGCGAACCCAGAGCACTTATACACTCACCCCAACAGAAACACCGGCACTGCCCCGAAGATGACCTTTCCAGCGTTTTCGAGTAATCTTCCCCGATCACTTGGAACAGGAACACATGATGGGATTTCTCAAAGGAAAACGCGCATTAATCGTCGGTGTCGCCAGTCCCCGCTCGATCGCCTGGGGCATTGCCGAGGCCATGCACGAACAGGGTGCCGAACTGGCTTATACCTACCAGACTGAAAAACTCAAAAGCCGGGTCGAAAAGATCGCAACAGAGACCGGTTCGGATATCGTCATTCCCTGCGATGTTGCTTCCGACGACGAGATTGAAAACGTCTTCACCGAACTGGGCAAGCACTGGGACGGTTTTGACATCCTGGTTCACTCGGTGGGTTTCGCGCCGCGCGAGGAACTGAATGGTGATTTTGTCGATGCCGTGACCCGTGAAGGGTTCCAGATTGCGCACGACATCAGCTCTTACAGTTTTGCAGCGCTGGCCAAGGGTGCCTTGCCGATGATGGAAGGCCGTGACGGTGCCATGCTGACATTGACCTACATGGGCTCAGAACGGGTGCTGACGGGTTATAACGTGATGGGCCTGGCCAAGGCCAGCCTGGAAGCCAACACGCGCTACCTGGCCGCCAACCTCGGTCCACGCGGTATCCGCGTCAACGCCATCTCGGCGGGACCGATCAAGACGCTGGCCGCTGCGGGAATTGCTGATTTCCGCAAGATGCTGCACCACGTGGAAGAAACGGCGCCAATGCGACGCACAATCACTCCAAGGGAAGTGGGTAACGTGGCTGCCTTCCTGTGTTCAGACCTGGCTTCCGGCGTGACCGGCGAAATCACTTTCGTGGATTCCGGCTACAACATCCTGGGCATGACGGGGCTGTAAAAAAAATGGGACCCGGCTTCCACAGGGTCCCAAATTTTTAGAGATTTTTATACCGGACTTGTCAGAGCTTGTCTTCGTAAATCTCGATCACCGACTGTTCC
This sequence comes from uncultured Gammaproteobacteria bacterium, assembly GCA_963759035.1. Classification (GTDB taxonomy): domain Bacteria; phylum Pseudomonadota; class Gammaproteobacteria; order Xanthomonadales; family SZUA-36; genus JAHEFT01. Next base: position 58,991 of record CAVWXL010000028.1, read on the forward strand.
CGCAGCATGCGCACAAAACCCAGCGCTTCGCTGCTGGCGGTACCGTTGGACAGGCGGCGGGTGTATCGCTGCGAGCGCAGCGCATCTTCCTCTGAATACTCGCCGTCGGTGACGCTGTCCAGCTGGATCACTGCAAATCCGTCACTCAGCTCAACCGCGGAACGCACGGGGCCGTCTTCGGACGGTCTGGGCAGTAGGAACACTTCCCGGCGCAGGCGTGCTTCCATCTCCGGCCCGTTGCGTGTGGCAGCTTCATTCTCGACCAGTTCCAGGCCGAAAGACTCTGCAAGACTGACGATATCGGCGCCACCATTCAGGCTGGCCAGCAATTTTTCGGCTATTACAGAAGCGGCTTCCATAGCGCGCTGGCTGCGGATGCTCTCAACCACCTGTTCGCGTACGTCTTCCAGAGGCAACTGAACCTCCGGCAAGTGTTCTTTCATCCGGATCAGAACGATGTGGTTGTCGCCCAGGTTGACCGGGTCACTGACCAGGCCCTGTCCCAATACGAGATCAGAAAAGGCGGTATTGACGACTTCCATGTTGCCACTGACGCCAATGCCATCGTCACCCTGGCGCCCGAAAGGTCCTGCCGTCCTGACTTCCAGACCCAGCTCCTCGGCCGCTGCATCCAGAGTCGTAGGATCTTCATAAATGATATCGACCAGCCGGTCCGCCTGCTCAAGGTAACGGCGCTCATCGGCTTCGACACGGTACTCGGTAACCAGGATGTCGCGCGCCTCGGTGTAGGTCATGCCCTCGCTCGGGCGAATTTCGCGCAAGGAGATAACATGCCAACCAAAACCGGTTTGGATTGGATCTGAGATCGCGCCTTCAGCCGGCAGATTGTACAGTCCGTCCTCGAACGCCTGGACCATGAATCCGGGCTCTACCCAACCCAGGTCACCACCGTCAGCGGAAGAGCCAACATCCTGAGAAAATTCGATGGCCAGTGCGGCGAAATCTTCACCGGCACGGGCGCGCTCAGCCAGCTCTTGAGCTTGCTCACGCGCCGTTTCAATTTCGACTTCAGCCGCGGCGGAATCCACTTCCAGAAGAATGTGCGAAGCCAGCCGCGCTTCGGGTGTAATAAAGCGGACCTTCTGTTCTTCGAAACGGCCTTTCAGCACCTCTTCTTCGGGCTCAACGGATCCGCCCATAGTGGCGACATCGAGCTCCAGGTATTCGATTTCGATCATTTCACGTGACAGGTAATCGCCCTTGTTCTCTTCATACCATGCGAGAACGGCCTCATCTTCTATAGCAGCCGGCTCCACAATGTCTTCAGCCGCAACGATCTCCTCTGTACCGTCCGGTGTCTCGACGACCTCTTCGACAACGGCGTCTTCAACCAGCGGCTCTGCCGGTACGATCACGGCCTTGAAGGCACGCTTCTGATCCACCAGGGCTGCATAATCCCGCAGCTCCCATTGGGTCGCGATGGCACTGGTAGCAATCGAGGTCGGGAATTGGCTGAAGACAATTGAGGCGCGCATTTCTGCTTCGAACTGCTGCGGCGTCATGCCCTGCGAAGCCAGGCGCGCCTGGTAGACTTCGACATTGAATTCACCGTCGACCTGGAATCCTTCGATTTCCCGGATCGCCAGGGCAAGGCTCTGGTCATCCACCGCCAGTCCGGCTTCCAAAGAAACCTGTGCCAGCAATTCTTCGTCAATCATCTGCTCCAGGTATTGGCGCCTGATGATGGCCTGGTCAAACAACTCAGGATCGAATGCCTGCCCCAACTGTGCCTGCATGCGCCGACGGTAGTTCTGGAAAGCAGAGCTGTACTCACTGATGGTGATTTCCTGGTCGTTAACAACTGCCACGGCATTGACCGCATCAGAGGTAAAGTAGGAACTAACGCCAACGAAAGCGAACGGAATAATCAGGATGGCAAAGATGAAGATGGCGATTATGCCGGTTAACCTGTCGCGAATAGACTGAAGAACCATGATGACTCACTGTTTATGTAGCTAACAAAAAAAGGCGCCCCGGGGCGCCCTTTTCCGAAAAAGTGGCGGAGTGGACGGGACTCGAACCCGCGACCCCCGGCGTGACAGGCCGGTATTCTAACCAACTGAACTACCACTCCGCAATTTCTGGTGGGTGCTGACGGGCTCGAACCGCCGACCCTCGCCTTGTAAGGGCGATGCTCTCCCAACTGAGCTAAGCACCCTTCAGAAGGCGCGCTAGTTTACAGCGTCTTTCAGAGCTTTGCCAGCCTTGAATGCGGGATTTTTTGACGCCTTGATCTGGATGGTCTCACCGGTACGGGGATTGCGGCCGGTACGGGCTGCGCGGTCACGAACTGAGAACGTGCCAAAACCCACCAAAGATACCGCCTGGCCTTTCTTCAGGGCTCCGGTAACGGTGTTTACGAGGGCGTCCAGCGCACGGCCAGCGTCGGCTTTTGACAGTCCAGCGGAATCAGCAATAGCGTCAACAAGATCAGATTTATTCATTTAAGCACTCCAAATTAGATGATTAATGCGATGTGTGTTCAATCAGCATGTGCAGCCCCCCGACATTCAGACCCTATCGGCTTATTATGTATGCTTTGGAAGTTGCCTAAACTTCCGGAAAGCCTTGTAAGTCAAGGCCTGCCAGCTGTCCGTGAATACTAATCGCTCTATGCCCACGGCGCAACACGTTTTCACACGATTTCACAGATGTTTTATCAACTCAGCGCGCCAAGTGATTCATAGTAGTGGAAAAGCCATATTTTTTGATTTGAAAGGGTTGCCCGCACGGCTACGTTTCGCGCCCGGAAATGTCCTGGATCATTGACATCCTGTCCCTGTAACTACAAATTATCTTAACGCCTTCCTTCATTTTTGAGGGTGATTTCATGTTAATAGCCAGGCCAGCAAGGGCTGTTTTTGTGCTAGCGCCGGTAGCGATTTGCGCGATACTGGCCGGCCCCCTTTTTGCCGGGATCTGTAAATGGGTAGACGAAAGTGGGGTCACCCACTACGCAGAACGCTGCCCGGAGCAAGTCGAAGCCCGGGAAGTCAAAATTGCGCCGCCCCCTTCAGCGCACCAGTCTGAAGAAGCCATGCAACGGGCGCAGGCGTCGACCCGCGCGACGGTATCGAGTGGCGGGGGCGTTTCAGGCCCTGCAGATTTTAAATCGTTGCCCGCCGGCCAGCTCGGCCCATTGCCCCTTAATGCGACCTCGCTCTACCTTGACACAACCGGCACCGGCATCCTGATGGACCTGGCTTCGAACAGCGCACGATTCTCGTTATCCCTGAAGGCAAGGGATAAGCTGCCCGACGGAGCCTACCTGGAAACCTACTTTCCGGACCCGGCCAACCCGGCCCGCACCCACACCGTATCCCGGCTGGCGCCAAAAATCCGGACCCCCATCCGCTTTGAATCGCCCTTGTCGCATAATTTCAGGTGCTGGAATTACGAGGTCATAACTTACGTCTACACCGACAGGTCGGCCACTGATCTTCTGGACACCCACCGGCAGCTGATCCAGTCCCGGCTGGACATGTCGCTGGGGGTGGACGACAAAGAGTGGGTAAAGGCCCTGGCAGGGGGGGACCCCAAGTGCCCGTCCCGGCATCAGCAAGCGATGAAAAAAATGTCGCTGGAGCAACTGGAGCGGTTGTGCGAAGAAGCGCGGCAGAAAATCCTGGGACCTGAACGCGAAATGTTAATCAATCTGTGCATCAAGGCCGGTAAAAAACAGCCCGAGTTTTGCCGGCACTACTACGCCGACTGGGGAGATGCCATGCGACTGGACCGGGCCACCATGCGCCCTGCCCTTTACTACGATATTCCCGAGTGCATTGCCGTGAGGAAGGCCCGCCTGGAAGCCGGCGGGCCCTGAGTTTCCGGGTCGGTTCCCGGGTCTGTTCATCGAATCAGTGCGTTGTCACCGCGTCGGAACCCTCGGAACCGGATTTCTTCTTTGACTTAATCGCAGAAGGCAGCGGTTCGGGCATTTCCGTCAGGGCCAGTTTCAGCACCTCATCGATGGTCGCGACCGGATGAATATCCAGCTTGCTGAGAATCGCCTCGGGGATATCCACCAGGTCTTTCTCATTCTCGTCGGGGATGATCACTGTCTCGATCCCACCGCGGTGTGCCGCCAGCAATTTTTCCTTTAGCCCGCCGATCGGCAGAACCTTGCCACGCAGCGTGATTTCGCCGGTCATGGCAACATTGGCCCGTACCGGAATCCTGCTCAGCGACGAGACCAGCGCAGTGCACATGGCCACACCGGCCGAAGGGCCGTCCTTGGGCGTGGCGCCTTCCGGCACATGCACGTGGGCATCGAGCTTCTGGTAAAAGCCGGATTCGATCCCCAGGGTCTCTGCACGGCTGCGCACCACCGTCATCGCCGCCTGGATGGATTCCTTCATCACGTCACCCAGGTGGCCGGTCAATGTCAGGTTGCCCTTACCGGGAACCAGCGTGGCTTCGATCTTCAACAGTTCACCACCCACTTCCGTCCACGCCAGGCCGGTAACCTGGCCGATCTCGTTGTTTTCTTCCACCACGCCGTAGCGGAAACGCTGTACACCGAGATAGTCATCCAGGTTTTTCGCGCTGACCGTGATTTTCTCACTGTCTTTGTCCATAGCGAGTTTCTTGACCACCTTGCGGCAGATCTTGGCGATCTCACGTTCCAGGTTACGCACACCGGACTCACGCGTGTAGTAGCGGATGATATCGGTCAGAGCGCTTTCGGCGACTTCGATCTCGTGCTCTTTCAGGCCATGCTGCTCCATCTGCTTGGGCAGCAGGTAGCGCACGCCGATGTGCAGCTTTTCATCCTCGGTGTAACCCGGAATACGGATCACCTCGAGCCGGTCCAGCAGCGCCGGCGGAATATTCAGTGAGTTGGCCGTAGACACGAACATCGTCTCGGACAGGTCGAAATCGACCTCCAGATAATGATCGTTAAAGGTGTTGTTCTGCTCCGGATCCAGCACCTCCAGCAAAGCCGAAGAAGGATCGCCACGGAAATCCATCGACATCTTGTCCAGCTCATCCAGCATGAACAGCGGGTTACGTGTGCCTATTTTGGCCATGTTTTGCAGCACCCTGCCCGGCATTGAGCCGATGTAGGTTCTGCGGTGACCACGGATCTCGGCTTCATCACGCACCCCGCCCAGCGACATGCGCACAAACTTGCGCCCGGTCGCACGGGCGATGGAACGGCCCAGACTGGTCTTGCCCACGCCCGGCGGCCCCACCAGGCACAGGATAGGACCCTTCATCTTGCGCACACGCTGTTGCACCGCCAGGTACTCCAGGATGCGCTCCTTGACCTTCTCGAGTCCGTAGTGATCCGCCTCGAGAATTTCCTCAGCCTTGTCCAGCTGCTTGCGGATCCGGCTGCGTTTCTTCCACGGCACGTTAAGCATCCAGTCAATGTAATTACGCACCACCGTGGCTTCGGCCGACATCGGCGACATCATTTTCAATTTGTTCAGTTCGGAGTTCGCTTTTTCCATAGCCTCCTTGCTCATTCCGCTGGATTCGATGCGGTTGGCCAGGTCTTCCATGTCATTGGGCGCATCGTCCATGTCACCCAATTCATTCTGAATAGCCTTCATCTGCTCATTCAGGTAGTACTCGCGCTGGCTCTTCTCCATCTGGGTCTTGACCCGGCCGCGAATACGCTTTTCCAGCTGCAATACGTCGATTTCACCTTCGACCAGCGCCATCAGGTGTTCCATGCGCCGCCGCGGGCTGCCCATCTCCAGCAGCACCTGCTTCTCTTCCAGGCGGATGGTGAGGTGCGCCGCAACCGTGTCAGCCAGTCGGCTGGAGTCTTCGATGCCGGCCAGCGTGGTCAGCAATTCAGGTGGGATCTTGCGGTTGAGCTTCACGTACTGCTCGAACAACGAAACCAGGGAACGCATCGTGACCTCGAGTTCTTTTTCGGTGCCTTCATCCGACACCGGCACCAGGTCCCAGCGGGCCTCGAAAAATCCACTTTCTTCGGTGAACTCGCTGATACGCACACGTTCACCGCCTTCGACCAGCACCTTGGTGGTGCCATCCGGCAGTTTCAGCAACTGCAACACGGTAGCCAGCGTGCCCACTTCGAACAGGTCGGAATCCGCCGGCTCATCAATTTCCGCGTTGCGCTGGGTGACCAGCACGATGCGCTTATCATGATCCATCGCCTTGTCCAGGGCCAGGATCGAACGCTCACGACCGACAAACAGCGGTATCACCATGTGCGGATACACCACCACGTCACGCAGCGACAGCACCGGTGTGGGTTGCACGGACATTGAAGGGACGGTTGTTGTTTTACTTTCAGCCATGAAAATTCCTCTCCGGCAAAGTTTCAGCAGGCCCGGCGCGGCCCAATTTCTTGCCTGGTTTAATAATAGCAGCCGTTGCGACCCGCGACAGACGTCCCGGATCAGTTAACCGAGATATTGTTGCGCGGGCGGAAAAATCAAGGGAAGGGGTGCGGTTGAATCAGCGCAAAAGGGCCGGGGTGGCGTTGATTCCACCGTGTGGATTTCCTTGTTTTTGGGGCGTATCGTGGTGAGAGGGGTTAATTTATTTCACTTGGGAGTGACTGCCGTGAAAAAACTTCTGCTTCTTGTTGTTTTCTTTGTTTTTACTCTATTGAGCTCTGACGCTTACTCGGTTGAAATCAGCCGGCATATGTCCGGTTCCTGGTACAACCCGCTGCAGAGCGGCCACGGGCTGTCGGTCGAAGTGCTATCGCCCGGACGTACGATTTTCTACTGGTACGTCTACAACCCCGACGGTACGCCGACCTTTTTGATCGCCGACGGCGTGAATAGCGGGCCAATGGTTACCGCCACGCTCTATCACCAAACCGGAATGGTCTGGGGTGAGTTCGACCCGAATGACATCAACCAGCAGGTCTGGGGCGAGGCTACGCTGGAGTTTTTCAACTGCGGGTTAGCAGAGTTCAATTACCGGGCCACGCATGGTGAACAGGGCATTCCGTTCGGTGAAGGCAGGACTGAGTTTGTCAAGCTGGCCACTATCGATCATCTGCCGTGCGCGGAAAACCGCGTCGTCGGCATTTACCAGGGCGTGATTGAGTCAGACACGGACGATGAAGAATTCCCGATAACGCTTCTGCTGTCTCCGGATATGCGCTTTGTGTCCATGGTAGAGGAAGAGTATACGGCCTTCGGAACCTGGTCCGTGGCGGGCTCACAGATCACCGTGTCAGACATCACCACCTACTCACTCAACCCGTTTGACCCCTTTACCCTGCAAATGACGGGAACCGGCGGAGTCACACCGGAGTATCGCATGCACCTGACCTTTTCCAGTCCGGATTTGCCAGCTGACATCGAAAGTGACTTCCTGGCTTCAGACTGGCTGTACCGCCGCGGTGTGGCATTCGACGTGCATATCGGCATGCACGACAGCCAGGACCTGGTCACCGGCGAAAGAGGCTCTGTCGACGTGCTCCCCACCGACGGATCCAACGGCGGGTTCAGCGGCTTCGGAGACTCCAGTGGGTGTGCCTACAGCGGACAACTACTCCCCGCCGACCCCTCTTTCAATTTGTTCGACGTCAGCATGACGGTAACCGACTGCGGTGAGCGAAATGGAAACTACGTCGGGACCGGTTACCAGGTTGATGTAGCTGCTTTGGAAGACCGTGCGGGATACCTTTTGATTACTACTGATGGGCAGCAGCCATTTATTTTGGGGTTGGCTTCCATCCCTGAGCCTGGGGATTGATTCGGCGCGCGGGGGCCGGGAAGATGTGCCCCCTGCTTCCGGGGCCGCTCGAGACGTCCCTGTTCGCTCGTCAGTCAGCGGCGCCGACAGATTTCTTCTGATTCTCGTAGAGGATAAACGGCTCCGCCTCGCCCTCGATGACAGACTCATCAACGACGACCTTGGAAACGTTATCCAGAGAAGGCAACTCGTACATGCTGTTGAGCAACACGCCTTCCAGGATGGTGCGCAGGCCACGGGCGCCGGTCTTGCGTGCCATGGCCTTGCGGGCGATGGCTGCGAGGGCGTCTTCGCGGATTTCCAGTTCGGCGCCTTCCATCTCGAACAGTGCCTTGTATTGCTTGGCCAGTGCGTTCTTGGGCTGAACCAAAATCTTGACCAATGCTTCTTCGTCCAACTCTTCAAGCGTGGCGACGACCGGCAGGCGGCCGACGAACTCGGGGATCAGGCCGTATTTGACCAGGTCTTCGGGCTCAACGTCTTTCAGCAGCTTGCCGATGTTGGGGTTGGCTTCCTTGCTCTGAACATCGGCAGAGAAACCGATGCCGGCGGAGGACGAGCGATCCTGGATGACTTTTTCCAGGCCGGAGAACGCGCCACCGCAAATGAACAGTATCTGGCCGGTGTCGACCTGCAGGAATTCCTGCTGCGGATGCTTACGTCCGCCCTGAGGCGGCACCGAGGCAACCGTACCTTCGATCAGTTTGAGCAAGGCCTGCTGTACGCCTTCACCGGAAACGTCACGGGTGATGGACGGATTTTCCGCCTTGCGTGAAACCTTGTCGATTTCGTCGATGTAGACAATGCCCGTCTGCGCTTTGTCCACGTCGTAATCGCATTTCTGCAGCAGTTTCTGAATGATGTTTTCGACGTCTTCACCCACGTAACCCGCTTCGGTCAGCGTGGTGGCGTCTGCGATCGTGAACGGCACGTTCAGCATGCGGGCCAGCGTTTCAGCCAGCAGGGTCTTGCCGGACCCGGTCGGGCCAATCAGCAGGATATTGCTTTTAGCCAACTCAATTTCGTCATCGCGTCCACTGTTCTCGAGGCGCTTGTAGTGGTTGTACACCGCTACCGACAGCACCATCTTGGCGTGTTCCTGGCCGATCACGAATTCGTTCAGAAACTCGTGGATTTCCTTAGGTGTGGGCAGGTTCTCGCGATCACCGGGACCGTTCTCTTCAAGTTCTTCGCGGATGATGTCGTTGCACAATTCAACGCACTCATCGCAAATGTAAACACTGGGTCCGGCAATCAGTTTGCGGACTTCATGCTGACTCTTGCCACAGAATGAGCAGTACAGGATTTTTCCGTCTGCGCCTTGGATGTCTCGATCACTCATCGCATCAACTTAATTTAGTTTTGCCAGTTTCCATACTATCGCAGTGAAAATATTACCTTTTTTATTCAGCTGCGTCGACTTTTCTATTATCGAATACCTTGTCGACCAAACCGTACTTCTTGGCCTGCTCCGCGTCCATGAAGTTATCACGGTCGGTATCCTTGGCTATTTGGTCAACAGATTGCCCGGTATGTTCCGCCAGGATCTCATTTAATTCTGCTCTCATCTTGAGGATTTCGCGGGCGTGGATATCAATATCCGCTGCCTGGCCCTGATATCCGCCCAGTGGCTGGTGGATCATCACCCGCGAATGCGGCAGGCTGTAACGCTTTTCCTTGGCGCCGGCGGCCAGCAGAATGGCGCCCATGCTGGCGGCCTGCCCTATGCACATCGTGCTGACATCGCAGCGAATGAACTGCATCGTGTCATAAATCGCCAGACCCGCACTGACGACACCGCCGGGGCTGTTGATGTAGAGGTTGATGTCCTTGTCCGGATTTTCGGACTCAAGGAACAACAGCTGCGCAACCACCAGGTTGGCCATATGGTCTTCGATCGGGCCAACGATAAAAATGACCCGGTCCTTGAGCAGACGCGAGTAGATATCGTAAGCACGTTCGCCGCGGGAGCTTTGCTCCACAACCATCGGAACGAGGCCAAGTGCCTGAGCTTCAAATTCCCTGCTGTTTCTGTCCATGTTTCCTCTCGGTCCCGGCGGCCTTAGCTGCCCTGCCTGCTTGCCAAAACTTGTGCTTAAGCCTGGGCTTTTGCGGTCGCTGCCGTGATCACGTCCTGAAATTTCAATTCCTTAGGGCTCACTTTAGCGTTTTCCAACACCCAGTCAACCACTTGCTCTTCCAATACCGAGCTTTCGACCTGTTGCATCAGGCGTTCGTTGTTGTAATACAACTGTACGACTTCAGCCGGTTCTTCATAAGTGCTGGCTGCCTGCTCGACCGCTTCGCGCACGCGGGTGGCGTCGATCCGGATCTCGTTCTGGTGGGCCAGTTCGCCCAGCAACAGGCCGGCACGGACCCGGCCTTCGGCCTGCTCCATGAACGGCTCGACCAGTTTGGCCATCATTTCAGGCGGCAGTTCCTGGCCCTGAGACTGGACCATTTGCGCGGCCATTGAGGACGCTTCCTGGCGCACCACGGCCTCGGGCACTTCCATATCAGGCGTAGCCTTGATCAACTGCTCGATCAGGCTGGCTTTCAATAAGGTGCTGGTGGCCTGCTTAAGTTCACGCTCCAGGTTGTTGCGGATTTCTTTATTGAATGATTCTTTCTTGCCGTCTTCAATACCGAAGCCCTTTATGAACTCTTTGTCCACTTTCGGCTTGGTGCCTTTTTGAACCGTCACGATTTTCAGCTTGGTCTTGGCCTTCTTACCAGCCAGTGCGGGGTCACGGAAAGCTTCGGGGAAGCTCAGCTCGACCTTGGTCTTATCACCGGCCGCCAATTTCTTGATGGCTTTTTCCATTTCTTCAAAGCTGGAATCACCCATGATGATCGACAGTTGCTGCTTGCCCTCAGCCGGCACGCGGCCTTCTTCAGTCTTGGCGACATATTCAACCAGTACCTTGTCACCCTTCTTGATTTCACGCTCGACGTCATTCCATTCAATGCGCTGCTCGCGCAAGGTGCCGATCATGTCGTCGATGTCTTCATCGGTAACTTCCGTTTCCGGCCGTTCGATGGTCATCGTGCTGACGTCCAGCTTGTCGATTTCCGGATACACCTCGACCAATGCGATAAACTCCAGATCGCCTTCGTCGTTGTTGGCCGGCTCCGTTACAAGGCGGGGCATTGAGGCGGGACGCAGATTCTTGTCCTGGATCGCCTGCTGCAGACCCACCTGAATCGCTTCATTCTGGATATCGGCAGTGGCCTGCTGGCCATAGCGTTGCTTGACGATACTCAATGGCACGCGACCGGGACGGAACCCCTTGATGCGAACCGTCTTGCTGAGTTCACGTAACTTGGCGTTGATTTTGTCCTGGATCTCTTGTCCGGGAAGCTGCACCGTCAGCCGGCGCTCAAGGCCGCTGGTGTTTTCTACAGAGACTTGCATAGTGATGATCAGACCTGTTGATGTGTGTTTCTGTGGTGCGAAAGAGGAGACTCGAACTCCCACGGGTTGCCCCACTGGATCCTAAATCCAGCGCGTCTACCAATTCCGCCACTTTCGCACATGTCGGATAAAAGTGGTGGGCCATCTAGGACTCGAACCTAGAACCAATAGATTAAGAGTCTACTGCTCTGCCAATTGAGCTAATGGCCCGCCTGAATAAAATGGGGTGGACGATGGGGCTCGAACCCACGACCGCCGGAATCACAATCCGGAGCTCTACCAACTGAGCTACGCCCACCATTGTTATGCGCGGCTATTTTACCTTTTTTAAATCGTTTCGTCCTGCCAATGTTCTGGCCATTCTGGCCGTCTATATATGGCGCGCCCGGCAGGACTCGATTCAAATGCTGCTCCCGGGCGCTTATTTCAAGCTGCGCTAGAAAACCGCACCCGTCCGCATTCGTTTATGAGTTCTTCGCATGCCTTTCGGCACACTCAGATCTGCTCCGGTTCTCGCTCTGCCGGAGTCCCCATAAAATCACGACCATTCTGGCCGTTCTTATATGGCGCGCCCGGCAGGACTCGATTCAAATGCTGCTCCCGGGCGCTTATTTCCAAGCTGCGCTTGAAAACCGCACCCGTCCGCATTCGTTTATGAGATCTTCGCTTGCCTTTCGGCACATCTCAGATCTGCTCCGGTTCTCGCTCTGCCGGAGTCCCCATAAAATTCACGACCATTCTGGCCGTTCTTATATGGCGCGCCCGGCAGGACTCGAACCTGCAACCCTACGGCTTAGAAGGCCGTTGCTCTATCCGATTGAGCTACGGGCGCAATCGAATTGGTCGGGGTGGAGAGATTCGAACTCCCGACCCACTGCTCCCAAAGCAGTTGCGCTACCAGGCTGCGCTACACCCCGACGAAGATTACAGCCGGCCAATGTTACGGAGTTATCGCCATTTCGTCAACGTTTAAACAGCTCGAAACTGCTAAATAATCGGCAAAAAAAAACCACCCCGATTTGGGATGGCTTTCTTTTTAATAAATGGCGCGCCCGGAGAGATTCGAACTCCCGACCGCTCGGTTCGTAGCCGAGTACTCTATCCAGCTGAGCTACGGGCGCACGGGGGAGCGAATTATCCGACCGGGGTGGGGAAATGTCAACACGCATGGGAGGAAATTATTGGGGTAGTGCGTTCGGGGCCGCTAAGGGGCTGGGGTGAACAGTTGGAGTCGCCGGCTCAAAGGTCCCTTCGGGACTTCCCTCGCAGGGCGCAAGTCCTGACGGGCCGGCCATACGGGCCATCCCTGGCCCGGATGGCCTAAATCGGACATCCGGTCCGATCTGCCCTGGACTTGCGCCCTACTCGGCTTTTCGAGGCAACTCCAACCGCCCGCCCCAACCCCTCAGCTACCACGGCACGTACACCGAAATGTGGTTCTGAGTGCGCGTGTTGAATTTGCCGGGCGTGTATAGACACACAAAGCGAAATGCCCCGGTTTTTTTTGACGTTACCGACACGGTAGCTGGGGGTGGGTGTTTGGGCCCTGGGGTCGTGTCGCGATGCCGAGTGATGGGAAAGCCCAGGGCCCAAACACCCACCCCCAGCGGCCCTTGCCGAATCACGCCCAAAAAAAAACCGAGGCATAAAGCCTCGGTCAGGTCTCGTCGGACTATGCGGGTAGCAGCTCCCGCGCATCCTTTAGGGAGAGATCATTGCCAGCCTGGTCATAAAGAAGCTGTCTTAAAAGAGAAGGCCACCGTTTCCGATGGCCGTATTCCCCTTAAAGCTTCCTTGCCAAACTACAGACGGCAACTGCCATGTCGCTACCGTCCCTGGCGAATTCGTATCAGCGCTACTGGATCTAGTATTCCTTGCTGATTCAGTCTTCTTGCTTATACTTATGCAGATATCGTGCCAATGTGCCAATACCAATATTGATTTGTTTTATTTTATTTTTATTTCAATATGTTAAGGGGTTGTTCCAGACTAAATCGAAGATAAAGCACTTTTCATTGCACTGGGTGCGACTGACAATTTTTGTCACTCATTACCATTTTGAGGCAACAAATTACGCGCTTCAAGAGCATACAATCCGCAATTCGGGATTGGCAGCAAGGAGAATTCCGCTTAAATCCGGTATTTCTTAACGATCGCCATCCAGTTTTTCATCGCATCAGTGGCCAGTTTCTTCACCGGAAACTCGTCGCCATTACTATCTATCACTGTCAACAGTATCGCCGGGTGCTCTTTTCCGCCCTCTTCCGTTACGTTACTGATCACTTCGATGCCTTTGCTTTTGTTGGCCAATTCTTCAATGATCATCAGGTTCGGATAGGAATTTACCTCAACCTTGATTTTTGTGCGGGTTGCCTTTGCCACACCTTGTTTATCGTTCCTGATCCAGTCCGAAAGGTGGCAGCAGTTCTGGATGAAATTCCATACATCGTCCTCGTAGTCCACGAGTTTGCGATTCTGGTTATCCAAAACTTTCAGGAAAGCGCGCTGTAAACGATTAAATTGCTTGGTGGCCTGGCTCATGCTGGTAATGATCCTCAAAAATATTTGATAGCACAGATGGTAATGTATATGGAGAGATGACTCACCCAATTTCAAAGTATCTTCGATACACAGCGGCCATCATATACGGGATCACGATCGTACTGTGTGTTTATGGGATTGTCATAGATCCTGGCCAACCACGGGCTGATGATATTTGGTTTGCGGCGCTCCTGTGTCTCGTGTCTGCGTCTTTGGTTTTCGGTTCAGTTTGGGTAATGCTGGACAAAGCCTGGTGGCGCCAGGTGCTTGGTTTTGTTTTGCTGATCCCTTCGCTCACTATTTGGGGCGGAATCTTACTTCTTGCTTTTACCGGTTTTCGCATTCATTAAATCAGCGTATTACCCGTCATATTTAACTCAATTGAACTCTCTTTACTTCCTGACCCAGATTATAACCAAGCCAGCACGATCTGATTATCATTAGAGAGAAATAAGGCCCGGCTCATGAACAACGAAGTAAATCCTATTCTGAATTCCCGGGTCCACTGGATGGACAACCTGAGGACCGTCATCATCTTTTTAGTGGTTGTGTACCACATTGGAGGTGTTTACGAAGCAGCAGGCCTGTGGGGCTGGTTCTGGATCATCGATGATCCAACCACCATGGTATGGGTCGGCATCATGGGCATTGTTCTGGATATTTTCGTGATGCCCACATTGTTTTTTGTCTCGGGCTATCTCACGCCGGCTTCCCTTAAAAACAGGACTGCCGGCAAATTCATCCTCGGGAAATTCAAGCGATTGATCATCCCCTGGCTGATTGCGGTTTTCACGTTGATTCCGGTCTATAAAGTCATATTCCTGTATTCGCGGGGCCTGCCGCAGCAGCACTGGAGCACCTACTTCCACATCACCAACCCCAACAGCCAAAACTGGTTATGGTTTCTGCCGGTGCTGTTTGCCTTCAGCCTGGTCTATGCGCTGTTATCAAAAACACATCTGAAACTCCCCAATATCTCACCCAAACTCGCTGTACTGACCGCCGTCCTGGTTGGATTTGCTTACAGTTTCGGCATCGGCGGCGTGGTGGGTTTTCGCAGCTGGACGCTGACACCACTGATTGATTTCGAAAACGAAAGGCTGCTGGTGTATTTTCTGTCCTTCCTGCTGGGCGCCCTCTTCTACAAACAGGCAGTATTTGCTGAAAAGCCCAAGGGAAAGCGGCTCTACAATATCGTCAACGGGATCGCGTGGATCCCCGTTACCGCGCACATCTTTGTCCGGCTGATCCCCTTCTTTTCGGCTGAAGGATTTACCGTAACCCCGATGTACAGGCTGATGTGGTGGGTCAGTTTCGACCTGGCCCTGCTGTGCATGATGTATTTGATGGTCGAAACCTTCAGGCGGTATTTCGACAAAACCGGAAAAATCTGGAGTGAACTGAACCGCAACTCATACGGCGTTTACATCATCCACGTGATCATGATCGGCATTTTCGGCACGTTGTTAATGAGACTGGGCCTGCCAGTTTACGTGAAATATCCGGCTTTGATTTTGCTGACTTACATGGGCAGCAATCTGTTGGTGTCGATATATAAAAAATGACGGACAAAAAAAAGCCGGGGCACAGCCCCGGCAGTCTCGTTGGATTATGTGGGTAGCAGCTCCCACGCATCCCGTTGGAAATTATTAGGGGTTGGGCGGTCGAGGCGCCAGCCTTCCCTGGCTGCCTCGATTGCCATCCTGGCTGACGCCACCCGTTCCCTTGAATACGGACCATCCCTGGTGGTTAATGCGACCGTCCTGGACGCCTTTTCGCCGTAAAATGACCATCCCTGGTCGCCACCTGCACTTCCGTTGCATTACGAAACTGGTAACCCTCTCCGCTCCAGCTCATGCCTTTTTATTCTGTTAACGGCAGTGCAGTTGTATATTTATTACTCCTCAATACAAAACTCGTGTTTACGTGGTGTACGGCTCTGCAAGGCATTATGTGTTCGCGCAGCAGTCGCTCGTACGCCCGGATGCTTTGACACGCTATCTTCAAGTGATAGTCGTGCGAGCCACTCATGGCATAGCACTCCAGGATCTCGGACTGTCCGGCTATCATCTCGTCAAACTCCCTGATACTCGAGGGCTGGTGGTCCTCTAAAGAGACGGCCGCTATCGCAATCACATCCAGCCCAATCTTCTCCGGGTCCAGTATCGCTACTGTAGTAGTAATGACCCGGTCTTCCTCCAGCTTTTTAACGCGTCGCCAACAAGGCGACGTTGATAACCCGACCTTTTCCGCGAGAGCCTGACTGGAGAGCGAGCCATCGGCCTGCAACTCCGCAAGGATTCTCAGGTCTGTCTTATCCATTAAGACACATTTATTGCGTCAATTTCCTTTTGACGAAATATATATACCACATTACATCCCCTTAGCGCAATTTTTAGAATAATCTTGCGTCTATATTGATATAAAATTGTTGTTCATTGCAAGCAGGAGAAACAAATATGCCTCCGAAGGGTACGAAGTACGTATCGCATCAACCCGATAAACAGGGGTATATCCAGTACACAGACGAAGAAAACGCCACCTGGCACGACCTGATCACGCGTCAGATCCCGATGCTGCCCAACCGGGCATGTAATCCCTGGATCGAAGCCCTGAACGAAATGAATTTTCCAATCGACCGTGTTCCGCAGTTGCCAGAGGTCACAAACGTTCTCAAGCAACATACCGGCTGGGGCGTCACCGGGGTCCCTGCCCTGATCGGCTTCAACGAGTTTTTCCAGCTGCTGGCCAACAAGAAGTTCCCGGTAGCCACCTTCATAAGAACAAGAGAAGATTTCGACTACATCCAGGAACCCGACGTATTCCACGAAGTGTTCGGCCACACCCCGCCGCTAACGGATCATCGCTTTGCCGCGTTCGTCGAGGCCTACGGCAATGCAGGCCTCGCAGCTGATCCGAAAGATCACGTCATGCTGGCAAGGTTGTTCTGGTTTACCGTGGAGTTCGGGCTGGTCAACACGGATGAAGGCATCCGTGCTTATGGTTCCGGAATCATGTCATCACCCGGCGAACTGGTTTACGCTGTAGAGAGCGATGTGCCGGAGCGCAAACCCTTCGATCCGGTGGAAGTATTGAGAACGCCCTATCGCATCGACATCCTGCAGCCGATCTATTTCGTAATCGAGAGCTTTGACCAACTTTTCGAATTGGCTCAATCCGATTTATTAGGCTACATCAAAGAAGCTCGCAAACTCGGAATGCACGCCCCCACGTATGAGACCGCCTAGCTACGTTAGGTTGGGGTGTATTATTCCCCCAACCAGGACCGTAATTCGCCGGGAGCGAATTCCGAGCGAACAGGGATGTCTCGAGCGGGTCCTGGATGGGGGAATAATACATCCCAACCGGATTCGCAGCTAAAGCGCCAAATACTTAGGAGAATTTAGTAATGAATGAAGTTTGTGATCTGACGAACCGCCATTGTGTGCCGTGCGAAGGCGGCGTTCCTACCCTTACGCGGGATGAGGCGGAAAAGCTGCTTAGCGATGTTCCTGGCTGGGAACTTGCTGGAGACGCAAAGTCCATTAAACGCCGCTTCGAGTTCAAGGGCTTCTATAAGTGCATGTCGTTTATTAATGCGATGGCCTGGGTCGCTAATGCGGAAAACCACCATCCTGATTTCTCATCCGGTTATAACTTTTGTGAAGTAACGTTTACTACCCATGCAATTGATGGGTTGAGTGACAATGACTTTATTTGTGCTGCGAAGGTGAACGCGTTGCTGGATTAAGCCCAGTTCTCTAGCACCAGGTCCGGTAAATGGGCGAATTCTCGCTCATTGTTGCCGACCAGGATGGCGCCCTCACTCAGGGCATGGGCTGCAATAAAGAGGTCGTTGTTGCCAATGGGTGTGCCCTTTTCAGGTGGGCTTTGATACGACCGCAGTGCGCTCCAGCGGCTTCATCCAGAGGCAGCGTAGTCTGCATAGGTTACGGCTGAGATGCAAAGGTCCCTGTTTCTGAACATAGACTTCTTCACAATCGAAGCGACAGTCCTTGGGCAGGCAGACTGCCCGCGCGAAGCGGGCAGTCTGCTCATCTACTGATCTTTGATTGCCGATTCCAATGAAGGAGGTGCCGGAAAGCGGCCAAAAGTGGGGTGGTCCCACTCGGTCTCAGAAGATGTCTGTCTCGAAAAACCATTAACAGATTGTGTGGAATTTGTTTTACCGGCCGCAACACCCAGCGTGGGCGAGTCTTCCGCCAACACCTTATCCTTTCTGTACGGCCTACCCAATACCCACCTGAAGTGACGTTCGGTTTCGCCAGGTTCCATGGTGAATTTATATGACTGCACACGCCACTTGGAACGTACCAGGCGCGCAACTACTCTTCCCTTTGCCAGGTCAATCAGGCGTAAGTTTCCTGCTGTTCTGTCGGCGTTATCCAACTCTGTGCTAAAGGAACCATCGGAATGGGTCGTTATGCGATACAAACCGTCCCAGTATATTTCTACGGCGGCATTCGGCACGGTGGTTGTTACCGTGAAAGTCCACACTTGTCTCTTATTACCGTCTGGCCGGTAATCGCTAATATACTGTCCCGCCTCGTCCCCGAAAGCTTCTTCATCCTGGTTGAAGACTATCGCTGCCCTGGAGCCAGCCACTGACTGGTATGCCTTGTGATCGTGTTTATCATAGCCTTCCGCAGCTCCCTTCATGCGGCCAAAAACACCCGAGCGATCGTCATAGGCAATCGTCGTATTGTCGGACCGAACTACAACCATGTTTTTTACATACCAACTTTTGGCCCGGGCGGCTTCAGCATTCCCGAAAGGCATGGCAGCCAGCACACATATCAACAATACGAAAGACATCGAAAACGAGGATTTCATTCTTATTTCATCCATGACAAGACTCCTCATTCTGAAAATGGCACGATCAGGTTATGACCGTTCGCAGGCGTTGGCGGGTTTTTCCCGTTTTCCCGGATGATGGCCCAGAAACCCTTGTAAGCCGGCACGGCACGCTCAATTCCGGGTGTCGATGCATTGATGATTCGGTAGGGCTGACCCACCATTACATCCGGGTCGTAAACATAAAGTGTCTCCGAAACGAAGGATCCGGTATCTGCCGCGGTCAGGGTCAAATAGTTACCTGCAGGATCCTGATATCGAATATCGTCCCATGCAAGGTCTTGAGGAAACGGGTTGTTCAACATCACACGCGCGAATTCTACGCCGTCGGCTAAGGTCGCGTCAGGCAACTCCAGGGTTTGGGTTCTTAATACCTGGGGATCACTGTCGTATTCAGGGCTCGGCGGTGTCTGGGTCTTGGTGAATTTGATTTTGAGTGGATCAACCATTGTTGCCGGTGGATTATGTTGTACTGAGAGATAGCGTGACAGAAGCGGAGTTGCCGCATTGTCACGGTATCCATCCCAAAGAACCAGGAAGGAACGGTGCAGGTTACCTGGCCCTGACCCGGCCGGATTGCCTACATTGCTCCTGGCCAGACCTTCATTTCCGGTAGCGTAAGTCACATAGGGCTGGTTTGACGTAACGTTGCTTTCGTTATACCGAACGACAAGGTAGTCGAATCCATAAACGCCCAGATTTCCAAATACATTATCTACGGTCAGGCCGCCAATGTCACAAGGCAGAGCAACCTGCGTCCAAACAAAATCCGGAATCTCGATGCCTGTACCGCAAGGAAACTGATAGAGCAGGGCCCGATCATCCGTTGCATTGGCAAACCACAATGAATGCCCGGCCCCGGCCAGGCTAATATCTGCGCCTACTTCGGGAACACCGGCTGTGATGCTGAAATCATTCGTCACGTCAATCAGAATCTGATCGTCCGGCAGCTCCGTCGTTGGGTCTACAACCGGATCATTCTCTTCTACGCTGTCTTCTACCACATCACGGAACAAGCGGGCCTTGAACAAGGTATCTCCAAAGGCCGCCAATCCAAGACTCTGCGAGACGTCACCGCCATTCGTCGCCACCTGTTTTGCATTGAAACCCTCATAAATACGATCCCAGGGCGGCACTTGGAATTCTGCAGGTTCAAGCGGATAGCCATAATCATCACCGCCGACCAACCCCAATTCGCCACTGAAAGAAAGGTGGACGCCAAAAAACTCGGAAGGATTGCCCCCCAAATCGCCAATTGTGCCTACAGAAGGTCCACCGGGATCGTACTCGTACTGGCGAACCCAGCCGGCATCTGTTCCGTAGGAGCCTGAAAAAGGAGCACCAACGTAGATGTTGGGCCAGTCAGTAAAAACACTCGCACCAAACAAAGCACCGTTCTCACTAAACGCAACGGCGCCAATCTGGTTGAGCACCGAATTGGTGACATCGGCGGGGTCAACCGTAAAGGTGTAGCCCGTTACTCTTCCGTCATCCACGGTGCTCCCATCGTAATACGGAGCACCGACCAAAATCAGGTACTCGTTATCATTTGAAGGGTTCCGGGAGATGGAAACAGATTCACCAAAGCGGGCGCCCCGCTGTGGACTGTTCCCAACCTCGACAACCGCAGTATTTGGGTCCGAAACAAACGATTCCATCCGCTCCCAAACTGTGCCATCGAATACAAAAATTTCGATACCACCGAAATTGTTGTTGCCGCGATTTCGGGGAACACAAGTGCCGCTGCTGCAGTCTATTGAATCCCAACTGGGAAGACCCACCACCAGGACATCACCCTCCATCGAACTCGAGTATCCAAAATCACCTGAAAGGCAAATCACCGAGGTAAAGGACTGTAGCGAGTCACCGTATTGCACCCAGGCCATCGTTGCATAGTTGAACCTGTACACAAACACGTTGCAGTTTGTTTCTCCGGTAACCACCGACCAGTTACCACTAGCGGTGACGCTCTCACCTTCCACGGAGGCCGTAACCCCGCCGGGGGCGTTTCCTGTTGTTACTTCAATCGGGATATATGCAGGTATTTCAGCAAATGGTTTCTGACCAGGGGCTAATACAGCCAGAAAAGCGGTAAGTGCCGTTAAGAATATTCGAAACCTCATGGTGTCAATCTCCTGGAGGCATTTTTAAATTTCCCGTTTAATGGACAACGGGCCCCTTTTTATACGTCACGCTCAAGGTGGACACACGAACGAATCACAGGGAGCGGAGGGCGTAGGGGGCGGAGTAATCTGACCTTCAGCGTTACGGGCATGCGCGACCAACCCAAGCGAGACCAGAGCTGGCGCCACGTATACGGATCCACGTAACAACCGACGCCGGTCAGCGTCAATCGTCTCGTCTTCCAATGGGGCTTTGTTTTCCGTCAACTTATGATCCCTGTCAACTATTGTTCTTATTATTCCGATGGAGTGCATACTAATATGCGGCCGCTGTTTCTTCAACTTGATGAACAGCAGCCCGCTAAACCGCCGCCTCTTCAACTGCAGCACGGACCTCCTGCAAAATGTCCAGTTCGCGCGGATAATGGAGCTCGGAACACGGCAGACTACCCGCAATCAGGTCCTTTACGGCCTTGAAACTGCGCACGGTGGTGGCTTCATCCGCAGGGTTGAGTGTAAACAGACTACTCACGACCTTGAGCAAGGCATTGGCACCCGGCAAGGCCATAACCGACACGCTGTCGGCATCTACAGCAGGATCATTCAGCGCGAATAGCCGGGCCAGCAGCAGTCGATCAGAATATAGAGGCCCGGACAGCACGGCCTGGTGCTTGCCCATTTGGGTCGCCACTTGTTCAAACCCACTATTGTCCGAGAAAATAGCCTCACGCGAGTCAGTGAACAGGCGGACACCGGGAAACGCACCCACAACAGTCAGCGCGCCGTCCAGCCTGTTTATCAGCACGCAATCATCTGCAAGCAGTACGGCCCCGCTTTGCGCAAAACTAGCGGCCAGTGTGGATTTACCGAAGCCTGAGTTTCCCAGGAATGCAACTGCGCGACCATCACTCAACTTGACCGCACTGGCGTGAACAATGACCTCTCCCTGTGAACCGAGAAAGCGCGGAATAACCTGGTTAATCAGGAAATGACGTAATAGCCGACCAGGGCAACCGGGCTCAGGTATGCAGTGAATCACACCATCGGGCGAAATCTGGTAGCTCGCATAGCCGGGAAATGAAAACAGGTAGTCGGCCCCAAGACGGCTGGACGTGCATATAATATGACCATTTTCATCCGGCCATTCGCATACCAACTCAAATGCGTGCGGCTGGAAATTTTCAGTTGCACCCAGGCGGGCTGACAACTGAGGTGTACCGCTTCCGGCAACCGGCAACTCCGTTACAACAAAGTCGCAGGACAGCACACGGTCAAAAATCCTGAACTGGTATAGCGCCGAGTCGGCTCGGACTCACACCGGCACTTCGAGCAGGCCCGCTTGCAGCAAGTCATGCAACAAGCCAGAAACATCGGCGGCAATTTGCTCTTTGGGCACATCGAACTCATCAGCCAGACGATTCGTTATGTCAGATTCGTCCAGGCCCTCGCCCAGAAAATTCCAGATCCGCACTCCCACTTCGTTAAGACCAAAATAGGATTCAGCGCCCAGGTGCAGCAACACCATCTCGCCGTTTACCTCCTGGAAAAGCACGCCCTCGGCCACTTTGGGGTTCTGAATTTTCTGCATCGTCATCAATGAAATATTATCACCGAAATCCGGGCGAAGGCTCCGGACTAATTCCACCCCTGCAACGCATAAACCTTCTGCCCCACCCATTCGCGAATGGCTTCGGACGTCAATGCCAGCGCCTTGGAATCCGGAATGAAATCCATGACTGAAAGGCTCTTCTTATCGGTCACCCTTATGTCGGTGCTGATCGGGGTAACCCGAACGCCTACACTCATGAACGCGGCTACCGCGCGAGGCATGTGCGCAGCCGATGTCACCAGCAGGGGCGACTTGCAGTTGGTGGTGTCGATGATGCTCTTGGTATACATCGCATTCTCGCGTGTGTTGCGGCTGCTGCCTTCCATGAAAATCACGTCTTTCGGAACGCCCCACTCCATTAGCAGGTCGCGGATCAGTTCCGCCTCGGCCGTTCCGGATTCTGACCAGGGCTGGTTGCCGCCGGTGACAATTACCAGCGGAGCTTTGCCAGCCTTGTACAGCTGCGCGGTTTTGTAGACCCGATCGACAGCGTCACTCAACTCGACGGTTATTCGTGGCGCAACCGCTGCGCCCAAAGCGCCACCCAGCACGATCACGCAACCACCGGCCTTCACGTTTTCTATCGCGACAGGCGGAAAATGGCTCTCCATGTTGTGGCCGAGCTTGTAGGCCACTATGGGCATGGAGGAAACCCACAGGACGACAATGGCCAAACCCAGGAATACGGCCGAGGTACCGCGTTTGTTCTTTCGCAGCAGAAATGCGACCAGTGCCAATACGAATACGATGCTCAGAGGCATGACGAAAATCGGTAGGATTTTTGAGAGGTAGACGTACATGATGCCCCTTCTTAGTTACAGATTGGTACGAGTATAGCTTAAACCAGTTCGGATTCGCTGTGTCACGACTTTGCCCACGTCATTGCCCAGCATTGTGCGCCCTGATGGCGCCGTATACATCCGGCAGACCGCTCCAGGTTGTCCGGCATCTGCACCGCGAATACCGGAACCGAATTGACCAAACTCGCCAGATAGCGCAAACGCTTTTCTTTCAGGAAAGGAAAGCCGAACAGAAAGTTGGGTAGCAGATGGTCAAATTTGCGGAATCCGGTGACCTCATCAATGGCTACCTCTTCGACTTCGGCCTCGCGCTGGAGCAGGTAGAACGCCTGGATAGGCTGGGGTTCATCCTGAAAGCTCGGGGCGCGCAGGCCCAGGTCCTCGAATCGTCGATAAGGCCGGTAATGGGCGTGGGACGGGATAGCAATAATACGGTCTCCATCAACAACAGTTCCCACCTTGTCATCTGACACCAGGGCATGTCCCTGCTGCATGAAATACTCGGTTAGTGTCGATTTACCGCCCATGGACGGCGCGATGAACATCAGCGTCCGGCCACTCACATCCACAGCGCCAGCGTGAATGAAGTCGAAATCCGCCTCCAGGCTAAGATAGAAGGGTAAAAAGATGTGGATCAGCCAGAAAGCCAGCAACTCTCGATCGCCTTCGGGGCCGATCGTATAGGCGACGGCCTGGGAACCGGAAGACCAGAAAAACGTGATGATTTTATTTACTTCGAATCGCCAGGGCTGTCCCGGTTCAGGCCTGTTGAACGGCCTGTCGGTGTGAAGAAACAACTCACGGCCATGACTACTGTAAAAAGGCACACGTTCCTTTAGTCCTGTCGGACCAGGCTCCTCAGTCTCATAAAGCTTCACGCGACTCAGTCCCTCTCCGCCGGCAGGCAACCACTTCCCCATGTCGAAATCGCCGGAGAGTTGCGTGCCGTAAACCTGGTAGTCGTGCTCAACTGTCATTCGGGTTCACGACCAGCTGAAGGTGGAGACCACGGTGTACTGCTCATGCCCCGATTCTCCGGTTATAAATTGCTCCCCGCACTTCAACCAGGCATGGGCTGTCATGGCGTCTCCGTTTTGCCGTGATGGGCTCGTCGCACCGAGGTAGAACGCCCCGGAAACACTCCGCTTTTGCAGCATATGCTGCGCAGCCAGCACCTGCGCGAGACAGGCACTTTTCCAGGGGGTAAACCGGGCAGCTGTTGTCACCGCACGCCCGATGCTTTCCGCCAGGGACTGTTCAGCCAAATCCAGTACCTGGGGCTCAGCTGTACCTTGATGCAGTTCAAGGTCGGCCACAATGTTTTTGAACGGTCGACGTAAAATGGAATAGCGCGCCAGGCCAAGCCGGTAAAAAGCCTCAACAAAGAGAGTTTTCCCAACCCTGTCCAGGGCAGCGAATTTCCTGATCCTACGCAGCAAACTCAATCAGCCCTGCGGTGATCAATTCTTCCAGCAAACTCCCAACGTCATTCTCCAGCACGGCCCGCTCCACATCGTACTCCTGCTCCAGCGTATCCAGCACGCTGCCTAAGCTGTTGCCCTCGCTTAACAGTGTCCAGATACGCGCCCCAATCTCATCCAGGCCAAAGTAGTTCTCACTGGCGAGGTCGAGAAGAACGATTTCCCCACTGACTTCCTGGAACAGCACCTCGGGGGAGATTTTGGCTGTTTGTTCTTTTTGAATCTGCATGGTCGTATTTTACATCAGGAAAGCCGCTGAACTAATTTTATAGATTATCATTTGCCTTTTAAAAGGTTCAGCCTGATGCTCTACGTGTTGTTGTTGACCCGGCCGCTGGCCAGCCTGGCCAATGTTTACGGGCAAGTCATGAGGGCCAGGGGCGCCGCGGAAAGGTTACTGTAATTCTTCACAGAACAGGCAGAACCGGTCAGCAGGGGAACGGCCGCATTGAACGTGACTGCCGGTGAAGTCGAGTTCCGTGACACCACCTTTGCCTATCCCGGCCGGCCTCCGGTTCTGGAGGGGTTCAATCTGAAAATTGAGCCCGGTGAGACTATCGCACTTACTGGGCCAAATGGCGCGGGAAAATCTACGCTGGTGCGCGTGCAGATGAATTTATCAGGGAGTTACCCGATGGTTACGACACGATAATAGGTGACCATGGCGTGAAGCTTTCCGGGGGGCAAAGGCAACGGTTGTCATTGGCCAGGACATTGTTGAAGGATCCACCGATCCCGGTGCTGGATGAGGCTACTGCGATGTTTGATCCGGAGGGGGAAGTGGGGTTCATTGAGGAGAGTAAGGGGACCGAAAAACTCGGCAAGTGTAATTATGACGCCACAGGATCTGCTCCAAAAAAGGAGAGGTCTGGATTGCCAGAATTGGCTATTAACGTTTTTTTGAGGCAAAGCGTGCTTACAATTGGCTTTTGCCACTCCTTCCTGGCCCCCTGATTTTTTGTGTTTTTATTTTTATTTTGTTCGAAAACCATTTTTTCCTGATGATTCATTTCACTCTCCCATGAACAGTAAGTTTAATAAAAAACTTGCCGTTTCACCAATTAACTTAAACGATCAACGCAACCGAGTATACGAGAATTCACTTATTATCAACAAACCACTCGATGAAAGCACCGACCATTACGCTTCGTAAGAGACATAATCGATAGTCTCGCACAAGCGCCGGGGTTCTCCAATCAGCCCCCTCACCAGGCCAATGATCCAATAAAAAATGGAGATGTTTCAGGTTTAACATCCGCTCTTTATCGGGATATCGGGGTGACGGCGTAAGAACATCATGCATCTCTTGCTGAATAATCTCCATGCGCTCATACCATCCAGGATCCTGGTGGCCAAGAAGGTCATTGTTGAGCACAGACAATGGCAACCGATCTGCCAATGCACGTTTGGCCAGCCAACGGTGGCTACCACCCCCCAAAAACTGTTCCTGAGGGATGGCAAGACAGAACTCGACCAATCGTCTATCCCCGGTGGGGTCACGCAAATCGATGCCAAACTGCGCCCTGCTTCCCGCGGCCAGGTCACCACTAAAATCCGCTCCTGAGAGTACATTCCAACGCGCCTCTCTTCCCCCTGGTGGCGACCGAAATGAAGTAGAAAATCCTGCTTGCGCAGCCCTCTCCAAAACACGCTGAGATTTCGCAAACGATGGCCTGATTCCGGAGTACTCAGGAATCAAATTTCTGGGTATGCCATGCCTGATCTGTCGATAGAAGCGCCAGACTGGATCTGGAAGCGATCTCGCTACTGCAGCTTTAAAATACCGATAGAGTGACTTGTTTCGATACCCGGCAAGGGCAGCCAAACCCGAAGAGAACTGGATGAGCTTTCCACGCCGAAACCAATCCGGCAAAGCATCCTCCCCTCCCCAGGACAAGGTCATATTGCCCATTTGTCCGTTCAATAGAACTCGCTGGCCTCTTCGCCCGGCTTCGCGCGAGATCTCTTCAATCCACACTCTATTGCATGGATTGCGAAAAGGTGCTTCTTGTGCATCGAAGAATGGAGAGAGGTTATCTAGCGGCGATATTCCTTCCGCAGTTATTAAATGCGATTCAATATTATCGTGCAGCTTCAAGATATCCTGAACCAATGGCGTTTCATCGTCATAGGACGACGGGTAAGACTTAACCTTGAAATTTTTGTGTGGGACCGCGGTATAAGTCTGCAGTTTTTTTCCCGATTTCTTCAACAGCATCGCCGCGGTGGTTGCAACGGCTGAAGAATCGACACCACCACTCATTGAAACCGCAACGGGCGAAATACTTCTCAGACTGTCAGCAACACAGCGGTCGAACAGCTCCTTGAACGCGTCAACATATTCGTGATCTTTGACGTACCGAATACGTTTTTCTAGGTCAGGCTTCCAATACTGCCGTAACTTTAGCGCCTTCGAGGTGACGCCAATCTCCAAAAAATGGGCGGGAGGCAGTCGGAGAACGTCCTCGTAATGGGTCGACTGATGGTTATTGTGGTTCAGAATAAGGAAGTCAGCGAGTTTCTCGTGATTTAAGGCCCTGGGCACACCTGGAAGTGACAGCAAACCCTTTATGGCTGTTGAAAAAGCAAAGAACTGGGAGGTTTGAGTGTAGAACAGTGTATGGTGATAGCCTAGCGGATCCCGAGTCAGAAAAAGCGTGGAGGCGCTCCGATCCCATACGGCGAAACAAAACCCGCCGTATAAATATGCGCCCGCAAGCCGACCCCAACGCTCGAATGCTTTTAGCATAAAGCGGCTATCAGGCCAGCGCTTTACGTCCTGGGCCTTCAGAGATAACAGAGCTATCAGTTCCGCACGGTTGTCAATACGCCCCTCAGCGACCAACACGTATCGACCGCACTCGCTGTGCTCAATACTCTCACCGAATCTGTCTTCCGGAGTGAAAGCGAGTAACCTATGACCCAGGACAATGCCTGAATCGCCCCAACTGCTGCCTTGTTCTGGCCCGTGCCTTTCCAGGGCAGTGGACATCCGCTTGCTGATGTGTGAGATGTCCACACCCCCAGAAAAGTCCAGCAGACCAAAAATTGCGCTCATGTGGTTAACTAATCAGACGCATAGGTCGGCGAACTAGCTTCACATCTCCTCAGTCGCCCACGTATGCGCCACCAAATGCAGCTACCTTGTGGCGTGAGTTTCTATACAAGTCCACACGTATGAAAAAGAACTCTGAGCCAACCGGAATATCTTCGGGAATGAAATAGGTGCCGTCTAACTCGAGCGGATAAGAGTCATTCGTAACGCTCGCATCGGTAAAAGCGGTAGCGTCCAGAAGCCGAGTGCCCAGACGAAACGTCACACTTGCCGCTGCGCCAGCGCCATCACTGTCCACGAAAAATACTCGATATCCTCCGATATGGTCCGGACCATCCGGATTGAGTGCGAGTGTGGCGATCGGGCACTCCAGAGAAGCTCTGCCGCTGTGTCCCCACCTGAATTGCCATTGTCCGTTTACCAGTTCAAGGTCAAGGGCATCATGTATATCAGCCGGTGAACACTCGGACGCTGTAATCAAGTCAAATAAATCAGATGCCGCCACTGGAGCAGCTACAAACAAAGAAGCCAGTAGAGAAGCTACCAGGCCATATGCCTTGTTACCCTTTTTCATGAAACTATCCTCATGTATCGCCATCCTTAAATCGGTTAGTCGTAACTGCCAACTATTCCTACCGGTCAAGAATAACTGTTGTGTACACCCTTCCATCCTCCCTGGTCTTGGTGCTGTGTGAAAAACTTCCTGCAAACAAACCATTACCATCAAATAAGACATGATCGGAAAAGACCGTCTCATCTAAGTCTGAATCATGTTCAAACTCCATTACGCATTTGCTTGTAAAGCAATCGATACTGGAAAGTCTTGAGCTTGCCAACTCCAGCTCACCCAGTTGAGCACCAACTGCTTTTGCAAACTGCTCGCTGGCCTCTCGGTCTTGTTCCTGACTCGATGTCAGTGATGCGACCTGCTCTTCCAATGAGGGCCTTGAGGCAAACTCTTCGTCCATGAACTCAATGTCGTTAGAGACTCGCTGTGGAATCTTTTGGGGCGCTTTTTACCAGGTTGATTTTATTATTGAGCGCCTCATGCGCCCGTGCCATGTCCATGCGCAATTCTAGCAACTGCTGATTGACAGAATCGCCCATCCGTGGCGTTGATTCTTCAACACCAGCAACCGTTCCTTCGGCATTTTGTTGTGGGCTTGCCTGCTTCTGCATCGTTTGATGAGTAACAAGCACAGCAATGAGCACAGAAACACTCACCAGCAACAGGTCCCTTACGAATCCCCTAAACTTGGTCACGCGGAGTACCTCTTACTAAAAATACTATACTAAAAAGCAAGGACTTACAATTTTGTGGCATACAAAATCGAAAGTGAAATCTCATCGGCAATGCAGGGCAGATTCTATTTTCTTACCACTCTGTCACTCACTAAATTACGTAAAAACCCGAACTGTTGCCTTAAATAACCGGTCATATTCCCTGATAGCACCCAACTTAACGTCAGTTGACGAACCCGATAAGACCAGCCAGTCCGCACATCCGGCGGGGGCTTCCCCATCATGACTTTGCTTGCAATACTGCGCCGGATGCCTTTCAGCTTGAGTTCGTGCGCAACAGGTTCAGGCACACTGAAACCGAACACCTGCCGCATACCTTCCAACAAATAGATCAGTGGCATCAATGCACCTGCTTTTCTTGCCCGTTCAATGACAACCGGCCAATTGACTTCATGCTTCTGAATCAACAGAAAAGCGTCCACAGTCTGCTTATGGACAAATACCTGATCCTTGAAACCGTGGATAGCAAAGTGAATCAAGTTATCCTCCGGTGCCAAAACCATGAACGGTTGAGCATGCACGGGGTGTGGCTGCGCCCGTTCGAATAATGCATCTACATTAATGGAATATATGCCTTCCTGTGCATACTGATGATGGATATCCAAGCTGGTCGCCAAAGGGACATCAACGGTAAATGCCGCTTGTCCTGCGGAAACGCCGTGTGCAGGCCTGCCTGGAAAAGTGTCTATTTTTGCTGCAACGCCATCCAGAATTGCCTCCATTCGGTGGAAATTCTTCTTCTCCACAAGTAAGTCAATATCAACGCCTTGTCTGAAAGATTCCCTTTCATAAAGGTATTGATCCAGGGCCACGCCTTTCAGTAGCAGGGCTTCGCATTCATTCTGACGAAACACCCTGGCTACCTTCTCCATGGCAAGATCTCGATTGATCGATCGAATAGCTGCAGTATGCGAGATGCCCTTCAGCGTTGAAAGAAGTTCGTTTGAACAACAATCCAGCAACTGACGATCTGTCAATAAACGAAATATGAAGGCCGCGAAATCCTGGCATTTCCATGCAATACTGCTGGATACGCATTGCTCCCATTCAGCCAATGATGCCTCGAGTTTTATGTTGTCTACTGCATCGCCCGACAGTAATGATGCGATCACTCGTGTAGTTTGGAGGAATCAAGTCTGAACTGGTCCGGTCACTAGTAAAACCAGCAAGTGCAGCATTGACGTAGCCTGAGTATTCCGGGAGTAATCGGCAGCCGCGGTTGCGCTGGCATGCTTTATTGCATTGCACTCAACACCCTGCTCCACAAGCCGGATCAATGCGCCCGCGAGTTGCATCGGATCTTCCGGCGAAACAACCAGTCCTGCGCCTGTGTCCCAAATGATCTGCGAAGCCTCCCCCTTCGGTAAAGACAGAATGATCGGTAGCCCCATCCCCATAGATTCAAAGATTTTCGAAGGTATCACGGTGGCGAAAAGCGGGTCATCACGCAAGGTAATGAGCGATACATCGCACACCGACCACAACGCGGGCATGGTCGATTTTGGCTGGCGCGGTAGGAAAATCACGTTTTTGAGATCATTCACTCTGGCCTGCTCGAGTAAAGCCTCCTTTGAGGCGCCACTGCCGGCCAGCAGAAACATAATCTCTGGCCTGTCACGTAACAGCGCCGCTGCTTCCAGTACGGAACCTAGAGCATGCGCCATTCCAAGAGTGCCCAGGAAGCCCGCGACGAACTTACCCTCCAATCCATACTGCTGCAATAAAATCGGGTCTTTGATGCGTGGCTGGTAAACCTCTACATCCACTCCGTTCAAGACCACTTCAATTTTATCCGAAGGAATGCCGCGCTCAATCAATTTCTGTTTGAAAGTATGGGTCACGCACACAATCAACGCCGCCCTGCGGTAGAGGAAACGTTCCACCCGTTCCAACAGGCGGTACAACAAGCCTTCTTTCAACGCCCCAACCGCCTTGATCGACTCCGGCCACAAGTCACGCAGTTCGAACACGAACGGCCGCCATTTGACTACTGACAGCAACCAGGCTGCGCACACCGTAAAGAACTGAGGCGAGGTGCCGACTATTACATCAGGGCGCGGCTGGAACAGGCCAAAAAAGAAGGCCGACAGCATGAATGAAATATAATCCAGGGTGCGCTTCAGGAACCCCTCGTTGGCTGTGATGTAGGTTTTCACGCGCACCACGCGGATGCCGTCCATGTCTTGCGTTGCATACCAACGGTTTTTATAGCCGTCAAAAAGCCTGCCTTCCGGGAAATTTGGGGCGCCGGTGATGACTGTGACTTGGTGCCCAGCAGCCACCCAGCGCACCGCATGCTCCCAGGTTCGTGTAGCCGGCGCATTGGTTTCAGGGGGAAAGTTGTCGGTAAGAAAGAGAATCTTCAAACTTTTATATCTAAAATTCGTACAACAATCATCTGGTTAAATATTCCACAGGTGCAAATGGTATGATGCCACAGCTAAAATAAAGCGTTCAGAGATTCATTCAGTGATCTCTGAAGAACTGAAAATTTGACTTGATTCAATTGATTAACACCGCATTGACCCATAGAAATCCAATCATTTATTCCATGGAGAGGCTTGAATGGCCTTTTATTGTCATCATCCTCATCTCAGTGCTTTGTAAATGACCAGATCATTAATAGTTCGTCAATGTATTCAGTTGCTAGTCAAGCTTCAATGTATCCATTTGGTGATCAAGCTAAGGGGATTCTATCGACGACAGACACGGCATTTCAGAACACTACCGGATTTTATTGTCATTGGTGCTCAAAAAGCGGGGACCACCAGTTTGTATAATTATTTATCCCAACATCCACAAATCAGGCCTTCATTCTTGAAAGAGGTCGGATTTTTCGACGGTGGTCTGGATCCACAAGTGGATAATTTCGCAATGGGACTTTCATGGTATCGGTCTCACTTTCCTTTGAAAATTGCGATTCGAAAAAGCCAGGCAGTATTTGAAGCTTCACCCAACTACCTGTTTAATCCAAGAACAGCAGAAAGAATCCACAATACACTTCCACATGTGAAACTGATCGTTCTGTTGAGGAATCCTGTTGAACGCACAATCTCCAATTATTTTCATGAGACCAGAAAAAAACGAGAGCCGCTAAGCATTGAATCTGCTTTTAGAGCAGAGGAAAAACGAATAAGCACAGCGCTGAAAACAAAAGACTATAAATCAACCGATTACATAAATTGGTCTTATAAAGGAAGAAGTCGCTACGCAGAACAATTGATCAGGTACTTTCACTGTTTTCCTCGCGATCAGATCCTGATCATACAAAGTGAATCGTTGTTTGGAAATCCTGATAAAGCACTTGAGCAGATTTGTTATTTTATTGGAGTTGAGCCGCACTACAAATTCAAAGATTTAAAAGCAAGAAATATGGGAAAAAATCGAAAAGAAGTAGACCCAACAATACATGAACTACTGAATGACTACTTCCAACCACACAACAGGGCCTTGAATGCGCTGCTTGATGAGAAAATGGATTGGTGAGGAACGGAATATTCATTCCGTAAACCAGCTTAAACGGCATTCAAGTCGCGGGCCATCGAATTGACAGCGAATCACCTTGGTTGGAACACTCAAGCCAAACTCCGGATGCCAGTTTGCCTCATCCACCCGAATCCGCGCGCCGGCGTAGCTGAAAGAAGCCACTTCTCCGCCGGGTAGGATAATTTCCAGGCAATCTGCACCGTTGGTTGCCTTGAGCGTCACGTCCGGGTGCAGATGATACGAAGCAACAGCGGCATTAAACTGCCCGTCGATTTCGTCACAGACCGACAGGCATCCAGGTTCAAAGGTCCACTGGCGCCTGTGCACCGGGCGCCCGCGAAGTCGCCGGTAACCATCATGCTCACAAATGATTACAGTCCTGCCGGCAGCCTCGGATATTTTCAGATTCCGGGGATGGGCCCGTCGCCCCACTCGAAAACTCTTCCAGACCTCAGAAGAGTTTTCACCGTTAATCTCGACCGTGTTATGCGCCAGGGTGCTGCGTTGCCGATGGCGCTCCTGCCCTTCTTCGTAAGTTGAGGTGCCGGAATTCACAAACAGGCGCTGCCCGAACAGTGACAATTCAAAAGAAAGAGTATCGGCATGAGCGTGCCCGGGTTGGTAATTCGGCCCAACCGGCGCGACATCCATCAAGGCAACCGACTGGCCTTGCTGATAACGGATGTAACCAGTCTCTTGCAGATTTGTCAGGTTATCAGTTGGAGGTGACCCGCAGTCCAGGCCCAACCGCAGAGCGTAAGAAAACAAAGCTTTCGGCTTTGATGCAATACCACAAGCCGTATCATTGAAAAATCCAATCTCACCATCAGGGTGACTCAAAGCCTGAAGCCACGAAGTCATTGAAGGAATATTGGAGCGGGTCATGTCCGCAATAAATTTAACCTTGGAAACAGCGACTGCATCCTCACAACCGTCCATCAGATTCACCAGGTCCAACATGTCCTCCAGAATAATCGAGTGATACATAGGACTCCGCTCAAAATGTCCACCATCCGGAAGAACCTGTTCCGGTATTTCCTTCTCGAGGATAGACAAACCTTTCTCCAGCCATTCGTCGGCTTCGTCTCCTTCGAAAAACATACCGGCAAATACCAGCGCCTTGGCATTGGCAAACAGGTGATTGGCCAGCAGGTGATACTCCAACCGCTCGCCGCAACCAGCGTGCCTGCAGCGCCAGACTCTCCAGCCAGGCGGGCGACATTTCGTTGTCCCGCGACGCCCATTTGACCCAGTTGACGATACGAAGAGAAGTTGGGTAAGGGTCCCAACCGATACTGTCGAAGGGTGGGTTCTCAAGCACCCAACGCTCAATAAGCGCTCGATGCCAGTCCGTTCGTTCTGCTGCAAATCGGGCATTCAGGTCGTCGAAGTAGTGAAGGTTATAATTCCAAAGTGCAGAATTAGACGCATGATTCCAGTCTTTTCTTGACTCTAATTCATGCTTTTCATTGAGAAAATTGAACTCTTTCGGATTTATCAAGCGCGACTGGCTTTCTGGCAGCGAATGCAGAACGACTTTCCTGGAGTTCACCCAATTAAGGTTTGCATCTGAAACCGAAGATCTCCTCAGGCTATTAACCAATCGATAGATCACCTGCGTAGGTCTTAAGCGAACTAATGTATTAATGAAGATAATAAGGTTGGGAAGGTTGCGAATTACGCCAACTTTTCTAGACACTTACGTTTCCCATTAGATGCACTATTGACACGGTCAAAATATAGGCTCTATACAACTGAGTGAAGAGGAACCCTTTTCCCTTAATACCATACTACGCGGGCAGCGACACTAGACCTTCGCCCTGCGAAAATGGTCCTATAAAGTGTTTCAAAATAACTCAACGATTGTTTGTGCCTGAATTCAATTGGCGCTGCTCAATCAGCAAACGCTTCGCTTTGCTGATCGTTCTTAAGAGTCGCAATTCCCATTCGGGCGCACCCTCGGCAGCGCTGCATTGACGCACGTGCCATACCCTGAGGCACATCAACTTTAGGCTGAGCAACGTTATTCCAGCGTGCAGTTTCGGACTCGAAATTCTCTTTTTCTTCCAGTGAGCAAAAATATCCGCCTCACTTTGTCCCATCTTCTTGGCACTCTGCAAGTAAGCGGACCGACTCAATCGTGATTCTTGTGGCCAGTGCTCAACAGCAACATCGAGTCTTCCGACGATTCGATAACCGGATTTTTTGAGCTGGTATGCAGCCAACGTATCTTCTGCAAATCCTAAAGCTCCAGCACCCAGAGCAGGATCAAACAAACCTATTGACTCAAGTGCTGATTTACGAAAAGCCATGTTCGCCCCTACGAGCCGGCCAGGATTTTCGGCATTGATCCCGTCAGTGCAGGCCAGATAAGCTCGATGCATACGGTTCATCCACTCTCGACGAAGGTGATCCACCAATTTGACTCCACCAGCAACGGCATCAGCCCCTCCATCCAGAATGGGTGAGGCCATGTGCTCTATCCAGTCTATCGGAAACCTCACATCATCATCTGTGAAAAGAATTGCTTCCCCCTTTGCTTCTGAGACTGCCCGATTCCGGGCATGGGACAACCCTGTTTTATCCTCGTAAAGGATTTTCGTTGTCGCGTAGTCATGGCTGAATGCTTCCATTACACCGCGCGTGCCATCCGACGATCCATTATCGACGAGAAGAATCTCTACTCGCCAATCAGAAGGTACTGCCACTTTTTTGAGAGACGCGAGTGTCTGACTGAGTTCTGCTTCTCTATTTAGTGAACAAAGCGCAACAGTGACGCATTTTTTTTGCATTAACTCTCACTCGTTTAGAAATTTTGCCAAGGGAGTAAAGTAAATTCAAACTAACTTGTAGAGTTGGTTTGCAAAAAAACAGTTTGTCTACAAAAAAGCGAAGGTAGACAACTAGTTTCGACGAAAGAATAAATTGCGTTTTTTGCAGTTGTCTCGATCCAAAGCGAATCCCTTGTCTGCCATTACTTTTTCCAGATCGACTTGCCCATGATTCCTATCCGGGTGCGTTTCGAGCAAAATCTTTTTAATACTGCGACTGATTCTTACTT
The DNA here is from genome assembly GCA_963759035.1 of uncultured Gammaproteobacteria bacterium. Taxonomy (GTDB): domain Bacteria; phylum Pseudomonadota; class Gammaproteobacteria; order Xanthomonadales; family SZUA-36; genus JAHEFT01. The sequence goes on from CAVWXL010000028.1 coordinate 94,455, forward strand.
CTGTCATCAATTCGTATTCCGCGCCTTCAACATCCAGTACGAGAAAAGAGTAGGGTCTGTCAGAAATGACATCTGAAAAGCATCTTGCCGGAACAGTGATTTTTTGCCAGCCTTCCCTTGGATCGAGGCTACAACTCCAGAAATTCTCACCGATATAGAAATCGCAGACGTCAGAAGTTGACGAGTCGGGCACAACTGCCACATTCTGAACCTCAATGCCAGCTAGCCCATTGGCTTCATGATTTTCATTTATTAACCCTATCAGGGATGGGTTTGCTTCAAAGGTGACAACATTTTCGGGGAGGCATCTCTTGGCACACAATGCTGACTTCTATTGGATGGATCAACCATATTTTCCTGTGTGTTCCAAGTACCATCATATCCAACAAGCTGTGAGGCGCCTTGTTGCTTAAACGCCTTTAGCCAAGAGCCTCATTGCCGCAGCCAACGTCAACAACAGTGTCAGGTTGCATTCAGAAGTAACGGTCTACATATTTCTGTGCACTTCTAAAAGAATGATCCAAATGATTTCGATAAAAGTCATCACTATAACAACCCGCAAGATCTATTTCAGTGTTCTGCTTATTTAACAAACCCATATTGAAATTCTCTTTCCAACTGTCAGAGTTGATAAGGTCTTACTTCACTCTCGGTTGCATTAACAATTTGCCTCAATATTGTGAAATGCAACTACAAGAAATGCGGA
>CAVWXL010000029.1:0-106993 GCA_963759035.1 uncultured Gammaproteobacteria bacterium
TATGTCTGCTTGACGACGTATTGCTGCAAGAATCTTCGCTGCCTGTTCTTCGCCTTTGAAGCCCTGCTTGATGCGCTGCAGCTCCGGCGCCAGCCTGGCCTCGGTTTCATTGACCTGCTGTTGCAGGCGGTCGGCGATACGGCTCAGCGGCATCATCAGGATGTTCACGGCCAGCGACATGGCCATCACGGCCAGTCCCCAGGAGGGAATCACCGAGTGGATGCCGGCCAGCAGGTGGAACATCGCAAAACAGATCCACCTGAGCCAGAACCACAGACCGGCGTATAGCAGGTTGCTCAATTCGGGGGCGGCATTGCTCAGCACCTTGGGTTCGACCGGCCCCAGGTAGAACGACCAGCTACCGGCTACCATTTCAACATTGAGCCGCGCATCAGGGTTATCTTCAGCTGTATGCAGACTGGCGCTTACCTCGGAAGGCGGCGCTGCCATCAGGGTCCAGTAGCGGTTGCGGATAGCCTACCCACTGGTCGACACTGACCTCGGTAGTGTCGGTGTCATCCAGCCCGACCTGCTGCGCGTCACCGCTGTGCAACGACAACGTAGCGGCTTTGCTCCAGCCAGTTACCAAAACCGGCTGCCTCCCGGGGCCTGAATGACTCTCCCGACTGGATCGACACCGAGGTAATACCGGATTGCTCCAGCTCGAGGCGGTGACCCTTTACGAGGAATCCGCCAGGTCTTCACGCCGCCAATGTACTCCGGAAGCGTAACTCGAAATGTGTATCCGTACTGCTTTCCTCGCGACTCCACCGCCCTGCCCCGGGCGCGTTGAGAGCGATAACCGAGCGTCGCCAAACTGCTGGACCCGGGCATTGGCGCCGGTGCAGGCCGGGAAACAGGCCATCGCAGACTGCAGGTTACCCCGGTCGTCAAAGGTCAGGCGCAAGAACGTCGTTGTTGATCAGTGTTTCAGCCGCTGCATCGGTACAGGCAAACAAGGCCAGCAAGGCAGTGAACAGCCAGTGTATTTCTCTGTTCATGTCTGGCCTGCCCTTCGTGCTGCTGCCGTTCATCAGCCAGGCGGGCAATTTCGGCTGCACCATCGGGAATGCTGTGACCCAGGCGAAATACCATGGTGTCACGCAATTCTCTCATCTTTTCCCTGAAACGCTCCGGCTCGCTGACCAGGCGCTCAATCGCAGCAGGGGCGCTCTGCCCAGGGATCCGGAGAAACGATCTCTCCAAGCTGCTCCCGGATGGTCGTCTCGATCGGTTCGATTTCAAGTTCCTGCCAGTTGGGGTTGCGGATGCGGCGCGGCACGTCGATGAACAGCACCGGCTTTTCCAGCCCCATCGAGTACTCCAGCGCCATCGCCGACCAGTCACTGACCAAGACGTCGGAGCGCATGATGGAGTCGGTTTCACCCATCCGATCAATGTACTCAAATCGCTCGTTGCCTCGAATAGGCTTCCCGGACGGCGGCAATCACTTCCGGTGTCTGCCGGTTGCTCTGGTAGTGCGGGCGCATGATGACCCGGTAACCGGCCTCCAGCAGCACGCCGATCAGTTCCTTGCCGCAGGTATTGAAGATCGAATCATCACCCCAGGTGGGTGCGATCAGCACGGTTGCAGGCTCACCCGGCAGCTTATTCGCCACGATATGCCCGGCCCTGTGCAATGACCTCTTCCAGCCGGGGATGGCCATAGTCAAACAGGTGCTTTGCCGGCAGGCCCTTCAGTTCTTCCCGCTTGCGGATTTCCTCGATCTGGTGCGGACCGGTGCAAAAAAGGCTTTCGTAATGGTCGAATGAATTTTCATTATCGACCATGTGGGTGCTGCCCATGCTGTGGAACAGGTAAACATAGTGCACCGGGTAGGTCGAGCGTTTCAGGTGCAGGTTCTGCAGGTCCATCATGGTCAGCACGAACAGATCGGATTGGTTGACCTGGAAGAAAATGGTCAGGAACAGACCCTCCGGAATCCAGATCGCCCGATAGTTCTGATGCGTACGTTGCAAGCCCGGGATCGTTTCTGTCGGAAGTGACGTAGCAGATCTTGCGATTCAGCGGGCCATTCAGTTGCTCGATCAGGCCGGAAAACTGGTGCCAGTCCTGGCCGCTTTCCGAGTAGACCACGATATTGCGCCATTCCCAGGGCAGGCGTTTGAATTGCCGCCAGCCTTTCCAGCCGGAAATTAAGGACATCCCGTCCGGCCCCGCCGCGCTAGTCCGGCGTGTCCCCGGTGGAGGAATCCTGCTTGTTGTCGCGCCTGAAAAAACCCTTGATCTTGTACCAGTAGGTTTTCACGGCCAGTGCGATCGAGGCAAAAATGCCGACTATGGCCGACACCACCATGCTGCCCGTACTGGGATCGAGGTAGGCGAAAGCGGCGGGAGAAATCGACAGACAGGCAGATAGCCAGCAACGCCAGTCCGATGAAGGTAAAGGGTTTTGAATTTTTCATAGCAGGATTTTACCACCGATCATTCGGAAAACACCGCGGAAAGAGCTGCCAGCAGGCGCTCCATGTCGTAATGGCTGATGTCACCCATGGTTGAAATCCGGAACATCTCGGCCACCAGGCTGCCCTGGCCGGCATAGATCACGAAGCCGCGCTGTTTCAAACCGTCGTGGATGTCGTCGTAAGTCTTGCCCTCAGGCAGGCGATAAGCGTTCAGTACACAGGATGATTCTCCGTGGGGGAAGCAACGCCTCGACGCCCTGGCGTGACAAGGCCCGCTTAACCTGGCCAGCCAGGTTGCTGTAGTGCGCATGGCGGGCCCGCCAGCCACCCTGCTTCGCCAACTCCGCCAATGCCTTGTTCAGGGCCAGCACGCTATTGACCGCGGGCGTAAACGGGGTGCCCTGTTGATCCTGCTTACCGGCCCATAACGGCAGGTGCATATACAGGCTTCGGGGTGGTTCTGCCGCCTGTTGCAGAGCGGTTTTTCGGCTGATTACCAGGCACAGGCCGGGGATGCCATGCAGGCACTTATTGGCAGTCGCGGCACAGGCCAGCAGGGCCGGCGATTCAAAGGGTATGTCTTCAGCGCCAAAGCTGGAAACCGCATCCAGCAAAAGCCCGGCACCGTACTGCTCACATAACTGGGCGAGCCGCGCGACATCGTTCAGACGGCCGGTGGTTGTTTCGTGGTGGACCGCGGCAACGTGGGTGAAATCGCCCTCCGACAAGGCTTTCGCAACTCGCTCCATATCAACGGCTTCGGTCCATTCATGCCGGATTGTCTCAAACCCGATTCCATGAATTTCTGCAATCCGGCTGATCCGTTCGCCATAAACGCCGTTTTCAATCACCAGCAGACGCGCATCACGCGGCAACAGTGAAGACAACATGGCCTCGAGCGCAGTGGTTCCCGAACCGCCAAGCAGCACGCTGGTCCAGGCTTCAGGATCCAGGCCATACACTTCGAGCAAACCGCTGCGTAACTCGGTCCTGCAAGTCGAAAATACTCGGGTTCCCGGTGGCACAGGTCTTCGCTGGCCACCACGGCGCGGACACCGTCACTGAGGCTCACCGGCCCGGGGTTCAAAAGGATATATCGCATAGTGAGTCTCTACTCAGCCAGTTGCGCGGTACCACAGCAGAACTGCCGCACCGATTTCGAAAAGGGTATAGACCAGCTCACCGTTGCGAATCATGGACTGGCGCACGTCCCAACGGCATCCTCGTTCGCCTGCCAGTTAAGGCTGGTCGGAAACATGCCGGGAATGTTCTTGCTCCAGGCGCGCCACTCATCACCGAAAATACCTTCCAGCTTCTGGTCCTCGTAACGAATCGCCGTCGGGTAGTAAAACAGGAAGAAGAAGGCGACAACAGCCATCACGATCCAGTTGCCTCCGGCAATCGTAAAGCCAACCAGGATCAGGAAATTACCCAGGTACAGCGGATGACGAACCAGTGAATAGGCGCCGGTCGAGGCCAGCTTCCGGTTTTTGTAGATGACACCGGCGGCGTAAATGCGCCAGATCTGGCCCGACCGCTGCCATCGCAAACCCGGCGAAGATACGTGGCTCTCCTGCCGGCACGGTAAAATACGCACAAACCAGTAACAGCAGCAGCCCAAGACCCTGGCGCGAAGCCTCGTGGTAACGCAGGCGATCGATCAGGCCGGCCAGGCCGGTTCTGTTGCCCATTTTTTCAATGCGGCTGGATGCCATGTTCTATGTCCTTGTTGGTCGCGCCGTGCGCTATTGTAACTATAACGACAGCCAGGGCGTATCCACACCCAGGTGTCGCATCAGTCTCTGTTTTACTTCCTGCGGGGTCACATCCGGCCGCGGCAAGCCTTCCGGCACGCCCTTCGTGGTCTTCAGTTGCTGCAATGCAGGCCCGCCTTTTGCCTGCAGAAACGACTCCAGTTCGTCCCGGTTCAGCGGCTTCTGTGGCCGTTGCGGTAACCGCAGGCCCGGGCGATCGCGGCAAAACTCACGGCACGGCTCACGGTCGATTGTCCGCCGGTGGATTCGTGCAGACCATTGTCGAGCAACAGGTGCTGAAAATTTTCCCCGCCGTAGGCGCCGATCGTGGCCAGGTTACCCATCCGCATCAACGCGGCGCCATCGCCGTCAGCCACCAGGATGCGCTTGTCCGGCATGGCCAGGGACATACCCAGCCCCAGCGATGAGGCGCAGCCCATGGAACCGACCATGTAAAGCTGGTTGGGCCGGTCTGCAATGGCAAACAATTCGCGGCCGGTGTAACCGGTCGAACCGATCACCACGGTTTCATCTTCCGGGGTGTTTTCAACCACGGCTGTGAGCGCCTGCTGACGGCTTATCACGGCCTCGCCCGGTCGAAACTCGTCCGCATTGAACGGCGCTGGCCGTCTTTCCGGCAGCCACTTGCTTTTCAGGTCCGCCGGCTCCACTGAGCCTTTTCTCATGACCAGTGCGTAGGGCAGACCGGACCGCTCCATTTGCCAGTTGGCGACGGTCAGCGCACCTTCGACCTGGTCGGCGCTGCGCGGAAACCAGTCCCAGGGAATCTGCAGCTCGTCCAGAATCTTTCCGGTGATCTGGCCCATCAATTCGTGCTGCGGTTCGTCCTGCAGTCCGGGTTCGCCACGCAGCGTAATGATCAGCAGCACCGGAATCCGAAACACCCAGTTCAGCGAACTCAGGGGACTGACGGCGTTGCCCAGGCCGGAATTCTGCATCATGGCAACGGCCGCGCTGTCCCGCCAGGGCCGCGCCGGTGGCAGTCGCAACTGCATCGCCCTCGTTGGCCGAGGAGATATAAGTCATCTCCGGATCGTCGATCACGCTGTTGATAAATGGCGTCAGGAAGGAACAGGGAACGCCGGCCCAGGTATTGAAACCATAGGCTTTGGCCGGATTGATAAAATCGCTTGCCTGGATCATAGATATTTCCGCTCTCAGGAATCCTGGTGGTGGGCGAAATCACCTGCCCGTTGCAGGTCTTCCAGGTTATTGATGTCCATCCAGTGCCCGGAAATATACTGCACCTGCGGCGCATGGCCGTTTTCGACCAGGCGGTTGATCAGGTCCGGAACCCCAAGCTGTCGAAGCCGTCTTCCGCGCGCAACTGCGCAAGGGCTTCCAGCAGGTGATCCCTGCCTGCGCCACTGGCCTGGAGCATTCCGATCCAGCGCCCGTCCGGGTTGCAGCGCCTTGCCAGTTCGCTTCACTGCTGATCTGCTCCAGAGCTGACTTTTTGCTGGTACATGGCACGGTCATCGGGCGCGGAGCAATAGGCCAGGTCGTTCTTGTTGCCCATGGCCTGTTCCAGCGGCGAGGAATCCACGACGACCAGCAGGTCGGCATCCCAGTCCATCAGGTTGTTGAGTATGTAGGTGCGAAACAGCAGGTCGCCGTAGATCAGGACGGTGTCACCGGACACCGAGTCGAGCGCACAATTGAGCGAAACCAGCTCATCGCTGCTTTCCCATTGATCGTTGACCACGAGATTGACGCCCTGCTCATCGATCGCCTCGCTGTGGTAACCGCCGACCACGGTGATGTCATTGATGCCCTGGGCTTTGAACTTGTCCACCAGGCGGCGCAGGACGGTCTGTCCGGCCACCGGGATCATCACCTTCGGCTTGTCGCGGGTCAGTTCATCCATGCCGCGGCCGCGGCTGGCGGCCAGGATGATGGCTGATGCATCCTTGCCGGCGCTGCGGGCATAGATTTTCTCGGCCTCCAGCAATTCTTCCGCGCCCTGCAAGCGGAATATTTCAGACACCGTGGCCACCCGGCCTTCAACGTCTACCAGCGACTCGGATTCAAAAATGGAGCGAGCCGTCGCCTGCATCGCCGCAATATTGGCGCGAATCATGTGATTGGCCCAGATCACCAGGCTGATCTTGTGTTGCCGGAAAACCTCGGTCGGTGTCGAGTAGTACTTGGTCGGAACGATGACCAGCGGACAGCGATTGTCCCACTCACGTGCAAAGGCCAGGACCTCGTCCGGGCGTGACAGCTTGCTGTGTATCAGGATCGCATCGGCGCCGGCCTGGCGGTAGGCTTCGCCACGCCTGAGTGCTTCATCCAGCCCCCAGCCGGCGATAAAGGCTTCGACCCGCGCGACGATGCAGAAATCATCGTCCGACTGGGCGTCCTTGCCGGCCTGGATCTTGCCGCAGAAGGTCTCGATGTCCTCCAGTTCCTGTTGTTCACCCTGGATGAAACTGTTGGTCTTCGGAAACAGTTTGTCCTCGATGCAGACACCTGCGATGTCGCGCTGCTCCAGCTTGCGAACCAGGCGGCGCATGTTATTGAAATCACCGTAGCCGGTGTCACCATCGAGCAGGATGGGGATCGTGGTTGCGTCCGACATGAACTCCAGCATGTTGACGACCTGGGTCCAGCTGAGTTCGTTGTTGTCACGCACCGCGTGCTGCGCAGAAAGCGCCAGGCCCGAACCCCAGATGCCCTTGAAACCGGCTTCTTCTACGATTTTCGCCGCCAGCCCATTGTGCGCTTCCAGGATGAACTCTGTCTGGCCGGACTGGAGCAGGTTTTTGAGCTGGCTGGTCTTTTTCATAGCGTCCTCAGAAATTCGGGTAATCGACACGGATTGCCGGCAGTATCTTCATCGCTGGCACGAACCACGTCTTCGGGAAAATCGATCTCGATCCACGGCAGGCCGCTGACGTCCTCGAATGCCAAAAGACTCAGGGTGGCTCAGCAACACATTCCTCAAGGCTTCTTCGTGCGGTTCATCGCCCAGGCCCTGGTCGTCAAAACGTGCACATTCAGCAGCAATCAGCGCAGCGCATTCCGGATCCGAAACGAAAAAAGCCAACCGACTCGCCGATGGTGTCGTAGCTCAGTCCCTCGGCCAGTTGTTTGCGAAACTCGACCATCACGCCGTCCTGGATGGCAATCTTGACGGGTTCTTCACCGTCCACGAAATCACGGTCCAGCAGGTAGCAATTTTCAATATCCGTGTCCACCAGCTGTCTGCAGGATGTCCGGGTGATAGAGCACATCGGCATCCATCACGATGACCGGCACGCCGGACTCCAGCGTCTCACGCGCCGCCAGCAGACTCAGAACGCTGCCCTGCTCGGTATTGCGGATTGAAGTGAAAGGCGATCGTCGGGGCGGGAAAACAACGTGCCGACATGTTCGATAATGCGGTCGGCCTCGTAACCGATCACGAGGTCAGCCTTGCGAACACCCAGCTGATTCAGCACGTCCAGGTGCCGGTCCAGCAGGCTGCGCCCGCCAAACTCCATCAGGCACTTGGGGTGCCCATCGGGATTGTGTTCCGCCAGCCGGCTTCCACGGCCGGCGGCAAGTATGATTGCATGCATGCGCTATTGTAGCGCGAACCGTTTTTTACTGGCTATCTGCCAATCGTTGGGCAATATTACAGGGTGGAGACACCCACGTAACATCGACGTTCTGCGACGCCCTGGTCATCGGCGCCGGCTTTGCCGGAATCTGTATCGGCAAGCGCCTGCTGGATGAAGGGATTCAGCAACTTTCGCATCTGCGACAAGGCCGCCAAAGCCAGGCGGTACCTGGTACTGGAACAGCTACCCCGGCGCAGCCTGCGACGTGATGTCCCATTTTTACTGCTTCTCCTTTGCCCCCAACCCGGACTGGTCGAGAAAATATTCACCCTGGAATGAGATCCAGGCCTATGCTGAGCGTTGCGTCGATGAATTCGGACTGCGCCCCTTCATCGATACTGAAACCGGGGTCGAACTGTCCCGTTTTGACGATGAAACAGGGCTGTGGGAAGTCACACTCACCGACGGAAGCCGGGTGCGCGCCCGCCACGTCATTGACGGCAGCGGCGGACTGAATGTTCCGCTGATACCGCCTATCGATGGCGCCGAGAACTTCCAGGGCGCAGCATTGGCACTCTGCACGGTGGCGTCATGATATAGACCTGGCGGGTAAGAACGTCGCTTTGATCGGTTCTGCTGCCAGCGCCGTGCAAATCGTCCCGGAAATTGCCAAAACAGCAGCGCAGGTGAGCCTGTTTCAGCGCACTCCCAACTACGTCATTCCCCGTTACGACCGGGCGTACAGTTCGTTTGAAAAGTGGTGCTTCCGGCATGTTCCGCTGTACGAAAAGCTGTATCGGTACGCCCTGTTCCTGCGCTACGACTGGTTTGCCTACTCGATTGTCAAAACCAGCGAAGACAACCTCGCCCGGCGTTTCGCCATGCGCTTGTTCCGCAAACTGCTCGAACGGAGCGTGCCGGATCCGGATACTGCAGGAAAAACTCACACCCGGATTACCCGATCGGCTGCAAACGTGTACTTATTTCGGACAACTTTCTACACGCGCTTTGACGCGGGACAACGTTGAGTTGGTGACGGACCGAATCGAACGCATTCTTGCCTGCCGGTGTAAAGACCACGGATGGCGTAATCCACGAGGCCGATGTCCTGGTCTATGCAACCGGCTTCGATACCCAGGGCCATCACATTGACCAGCGGGTATTCGGTCCGGATGGCTATTCCCTCAGTGAGGCCTGGTCCAATGCGCCCGATAGCCTACGAAGGTTGCATGGTGGCCGGATTCCCCAATTATCATTTCGTCACCGGGCCCAACACCGGGGTCGGTTCGACCTCCATCATTTTCATGATCGAGCAGTCGGCCAACCTGATCATGAATTGCATCAAGGCTGCCGGAAAAGACGGGCTGATCTCGCCCGACCGAGGAGGCCATGCGGGCCTACGACACGGAGATCCAGGAGGCCCTGTCCGGAACGGTCTGGGCCACTTCCTGCAGCAGCTGGTATAAGCGTGACGATGGCCAGATCACGATCCTCTATCCCTACAACGCCCAGACGTACCGGAGGCGACACCGTAAGTTCCACAAGGACCACTTCGAGATCCGCCAACGTTAGCCCGCGCCGCTCATATGATTCCAGACCAACGCAAATACTTTCGTAACCTGCTGCTGCACTTCAGGCCCAGTGAAGTGCCGGAACGCACACTGCGCCTGTCGCTGACCTGGGGCCTGGGCGGTATGGCCATGGTATTGGTGTTCCTGCTGGTCGCCACCGGCTTGCTGCTCAAGTTCGCCTACCAGCCATCACCTGCGCTGGCCTATGACTCGATCCTCTACCTGGAAACGCAGATCCCGTTTGGACAGTTGCTCAGAAACCTGCACCGCTGGAGCGGTAATGCGCTGATCTTCATTTCATTTCTGCACTTGTTGCGCGTTTTCTACACCGGCGCCTTTGCTGCGCCACGCCAGGTCAACTGGATTTATCGGACTGGTGCTGTTCGCGGCCGTCGTTTTATCCAATTTCACAGGTTACCTGCTGCCCTGGGATCAGATCTCTTACTGGGCAATCACGATCAGCACTTCCATGCTGGATTACGTTCCGCTGGGCCGGGCCGGTGATCAAGGAATGGGTGCTTGGAGGCACCGAGCCCGGACCGGTTACCCTGATCAATTTTTATGCGCTGCATACGGCACTGCTGCCGGCGCTGTTACTGTTCGTGCTGCCTTTCCATATCTGGCGGATTCGCAAGGCTAACGGCCTGGTGATCCCAAGATCGCCGAGCGAACCCCCCGGCACAACGGGACCCATGGTAGATGCCATGCCCCACCTGATCGTGCGGGAGGTGGCCACCGCGTTGCTGTTGCTGGCAGCGATCCTGGTGTTTTCGATGTTTGTCGATGCGCCGCTCGCCGAACAGGCCAACCCGGGGCTGAGCCCCAATCCGACCAAGGCGCCCTGGTACTTCATGGGACTGCAGGAATTGCTGATGCATTTCCATCCGGTGTTCTCAGTGCTCGTCATTCCATTGCTCCTGACCGCCGGGCTTTTTTTGATCCCATACCTGGGCAGCAACCCTGCAAATGCCGGGGTGTGGTTCCGCTCCCGCCGGGGCAGGAGAACAACCCTCGTGTCCGTTATCGTGTCGGTCATTGCAACCGTTTGTGCGGTGATGTTCAGCGAGTTCGTCGCGGGAAACGGCCAGGCCAGCGCACCCGATATGATCAACAACGGATTGCTGCCTTTTGCCGCGGTACTGGCATGTTGCATACTTTTTTATGTCTTCATCAGAAAAGGCTTCGGAGCGAACCGTGAGGAGGCCATCCAGTCCCTGGTGACGCTGCTGACGACAGCCTTCGTTGTATTGACAGTGATTGGTGTCTGGTTCCGGGGAACCGGCATGCAGTTGATGTGGGCAGGTTAAATTCGATGGATTCAAAAACATATTCACGCCGTTCATTTCTAAGCAAGCTGTGGATTCTGCTTGGAAGCCTCGCCTTCGCGGAAATAATTGCGCTGCTCATCGCCTTTTTCATACCCCGAGCCCCGCGGACAACTGCGGCCGGACAAGACGCCATCATTATCGCCGGGGCTGTAGACAGCTTCGAACCAGGCACCGTCAGCGCTTTTGTCCGCGGTAAGTTCTACCTGGCCCGGCATGGAAGACGGTGGCTTCCTCGCCATGTCACGTACCTGCACCCACCTGAGTTGCTCGGTTCCCTGGGTGTCTGGTGAAAACAAATTCATCTGCCCCTGTCATTCCTCGGCATTCGACATCAAGGGCGACGTCATTAATCCCCCTGCTCCGCGCGCACTGGACCTCTACCCCATCGCCATCGAGAATAATGTCATCAAGGTAGATACCCGCAAGCCAGTCAAGCGATCAGCATTTGCCCCAGACCAGGTGAGCTACCCGAAACAGACATGAGCAGCATAAACAACAAGACTCCTGCCTGGGAAATGATCGGCTATTCTTGCCGCGATTTTGATCGTGGTCTCCCTGCCGCTTTATTATTTCGTATTCGAACAAAACAGGAGTGCCATTCCCGTTCAGGATACTGCGGCAACATTTGTGGGAAGCAGCAATTGCCGCGACTGCCACAACCCGGAATACGATAGCTGGGAAGGTTCGCATCATGACCTGGCAATGGCTGTGGCCAGTGAAGAGACCGTGCTGGGCGATTTCAATAACGCCGAGTTCACCTTGCACGGAATTACGTCCCGTTTCTTCAAAAAGGAAGGAAAGTTCTTCGTCTATACCAACGGCCCCGGCGGGGAGATGGGCGAATTTGAAATCACGCATACCTTTGGCTGGTTCCCGTTACAGCAATACCTGATTCCCTTCCCCGGCGGACGGCTACAAACCCTGCACATCGCCTGGGATTCACGTGACAACCGCTGGTTCCGGGTGCCGCCGGAAGGCCCGATTGATCCGGATGACTGGCTGTACTGGACCAATGCCGCCCAGAACTGGAACGGCATGTGTGCACAGTGCCACTCCACCAACCTGGAAAAAAACTACGACCCGGAAACTGACAGCTACAACACCACCTGGTCAGATATCAATGTCGGTTGCGAAGCCTGTCACGGACCCGGCTCTGCGCATGTCAAATGGGCCGAAATGTCGGAAATGGCACGTCCGCAAGCATCGAATTTTGCACTGGCACAGAAAACATCCAACATCAGTTCCAGGGAACTGGTCGAGCAATGCGCCCCCTGCCATTCACGCCGTGGCGCCATGGGAGACGATCAACACACCGAAACGGACCTGCTGGATAACTTCCTGCCCAGCCTGCTGACCGAAGACCTGTACTTTGCCGATGGCCAGATCCAGGATGAAGTCTACGTATACGGTTCATTCACCCAGAGCAAGATGTACCACCAGGACGTGCGCTGCAGCGACTGCCATGATGTGCACTCGATCAAACTGGTGAAAGAAGGCAACGAGCTTTGCCTGCAATGCCACCGGGACGCGCAGTACGACACTTCAGAGCACCATTTCCACAAACAGGAAGGCGAAACGGGCGAGCCGATCAGGTCAGCGGAAGGTGAAATCCTGTTCGAAGTCGGAACCGGCGCACAGTGCGTGCAGTGCCACATGCCGGGACGCTATTACATGGGTGTTGATTACCGGCCTGACCACAGCTTCCGTATACCCGACCCGGCTCTGGACGCGGCCATCGGCGCTCCCGATGCCTGCCTGCGCTGCCACCAGGACAAGGACTCCGCCTGGTCTCAAGACAGCATGAATGAGTGGTATGGCCCCGGACAGGCTGCCCATTACGGCAGCATCATAGCCAGCGGTCGTGCTGGGCGACCCCGCCGCACAGGAGGGTTTGCTGCAACTGGCCGGCGACCCGCTTTACCCGGTCATTGTAAGGGCCACCGCCCTGTCATTGCTGGCGGCTTATCCGGATGCAGCAACGCTGCAGGTCATGCAGATTGCGCTGATGGACGAGGAAGCCCTGATCCGGCGGACCGCGGTCGCCAGTATCCAGCCAACCAGCCCGGAGCAACTGGCGAAACTGCTGGGGCCGATGCTTTATGACCCGGTCAAGACCGTCCGAATTGAAGCCGCCAACCGGTTTGCCGGGGATTTAAGCCAATTGCTGGATGCTGACCAGCAGGCACTGTTTGAGACCGTCCTGCAGGAATATGAAGAGGCCATGCTGTATATGGCGGACTTCGCATCTGCCCGCCACAATCTCGCCAACCTGTACACCGAGCTGGATCGACCGGAAGAGGCGATGCATCAGTACCAGGAAGCCCTTCGAATTGATAAGCAGTTCTTCCCGGCAGCAGCCAACCTGGCCGTGTTATACAACCAGCTGGGGCAGAATGAGAAGGCGGAGCACTTACTCAGAGAAACACTGAAAACAAATCCGGAACTTTATGAGCTGGCCTACTCCCTGGGTCTGTTACTGGTAGAGATGCAGCAATACCGTGAAGCGGCCGAATTCCTCGAACAGGCGGTGAATGGTTTGCCTGAACGTGGCCGCATCCATTACAACCTCGGACTTCTCTACCAACACCTGCAAAGTGCCGACCGTGCAGAAAACCAGCTGCGAGCCGCCCTGTCACTGGAGCCGCAGAACCTCGACTTCCAGTACGGACTGGCGGACCATTACCTCAAGCTCGGACGCTTCGAAGATGCACGACCGATTGTGGAAGACATGGTTTCCATGCACCCCGAAAATCCCATTGGCAACCAGATGCTCAATTTCATTCGGCAAAACACGGGGCGCTGAGCCACCAGTTTATTGTTCGGGAAAAACCGATTTCCAGTCGTCTTTCATACTCACGATAATCCAGCCTTCTTCACCGGCCCGGTCCAGTGCCTTGTCCATCCTGCCCACATGGCTCTTGCGGTCATAGGCGTATTCCCGCTCCGGGTCATCGTGGTGAACGAACAGCCCCAGACGCCTGCCTTCACCGGCCATCGTATATTCAACCATCTCAATGTCACCGTCTGAATTACCGAAGGCAAGGATAGGCCGGCGGCCTATGTAGCGGTTGATACCGACAGGCTTGCCCGCCTTGTCGTCGATGAAATGGATTTTCGGCTGGCGGACAATAACGTATTTGCCGTCCTGTATGACGAATTCCTCTTCAATGCTGGAGCCTACGACCTGCTCCGGAGGAATACCATACATCTGCTCGGTGACCGGACGCATAAATGCGATGCCGCCACCTGAAACGATAAATGTCTTAAACCCATTCGACCGTAAATATTCAAGCAGTTCCAGCTGGGGTTGATAACCCAGCTCTATAAAAGTCCGGTCAAAACGTATTTGTTTGGTCGTCGCCAGCCACTGCGAGGCTTCTTCAGTGAACTGTTCCGCGGTCATTCCCGCATGCGAAGCCATCACAATTTTCATCAAGCCTTCCATACCGGAAGCGGCAACGGTTTCCATATCGCCTTCCAGAACGGCCTTGAAAGGCTGCGTTGTTTTCCATTCAGGGTGATGCGGCGCTAGCGTCTTGACCCTGTCAATGGCAAACAGCAGTTGGGTGTATATAGGGTACTCAAGCCACAAGGTGCCGTCATTATCAAAAGTTGCGATGCGCTCGGCGGGTTCGACATAGTCTGCACCATCTTTATCCGTAACAGCAGTTACGAAGTTGATGATGGCGGTCTTGACCTGCCCGTCGTTCCACGACGGGAGCTGATCGTGTGCAAACACACTGCCACACCCGATCAAGAATACGGTCAGGCACACCAATACGGCACTGAAAAGTCTCTTCCCACCCATAACAAGTACCTCCAAAAAACAACTCAGCCGGAAAATCCGGGCTGGAAATAGTAACAAAAAAAATTACCTGCTCCAGTGACCTCTGTGATGTGAAATTTATTTATATGACCTATATTTCCTTAAAGCACCGGCCCCAGCATGCCCATCAGGTTATTCCAGAAGCGGCGAGCCAGCGGCCAGTTTGCAACGTCCTCAAGGTGTACGGGGTTTGATGAAGCGAGGTAGGCCTCCTGGCGACCTCGCATCACAGCAGTCAGGTCTGTATCCCAGAAAAGAATGTTGTTTTCATAGTTCAGGTCAAAGCTGCGCCGGTCCATATTGGCTGAACCGATCAGCGTGACGTCATCATCTACGGTCATCGACTTGGTGTGCAGCAAGCCGCCCACGTACTCATGAATTTTAACGCCCGCCTTGAGCAGTTCGCTGTAATAACTGCGACTGGCGGCCGCAACCTCCCACGAATCGTTGCGGGCCGGAAAAATGATGGTCGTGTCGATACCCCGGTGCGCCGCCGCACACAGCGCACTCTGCATCGATTCATCGGGCACGTAATATGGTGTAGTGATCAGAAGCTTTTTGCGCGCCGAGTACATCAGGGTTTCAAAGACTTCAGGCATGGCCGAGTTTCGAACGGTCGGACCGGTCGCAATCACCTGCGCAGGGAAACCCTCACCACCGGCAGGAATTGGCACTTTCAGCAACTCGCGGATATCCTCGTCAACATAAGTCATCCAGTCGCCAATAAAGACGTGTTGGTTCTGGCGTACAACCGGACCTTCAAACCGCATCAATGCATCTACCCAGGGGGCGAATTTGGGTTTTACACGGAACTCCGGGTCTGCGCAGTTCTGGCTGCCGCAATAGGTGATCCGGTCGTCGATGACCACGATCTTGCGGTGATTGCGCAGGTCTATCCGCCCGTGCAGAGGCCGCAGCAAGGGATTTCCAATCGGCAATGCAACGGCAACATGAACCCCCGCTTCACGCATCCCCTTCCAGGCATTCGAGCCGATCATGGCGCGTGAACCGAGCCCGTCCGCCATGGCCCGGCACTTTACGCCACGCGCGGCAGCGCGCTTCAGCGCTTCAACGACCTTGAGGCCGTTGTTGTCCTGCAGCCAGATATAGAAAATCAAGTGGATGTGATCGCGGGCGGCGTCCATATCGGCCACCATGGCATCAATACCGGCATTGGAGTCGGCCATCAATGCCGCCGTATTGCCGCCGACTGGCGCAAAGCCATTGACGGTGCCGCCCATGCGGAAAAGGGGTTCACAGTGATCCGCGAACGATGGCCGGAACCGCGGATCAGCTTCAAATGACGGCGGAGATGCAGCCGGCAGACTCTGCAGTACTGCGCGATTTCGGGCTACCCGCTTGCGGCCGATGCCGGTCTCACCCAATAGAATGTAGATCAGGATTCCCACGCCGGGCAACAAGGCAATCACCATCACCCACGCCACCCGTGACGCCGGTTGCCGGTGCGGGCGCAGAATTGCGCGAACCAATACAGCCAGCCATAACAGCACGAACGCAGCGTAAAGTACTTTCATTCCCATAATCTATGACTTCGCGATGTACTGGCGGACCAACTCCTCGAGCATGTCCAGCGGCATCGAGCCATTGGTCAGGATCACATCATGGAATTCGCGGATATCAAACTTTTCACCCAACTCTGACTCCGCGAGTTCGCGCAACTCCATGATCTTCATCATGCCCACTTTGTATGCCGTGGCCTGCCCCGGTATCACGAAATACCGCTCGATTTCAGCAATCACATCGCTCTCGGCAATACCGGTGTTCGCCAGCATGTAGTCAATCGCCTCCTCCCTGGTCCAGCGCATGGCGTGGATCCCGGTGTCGACCACAAGCCGCACACCACGGAACAGCTCGGCCTGCAAGCGCCCTATGTTGTCGTATGGGTCATCAAGCAGACCCATCTCCCAGGCAACGCGTTCAGCATAAAGTGCCCAGCCTTCGGAGTACGCGGTGAATGGAATCAAGCGACGGAAAAACGGCAGATCATCCAGGTTCCGCTGAATCGCCAACTGGAAATGATGTCCCGGGATTGCCTCGTGGTAGGTCAGCGCACGCATAGCGTATTTCGGGGTCGCCTTGATGTCATACAGGTTTGCGTAGAAGACACCAGGCCTGGAGCCGTCAAGTGCTGGAATTTCGTAATATCCGCCTGATGCAGTTTTTTGCTTGAATTCCGGCACCTTCTTTACTTCTACCGGCTCTTCCGGAATGGTCGCAAACCAGGGATCCAGTTTGCCGGAAACCTCTTCTATCAGGGCTTCATAGTCAGCCAGAATCTGATCACGCCCTTCATCGCTGTCAGAAAAGTAGAAATCCGGGTTTTCAGCCATTTCCTCGATGGCAGCAGTGAAGCCATTGGAAACGTCCCAGCCTTCGGTTTGAAGAATATCGAGAATCTCCGCCTGGATCCGGTCAACTTCCTCCAGCCCAACCTGGTGGATGTAATCAGCCGTGTATTCCGTGGTGGTAAACAATTTCAGTGCCAGTTTGTAGTACTCGTCGCCATCGGGCAGGTTCCAGGCGCCGTAGTTACCTTCGACCTTTGCATCCAGTTCCTCGAAATGGCTGATCAAACGACCATAAGCCGGGTAAACCGTTTCCAGGATGGCCGAGCGAGCCTCCAGCGCAAAACGCTCCTGTTCGTCTTCAGGCAAGCCGGCATCTGCCATTTTTTCGAGCAGCGAGGTTATCAGGATGCCTTCTTCAGGTGGCGTCGCCACGAACGCATTCATTTCTTCCAGCACCTTGGTCACCACAAATTGCGGCGGGTAAACACCCAGCTCATCCCGGTATTCCAGCCCTTCCAGCACCTGGTCGAATTTCACGCCCACAGCATTGAGGCGGGCCACATAGTCCCCGGCATCACGTGTCGAATCGATCTGGTGAGTGGATTCCATAAACGAGGGAAAGCCAATTTGCACGCCAAACAACTGGTTGACCGGAAAGGTCAGAAACCGGTATTTCTCCGCTTCCACAACCGTCCCTAACAGGTTGACCGCGATCCGTTTGGACACCAGGTCAGCGGCACTCAGGTCTTCGTCGTCATAGCCCAACAGGACATCGTATGCCTCGTTCAGTTGCGCCATGAACTTGTCACCCGCAGCCATGCTCTCATCATCCAGCTTCGCGTTGTGGCCCTTGATTCCAATGGGTTCCAGTAGCCGGAGTGTACTGAGCATCTCCGGGCTGTCGGACATGATCTGCAGCATGGTTCGAGCGAAGAACAGGTTGATGTTGACCGGCTTGAAGTACCAGGTGTGGGCCAGGAACAAACCGCCAATGGCAACGACTAATGCAAGCAGAGAACCGATAATCTTGAGAACTTTCTTTAGCATGGTCTGAGGGTCACTGATGAAGAAATAAACAGTTTAGCGCAGTGCGGACTGTGGAACATCGGTGCCGGACAGGAAATGTATCGCTTCGGCGGCTAAACTAGCCCCGATGAACAAGCAACCCAAACTGCTGAACTGGAAAATTGATTGAGAACCCTCAGAGAGGCTCTACAAAGCGCTCGATTTGCCATCACTGCAGAACTCTCCATGCGACAACGGGGAAGTACTGAGCAGATTTTGCGCGACGCCGCCCTGCTGAACGGCTTTGTTGATTCGATTGAGCTTGGCGGGAGCCTCGCTGGCCGGGCCCAGGCCTCACCGGTTGCGCTGGCCAGCTTGTTGCTGCAGCAAGGAATCGATGCAACGCCCCGGCTCAGTTGCCGGGATCGCAACCGCATCGCCCTGCAGAGTGATCTGCTGGGCCTTAGGGCCGCGGGGGCTGCCAGCCTGGTCCTGACCGAGGGAGTGCAGAATATGGCATCGGAAGAACCTGCTGCAAAGCCCGTTTTCGATCTCCACTGCCAGGGCCTGATCGCCATGGCCAATGCCATGAACGAGGAAGAATGGCCCGAGGGTAAGCACGAGTTCGTGATCGGTACTGCTGCGAAAGCCTGCCTGCCCGGACCGGAATGGAGTGCAGATGAGTTATTGGAACGCGCCAACGCCGGCGCGCGCTTTATCCAGACTCAGTTGTGCTTCGATCTACCGCTGTTACGCCAGTACATGCAACGACTGGTGGAAACAAGAGTGACCTGGCACTCTTCGGTGTTTATCACCCTGGCGCCGCTGCCCTGTGCAGATACCGCACGCTGGCTGCTTGAACATATGGCCGGTACGCTGATTCCTGGTGAACTGATCAAGCGGCTGGATGATGCCCGCGATCCGCAACAGGAAGGCGTCGACATTTGCGCCGAACAGATGCGGGAAATAGCGAAAGTCCCGGGGGTCTCCGGGGTCAAGCTGCTGTGCCTGGACAACCCGGGAGCCGTGCTCGATTCAATCAAAGCTGCCGGGTTATAACCAGGCTCTAGAGTGGCAGGTAGAACACCGTGTTCGAGATCAATACCATGATGAAAATCATACAGGTCACCATGGGGCCCAGGTAGATCCTGCCGGTGACCCTGAAGAAATAGCGGTTGAAGTATGGCAGTACAAACATCATCGGTACGACTGCAAACAGCAGGTTCACGTAAAGCCAACCGTCTGTCCAATAGACCGTTCCGGTCACTGCAAAGGCCAGGTATTGCACCAGCACGATCAGGAAAAGTCCGAGTGAATTGGCGATTCCGGAAAGCAGCATACTTTTCCATTCAGGAGTCCCTTCAAAACGCATGGCGGCATTTACCCGCAGTGAATTGGAAAGGAAGAAGATGAAAAAGAACGGCACGTACATGCATAGCAGAAACAGCAACTCCGGCCGAAACACCCTTACGCCCATGAACAGAAAGTTGTAATCGACATGGAACAGGTAATAGAGGGTGAACACCATCAGGAAATAGAAGAAAAACAGCATAAGGGCGAGTAGAAACGTGCGCGCAAGTTCCGGCGGGCTGATTTTCGCACCCCACATCTCCGGCTTGACCCCGTGCTTTCGGCCAAAAAACCGATAACTCAGGTAAAACAACAGGTAACCCAGCGAACCGTTCAGAACGGCCCACAACATGACCGCGTTATTCATCCTCTGCGGGAAAAACCAGGTCATCCTGCGGCTGGACGCGTCAACGAACAGCTTCTGTGACAATTCGGCCATCGGGATGTAAGAAAAGCAGGCCACCAGTGCTGCAAAAGCGAACAGGAGCCAGAAAATGAGCCTCCCTTTGCCCTGCGGCCGCGGAAGAGCAGGCGGCAATGGTCTGACAATGCGTTGAAAATAAGGTGCCTGCAGCAGGATGCGGGACAGCGGGATCAGGGCAACCAGCGCAGCCACCAGTGAAATGGCGCCCAGCAGTTCTTTCCAGTACCAGACCTGGTCGCGGCTGGACAACCCGCTTTCCAGGCCGAACACATGCTCGAAATACTCAATCTGGTTGGCCGTTGCCTCGGACATGTAGGGTTGAAACGGGTGCAGGATGCGCTCGTTGTGCACTACCCGCAAAGTCCGGTCTGCAAGTTCGCCATAGTAGTGCCCCAGTTCGACTTCCGTGACCGGCGGCAGGTCGGTATCGCGGCCAAGGTTAACGACCCGCAGGGTCTCGGGCGCTATCCGCATATCGCCGTTTTTCAGTTCGTTACGGTAAGCGCCCTCGTCATAGAAGGCATAGCTGACCCCGATGTTGGAACGAACGTCCTGCAGCACGTCATTCCTGAGGGTCAGCACGTAGCCGGAGACGAAAACCGAGTGAAGTTTACTCGGCTCACCGCTGGCTTGTGCCTCACGGCCGAAGTAGTTGCCACCCCTGATCGCCGCGTTTCCGCCTGCTGAATGCCCCGTTGCTGCGATCCGGCTCTTATCTATGTAATTCAAATTTGAGCTGTTTGCCGCGTAATCAACCACGGCAAACATGCCATAACCCTCGGTAGTGGCTGCAAGCCGGCTCATCGATGAACTGGAGCGGCCTTGTGCGTAAGGGTCGATGGATATAACCACGATTCCGCGCCGGGCCAGTTCAATAGCGATATTAGCCAGAGCCTCCCTGGATCGCTGAAAGCCGGGAATGACCACGATCAGCGGCGCCGGATGTTCACTGGTCGCGGAGCGTGGCTTGAACAGATCGCCAGCAACCCACTGCCCATTTTCGGTGGGTATCTTGATATCGTTGATCACCACCCGCCCCCCTGAAGTCTGTATCCGTGAGGCCATTGCGGCCGCCATGAAAACGATAATCACCAGGGCCAGGAGCAGACGGTTATCGGGGTTTTTCAGCATTATTATGCTCTACTTTTTTACGCGGCAAAGATAACATTTTCCGTTACAGATACACGTCATTTGATTTTTCGGCAAAGTTGTTATTGTAGAACTGAAGCTCATGGAGAACGTGATGAAATCCCCACAAATACCTTTAGTCTTGCTCTCGATTGCTGTGTGCCTGGCCGCAGCCTCCTGCACACCGGTTGCCGAACCGGACAACGCGTCCATTTCCGGCGGTGTCTATTTTGATTGTGACAAGAACGGGGCATGCGACAAAGAAGAGTGTGGTATCGAAAACATGCCGGTACGCCTGTATTCCGGGACCTGTGGAGAGAATCTACTGCAAACCCATTTGACCAGTGAACTGGGTAAATTCCAGTTTTCAGATCTCGAACCCGGGGAGTACTGTGTCTTTCCTGATTTCGAGATGATCATGTGTGGTTACGCCGGAAACTTCCCCACAACGAAAATCTCGCGGCACGTAACACTGGAGAGCGGAACAAAGGCCGACCTGGTCTGGTTTGGTTTTGGAAAACTGTCGGGCGAACAGGAACCTTGAATACACACATTCCGGCAGCTTAGTGTTCGATCAGGTCAAACGCATTGCGCAGGCGGTCGGCCAGGACATTCATCACGTGTACTGCGAACTCCGGTACGTGCTGCAGCAGAGACTCGAAACTGCTCTGATCGATAACGGCCAGTTGGCAATCCTTTGTTGCGGTCACGGTCGCACTGCGCAGGCCTTCACTGATCAGGGCCATCTCTCCCACTATCTCTCCCACCGAAGCCGTCGCAATGACCCTATTCTTGAGTGAAATAGAAACTTCACCTTTCATCACAACGTACATGTGGTGCCCTTTCTTGCCTTCCATGATGATCACGGATCCGGCAGGATAGGATGCGATATCTTGCGAGTCCTTAAAAACTTCCAATAAGTCCATAAAGCTAATCCTACATGAGAGTAGTCACGCGCGGGTCCCGGCTTATTCTCATACGCTGTTAGTCTGCGGAAATTTGCGAGCTGATAAACGCATCGACCGACCGTAAACGGTTGGCCAGCACCGACATCAAATGGAACGAAAATTCAGCATCGTCTCCGGCAATTTTCCTGAGTTGTTCGCGATCCAGCCGGGCCAGCCTGACCGCGGTCCGCGCGGTCGCCGTTGAGCTACGCATGGCGGAATCGAGCATCGCCATTTCACCAATAATGCCGCCGGCTCCCTCAGCATCCAGCGGCTTGCCGTGGAGGGTGAGATCGACATCACCGGCTAAAACCACGTACATGACATCAGCCGGGGCCTGTTCTGAAAAAATCACGGTCCCGGCGGCCAAATCGACTGTGTCTCCCCAGTCGCTGAATAATTCAAGAAATTTCATGTGTACTTCACCTTGTCTAGCTGCACCTTGATTTTACGCCCGAATATACCCGCTAAGGCCGGTTGTTACCATTCCATGAGCCTTTTTACTGAATTAGCAGTAGAATCATTTTCATTTGGCATCCAGATCCATGAGTAACGATAAAAACTACAGCACCCCAACGCAGGGTCCGATGATCAGCATCGGCCCCAGGGTGCGGAAATCCCCATTCTTCGATGCAACGATGCGCTGGGGTGCAAAAGCCTTCACCATCTACAACCACATGTATATGCCGACCCACTACGGCGATCCGGTTGCTGAATACTGGAGCCTGGTGACAGATGTGACGCTGTGGGATGTTTCCTGCCAGCGGCAAATTGTGATCCGTGGTCCTGACGCAAAACGATTTATGGAACTGCTGACGCCGCGCGACCTCGAAAATTGTCCCTCTCACCGCTGCCTGTATGTCGTCCTTACAGATAATGAGGGCGGAATCGTCAATGACGCTGTCCTGATGCACATGCATGAAAACGAGTTCTGGTTATCACCCGGCGACGGCGACGTCATTCTCTGGGCCCAGGGGATTGCTGCACAATCGGGGATGGATGTCGAAGCACTGGAGGGCGATATCTGCCCCCTGCAGTTGCAGGGCCCGAAATCACCGCACGTGGCCTACAAGCTATTTGGCCAGGCCGTACTGGATATGGGCTATTTTCACGTGATCGAAACAGAATTAAACGGCCTCAAACTCGCGATCAGCCGAACCGGCTGGAGCGGTGAACTGGGGTATGAGCTTTACCTGAAAGATCACATCCATGGCAACGAGCTATGGGACTCCGTGATGTCCGCCGGCGAGGAATTCGGGATCGTACCGGCAGCCCCCAATACGATCCGAAGCATTGAAGGTGGATTGCTTTCCTATTTTTCTGACATGCGGCGTGAAGACAACCCATACACTTTCGGCCTTGACCGCCTGGTAGACCTGGATAAAAAGGCGGACTTCCTGGGCCGCGAAGCCCTGCGGAAAATCCGAAGCGCCGGCAATATTCGCCGGCTGGTAGGGATCGAGATAGACGGCGACCCGATCAGTCACAATGAGAGCTTCTGGCATATTATAGAGAGTGGCGAGCGCACCGGACACGTCAGTCGCTGCGTCTGGTCGCCGCGCCTTGAACGGAACATCGGTTGGGCCAATGTGCCGGCGGAATCAACGGCGCCGGGGTCTCGCCTGGGTGTTGCCTGTCCGGACGGGCTGCGCAATGCGGTGGTCGTGGATGCGCCCTGGTTCCCGGCCGAGAAAATCATTCCGCCGGCAATAGCGGAACGCTGAAAAAGGAAACGGCAAATGGCCAAGATCAGAACCTATAACCTGGATACGCTCTCCCTGCATGCCGGCCAACGGCCCGACTCCGCAACCGGCGCCCGGGCGACACCGATTTACCAGACTGCATCATACGTCTTCAAAGACACCGACCACGCGGCCTCTATCTTCAACATCGAACGCACCGGGCACGTGTATTCGCGGATTTCCAACCCGACCAACGCGGTTCTGGAAGAACGCATCAGTGCGCTGGAGGGAGGTGTCGGCGCAATCGCCACGGCCAGTGGCCAGGCAGCCATGCACCTGGCCATCGCGACCCTGATGGGTGCAGGATCACACATCGTGTCCTCGCAATCGTTGTATGGCGGCACCCACAACCTGCTCGCCTACACCCTTCCTCGCTTCGGCATCGAAACGACATTTGTCGATCCACGCGACCCCGAAGCGTTCAGAAAAGCCATCCGCCCCGAAACGCGTCTTGTGTTCGGTGAAACGCTCGGCAACCCGGGGCTCGAAGTGCTGAACATACCCGTTATAGCAGAAGTGGCGCACGAGGCCGGTCTGCCGCTGATGATCGACTCGACCTTTACCACGCCCTGGCTTTGCCGGCCTTTTGAACAAGGTGCTGACATCGTGATGCACTCCGCCACCAAGTTCCTTAGCGGACACGGCGTTGTGATCGGCGGCTTGCTGGTTGATAGCGGCGCGTTCGACTGGGAAGCTTCCGGCCTGTTCCCCACGCTGACGGAGCCCTACGAGGGCTTTCACGGTATGGACTTTGCCGAAGAATTTGGTCCGGCTGCCTTCATCACTCGGGCCCGCAAGGAGGGCGCCAGGGATTTTGGCGCATGCATGAGCGCGATGACTGCATTCCTGATCCTGCAGGGGCTGGAAACACTGCCATTGCGCATGCAGAAACACGTCGACAACACCCGCAAACTGGTTGAATTTCTGTCGCGGCATGAAGCCGTTGAGTGGGTGGTATATCCGGAGCTCGAAGAGCATCCGGATTTTGAACTGGCGAAAGAGTTGTTGCCCAAAGGTTCAGGCGCCGTTTTCAGTTTCGGCGTCAAGGGCGGGCGGCTTGCCGGGCAAAAATTCATCGAGAAGCTGGAACTGGTCTCCCACCTGGCTAATATTGGTGATGCAAAGTCGCTGGTTATCCACCCCGCAAGCACCACCCACCACCGCATGGACGCTGCTGCGCTGGAAGCTGCCGGGATCACCGAAGGCCTGATCCGTATCTCGGTGGGCATCGAGGACATCGATGACCTTACAGAGGATATAGGGACAGCATTGATGGCCTCACAAAAGGCATAGGACGGACTAAATTGCAGCTGAAAATCAATAGCCACGAGGTCTTCGTGGCGACCGGAAACCGCGAACCTGACCCTGGCAAGGAAACCGTGTTGTTTCTGCATGGCACAGGTCAGGACCACACCATTTGGGTGCTGCCGACACGCTACTTTGCGCGGCATGACCGCAACGTACTGGCAGTGGATTTGCCGGGGCATGGCCGCTCTCAAGGCACCCCCTTGCAATCCATCGGGGAGATGGCGGACTGGGCGATTGAAATACTCGATACCCTGGGGCTTTCGAGTACCGCGATCGTCGGCCACAGCCTCGGTTCGCTGGTTGCGATTGCGGCGGCTGCACAATACCCGCAGCGCGTAAGGTCAATTGCGTTGGTGGGAACAACGGTCCCTATGCCGGTTTCGTCATTTTTGCTCGAACAGGCCAGGGAGAACAGGCACGAGGCCATTGAGATGCTGAATTTCTGGGGCTTCAGCAAATCCGCGCAGTTAGGCGGCAACGCGACACCCGGCAACTGGATGCTGGGCAGCGGCTTGCGGCTGATGGAGAAAGCCCGGCCGGGAGTGATTTATACCGACCTGAAAGCCTGTAACGACTATATCGAGGGGATGGAGCACGCAAGCACCGTAAAGTGCCCTGCTCTGTTGATTCTGGGCGAACGCGACATGCTCACGCCCGTCCGCTCTGCGATGAAGGTGGCCGAAGTGCTGCCCAATGCCGGGAAAGTGGTACTGGAGGGCGCCGGCCATGCACTGCTGGCCGAACGGCCTGACTCTGTTTTGGACCAATTGATTAAGGTCGTATAAAAAAGAAAGGTCCGACCCCCGACCGGGAGCGGACCATTTTTCTAATCCGCCTTCTTCGGACTGCTTCAAATAAGCCTCGGTTAACTTGTCTACCGACCAGGAATCTGCCTTCTGACTCGGCGGATATTCCTTGAAAGTCTGCAGGAACTGTCCTGTCATCGCCAGGCCCAGGTAGACGTTGCGGCGCCTTGTCGATCATCCAGTCCCAGTAGGTGTTGGAATTCTGATCGGCACGCTCAAACGGATCGCGGCGCAGGTTGAAAATCTTGGGCAAGCCGCAGCATCACCATGGGTTCTGCCCACAGAGCCATGGTCTTCGCACGTTGCTCGGCATAGACCGATTTTCCAGTCACCTACACGCACACCCAACCGGCATTCCCTCGTCATCCAGGTAGTGGAACACCTGGCGCGGGCCGTTCTCGGCGTCTCACCGTCAGGTAGGGCAAGAAAGTTGTAGCCGTCCAGGTGCACCCGGTATTTCTTGCCTTCGACTGTCTGGCCTTCCTTCAACTTGGCGACAATATCCGGCTCGCCGGCAGCGGCCATCAGGGTCGGCACCCAGTCGAGGTGGCTCATGATCTCATTGGATACGGCTCCGGCAGGAATCCTGCCCGGCCAGCGAACCATGGCCGGCACGCGGTAGGCGCCTTCCCAGTTGCTGTTCTTCTCGCTGCGGTAGGGGGTGATGCCGGCATCGGGCCAGGTATTGAAATGCACGCCGTTGTCGGTGGAATACATGACGATCGTATTTTCTGCGATGCCGAGTTCATCCAGTTTCTGCAGTAGCTTACCGACCGTTTCGTCGTGTCCCATCATCGTATCGTTATAAGGACCCTGGCCTGAGCGACCGCGGTCGGATGCCTTGGTGTGTGTACGAAAGTGCATATGGGTTGCATTGAACCAGACGAAAAACGGTTTGCCCGCTGCGTTTGCCCGGTCGATGAAATCCAGGCCCGCAGCCAGGAATTCTTCATCGACGGTTTCCATGCGCTTGCGCGTCAGCGCACCGGTATCCTCGATCCGGCCGTCGGCATAGGAATGGATGACTCCGCGCGGACCGAACTTGGCTTTGAACCAGGGCTGTTGCGGATAATCCGCATCTTCCGGCTCTTCCTCGGCATTGAGGTGGTACAGGTTGCCAAAAAACTCGTCGAAGCCATGGGCGGTAGGCAGGTATTCGTCCTTGTCACCCAGGTGGTTCTTGCCGAACTGGCCGGTTGCGTAGCCCTCCGACTTCAGCAGCGTCGCCAGGGTCACATCCCGGTCCTGCAGGCCCAGTTCAGCACCCGGCAGGCCGACTTTGCTGAGGCCGGTGCGCAACGGTGATTGACCGGTGATGAAGGATGAGCGGCCGGCGGTGCAGCTCTGATCACCGTAGTAGTCGGTGAATCGCATGCCCTCGTCCGCGATGCGGTCGATATTGGGCGTGCGGTAACCCATGGCGCCGTCGTTATAGGCACTGAGGTTATAGACGCCAATATCATCGCCCCAGATGATCAGGATATTGGGCTTTGATCTTGCGCAAACGCGGTCTCGTTGCAAGATCAAAAAAGCCCCAACGCCAATTACCGGTCAGAAAATGCTTGGTTCAGTATATCCATTCAGACCGTATAATGTCATTTCTCATTATGCCTCCTTACTTCAGTTCTCGCCGAAGGATTTTTCCCACGGCGGATTTGGGCAATTCTTCAATAAACACGACCTGCTTAGGCACCTTGTAGCCCGGCCAGTCGTTCACGACAAAAAGTCACGCACATCATCTTCGTCGATCGAGGCGTCGGATTTGACGACAAACAGCTTGACCGCCTCACCCGTCGCTTCGTGCGGAACGCCAACGCAGGCTGATTCAATCACGCCGGGCATGGCCGGCAACTGCTTCCTCAATTTCGTTCGGAAATACGTTGAAGCCGGAAACCAGGATCATGTCTTTCTTACGATCGACAATACGGAAATAGCCGTCCGGTTCCATCACCGCAATGTCACCTGTTTTGAAGTAGCCATCCGCCGTCATCACCTCGGCCGTGGCCTCAGGCTGTCGCCAGTAACCGGCCATGACCTGCGGTCCCTTCGCGCATAGTTCACCCGACTCCCCTTGCGGCACCTCGTTTCCGTCATCGTCCCTCAGGGAAATATCGGTCGAGGGCAAAGGCACACCGATTCCGGGCCGGTAGCCGGGTACCGTCAACAGGTTGACCGTCAGGATCGGAGAGGTTTCAGACAAGCCATAGCCTTCCTTGATGTAGCGCCCGGTGAGGTCCTTCCATTTCTGTGAAATGGCCTGCTGAACCGGCGCACCTCCACCCATCGAAATCTTCAAACCGGAAAAATCGATTTCACTGAAGCCGGGGGTATGCAGCAACCCGACATAAAGCGTGTTGACCCCGGTAAACATGCTGGGCAGGGTTGCAGCCCATGTTTTGACAAACGATTCCATGTCCCGCGGGTTCGCCACCAGGACATTTTTGCCGCCGAGCTTGAAGAAAGTCAGCGTGTTCACCATCAAAGCGAAAATGTGGTACATCGGGATCGCCGTCAAAACCACTTCCTCGCCCTCGTCGATCATTCCGCATGAGATGGCTTCGAACTGCTCAATGTTTGCAAGCAGGTTACCGTGGGTCAGCATCGCGCCCTTCGACAGGCCGGTTGTACCGCCTGTGTACTGCAGAAACAGCAGGTCATCGCTGGTCTGCTGCGGTTTGACGAATTCAAGACTTTCTCCCCTGGTCAGCGCATCGGTGAAAGGTATTGCGTCCTGTAAGCGCTGATCAACCGGAGGCGAAGGCAGACCCCGGTTAACCAGGTCATCCAGCCCGAATACGATGACGTTTTTCACCGGGGTGTGGTCAATCACCTCCGCCAGGGTTGCAGTGGAACCGGAAAAAATGATGATGGTGTCGGCATCCGCGTCCTTCAGTTGATGCTCAAGTTCCCGGGGTGAATACAGTGGATTGACGTTGACCTGCACCGCGCCTGACCTTATCACCCCGAACATACCCACCGCAAAAACCAGGGTATTCGGAGCCATCATCGCAATCCGGTCGCCTTTTTTGATACCGAGTTCATTCTGCAAATAGGCAGCAAAATTCCGTGACAGCCGGTCAACTTCTGCGAACGTCAACTCAGCGCCAAAACTGCTGTATGCAACATTGTCGCCGAAGTTCTTCACAGCATCCTCGAACAGCCGGTGATTGAACCGCTACTGGAAATTTCGATTTCGAAGGGGATTTCAGGTGGGTACTCTTTCTGCCAAATACGTTCTGCCATGTATCAACCTCCTGGGTTTGGTTACCGCTGTGAAAAACAGCATATATGAAAACGGCCCCGTTTGGGGCCGTCAGTCAATCCAACCAGGATATCAGGCGGACTGCTCGCCTGATTCCAGTTTCAGCACGTTCCGCGTCGACTTCATGCTTGCGATATTTATCAACCGGTATCAGGAAGTGAACCAGTGCAGGCAACAGGATCAAGGCGCCAAACATGTTCATGACGAACATGAAGGTTAGCATCAGGCCCATGTCGCCCTGGAACTTGATCGGTGACCACAACCAGGTCGCCACACCGATAGCCAGCGTCAGGCCGGTGAATGAAACGGCCTTACCGGTGGTCTTGAGCGTTTCGAAATAGGCGTCCTGCAAATTCAGCCCCCTGTAAAGGTAGGTTTCGAGCTTGCTGAAAATATAAATACCGTAATCCACACCAATACCCACACCCAGGGCGATCACCGGCAGTGTGGCCACTTTCACGCCGATACCCAGGTAAGGTCATCAGGGCCTGGC
Source organism: uncultured Gammaproteobacteria bacterium (assembly GCA_963759035.1). Classification (GTDB taxonomy): domain Bacteria; phylum Pseudomonadota; class Gammaproteobacteria; order Xanthomonadales; family SZUA-36; genus JAHEFT01. The sequence goes on from CAVWXL010000029.1 coordinate 29,247, forward strand.
CCAGTACGGAAGACAAGGGCCAGCGGCAGAATGATGCACAGAACCGCCCGGATCGACCGGAACGCCAGCAGTACCAGGAAACTGACCACGCCATACACCCAGGCCAGCATCTTGTACTGGGCCTTGCTGACGACCTCGTTGGTCGCCGCTTCGATACCGGAATTGCCTGCCGCCATGACGAAAGCGAACATCCCCGGTATCGTATTCCTCAATGAATTTTTCCACTGCGGCCGTCACGGTCAGCAGGGTTTCGGCCTTGTGATCCTCAAGGAAAATCATCACCGGCACCAGGTTGCAATCTGCATTCATCAGGCCGGGCGGCATTTCCTTGCCACTGACAGATCCGTTCAGTACCCATTGATTTCGCGTGACGGTTGCCCACTTGGGATTGCCTTCGTTGTTACCGGCAATCGCCCGCTTCGAGGCATCGATCAGTGAAATAGCCGACTGCACACCGGGCACGTCGGTCATGACCCATTCAAACAGATCAACGGCGGCATAGGTCTCGTAGGTGACGCACTGCATATCCGCTGTCTGGACCATGACGACAAATACATCCGTGCTGGCCGTGTAATTTTCCACGATGAACTTGTTGTCCATGTTGTAGCGGGAATCCGCCCGTAGTTCGGGAGCACCGGCATCAAGGTCACCGATCTTCAGATCCTTGCCGTACCAGATGCCGAAGACCAATGCAGCACCCGCGAGTATGACCAGCACGCGGGCCACAGAGGGCTTGGTGTAGATCGTCGAGACTTCGACATAGCTTGTGGTAGGCACCGCTGTTCTCGAATTTCTTCATCCTGCGGATCGCGTTCTTGCCGACGCCCAGGTATGACATCAGCACGGGCAGAAGAATGAGGTTGGTCAGGATCACGACCATGACACCCACACTGGCCGCGATCGCCAGGTCGTGAATCACCTGTATCTGGATGACCATCAGGGTCGCGAAACCGATTCCATCTGAAATCAGGGCGGTCAGACCCGGGAACATAGAGTGACGCGGAATGCATAGCGGGCTGCACTACTCGTTGTCCCTGCCTTCTGATTTGCCATGCATTATGGCGTTGATCATTTGCACGCCATGACTCACACCAATCGCAAACACCAGGAATGGAATCAGCATGGAGTAAGGGTCAAGGCCATAACCCAGCACTTTCAACAGGCCAACCTGCCAGGCCACGGCAATCACGGAGCAAAGCACCACCGCGAGCGAACTGCGAATGCAACGTGAATAGATGTAGAACAGGACCAGTGTGATTCCAATGGCCAGCAGGAAGAAAAACGCGACCTGCCCGGCGCCCTCGATAAGGTCACCCATGACCTTGGCGAAACCGGTCATGTGAATCTTGATTTTATCGTTTTGATACTTGTCGCGAACCAGTTCTTCGAGTTGCGCAGAAATAGCGCCAAAGTTCAGAGGTTCACCCGTTTCAGGATGTGTCTCCATCAACGGAGCGACGATGATGGTTGAACGGAAGTCATTGGCGACCAGGTTGCCTACCTGGCCGGATTTCATGATATTTGCACGAACCTGCTGCAGGCTTTTTGCAGAACCGTCGTAATCATCCGGCACGACCGTGCCACCGGTGAAGCCTTCCTCGGTTACTTCACCCCATCGGACATTGGGTGTCCATAACGATTTGACCCCGGAACGGCCGACACCGGGAATGAAGAATACTTCGTCGCTGATCTCACGAAGCGTCTGCATGTATTCCTCGGTAAAAATGTCACCTTCGGTGGTTTCTACAGCAATACGCACTGAGTTTCCGAGACCGGACAGTTCGTCCTTTCGTTCAATGTAGGCCGCGATATAGGGATGCTTGACCGGTACCATTTTCTCGAAGCTGGCATCCGGGCGCACCTTGATCGCGGCTGACACCAGGTACACAGTGACCAGCAGGAAAGCCAGAAGTACCCACAATCTTTTGCCGAAGATAAACCGCTCTACAATGGTTTCGGCTTCCAGGAAGGCGTGCTCCATTTCATCGATGGCGCCTTTCACGACATTTTCAGTTTGGTGTTCGCTCATCGTGCCCGCCTCATTGTTCTTCAGAAGGGGCTGCCAAAGGCATACCCGCTGTCATTAACTTTGCGGACGCCACCCAGCCCCGCGACCAGGATGTTTCCATCGCCCAACTGCGCCATGCCCGAGATCACCTGGCGGTCCGGGTTTTTCGCACGACTGAACGACGGCTCACCCGGTCCACGTACGAGGATGACCCCGCCCAGACCCACCCAGTAGAACCGTTCCGTCGTCAAGCAAAACAGCACTCATCAGCGTAACTGCTTGTGCCGGAATCCACGGACTCCCAGGTCTCCCCCTGATCCACTGAACGAACAGGTTGCCGCGTAAACCATAGGCCAGCAGTTCGTAATTATCCGGTCCATCCGGAACAACCACGATGCCGTAAAAAGAGCCTTCGTACCCGGGTTCCAGGCGTATCCCAACTTCCACCGCCATCGCTTGAGCGGTAAACGAATCCGGATTCACCGGCGATGTACAAGGTTCCATCGGGTGCCGGGAACGATCTGGTTCAGGTGGAAGGCTTCTGCGTTATCCATCCGGTCCGATACCAGCTCCCAGTTCTGTCCGCCGTCGGTGGTATGCAGCAGCATGCCGTAAGAGCCGATCACAAAACCTTCCTGTTCGTTGCGGAACCAGACATCAAGCAACGGGCGCACAGGGCCCGCTGATGTATCGTCCATTGCGCCTTCAAGCATGAACTCCGCTTCCTCCAGCATGAACTCTGCGTCTTCCAGTTCGGACTCATCGGGTTCTTCCTGAAGTTCTATGACTTCAAGCTGATCCCTGAATTGCCCGACGATACGTTTGGCAACCGCCATGATTTGTTCGTTCAACTGGTGCCCGTCCAACTGCTTCGACCAGGTCTTACCTGCATCACTCGAATGCAGGATCAAACCGTCATGGCCCACCGCCCAACCGGAGTCCGGCGTAGGAAAATGAACACCGGTCAAAGCGACCGATGCCGGCACCTCCGCCTGCATCCAGGTCTCACCGTTGTCGTCAGAAACAACAATGACGCCATGTGTTCCCACTGCAACGGTTGAATCTTTCCCGCGCGGGGACACATCGAGTAACAAAGCCCGGGTAGCCGCCCCGCTTTGAACCGCTGGCATTTCAAGTAAGTCGATGGCAAATGCCGGGGAAATGAATCCCGTGACCGCAACCGTAAAGAGTACGAGCAGACGATTAAGAATAACCGATTTCATAATTGAAAGATTCCGATGCAGGAATTGCGAAAATCAGCGTATAGCATACAGTGAAAAATATGCCAGGGGCCAGTTGAAAACCGGCCCCTGGCATATCGAAAGGTTTTATTTTTTACCAAGGCGCCTGAGTGCACTTGTATCGTAATCGCCTCTCTTCATGGTCAAGTTGAAGACGTAGGGTGATTTCTCTTCATTGGTCAATCCCAGCGTCAGGTAGCGGCCATCGTTCAGGTCCATCAGTGTTTCGACCGTGATCCAGGGAACGTCAACCGTGTAGTACTGGATACCATGAGCTTCACCGACACGCCAGAGTTCACCCTTGCCATCGTACTGGTCTTTGACCGAAATCTGCCAGGTGTCCTCGTCAATGAAGAAAACGCGCTTGGCATAAATGTGCCGCGAACCATCTTTCAGGGTAGCTTCGATTTCATAGACACGGTGCAGTTCGTACCGCGCGAATTGCTGGTTCATGTGACCTTTGTCATGGATTTGTTTATAGCTGAGATCCGGGGAGTGCAACTGGTAAGCATTGTAAGGAATATACATTTCCTTTTTACCAACCAGTTTCCAGTCGTAGCGGTCTGGAGCACCGTTGAACATGTCGAAATCATCCGCGGTGCGCGTACCGTCCGAACCCTGCCCGGGGCCATCGTAAGCCACCTGTGGAGCGCGGCGCACGCGGCGTTGGCCCGCGTTATAAAGCCAGGCACGGCGCGGGTCGGCTTGCTGGTCGACGGTCTCATGCACCAGCAGCACCGTTCCGGTCAACTGCGGCGGTGAGTGAATGGCGTAGGTAAAATAGATCAGCACATTGCGGTCTTTCTCGGGATCCTTGCCACCCTGCAGAAAGTCCGGCCAGGTGAACGTATCGGTTATCTGAACCGGGACAAAAGCACCATTGGACTGCACGGGCACCTGGACATAGGTCCGCTCTGCAGAACCGCCGCGATAACGGGTCAGGTGATTCCAGAGCATTTCATAGGGGCCGTCAGGAATGGGGAAAGCCTGGGCAACACCGAAATCGACCACACCATTACCGTCATTTACCAGTTCTGCAGTCAACCCATTCTTTGCGATATCTACATAGACCTGGTCGGGTAGTGCCGCAGTGCGTCGTGTCGTGTAGACCGGCATTGTGTAGATCGGGATATTTGTTGAACAACGCAACCTGACCGGGCGAAAGATTGGCAGCATACTGGCCAACATTTTCGGCGGTGATGGTGAACAGGGGTCGGTCATTTGGGAACGGGTTAACGAGGTGCCCCCCTTCAACGTAATTCGCCGGCGGATCAGTCAAACCGCCGGTCCATTCGGGGATGGTTCCATCCGCATTACCCGCTCTTTCTGAGCCCATCGGGGTCAGGTCTGTTTCCAGGCGTGCAAGTTCCGATTCCGGAACTTTTGCAGAAATACTGCCCACGCTCAGCGCCAACGCCGCACAAAGTGCAGCTTTCGTATAAATGTTCTTCATATCCTGTAACTCCTCAAGCTGATAGCGTGATCAGAAATCCATTGAAAAAGTGATCGAGAAGAAGTCCCGGTCAACCTGCGTATTCGCGTAACCACCCATGAACCAGGTGTAAGCCACCTTGGCGCGATACTTGGTCAGGTAGTTTGCACCCAGAGCAACACCGAGTGCCTTGCGGCCGTCGATGAATGCAGGCGTCGGCGACGTACCTTTGACATCTTGAGCCCAGGCAATGCTGGGTGTCAATTCAACACCGGCGAATACATTGGGATAAGCGGCCGCTGCACGTATGCGATAGCCCCATGAGTTCGAGGTGACAAAACCTTCATCGCTGACGCCACCCAGGTTGACCGGAGGCCCGAATGACGGATTACGTCCATAAGGCATGGTGCTGATTGCCGGAAGGTCATTGACATTGATCCAGGCCACCTCACCGATCAGGGTAACACGCTCAGAACCCAAACCCTGGTCCCAGAAGTAAAGCGCGGTGGTCTGTGCCTGGGTCACATCGAAGCGATCCCAACCCTGGGCAAGCCCATCACCCGTGGTGGCAAAACTCAAAAAGGCCTGGCAGGCGCGCGCACCAAACTGGCCGTAGGCCTGGGGTGTTGCACAAGCTGCGCCCTGGTTGAGCTAATACGCCGAGGCCGCCCAGCAGTTCTGTCGTGCCGTTTACACCAACGGGCAGTTCTTTCTTGTAGCTGACTTCACCGGACAGTGCCACGACGCCAACATTGGTCGCAAAACTCAGTCCCCAGATATCAATATCTTCACGTACTGAACCTGGTAGTAGGCCGGTACAGGATTGGCGCCCAGAATGGAACCGGAAGCGACACCTGCCAAGTTGTACCTAACGTTCAGACGGGTGTGCGGCTATGCAGGCTCTGGTAATACAGGCCGAACTCTGTGTCGATCTGATCGACGTATTTGCGAATGGCGAGGCCCCACTGGCCCGCCGTTTCTGGCCTCGTCGACGAACGGGTCTTTCCGGACGTTGTTGATGTTCTGCAGTTATGAAATCGGGGAATCCGACATCGGGAGCGACCAACTGGTTACAGCCGGTGGCCGCAAAATCCACGTCTGAGAAATATGTACCGCAACCATCGATGACGGTTTCTTCCCATTTGAACTGGTAGAACGCTTCGAGACTCCAGCCGCCGCCCAAGTCCGAGGTTACCGTAAAGCAGTGCTGACCGGCAGCAGGCCTTCCTTGATTTCCGCACCGGGACGGCGGAAAGCGGAGACGTCGATCGGGTTCAGGACATTGATGCCCTGGATGAAGGTTGCTTCACCCCAGTTCACCACCTGGCGCCCAACACGCACATCCAGCGGCATATCACCAATGTCGAAACTTGCCATAGGCAAACAGGTCCAGCAGGTACAAGACCTGAGAACTTGGCCAAATCGTCAAAATCGGCATCATTCAGTTCTGCGCCGGCTACGTAGTCATTCGGCCCATGACCATGGGGCTTGCCGCCGTTCATCATTTCAAAATCGTACCAGTACTTGATACGGGCGAACCCTCCGAACTGGCCGTTGTCTGATCTCAATCTCGGTTGTGCCCTTGAGGATGTTCGAGAATATGTCGTCTTTGTCGAAGTTCAGGTTACCGTCATCCGTCAGTATGGCCGGTGCTGTACCACCGTTGCCGATACCGACCAGTGCCGGTCAATATCGGATCCCCGCCAGGATATGCCGTAGCTGATGGTGTTGTCCCAGCTTCCTGACCAGTCGCCCCAGTCGAACTGAACGGCATGCGCCGGTGAGGATACAGCCAGTGCCGCTGCGATAGCCAACGGGCAAATGCGCAGACTAAAGTCCGTGCCCAGTTTGATTTTCATATCGGTTCTCTCCCACGGTGAATCTGATTATTTACTACATGCCTTCGGAGCAACAGACCCAGTAAGGCAGAGTTTAATTTTTATAATAGTTTGCAAACTGTACTGCTAGTGATGATTTAGATCAATATGATTCATCGATTTGCTGCAATTGCGGCCCCTGCTTTTTAATTTATTTGTGTTAGCATTTTTCCATGAGAAAACTCTCAGCGCTCGACCTGGCGTTCTTCCTCGCCGAATCAGAAGGCAGCCCGAAACACGTTGCCGGCTTGATGCTGTGCAAGAAACCGCCACGCAGTCCTGCCGGTTTTGGCCGCAACCTGGTTGAAGAATTAAAAACACACCAGGACCTGACCGAACCATTCAACCTGGTGATCCAATTTTCCGGCTTGAAAGGCCCGCACTGGAAACCCTGCCCGCATTTCAACATCGACGAACATGTTTTCTATCACGATCAACAGGCAACGAATCAGTTGGCTTGAGGCCAAGGATTTCGTCGCCAGGTTGCACGAACCGGTGATGGATCGTTCCAGGCCATTATGGGAGTACCACCTGATCGATGGGATCGAAGGCAATCGTTTCGCCGTTTATACCAAGATTCATCATGCCTATGCCGACGGCATGACGATGGCGCGATGGCTGGACAAAAGCCTGGCCACATCCCCGGACGATATGCGGCTGAAGCCTGCATGGACATTGCCGCCGGGAAAAAGCAGCAGCCGAAGAATGGCGGATCAATACTGACCAGTACCATCTCCGGATTGAGCCGCATGGCCCGGAACCAGCTTGCTGGCCACCGGGGGTATTGCAAAGCTGGCTGCACAGCAATACCTGGAGACGGCTCGGCATAACAAACGATACCGTTGCCCTGTCGTTCAACGCCAACGACGATTCACCGCTGACCGGCAGCTCATCCCCAGGCCGCACCATCGCAACCACCTGGATTTCGATGGCCGAGGTAAAGCAGGCTATGTAAAGCCACGCGTTCCACCCTGAATCACGTTGCGCTGAGCTGTATCGACGGAGCCCTGCACCGCTATCTTGACGAAACCGGCAACGCGATCGACCACTCCATCACCATCCAGATGCCGGTCAACCTGAGATCCGGTAACGAAAACAGTGGTGCGGGTAATAAGCTGGGTGTGGCATTGGTGGAACTCGCCCATCCAACAGACGACCCCTACCAGCGGCTGAGTGAAATCGGGCATTCGCTTCACAAGGTAAAAAAGCACGTGGACAGCGTACCCGGCACAGCGATGGAGCAATTCACGGTACTGACCGCGTTGACCGGGGAGTTGATCGAAAAGCTTAAGTTAAGTAATCGCCTGCCGGCCAACGGACACACACTGGTATCTAACCTTCCCGGCCCCAGGGAGCCCCGCTATATGAAAGGGGCGCGGGTCGAGCAAATGTACCCGATCAGCGTGCTGGTACCCGGACTGCGCATGAACATCACGCTGTTCAGCTTGCGGCGGTATCCTGAACCTTGGAATAGTCGCCACGAAGGATCTCGGGAATCTCGACCGGCTGGCTCAATTGATCAGGGAAGAATTCGAATTGCTGGAGAAAGCAATCACAAGCCAATAAGCATGTAAAGGATTGATATGCCACAGGATCATTTCGATTACATCATCGTCGGCGGTGGCTCCGCCGGCTGCGTACTCGCCAACCGGTTGACAGCCAACGGCAATCACCGGGTCTGCCTGCTGGAAGCTGGCCCAAGCGACAGAACGCCCTTCATCACAATTCCCGGCGCGTTCGCCTATTTCATGTTCACCAGGAAGTACAACTGGAGTTTCGACTCGGAGCCGGTTGCTGATATCCGTGAGGGCAAATCCATTTTTTGTCCCCAGGGAAAAGGCCTGGGCGGCGGCAGCTCCATCAACGCCATGATCTATATCCGCGGCCATCGGGTCGATTACGATCACTGGGCCTCACTAGGAAACCGGGGCTGGGGATGGAAAGACCTGTTGCCGTATTTCAGGAAAAACGAGTGCAACGAGCGTGGTGGTGATGAACTTCATGGTGACTCCGGCCCACTCTATGTATCCAACTGCCGCAATTACTATCCGATCAATGAGCGTTTCCTGAAGGCGGCTCGGCGAGACCGGATTTCCGCTGACCGACGATTTCAACGGTCCGGATCAGGAAGGCGCCGGACTGTACCAGTTCACCATCAAAGACGGCAAAGCGTTGCAGCGCATCGCACGCCTACCTGCGAGCCCGTCGATAAAGCGCCCAAACCTGACGGTCAAGTGCAACGCGATGGCATCAAGAATTTTATTCGAAGGAAAGAAAGCCGTTGGCATCGAGTATCGGCAGAAAGGTGAAGTCAAACGTATTTATGCAGACAAGGGAAGTCATCGTCAGCGCCGGCGCCTACAACTCGCCAAAACTGTTGATGCTGTCGGGAATCGGGGGCGAGGACTCACTCGATGGACGCGGGCATCGACTCCGTTTCACGAGTTACCGGGCGTTGGAGAAAATCTCCAGGAACACGTCGATTCCTGCGTCCTGCAGGAGAGCAAGAAATCGGATGGGTTCAGAACGTCGGTTGGCGGGCTGCTAAAAATGTGGCGGGAACCGTTCCGCTACCTGTTCGGCAAGAAAGGCAAACTCGAGTCGTCCATTACCCAGGCCGGGGCTTTTCTGAAAACTTCGGAGGATCTCGAAGCGCCGGATATCCAGCTTCACTTCCTGCCGCTGCTTTATGACGACAGCGGCCGGAATCTCAAGCTGATGTCGCAGAGCGGGTATTCCTGCCATGTCTGCGTCCTGCGGCCGAAAGAGCCGCGGACGCATGACCCTGCGATCTTCAGACCCGCAAGCACCGCCACGAATCGAACTGAATTTTTTCGACCACCCGGATGATGGCAAAACCATGGCCAATGGAATCCGGATAGCCCGCAGAATCCTGGCAGCATCCAGTTTCGATGACTACCGGGGCGCAGAGCTGAATCCCGGGCCGGACGCGCAAAGTGACGAGGAAATTCTGGCCAGGTGCAAAGAAAAGCTCGGACTTGTCTATCACCCGGTGGGCACCTGCAAAATGGGCAACGACGACATGGCCGTCGTGGATGATACTTTGAAGGTACACGGGCTGGAGTCACTGCGGGTAGTCGATGCCTCCATCATGCCGACCCTGATCGGCGGCAACACCAATGCGCCGGCGATGGTGATTGCCGAGAAGGCGGCGGACCTGATTCTGCAAACATAGGTCGGGAAGTTCAATTCCGTGCCACGGGAGGTGGAGGCCGTATTCCCCGTCAGGACACGTTCGAGCCATCCCTGGGCACTCGTAACCTGTTCCCTACAGGTTACGGTCCTGACGGGAATACGGCCCCCACCTCCTGGCGATGCATTTGCCAGCATCCAGATTGCGGCACGGCAGAAATCCTCACCGCTGTGCATAAAAAAGCGACGCTCAATGAGCGCCGCTTTTTCTAACAACATGTCTGGCGAAGCCGCCTTCCGCTGAAGCGGGAGCAGGGAAGCCAGACTCGCTTAGCCTAATCGTCTTCTGTAACAGCCTTCATGCTCAGGCGGATACGGCCCTGCTTGTCGACTTCCAGCACTTTGACTTTGACCATGTCGCCTTCTTTAACCACGTCGGTGACATTTTCCACACGCTCTTCAGAGAGCTGGGAAATGTGCACCAGGCCGTCACGGCCCGGGGTCAGTGAAACAAACGCACCGAAGTTCATGATCTTGATGACCTTGCCTTCGAAGACCTGGCCCGGCTCGACATCAGCGGTGATCTGCTCGATGCGCTTGCGGGCGTCGTCCGCGGCTTCCTTGTTGACGGAAGCAATGGTGACGGTGCCGTCATCAGCAATATCGATGGTACAACCGGTTTCTTCGGTGATGGAACGGATGGTCACGCCACCCTTACCGATCACGTCACGAATCTTGTCCGGATGAACCTTGACGGTCATCAGGCGCGGAGCGAATTCAGACATTTCGCCGCGCGGTGCATTCATGACCTTGTTCATTTCACCGAGGATGAAGTTACGGCCGTCGCGCGCCTGCGACGAGTGCAATCTTCATGATTTCCTCGTTGATGCCTTCGATCTTGATGTCCATCTGCAAAGCGGTGATGCCTTCTTCGCTACCGGCTACCTTGAAGTCCATGTCGCCGAGGTGATCTTCGTCACCCAGGATGTCAGACAGAACCGCGAAGCGGTCGCCTTCCTTGATCAGGCCCATCGCGATACCGGCAACCGGTGCCTTGACCGGAACGCCGGCATCCATCAGGGACAGTGAGGTACCGCATACAGAAGCCATTGAACTGGAACCGTTTGACTCGGTGATTTCTGATACCACGCGAATCACGTATGGAAATTCTTCGATGGTCGGCAGTACGGCGGCAACACCACGGCGCGCCAGGCGGCCATGGCCGATTTCGCGGCGTTTCGGACCACTCATGAAGCCGGTCTCACCGACGCAGAACGGAGGGAAGTTGTAGTGCAGCATGAACGGGTCTTTATATTCGCCGGTGACCGCGTCAATGATCTGTGCATCACGGCCGGTACCCAGCGTAGTCGCTACGATGGCCTGTGTTTCACCACGGGTGAACAGGGCAGAACCATGCGCGCGCGGCAGCACGCCACACTCAACGCTGATCGGACGAACCGTGCTCAGGTCACGACCGTCGATACGCGGGTTACCGGAAAGGATGTGTTCACGAACCAGGGATTTCTCCAGCTTGGAGAAAGCACCGGAAACATCACCTTCTGAAGGTGCATTTTCGTTCTTCGGAATCACACAAGGCCTCGATGGCGGCCTTCTTGACTTCGCCAATCGCGTCGCGGCGCTCCATCTTGTCTGCAATGGCATAGGCATTCGTCAGTCCTTCGCGTGGCAGCTGCGGCTACCTTTTCCGCCAGGCCTTCATCGACTGCAGGCGCTTCCCAGCCCCAGTGATCAACACCGGCTTCTTCAGCCAGTTCTTTCACTGCCTGCACGACTGCTTTTGCAGCCTCGTGTCCAAACGTAACTGCGCCCAGCATGACGTCTTCTGAAAGCAGCTTGGCTTCAGACTCAACCATCAATACGGCGCTTTCCGTACCGGCAACAACCAGGTCCAGATCGGAATCCTGCAACTGGGTAGCGGTCGGGTTCAGCACGTAATTGCCATCGATGTAACCCACACGGGCCGCACCGATCGGACCGTTGAAAGGCATGCCGGACAGCGCCAGCGCTGCCGAGGTACCGATCAGGGCCGGGATATCACCATTGATGTCAGGGTTTGAAGACATCAACGTCGCGATGACCTGCACTTCGTTCATGAAGCCCTTGGGAAACAGCGGACGGATCGGACGGTCAATCAAACGGCAAATCAGGGTTTCCTGTTCGGTCGGACGTCCTTCGCGCTTGAAGAACCCACCGGGAATACGCCCTGCGGCATAGAATTTTTCCTGGTAGTTAACCGTCAGCGGGAAGAAGGGACGGCCTGGATCGGCCTCTTTGCGGCCAACAACGGTCACCAATGACCCTTGTGTCGCCCATGGATACCATCACGGAACCGCCGGCCTGACGGGCAATCTGCCCGGTTTCCAGCGTGACGTCATGGTCACCGTATTTAAAAGTCTTGGTCAGTTTTTGCACTGGACTATTTCCTGTTTGCATTGTTTAAAAGCCGTATACGCGAACGCTCCGGCAGACGATGTGTCTACCAGAGCGAAGGCCGTGTCGTGATGCAGGGACGCTTAACGTCGCAAGCCGAGACGCTTAATCAGGTCGCGATAGCGCTCGATATCCTTTTTCTTCAGGTAGTCGAGCAGGCTGCGACGCTGATTCACCATGCGCAACAAACCGCGCCGTGAATGGTGATCGCCTTTATGAGCCTTGAAATGGTCGGTGAGGTATTGGATACGACCGGTTAACAGTGCTACCTGGACCTCGGGAGATCCGGTATCACTTTCTGAACGAGCGTACTCGCTGACAATTTTTGCTTTTGCGTCTGCATCAAAAGACATGGTTCCTTCTCCATATCTAGAGCCGCGAAGCCTTTGAAAAAACCCGTCGGGATCATTCCCGGAACTGCTTAGGGTCTTTGCAAAAACTTCGAAGCCCCGGTGGTTAGTGAGCGGCGTATGATATACGCTGACCGCCCAGTGACAGTTAAACAAGCTGCTTGCGGCTACCTGGTATCGTAGCCCGCTCAGTCGTCAGGATAGCACTTCTTTCAGCCTCGCGGCAAAACCGCTCCATCCCAACTCCGCTCACTACGAAGCAGGTGCATTAAGCGTTTTGGTTTCAATAGATTATCGTGGGTAATCTCGCCGATGCCGAGGATTTGATTGTTGCGGCCGTAGACTCGGACCAGGCCGGGTTCGCCGGCGCTTGACTGCAACGGGTTGCCGTGGCTGAAACGTTGGCTGTGTCGGCCTCATCCAGCGTAACTACCGGCCAGTCGACCAGGCCGGAGTCAACCGGCAGCAGGCAGGAATCCATGCCGCCCTCTTCCGCCAGACCTGTCCAGTTCGTCCAGGCTGATCATGTCCTGTTCCCGAAAAGGCTCCACGTTCAGGCGGCGCAGGGACTGGAGATGGGCACAACTGCCCAGTGGCCTGGGCAATGTCTTCGGCCAGGGTGCGGATATAGGTTCCCTTGGAGCAATGCACCCGGAATTCCAGCAGCGGCGGCTCCCAGCTCAGCAGCTCCAGGCAGTGGATGGTGACCGTCCGGGCTTTCCTCTCTACCTCCTTGCCCGCCCGGGCCAGTTTGTAGAGCGGCTGACCCTGGTGCTTGAGTGCAGAGTACATCGGTGGTACCTGTTCGATCTCACCAGTGAAAGGCTCGAAAACGGCTGTTGATCTGCCCGGAATCGAGATCGCGGTAACGGCTATTTCCTTGCTGATATCACCTTCGATATCACCGGTGGTCGTCGCCTGGCCCAGAACGGCCGTGGCGCACGTAGGTTTTGGATGCATCCAGCATGAATCCGGCGGTTTTACTGGCCTCACCGAGGCAGATGGGAAGCATTCCGGTGGCAAAGGGATCGAGGCTGCCGGTGTGGCCGGCTTTGCGGGCCTGGAACAGCCAGCGGACTTTTTGTACGGCCTGGTTGGATGAATAACCTTCGGGTTTGTCCAGCAGGATGACCCCGTGGATATCTCTGCCCTTACGTCGCCGGCTCATTCTTCGCCGTCGGTTTCGGAATCTCCGGCTTCGTGCCGGTCAGACGGCGACGGCCTCATCGATCAGACTGATCCATGTGCAGGCCGGTTTCGACCGAAGCATCGTGGTCAAAATGCAGTTCCGGCACCGAGCGAATGCGCATTTCCTGGCCCAGGCGTGTGCGCAAATAGCCCGCAGCCTTGTTCAGCGCCTTGATGCTGGATGCCGCCTTTTCGGATTCGAACACGGTCACAAATACCTTGGCGTGCGAGATATCACGTGAAACCTCGACATCCGACAGGCCGATAAAACCAACGTCCGGATCCTTGACTTCCATCTGAATCAGCTGGGCCAACTCCCTGCGCAGGGTGCCGGCCACACGTTCTGATCGTTTGAAATCACGAGGCATGATTCAGGTTCCTCAGAGCGTCCTGGCAACTTCAATGCGCTCGAAGCACTCGATCTGGTCACCTGGCTTGACGTCGTTGTACATTTTCACGCCGATGCCGCATTCGGTACCGGACTGCACTTCGTTGACCTCGTCCTTGAAGCGGCGCAGTGATTCCAGTTCACCTTCGAAAATCACGACGTTATCGCGCAGCACGCGAATCGGGTTGTCCCGTTTGACGACACCCTCGACCACCAGGCAACCGGCAATGGCGCCCAGCTTGGAAGAACGGAACACATCCTTGACCTCTGCCAGACCGAGAATCTGTTCCCTGACTCTCGGTGCCCAGCAGACCGGTAATCGCCTTCTTGACCTCGTCAATGGCGTCATAGATCACGCTGTAGTAATGCAGGTCCAGTTCGTGTTCCTGGATGACCTTGCGGGCGGTTGCATCCGCACGAACGTTGAAACCGATGATGATCGCTCCGGATGCCTGGGCCAGGGATGCGTCATTTTCGGTGATGGCGCCCACACCGGAAGCAACGATGTTGACCTTGACATCATCGTTACTGAGGCTTGTCAGCGCGTCGCGCAGCGCTTCGACACTGCCCTGCACATCGGCGCGGATCAGCAGGTTGACGCTGGTCTGTTCTTCCTTGCCCATGCTTTCGAACAGGTTTTGCAGATTGGCCGCCTGCTGGCGTGCCAGGCGGCCTTCGCGCTGCGCGGTCCTGCCGCTGTGAGGCCGCATCCCTGGCTTTACGCTCGTTGGCCACCGCCAGCATTTCGTCACCGGCCTGGGGTACACCGGACAGGCCCTGGACGACGGCCGGCATGGAAGGCCCGGCCGCCTCGATCGCTTCGCCGCTCTCATCGAACATGGCGCGCACGCGCCCATATTCCTGTCCGGCCAGGATCATGTCACCACGCTTGAGCGTGCCGTGCTGAATCAGCAGCGTGGCAATCGGACCGCGGCCCTTGTCCAGGCTGGACTCGACGACCACGCCGCGCGCCATCGGAATCGGGGTTGGCGGTCAGTTCCATGACCTCGGCCTGCAGCAAGCACGCTTTCCAGCAGATGCGTCGACGCCTTCGCCGGTCTTGGCGGAAACATTGACGAAAATATCTTCGCCACCCCATTCCTCGGGAATGACTTCTTCCTTGGACAGTTCAGTCTTGACCCGATCGAGGTCTGCATCGGGCTTATCGATCTTGTTGATCGCAACGATGATCGGTGTACCGGCAGCGCGGGAGTGCTGGATCGCTTCCTTGGTCTGCGGCATCACGCCGTCATCCGCAGCCACCACCAGGATGACGATATCGGTCGCCTGGGCGCCGCGCGCACGCATGGCGGTAAATGCCGCGTGGCCCGGTGTATCCAGAAACGTGATGATGCCGCGATCGGTTTTAACGTGGTAGGCACCAATGTGCTGGGTGATGCCGCCCGCTTCAGCGTCGGCCACGTGCGAGTGCCGGATGTAATCGAGCAAGCGATGTCTTGCCGTGGTCGACATGCCCCATGACGGTCACCACCGGCGGCCGCGGAACGGCGTCGCCCTTCAGTTCCGGCTCTTCAGCAATCAGTTCCTGCTCAATGTCTTTATCATCGGCAGCCTTGGCCGTATGCCCCATTTCCTCGACGACGAGGAAGGCCGTGTCCTGATCCAGGCTCTGGTTGATGGTCACCATGATGCCCATTTGCATCAGCACCTTGATGACTTCGCTGGCCTTGACGGCCATCTGCTTGGCCAGATCGGAAACCGTGATCGCTTCAGGAACGGCTACTTCACGCATGTACCGGGGCCGTTGGGCGGGAAAATCCGTGCTCGGTCGGTCCGACTCGAGGTGGCCCGCGCGCGCATCCCCGGGTTTGCGGCGCCGCGCGGCAGCGCCGCCGGCCACGTGCAGTTCTTTACGGCCGTAGCGTGTTTTCGCCTTGCTCTTTTCCTGCTCACGCCGGCGTTTTTCTTCGGCCAGCTTGCGTGCACGCTCTTCTTCGCGCTTGCGTTCTTCGTCTTCCGCACGACGCCGCTCTTCTTCTTTCTGGACTTTCTCTTCGGCTTCTTTGCGGGACTGTTCTTCGGCCTCTGATACGGGCCTGTTCTTCGGCCATCACGCGCGCTTCTTCTTCCTTTTTCAGCCGAACCTCATCAGCAGCCTTCTGCACGACCTGGTCTTCAGCAGCCCGCTTGGCGCGTGACTCTTCCAGCAGCCTTCCTGGCCTGCTCGCGTTCGGCATCGGGCGTGCCCATTTGCTCCTGGATGACTTCACGTTTGACGTAGGTACGGCGTTTGCGAACCTCTACATTGACCGTCCGGGTTGCTGCCCGCGGACCAGAACCGGATACCCGCAGTTCGCTGACTGATTTGCGCTTGAGGGTGACCTGTCGCGGCGCCGTCGCATCGCTTTCCACTTTTCCATGACTTGCGCGCAGATGAGCGAGCAATTTTTTCTTGTCATCATTGGAAACCGCGTCATCGCCTTTACTGGCTTTGATACCGGCATCGTTAAGCTGTGTCAGCAGCTTGTCGCTGTCGACACCCAATACGTCTGCCAGTTGTGAAACGGTTACTTTGGACATATTTTGCTCCTGAATATCTACTGGTTCCTGGATAGCCGCTTATTCTTCTTCGGCAAACCAGGGTGCACGCGCCGCCATAATCAGCGCTGCGGCATCCTCTTCACTCATTTCATCAATTTCGATCAGTTCGTCGATCGCCAATTCCGCCAGGTCTTCCTGCGAACGGACGCCTTTTTCCGCCAACCGGAAAGCCAGGCGTTCGGTCATGCCTTCCAGCTGCATCAGGTCGTCTTCGGGCGCGTTCTCGTCGAGAACCTCTTCCTTGGCGATCAGCTGGGTCAGCAGCGCGTCGCGCGCACGACGACGAATTTCAGTCACGATTTCTTCGTCGAATTCCTCGACTTCGAGCAATTCTGATTCCGGCACGTAGGCCACTTCCTCGATGTTACTGAACCCTTCAGCTACCAGGATGTTGGCAACGTCCTCACCCACGTCCAGCCGCTTCATGAAGCGATCCAGGATCTTTTGTGCTTCTTCCTCACCCTTTTGCTCAGCCTGCTCGACGGTCAGAACATTGAGTTCCCAGCCGCTCAGCTCGCTGGCCAGGCGCACGTTCTGCCCGCCGCGGCCGATGGCCTGTGACAGGTTGGATTCCTCCACGGCGATATCCATGGACTGGTTTTCTTCGTCCACCACGATGCAGGCCACTTCGGCCGGCGCCATCGCGTTGATGACGAACTGCGCCGGGTTGTCGTCCCACAGGATGATGTCGATGCGCTCACCGGCCAGTTCGTTGGATACCGCCTGGACGCGGGAACCACGCATGCCGACACAGGCGCCGATCGGGTCGGTGCGCTTGTCATTGGAACGCACCGCGATCTTGGCCCGTCGGCCCGGGTCACGGGCGCCACCCATGATGGACAGCAGGTCCTGGCCGATTTCCGGAACTTCCAGTTCGAACAGGGCCACCAGGAATTCGACGATGGTCCGGCTGGCGAACAGCTGCGGTCCACGGGGCTCGGGTTCTGACTTCGTACAGGAACGCACGAAGGCGGTCACCCGGGCGGACCGATTCGCCGGGAATCATGTTGCGTTGCGAAATGAAGGCTTCGGCATTGCCGCCCAGATCCAGGTAAACGTTACCGCGTTCGACCCGCTTGACGATGCCGTTGATCAACTCGCCGGCACGGCTCTCGTATTCTTCAACCACCTGCGCGCGTTCGGCTTCGCGTACGCGCTGAACGATGACCTGCTTGGCGGTCTGCGCGGCAATTCTGCCGAAGCCGGCGTTTTCCATCGGCTCTTCGATGAAACCACCGACCTCGATCTCCGGATCGATCTCCTGGGCCGCAGCCAGGAATAATCTGTGCATCCTCGAATTCCATCTCGGCGTCATCTTCGATGACTTCCCAGCGCCGGAATGTCTCGTATTCACCGGTGGTGCGATCGATGGCTACACGGACATCGCGCTCCTCTTCACTGAGCTTGCGCGCAGCCGAGGCCAGCGCTGCTTCCAGTGCACCGAAAATGACGTCCTTGCTGACGCCTTTTTCGTTGGAGACGGCATCCACAACCAGCAGGATTTCTTTGCTCATTCGTGCTTCTTCTCTCTTTGAAAATAGATTGTCGTAATCGGGAACCAGTCGGGCCTTGGCGATATTGCCCAACTCCAGCAATACCTCAGAGCCGTCCTGCTTCAGTTTCACCTGTTCATCTTCAGCGCCGAGGATTTCACCCTTGAACTTTCTCGGCCTTCCTGCGGCGCATACAGGGTAACCCTGGCTGCTTCACCGCTGAACTGCTCGAAATTGCTCCAGGGTGAACAACGGCCGGTCCAGGCCCGGTGATGAAATTTCCAGGTTGTAGTGTCCCGGAATCGGATCTTCGACATCCAGCAATGCCGCTACTTCCCGGCTGACTTTCTCGCAGTCCTCGACGGCGATGCCGTCTGGCTTGTCGATGTAGACTGACCAGCACCGGGTTTTTCGGATTGCTGCCGTGCTCCAGGCCGACGAATTCGTAGCCCAGGTCTTCGACCAGGGGCTGCAACAGATTTGTCAGCTTGACAGATTTCAATCTCATCTCCGTATCATGGTCCAGGCGTACATTCAACCGGACACAAAAAAAGGGCTCGCCGGCCCCCATCTTAACTACGGTCCAATAAAAAGGCCCCTGCTGGGGCCTTCTCACTAGAACTTGGTAGCGGGGGCAGGATTCGAACCTGCGACCTTCGGGTTATGAGCCCGACGAGCTGCCAGACTGCTCCACCCCGCATCAGCAAGTGGGGGATGATATAGACTCCCCGGAACTAATTCAAGCCCCGAATGAGGCCATGCAGACCGCAATCAGGGAACTGGAGAAAATACCCAGTCCAAGCATCATTATACCATTCAGCGAAATGGCTGCACGAAAATCTACCGGCGCATCGATTTCGCGACTCGGTCACCGGCTCATCGAAGTACATCAGCTTGACGACGCGCAGGTAGTAGAACGCGCCAACCACCGAAAATACGACCGCAACGATGGCCAGCCACATCAGGCCCGCGTCCAGTGCAGCCTTGATCACCAGCCACTTGGCAAAGAACCCGACGAACACCGGAACACCCGCCATCGAGAACATCACCATCGCCATGACCGCCGCATACCAGCTGTTGCGCTGGTTCAGGCCTTTGAAGTCATCCAGCTTCTCCGCCTCCACACCCCGGGCGGACAGCAGGATCACCATGCCGAAGCCGGCGGCAGACATCAGGGAATAGACGATGACGTAAAACATGCCGGCGCCGTAACCCGACGCCGTGCCGGGCAGCAGGCCCATCAGGACGAAACCCATGTGCGAAATGGTCGAATAGGCCAGCATGCGTTTGATGTTGGTCTGGGCAATGGCCGCCAGGTTCCCGAGCATGATCGACAGCACCGCCAGAATGCTGAGCATCTGCGACCAGTCGGTCTGCATATCGCCCAGGCCGGTTTGCAGCAGGCGGAAAGCCATGGCAAATGCAGCCATTTTGGGAACCGACGCAGATGAACAGCGTGGTAGCGACCGGCGCACCCTGGTAGACATCCGGTATCCACATGTGAAACGGCACCACGCCGAGTTTGAACGCCAGGCCGACCACCAGGAATACCAGGCCGAATATCAGCAGGGGATCGTCACTGCCCATCGTACTGACAGCCGCCGCCACCTGGTACAGATCCATGCGTGCCGGTCGCGCCGTAAATCATCGACATGCCGTACAGCAACATGCCGGAAGCCATCGAACCCGAGCACGAAGTACTTCATTGCCGCCTCTGAACCCATCCGCGAGTCGCGGTCATAAGCCACCAGCGCATAGGAAGAAAGCGATATCAGCTCGAGCCCGAGGTAGATCATGACCAGGCTGTTGGCCGAAATCAGCAGCATGACGCCGAGCAGCGCAAACAGCGACAGCGTGTAAAAATCCGCCCGGAACATGCGGAACTGCCGCAGGCAGAACTTGGCGTAGATGTAAACGAGTGCCCAGAACCAGGAAGCTGAACAGCTTCAGCACATCGCCCATCGTATCGCGGATAAACGAACCGTTGAAGGCCAGCGGCGCTTGCGACCCGTCGCACGACGTAGTCTACCCCGCAGCGTGATGATGGCCGCAAAAACCAGCGTCATCATGGCCAGCATGTGAATGATGCCCCGCCGTTCTTTACTGAGGAACAGATCGACGATCAGGATCACGCAGGCCATGATCAGCACCCAGAATTCCGGAGCAGCCAGCAACATGTTCGTACTATTCATATCAATGAGCCCCTCAGATTCCGGCTACTGAAAACTTGGGTTGCTGGATGTGTTGCAGCAACTGTTCGACCGATGCATGCATCAGGTTGACCAGCGGTTCCGGCCACAGGCCAACCAGCAAAACGGCCACGGCCAGACGTCCGAGCACCAGGGCTTCCCTGGCGTTGATGTCTTCCAGCTGGGCCACCTCATTGTTGGCCACCTCGCCGAAGATCACCCGCTTGACCAGCCACAGGCTGTAAGCCGCACCCAGGATCAGGCGTCATCGCGGCCAGGAAGGCATACCAGAAATTAGCCTGGAATGCCGCCAGGATCACCATGAACTCACCGACGAATCCGCTGGTGCCCGGCAAGTCCGGAATTGGCCATGAAAAACAACACGGCCAGCGCTGCAAACCAGGGCATGGTGTTGGCCACACCGCCGTAGTCGGCGATCATCCGGCTGTGCAGGCGGTCGTACAGCACACCGACGCACAGGAACAGTGCGCCGGAGACAAAACCGTGCGAAATCATCTGCACCATGGCGCCTTCGACACCCAGTGCCGCACCCCGGCCGCTCTCCGTGTTCTGAAATACGCGCAAATGCGATAAACATGCCCAGCGTGACGAAACCCATGTGCGAGATCGATGAATAGGCAATGAGCTTCTTCATGTCCTGCTGCACCAGGGCGACGAAACCGATATAGACCACGGCAATCAGCGACAGCGTGATGATCAGCCAGTCCAGTGCCGCCGATGCATCCGGAGTGATCGGCAGGCTGAAACGGATAAAACCGTAGCCACCGATTTTCAACATGATCGCGGCCAGGATCACCGAACCGCCGGTCGGCGCCTCGACGTGCGCGTCCGGCAACCAGGTGTGTACCGGCCACATCGGAATTTTCACCGAGAACGCCGCCAGGAAGCCCAGGAACAGCCATTTCTGCACGGCCAGGCTCAAGCGGGAACTGGTGCCACTCCAGAATCGACCAGGTCCCGGACTGAATATACAGATAGATCAGGCCGATCAGCATGAAGACCGAACCCAGGAAGGTGTACAGGAAGAACTTGATCGTGGCGTAGACGCGGCGCGGGCCACCCCACATGCCGATCACCAGGAACATCGGGATCAGCATGGCTTCGAAAAACACGTAAAACAGCAGTGCGTCCAGTGCTGAAAACACACCGATCATCAGGCCTTCCATGATCAGGAACGCCGCCATGTACTGGTTTACCTTGTCCTGGATGGACTTCCCAGCCGGCGATCACGACCAGCACCCCGAAAAATGTGGTCAGCAGGATCAGCGGAACCGAAAACCCGTCGACACCCAGGCTGTAGTAAATATTGAACGTCTCAATCCACGGCTTGAGCTCGGTGAATTGCATCGCCGCCGTTGACGTATCGAACGCCGTGAACAGCAGAATGCTCAGAACGAAAGTTCACGCGGAAACCGCCAGTGCCAACAAACGTGCCAGGGCGGCGCGCTGCTCACCCACCGCAATAACGGCCAGCCCGCCGAAAATCGGCAGCCAGATCAGTAACACTCAGGATGGGCCAGTTAGATGCCATTATTTATTTTCGCCCCTCTACTTCCACATTACCCAGATTGCGATCATGCCGATCAGGCCGACAATCATCGCAAAGGCATATTGGAACAGGTATCCGCTTTGCCAGAGGCGGACCCTGGCGGCAAGATTACCCACCAGGCGGGCAGATCCATTGACCAGCACACCATCGATCAGCCCGGCATCCGCTTTTTTCCACAGGCCATTGCCGATATTGAATGGTCCTGCTGACGAATACCTTCTGATACAACTCGTCGACATAGAACTTGTTTTCCAGCAAGCGATGCAGCCTGGGCATTTTTTGCTGCAGCTGGTCTGCCAGGGCGGGCCGGACCATGTAGATGAACGGTCGCCAGCACAAAACCGGCGATCATCAACCAGAAAGGCGCTGTCTGCAATGCGTGCGTCGCCATGGCCGACCGGACCATGGAAGTGCTCTCCAACGGCTGCCACGGTATCGTTTTGCGGCAGTATCGTGATCGAGTCGGACAACCAGCCGCCAAACAGTACCGGCTCGATGGTCATGTAGCCGATCACGATCGGACGGAATGGCCAGCAGGATCAGCGGAACGGTGACGACCAGGGGAGATTCATGCGGGTCGTGCTGCAGCACGCCGTCCGGCGGATGGTCCCCGGCTCCGACATCCACCCGGTAGCGCGGCTGGCCGTGGAATGTCAGGTACAGCAGGCGGAAACTGTAGAAAGAGGTGATCAGCACACCCAGCAGAACGGCCCAGTAGGCGACGTCCGAGCCGAACCGGCTGGATGCGTGAACCGCCTCGATGATCGCGTCCTTTGAATAGAAACCGGACATGAACGGGAAGCCGATCAGCGCCAGCGTGCCGATCCAGGCGGTGATCCAGGTGATCGGCATCTGCTTTCCGCAGGCCGCCCATGAAACGCATGTCCTGCTGGTGATGCAGGGCGATGATCACGGAGCCGGCGCCCAGGAACAGCAGGGCCTTGAAAAAGGCATGTGTCATCAGGTGGAAGATAGCGGCTGAATAGGCGGAGACACCCAGCGCAACGGTCATGTAGCCCAGCTGTGACAGGGTTGAATAGGCGATCACGCGCTTGATGTCATTCTGCACAAGACCGACCAGGCCCATGCTGAGTGCCGTGACGGCACCGATCAGCATCACGAAACTCAGGGCCGCATCACTCAGCTCGAACAAGCGGCGACATCCTGGCCACCATGAAGATACCGGCGGTCACCATGGTCGCCGCATGAATCAGGGCGGAGATCGGTGTCGGGCCTTCCATCGAATCGGGCAGCCACACGTGCAACGGCGCCTGCGCTGATTTACCCATCGCGCCGATGAACAGGCAGATACAGATCACGGTAATCCACTGCCACTCGATACCCGGAATCAACGGTCACCGTCTTGCCGCTGACGCTGCCGGCCTGCCCGAAGACTTCGGAGTAATCCAGCGTTCCAAAGCAGTAGAAGACCGCGGCGATTCCCAGCAGGAAGCCGAAAGTCGCCGACCCGGTTTACCAGGAAGGCCTTCAGGCCGGCGGCAATCGCTGATTCGCGCTTGAACCAGAATCCGATCAGCAGATAGGACACCAGGCCGACCGCTTCCCAGCCGAAAAACAGCTGCAGGAAGTTGTTGGCCATCACCAGCATCAGCATGGAAAAAGTGAACAGCGCGATGTAGCTGAAAAATCGCTGGTAACCCGGGATCATCCGCCATGTAGCCAATCGGTGTAGATATGCACCATCAGCGACACGAAGGTCACGACGGTCATCATCAGAGCACTCAGATGATCGATCAGGAAACCGACTTCAAAGCGGATTCCGTCGGAAATCATCCAGGTGTAAATACTCAGGTTCTGTGGTCTCCAGGTTGTCGTAGACCTGCAGGTACAGCACCCAGGCGGACAGGAAGAACGAGGCGCCGACACCGAGAATGGCGACCCAGTGCGACACCGGCCCTGCCCACCTGGTTTCTGAGCAGACCGGCAATGACCGCCGCTGCCAGCGGCAGCAGGGGTATCAACAGCAATATCGTTTTCAAAGACATATCAGCCCTTCAGATCGTCCAGTTCGGCCACGTTGATGGTCTGGCGGTTGCGGAACAGCACCACCAGGATCGCCAGCCCAATCGCAGCTTCTGCCGCTGCCACGGTCAGGATGAAGAACACGAACACCTGGCCGTCCAGGTTGCCCAGGAAGCGGGAAAAAGCGACAAAATTCATGTTCACCGCCAGCAGCATCAGCTCGATGCACATCAGCAGGATGATGACGTTTTTCCGGTTCAGAAAAATACCGGTGACGCTGAGGCTGAAAAGCAGTGCGCCGAGCGTCAGGAAATGTGTGAGTGTCAGCATGGTTATTTTCCTCAGCTCCCCTGCCTGGGTTCCGGATCCATTTTCACCAGGCGGACACGCTCGTCACGCCGGACCCTGACCTGCAGTGATGGATTCTGGCGGTGGCCGCCGGGCCGCTGCCGCAGCGTCAGCGCAACTGCCGCGATGATCGCCACCAGCAGAACTACGCCGGCCACTTCGAAAGCCAGCAGATAATTGGTAAACAGCAATTCACCGACCGCCTTGGTATTGCTGTAACCCTCCGGATGAGGCGCAGGAAGCGGATAAGCACCTGCCTCGAAACGGCCCTTCGACCAGATCACCACCAGCAGTTCGGCCGCCATCAGTACCGCAACCACCATACCTGCCGGCAGGTAACGGATAAAGCCTTCTTTCAACGGCGCCACATCAATGTCCAGCATCATCACGACAAACAGGAACAGCACCATTACCGCTCCGACATAGACGAGGATCAAAATAATGGCCAGGAACTCGACTTCCAGCAGCATCCAGAGCGCCGAAGCACTAAAAAACGTCAGCACCAGGCTGAGCGCTGCATACACCGGGTTGCGCACGGTGATTACCATCACGGCTGCCGGCCAGCATCACCAGGGAAAAGGCATAAAAGACTATTTCATAAATCGGCATGTGTTCTGCTCCGCTCAGCGGTACGCTGCGTCCTGCCGGCGATTCTCGGCAATGCTTTCTTCATAGCGATCGCCAATGGCCAGCAGTTTTTCCTTGGTCATGATGTGTCTCACCACGGTTTTCGAAGTGGTACTCGAGGACGTCGGTTTCCACGATCGAATCAACCGGACAGGATTCTTCGCAGAAGCCACAGTAAATACATTTGAAAAGATCAATGTCATAGCGCGTCGTGCGCCGCGTGCCATCGTCTCTCTGCGTGGAATCGATGGTGATCGCCAGGGCAGGACAAACCGCCTCGCAGAGCTTGCACGCGATGCAACGCTCTTCACCGTTCGGATAGCGCCTGAGTGCGTGCAGACCACGAAAACGATTGGACTTCGGCGTCTTTTCTTCCGGGTAGTTGATGGTGAATTTGGGCCGGAAGAAATACCTGAGCGTGACCATCAGGCCCTGGCCCAGTTCGATCAGCAGCAGGCTTTTCAGATAACGGGTAATTGCATTCATCTTCAGCTACCCCTCACAACCAGGCCAAATACGGAAATCACGGCCGCAACCATTACCCAGAAAATGGTAATCGGAACCAGGACTTTCCAGCCCAGGCGCATGATCTGGTCGTAGCGATAACGCGGGAACGTAGCGCGCACCCACAGGAAAATGAACATGAAGAACGACAGTCTTGCCGAGGAACCAGAATATGCTGCCCTCGCCCAGGAACGTGTCACCGAGCACCGGAATACCCTCGAATGGCGACAACCAGCCGCCGGTAAACATCAGCGCGGTCAGTGCGGATATCAGGATCATGTTGGCGTATTCGGCCAGGAAAAATACGGCAAAACCAGAACCCGCGTACTCGACGTGGAAACCGGCTACGATCTCTGATTCACCTTCTGCCACATCGAATGGCGCACGGTTGGTTTCCGCCAGTCCGGAAATGATGATAGATGATGAACAGCGGCAACAGCGGTAGCCAGAACCAGTCCAGCACGCCGCCCTGCTGGGCCAGTACGATCTCGCTGAGGTTCATGCTGCCCGCCAGGATCAATACGCCGATCAGGGCAAAACCCATTGCGATTTCGTAGGAAACCATCTGGGCAGTGGAGCGCAGTGCGCCCAGAAAAGCGTACTTGGAGTTCGATGCCCAGCCCGCGATGATCAGGCCATAAACGCCCAGCGACGACATCGCCAGGATGTACAGCAGACCGGCATCGATGTTCGCCAGCACCATCCAGTCGTCAAAGGGAACGACTGCCCAGGCGGCAAACGCCGGGGCCAGCGACAATACCGGCGCCAGCAGGAACAGGAATTTGTTCGCAGTTCTCCGGCAGGATGATTTCTTTCAGCAACAGCTTGAAGACATCCGCAAACGGCTGCGCCAGCCCCAGCGGGCCGATACGGTTCGGCCCCCTGCGGATCTGCATGTAGCCGATCACCTTTCTTTCAAAGTAGGTGTAGTAGGCCACTGCCAGGATCAGCGGCACCACGATCGCCAGGATCTTCAGCACCAGGATGACCATGTAGAGCAACTGGTCGAGCCAGGTTTCAGGCATCAGGCCACCTCCACGGTTACAGGTGCAACCGCATGCCCGAGTTCACGTGCGATAGCGGTTGCGCTTCGCAACATGACGCCACCGGCCGGTACACTGTCGTCAATTTTCACGTCGATTTCGATCTGCTGGCCATCCTGCCCGACCCGTGCCCGCGCACCGTGAGCCAATCCGATCCGGTCTGCATCTTCAGGGTTGAGACCCAGGTATGTACCCTGGGCCTGCGCAGTCTCCTGCAGTGGTTCGGAATGCCTGCACAGTGAATCGATCGAGTACATCGGTACTTCACCAATCCGGAACAGGCCCTCGGCAACGGTAACGGTCTTTGAGGTCCGGCACGGCCCGGCCGACAGCCGTCGCTGATTCGAGCTCAGCCTGCAAATCACCAAATACTTCTTCAACGGCTGAACTGCTGGAAACCGTCCAGGTTCATTTCACTGCCCAGCTTCCGTAGTATTTTCCAACCCGGCCGTGCTTCACCGCTGGCTTTGCCGGCAGCTTTGAAAGGCAGGTGGGTGCCATCCAGGTTGACCAGGCTGCCTTCCGATTCGGCCAGCGGCGCCAGCGGCAGGATGCACATCGGAAACCTCGCGCAGGCTGTCGGATGCATGGGTGGCAACTGAAATCACCTTGTCGGCCTGGCGCAATGCACTCATGGCACGCGCGGGATTGTCGATGTCCAGGTCGGGCTCGACCCCCCACAACAGGTAACAACTCCGGGGTTGCTCCAGCATTTCAGCAACATTCATTCCCGGGGCAGACTCTGCTGCGCCTGTACCGCGGTGAGGAACCGCACCCGCCAGCCAGGCGCCTGCGGCGTTGCCGCCGTGCGTCAGCAGGTTGAGGGACGAGCCGGTGGCCGCTGATATATAGGCAGACATGCGAACGCAGCCAGGCGGCATCGCAATGGCTCATCGCGAATTGGCCGACCATAACCAGGCCATTGCCAGCCTCGTTCAGGCGGGTCGCCAGGGCATCGTGGCGTTCTTCTGCATTGGCGTTGTCCAGAACTTCACGCAGGCTAGGCGGGGGCCGCCGTTCCCGTGACCTTCTCCACGGCCGCAGCCAGCGCAGCCAGTTCCGCGACCATCTGTTGCGGCGCAACAATGGCGTCCAGGCTGGTTTTAAAGGTGAACGACCAGTGCAGCGGGTTGATCAACGAGACGCTGGCCCCTTTACGGCAGGCCTGGCGAACCCGATGACCAACCAGCGGCGCTTCTTCGCGCGGGTTGCAGCCAACCAGCAGTATGGCGTCGCAGTTTTCAATCTCTGCGATCTTCTTCTCGAATACGGGCGCCGCCGGGCGGGCCGCGTCATCGGAGAAATCCTGTTCGCGCAGGCGATGATCGATATTGCTGCAGCCCAGGACCACGGGCCAGGCGTTGTGCCAGGAAATATTCTTCCGAGCTGGCAGAGGGCGACAGCAGCATGCCGAGCTGTTCCGGCCCTTTCGACTCCACGCTGTCCCTGAGGATGGCGGCTACCGTTTCGGTGACCTCATCCCAGGAGACGGCTTTCCACTCACCGTTCTCTTTGACCTGCGGGCTGGTCACGCGGTCGTCGCTGTACAGGCCGATGTGGCTGTACCGGTCACGGTCACTCAACCAGGTTTCATTGGTCGCTTCATTTTCACGCGGAACGGTGCGCAAAATCTGGCCGCGCCGAACATGGTGAAATAGCATGTGATCCCACACCATCGTGAGCAGCAATCGCACGGTTTCGCCATCAACTCCCAGGCGCGTGCCGCAAAACGGAAAGGCTTGTTGGTCAGTGCGCCGACCGGGCAGACATCGATGATGTTGCCCGACAATTCGGAGTTGATGCTGTTTTGCACACAGGTGCCGATTTCCAGGCGGTCACCGCGCCCGGACCCACCCATCTCGGTGGTGCCGGCAATTTCTTCGAGAAAACGTATGCAACGCGTGCAGT
Source organism: uncultured Gammaproteobacteria bacterium (assembly GCA_963759035.1). Taxonomy (GTDB): domain Bacteria; phylum Pseudomonadota; class Gammaproteobacteria; order Xanthomonadales; family SZUA-36; genus JAHEFT01. The sequence goes on from CAVWXL010000029.1 coordinate 57,562, forward strand.
GGATGCAGCGGGTCATTTCTGTCTGCACCAGTGGGCCCACGTCCTTGTCCTTGACGACTCGTTTACGCTCGGTGAAGCGGGAAACCGACCGGCCGTAACCCATGGCCTGATCCTGCAATTCGCATTCACCGCCCTGGTCGCAAATCGGACAATCCAGCGGGTGGTTGATCAGCAGAAACTCCATCACGCCATGCTGCGCATCCATCGCGCGGCGTGAATCGGTATAGACCTTCATGCCCTCCATCACCGGAGTGGCGCAGGCCGGGACCGGCTTGGGCATTTTCTCCACGTCGACCAGGCACATGCGGCAATTGGCCGAAATACTCAGTTTCGGGTGATAACAAAAACGGGGAATCTCGATCCCGGCCTTGTCGGTCGCCTCGATGATCATCGAGCCTTTTGGTGCCTCAAGGGCAACACCGTTCACCTCGATGTTGACCATGTCCACGGGCTGTTCCATTTCAACACTCATGCAGCCAGCCCCTGTTGCTCTTCGACCATGGAGCGGCCGTGTTCCACGTAGTATTCAAATTCATCCCAGTAGTGCCGCAGGAAACCCTGGACCGGCCAGGCCGCTGCCTCGCCAAAGGCGCAAATGGTATGGCCTTCGATCTGCCCGGCCGCCGAGCGCAGCAACTCCAGATCGCCATCGCGGCCTTCGCCGGCGACGATCCTTTTGAGCATGCGGTGCATCCAGCCGGTGCCTTCCCGGCAGGGCGTGCACTGGCCACAGGATTCCATGTGGTAAAACTGGGCTATGCGGTCGCAGGCCTTGACCATGCAGGTCGTGTCATCCATCACGATGACTGCGCCCGAACCCAAGTCCGGACCCCAGCTTGCTGAGCGAATCGAAATCCATATCGCAGGACATCATGATTTCAGCGGGCAGCACCGGCATGGACGAACCGCCCGGAATGACTGCCTTCAACTGTCGACCTTCGCGCACACCGCCCGCCATTTCAAGCAGTTCGGAAAACGGGGTACCCAGTGGAATTTCATAGTTACCCGGGTTTGGCAACATGCCCGGACACGGAAAAGCACTTCGGCCCGCCGTTGTTGGGTTTGCCGATCTTCAGGAACCAGTCTGCACCGTTGCGCATGATGGCCGGAACAGAGGCCAGGGTCTCGGTGTTGTTGATCGTGCTTGGCTTGCCATATAAGCCGAAATTCGCCGGAAACGGCGGCTTGAACCGGGGCTGGCCTTTCTTGCCTTCCAGCGACTCCATCAAGGCCGTTTCTTCACCGCAGATGTAGGCACCCGCGCCCAGGACCGCCGTAGATATTCATGTCGATGCCGGAACCCTGGATGTTCTCACCCAGCAAGGCCCGCTTCGTAGGCTTCTTTCAGCGCCTGTTCGAAGCGTTCGAAAGGCTCATGGTGAAACTCACCACGCAGGTAGTTATAACCCACCGTCGCGCCCATCGCGTAACCGGCAATGGCCATGCCCTCAATCACCGCATGGGGATTGAAGCGCAGGATATCGCGGTCGTGGCAGGTGCCCGGCTCAGATTCATCCGAGTTGCACAGAATGTATTTCTGCACCGGCGCTGAACGTGGCATGAAACTCCACTTCAGCCCGGTCGGGAAGCCGGCCCCGCCGCGTCCCCGCAGCGCAGATTCCTTGATCGTGTCAATGATGTCTTCCGGCGCGGTTTTTTCTTCGAGAATCTTCTGCCAGGCCTTGTAGCCGTCGACCGACAGATAGGTATCCATCGACCAGGGCTGGTCCGCATGCAAGCGTGGTGAATACGACGTTGTGTTCGGCCATGTCGTTCTACTCCAACCCGTCCAGGATCGCGTCCAGTTTCTTGAAATCGAGTTTCTCGTGATAATGCCCGTCCACAACGGCCATCGGGGCACCACAGCAACCTGCCAGGCACTCTTCTTCCCTGACCAGCGTGATGCGGCCGTCTTCGGTCGTTCCGCCCAGTTTCACGCCAAGTTTTTTCTCTGCATGCGCCACCATGTCTTCGGCCCCATTGAGCCAGCAGGAAATATTGGTGCATATATTGACCTTGTGGCGCCCGACCGGCTCGGTAGAAAAACATCGAGTAGAACGAGACGACTTCATGCGCCCAGACCGGCGGCAGTTCCAGGTATTCGGCCACCGCTTCGGTCAGTTCACGGCTGATCCAGCCGCCGTTTTGTTCCTGGGCCGCGATCAGGGACTGAATCAGCGCCGAGCGTTTTTTGTCCGCCGGAAATTTGGCAACCCAGTGATCGATGGTTTTTCGTGTTTTTTCTGTCAGCATGTCAGCGGTCTACTTCTCCGAACACCAGGTCCAGGGTACTGATGATGGCGACCGTATCGGCCAGCATATGCCCCCTGGCCATTTCATTCATACCGGAAAGATGGGCAAACCCGGGGGCACGGAAATGCGCCCTGAAAGGTTTGTTGGCGCCGTCGGAAACCAGGTAGCAGCCAAATTCACCCTTGGGCGCTTCGACCGCTGCATAGGTTTCTCCCGCGGGCACACAATAGCCCTCGGTAAACAACTTGAAGTGGTGGATCAGCGCTTCCATGTCATCCTTCATTTCTTCGCGGGTGGGCGGGATGACCTTGAAATTCTTCAGCATGACGTGGCCCGGGTTCTGTTTGCAGCCAGTCCACGCACTGCAGAATGATTCTGGCCGACTGGCGCATTTCTTCAACCCGCACCAGGTAGCGGTCGTAGCAGTCGCCACCGACACCCACGGGAATATCAAAATCAACCTGGTCGTACATGGCGTAGGGCTGCTTCTTGCGCAGGTCCCACTCGATGCCGGAACCGCGCAGCATCACGCCGGAGCAACCCATCTGCAAGGCTTTTTCCGGCGAAACGACGCCGATGCCCACGGTGCGCTGTTTCCAGATCCGGTTGTTGGTCAGCAGGGTTTCGTATTCGTCAATTTTGCCCGGAACGTCTTTCGCGAATGCTTCGATGAAATCCAGCAGTGAACCTTCGCGCCATTCATTACGGCGCTTCAGGTCTTTGCCCTTGGTCCAGCGGGACTCCTTATAAGGCGGCTATCATGGTCGGGCAAATCGCGGTAAACGCCACCCGGCCGGTAGTAAGCCGCATGCATCCGGGCGCCGGACACCGCCTCGTACATATCCATGATCATTTCGCGCTCACGGAACGCGTACAGAAAGACCGTCATCGCACCCAGGTCGATGCCGCAGGAGGCAATCCACAGCAGGTGATTGGAAAAGCGCGTGATCTCGTCAAACATCGTGCGGATGTATTGCGCACGGGGCGGTGGTTCGATACCCAGCAAGCTGCTCAATGGCCCGGACATAAGCGTGTTCGTTGCACATCATCGACATGTAGTCGAGCCGGTCGAGGTAGCCGATTGACTGGTTAAAAGGCTTGCTTTCGGCCAGTTTTTCGGTCGCACGATGCAGCAAACCCACGTGCGGATCGGCACGAACCACGGTCTCGCCGTCCATTTCCAGAATCAGTCGCAACACACCATGCGCTGCCGGGTGCTGGGGGCCGAAATTCATCGTGTAATTGCGTATTTCAGCCATTTCAGTTTTCCTGTTCGCCCGATGACTTCGCTGCCACTTCTTCAGCAGCAACGTCGGCAGCCTGGTCGAGTTCGTCCGTGTTGTAACGGGAGTCATCCCTCAGAACCCGCGGCACACCCACCCGGGGCTCGATTTCAACCGGTTCGTAAACCACGCGTTTTTTCTGTTCGTCGTAACGCACCGCAACATTACCGATCAACGGGAAGTCCTTGCGGAACGGATGGCCGGTAAAGCCGTAATCCGTCATGATCCGGCGCAAATCAGGATGGCCTTCAAAAACGATACCAAACAGGTCAAACGCCTCGCGTTCGTACCAGTTGGCGGAACTCCAGATTTCGACCAGCGAGGGAACGATCGGCATGCCTTCATCCGGCGCATAACAGCGCAACCTCAGGCGACGATTGTGCTTCAGAGAAAGCAGGTGTACGACGACGCCGAATCGTTGCTTGATGTCTCCTGCCTCGGGGCGGTCCGCCCAGTTGAAACCGGCCCGGGCCAAGGCCTCTCGACCCCACGGCCGAAACCTTCGGTCGAAGCGTCCTCGGTGTCCCACTCGGACTGGCCATAGCTCAGGTAGTCGACGCCACAAAGATCCGTCAACTGCTCGTAACTGAACTCCTCTTCGTCACGCAGCGCCCGGCAGACCTCCAGCCAGGAATCGACGTTGACCTCGAGGGTTGTGATCCCGTTTCGGGTCTGGCCCACTGTGACCCGGTCGCCGAACCGGCCTGTATATAATTCTGCTATGGCTTTTGTTGTCTCGCTCATGCCCTTACCTGGCGATCGTGGTTTCGCGGCGGATTTTCGCCTGCAACTGGAGAATTCCGTAGATCAGTGCTTCGGCGGTCGGAGGACAGCCAGGGACATACACATCCACCGGAACGACGCGGTCACAGCCGCGTGTTACCGAGTACGCATAGTGGTAATAGCCACCGCCATTGGCGCAGGAGCCCATCGAAATGACCCACTTGGGGTTGGGCATCTGGTCATAGACCTTGCGGAACGCCGGCGCCATCTTATTGGTCAGCGTGCCGGCTACGATCATGACATCCGACTGACGCGGACTGGGCCTGAAAATGACACCAAAACGGTCGAGGTCATAACGGGCTGCGCCGGCCTGCATCATTTCTACTGCGCAGCAGGCCAGACCGAAGGTCATCGGCCACATGGAACCGGTGCGGGCCCAGTTGAGCAGTGCATCCAGTGAAGTGGTCACCATGCCGCGATCCAGCAGCGGGTTGGCGTCAGCGCTTGGGCGAAGAATATCGTCGACCGAGTCCAGCGGGACGGGATTGTTCATTCCCATTCCAAAGCTCCTTTCTTCCAGACAAAGAAGAACCCGATGATGAGTTCAACGACAAAAATGATCATCGCGACCAGACCGAAAACGCCGAGCTTGTCCAGCACCAGCGCCCAGGGAATGAAAAAGGCAATTTCGAGATCGAAAATGATGAACAGGATTGCGATGAGGTAATAACGGACGTCGAACTTGGAGCGGGTGTCTTCAAAGGCTTCGAAGCCGCACTCGTAGGGAGAAGATTTCTCGCTGTCGGGCTTGATTGATCCGAGCAGTCCGCCAAGTATTCCGCCCGTGACAAGAAGTATGATTCCCAGTACGACAGAAATCGCGAGAAAGATCAGAACCGGAAAATATTCTGCGAGCATGCTCGTCTCTCTTAATTGTCGTTAAAAATGGTGCCCAAGGCCGGACTCGAACCGGCACGGCTTTCGCCACTACCCCCTCAAGATAGCGTGTCTACCAATTCCACCACTTGGGCCAGTACTACACCCGGGTTCAGCTTTCGTCGCTACCCGACCCAGAACTGTCTGCTTCCTCTTCAGCAGCCGGGCTTCTTCTGTCAGCTGCGTTTTCTGTACTGGCGTCTTCAACGATCGTCAAACGCACGGCACGTCGGTAACCAGCGGGTTCATCCGAACGTTACAGAAACTTCGTCCGCCCGGCACGGCTCTTCTTCAACTGCAGGCTCAGCCTGCGTAGAGCTCACCACACCGAGATCGTTCTCAGGCGCGCCCATGATCCGCGAAACCATGACAGCCATGGTCAGGCTGATTGCACAAAAAAGCGCCGCCAGCACCCAGGTTGAGCGGGTCAGGAAGTTACCGGCGCCCCGTGAACCAAAGACGGTGCCCGAAGCACCGCTGCCAAATGCGGCGCCGGCGGTCGCACCCTGTCCTTTCTGAATCAGAACGAATGCCACCAGGGCGATCGCGATCAATACATGAAAAATATTCAATACTTGCATAACAAATCCGATTCTCGGGGAAGATCAGGCGACGGCGTTGCGAATGGCGAGGAAATCGTCAACCTTCAACGAAGCTCCTCCCACCAGCCCGCCGTCGATGTCTTCCCGGGCAAATAAATCGGCGGCATTGGAACCATTCACACTGCCGCCGTACAAAATACGTAATTGACCGGCGATTATATCATCCTGAGAAGCAAATTTGTCACGTATAAACGCATGAACTGCCTGCGCCTGCTCCGGTGAGGCTGTCATGCCGGTTCCAATCGCCCAGACCGGCTCATAGGCGACCACCGCCTGTTTGAATCCATCAACGCCGCAACGGTTCAGTACCGCATCCAGCTGACGTTCAACGACGGCCTCAGTTGCGCCGCTTTCGCGTTCTTCCAGGGTTTCTCCAACACAAAGCACAGGCTCCAGACCGGCGGCGAGCGCAGCCTCGAACCGCTCGGCCACATCTTCATCAGCTCTCACCATAAATGCTGCGCCGCTCGGAATGCCCAACCAGCACGTAGCGGCATCCGAAATCCAGCAGCATGCCGGCAGATACTTCGCCGGTGTGCGCGCCTTGCGCCACCGGGTTCAGGTTCTGCGCACCCCAGGCAATGTCGCTACCTTCAAGCAATGAGCTGGGCCTGGGCCAGGTACGGAAATGGCGGGAAAACGGCCATGTCCACATCACTCGCGTCTTTCGAACGCCTGCCAGAAGGCCTTCCAGAAGTTCCTGCACCATGGTCTGTGAACCATGCATTTTCCAATTTCCAGCGACCAGAATTCTGCGCATCTTTTATTCCTTCTAAGGGGTGAGTGGGTGAACGCGCGCTAGAATAACCATCGAACCTGAATATCTCAAGGCGCGAACCGGCTAAAATTTGACTACCAGTCATGCAAGTGTCGAATGCGAATTCCGCGTCAATCTCTGACAGCTGGGCAAAAAAACCGATTTCTTCGGCGGTCTGCCGGCCGATCTTACATTGCTCCAGTGAAGCGGGCATGACCGATGAGAAGGAACTGATGGGAATTCGTCCGCCCATGATTTCGGCACGCTGTCTGCGGAAACAGCGGACGCTTTGTCCGGATCGGCATAACCCTGCAGGATAAATGGGTTCGCCGGTAGAAAGGATGTACTTGTCGGTTGCGCCCAGCACATGCAGCATCTCATGCGTGAACACGACCAGGTTGGTCGATGCCTGGACGCTTCGCGGGCATAGGCCTTGACCATGCCGTAACGCCCTTTGCGCATGCCCGACCGAAATGCCTACTTCGGTTTCCGTTGCGGCATGATAAAGAACGAACATTTGAATATCCGGCGAGACCAGATCGTCTTTGAAATCCTGCATCCAGGCCCACCAGCGCATTTTCAGACTCCACCAGGCGATTGCCAGCGGGTTCAAACTGCCCGGGCACCGCCGGCGGAAGCTCAGTACCGGGTGCGGCAATCTGAAACCGGAACGCCGGCGTCACGGAAAAACCATAAGGCGCTGACTTCCCGGTCCATGAAACGGTTGACGGCTTCGAAATCAGCCTCATTCAGTTTCTCTGACGAACCTCAGGGTCTGGCCGGATCGTCGTCCGCAGCGATCGGGTAGATGGTCAACCAGGATGGGCCGTTCCCAGGCCGCCATGCGTCTCTCCGTCATCCACGTACTGACCACGATGACGAACAAGATGCTCAACAGAAGAACGATGCGCATGAGCTTGAAAACGCTCAAGTGCCTGCCACCATCATCGTACTGATCAGAACCGAACCGCAGTGGATATTGCCGCGCGTGTCGATGTCGTTTCCCGCAGCCACCACGTTGCATGAACATGTCTCGCAGATTTCCGGCGATGGTCACCTCCTCAACCGGAGAAGTGATCTTGCCCTTTTCGACCAGGAATCCCGACAGCGCCCCGGGAATAGTCACCGGTCACCAGGCTGACACCCTGACCCATGACTTCGGTCACGTAGAATCCATCCTGCATGCAGGCCAGCGGATCTTCAGCGCCTTCGCCACCCGGTTGCCAGCAACAGGTTGCGCACACCACCGGCATTACCGGTCGTTTCCAGACCGAGGCGACGAGCGGAATAAGTGGACAGAACATAAGCCCGTCGAGCACCCCGGAATCGATGATAGCCCGCGCCCGGGTCGCCACGCCTTCGGCATCGAACGAGGCGCTGCGCGGCGCCCCGCGGCAAGCCGGGGCCGCTCACAGAATATTGAGCCATTCCGGAAACAGAGCTTCACCCGCCTTATCTTTCAGGAATGACGCGTTGCGATAGAGCGCCGAACCTGAAATCGCCCCGACCAGGTGTCCGATCAGACCCTGGGCCACTTCCGGCGCAAACAGCACGGGCATTTGCAGCGGTAGGCAGTTGGCTTCGCACCCAGCCTGCTCAACGTGCGCCGGGCCGCTTCCGATCCCGGTGATTTCGGGTGCTTCAAGATCGTCGAAGACTGCGGCGGCTGTCGTAACTGTAGTCCCGCTGCATGCTGTCACCCTCGCCCGCCAGCAGGACGCAGGACTGGCTGTAGCGGGTGCCGGCACTGCGGCCCAGGAATCCGTTGGAGTTGCCGTAGACGCCCAGCCCCAGGCCGGCGTTGAACGAAGCGCCTTCAGAGTTGCTGATTCCGGCATCGCTGCGGCCTGCCGCCTCGCAGGCCAAGCGCGCGCGTCGATGGCAACACAGGCATCCATCGACTACCGGGTGCCACAGGTCCAGGTCCGGAAATTCGGTAGCCAGCAATGCCGCGTCGGCCAGGCCATTGGCCTTGTCTTCCTGGGTGAAGCGGGCGATATCGATGGCATGCTCGACGCAGGACGCTATGGACTGACGGCTCAAATCGGCACTGTTTGCATGACCTTTGTGCTTGCCCGAGAAAAACGGTTACGGAAATCCCCCGGTCCTGCATGTGTTCAAGCGTTTCTACCTCGCCCAGCCGCACGCCTGACCGACAAGCCCTGGCTGGTGTGTGCGCTGACCTCCGCATCACTGGCTCCTGCCTTGCGCGCCAGCGCGCAGCGCTTCGGCCACATGGGCCTCCAGCAAATCGAGCTCGGCTTCGCGGTTCAACAACGGCTGCGTTACCATGGATTGATCAGACATCTAAACTCCCCTTACAGACTGGCAGGTTTTGAGAAACAACAATGAAAGACAAGGAAAACCTTTCCGAAGAAGACGCCCCCGTCAGCAAAAGCCAACGGCGCCGCGATGCACTTGAGCTGAAATCCCTGGCGCTCGAACTGATCAAGATGAGCCCGGCCAGGCTTGGACGCGTCCCGCTGGATGACGATGTCCGGGAAGCCATCATGGATGCCCGGCAGATTCGCTCCCATGTTGCCCGCAAGCGCCAGATGCAGTACGCGGCCAAACTGCTGCGTCGAATGGATCCCGAGCCCATTTTCCAGGCCATCGATGGGTTCGAAACGGAAGCCAGGAAACTCACCGGACGCCAGCACCGGGCGGAAGCCTGGCGCGACTTCCTGCTCGAATCGGGTGATCCTGCCGTTGGTGACCTGATGCAGCAGCGCACCGACACCGATACCCAGGCCATTCGTCAACTGATTCGTAATGCCGACCGGGAAGCGAAGCCGCAACAAGCCTCCGTCTTCCGCCCGAGCCTTGTTTCGGCTGCTGCGCGAGATGGATGAAGCAGACCCGCTACCGCCCGTATCCGATTCATGAACCATCGGTGCCGCCCACGGTCAGGCCGTCGATTCGCAGCGTAGGCTGGCCAACGCCCACCGGAACGCTCTGCCCGTCTTTTCCGCATACACCGACACCGGCATCGAGCTTCAGGTCGTTCCCAACCATTGAAACGCGGTTCATCACATCAGGTCCGTTGCCGATCAGGGTCGCACCTTTAACGGGGCGTGTAATACGGCCTTTTTCGACCAGGTAGGCCTCGCTGGCCGAAAAGACAAAGCGGCCGGAGGTGATATCGACCTGCCCGCCGGCGAAATTCGCCGCGTACAGGCCGCGGTCAACCGAGGCGATGATTTCTTCGGGCGGAATTTCCCCTGCCAGCATGAACGTGTTGGTCATTCGCGGCATCGGCAGGTGAGCGAAGGACTCGCGCCGGCCGTTGCCGGTCGGCGCCGTGTTCATCAGGCGGGCATTTAGCTTGTCCTGCATATAAGTGCGCAGAACGCCGTTTTCGATCAGCACATTCTGTTGTGTCGCGGTGCCTTCGTCGTCCACCGTCAGGGATCCCCGGCGACGTTCGAGCGTGCCATCATCCACCACGGTGACACATTCGGCGGCGACTTTTTCGCCCAGTCTGGCCGCTGTAAGCCGATGTACCCTTGCGGTTGAAATCGCCCTCCAGACCGTGCCCGACGGCTTCGTGCAGCAAGAACGCCCGGCCACCCGGGACCAAGCACCACGGTCATGGTGCCAGCCGGCGCGGCATCCGCGTCAAGGTTGACCAGGGCCTGTCGCACGGCCTCATCTGCCATCCCCCGCCAGGCATCGTTCTCCAGCAGCTCCTGGTAGGAAAAGCGCCCGCCGCCACCGTCACTGCCCTGCTCGCGCCGCCCTGCCTGTTCCGCAATCACGCTGACATTGAGCCGCACCAGCGGACGGATATCAGCTGCCAGCGTGCCATCGGTGGCAGCCACCAGAATCGTCTCATGCGTCGCGGCAAGACTGACGATAACCTGGCTGACCCTGGGATCCCGCGAGCGCGCATAGGTATCGACCTGCCGCAGGAGGTCTACTTTTTCCGCTGCCCCCATGGCCTGGATCGGATCATCTGCCGCATACAGAGCCGGGCGGTGCGACTGCTTCCAGGCCTGCACCTGGCCTTCACGGCCCTGCCTGGCAATGGCCCGCGCTGCACCGGATGCCCGGAGCAGGGAGGGCAGTACGATTTCATCTGCATAAGCGAAACCGGTTTTTTCCCCGGACATGGCGCGAATTCCAACACCCTGCTCCGCCGAATGGCTGCCGCTGCGAACCAGGCCGTCCTCCAGCACCCAGGATTCATGGCTGGTCGACTGAAAGTAGATATCACCGGAATCAATCGCCGGTCCCATCAGGTCGGCCAGCACCTGTTCCAGTTGCGCCTGGTCCAGGCCGCCCGGTTCCAGCAATTGACGTTCCGCCAATGCGAGCCTGTGGCTCATAAATATTCCTTGTGCATATGACTAATATTCCTGTTTCTGTTCATTTTCCGTCGACGGGGTTTCAGGCTCGGCCGGAACTACCACCAGTGTTTCAGCAAGTTCTACTTCGAACGGCTCAAACACCGGGTCTTCCCAGTCACCCGTGATCGTATACTGCACCTGGGTTGCTTCCCCGATCTGGCCGTGCAACAGCCCTTGAAGAGCCAGGCCGGCAGCCGCACCGACAGGCCCGCCGGCGATGGCGCCAATGATGGGCAGGGTATTGCCCAGACCCGGCCTGATGGTCAGCAACTGGTCGTACTGCTGCTCAACCAGGTCGGTGCTTCCCGCTATCGATATACTCGCAGCAGAAGAGTTGAGCAGCATATCATCGGTTGTTGCCGTTCCATTTTCCATCTCGAATGTTCCGGTCGCCTGGTCGAAGGAAAAGCCGGCATCGAACACATCACGAAAGTCCAGCGACAGCCGCTTGGGCAACGCTGTGATACTCAACAGGCCCAACAAGCGCCCACCGCCGGCACTGGCATCGGTAATATTGCCATCGACAACGCTGAATTCAACCTGCCCATTCAGTCGCGACAGCGCAAAGGCGGCCGGTGATCCCGGCCACCAGGCGCTGAAGTCGACCAGGGTCTGCCCGCCCTGCATGGAGGAACTGATGTCCATCGAATTAAGGAAATCGCCCAGCGACACGGAAGACATGTGAATCTCAAAATCTGAGCGCGGGCCCTGCTCGCCAAGCGACCAGTCACCACTGGCCAGCACTGTAAGTTGATCCGAGGCTGCGTCGACTTTTTCGAAATGGAACCCTTTCGACGTCGGGTAGGCCTCGATGCGTGTCTCGCCCAGTTCCACGCCGGAATACTGGAAAGACTCAGCATAGAGGTGCAGTGCGGGCAAGTCAGCGGGATCCGTATCCACATCGAGACCCTCGGAAACCGGGTCTGCCAGGACCAGGCGCTCAAACTCCGCAAAAAGGCTGCTCATGCCGGTGTCACCGGTCGTAAACCGAACTTTACCATTGATATCTTCAGCCCGGAACTCTGCCCGGATGTCGGAGTCAACGACGTCGAATTCCACACTGACTTCATCGAAATACCGATCCAGAAAAAGCAGCTTTCCGGCCTGCAGGCTGCCCTTCTCAAGATCCAGACCACCCATGCCGCCACCATCGAGCGCTCCGTCGATGATGACATCGATCCATCCATCCAGGTCGACGACAGGCGAACGGCCTTCGACGCGGATCAGTCCATCAGGTGGCATATCAGGCAAGCCGGGGCCCAGTCTGATAATTGAACTGCGTGGCGATTCTGCATCGCCTGAAAGGTCAAACCTGAGAATAGCCCGCTCTGAAAACTCGATATCCAGTAATTGCTGCGCGCCGGACAAGGGGTAGCGAATCACCAGCGGCCAATGCTCACCGGCCGGCTTGTGCAAGGGCGCCGGCAGATTAAGGTCAACACCATCCAGGCCGGACTCAACCTGCAATAAAGCAGCCCCTTCACCGTTGGATGGCACACTGATAGAGGCGCTCCAGAGACCGTCGCCCTCTATTCTCGAAAGCGCAGCGTAGCTCTCCAGCAGAAAGGAAGGGATTACGTCCCTGACCCCGAAAATCCCGACCAGGTCAGCCCGAAAACTCTCGGCCCGGCCGGTACCGGCATCCAGGTCCAATTGGGCAGGGTATCCCCGAAACATCGCATCCATCGCCGATCCGCTGAACCCAGTCTCGTCATAACGCACATCTCCGGATATATTCTCCAGGGTGATTTCGCTGGCCGGGTCGGAAAAGAACCCTTGCGGAATATTCGCCATGCCATCCAGTTCCAGCTGCCCCGGGGATTCCCCAAGTGGAGCCGTCAGCAAGCCTTCCGTCTGCATTACCCCTGCGAAAGTAAAACGATCCAGATCCACGCCTACCTGTTTCTGCAAAGGCGTTTGCTGAAAGAATCGAACGGCGGCCGGCAGATCAGCATCAACACTAAACGCAACCTTCAATATGGGCGCCCCCATATCAGCGATGTCGGCGGTGACCGCATCGGACTGTAAACCACCCATGTCGCCAATGCTGCCGGACAAGTTCATCGACGCGCCGACAAATCTTAATTGGGCCTGCATTTTCCCGGCATCCGGCCAGCCGTCCAAATAGGCAACGCGGCCATCGCTGATTTTTGCGGACGCTTCGAACCGGCCTTTTCCAGAGCGGAATGGCCAGTCATCCATGTCGCCATGGATCTGAAACCTGCCCTCCTGCACTTCACCCGCCTTCAGGCCCTTGCGCAGCCACGTCTTGACGCGGTCCTTCATGATGGCCTCAGGCCAGTAAGGACCCATCCGATCCAGGCTGCCGCGCGTGAAAATCACGTTGACGTCCACGTCCGGCTTGCCGTCGCCACCTTTGAGCACAGCTTGTCCATGCAGCGCCAGGTCTTCATTCTCCAGTCCGCAATCATTAATCCCGGTCTGCCAGCCCTGGCCCCACATCAAGTCGATCTGGCAGGATGGAATGCTGAGAAGCAGCGGGTCACGGAACATTCGTGGCCAGTCAACGCTGACTTCAGCACCGCTGAGCTGAATTAAACCGGATCCGCTTCGCAGCGAGACGTCGGCATCCAGACCGGTCAATTCGGGCCATCGGTCCCACTCCAGGACGCTGGCTCCCGTCACGTTCCCCTCGGCCAGTTCGATGCCCCACCGGGAATTCAGGACAAGGTCGAGATTCCGGACCATTCCGTCTGCCGCCCTGGGCAGAAACGCCGGCCAGGAAGTGTCATAAATGGACATGATGTCCCGCGCCAGGTTCAGCGGCACACCCAGCGGCAACTCGTCGGCACTGATCCAAAGTCCGCGGTCAGCGAAAATATCCCGTTCAATGGTCAGGCGCGGTGCCGTCCAGGACTCCACCCCATCGTCAAACAGCAAATCAGCGAAATTCAGTTCCCATTTGCCCCTGTTCTGGTGTTGCCAGCGCATTCGAGAGTTGATCCGGTCCAGACGCAGATCCTGGTAATCGTTAACCAGCCTGGCCTCCCTCAGATCTGTCTCGCCTTTGATCAGATGCCCCGCCTGGCGCGACCACTCACCCCACATACTGGCGTTCAACCACCCGGTCAGAGGCAGAAAGGGATTTCGAGGCAACCTTCCCTGGAAGGCGGCGAGCATCAGTTCCCGCCCTGTTGCCTGCCAGCTTGCGTTCAGCATTCTCTGGTCGTCGTCCAGCGTCAACAGCAAGGTGGCTTCGATGTCGCCGTAGTCCAGTCCGCTGCGTTCATCGTAAAAACGCGCCTGGATTTCCGTAGACAGTTCATCGCCTTGCAGTTGCAGGGCACCCTGGATGTCATTGAATCCCAACAGAATCCCGTATTTTTCATCCTGGTAGATCAGGCTTGAGTCCTGCAGAATGACTTCACCAATCCTGGCCAGTTCTTTCAGAGCTGAGCTCTGCGGGTCTGCACTGCGTCCGCTGACACCGAAGCCCGACAATTCAAACCGGCCATCCACCGTGTGCCGCAACTCAAAATCCGCACCGATTACCCGAAAATTGTAAAGCGGACGGTCCGGAATAAAGGCATTCAGCAGGGTGACATCCAGCGCGGCAGATTCGATAGCTACCGCTGCCTTGTCACCCCGCAGAGCTCCTGCAACTTCATCCTGAACGGCCGGCATCAACTTCATGCCTTGCAGCGTCAGACGCGGACCGAAGGCTGTCCATTCGCCACTGAAGCTCTCCAGCTGAATCGGGCGGCCGAATTCTTTCGAGAGCCACGCTTCCAGGTTCGGCTGGTAGCGATCGCTGTAAGGCATCAGGAGTTTGCCGACTCCTACGCCCACCGCCGCCAGGATGACGATGATGGAAAAAGCAGTCCAGAGCAGCGTTTTCGCGCGTCGGAAAATGAGTCTTTAGGGGTGGTCATACCGGCGAATCAGAGCAACACGACATCGTACTGGTCCTGCGCGTACTGATCCTCTCCCTGGAAGCGGATGGACTTGCCGATCAACTCTTCCAGCTCGGCCACGGTCGCTGACTGCTCATCGAGGATACGTTCGACTACCCTGGATGATGCCACGACCATCAGCTTGCTTGCCTCAAACTGACGGCTGGATCGCATAATTTCGCGGAAAATCTCAAGGCAAACGGTTTCAGCACTCTTGATCGTTCCCTTACCATCACAGTAGGGGCAAGGCACGCAAAGCCGTCGCTCAAGACTTTCGGTGGTCCGTTTGCGGGTCATTTCGATCAGGCCCAGTGACGAAATTTCGGTCAGCGTGGTCTTGGCATGATCCCTCTCAAGCGCCCGTTCGAACGAAGCCATCAGTTGCCTGCGGTGCTCCAGGTCGCTCATATCGATGAAATCGATAATGATGATCCCGCCAAGATTCCTGAGACGCAATTGCCTGGCTATCGTCTGGGCAGCCTCCTGGTTGGTCTTGTAGATCGTCTCTTCCAGGTTGCGGTAACCGACATAGCCACCGGTATTGACGTCGATCGTCGTCATGGCTTCGGTCTGGTCGAAGACGAGATAGCCACCGGACTTCAGGGGAACAGAAGACTTCAGCGCGTTGTCGATTTCGTCTTCGACCCCAAACAGATCGAAGATCGGACGTTCAGCCGTGTATTCCTCGATACGTTCCAGCCAGTCCGGCACGAAACGCCTTGCGAATTCCCGGACTTCTTGCAAACGCCTCACGGGGAATCGATCCGAACCCGGTCGACGTCTTCATGCATCATGTCCCGCAGCGCCCGTGGCGCCAGCGAAAGATCCTCGAATATGCAGGTAGCCGGCCCGGCAGTGGCTGAGCGTTCATGGATCGCCTGCCAGACTTTACCCAGGTAGACCATGTCTGCTGAAAGCGCGAAATCGTTCACGCCTTCGGCATTGGTCCGAACGATATAGCCATGATCACTTTCGTCGTTCCTGAGCGTGTTCACCAGCTCTTTCAGGCGCTCCCTCTCCGGTTCATCTTCGATCCGGGCCGAGATGCCGATGACATCGCAATCGGGCAGAAGCACGAGGAATCGGGAAGGAATACTGATATTGGTGGTCAGGCGGGCGCCCTTGGTCCCCAGCGGGTCCTTGATGACCTGCACTATGACCTCATCGCCCTGCCGCAACAGGTCGGAGATCAACGGTTCCGGGGGCAACTCATTGCCGGCGGCGACCGGATCCTGGCGAACCATGTCCCGGGCATGCAGAAATGCGGTGCGCTCGAGGCCAATCTCGATGAAGGCCGCCTGTAGCCCCGGCAGTACCCTGGAAACCTGTGCCCTTGTATATGTTGCCGTTGTAGCCCGTGTGACTGGCTCTTTCCAGCCACACTTCCTGCAACATGCCGTTTTCAACCAGCGCGACCCTGGTTTCCGAGGGTGTCGAATTAATCAGAATTTCTTCGCTCACGAGCGAGTTGCCTTAATCAAACTCACCCTAGAATATCACTTCGGCGCGTTTCAGTAATTGCGCCGTCTCATAAAGCGGCAGGCCCATTACACCGTAGAAACTGCCCTCGATTCGTGAAATTTTTTCCGCGGCCTTATTCTGCACACCGTATGCACCCGCCTTGTCCATGGGATCACCTGTGTCGCAATAGGCTTCGATCCAGGCCGGCTCCAGGTCTGCGAAACGTTACCCGGGTGATGTTCAGTGCTTCGCAGCACCTCGTTCTCGCCAATCGGCAACCGCGACCGCTGAGAACACTTCGTGAGTTTTGCCGGACAGTGCTTCCAGCATGCGCACGGCATCCGTCCGGTCAACCGGCTTGCCGAGGATTGTTCCATCCAGAATGACCGCGGTGTCTGAACCGAGAACGGGCAAGCCGCGTTTTTCTCTGCACAGAACCTCCAGCGCTTTTTCGCGCGCCATTCTCAGGACAAATTCGCCCGGCTGTTCGCCGGCAGTTGGTATTTCCTCGATATCGGCGACAATAATTTCAAAATCGACCCCGATCTGTTGCAGCAGATCGTGCCGACGGGGCGATGCCGACGCCAGGATCAACCGCGGCTGGGTTGCTTTTCCAGACATAATCAGACGCTCAACTTCGATGGTAAGGGTGGTTTTGGGTTACTGTCCAGGCCCGGTAGAGCTGTTCAGCCAGCACGGTGCGAACCAGCGGATGGGGCAGTGTCAGGCGGCTGAGCGACCAGATATCCCGCGCCTGCCTGCGGCAATGCTTCTGCGAGACCATCCGGGCCCCCGACGAGAAAACATACGCCGTGTTCCTCACGCATCCAGTTCTCCATTTGCTGGGCCAGTTCCAGGGTGGACCATTGCTTTCCCTTCTCATCCAGCGCAATCAGACGATGACCAGCCGGTACCGCTGCCAGCAATGCCTCGCCTTCGGCCGATTTCAGAACCCTCGATATCAGCGTTTTTGGACCGTCTTTGCCAGCGGAATTTCCTTCAGTTCCAGCGACATGCCCCGCGGAAAACGGCGTTGCATATTCCTGCCAGCCGGCCTGAACCCAGGCCGGCATGCGCTGACCGACTGCTGCGACGGTTAATTGCATCGGGGTTTACTGAGACTCAGGCCGGATTGGCCGGCGCTGCTACGCTGCTGGCTGCTGGCTTCCCAGAGCTTCTCGAGGTTGTAGAAAGCCCGGGTTTGCGGAAGCATCAGGTGCACGATGACATCATTGAGGTCGACCAGCACCCACTCACCTTCTCGCTCACCCTCAACTCCCAGCGGCTGACTTCCGGCGGCCTTGGCTTTCAGCGCCAGTTTTTCAGCCATCGACTTGACGTGCCGGGTGGAATTACCCGAAGCGACCACGAACAGGTCCGTCAGCGGGTTTTGCCCGGCATACGTCTACTTGCTGAATGTCGATGGCTTTGAGGTCTTCGAGGGTTGAGATCACCAGATCTCTGAGTTGATTCGACGTCAGTGCGTCGTCAGCGGTTTTATGGGTCAAATGAAATCACCTGAGTTTCAATCTATGGATTTTATCCTTTCCTGGCCGACCCGCAAAGTAAAGCTGGTTTTGTTCGAATGTAGTCAATGACGGCATCGGGCAGCAGAAAACGGGGTGAACGCCCTTCAAGCAGTAGTTGCCGTATGCCGGTAGACGATATCGCCAACTGGGTGACTTCGAGCGGAAGCACGAGGCCGGCAGGCTGTGCATAGAGCTGGCTGGCAGTATCAACCAGCCGGTTCTCCATCTCGCGCAGCAGTTCGCCGGACCAGGTCATCTCCGAATCCGGACGGCGCATGATGACCAGGTGGGCCAGTGTCGAATAAGTCCCGCCATTCGTGCCAGCTGTCGAGGCCATTGGCGGCATCCTGGCCGATAAACAGCAGTAACGGCGCACTACCCGCTTCGCCACGAATTTCACGCAGGGTGTCGACCATGTAGGAATCGCCCTCCCGCCGGACTTCACGTTCATCGATCGTAAACCCGGGGTAGTCAGCAACCGCCAGCCTTCAGCATGGCCAGCCGTTGACTGCGAGTTCGCGGCCGGAGCCGGCCGATGAGGCGGCGTGCCAGCCGGAAGTAGTCGAAAATCGTCCAGCTGCAGCGCTTCCTGCGCCTCCAGCGCCGCCCGCAGGTGGCCGTAATGCACCGGATCGAAAGTACCGCCAAAGATACCAATGGCGTCAGGGGCAGCTGTTTTCGTTGTGTCATCTGAGCCTCTCAGACCGGCTTGACCGCGCCCGGGTCACACAGGTGCCAGAGCAGCCGATCAAGGGTTTGCCAGGGGTCACCAGCGGCCCGGCCCTTGCTTTGCCGGTCGATCAGGGAAAGCGTCCTGAACGCTTCGCCGAAATCGTAATCCGATAAGCGGCGGGTGGCCTGACGAATCGGACCCTGGCGGGCCTGCCACACACGCAATTTCCCAAACACGGAAGATTCACCCTGCCCGTTTGCAAGCGCGGAGCGCACGGTATCTGCCAGGGTCAGTTCATTGTAAAGGGCGCCGCTGACCAGCTGGATGGCCACGTTGGTTCGTTGCAGGCCGGCCGCTACCCGCAGGCACTCGCCCAATTGGCCCTGCAG
Organism: uncultured Gammaproteobacteria bacterium; assembly: GCA_963759035.1. GTDB lineage: Bacteria > Pseudomonadota > Gammaproteobacteria > Xanthomonadales > SZUA-36 > JAHEFT01. The sequence goes on from CAVWXL010000029.1 coordinate 76,431, forward strand.
GGCACACTCGACCAGCCTGAAGGCATCGAAGCGTGAACTGTTGGCCACCGCACGGGTGACGTCTTCGGCCGTTACACGCCCGCCCTGTTCCAGCAACACCAGTTTGTTGATCTCCTGCTGGGCCGCCAACAAATTACCCTCGACCAGGTCTGCCAGCATGGCAATCGCTTCCGGTTCCGGGGTCGAGGCCGGCTTTCATCATGCGGCCCCGAATCCATTGCGGTAAAGCTTGCGGCTTGACCGGCCAGATTTCCACCAAAACACCGGCGCGTTCCAATTCGGTCGCCCATTTCGATTTGCGCAGTGACGCATCCCATTTACCACATGAAACCATCAGCAGGATGTCTGGGTCCTGAGCCTGCGCCATCTCGACCAACGCTGCCGACCCCTCCCGACCGGGACGCCCGGTCGGCAAGCGAACGTCAATGATCTTATGGCTGGAGAACAGTGAGAGGGCTGCTGAATCTTCAGCCAGCAAACCCCAGTCATATCGCCCGCCGGCATCGTGCACGGTGCGCTCGGCAAAACCCTGTTGCTGCGCAGCCTGTATCACCTGGTCCCTGCATTCCTGGAGCAGCAACGGTTCGGCCCCGGCCAGCAGGTATACGTGGGCCAGTGATTTTGAAAGAAGGGCGGGAAGTTGATCCGCTTTAACGGGCATAGGGATTCAGCCGGCACCGACCGGGGCAGACTCCAGGCGGGAAATCAGCAGGCGGGACAGGGTCTCGGCCAATTCTTTTTCCAGGTACTCCTGTTCCCGTGAACCGGCCAGGATCTTTTGTTCATCAAAACTGACCTCCCGCGCCTGGCGCAGGTTTTGCCAGTCGACCAGCACCTGGCCTTCTGCATCCAACAGCCGAAAGCGGACGGTATAACTGATGCGGTACTCCCTGACGCGGGCATTGTCGCCAATCGTCAGGACATCCGTGACCACGTTGTTCACCGGAATTTCCAGGATGGCCGTGGCCTGTTCACCATTGACGAACTGCACGCCGTTTTGCTCCAGCATGATGCGAACCCGACGCGCCAGCGTGCTGTATTCGTCAGCAACCACCATCTGGGTTTTCGCCATTTGCGGCGGCAGCTCCACATCGTCGCGCAGTTGAAAGCCGCACGCTGTACACAGCAGGAGCAGGCTCAGCATTCCAGTTAGCAGGCGAAGGTTCATGTTCTTCATCCCACCACGACGTTCAGTAAACGATCCGGAATATGAATCACCTTGCGTATCTCCTTACCTTCCATGTGGCGCTGCACGTTTTCAAGCGCAAGCGCCGACTCCATGGCCTGTTCCTGCGAAGCGCCCGGCTCCAGTTCCAGGCGCGCCCGCAGTTTGCCATTGATCTGCACGACCAGGGTGACCTGGGTCCGTTGCCTGGCTGCTTCGTCCGTCACCGGCCAGGCCGCCTGGCACAGCGGGCCCTCGCCACCAAGCCTATCCCACAGTACATCACATATATGCGGCGTGATGGGCGCCAGCAGTCGCACGACGTTGATCCACGCTTCCTGCAATACGGCACGTGATTGCGGGCTGTCGGCTTCGAACCGGGCCAGGTGGTTACTCAACTCCATCACGGCCGCGATCGCCGTATTAAACGTGTAGCGACGGCTGATGTCGTCGCTGACCTTGGCGATCGTATCATGCAGGAGTCGTCGAATTTCTTTCTGTGAACTATTCAGCGTGCTGACATCCAGCGGCTCACAGGGCCCGGCCTTCAATGTGGTTTGTGACCTGGGTCCATACCCGCTTCAGGAATCGCGAAGCACCTTCAACACCTGAATCCGACCACTCGAGCGACTGGTGCGGGTGGTGAATCGGAAACAGAGAAAAGCCTGACCGTGTCTGCGCCATAGCGGTCCATCAGGCCTTCAGGATCGACACCGTTATTCTTGGACTTCGACATTTTTTCTACCGCGCCAATCACTACGGGACTGCCGTCCGAATGCAGCTTCGCACCAGTGGCGCGGCCTTTGGAATCGCGTTCGATATCGACATCTGCAGAATTGATCCAGTGGATTTCACCACTCTCTTCCTGCTGGAAATAGGTATCCGCTACAACCATGCCCTGGCACAGCAGGCGGGTAGCGGGCTCATCCGAATCCACCATGCCCGCATCCCGCATCAGCTTGTGATAGAAGCGGAAATACATCAGGTGCAGGATGGCGTGTTCGATTCCGCCGATGTACTGATCGACCGGCAGCCAGTAACTGGCACGCTCGTCCAGCTGGTCCTCGGCGTCCGGGCAGCAGTAGCGTGCGTAATACCAGGACGACTCCATGAACGTGTCGAAGGTATCGGTTTCGCGCTCGGCCGCAGCCCCGCATTCCGGGCAGGTCGTTTTACGCCATTCAGGGTCTGCCTTGATCGGCGACTGCACCCCCATGAAGGTGACATCCTCGGGCAACACGCACCGGCAACTGGTCTTCGGGTACCGGCACCGCACCGCAGGTATCACAATAAATCACCGGAATCGGGCAGCCCCAGTAACGCTGCCGGCTGACACCCCAGTCGCGCAGGCGATAGTTGACTTTGCGCTCACCCAGACCCTTCGGTTCCAGCCAGGCGATCGCCTTCTCCTTGGCCTCGGCGACCTCCAGGCCGTCCAGCCATTCGCTGTTGATGGCCGGACCGTCTTCGGTCTAGGCCTCACCTTCCCAGCCGTCCGGCGGCGCCACGGTCCGAACGATCGGCAGGCCGTGACTGACCGCAAAATCCCAGTCCCGCTGGTCCTGGCCCGGAACCGCCATGATGGCGCCCGGTGCCGTAACCCATCAGCACGTAGTCCGCCAGGTACAGGGGCACCGGTTTGCGCGTGAATGGATTGAACAGGTAGGCGCCGGTGAACACACCCCGCTTCTCCAGACCGCCGTCGACCGCCATCCGGTCTTCCTCGGTGGCCTGGCCGGCCTGCGTCACAAATTCCGAAACGGCCGACGCTTGCTCGGCTGTAGCGATCTCCGCGACCAGCGGATGCTCCGGTGCCAGCACCGCGTAGGTCATGCCGAACGAGGTATCCGGGCGGGTTGTAAATACCCGCACAGCTACGGCCCTGCTTCGTCCGACCGTGCCTTCCGAATCGCACAAAGCCATTTCAAACTCGGCGCCTTCAGACCGCCCAATCCAGTTACGCTGCATGGTCTTGACGGCGTCGGGCCAACCTTCCAGTTCGTCCAGGCCCTGCAACAATTCATCCGCATAATCGGTGATTTTCAAAAACCACTGGGGAATCGATTTGCGCTCAACCACGGCGCCGGAACGCCAGCCACGGCCATCAACAACCTGCTCGTTGGCCAGTACCGTCTGGTCTACCGGATCCCAGTTGACCTCGGAATCCTTGCGGTAGGCCAGGCCCTTGCGCATCAGGCGCGTGAACATCTGCTGTTCCCAGCGATAGTAATCCGGCTTGCAGGTGGTGACTTCGCGGGACCAGTCGTAGGCAAAACCCAGGCGCTTGAACTTCTCACGCATGTTTTCGATGTTGGCGTAAGTCCACTTGGCCGGTGCGGTCTTATTCTTGATCGCCGCGTTTTCAGCCGGCAGGCCGAATGCGTCCCAGCCCATCGGCTGCAACACGTTGCGCCCGCACATACGGTGGTAGCGGCTGATCACATCACCAATCGTGTAGTTTCTCACGTGCCCCATGTGCAGGGCGCCGGAGGGATAAGGCAGCATGGACAGGCAATAGAATTTCTCTGCGCCCTCTTTTTCTTCCGCACGAAACGCGTCATCGCGTTCCCATTGTTCCTGGACTTTTGGTTCTATTTCACCAGGATTGTAGGGCGTCTTTGCCATATACTTGTCGTTCCGCTAATAATTAGGAAAGATAAGACAGGAAGCTTAACCGACCCCCCCTGCAGAGGAAAGACCCCGTCATGAGTGAAATTGATCCAATCCTTATCGGTAAAGGCGAAAACCTTCAGTACCTGCTGCCTTCTTTCGGCAACCGCCACGGCCTGATCACCGGTGCAACCGGTACCGGCAAGACCGTCACGCTGCAAGTTCTGGCGGAAGGATTCTCCCGCATTGGCGTGCCGGTATTCCTGGCGGATGTAAAAGGCGACCTGTCCGGCTTGAGTCAGCCCATCTCGCCGCACCCCAAGATTGACGAACGGCTTGAAAAAATAGGTATCGATGATTTTACCGCCAGTGGCTGGCCGATCGTCTTCTGGGACATCTTCGGCAAGAGCGGTCACCCGATCAGGACGACCATCTCGGAAATGGGGCCATTATTGCTGGCCAACCTGCTGGAATTGAACGACACGCAGGAAGGCATTCTGAACATTGCTTTTCGCATTGCGGATGAACAAGGCCTGCTGTTGCTGGACCTGGAAGACCTGCGCGCTCTGCTGCGCTTCGTAGCCGAGAACGCGAAGCTCTTTTCGAAGCAATACGGGAACATCAGTGCCGCATCGGTAGCTGCCATCCAGCGTCGCTTGCTGATGCTGGATGAGCAGGGGGCGGAAAACTTTTTCGGTGAACCGGCTCTGGAACTTGCAGATATTCAACGGGTCGACCTGAGTGGCCGCGGCGTAATCAACGTACTGGCAGCTGACAAACTCGTGCACAAGCCCCGCTTGTATGCGACCTTCCTGCTCTGGCTGCTATCGGAATTGTTCGAAGAACTTCCCGAAGTCGGTGACCCTGAAAAGCCCGGGCTGGTATTTTTCTTTGACGAAGCACACCTGCTGTTTGACCACGCACCCAGGGCCCTGCTGCAGAAAGTCGAGCAGGTCGTGCGCCTGATCCGTTCCAAGGGCGTAGGCGTTTTCTTCGTTACGCAGAATCCGCTGGACGTTCCGGATACCGTGCTCGGGCAACTGGGTAACCGAATCCAGCACGCCATGCGGGCTTACACACCGCGCGAACAGAAAGCCATCCGGGTGGCCGCACAGACCTTTCGCGTTAACCCGAACCTTGATACCGAAACTGCATTCACGCAAATGGGTGTGGGCGAGGCATTGGTCTCCACGCTGCAGGCCAGGGGCGTGCCCGGAATGGTCGACAGAACCCTGATCCGGCCACCCACCTCACGGATCGGACCAGTGACAGACAAGGAACGTGCTGATGTCCGCTCACGCAGCCCGGTGGGTGCGAGATACGACAAGGCGCTCGACCGTGAGTCGGCCGCAGAGATTCTGCAGGAAAGGGCTGACAAGGCAGCACAGAAGGCAAAAAAAGCCGAAGCCGTAGCCGAAGCAGAGTCCAAAACAAAGACGAAAAAGGAAGCGACAAAAACCAAGCCGGCCGCGCGGCGCAGCAGTCGCCAGACACCCGCGGAAGCAGCCGTGAAAAGTTTCCTGCGCAGCGTTAGCACAACGCTGGGACGGGAGATCATGCGCGGGATACTTGGAGCGATCAAGCGGTAGTAGATATTTGCCGTTCTTGTTGCATTTTTACAACATATCGGCGAAGTGATGTCAGCCAGGCTGGCCACCGGTCATGCATCCCCCGAACAGGTTCTCGAGTAGCAATTCATCGCCGCAGAGAGACCTTGAAAGGGGCTGCTCGCAAGACGAGAGGAGGCATCAGGTCCTGGTGAAAACGTTAAAAAATCGTTTAACCATGCGGTTGACAGGTGATTTGATACTTTAAGTAGCAATCAGTCCAGGCAAAAAAAAACCTCTCCCCGTTTAAGAGGAGAGGCAGACTCTTGGAGTGATGTACCCGTCTTTCGCGCCCTACAAACCTCGTAAAACGTCACCGTTTCAGCAAGGTTGGTGGTAATAATACCACTAACGATGCAAAATGCCAACACTCTTTATTTCAACGTTGTCAATCAGCCGGGTCTGACCGCACCAGGCCGCTGCCAGAATCCGAAGCGGTACACGTTCTTCACCCGGCCTGGCCAGGTTGTCGGACTGACGGACAGCTACATAATCCACTTGCATTCCCAGGCCCAGCAATTGTGCTTCGGCCTCCCTCTCGGCCACACCGGGGTCTACCGCTTCAAGCCCTACCCTTGCCGCAGCTTCCTTCAACGTCTGGTTGAGTGCAGCAGCCGCCTCTTTCTGTGCCGGTTGCAGGTAGTTATTACGGGAGCTCATCGCAAGACCACTGGATTCGCGGATCGTTGGCACAGACTCAATACGTATACCATAACCCAGGTCAGCAGCCATCTGCTTGATAACCAGCAATTGCTGCCAGTCCTTTTCTCCGAAAAAAGCACAGTCCGGGCCAACCAGGTTAAACAGGCGCGCAACCACGGTGACAACGCCATCGAAGTGACCCGGGCGGCTCTTTCCCTCCAGTACCCTCGCGAGCGATGGGGCGGCGAGAATCCGTACAGCATCGTCGAGCCCGGCTGGATACATGGTGGAGTAATCGGGAACGAACAGCAGGTCGCACCCGGCTTGCAGTAATGACTTGCGGTCGGCTTCCAGCGTTCGGGGGTAACTGGCAAAGTCTTCACCCTCACCAAACTGGGTGGGGTTTACATAGATACTGGCAACCACGCGGTCTGCCGCCTGCCTGGCCGCTTCGACCAGGGCCAGGTGTCCTGCATGTAGATTTCCCATGGTGGGAACAAGCGCCACCTGCAGACCCTCGCGCCGCCAGCGACGCGTGATTGCGTGCACCTGCTCGCGGCTTTCAATCTGCTGCATTTAGTATTCGTGCTCCTTCGCGGGGAAGCGACCCTCCCTGACAGCCAGCACGTAGGCTTCGAATGCACCCTGGATCGTGACGCCCGTAGACATGAAATTGGCCACAAATTTGGGCACCCTGCCTCCAAGGCCCAGCATATCGTGCATGACCAGCACCTGCCCGTCACAATCCGCGCCGGCGCCGATCCCGATGACCGGAATATCCACTGCTGCGGAGAGTTTGCTGCCCAGGGACGCCGGAACACACTCGACGACCAGCATCTGGGCGCCTGCCTGCTGCATGGCCCGGGCATCATCCAGCAACTGCCTGGCTTCTTCTTCCTCTCGGGCCTGAACCTTGAAACCACCCAACTGGTTGACACTTTGCGGCGTCAGTCCCAGGTGGGCGCATACCGGTACACCGCGGCAGGTCAGGTAGTCGACAATCCCGATCATCGGCCCGGCGCCTTCCAGCTTGACCATGGCGCCGCCGGCAGCCATCAATTCAACCGCGTTTTCCATTGCAGTGGACTCATCGTGGTAACTGCCAAAGGGCATGTCCGCCAGCAAAAACGTTCTCTCCAGCCCCTGTGCCACGCAGGCCGTGTGGTATGCGACATCTTCAACCCGCACACCCACCGTGGAGGACTTCCCCTGCACGACCATACCCAGCGAATCTCCGACCAGGATGATGTCGACCCCGGCATGGTCCATTGCAGAGGCAAACGTCGCGTCGTAGCACGTCAGCATCGCGATCTTTTCACTCTCGCGCTTCATCGCGAGCAGGCCACTTATCGTCAGCGTTCTCATGTTTGTCATTGCCTCTAACTGGCAGGTGCACGCCGCCGCGGACGGCGCCGTGGACGGCCGCGCCGGATTTTCCTGGCCTCATCTTCGCGGTTGCGAGAGAAATCAATGCCCTCCTGGTTTTTGGTCCAGAAATCACAGAGAGGCTCGAGTGAAACATCCTCTTTGGCCCTCAACAGCAAAAAATCGTAGCCGGCACGAAAGCGTTGTTCCTGCAGCAATCGTTTCCAGCGCTTTCCCCGGGTGCGGGCAAAACGGGGTTGCATTAACCAGATCTGCCGGGTCACCGCGCTGAAGCGGCGAGGAATTGCAGTACTTTGGGCCTGGCTGGCAATTGCTTCCTCAGCTGCCGCCAGCATCGCGTTATGAGGGGTCTCACCTTCCGCCACCAGCGCGTTGGAGCGTGCCTCAACCTGTTGCCACAACAAGGCCGCGAACAGGAACGCCGGGGTAACCGGCTTGGCCATTTTGATCCTTTCATCCGTACTTTCCAGAGCCTGGCGCAATACGGTTCCCAACTGAACTTTTCCGCCGGCAGAGCCCCTGGGCAAACCGGGAAACATCACGGAGCTTAGTCCAAAGCGCTGTAGCGCCTCCATGCTGCGAACCCCGTGCCCGGTCAGGAACAGTTTGCAGACTTCCTCAAACAGGCGGGCTGGAGGCACATCCATCAACAGGGGCGCCATCGCGCGAATCGGGGCCTCTGACTCAGCGTCAGGAACAACCCCCAGCTTGGCTTCAAAACGCGCGGCGCGCAACAGGCGGACCGGGTCTTCACGATAACGGATCTCAGGGTCGCCAATCAGGCGTAATCGCCGTTGGGCGAGGTCTTCGTATCCGCCCACATAGTCCCTGATCTCACCGCCGACGGGATCCAGGAAAAGAGCATTTATCGTGAAATCCCTGCGAATGGCGTCCTCTTCAACGCTGCCGAAAACATTGTCGCGCAGGATTCTGCCGTTGCTCCTTTCGTGATCGTCGCCAACAGACGAGCCGCGAAACGTAGCGACCTCGATCAACTGGCCGCCCTTGCGGACATGGGCCAGGCGGAACCGCCTGCCAATCAGTCGACAGCGGGGAAATACTTCCTGGACCTCTTCGGGCGTGGCGCTGGTAGCAACGTCAAAATCCTTGGGAATCTTTCCCAGCAGAAGATCACGAACACTGCCGCCGACGATAAACGCCTCATAGCCCGCATCCTGAAGTTCCCGAACGACATCGGTTGCATGGGGGCAAAAGTCTTTCAGCCGGATTCCATGCTCGGCCTGGGGAATAGTGATGAAATTATTAATATCGATTTACGCGCTTTGACTGGTTGAATAATACAGTGGCGCTAGTTTAACATGAGCGCCCGGTTTGTTGGTTCGCGAATTTCGCGATTTTATAACGCTCCCTTCGTCTAGCGGTCCAGGACGCGGCCCTCTCAAGGCTGAAACACGAGTTCGATTCTCGTAGGGAGCGCCACTAAATGTTTATTTTCAATAAGTTATAATAGTTTTATAAATACATAAGCCTATTCGTAAGCCTATAAAATGCCCACTTTCGGTTTGTCGCAGTAATAAGTATTTGAAATCCCCAATAGGAAATGGATTTGATTGCTGACAGGACTCAAGCCGACTCTGTGGCAATGTAATGAGGCTAATGACCGCTTTGAGCCCGGAAGCGGAACCTCGTAACCAACGATCTCGTATAGCCGCGTCCGGCCAAAGGGGGTCCTTCGCGAATCACTTTCGCTTTGGATATGTTGGCTCAGTTGGCACCAGTAAAGGGAGTACTTTACTTACACCGATTTGAGAATGAAGCCATTGTGTGCGCCAAGACTGCAAACGAATACTTTCAGTATTTGTTTGAGACACGGGATTGCTTTCACATCAGGTCTGCCAGGTTAGGTCAAATTTACCTGCTGTATATATACGGCATCGTCCTGAAACTACATTGCTCTATCAGATCGTTCATGAGTACTGGCCCGAGTTCCAAGCTGAACTGGTCAGACATGGCAAGCACTTACCGGCCTACGTTACAAAAGAATTTGATGAGTACTTAAAGTGCGGAAGACTTGAGCATGGCTTTCTCAGGGTTCGCTGCGAGTCCTGCCACGATGAGAAGTTAGTAGCATTTAGCTGCAAGCGTCGTGGTTTTTGTCCCAGTTGCGGCGCACGGCGGATGACGGACAGTGCCGCGTTGCTGCTTGCTGAAATCCTGCCTCATCAACCCATGCGCCAGTGGGTGTTGAGTGTTCGGAAGCACTGGTTGGTGATGATGAAACACCGATGCATCAGCTGCTGGGAAGTTCCGTTACTTACCGGATTGCGGTGGGGCCTCAAAAGGGCAACAAGGTATTCACCCTGCAAACTTTACCCGATGAAGGAGATGAGCCGTTGACCACCAGGGTCGGCAATGTCGCCGGTTTTTCGCTTCACGCAGGTGTTGGCACCAGGGCACATGAACGTGACAAGCTGGAACGCCTGTTCCGTTACATTACTCGACCGCCGGTATCCACCAAGCGTTTGTCAATGACCCGTAATGGACGGGTGCGCTATGAGTTAAAAACACCCTGGCGCAATGGCACGACCCATGTGATGTTTGAACCATTGGATTTTATGTTCAGGACGAACGGTATGTCGCGAGCGCATGGATGCGCAGGAGCGACCCTTGCCAGATTGGTTTCACTGGTCCCGAGACCAAGAGTTAACCTCACTCGTTTCCATGGTGTATTCGCACCCAATAGCAAGTATCGCTCAAGGGTAACACCAGCCAATAGGGGCAAACGTCAAAAGTGCCGCTCAGTTCATCGGGCCGACCAAACACCTGCCGAAAAACGGGCCTCGATGACGTGGGCAAAGCGATTGAAGCGTGTTTTCAATATAGATGTAGAAACCTGCGATAAGTGCAACGAGGGCCGGCTCAGATCCAATCTGAGGATGGGGCTGTCTTACCGCAACCTTGACCGTTTGGACGACGATCAGAGAGGCCGGATCACCCGGCAGGCTGACGCATTCCTGGAGTCGCTGGCCCGCCGGCCGAAAAATTGATGGGTTATCCCGAAATCACGGACTATTTCGGGATCGAGCACTCACCGCAATCATAGAGTCGCTGATAACGTTTCCGCGCCCAGTAGCGGTAAGCCGCGTCAGCCAGGGGCCCAAGCAGCGGCCACCGCAGTAAGCTGAACAGGAAGCCCCACCGGGTATGGGACCAGGCACGAACCGTTGCATCCACGCCCGTCAGCCACTCGCCGTCAGCGGTGCGCAGGTGCAGGTTCTTCAATTTTTCCAGCGACGAGGGCTCGCCCGGCTTTTCAGAAACGTCGTGCAGATCCGTAAGCAGCAGGCCATCGTCAGCGATTCGGGTCAACAGGCGAACCTCGCGCATGCAGAGCGGGCAGTTTCCATCGTAAAACAGGGTATCCGGTGCTTTCATGAGTCTCTCTCCAGGGATTGCATGACCAGTGACCATATCTTTGGGTTAAACGCCATACCGAGATGAGCGGCATCGACCTCGATGTGGTCCACGTTGGGGCTGTGGTGATCGAGTGCGGCGCGCCAACTCACTATGGCAGCATTGATCGCCAGTCCAACCAGCCCCATCGGGCCGATAATGATCACGAATCCGAAGTGGTATCCAAAGGCCCAGACGGTGAGCAGGCCGAGACCCGCGGACAGTCCAGCCACGGCGAAAACAATCGAACTGAGACGGAAGGAACTGAAGCTGAGGACTTCGACACCAGTCTAGAGTTGCAATTCTACTTTAGGTGCTGTGAAAATCCTGTGAAATGAATCAGTCTGAAAAAACACCCGTAAAAAGGGGCCGCCCGCGTAGCGAAGAGAAGCGTCGCCAAATTATGTCAGCGGCAATGGAGTTGTTTACCAGCAACGGATTCGAGGGGACCAGCGTGGACGACATCGCCGCTGCGGCGAGGGTATCGAAACAGACCGTCTATTCACATTTCGGCTGCAAGGAAACGCTTCTCGGCCTTGCCGTTTCCTGCAATTGATCACAAGCCCGGAAGCCACGCGCGTGCATGCGGTGTGCACCGGAAGTGCGGACACCCATCCGGAACTGGGCCAGATCTATTTCGAGCATGGGCCGTTGCAGACAGTTGAAGCTGTGGCCACGTACCTGGAGGCACAGGACAAGGCGCAAAACCTTCGGGTCGAAAATCCACGGCATGCTGCGTGGCAATTCCTCTGCATGCTAAAGGCTGAGGAACAGCTGCGCACGCAGTTCAACATGGGGCATGGATCCGGCAAGCCTCAAGGCTTACGCTGACGATTGCGTTGCGATGTTCATGCGCGCTTACCGACCGTAAGACCAGTTGGTCGCTTCGGCAAGGTCCGCAACCTGGCTTGATGGGCCTGAGGCCGAAAAGCTCCTAAATACTGAGGCTTTACTGAGATGGCTGTGGCAAGTAGGCCTGATCGCGACAGGCCCTGTTCGTGTGAACAGGTCCATGGAGTTCGTCGCTGCAGCAAACATATTTTCCGGCGGAATTACATGAAAACATCTTTTCTCAATATACTAGGCATGCAAAGCGGGGGCGTGAAGCATTGGGGTACGCGGCAGCGATCTCCAGTCTGGATCACGATACTTGCCGGAATTCCAAGAAGGGTGGTCTATAATTCCTATCCACGTCCTTTTGTTTTTGTTTCATCGCACAGGCCGGGTTTGGCTGGACTGGCTGGTGTAATGCGCTCCCCGGGGGAAGCATGCGTAAAATTTTCATTCTTGTTACTGGCCTGTTATTGACCATGCCTTCGGCTGTGGCCGCGCAAACTGCAGTGAACGTGGAAGACATTTCCAATGTGCTGGTGGATCTCGAGCGACGAGCCCCGGCAGACGTCAGGGCGCTGAACAGTGCTCAGATCTCTGCGGAGGTTGCAGCCGTGGTAAAGGCTGTATATGCAGATGTCGGGCAACGCGTTTCGGCAGGTGAATTGCTGATGGAACTGGATGCAAGGGATTATCAACTGAGCCTGAGCCAGGCCCAGGCCAACCTGGCTTCAAGCCAGGCCCAAAAGGCTTCTGCCGATGCAAAGCTGTCACGGGCTGAAGACCTGGTCAAGGACAATTACCTGTCCGACGATACTCTACTGGACCGCCAAACTGATGCGATAGTGTGGGGCGCACAGATCAAGGCCAATGAAGTAGCGGTTGCCATCGCACAACGCAGCCTCGATAAATGCCGGGTATTGGCGCCATTCGACGGGGTGGTAGTGGAACGCATGGCCCAGATCGGCAGTTATATCAGCAATGGCAGTCCTCTGCTTCGGGTTACCCAGACCGACCAATTTGAACTAAACGCCGAGATTCCCTCAGATGTAGCAGATTCGCTGTTGATGTCAGATGAAATCAGTTTCGTCTCGCGAGGCCAGCAGTGGCCCGTGAAATTGCTGCGCTTGTCACCGGTCATCGAAGCCGAGCGACGGAGCCGACGAGCACGACTCGCATTCGGCAACGAGGCCCCTGCGATCGGACGCAGTGGCGAAGTTGTCTGGCATGTCAGTAAAGGGTTGTTGCCTTCCAACCTCATCAGTCGTCGCAATGGCGCACTCGGTATCTTTGTGCACGACCAGGGTAAAGCCGTCTTCACACCCCTTCCCGGCGCCCAGGAAGGTCGCCCCGTGGCCGTTGATCTTCCCGCCGGAGCTGAAATCATCACGGTGGGGCGTAATCGCCTGCAGGATGGCGACAGCGTAAGCGTCCGTCGCTGAGCAATTCAAGCTTATGTTGAAGAGTCTTCTGACCAACCACCCCCTGGTTAACATCCTGTTTCTGGTTGTGTTCATGATGGGCCTGATTTCCTATTTGACCATGCCGCGCGAGCAGGATCCCGAGATCAACTTCAACTGGGTTATCGTGCGAACGATTTTGCCTGGCGCCTCGGCCGAGGACGTGGAGCAACTGGTGACCGGCCCGCTGGAGGATGCGATCCGCAACGTTCAGGACATCCGTTGGGTTATCAGTACCACACGTGAAAATTCATCCAACATCCTCATCCGGTTCAGAGACCTGACCGAAAGAGAGTTTGACAAACGAATAAACGATGTAAGACGTGAAGTTCAGGCGAAATCAAATGATGAGCTCCCGGACGAAGCCGTTGACCCATATATTCTGGAAGTCACCACATCCAGTGGTTTTCCCACAGGCCTGGTGGTGGTTGAAGGCCAGGCTGATGATGAAACACTACGGCGGCTGTCCAGGATCATTCGCGAAGACCTTGAACGGCTGCCCGGCGTCGACCAGGTCATCACCATCGGACTACACGAGCCGGAATTACATGTCGAGTTCGAGGCACGTGAGCTGGCCGCCCGTGGCCTGCTCGCCACAGACATTGCCGATAGCCTGGGCCAAGCCTTTCGTGACACATTTGCCGGCAAAACCCGCGTAGCAGGCAACGAGTGGCTGGTTCGCGTCGAGGGCACGACCAATAATCCGGAAATCCTGGCCGAATTCCAGGTGGCGCCCCTCAATTCACCCAATACATTAATCGCGCTCAATGATGTTGCCGAGATCAAACGCGGGCGCGAAGACGCGACGCAACTCGTGTCTTTCGGGGGACAGGCTGCAATCGCACTTTCGGTCACAAAAGTTGCCAATACCAATACCATCAAGCTGGTCGACCGTATCAACGAGTACATTGAGAGTAAGAACAATCAACTTGACGGAACCGGCATCAGTTTGACACTGGCTGATGACCAGACAGTTGCGACCCGTACCGCAATCAACATCATGCAGAACAATGCCCTGTTGGGTCTCAGCCTGGTATTGGTCGTGTGTTGGGCTTTTCTTGGATTTCGCATCGCGGCTATGGTGACCCTGGGCATTCTTTTTTCCATTGCCGGAACCCTGTGGGTGCTTAACGCAACGGGAAATACACTGAACGTTTCTGTCTTACTGGGTATCGTGATCGTGCTCGGTATGCTGGTGGACGACGCCGTGGTCGTGGTCGAGGCCATGTTTTACCGAATACAGCGCGGCGCAGACGGGCTGCAAGCCGCCCTGGATTCTCTCGGGGAAGTCGCCAAGCCGGTCACCTCCGCCGTACTGACCACCATGGCTGCTTTTCTGCCGCTGATGCTATTACCGGGAATTGTTGGCAAATTCATGTTCGTCATCCCTTTCGTGGTAACCGTTGGCCTGGCCGTCAGCCTGGTTGAAGCGTTCTGGATTCTGCCATCCCACGTTATATCGATGCGCGCCAGCCGCAAGATGAGACAGCGCCATGAACTGCATACGCCGCGGAATGACCGTCGCACTCGCTGGACACACTGGATCAGAGTCAAATACACCAAAATGCTGTGCTATGTAATGCGGCGCCCGGCCAGGTTTCTCGCGGCAGGTTCGCTGGCGTTCCTGGTTGCTGCCAGTGCAGTAGGCATGGGTCTGATCCGGATGGATTTCTTCCTTGCCGATCCGGTGCGGCTGTTTTACGTCAACCTGGATATGCCCGCCGACGCACCTCTCGAAGAGTCCTTGCGCCAGGGTGTGTTGCTGGAGCAGGAAGTCCTGAAACACCTGGAACCATCTGAAATTCGTGCCGTGACGGTCAATGCAGGCATCAAGTTCACTGAGACCGAGGCCCTCTACGGGGATCAATATGCCCAGGTCCAGGTTTCACTTATGCCACTGGAAAGCAACACCCGCACCGTGGAAAGGATCATAGAGGAATTGACCGAACCGGTGATGGCGACCGCGGTTGATGGCGTGATTTCATTTACGAAAATTACAGGCGGGCCACCCTCCTCGCGCGCTATCAGTGCGAAGGTGCGAGCCAACGATTTCGATGAATTACGCGCCGCCACGGATGCGGTCAAAGGCATTGTCAGCGCTATCCCGGGGGCAGTGAATGTCACTGACAACGACGTACCGGGACGCGCTGAACTGGTGCTGGATCTGGACTACAAAGCCGTGCGTCGTGCCGGACTGACACCCGGGCAGGTTGCGCGCCTGTTACGCTTGCACATGGACGGAGAGATCGTGGCATTTTTTCGCGACCAGGGTGAAAAAGTCGAATTGCGCGTTCGGGGCACAGACCAGGAACGCCAGGACATACGCTCTATGCTGGACGATCCCATCGCACTGCCCAATGGCGGCATAACCACATTCGGCGCCCTGTCCAACTCCGGTTTCCAACGGGGCCGGGGCACCATCAGCCATTACAATTATCGGCGTGCGATCACGGTGGAGGGTGACATCGACCCTGAAGTGACCGACACGGTAACCGTTAACCGGGTACTGGCGGAGGAATGGCAGAAGATCCAGTCCGAATTCCCCGGAACCGACATTGACCAGTCGGGGGAACTGGATGATATCCAGGAAAGCCTTGATGCGATGCTGGGACTATTTCTGTTGGGACTGGGCCTGATTTACCTGATCATCGCAACGCAGTTTCGCAGCTATTTCCAGCCCCTGCTGATACTCGCGACTGTCCCTATGGCATTCACCGGAGTGGTGTTCGGCCTGCTGGTCACCGGCAACCCGCTCAGCCTGTATACCTTGTACGGCGTGATTGCCCTGACAGGAATCGCGGTCAACAGCGCGATCGTTTTAATCGATGCAGCAAATTCCCGAATCAAGGCCGGCATGAGACCCCTTCATGCAACGATCTATGCGGCCCGCCGCCGGGTCATTCCCATCGTGATGACCACGACCACGACCATAGCCGGTTTATTCTCACTGGCCGTCGGACTGGGTGGCAAGTCCCTGGTATGGGGCCCGGTAGCCTCTTCCATCGTGGCGGGACTGGGCGTGGCCAGCATACTGACACTGTTCATGATTCCCACCCTGTACCGCGTCTTTCAGCGCGGCCACAGCGGCGATGAGTTTCTTGAAAAGCACGGAGAAAAGCCGGCTTATTGAGAACCCGTTCACAGTTCACTATGCTTTTTCCTGACTGGTCTGAAAAGGCACTCAACCTGGCTTGATGTTCCGGGGACGATCCTTATTTAACCAAGAATCTGCGGATTCATCTGCCACAGGGCAAAATTGAGCGCAGCAGCAAAGCTGACCCAAAGCAGGTAGGGAACCATCAGTGCGCCGGCAACCGGCTTTACCCGCCAGAACGAAACCGCGGTCGCCACGATCAGCAGCCAAAGCAATATGATTTCGGCAAATGCCATCCCGCCAAGCTGCCAGGCGAAAAAGATCCAACTCCACAAGGCATTGGTAATCAGTTGCGCAAGAAACAGCGACAATGAACGTTTTTGCGAGACAAACCCACCCTGGCGCCAGACCAGCCAGGCAGCAATGCCCATGGAGTGTAAACAGTATCGTCCAGACCGGGCCGAACAGCCACGCAGGTGGCGCCCATGCCGGTTGATTCAACTGGCCGTAAAACGATTGTGCCTGAATCGAGCCCAGCGCGCCGATGGCAGAGGCAGCATAACTCAGCACCAACCAGCTGACGAAACCTGTGATTTGCTTAGCTTTTGAGAACGATTCCATTGGTGAATTCCTGTCTTTGAAAATTAGCGCGGGGCACCATTCGGCTGTAAGCAGTCATGCTGGGGTCAGAGTCAAAAAATGGTGGGCCCTGAAGGACTTGAACCTTCGACCAATCGATTATGAGTCGAGCTATTGTCCTTTATATTCAATGGGTTATTTAGTTCTTTTTTGAATAGCGTGACTTTTAGTGTGCTTTCTCACTACTCAAAATCGTTCAGAATTTATAACCACCCGCCAACACATGGTGCCCAGGGGCGGTCGCTCCCGCACATCCATGTACTTGGCATAAAAATTTAACAGGCACAATTAAGAATATTTTATCCAGGATTGGTTTGAAGTAGCTGCACCGCTTAAGCTTTGAGCTATTCTTGCCACACAGTGTCTGGTTGAATTTTAGGTCTTCTCATTATCCAAAATATAACCAGCGCCAAGCCCACGATTATTAACGCCTGCAGTAGAAATGCGGCCATTCCTGTGAGTATTCCGGCCGAAGTGCTCATATGAATCTCACCTTTCAGAAATTCGTCTGCGAGATCAATCAATCGCCATGTCAACAACGTCACGGAAATCGTAAACGATGCGAGTCGCATGATTACCCGGGTAAGCCGAAATTGAAAATGAATTCTATGGATTATGCGCGAAAAGTTGAGTTGTCTGTTCATGTCTAATTAGCCAACAGCTCCAGAAAGAGCCGTGTCATCAAATTTTGGGTAAATTCGAACATTCATATGGTCATAAAATCTGTATCAACAACGAGATTAATTAAGCCTGATTTATGTACTCAGATGCATGAACCATGCCATGTCTGTCAATGGCAGTTGATACCAGCCACGAAAACAGCAAATATGCAGAAGGATTAATTCGATAATCTCAACTTCGAACGAGATTTACCCGGAGCAGTATCATTTCCAAAGAAGAAATTGAGGAATACGCGAAGGTTCAAGAAAGGAAATCTGACGCAGGCTGCATTGCATATTGCAACCAAATACCTGACTGACTGTGCTCCGATAGGATCGTGACACTATTCCATATCATGCTATTTAACCACCAACTCGAGATAGTGCGGGGCCTTAACAAAGTGATGCAGAAATAGGTAAATGATTGTTATTTAGGAATTATTCTATCTAAAATATAAACTTTGTTTCCAGTTCCCGTTCTTTCTCAAACTGGATTGGCACGACATTTGCCTTATATCTCCTGAATTTTAGTTTTCAATCAGAGGAGGTAATTCAGTGAACAGAGTGAAGACAGCCGTCATACCGGTGGCAGGGCTCGGAACACGCCTGCTGCCGGCAAGCAGAGAAGGCCATCCCCAAAGAAATGGTGCCTGTTGTTGACAAGCCCGTTATCCAGTATGTGGTGGAAGAGGCGATTGCGGCAGGGATCAGCCGGATCGTGCTGGTTACCCGGTCTGGAAAAGAAGCCATCGAAAATCATTTGGACGGGCAGCTTCGTTGGAGTCAGAACTCGAGAGGAAAGGCAAGACCGAACTGTTAAGCAGAATCAAGAGCATAGTGCCCGCCGGGGTAGAGTTGTTGTCAATCAGGCAGCCAAGGGCCGCCGGCCTGGGCGATGCAATACGCTGTGCGGCCCCAGCCATCGGTGATGAGCCGTTTGCTGTCATGCTTCCGGATGTGTTGGTTCATACGCGATTGGATGCGGGTTGGAATATGAAACACATGATTGACCGCTTTGAGAAACTCAGGCTGCACAAATCCTGGTTGAGCGTGTCCCGGGAATCTTGTCGATCAATACGGAATCGTGGATTGTGGTCACAAGCTCATGAAAGTAGGGGAGCCAGCACGCATTTTCGACATGATCGAAAAGCCGCCCGTCAGCGGGGCGCCCTCTGACCTGGCGATTGTTGGACGGTATATTTTACCGTCTCTGGTGCTCGAACTGCTGAAATCCACTGGCCAGGGCACAGGCGGCGAAATTCAGCTTACCGACGCAATGACCGAGTTACTGAGGCGCTCGCCGATGGAAGCACTGATGATGCGTGGACGTACCTTTGATTGCGGTAATAAGTTCGGATACATGCAGGCCAATATTGCGCTTAGCCTCGAAGATGCTGACATCGGAATTGAAATGCAGCAGTTCCTTGCCTCGATGTTCCGCCAGGGTCCCGCGGAAGGATTGGATTTCCAGCTTTCAGAGGTGGCCTGACTCAAACGCACGCCAAATGCGAAAGTCAGCTTGCCGGTCCGTCAATGATGGCGCACCGGCAAGGATGTTCAGTCCGCGGTCCAGCCTGGCCGCTTTCGATAAATCGTGGATGGGCTGATCTCGAGCAATGCTGCGGCACGTGGAACGTTCCCATCACACTTTGATATGGCGTATTCAATCGCGTCTCGTTCAACCTGCCACAATGGTTGAATCGGTCGATCGTCGCCAGGATTCGGATGGGTCTGCGCGGGAGAGATTGTCGGTTCCTCTGCGGGTAACGGAAATGACGCCGAATGCATCAGGTCCGGTAACAAAAACTTCAGTCACGACGTCGCCATTCTGTAACACGACAATATTGCGGATTACATTTTGCAGTTGTCGCACATTACCCGGCCATTGATAGCGCTTGAGAATTTCTGCAGCTTGCGGCGAAAATTCCCGGAAATTTTTCTGCTCCTCTTCTGCATACTCCTGCAAATATTTTTCTGCGATTTGCATAATATCGTTGCCGCATTCCCGCAGTGACGGCAACTGAATGGGAATAACGTGCAGGCGGTAGTAAAGGTCTTCCCGGAAACTGCCAAGTTGAACCATTTCGAGCGGGTCCCGGTTAGTGGCAGAGATAAATCTTACATCCACTTTTTCAATCGAATTTTCGCCCACTTTCTGAAAAGTACCGGTCTGAAGACAAACGCAGCAATTTGCTTTGTAGCGCAAGATCCATTTCGCCAATTTCATCGAGAAAGAGGAAATTACCATTCGCCAGGCTTGCCGCACCCTGCCTCTCGCCTGCCGCTCCTGTAAAAGCGCCCTTGACGTGTCCGAAAATTTCACTTTCCATCAATTCACGCGGAATAGCGGCACAGTTAAGCGCGATAAAAGGCTTTCCTGCGCACACCTTCATTGTGGATTGCCTCAGCGCAGACTTCTTTACCGGTGCCGCTTTCACCGGTGATGAATACAGAAGCACGGCTGGAAGCCGCGCTCTCAATGATCCGGTAAACAGCCTGCATCGGAATTGAAGAGCCAACGAAACCATGGAATCCCTTGCGCTCAAAGCTGCTCTCGTACTGTTTGACGAGGTTGCTGAGGTTCTGCTTCTCAAGCGCATTTTGCACCGTAACGCGCAAGCGCTCTGCATCAAAAGGTTTTTGCAGGAAATCGAGTGCTCCGGCTCTCATGGCTTCTACCGCCATGTCGACGGAGCCGTGGGCGGTGATGACAATAATGGCAGGGTCTTGTTTCAGCTGTTCCAGTTCGCTCATCAATTCGATACCGTTGATGTCCGGCAGATTCAAATCCAGCAGGATAATGGCAGGATCTTCCCCGACAATATGGTCCAGGCCTGCTCTGCCTTCAGTTACGTGGGTTACATCAACCGGCAGGTCTTTCAGGTACTCAATATAGACCTTGGCCAGCGCGTGGCTGTCCTCAACAAGCAAAACCTTTGAATTGTTCAAGTTAATTTCCTCGTTTTCCAATTTGCCACCTCAGGCAGTAGCGGATGAGAATGTCATCTGGGGCTCTCTGGCGGACCGTTTTGCACCGGGTTTTTTCCATCCGAAAAAAATCGGCGTTTATAAACGGTAATTGTTTCCTCCGCTGCCTCGAAGATTTTGCGTGTCGACTGGATCGCCTGTTCATGTCTGCCTTCACGCGCCAGGGACTCGACCCGCCGGGCCGATTCATACAGACGTAAGGCCCCAAAGGTGCCCGAACTGCTCTTGATCGCATGTGCTTCCGAAACCAGCGTTGAGGAATCAACCTGATCTCCCCCGGCTCTCAATGCGTCCAGATGAGCTTGCGTCTCCTCCAGGAAAATACCGATGACTTCAGCCATCAATTCAGTCGAAGTCTCACTTTCCATCTTGCTGAGTTGCTCTTCATCCAGTACTTCTATGGACTGGTAGTGTGCATTCAGTTCTTCATCAACTTTCGACACGGTTTGCTCCGGGTCAAGCCAGTGCGCCAGTTGGGTCAACAGTTTACTCGGTTGGATCGGTTTGGTAATAAAGTCGTTCATGCCGGCATGCATGCACTTGAGGCGATCTTCTGCGAACACGTTTGCCGTCATCGCAATGATCGGGACAGATGAAGAACCGCAGTTCATTTCGCGGATCAACCGGGTCGCTTGCAAACCGTCCATGACTGGCATTGAGAGGTCCATTAAAATGGCGTCGAAAAGATGTTCTCTGGCGACTTCAATGGCCTCCTGGCCGTTGGAAACCAGTTCAACTTCACATCCGGCTTTTTCCAGTACAGCCTGGGCGACCATTCGGTTGGCCTTGCTGTCTTCAACAACCAGGAGCCGTGCATTAAACAGCATTTGGTCAGGGAAGAAGTTTTGCACTTGCTCGGGTTCTGCTGCAGGCTTGAGCGGAATTGCAAACCAAAACAGGCTCCCGGTATCGGGTCCCGGTTCGTAGTGAATTTCTCCCTCCATCTTGTTAACAAGTCTCTGGGATATGGTCAGGCCCAGGCCCGCTCCTTTGTGTCGCCGCGTCAGGGAATCATCTGCTTGTGAGAACTCCGAAAATATCAACAATGCGTCCTCAGTCGATACGCCAATACCGGTGTCACGTACCCGAAAAACGATGCGATGCTTTTTCGATGGCTCTGCAGTTAATTCGACGATTCCCGTATCGGTAAATTTCAATGCGTTACCGAGCAGGTTGACCAGCACCTGGCGCAGACGAATTTCATCACCGTTTACCCATTGGGGGGTGCTGCTGTTGACGGAAGTTCTAAATTCCAGTCCGCTGCTCATCGCTTGTGGACGGAATAACGCATCCAGGTCAGCGATAAGCTTGCGCAGGTTGAATGGATGTTTGAGCAGCTTTAGCTTGCCTGCCTCAATGGTCGAAAAATCGAGGATATCATCAACCAGTGTCGACAATGCTTCGCCGCCCTGGTTGGCGGCTATGGCCAGTTGCTGCTGAGCAGAATCTAACTGGCTGTCCAACAGCAAAGAATTCAGGTTAATGATCGCATTCAGTGGCGTGCGAATTTCATGGCTTATGTTAGCCAGGAATTGTGATTTTGTCAGGTTGGCTTTTTCCGCGTCACTGCGTGCTGTTTCCAGAGCCTGTTCAAAACGCTTCCGTTCGGTCATGTCGATTACATGCGCGACATAATTGGTAACGACGCCCGCATCATCATAAACCTGGGACATGCTAAGCCAAATGGGGTAATCATCTCCTTCAGCCGGGGTAATGTGGCCTTCGCACTGAGCTGGGCAAATTGATTGAAACTCATCCCAACAGTATGGCTCAGCAGGCTGGGAGTTCTGTTCCAGCTTAATCAACTGGTCGGGACTTTTACCAATGACATCCTCGCTGCTGTACCCCGTCATTTTGAGGATCGCCGCGTTGGCCCTGATGATTTTGGAGTCCGGCCAGTGGATCAAGTATCTTCACTTGCATCAAAAGCATTCGCTGCCAGGCGCAGTTCCTTCTCGGCTCTCTTTTGCTCCGTGATATCCCGAATAAACCCGGTGAAGTAGGTATCGTCCTCGAGCCCTAAAGGTGTGATGGCGAGTTCGATCGGGAAAATCTTGCCGCTCTTGTCCTGAGCTTCAATTTCTATCCGGATTCCAAATACGTTTGCCTCGCCGGTGGCGTGCCAGTGCCGCATGCCTTCTCTATGCGCTTCGCGGTACTTTTCCGGTACGATCAATTCGGCCATGTCCTGTCCGAGGGCCTCTTCGCGAGTATAGCCAAATAGCTTCTCAGACGCGGCGTTGAAGTCATGTACTTTGCCTTCTGAATCAATGGTGACAATGGCGTCCAGAGCGGTGGAGAGCATCGCACTTTTGATGGCATCGCCGGCGGCGAGTTGTGTCGAGAGATTCCGGTAATTCTCGGCCGACTGATGCAATTCCCGATAGGTCACTGCGAGATATTCTGAAATTTCATTAAGCGAAGTGGTTACCCTGGCAATTTCGTCATTACCCCTGACTTGCAGCTTGATTCCGGATCTCATGAATGATCTTTCTGGCCAACGTCGCCAGGCTATCGAGATTGGCCGAGAGTCGCCCGGCAAAAAGATATGAAAAACCACTCAGAACAGCGAGCAGCGGCAAGGCGGCTAATAAAATAGTCGATACCGTCCCACTCTGCCCAAGCGCCTCGCTTGCGCCCTGGGATTGGGTCCAATTCCAGGCAATCGGAGCCAGGTTACTGCAATGATCAGTCCGCCAATTGTTACGAACCACAATAAAAACTTAATCCTTAAAGTCATATTTTTTTCCGACAGAATTTCCAAAATAAGTAACTTAATTATTGCAAAAACAATACCAAAGCCACACAGGTGCAATCATTGCCTGATTCGTTAAAGAGAACGCCAATAGTGACACTACTTTTGCATTTTGCAACGCAATTGCAGAATTATTCTACATTTTGTATCGAAATGCTCCGGCACCTGGCTAACACACACCGGGCGCTTTCGCGTTAATATCAGACTTGGCTGGGACTGGCATTACTTTTGCATCTTGTCACGGAGCGCCTGGTTACCGGGCTTAATGGAATCAAAATGAAAATACTAATCGTCGACGATGCTGCAAGCATCCGGGCCTGGCTGAAAATATTGCTGGAAAAGGCTGGCTGGGAAGTTGAGCAAGCCTGCACTGGCGCCGCCACATGCCGCATCCTGGAATCTTCGGATATACGCATCGTGATCAGCAAGAACTGATAATGCCGGAATGGATGGGATTCAGCTGATCGACTGGATCCGAGCCCGCCATGCAAGCGACTATATTTATACGATCCTGATGACCAGCCTTGACCAGGAGGAAGACTGCGTCAAGGGCCTGTCTTATGGGGCGGACGATTTTCTCACCAAACCGGCATCACCTTCGGTGCTGTATGCCAGGCTCAGCGTGGCAATGCGCCATTCTTTCGATCCAGCAGGAACTGTTGGCCCAGCAAGAACAGCTACGCGAATCGCGAGAACCTCGTAACCCGGGCATATGCTTTGGTTCAGGAAGATCTCAAAGGCGCCTCGGCGGCGCAACGTTCACTACTTCCGGTTAGCGGACAACTGTCCAACACGGTGGAAACCGCGTGGTTCTATCAGCCGGCCATGGGAGTTTCAGGTGATTACCTGGATATATTCACAATCGGTGAAGGGAAATTGGCCTTCTACCTGTTGGATGTGTCTGGCCACGGTATCACTGCCGCTTTGCGATCGGCAGCAATCAGCCAGTTGATGCGGCCCATCAGTGGACTGATGGATGGCATGGATACGAAAGGTCCGGCTCACGTCATGGAGCGCCTGAACCGGCATCTTAGTGAGGGCGATTCCGAGATGGATTACCTGACTACGATGGTTCTCGGAGATTTCGACGCTGCAAAAGGCATACTCAGGTTTGCCTCAGCCGGCCACCCACCACCGCTTGTGCTGGCTGAAGATGGAAAAGTGCGGAGTATTGACGGTGGCGGAATTCCACTGGGCATAGACGCAGGGGCAAATTACAGTGACATGGAAACGCTTTTGAAACCAGGGGAAACGGTATTGCTTTATTCAGATGGGTTACTTGAATGTGAGAATGGACAAGGGCAGCAACTGGGATTGAATGCGCTCGTACAAAATGTTGAAATGGATGCACACTTAGCACCGGCCGAGATGCTCGCGTCTCTGGAAAACTGCCTGGGTAAGTGGGCAGCGGGCAGGGACCTGGTGGACGACGTTTCGGCCCTGGCCTTGAAGTTTTCAGGCGAATGCCCGGCTACTCACCCGGTCAACAAGGATCTCGATCAGTGCGCAGCATGACGGAAAGCCGCTCTCTCAACCTGACCAGTGACCCAGGGGAAATTGAGTTATTACTCGATACGCTGGACGCGGTGCTTGAAAAATCGAAACTCGGGGAGTTGCCGGCGTTCAGGTTACGCTGCGCAGTGATAGAGGTTGTAAACAACTGCATCCGGCATGCCTACCGGGACGAACCCGGTCACCCGATCAAAATTACGTTTCAGCTAAAAGCAGACCACCTGTCTTTGGTGATCAGAGATCGCGGGCCAGTCTTTACCGGGCCGGTGGGAACACCACAAAGCGATCCTTTTGCGCAGTCTGGCAGAGGGTTCGAAATAATTAACGCGGGTGTCAGCAAGGTCAACTTTAGCCACCAGGACGGTTGGAATAGTTGCCGACTAGAGGTTCATATCACCTGAGATTGATGGTTTAACGAATACAGGCAGACACCTGGTTTACAAACCGCGCTGGATTGAGCGGCTTGGACAGATACATATTGCATCCTGCCGCCAGGCATTTTTCCCTGTCATTTGCTATGGTAAATGCAGTCATGGCTACAATCGGCACATCTACCCCTTCTGTGGAGGTCACGGGCCGCGTGGTAGCCGTCCATGATGGGCATCAGCATGTCCATCAGGATAATATCCGGGGTTTCACCCTGCTTGATTGATTGCAGAATGTCTTTCACGCCTTCTGCGCCATTGGCAGAGCGCAGCACACGGGCGCCTTTTTCCTCGAGGAGATGTTGAACCAATGAAGCGATCGCCAGGCTGTCCTCGACGACATGCACCAGCATGCCATCAAGAGATGCTGATTCGGGTCCAGTATCACGCGACTGCTGTCCATCCAACATGAAAAATTTCGGCGCTACGCAAACAGTGGAATCCAGCGCGCCACAGTTCACGTTCAGGCTGAATGTACTGCCCTTGCCTAATACGGATTCCACCTTGAGATCGCCGCCCAACAGTTGGGCAAATTTCTGCGATATGGAGAGACCGAGTCCGGTTCCGGGCACTTTTTGACGGGCCTGGCCGGTTTGAATGAAGGGCTCAAAAACACGCTCGAGTTCCTCGACAGGAATACCGATACCTGTGTCTTTCACCTCTATCATGACTTCCAGTTCACTGCTTGCGGCGATAGCGACACCGCGAAGACCCAGCACGACAGCACCCTCATGCGTGAATTTGATGGCGTTCGACAGCAAATTGATCAGTATCTGTCGGAGCCTGAGAGGATCGGTTTGGACGATCAATGGCAAACTGCCCTGAAGATCAACGGTGAACAACAGATTTTTTTTGTCCGCATGCGGCTTCATCAGGGCATAAACGTCGGAGACAAGAACATTGAACTCACAAGTCATGATGTCCGGCGTGAGTTCACCCACCTCGATTTTTGACAAGTCCAGCACATCATTCACCAGCCCCAATAAATGATCGGCGTTGAGCCTGACCTGGCCCGCCCATTCATTCTTTTCCTTTAATGATTTATCGGGCCGGGTTAACAGGTCGGCGTAGCCGACTATAGAGGTCATTGGCGTGCGGATCTCATGACTCATATTGGCCAAAAAGTTACTTTTTTCCGCAGATGCGCGATCCGCTTCATGTTTTGCTTGTTTTAACTCTTCAGCTTTTGTTGCCAGGTCACGTTTGGTGGATTGAAGTTGCTCAATGGTTGCTCGCAAACGATCCATGGCAAGGGCTGTATCAATGCGCGTCGATGCCAGTGAAGCGATGGTAGTTAACAATTGAACGTGTTCTGCGGTGAAAAAGCCGGCATCCGGGTGTTCAGAATCGAGCACCCCGATTACATGGTCATTGTGAATAATGGGAACGGCCAGTTCAGAAAGACGTTGCGAATCGTCAATGATGTAGCGCGAATCTTTCCGCGTATCTTCCACCCACTCGATCTGTCCTGATTTTGCCACGGAGCCGACAATACCCTCGCCAACCGGAATCGTAATCGGATTGAGTATGTCCTGCGCCACGGGGTTTTTAGGCCCATGCCGCACACCATTACGATAAAGTTTCGCCTTGATCATCCATCAGGTAGATGACGCAGTCCACGAAACCCAATTCCGCAATCGCTGTTTTTGCGACATTCCAGACGATGTCTTCGAGTGAATTCAGACCAACCTGAGAGAGCGCAAATTCATGGATCACTTCCAGGTAACGCGTCTTGCGTTGCAGTGCCTCGTGCTCCTCATTTTCACGTGCGTGAGTCATTGACTTTGATGCTATGAAAATTCACTGACCGCGTCAAAAAAGATTGAATGGGTGCGCACCAATCCTTCACCGAATTCAAGCGAATAGGATTCGCGATTTGCAATTAGCTGTTTCCAAATTGCGAGTCAAAGAGAAAAAACAGATCTTCGCGTTGTTTCTCGTAATTAACTCGTTGATAAAATTAAATAAACAATTTTTAACTGGCATGTAATTTGCATTAAAGAGGATGAGACCATCATCGACTATTAGAGGTTTTAGACCCATGAACTTGGAACACCACACTAGTAACAATATCGCTTTTGTGCAATTGCCAAACAAAATACTGATGGCTGATGCAAAAGCGATGAAAAAGCCCTGCACAGATTTCTGCGAAACCAGCATCCACGGCTGGCCCTGGACATGAGGCAGGTTGAATACATTGACTCAAGTGGCCTGGCTGTATTGGTTAGCTGTCTTGAATCCAGCCGTAAGAAGAGTGGTGATGTATGCCTGTTCGGCATGCGCGACACTGTAAGGGCGCTGTTTGAGCTGACCCGTCTGGAAGGCGTCTTCGATCGTGGAACGGCAGCAGGACGCAGTCGGGAGGCTTTCAACATGAGAGCAGAGCCAGGCGGTTCGATGGCGCTTCTGCAGCGCGCAGTCACCCCGTTAAAGACACCCTGTCGTTAGTCGTCTTTAAGACGCGCTCGGCTGGGAAGTGTTGCGCAATAGAAAGTTTCTTGAGGAATGAATTGCCGCATCGTAAAAAACTGCGTTCCGTCTTTGGCTTCTCCTCGCCTGTGTGCCGTCGATTCTGACCGGCAAGCACCCGCGGGATCATGGACACTGGTCTTATTTCTATTATTCACCGGAAACCTCACCTTCCGGTGCTTTGGAAGTCGCTGGCTTTATTGCCTGCAGCTGCTGACTGAGCGCGGCCGTGTTCGCCACCTGATCAGCAAGGTGGTTGGCCGGATCATGCGGTTCACCGGGTATTTTCAACTTTACAACCTGCCTTTTCGCCATGCCGGTCTTTTTGACGATTCGACAAATCGGACATTTTCAAACCTGGTGGCATGAACAATGGGGAGAATATTTTCGATGTGCTGGAGCAGCATGCGGTTCCATACCATGTATCGAACTGGCGTGATGGCGAGACAGACAACCTGCAAGCCTGTGAAAGGGCTATGGCTGAAGAAGATATCCGACTGGCATTTCTATATATGGCGTCCATGGACGGCCTGCTTCACCAGGTTGGGAAAGACAGTGGTGAGGTGGACACCAAACTTGAATGGTACGAACAGAAGCTTCGCCGGACGCTGTCCATTGCAAAAAACCACTATAAGGACGTCCGCGTTTTTATTTGTTCGGATCATGGCATGGCGACGGTGGACAGTAACATCGATCTGATGAGTCAGATTGAGTCACTGCCGCTGAAATTCGGGAAGGATTATGTGGCGGTCTATGACTCTACCATGGCCCGCTTCTGGTTCAGGAATGACGCGGCGAGACAATCCATTACCGAGGAGCTGAACCTGCTTGAATGCGGCAAGATTCTTTCTGCCGCCGAACTCCGTGATCTGGGCTGCGACTTTGAAGGAAACCAGTTTGGTGAAACCATTTTCCTGCTTGATCCCGGTACGCTCATCGTGCCGAGCCACATGGGACTCAACAGCATCACTGGAATGCACGGCTACCATCCCGATCACGAAGATTCTGACGCCGCACTATTGTCCAATGTGAATCCCGCTGTACCGGTGGAAATTTTTACCGATATCTTTCGACTCATGCAGGCCGAAGTGGGCCTTCGACCCGCGGCCTGAGTGGACTGATGCGTATCGCGATCAACATGGCTAGCATCAAGGCCGCAATTCGTAATTCGGGGGGCGTTGCTGAACGCGCCCTTTGGCGGTTCCGGCTCGGATCACTCGGCTCAAGCCCTGATATCCAGCCCGGTGCGCATTTCGAATATCCCGGCAATATCCTTGTTGGTGAAAAATGCCGGATTTCCCGCCAGGTAATCATCCGCGCCAACACGGACAAGCAGCCCGGCATTGATATCGCCAACGACGTCTGCGTGCAGGAAAATGTGTTGATCAATGCGAATCGTGGTTTCGTTTCAATCGGCCATGGAAGCTGGATCGGGCCCTGCTCGGTCATTTCCGGCAATGGTGGCGTCGATATTGGGAAGAACGTGATGATCGCCAGTCATTGCGCGATCAACACGGTTTCCACAACTATTGCAGGACAGATATTCCGATGAGGGATCAGGGATTGAATTGTGAACCTGTACTGATCGGCGACGATGTCTGGATCGGGATAGGTGCAATTATTCTGCAGGGAGTTCGCGAGATAGGCCGCGGCAGCATCATCGGGGCTGGCGCCGTGGTGACTCGCGACATCCCACCCTACTCCATCGCGATGGGCACCCCAGCGCGGGTGACCGGAAGCAGGCTCCATCCGGACTGTGTCAACGAGACCGATTTCGACATTGGATCTATTGACATAAGGACTGGTGCAATATGTCACTGAGTCTCTCTTTGTACCGCTCTGCACACAAAGCGCAAAGCAGGCAAAAAACGGGTTCATCGACTGGTGGCGGCGAACTGAAGGTCATCCAGATTCCCCGTCGCTTTGTTGAAGATGAATGGGGCGGAACCGAAACTGCGATCCTGCAAACCAGCCGGGTGCTCAACGCCCGCGGTAACGACAGCGTGATTTATACAACGACAGCGCTGTGTGACCGCAAACATGAAATTTTCAGCGGCGTGGCGGTGCGGCGCCACAACTACCTCTATCCATTCTGGGGCTTGACCTCGCAGGACAGGCACGACGTGGACAGGAAAGGCGGCAACCTGATGTCGTTCTCGATGCTGTGGTCACTGTTGAGAACCAAGCGCCCCGATATCCTTCATGCTCATACGGGTAAAAGACTGGGCGGTATTGTCAGAACAGTTGCGCGCCTGCGCGGTCTGCCGTACGTGATCAGTCTTCACGGCGGCGTTGTTGACGTGCCTGGCGATGAAATGCAAAAAATGCTCGCGCCCTTGCGGGGTAAGTTCGAATGGGGCCGGGTTCTGGGTGCTTTGCTGGGCGCGCGCCGGGTGCTGGAGGATGCCAGCGCCATTATTTGTGTCGGGCGGAATGAACAGGAAGCGGTGAGCGCACGCTATCCCGGTAAGCGCATCGAATGGATTCCCAACGGTGTCGATTCAAAGCGCTTCGCAACAGGGAACGGCCAGGCATTCCGCGAGAAATATCAAATTCCACAGGCAAGCAAGCTTGTTGTTTGTGTCGGTCGCATTGACTATCAGAAAAACCAATTGTCGCTTGTTGCCGGTCCTCTCGCGCCTGCTCGGAGCAGCAAAAAGATGTTCATCTCGCATTGATCGGACCGGTAACCGTCGAGTCCTATCGCGAGCAACTGATCAAGGCGGTCTGTCGGGCAGGACTCGATGACCGTGTCACGTTGATCCCCGGTATTCCCGGTAGTAGCCCGGAACTGGTCGATGCCTATCATGCGGCGGACATTTTCTGCCTGCCGTCGAGACATGAGCCATTTGGCATCGTCATCCTGGAAGCCTGGGCCGCCGGCTTGCCGGTAGTCGCATCTGCAGT
>CAVWXL010000030.1:0-15036 GCA_963759035.1 uncultured Gammaproteobacteria bacterium
TCGTACAGCACCAGGTCGCGATCAACCAGGGTCGGCGCCTCGTTATAAGGATTCAACTCGGCCAGGTCAGCAGCGGCAGACTCGTCGATGGAGACATTAACGATATCGACGTTGATGCCTTTTTCGGCAAGAACGAACCGTACCCGGTGACAATCCAGGGAAGTCTCTGATGAATACAACGCCATGGTCGAACGACCTCGAACTGAAACTGCCACATTATTCTCCTAATTCGTAAGTGCCCGCTGAAGCATCGCAGGAGGCGCTTGATTTATTATACTTAGTGCACGTCCCGCCAGTATTCTGCCTTCAGCGCATAAGCGATGAGTGCGAACAGCGCCAGGAACAACAGAACCCAGACACCGATATTTTTCCTCTTGACCTCGGCCGGTTCACCCAGGTATTCCAGGAAAGTGACCAGGTCACGAACGGTGTCTTCATATTCTTCAGGTGACTGCAGGCCCGGCTTCCACGAGTGCCAGGTGATCGATTACCTCGTGCCCGTCATGGGTCGCGTATACCGGCTTCTGGATTCCCTGCAACTGCCACAGAACATGCGGCATCGACGCATTGGGCAGGACCAGGTTGTTCCAGCCACCGGTTTCGTCCTGGTAAAACGTCAGCAGGTAGGTGTACAGCCAATCCGCTCCGCGCGAGCGTGAAATCACCGACAGGTCCGGCGGCACCTTGCCAAACCAGGCCTCTGCGTCCTCGGGCCGCATGGCGATGTCCATCGTTTCACCGATCTTTACGTCGGAAAAAACCAGGTTGTCCATGACCAGTTCTTCGTCCAGACCAAGGTCTTCGGCCAGGCGGTTGTAACGCATGTAACTGGCGCTGTGACAGGACAGGCAATAGTTGACGAACAACTTGGCACCACGCTGGGTAGCAGCAGTGTCGCGAATATTGACGTTCGCGTGCTCGAGCTGCACCACCGCCGGCAGCAAAGACCGGAGCAGACACGGCAAGCAGCAAAACCAGGCCAAAAATTGCTGATAAAGGTTTCTTGTTCATCAGTGTGTCAACCTCTCGGGTAACGGCTTGGTCTTGCCGCCTGGACTCAGGAAATACAGCAGGATGAAGAATGCAAAGTAGACAAAGGTCCAGATCCGCATTTCAATGGTCTGCGCCGGCGTACCTTCGGCCATGCCGAGCATGCCGAGGCGTATAAAAGCGATGGCGAAAACGCCAGCATGATCTTGTACCAGAGGCCCTTGTACCTGATGGACTTGACCGGTGATCGGTCCAGCCAGGGCAGGAAAAACAGGATCACAACCGACAGTCCCATCAGGATGACCCCGATCAACTTGTCCGGTACGGCCTTCAGAATTGCGTAATACGGTGTGAAGTACCAGACCGGCTTGATGTGCTCCGGTGTCACCATCGGATTCGCCGGTATGAAATTATCGTGCTCCAGGAACAAACCACCGGCCTCGGGCCAGAAGAACAGCACGAAGGCAAACAGCAACAGGAACATGGCTACACCGAAAATATCCTTGACGGTGTAGTAAGGATGAAAAGGAATGCCGTCTACCGGAATTCCGTTTTCGTCCTTGTTGGCCTTGATTTCAATGCCGTCCGGGTTGTTGGAGCCATTTTCACGCAACGCCACCAGGTGCATCAGGACCAGGCCGAAAATGGCCAGCGGCAGTGCGATGACATGCAAGGCGAAAAATCGGTTCAGGGTCGCGTCCGAGATGAAAAAGTCACCCCTGATCCACTCGGTCAGTGGCTCACCGATGGTCGGTATCGCGCCGAACAGGTTGATGATGACCTGCGCACCCCAGTAAGACATCTGGCCCCAGGGCAGCACATAACCCATGAAAGCTTCCGCCATCAACGCCAGGTAGATCAGCATGCCGAAAATCCACACCAGTTCGCGCGGTGCCCGGTGCGAACCGTACAGCAGACTGCGGAACATATGCAGGTACACGACTATGAAGAAAGAACGACGCGCCGGTGGAGTGCAGGTAGCGGATAAACCAGCCCCATTCCACGTCGCGCATGATGTATTCAACCGATGCGAAAGCCAACTCGGCGGAAGGCTTGTAGTGCATGGTCAGGAAAATGCCGGAGAGAATCTGGATAACCAGCACCAACAGGGCAAGCGAACCCATGTAGTACCAGAAATTGAAGTTCTTCGGGCGCCTGGTAGCCCGTCATGGTGGCATTCCAGAATGCCGAGACGGGCAGGCGCGAATCGACCCAGTTCCAGAGTGCGTCTGCGCGCTTTGCGATGCTGCTGGCTGGCTTGGCCATCATACGGCTCCTTCCGGATTCACACCGATGATCAGCGTCGTGTCATCGATGAAGCTGTAAGGGGGAATTCTCAGGTTGGTCGGGGCAGGAACACCTTTGTAGACCCGCCCCGCCATGTCGAATTTCGATTTGTGGCACGGGCAGAAAAAACCACCTTTCCAGTTTTCTTCAAATGGCTGCGGGCCGACCTGCTGGAATGATCTGCGGTACGCAACCCAGGTGCGTGCAATGCATATTGACCACCAGGTACTCGTCGCGCAGTGCGCGGTCTTCGTTCTGTGCAAATGCCGGCTGCTCAGAATCCAGCGACTCCGGATCTTTCAGATCGGCGTCGACTTCCGGAAGCAAGCCCAGGGTTTCTTCCGTCCTGCGCAGAATGCCGATGGTCTGGCCGCGCCACTGGACTTTGAGCAACTGGCCGGGATCCAGCCCGTCCAGACGTTACCTGGACCGGTGCACCTACAGCCTGTCGCCTTGGCGCTCGGCTTCCAGGATTTAATAAACGGTACGGCGACAAAACCCGCGCCTACCGCGCCTACGACGGATGTTGTGGCGACGAGAAACCGACGCCTTTTTTTGTTCACGCCATCAGTTGGCATCTGTATCTCCAGCTGGATGAGATCCCTGCAGGGTCTATCACTTTATTGAGTAATCCGAGTTTGCGACCGGTCTGATGGGTTGCCTGTTGCGGGCAATTCATCTTCGCACCGGTTCCTTTAAATTACAAAACGATCATTTTATCCGAAACGGGCCATGTGAAACAATGAATTTACCGATAGAATGGATAAATGTCACAAGTTCGCAAGCTACTGGGCTTCATTATTCAGGCTGCAATCGCCGGTCTGGCGCTCGCATTCGTGCTGGTTTACCTGTGGCCATCCCTCGCTCAGCGCCTGGCTGCACAAGATGAGACCGCTACCGGCAACCGCTCCGGCTCCCGCCTCCTACGCAGATGCCGTCAACCGCACAGCACCAGCAGTCGTCAGCATTTATACCCGATCAATGATGCCCCAGGCCGTTGACCCGCAGACACAGCAACAGCTGGGCTTCAGGCGCCTTTACCGATTGCGGCAGGGCCAGGGCTCGGGTGTTCTGATCAGCGAAGATGGTTATATTCTGACCAATCACCACGTGATCGCCCAGGTCGCAGAACATCCAGATTGCACTCTGGGACGGAAGGGTTTCGCCAGCGCGCGTCATTGGATCAGATCCTGCCACCGATCTTGCTGTACTGAAAATTCAGCTCAACGGCTTGCCGGTAGCGCCTGTCGCCGAAAACACACAGGTTCATGTCGGTGACGTCGTTCTGGCCATCGGCAATGCCCTTGGGCTTAGCCACACCGTCACCATGGGCATCGTCAGCGCGACCGGAAGAAATGTTCTTCAGTCACCTCTGTATGACGATTTCATCCAGACTGACGCCGCCATCAATGCCGGGCAACAGCGGTGGCGCACTGATCAATACACGAGGCGAACTGATTGGCATCAACACCCGCAATCTCGATTCTGTACAAGGCGCTCAGAATATCGGCTTTGCCATCCCGATCGGACTGGCCAGAAACGTGATGAAACAGATCATTGACTATGGCTCGGTGCGGCGTGGCTGGCTGGGTGCTGAGTTCAGCAATCTGCGGCCCACCGCTCTTCCGGATGGCAGCCGGATCGGCGCGGCATCGCTGTGCACGGAGGTGACGGAAGATGGTCCGGCCTGGAAGGCGGGAATTCGCCAGGGCGATATTATCCTGGCACTCGAACGGCGAACCGGTGGCCGATACAAACCGACTTCCATTCTGGCGATTTCGCAACGCGAACCCGGCAGCCAGGTGGAGTTGAAAGTATCACGCGGAGACGAATCGTTCGAAACCTACGCCACCCTGTTGCAGCAACCGCCACTTGCAATAGCAATCGACCCGTTGCTCAGGCCTTGGGAAGCGTCACCCCGGTTTGTCCCTGGTATTTGCCGGCCCGGTCGGCGTAGGACTGTTCACACACTTCATCGGACTCGAAGAACAGGAACTGCGCCACACCTTCATTGGCGTAGATTTTCGCCGGCAACGGCGTGGTGTTGGAAAATTCCAGCGTGACGTGCCCTTCCCATTCCGGTTCCAGCGGCGTCACGTTTACGATGATGCCGCAGCGTGCATAGGTCGATTTGCCCAGGCAGATGGTCAGAACGTTGCGCGGAATGCGGAAGTATTCGACCGTGCGCGCCAGCGCAAACGAATTGGGTGGAATGATGCAGACGTCACCGCTGAAATCGACGAAACTGTTTTCGTCAAAACGCTTGGGATCAACGATGGCGGAGTTGATATTGGTGAAGATCTTGAAGTCACGGGCACAGCGCACATCGTAGCCGTAGCTGGACGTGCCGTAGGAAATGCAACGGTCACCGTCGGCGTCGCTGGCGCACCTGGCCCGGCTCAAAAGGTTCGATCATTTGGTCGGATTCGGCCATCCGGCGAATCCAGCGATCAGACTTGATACTCAATGCTGCTATCCTCAGGTGTTAACGACGTTGATCTGCGGCATATTCAGGGCCAGGTTACGCGGCGTCATGGCCAGCCGGGCGGCTGTCTTGCGGGCCAATTCACGGTAGCTCGCGGTCAATTTCCGAGTCCGGCTCCGAGACGACGGTCGGCATTCCCTCGTCCAGGTCTTTGCGAATTTTCAACGCCAGCGGCAGCTGCCCCAGCAGCGGAACATCGTATTCTTCCGCCATGCGGGCACCGCCGCCCGTTCCGAAAATCGGTTCTTCGTGGCCGCACTCGCTGCAAATATGGGTGCTCATGTTTTCCACGACCCCGAGCACTGACATTTCGACCTTGCGGAACATCTGCACCGCCTTGCGGGCGTCCAGCAGGGCGATATCCTGCGGCGTGGTGACGATCACCGAACCGCTGACCGGAACTTTCTGCGCCAGGGTCAGCTGGATATCGCCGGTGCCGGGCGGCAGATCGACCACCAGGTAGTCCAGCCCTTCCCAGTTGGTTTCGGTCAGCAACTGCTGCAGGGCCGAGGTGACCATCGGGCCGCGCCAGATCATCGGCGTGTCTTCTTCCACCATGAAACCGATCGACATCACCTGCAGACCGTGGGCGCGTTGCGGAACAATCCGGTTTCCGTCGGTCTGCGGATGACCGGACACGCCCAGCATGCGCGGCATGCTGGGGCCATAAATATCTGCATCCAGCACGCCGACCCGGGCGCCATCCGCCCGCAAGGCCAGCGCCAGGTTGACCGCGGTCGCCGATTTACCGACCCCGCCTTTGCCCGAAGCCACGGCGATGATGTTCTTGATCTGCTCCAGCGGTTTCAATTCACCCTGGACCGCGTGCGGCACGACTTTCCAGTCCAGGCTGACCGCTGCTTTTTCAATCGCCGCATCGGATTCCAAGTGCTGCGCTTGATTCGTGCAGCCAGTGACTCCCTGATTCCATCGATCGGATAACCGGCGCGCAGATCGACCGAAATGCGATTGCCATCAATGCCGATTCCGCGCAACCAGCCGAGGCTGATCAGGTCGGATCCTGAATAGGGATCCTGATTCCTGCGAGCAGGTCTTTTACATATTGTTCTGAAAGTTGGGTCATACCTTTTGGCCTGTTAATTGCTGCCGGTTGAGTCAAGCCGCACATTGTATATTTTTTCTCTCTCGATCGGGAACCACGGTCATGACATAATTCGCGATTAAACCTGAAATAGCTGCAGCGAACCCGGCAGATATGCCATGACAGATAAAAACAGACAGATCCTGGTGACCAGCGCCCTTCCCTATGCCAATGGCGCCATCCACCTCGGGCCATATGCTGGAATACATCCAGACGGATATCTGGGCGCGCTTCCAGCGTTCACAGGGCCATGAGTGTTATTTCGCCTGGGCCGACGATGCCCACGGCACGCCCGGTCATGCTGTGGGCACGTGCCGAGGGCAAAACACCCGAAGAGCTGATCGACATGATGAACGAACAGCACAAGACCGATTTCCGGGACTTTGGCATCAGTTTTGACAATTATTCATCCACCCACAGCGAGTACCAACCGCGAACTGGTAGAACATGATCTACGACCGGCTGGACAAGAACGGGTACATCGAGCGCCGTAACATCGAGCAGCTGTACGATGAAGAAGAAGGCATGTTCCTGCCGGACCGCTTCATTCGCGGCACCTGCCCCAAGTGCGGCACCGAAGACCAGTACGGCGACAGCTGCGAATCCTGTGGCAGCACCTATTCGCCCACCGACCTGATCGATCCGCGCTCCGCGGTCACCGGCAGCAAACCGGTCATGAAGAAATCGGAGCACTACTTCGTCCGCCTTGCCGAGTTCGAGGAACCGCTGAAAGACTGGATGGCTTCCGGCGCGCTGCAGACCGGAAATCACTAACAAGCTGCAGGAATGGTTCACCGACGGTCTGCGCGACTGGGACATTTCCCGCGACGAGCCCTATTTCGGATTTCGCATTCCAGGGACCAAAGACAAGTATTTTTACGTGTGGGTCGATGCACCGATCGGTTACATGGCCAGTTTCAAGGACTATTGCTGACGCGAAGGTCTGGATTTCGATGCGTGGTGGGAGCAAGGACTCCAGCACCGAGGTGCACCATTTTATCGGCAAGGACATTGTCTACTTTCACACCCTGTTCTGGCCAGCCATGTTGATGGGCGCAGACCTGCGTACGCCCACCGCCGTCTATGCCCATGGCTTCCTGACGGTGGACGGCGCCAAGATGTCCAAATCGCGCGGCACCTTTATCTCCGCACGCACTTACCTGGATCACTTGCACCCGGATTACCTGCGCTATTATTTCGCAGCCAAGCTCGGATCCGGCACCGGCGATATCGATCTCAACCTGGAAGACTTCGTGCAACGTGTTAATTCTGATGTGGTCGGAAAGGTCGTAAACATTGCCAGCCGCTGCGCCGGCTTTATCGGCCGCCGTTTCGAAGGCAGGTTGTCCGACACGCTGCCACGGCCGGAGCTGTATCAACAGTTTGTGCAAGCGCGCGGCGACATCGCCGCTGACTTTGAAGGACGTAACTACCAATCGGCGGTCCGCCGTATCATGAAGCTGGCCGACGAAGCCAACCGCTATATCGACGAAGAAAAGCCCTGGGTACAGATCAAGGAAGAAGGCCGGGAACCACAGGTACAGGCTATTTGTACGCAGGGCATTAACCTGTTCAAGGTACTGATCAGCTACCTGGCTCCGGTCCTGCCGTTCACCGCTGAACGGGCGAGCGCTTTTCTGGGACGCGATATCAGTGACTGGAGCACCATCGATGAGCCCTTGCTGGGTGTTGGGGTGAATACGTTCCAGCCCTTGTTGACGCGCATCGACCCGCTGAAAGTAAACTCTGTAATCGAGGCTTCCAAAGAGTCTCTGCAACCGGCCAAACAGGAGCCTTTACCGACAACCGGGCCGGTCATCGAAGACCTGGCGGAAGAAATCACCATCGAGGATTTCAGCAAGGTGGACTTGCGTGTGGCGCGAATTATCAGTGCAGAGTCCATCCCCGAAGCGGACAAATTGCTGAAACTGACCCTGGATATTGGCAACGAAACCCGAACCGTATTTGCCGGTATCAAGTCGGCTTACGATCCGGCACAGCTGGAAGGCCGGTTCACCGTGATGGTGGCCAACCTGAAGCCCCGCAAGATGCGCTTCGGAACCTCCGAGGGAATGGTACTGGCCGCCGGACCCGGCGGAAAGGATCTGTATATCCTGGAACCGGACGAGGGCGCCGTACCGGGACTGCGGGTAACCTGACCCGGTTTATGACCGAATACCTCCTGATATTGGTCAGCACGGTATTGGCGAACAACTTTGTTCTTGTCCGCTTCCTCGGGCTGTGCCCGTTCATGGGGGTTTCCAACAAGCTCGAAGGCGCCATCGGCATGTCGGTGGCCACGATGTTCGTGCTGACCTTATCGTCGATCAGCAGCTATCTGTTGAGCGCCTACTTGCTGCGGCCACTTGGCCTGGAATACCTGTCCACCCTCGGCTTCATCCTGGTGATCGCCACGGTCGTGCAGTTCACCGAGATGGTCATGCGAAAAACCAGCCCGCTGCTGTACCGGATCCTGGGTATTTTTCTGCCGCTGATCACGACCAATTGCGCCGTGCTGGGCGTGGCCCTGCTGAATGTCCAGGAGCAACACAACCTGTTGCAGTCCGCACTGTACGGATTCGGGGCCGCTGCCGGCTTCGGCCTCGTGCTGGTCATGTTTGCCGCCATGCGCGAACGGATTGCCCACGCTGATGTGCCCGTGCACTTCCGCGGCGCACCGATCGGCCTGATCACGGCAGGTTTGATGGCGCTGGCATTCATGGGCTTCACCGGCCTGGCCAGGCTCTGAACCGCACAATGATCACAGCCATCATACTTATCACCTTACTCGGCAGCCTGTTCGGCCTGGGGCTCGGCTGGGCCGCCGGAAAATTCAAAGTTGACTCTGATCCGGTGGTCGACCAGATCGACGCCGTGCTGCCTCAGACGCAGTGTGGGCAGTGCAATTACCCGGGATGCCGGCCCTATGCCGAGGCCATTGCAGCGGGTGAGGCGGACATCAACCAGTGCCCGCCTGGCGGCGAAGCGGGAATCCAGGCACTGGCCGACCTGCTCGGTCTGGAAGCCATGCCGCTCAACCCGGAAAATGGTGAAGAAAAACCCAGGACTGCCGCGGTCATCGACGAGGCAGTCTGCATCGGCTGCACTTTATGCATCCAGGCCTGCCCGGTCGACGCCATTGTCGGTGCAGCCAAACTGATGCATACGGTCATCGAAGCGGAGTGCACAGGTTGCGATTTGTGCCTGCCACCCTGCCCGGTGGATTGCATCGAGATGGTGCCCGTAGCTGCTGTAAATGGAGCATGGAGCTGGCCAAGGCCCGCCACGGGTGAAGCCGGATGAAGACCGACCTGTTCAGCCAGACCCAGTCTGCCGGTCAGCACCTGCACCATTTTCACGGTGGGCTGAGACTGCGCCACAACAAGAAAATATCCTGCCAGACGCCGGTAGAGAAAACCCCGCTGGCCACCCGTTATTACGTGCCGCTGCTGCAGCACAGCGGACGCGAGGCCGAACCGACGGTAAGCGTGGGTCAGAAGGTCCTCAAGGGCGACCAGGTAGGCAGTTTCGAGCACCTGGGCCGCGGCTGCATCCATGCACCGACCTCCGGTACCGTGACCGTAATCGCCAGCCACCCCATCAGCCACCCCTCCGGCGCCGATGGCCGCTGCGTGGTGATCAAGCCGGACGGCCTGGACCAGTGGAAAGACCTGGAACCCATCAGCGACTGGGAACAGGTCAGCCCGGCCGAATTGCGGCAGGCCATCGGCTCGGCCGGAATTGTCGGTCTTGGCGGGGCGGTGTTTCCCACCGGGTTCAAGGTTAACCAGGCCAGTGAACGGGGCATCCACACGCTGATCCTGAACGGGTCGGAGTGTGAACCCTACATCAGTTGTGACGAGATGCTGATGCGCGAACATCCAGACTCGATCGTCCTGGGAGCGCGGATCCTGCAGAAAGCGGTCGGGGCCCGCCGAACCGTGATCGCCATCGAGGACCAGATGGGCGTTGTTAACGCCGCGCTGGTTCGTGCCGTTGAGAAATCAGGGGCAGGAACCATCGATATCGTCAAAGTCACTACCATCTACCCGGAAGGAGGTGAGAAGCAACTGATCAAAGTACTGACCGGGCTCGAGGTACCGTCCGGCGGACGCCCCACCGATCTCGGCCTGTTCTGTCAAAACGTGGCTACTGCGACTGCAGTGGCTCGCGCCGTGACAGAAGGCAAACCGCTGATCGAGAGAATCGTAACGGTTACCGGTAATGGCGTGCGCAAGCCCCGCAACCTGCTTGCGCAGATCGGCACCCCGATTTCCAACCTGGTAGACCAGTGTGGCGGTTACACCCCGGATGCAGCCCGGATGGTTCTCGGCGGCCCGATGATGGGTTATGCACTCTCCTCTGACAGTAACCCGGTCATCAAGGCAGCCAATTGCATCCTGGTTCTGAGCGAAGATGACATCCGCCCGCCACAACCGGAAATGCCCTGCATCCGCTGTGGCGAGTGTGCCCGGGTTTGCCCATCCATATTGTTGCCACAGGAACTGAACCGCGCCATCCGCAACGGGTTGTGGGATGACGCAGTTGAACTTGGCCTGGCCGATTGTATCGAGTGCGGATGTTGTGATTTTGTCTGTCCCAGCCATATTCCGCTGGTCGACTGGTTCCGCTTTGGCAAGTCTGAGTTGCATTTGCTGGACCAGGAGCGGACCCGCGCCGAGGCAGCCAAACATCGGTTCGAAGCCCGTGAAGCGCGGCTTGAGCGACTCAAGCGGGAGCGCAAAAAACGGATAGAGGACAAGAAGCACGCACTACAGAAAGACAACAGCAAACAACAGAAAATTGCGGCTGCCATCGAACGCGTACGCTCGCGCAAAGGCCAGAATCCATGAGCCGCAGTTTTGACACCGGCGGCGCACCTCATTTTCCGCCCCATTCGACGGTTTCGCGCGTCATGCTGCAGGTGATCTACGCGCTGGTTCCTGCGATTGCCGCCCATGTCTGGTTTTTTGGCCCCGGTATCCTGGTTCAGATTGTGCTCGCCTGCTTTTTTGCTCTGGGTTTCGAAGCGCTGATGCTTGAAACTGCGCAAACAGCCGCTGCGCCTTTTTCTCGGCGATTTCAGCGCGGTGCTGACGGCCATACTGTTCGCCTTGTGCATACCGCCGCTGGCGCCCTGGTGGATTGCCCTGACCGGTATGCTGTTCGCTATTGTCGTAGCCAAGCACCTGTATGGCGGGCTTGGGCCACAATACGTTCAATCCCGCGATGGTCGGCTATGTCGTGGTTCTGATCAGCTTCCCACAGGCCATGACCGCCTGGCTGCCGCCATCTTCTATTGCACCGGTGGCCCTTTCATGGAGTGACGCCCTGGTCACTATCTTCAGCGGCCAACCCGCCGGTGGGCTGACCTGGGATGCCATCACCGAGGCCACCCCGCTCGATGCGATAAGAACCAGCGTTGCGACGGGGAAAATGATCTCCGAGGCCCGGCAGCTGCCGGTCTTCGGCGATTTTGGCGGGTTGGGCTGGGAGTGGATCGCCAACTGGTATGCGATCGGCGGCCTGTGGCTGTTGTGGCGCCGCATCATCAGCTGGCATATTCCCCTGAGCATGATGGGCACGGTGCTTGTGCTTGGCGGACTCACCTACCTGCTGGACCCCGGCAGCAATCCGGCGCCGTTGCAACACCTGTTCTCGGGAGCGCTCGTAGTGGGTGCATTCTTTATCGCGACGGACCCCGTCAGTGGCTGCACCAGTACGCGCGGCCGACTGGTATTCGGGGCTGGAGTAGGACTGATCACGCTGGTGATAAGACGTTGGGGTGGCTACC
The DNA here is from genome assembly GCA_963759035.1 of uncultured Gammaproteobacteria bacterium. Classification (GTDB taxonomy): domain Bacteria; phylum Pseudomonadota; class Gammaproteobacteria; order Xanthomonadales; family SZUA-36; genus JAHEFT01. The sequence continues at coordinate 11,659 of CAVWXL010000030.1, forward strand.
CCGACGGTGTTGCCTTTGCGGTGTTGCTGATGAATATGGCCGCTCCGTTGATCGACCATTACACCCGCCCGAGGATATTCGGAAAATGAACCGGATAATCCGCAGCGCAGCAGCACTGGGCCTGGTCGCGATCGTCTGCACCAGCGCGCTGACGGCTGTGGATCGGCAGACGGCGGACCGCATCGCAGAACAGGAAAAGCGGGTTATCCTTGAACAACTCGCGCAGATACTTCCGCAACAGTATGACAATCCGTTGCTGGATGACCGGTTCACCTTCCGGGACGATCGCTATTTCCCGAATGGTCAGGAGGTGGTCGCCTACCGCGCTCGCTACCAGGGGAGTCCGCAGGCAGTGGTTCTCAAATTCAGCGATACGAAAAAAATTTTTTTTGTTCCTCTACTGGTTCAGGTTGGTCTTGTACTTCATCATTCCGTAACCCAATCATTTCTCGATGAGCATGATAGTTTGTGATTTGAAGCTTATCTTTAATATGTCCTTCATCACGATGAATAGCTACTTGTATTACTTTAGTATCTAAGGTGTTTTCAAGAAATTCTATAATAGGTTGTAGGTCATCAATGACATGATGTTGATTTAAATTTACAATAGCAGAATAAAGTTTTTTTCTTTTTGTATTTATTTTCTTACCGCTAATTTTTTCATAGTTCTTTAATCTTTCTTTATAGACTTTACGATAAAGTTTCATAGCTTCTTTAGCACTGATTGAATATTCATTTTTTTGATCAAAAAATATTACATTATTCATTTGTTCTATCATTATGGCGAAAATTACTTTCGCTACCTGTATCAAGTACTATACATGATTTTATTGTTCTTTTTAATTGTTCAGACATCTCCAATCCTTATATTGTTTATTTTGTATAATAGAATTTTACTCTTACAAAATATTTATTTTCTTTTTAAATTTAGTTGCTTTCATACATAAAATTAAATTTTAAAATTTATTTAGATTACACGCCTTACTAGAAAACATATTATATTATTGGTATTATGTAAATATATTTAAATTTAGTTGCTTTAGTAAATTAATGAATTGATAATTAGGGAGTTTAAATAAAGTGCTGTTTAAAATTAATATCTATATAAGCTTATTAAATTCCTACATAAGATTTTAAATTGTAAAAAAATTAACCGTATATTACATGTCCTACAACACTCATATTGTAGTCGATATTTATTGTTTTACTTGGTTCAGTTACATATACTAGGCGTTATCAATGATGTAGTCTATCGCTTTCTCGGTCCAGGCAGACGTCTACTCCATCCTGTCTGTTCATATCACCAACTCCTTTCGTCTTGGACAATGACGTAAATTGGGAGGAGAATAGCAACAGTAAATTCAGGGAGAACCAGAACGTCATCCCTACCCACATAAGGACCCCAACCACTGACGCAAGAATCAGGAACAATTGAAACCAGGGGCTCATACATCGAGTTCTCCTGCTTCGTTGAATGGCACACCCATGATGTCCTGATCCCACGGCTCGTAGCCACAGGCTTCGATGAAGCGTGCCTTCTCAAAGTATCAGGGTGATGCTCGGCGAACAGGTTGGGATCGATTCGACCAGACTGATAGCATGGTAGGTCGGGTGTGGCATAGGGCTGGAGTATTCGCATCTGCCCCTGCTCGCTTGTACAGGCAGGTCGTTAGAATCTTCGCGACATCCCTGAAGTGTTTCGCCTCATCGTCAAAGCACCGGTTCCACTCCTTTTTCAAATGCACTTGCGGTCTTATTCACAAGCTGGCTGAATTGTGTTCATCGTAGCGTCAGTCAGGAACCCATGTCGTTGCAGGCATGGATCGCACACTGTTCATTTGCGCCTGACTCTGGCTGGTGGTGGACTCTGATGTTGCTGCCCCGTCCAGGTGAGGTCCCAGAAGGCGTAGTCTCGTTTGCAGTTGTCGCGAGACTCATGAGTTCAATTAACCTCTCGATGCAAGCCTGAGTTCATCAGCCTCTTGGTGAGCATTCTCCCTGACCTCGAACGTGATGCAGATTCGCTCAGGCTCGTAGTTCAAGTCTTCCTGCCTTCTGTCGTCCTCGTCTGCATCCATGACGCAAACTGAATCTCGACTCCCTCATGTTCGTCGTGTAAATGCTTGGGAACACGACTTCGATTACCTCGTCAATCTTGAGGAACATCCAGTCCAGGTCGTGTTTCTTGGCTCCTGGAGCCGCGTCTCATCCACCCAAGAGGCAGTGGCTCTGCGAAATCATGCACCACCAAAGATGCGCTGGATTCTTCATAGTAATCTTGGTGGACCTTTGGGTTGCAGCCATCAGCGTAGGTGACATCATTGTCACCGTTCTCTTGCTTCAGCGGCACCTCTGTCGCTGCCATGAGATACGCACGCTCTTGCTGACCAGATAGAACTGCGCAGGCACTTTGGTTGTATTTCATCCTCTGGCTTAGGCCACTCGTTGATCGGCAGGTCGTCAGTCGAGACATCTTCATCCTTTCGATATTCGCCTTGAAACATCTGGGCAAACGACGGCGTGTACCTGCGCTCAGATAAACTGTGCATCAGGATCAACTCGACTTCATGAGATGGGGAACAGGACTATTTCTGACATGGCTTTCTTCCGTGGCTGTGGTCTACAATTCATTGTCTCGCATCTGGCCCTTACCTACCACCAATTATGTAGGTGATACCACCAAATTTGTTGGTGGTTTGGGAGGCAGTATGTCACGCCATCCTTTACGATGGCAAAGCAACTCGACCTTGTTCTGGAAGCCAATCACAACAGGCAAAGGGTCCATTATCATTATATTTGGGTCAACAGGCTCCTCGTAAGCCATCATGATGACCTGGCGCTTCATCTCGTTTTCTTCAGGCAAGAAGTTCGTCAGCGGAACATCCATCAGGCGAAAGCCAAAGTACATACCTGCAACACCAGAATAGTATTCGCAGGTTGCGTCGACACTTGCCCTGTCATACCGCAAACGTGCAGGAGAGTGCAAGAAACACTATGCTCAGGAAGAAACTACACATCACGTATACCTGAGTCATAATCTCCATAGCACCTTTAGCCTGTGCCTTGAGATCGTTCAGTACATCCCACAGGTAGGCACCAGTGGGCTGGTTCTCAATTGAAGCTCCCTTCAGTTCTGTGACCTTCACATCACCGTATGAGGCCGGCACAACACGCAGTTGTGACTTTGTCGTCGAGCGATTCCCAGGTCAGCCAGAATGTTTTCGTAGATCACGCCTTTCTCATGTTCTCTACGGTAGGCTCAGCCTCTTCGTTGGTAACCTGCACCAATTTTCTTGAGCAGGTATCTCTTGATCGGGTCTTGCACTGATTCTTCTGTGTTATCGCCAATCGGCTGTGTTCCAATCTTCCAGGACGAAC
>CAVWXL010000031.1:0-69373 GCA_963759035.1 uncultured Gammaproteobacteria bacterium
CAAGGTCCATTTCGCGCAGGATCTTGCGGAACCGGCGGGTCTTGATGCCGTCTCCGGTCGACTCGGTGTTGCCGTGCATCGGGTCTGCGATCCACAACACCGGGCTTCCGGTATCCTGAACTGCCCTGATCAGCGGCGGAAGGTGTTTTTCGATTTTCGCTTCGCCCATCCGGTGGATCAGGACGATTCGGCCTGTCTCGCGCGCCGGGTTGAGTTTCTCCAGCAAACCGGCCAGCCACTCTCTGCTCATTCCCGGCCCGACCTTGATCCCCAGGGGATTTCGAATACCGCGGAAATACTCAACGTGCGCGCCATCCAGCTCGGCAGTGCGCATCCCGATCCAGGGGAAATGGGTCCCCAGGTTGAACCAGCCATGCTGTCTTGGAACCTGGCGGGTCTGGGCTTGCTCATAAGGCAGATGAAGCGCCTCGTGCGAGGTAAAGAAGTCAACACGCCTGAGCGTGCCGGCATCGCTACCGGTGATGGTTTCCATGAACCTGAGAGACTGTCCGAGACTTTCCGTCAGCTTGTGGAATTCGTCAGCCAGCGGAGAGTGATCCAGCCAGCCAAGTTCCCAGTATTCGGTGTGGTGGACATCGGCAAAGCCACCATCCACCAATGAGCGTACGAAATTCATCGTCATGGCGGAATAGGCATGGGCCTGCAGCAGACGTTGCGGATCTGGTACGCGGGAGCTTTCATCAAAATCGAACGCATTTACCAGGTCGCCGCGATAACTGGGCAAGGTCACGCCGTCGCGGGTTTCCAGGTCGGCAGACCGGGGCTTGGCGTACTGGCCGGCAAACCGTCCGATCCGTACTACCGGCATTTGCAGACCGTGGATCAGGGCCAGGCTCATCTGTAACAAAACCTTGAGCCGGTTGGTGATCAATGGTGAGCTGCATTCATCGAAACTCTCGGCGCAATCACCACCCTGCAGCAGGAAACGTTTACCCGCCTGGGCTTCGGCAATTTGTTCACGCAAGGACAGGATTTCCCATGACGTAACGAGCGGCGGAAGCTCTGCCAGTTTACCCAGGGCATTCGCCAGGGCCACGGGATCAGGGTAGTTGGCCTGCTGGAGTGCAGGAAAATGCTGCCACGACTCCGGCTTCCAATTCTCTCCCGGGGTGGTTTCCTTGACCGGGCTGATAGTGTCCGGTTGTGTTGCGTGATTCATATTTATTTCAAGCCTTCGATTTGTTTGCCGCTACAACGACGGCCAGGGTAACGACTGTGAAGCCGGCATACCAGATAAACGTCCAGCCCGGCATGGTCAGGCCGAGAAAAGTCCAGCCGATTTCAGCGCACTCGCCCGAACCATAGAACACCTCTTTCAGAACCTGGGTGAATGGAAGGGTATCGAGCATGTAATTGAGCCCCATGCCACAATCGGGAACTTCGTCCAGTGGCAAATTCTGCAGCCACACGTGCCGGCCGGCAATGGACATACCGACGACGCCTGCCAGCGCGACCAGCCCACCATAAAACCAGCGACCGGCCGGCCCTGGGTTGTGCAGCGCAGCGAGCAAGGCCACTGCACCAATCAACCATAAAGGTCATGCGCTGGAAAACACACAGCGGGCAAGGGTCCAGGAAATCAACGTGCTGAACATACAGCCCGTAACCGAGTAACGCCGCGCAAGCCACGGCAACCAGGAAAAACCAGATTCTGGGTCGAAATAATACTGCCACTCTTGCAAATCCTCTCTTCGTCCAGCAGGCACCGGACAAACCGGCACCCCAAAAGAATAAAGACCCGGATGACCGGGCCAGGTTCCTTTATACTTAAAAGTCCTTCCAATAACGGACTCAGCAGGCACGATAATGAGTGTAAATCCGACAAATTACAAGGCTGGAGCAGGCACTCCAATTCATGCTCCACGCGGCACTACCCTGAGTTGTAAAGGCTGGCACCAGGAAGCTGCCATGCGAATGCTGATGAACAACCTCGATCCGGATGTTGCGGAGAAACCGGATGAGCTGATCGTCTACGGCGGCACCGGCAAAGCGGCACGCAACTGGGACTGTTATAACCGCATCGTCCAGACCCTGCAGCGTCTCGAAAATGATGAAACCCTTTTGGTGCAGAGCGGCAAACCGGTCGGGGTTTTTCGTACCCATGATGAAGCCCCGCGCGTATTGATCGCCAACTCCAACCTGGTGCCCCGCTGGGGCAACTGGGACGTGTTTCGGGACCTGGAGGAAAAAGGCCTGACCATGTATGGCCAGATGACCGCAGGCTCATGGATATACATTGGCTCTCAGGGCATTGTCCAGGGCACCTACGAGACATTTGCCGAATGCGCCAACCAACATTTTGGTGGTAGCCTGGCTGGCAAGCTTGTGGTTACCGCCGGTCTTGGTGGCATGGGCGGCGCACAACCGCTGGCCGTCACCATGAACGACGGACTGTGCCTGGCCGTAGAGGTCGATCCCTGGCGCATCCAGCGACGCGTTGAAACGGGTTATTGCGATGTGATGTCAGACAACCTCGACGAGGCTCTGGACCTGCTCGACAAAGCCGAGGGTGGGCTGTCTGTAGGCCTGCTCGGCAATATTGCCGAAATCATGCCCGAACTGGAACGGCGCGGCATCGTACCGGATGTCATCACCGACCAGACCTCCGCCCATGATCTGCGTTGTGGATATATTCCCGCAGGCTACACGCTGGAAGAAGCCGCCGTCTTGCGCAAGTCCGAGCCAAAGAAATACGATGACGAGGTACTGGATTCGATGGTGGCCCACGTGCAGGCGATTCTCAACCTGCAAAAGAAGGGCTCAATTTGTTTCGATTACGGAAATAACCTGCGCGGCCAGGTCGCCGACCTACGGGGTATGCCCCAGGCTTTTGACTACCCCGGTTTCGTACCGGCTTACATAAGGCCATTGTTTTGCAAAGGCGCCGGCCCGTTCCGCTGGGCGGCACTGAGTGGCAATCCGGCTGATATCCACACCACGGATAAAGCCATTCTTGAGCTGTTCCCCGCCAAGGAGTCACTGCACCGCTGGATCCAGAAAGCCCGCGAAAAAGTTCAGTTCCAGGGCATGCCCTCACGTATTTGCTGGCTGGAGTACGGCGAGCGCGCCGAAGCCGGCCTGCGTTTCAACTGGCTGGTCAAAAAGGGTAAGGTAGATGCACCGCTGGTTATCGGCAGGGACCACCTCGATACCGGCTCAGTGGCCTCACCCAACCGCGAAACAGAAGCAATGCTCGACGGCTCCGACGCCATCGCCGACTGGCCCCTGCTCAACGCGATGCTCAATACAGCCTGTGGCGCCAGCTGGGTTTCCATTCATCACGGCGGCGGCGTGGGTATTGGCTACTCTCTGCACGCCGGCATGGTTTGCGTGGCGGACGGTACCAAAATGGCAGACCGGCGTTTGCAGCGCGTGCTGACCGCAGACCCGGGAACTGGTGTCATGCGACACGCTGACGCCGGTTACGAAACGGCCGTGGAAACGGCTGGCGAGCGCGGCGTTGACCTTCCGATGATCAACGGTTGTAGCACATGATTCGCGTCGCAAGCCTATACCAGGACCTTGCCGCCAGCATGGTGGCGCTGCGCTCGGGCCATGAAAAACTGGACCAAAGCCGTGAGCGAGTGGTGCATGTGCTGCATGACGGTTCCGCCCATTACGGCATCAACACCGGATTCGGGATCCTGGCGGATCAGCGAATCGAAGACACGCAGCTCTCGCGGCTCCAGCAAAACATACTGCTTAGCCATGCCTGCGGCGTGGGCGACCCGGTCCCGCCGGAAATCACCCGCCTGATGCTACAGCTGAAAATTCACGCGCTGGGTTTGGGTCAGTCCGGCATATCGAAAACCACTTTTGAGCAGTTGCTGACTTTTGAACAACGCGGCCTGACCTCCTGGGTACCCAGCCGCGGAAGCGTCGGCGCTTCCGGGGACCTGGCTCCACTCGCACACCTGTGCCTGCCGCTGATCGGCCGCGGCGAAGTCTGGAACCCCACTGAAGACGGAAAGCAGAACGCAGCGGAAGCCATGAACCTGATGGGTATCGAGCCGATCAGCCTGAAGGCAAAAGACGGGCTTGCACTGATCAACGGAACGCAGTTGATGGCCGCGTACGGCGCGTTTGTGCTGGAGCGTGCGCTGGTACTGCTGAAAGAGGCCGATATCCTGGCTGCGATGAGCCTGGAGGCTCTGCAAGGCAGTGCCGTACCCTTTGACCGGCGAATTCACAATATCCGCCCGCACGAGGGGCAGAAGACGGTGGCCGGGAATGTTCGCAAGTTACTCAAGCACAGTGAAATCATGGACTCACACCGCGACTGCGGACGGATCCAGGACCCATACTGCTTGCGCTGCGTACCCCAGGTCCATGGCGCCAGCCGGGATGCATTGGCGTTTGCGACACAGACCATCGAAATCGAACTCAACTCAGTAACTGATAACCCCCTGGTTTTTGATAATGGCGACATCCTGTCCGGGGGTAATTTTCATGGCCAGCCGTTAGCACTGGTAATGGACTTTGCAGCTATTGCACTGGCAGAGCTAGGCAGCATTTCCGAACGCCGCACCTACCTGTTACTCGAGGGCCACGATGGCTTACCCAAGTTTCTGATGAAGGACACCGGGGTCAATTCCGGCTTTATGATTCCGCAGTACACGGCCGCCGCGCTGGTTTCCGAAAACAAGGTGCTGTGCCACCCGGCCAGCGTTGATTCAATACCGACCAGCCTGGGCCAGGAAGACCACGTGAGCATGGGCTCGATCAGTGCTTTGAAACTCCTTTCTGTCTTGCACAACGTTGAACATGTACTGGCTGTAGAATTCCTCAGCGCGGCCCAGGCCCTGGATTTCCGCTCACCACTCAAGCCCGGCAAAGGTGTGCTTCTGGCTCACGAGTTACTGCGTGACCAGATCGGGCACGCTCAACAAGACTACGAGGTTCGCAACGACCTTGCCGTCTGCGCCGCGATTCTGCGCAGCGGCGAACTGGCGACGGGGGTCGAAGCAGGCATCGGTTCACTCAACTGATGCCGGTCCTGCGGAATATTTCACAACTCGCGACCTGTCCCGCAGGCAACCCGCAGGATGATGCAGGATTGATTGCCAACGCTGCCATCGCCTGGTTCGGAGATACCATCGAGTGGGTTGGCGCGGCGACTCAAATTCCTTCCGAGTTCCAGTCAGAACCCGCCATCGATTGTGAACGAAAGCTCGTGATTCCGGGACTGATCGACTGCCATACCCACCTCTGTTTCGGTGGCTGGCGCGGTGACGAATTCGAGCAGCGGCTGCAAGGTGCTACCTACCAGGAGATCGCGGCTGCCGGAGGGGGTATTTCCAGCACGGTGTCTGCAACCCGGGCCGCCAGCACGGGCAGCCTGCGACGCAAAGCATCAGCGGTCCTGGACGGGATTCTGGAACTGGGCGTGACCACGGTGGAGTGCAAGAGCGGCTATGGACTGGACATGGCCAACGAGCTCAAACAACTGGAAGTCTACCGACGGCTCAACCAGGATCACCAGGTTGACCTGGTAAGTACTTTTCTCGGCGCTCATATCGTGCCCCCGGAATACCAGAAAAACCGCACACGGTATATCAGGCTGCTGTGCGATGAATTGATCCCCTTGATCGTGCGGGAGGGACTGGCGGATTTTTGCGACGCCTTTGTCGAACACGGGGCATACAGCATTGAAGAAGCGAGGGAAATTTTCACCGCGGCTGCCTTTCACGGCTTGAAGATCAAGGTCCACGCAGACCAACTGTCCGACGGAGGTGGCGCCTTGCTGGCTGCTGAGATGGGCGCGGTTTCTGCCGAGCACCTGGAATACATCAGCCCGGAAGGCATCAGTGCCCTGGCAAATAGTGGAACGGTCGCGGTCAGCCTGCCGCTGGCGTCTCTATACCTGGGAGAACCCTATATGCCGGCCAGGGAACTGCTTTCGGCAGGCGTTCCGGTGGCTGTAGCCACTGATTTCAACCCTGGTTCTGCGCCCAGCTTTCACCTGCCCCTGGCGATGACCCTGGCCTGCCTGAACCAGCAGATGACGCCACAGGAGGCGCTCAACGGGGCAACTACCGTGGCCGCCCGCGCCATTGCAGCCGAAGACCGTATCGGCTCTCTGCTACCCGGATACCAGGCTGACCTGGCCATCATCGACGCGCCAACGCTCAACCACTGGCTCTATCATTTCGTTCCCAACGCCTGCATACGGGTCTTAAAACGGGGTCAATGGATTTAAACCGTTTTTCTTGATCTGTGTCTATATACGGGCATGCATTTTTCCACTAAAATCACTCTAAATGAAAATCATTCTCAATTAGAAGCAGAGCCATGACACTCAAAGAACTGCACCCGGGACAATCCGCCCGTATCGACAAAGTAGACGCCCGCCAGCCCGGCGTCGTTCGGCTGATGGTGCTGGGCCTGATCGAAGGTGTCGAAGTGCAGTATGAGAATTCAGCGATCGGCGGAGACCCAATGGAAGTCACCGTGCACGGCACCGCTATTTCGATTCGTAAACAACAGGCAGGCTGCTTCAGCATTTCCCCGATCGCATCGAATGTCTGAAATCAACGAGACCTATATCCCGGTCAGCGATATAGGCATACGACGTCGTGCAACCGCCTCCATCGCCGTCATAGGCAATCCCAACTCGGGCAAGAGCACCCTGTTCAACCGCCTGACCGGCCTGCGCCAGACAACCGGTAATTACCCGGGCGTCACCGTAGAGAAGCACTCCGGAACCGTCCAGTTAAGCAATACCGCACTGGAACTGGTTGACCTGCCCGGAATCTATTGCCTGGGTGGCTTTTCCACCGACGAGCGCATTGCGGTCGATGTGTTGCTCGGCCGGATCGAAGGCACACCCCGTCCAGACGGTTTGCTGGTGGTACTTGACGCCACGCATCTGTACCAGGGCCTTTACCTGCTGCAGCAGCTCATGGAAATGCAATTGCCGATGGTGGTGGCCATGACCATGACCGATGTGGCAACGGCCAGCGGCATCGACATCTCGATCGAAGTGCTGCAACGCCACCTGGGCGGCATTCCGATCTACCCTTGGTAGCAACCAGCGGCCGCGGTCTCGATGCACTGAAAGAGGCGCTTAGAACAGATCGACAGCGCACCGGCTCCTTCGATTCCCGAATCCTGGCCTGAACTCAGCCAGACCGCCGATCAACTGATGGGCGATACGGCCAATGCGCTGCCCCGGATCGACGTTATCCAGGCCTTGCTGCACCCCGAAAGCAAGCGGGCGGGTGTTTTGCAACAACAACAGGGCAGCGCAAAGCTTTCGAAGCCATACAGAAATCAATTGTTTGGCGATGAACCACCACAGGCCTGTGAAGCCAGGCATCGTTACCGCTGGGTCAACGAGGTGCTTGCGCGAAGCGCAGCGCCAGGCACCGGTGATGAAACGCTTTGGAGCCAAGCAGCTGGCGCTGGCTGAACCGGCCATGGCCGGCTACGTTGCTGTTTTTTGCGGTGATGGCGCTGGTCTTCCAGGCCGTTTTTTCCTGGGCGACACCATTGATGGAGGCTATCGACCTGGGCTGCCACCCTGCTGGCCGGGCAGGTCGGCAAGCTGCTTCCCGAAGGCGCCTTGTCCAGCTTCATCGCGGACGGCGTGATCGCCGGGGTCGGAAGTGTGCTGATCTTCCTGCCTCAGATCCTGATCCTGTTCCTGTTCATTATCGTGCTGGAGGATTCCGGCTTCCTGGCCCGGGCAGCCTTCCTGATGGATCGCATCATGCGCACCGTTGGCCTCTCAGGCCAATCAGTCATCCCGATGTTGTCCAGTTTCGCCTGTGCGGTTCCCGCCATCATGGCGACGCGGGTTATTCCCAACCGCCGCGACCGCATCGCCACAATCCTGGCGGCGCCGTTCATGACCTGTTCGGCGCGCCTACCGGTTTATGCTCTTATTGATTGCGGCCTTCGTGCCGGATCATTCCATCGGCTGGTTTAATCTGCAGGGCCTGGTGTTGCTGGGCTTGTATCTGCTGGGAATAATCGGCGGACTGACCACAGCCTGGATACTCAAGCGATCCGCCCTGAGGGGACCAAAACCGCAGTTCGCGCTGGCTTTACCGGAATTTCGCTGGCCAAATCTGCAAACCGTGCTGATCAAGCTAATGGATCGGGCCCGGATTTTTCTAAAACGCGCCGGCACCGTTATTTTCGTTGTCGCGGTCATTGTCTGGGGCCTGGCCTATTTCCCGCGTTCAGACGAAATACAGATCGGATCTGCAGGCAGACCTTAGGCAGGCACAAACTACGTTGACCGGTGAACCGCTGGCAACCGAGATTAAGCGCCTTGAAAACACCGCGGCTGCAGACCAGCTCGCCCAAAGCTATCTCGGACGCGCCGGGCGAATTGATCGAGCCGGTCTTCAGACCTCTGGGCTGGGACTGGCGGGTGTCGGCCGCGGTCATTGCCGGCTTTCCGGCACGCGAGGTCGTGGTGGCCGTCATGGGCACGATTTACGCGGTCGGTGAGGAAGCCGAGGAAGCCAGTCTGACCACCAAGCTCAGATCAGCCTCCTGGCCGGACGGCAGCCCCATCTTCACCGTTCCCATGGTGCTTGGCCTGTTGCTGTTTTATGCCTGGTGCCTGCAGTGTGCAGCCACCATCGCCACCATACGGCGTGAGACCAATGGCTGGCGCTGGCCGGTCTTCGCATGGACCTACATGACGACGATCGGCTATGTTGGGGCACTGCTGATCTACCAGTTGGGTAGTCGGCTCTAGCCCAATTCGAATTTTTCCACGAAAAGAGACAATTATTGTCACCTTTTGGACACAATTGGAAAGTTAGCCCTTCTTTTCTACCGACCAAAGCGGCGTACTAAAATCCTATCCCTTTGTTTTAAATACACTATATCCTGCTGTTTTATATTGGCATGTTATTTGCATTATTACAGGTGTACTTACTGAATTATCGCCACCTGCAAATGAAAGCAATTTGCAACGACCTCGCCAGGCATAGCCAGGCATACACAAGAGGGACAAGCGATAGGTACTCACAGTGATGAGTAATCAGTAGGCGCAAAGATCAGGCATTGGATAGCCTGGGAGCGCGCCACAACGCACGGATGCAGAGGAGCACACCATGAAAACTGCAATGAAAAACCTGTTCAAAGCCAGCCTCACCATGCTTGCAGGCTGGACGGTCGCAGGATGGATGCTCTACATACTGATGGCGTCGTTAACACTGATTTCCTGAAGTCAAACTTGTGTAAGGGGAACATGACCCCGGGCATTGCCCGGGGTTTTTTATCACAAAAAAGCCCGGCAATGCCGGGCTTTCTCGAAACTCGATTCAGGTGCTGTGGCTTATTCCGGCCTCGAACAACCTCCTCCTCGACGTCGGACGATCCACCAATTCCACGTAACGCCATCGGAGCGCTTGTCACCGGCACGGTAGCCGCATTTCAGGATACGCAGGTAACCACCCGGGCGGTCGGCATAGCGCGGACCCAGTTCGTTGAACAGCTTGGTGACGACTTCACGATCGCGCAGGCGGTCAAAAGCCTGGCGGCGATGCGCCACGCTGTCTTCTTTGGCCAACGTGATCAGAGGTTCTGCCACACGACGCAGTTCTTTCGCTTTGGGAACCGTGGTCTTGATGATTTCATGTTCGATCAGCGACGAGGCCATATTGCGAAACATCGCCTTACGGTGCGAACTGTTTCGATTCAGTTTTCTTCCGGATTTCTGGTGACGCATGGTCTTGTCCTTTGTCTATCTATCGTACTGCGGCTCAGGCGCTAACCAGGCTTTCAGGCGGCCAGTTTTCCAATTTCATACCCAGTGACAGGTCGTGCGACGCAAAAACGTCCTTGATTTCCGTCAGTGACTTCTTGCCGAGGTTCGGCGTTTTCAACAACTCAACTTCGGTGCGCTGAACCAGGTCGCCGATGTACAGAATGCTTTCTGCCTTCAGGCAGTTTGCAGACCGTACGGTCAGTTCCAGGTCGTCGATCGGGCGCAACAGTACCGGATCGATTTCCTGTTCTTTTTCTTCGACTTCAACCGCCTGACGGGCTTTGAAGTCAACGAACACAGACAGCTGGTCAGCCAGGATATTTGCAGCCAGCTTGACTGCAGCTTCACAGTCCATCGTGCCGTTGGTTTCAATATCGAGAATCAGCTTGTCCAGGTTGGTGCGCTGTTCTACACGGGCCGCATCAACCGAGTAAGCGACTTTTCTGACCGGGCAGAAAGAAGCATCCAGCTGCAGGCGGCCAATCGGACGGCTTTCCTGGTCGCCGATGATCAGCTGCGTTGCCGGCTGATAACCCACGCCCCGCTCAACCTTCAGACGCATGTTGATGCTGCCGTCCTGGGTCAGGTTACAGATCACGTGGTCCGGGTTCACCACTTCGATCGGTGTGATCGACCTGGATATCGCCGGCGGTAACTGCGCCGGCTCCTGACTTACTCAGAGTCAGAACAGCCTCTTCACGCTCATGCATGACAAGTGCAATGCCCTTGAGGTTCAAAAGCACTTCGATGATGTCTTCCTGCAGGCCTTCTACGGCCGTGTATTCGTGCAAAACACCGTCCATTTCCACTTCGACAATGGCGCAGCCAGGAATCGACGACAGCAAAACGCGTCGCAGTGCATTACCCAGCGTATGACCGAAACCTCTTTCCAGTGGTTCCAGTGTGATTCGGGCACGGTTCGGGTTGACTTCGTCAACACCCACCGAGCTGGGCTTCAGCATTTGATCAATAACACCCATCATAGGGATCGCCCTCGTAGACTGTAATTCTGATGAAACTTTCAAACGCTGCGGAAAACACCGCAGCACTAAATCGTATATCGTGTGATTTACCCGCTCTTTACTTGGAGTAGAGCTCCACGATCAGGCTTTCGTTGATGCCGGGAGACAGTTCGTCACGGTCCGGATAAGCCTTGAAGACGCCTTCCATTTTCGTGGTGTCGACATTGACCCATGCCGGAACGAGGTCCATTTCCTGGCTCAGCGTGATCGCTTCCTTGACCCGCAGCTGGTTCTTCGCTTTTTCGCGAATAGCAACACGTCTTCAGGTTTTACCTGGTAAGAAGGGATATTTACACCCTCGGCCGTTCACCGTGATGGCCTTGTGCGACACCAACTGACGGGCCTGTGCACGAGTCACGGCAAAACCCATCCGGTAAACGACGTTATCCAGCCGGCTTTCCAGCAGACGCAGCAGGTTCTCACCCGTTGCACCTTTCTGTTGCGCAGCGGCTTTGTAGTAATTGCGGAACTGACGTTCCAGTACACCGTAAATACGGCGAACTTTTTGCTTTTCACGCAACTGCAAAGCATAGTCCGACAAGACGCATGCGACGTGAAGAACCGTGTTGTCCCGGAGGCTGGTTCAGCTTGCACTTGGACTCCAGTCCACGGGCCGGGCTTTTCAGCTCCAGGTCAACGCCTTCACGGCGTGCCAGTTTGCAGGTTGGTCCAATATATCTTGCCATTCTGTGTAATGCTCCGCTCAGACGCGACGTTTTTTGGGAGGCCGGCATCCGTTGTGCGGAATCGGCGTCACGTCAGTGATGTTGGTAATTTTGTAACCCACGGCGTGCAGTGCACGGACCGAAGATTCACGACCAGGCCCTGGACCCTTGACGCGCACGTCGAGGTTTTTCAAGCCGTAGTCCAGTGCGGCACGACCTGCAGTTTCCGCAGCAACCTGCGCAGCAAAAGGTGTACTTTTCCTGGAACCACGAAAACCTGCGCCACCGGCAGTGGCCCAGGACAGTGCATTACCCTGCCGGTCGGTGATCGTGATAATCGTGTTATTGAAGGAAGCATGCACGTGGGCGATTCCGTCCACGACTGTCTTTTTGACCTTCTTTTTCTTGGTAGGCTTAGCCATAATTTTTCCGTTTCTTAACGCTTAATCGGACGACGCGGACCTTTACGGGTGCGCGCATTGGTCTTCGTTTGCTGACCACGTACCGGCAGGCCGCGACGATGCCGCAGTCCACGGTAACAACCGAGATCCATCAAACGCTTGATGTTCATTGCCACTTCACGGCGCAGGTCACCTTCGACAGAAACTTGCCAATCTGAGTACGAATGCCTTCGATTTCTGATTCCGTCAGGTCGCGAATCTTGGTATCCGGTGCAACACCGGCTGTCTCGCAAATCTGGTAAGCACGGGTTCTTCCGATCCCATAAATGTGCGTCAAGCCCACCCATGTGTGCTTTTGAACCGGTATGTTGACTCCTGCAATACGAGCCATGTTGTTAACTCCTGTCAGCTATATGCCGCAAATGTGAACAGCACATTATATCTAATCCAAAGTGTCGGTAAAAGCCTGAAATCTATATTACTTTCAGGCCGGCTACAATTAGTTGGTCAGCCCTGTCGCTGCTTGTGCTTTTTCTCACTGCAAATAACGAACAAAACGCCCTTGCGCCGAACGATTTTGCAGTTCCTGCAGATCTTTTTTACTGAAGCCTGCACTTTCATCTCTCTTCTCCCAAGCAAGCGGGCCGGCCCTATCAGGCAACCCGTCATTACCCGCCCATGCGGAATTAAACAAACTTACCGCCGAACCACTCCGGAACGACCATAGGATTTCAGATTCGCCTTCTTCATAAGGCTGTCGTACTGATGCGAGATCAGGTGCGCCTGGATCTGTGCGATAAAGTCCATGATCACGACGACCACGATCAGTACCGACGTACCACCAAAATAGAACGGTACGGCCCAGAGCACCCTGAATATATCCGGCAACAGACAAACCGCAACCAGGTAGATCGAGCCGACCATGGTCAGCCGAGTCAATACGAAATCGATGTAATCCGCTGTTTGACGTACCCGGGCGGATTCCTGGAATAAATGCACCTGATTTCTTCAGGTTGTCCGCTGTTTCCTTTGAATTGAACACCATGGCGGTGTAGAAGAAACAGAAGAAAATGATCAGACCTGAGAACAGAATCGTGTACGCAAGGTTACCCGGCGTCAGCGCAGCTGACACGTCGGTCAGCCAGGAAAGCCCTTCTGACCCACTGAACCAGGTGGCCAGCGTCGACGGAAAGATCACGATACTGGAAGCGAAAATGGCAGGAATTACACCGGACATATTCACTTTCAACGGCAAGTGGGTTGACTGGTTCTGGTACGCGACGCGACCCTGACGCTGTGCGTAATTAACCGTAATCCTGCGTTGCCCGCGTTCAACCCGAACGATGAAGTAGATCACCCCAAGGATAAGCGCCAGGATGATCAACAGTTGCCGGAATACTCAGCTGACCGGTATTCACCAGTTCAAGCGTGCCAGCCACTGCACGCGGCAGGCCTGCCACAATACCGGCAAAGATGATCAGTGAAATACCGTTGCCCACGCCGCGTTCGGTAATCTGCTCACCCAGCCACATCAGGAACACGGTGCCGGCGGTCAGGGTAACCATCGCCGTAAACAGAAATCCAAAACCGGGCTGCAGAACGACAGCCGTCTGTCCCTGCAATGCGAAAGCCACACCACCGGCCTGAACAGCCGGCAAGGATCACCGTGAAGTTACGCGTGTACTGCGTGATCTTCTGGCGCCCGGTTGAGCCTTCTTTCTTGAGTTGCGCTAATTGCGGAATCGCGCTGCTCATCAACTGCATGATGATCGATGCCGAGATATACGGCATGACACCCAGTGCAAACAGCGAAAACCGCTCCAGTGCGCCACCGGTGAACAGGTTGAACACGTCTACGATCGTGCCTTGCTGTGAGTTCATGAACTGCAGCAAGGCCTGCGGATTAACGCCCGGAACGGGAATGAACGTGCCGATGCGGTAGATAATCAACGCCGCGACGACGAACAGCAAACGCTGACGCAGCTCGGTCAAACGACCCAGACCACCCAGCGTTTCCGCCATTTGTGACGGGGAACGTGACATTACTCTACCTTGCCTCCGGCTGCTTCAATGGCTGCCTTTGCACCCTTGGTGACGTTCGAGTCCCTTGACGGTGATTGCACGGTCAAGTTCGCCGGTGTTAATGATTTTAACTTTCTTGGTGTCATGGCCAACGATTTTCTCAGCCTTCAGCGTTTCGAGATCAATCACGTCAACCTTCATGACCTGGAGCTGGTACAGGCGAACTTCGTCGTTATAACGCGCAGTGCGTGAAGCGAAGCCGCGTTTCGGCAAACGGCGTTGCAACGGCATCTGACCGCCTTCGAAGCCTACCTTGTGAAAACCACCGGAACGGGATTTCTGTCCCTTATGTCCGCGGCCGGCGGTTTTACCGAGAGCCGGAACCGATTCCACGTCCAACGCGTTTGCGGTCTTTTTTGCTGCCCTCTGCAGGGCTGAGTTCATTCAGTTTCATGTCAGTACTTTCCCAAATAATTATAAATTTGCGGTTCGCAGATTCACCTGGCCGTTAAAGGCTTCAGGCTTCCTCCACTCGTACCATGTAATTAATTTTGTTGACCATGCCGCGGATGGACGGCGTATCTTCAAGCACGACCGTATGGTGCATGCGCTTGAGGCCCAGTCCACGGACACATTCCCGGTGTTTCGGCTGAAAGCCGATCGGAGAACGGACCAGCGTTACTTTTATCTGTTTCTTTTTAGCCATTAGTCTTTACCCGACGTTTGCCATGATTTCATCAACCGACTTGCCGCGTTTGATTGCGACAGAATCCGGACTCTGCATTGACTGCAGACCTTTGATGGTTGCGCGAACCAGGTTGATCGGGTTGTTAGACCCGACACTCTTGGCCAGTACGTTACGCACACCAACGGTTTCCAGATACAGCACGCATGGCGCCACCCGCAATGACGCCGGTACCTTCAGAGGCCGGCTGCATGTAAATGCGTGAACCCGCATGGCTGCTCTTAACCGCATGCCACAGGGTTCCTTCGCGCAGGGAAACGGTGACCATGTTACGACGGGCCTTTTCCATTGATTTCTGAATGGCCACGGGCACTTCACGCGCCTTGCCGTAACCGAAACCGATTTTGCCGTTGCCGTCGCCGACCACGCTCAGAGCGGTGAAACCGAAGATCCGGCCACCCTTGACCACTTTGGCCACACGATTGACAGCTACCAGTTTTTCAAGCAGGCCGTCGCCTGTGTCTTTTTCCATATTCGCCATGATTCTTACCTGTCTCTACGGGTCAGATCCTGCCCCGAATTCGATTAAGCCTCGTTAGAAGTCCAAACCAACTTCACGTGCTGCATCCGCCAGTTCCTTGACGCGACCGTGATAGCGGTAGCCGGAACGATCAAATGCAACTTCTTTTACTCCGGCTTTAACAGCCCTCTCAGCCACTGCCTTGCCGACCGCGGCCGCGGCCTCCTTGTTGTTGGTGCCTTTCAGATCAGCTGATACGTCTTTCTGCAGCGTTGATGCAGCCGCAATGACCTTGCCGTCTTCCGAGCTGATGACCTGGGCATAGATGTGCCGGCCACTGCGGAAAATGGTCAGCCGGGGCTTGCCGAGGCGACGGATGTGCGCGCGGGCTTTTTTCGCTCTGCGCAAACGTGCTGCTTTTTTCTTGTCCATCTCTAATTCCTCGATTTCTTAAGCTTTCTTGGCTTCTTTCCGAATCACACGTTCGTCTGAGTAACGAACACCTTTACCCTTGTAGGGCTCCGGCGGACGGAACGCCCGAATTTCAGAAGCTACCTGGCCAACCCGCTGTTTGTCACAGCCTTTGATCACAATTTCGGTCTGAGCTCGGCACCTCGATGGTGATGCCTTCGGGTGCTGCGTATTCAACCGGGTGTGAAAAACCCAGCGCCAGCGTCAGCTTTGGTCCCTGGACCTGTGCACGGTAACCCACGCCAACCAGGGTCAGCTTCTTCTCGAACCCATCGGAAACACCAACAACCATGTTGTTTACCAAAGACCGGAATGTTCCAGCCATCGGGATGTTCGCCTTTTCGGCGGGCTTCACAACATAAGTGTTGTCTTCCTGCTCCAGGCTGATCGCAGGATGCAGCAATAATTCCAGGTTTCCCTTCGGGCCCTTTACATTGACCGCGCCATCTTTGATGTTCAGTTCAACACCGGAGGGCAATTCGATCGGGGCTTTTGCTATACGTGACATGTTTTTCTCCCAATCCTGTCCGTCATCACGTCACGATGCACAGGATTTCACCACCCTGACCGGCAGCACGTGCGGCTGCGTCGGTCATGATGCCTCTCGATGTGCTGATCACCGCGATGCCCAGGCCATTCAGGATCTTCGGCAATTCGTCCTTGCCGCGATACAGACGCAGACCGGGACGACTGGCGCGTTTCAGTGTTTCAATCACGCCCCTGCCCTGCATATAGCGCAAGCGTGACTTCGAGCGTCGGGCTTACCGTCAACTTCGATGTCCCGGAAATCAGTGATGTAGCCTTCGTCCTTCAGGACTTTGGCAATACCCGTCTTCACTTTGGAAGCGGGTATGTTAACTGTCGTCTTCTGCACCGCCTGGGCGTTGCGAATACGTGTCAGCATGTCCGAAATCGGGTCGCTCATGCTCATGATATCTTCCTCTTTACCAGCTGGCCTTACGCAGGCCCGGTACGTCACCGCGCATCGCGGCTTCACGCAATTTGTTACGGCCCAGTCCAAATTTCCGGTAGAAACCGCGTGGACGACCGGATATGGCACAGCGATTACGCTGGCGAACCGGGCTTGAATCACGGGGCAGTTTCTGCAGCCGGAACATCGCGTCCTGCTGTTCTTCAAAACTACGTCCGGATTAATAATGATCGCTTTGAGCTCGGCCCGCTTTTTGGCGTACTTTGCCACCAGTTTGGTACGGCGCTTCTCGCGATTGATCATGGATACTTTTGCCATCGTGATTCCTTCGCTTATTTCTCTTTAAACGGAAAGTTGAACGCCTGCAGCAGCGCCATCGCTTCCTGATCATTCTTCGCAGTCGTGGTGATGGTGATGTCCATTCCACGGATAACGTCGATTTGATCGTAGTCAACTTCAGGGAACATGATCTGTTCCTTGACGCCCATGCTGTAGTTGCCACGGCCATCAAAAGACTTTCGGTTCAGGCCACGGAAATCGCGAATACGCGGAATAGCCACGTTCACCAGGCGATCCAGGAATTCATACATCCGTTCCCGGCGCAGCGTGACTTTGCAGCCAACCGGCCATCCGTCGCGAATCTTGAAACTTGCGACTGACCTGCGTGCCAGGTTGACGATCGGCTTCTGACCGGCGATCGCGGTCATATCACCCACGGCGCGAACCATGACCTTCTTGTCGGTCACGGCTTCACCTACACCCATGTTCAGGGTGATCTTGGTGATCTTGGGCACTTCCATGACGTTGTCGTAGCTGAACTCTTTCTAGCAGCTGCGGCACCACGGTCTCTTTGTAATATGTCTGTAGTCTGGACATCTGACGATCCTTAAATATCCACTGCTTCGCCGGTGGAATTGAAAATACGCACCTTGCGGCCGTCATCCAGGGTCTTGAATGACACACGGTCACCTTTGCCGGTTCCCGGGTTATACAGGGCGACATTAGAAACGTGAATCGGTGATTCCTTCTCCACGATTCCGCCAGCCTGGTTCATCGCTGGGTTTGGCTTCTGGTGCTTTTTCACCATGTTTACGTTTTCGACCAACAGCTTGCTGTCGCTGACGACACGCAAAACGTGGCCTCGCTGGCCCTTACTGCGGCCGGTGGTTACGATGACTTCGTCACCTTTATGAATTCGTTTCATTTTCCTGTTCTCCCCGCCTACAGCACTTCTGGCGCCAGCGAGACGATTTTCATGAACCGCTCGGAACGCAATTCGCGGGTCACCGGGCCAAAAATACGGGTGCCAATGGGCTCGTGCTTGGCGTCGAGCAGTACAGCTGCGTTTCCGTCAAAACGGATCAGCGAACCATCGCCTCTGCGCACGCCAGAACGGGTCCTTACGACCACGGCGTTATAAACTTCACCTTTCTTAACCTTGCCACGCGGGATGGCTTCTTTGACCGTGACCTTGATCACGTCACCAATCCGCGCATAACGGCGCTTCGAACCACCCAGTACCTTAATGCACTGAACCCGGCGCGCGCCGCTGTTGTCGGCGGCTGAAAGCATGCTTTGCATCTGAATCATCGTTGATGTCCTCTGCTACGCTCTACGTCAGGCCGCGGCCTTACTTGGCGCGCTCCAAAATTTCTACTACACGCCAGCTCTTGGTCTTCGACAGCGGACGACATTCTGAGATCTTCACCAGGTCGCCTTCGCCGCAGCTGTTCTCTTCGTCATGCGCATGCACTTTCGTGGACCGCTTGATGTACTTGCCATACAGCGGGTGCTTAACCTGGCGTTCCAGCATCACGGTGACGGTCTTGTCCGCCTTGTTGCTGGTGACGCGACCCATCTTCGTGCGTTTTACTGTTTCGGTCGTGCTCATGATGCTTCACTACCCTTCTTTTTCTCGTTCAAAACCGTTTTGATGCGAGCGATATCCCGCCGTACGCGGCGAAGTTCATGTGGTGTGGCCAACTGGCCAATTCCGCGCTGCATTCTCAGGTTGAACTGTTCCCGCAAAAGGCCCGAAAGCTCTTCACGGAGTTCAATTTCATTTTTTTCTCTCATATCTTGCGCGTTCATCACAGCACAGACCTCTTAACAAAGGCGGTGCCGACCGCCAGCTTGGCAGACGCAAGTCGAAATGCTTCCCGGGCCTGCTCTTCGCTGACACCCTGGATTTCATACAACACGCGACCAGGCTGAATCGGGGCCACCCAGTACTCAACGTTACCCTTACCTTTACCCATGCGGACTTCGACCGGCTTCTTGGTAATCGGCTTGTCCGGGAAGACACGAATCCACAGCTTTCCACCACGTTTTACATAGCGCGTAATCGCGCGTCGGGCAGCTTCGATCTGACGCGCGGTAATGAATCCGCGGGTCGTCGCCTTCAGGCCGTACTCGCCGAAACTGACGCGGTTACCCACCTGCGCCAGACCACGGTTGCGGCCTTTCTGCTGCTTTCTGAATTTTGTTCGCTTTGGCTGCAGCATTACTCTATCTCCTAGCTCGCGACCGTTTGGTTGCGCTTGTTCTCACCGTCTGTTCCATACAGGTTGAAAACTTCACCCTTGTAGATCCAGACCTTTACACCAAGGACACCGTATGTGGTTTGCGCTTCGACAAAACCGTAATCCACGTCGGCACGCAGAGTATGCAGAGGCACTCGGCCTTCGCGGTACCATTCACTGCGTGCGATATCAGCGCCATTCAGGCGGCCGCCAACGCAGACCTTGATACCCAGTGCGCCCAGGCGCATTGAGTTGCCAACAGCACGCTTCATTGCGCGGCGGAACATGATTCGGCGTTCCAGCTGCTGGGCAATGCCCTCGGCAACCAGCTGCGCGTCCAGTTCCGGCTTGCGAATCTCCTGCACCGTGATGTGTGTCGGAACACCCATCATCTGGCTGACGTCGCGTCGCAGGCGTTCGATGTCTTCGCCTTTCTTGCCGATCACGATACCCGGACGTGCCGTATGAATTGTGATACGGGCAGATTTGGCCGGACGCTCGATCTGGATCCTGCTCACCGCTGCCTGGGCGAGTCGCTTCTGCAGATATTCGCGAACCTTCAAGATCAGAGTTCAATAGCTCTGCGTAATCGCCTTTTTCAGCGAACCAGGTTGAATTCCAGTCCTTGGCGATACCCAGGCGAAATCCGATTGGATGTACCTTCTGACCCATTATGCTTGTCCCGTATTTTCGTCGGCGACGGTCACGGTAATGTGACTGTTCCGTTTTAGAATTCGAGTTCCACGACCCTTGGCACGGGCGCGACCGCGCTTGAACGTAGGACCTTCGTCAACCATGATCGTGCTGACTTTCAGCTCATCGATGTCGGCGCCTTCGTTGTGCTCCGCATTGGCAATCGCAGAAAGCAGAACCTTCTTGACGATGTGCGCCGCTTTCTTGGTGCTGAAGGCCAGAAGCTGCTCGGCTTTTTCAACCGGCATACCCCGAACCTGGTCAGCTACCAGGCGTACTTTTTGCGCTGAAATGCGCGCATTTCTTAATTTTGCAGTCGCTTGCATGACAACACCTACTTCGTTTTGCGGTCGCCCGAGTGACCCCTGAAGGTCCGGGTTGCCGCGAATTCACCCAGCTTGTGGCCAATCATCTGATCACTGATCAGGATCGGAACATGCTGGCGTCCGTTATGGACGGCAATGGTCAAACCCACCATATCCGGCAGGATCATGGAACGGCGTGACCAGGTCTTAATTGGTCGCTTGTTGTTCGTTGCTACAGAATCGGTCACCTTTTTCATCAGGTGGTGATCAACGAACGGTCCTTTTTTAATCGAACGTGGCATAGCTGTACCTGTTATTTGCCTGAACGCTTACGAACAATAAACTTGTCCGTAGTTCTGTTCTTGCGGGTTTTGTATCCCTTGGTCGGGACACCCCAGGGCGTTACCGGGTGACGTCCACCGGACGTGCGCCCTTCACCACCACCGTGCGGATGGTCTACCGGGTTCATCGCGACACCACGTACGGTCGGGCGTACACCCCTCCAGCGACTGGCGCCGGCTTTACCCAGCTTCTCGAGATTGTGTTCCGAGTTCGAAACTTCACCGATGGTTGCGCGGCAACGGGAAGGCACTTTGCGCATTTCGCCGGAGCGAAGCCTCAGCGTTGCGTACTGACCTTCGCGTGCGATCAACTGGACCGCAGCACCGGCGCTACGCGCAATCTGTGCGCCTTTGCCAGGCTTCATTTCCACACAATGAACAACTGAGCCCATCGGAATGTTACGCAACGGCAGGCAGTTACCGGGTTTGATCGCAGCTTCACGTCCACTGACAACCTGGTCGCCGGACCGAAGTCCCTTCGGCGCGATAATATAACGGCGTTCACCGTCCGCGTAAAGCACCAGGGCGATATGTGCGGTGCGGTTGGGATCATACTCGATGCGCTCTACACGCCCGATGATTCCGTCCTTGTCGCGCTTGAAATCGATGACGCGATAGTGTTGTTTGTGCCCGCCACCACGATGGCGAGTGGTAATCCTGCCGGTGTTGTTACGACCACCGGTTTTGGATTTTTTCTCCAGCAGGCCAGCAAACGGCGCACCTTTGTGCAGGTGTGGATGCTTGACCTGAACGACACCTCGGCGTCCTGGCGATGTTGGTTTTGCCTTAACAATTGCCATGACTATTCCTTAAACTGATTCCCCGCCCAGGAAGTCGATGACCTGACCTTCCTGAACGCGAACATATGCCTTTTTCCAATCGCTGCGCTTACCGGGACGCTGACGAAAAGACTTGGTTTTACCTTTGACGTTGACCACACGTACTGATTCAACATTTGACGTCGAATAGCAGTTCCACCGCGCCTTTGACTTCAGCTTTGCTGGCGTCATTGACTACGTGGAAAACGTACTGGTTACTCTCTTCTCCCACGAACGTCGTCTTTTCAGTGACGCGCGGTGAAAGCAATACCTGGTATAAACGATCGTTGCTCATCCCAGCCACTCCTGGATCTTCTCGACTGCTTCAACAGTCATGATCACTTTGTCGGCAGCCACCAGGCTTACCGGATCGATGCTGGAAGTATCCAGCGTGTAGACGCCCGGAACATTGCGGGAAGCCAGGTACACGTTCTCATCCAGCTCGTTGGTGACAATCAGGCCTGTTTCGAAACCAAGCTCGGACAGCTTACCTAACAGAGCGCTGGTTTTCGGCTCGCTGACGTCGAACGAATCGACGACCACCAGGCGCTCCTGGCGCACGAGTTCCGAAAGAATCGCCTGCATCGCACCGCGATACATTTTCTTGTTAACCTTTTGCGAGTGATCCCGCGGGGTCGCCGCGAAGGTCCTGCCACCACCGCGCCAAATTGGGCTACGGATGGTACCGGCACGTGCACGGCCGGTGCCCTTCTGGCGCCAGGGCTTCTTGCCGCCGCCTCTGGCTGCCGAACGATTTTTCTGAGCCTTGGTTCCGGCGCGCCCGCCTGCGAGATAGGCTGTGACGACCTGGTGAACCAACGCCTCGGAAAAGTCCCGACCGAACGTTGCTTCAGACACCTTGATGTCTTTGCCGCCTGCTACTGTGAGTTGCATGGTCATTTCTCCATCAAACCTTACTGAAACGCCTTCACAGAAGGACGAACCATCACGGCACCGCCGGCAGCACCGGGGACCGCACCCTTGATCAGGAGCAAGTTTCGCTCTGCATCAACGCGAACTACTTCGAGGTTCTGCGTCGTTACCCGTGCGTCACCCATGTGGCCTGCCATTTTCTTACCTTTGAAAACGCGGCCGGGGGTCTGGCACTGTCCAATCGAGCCCGGGGCCCGATGCGCCAGCGAGTTACCGTGCGTCGCATCCTGCATACTGAAGTTGTGGCGCTTGACGGTACCGGCAAAGCCTTTACCTTTGCTGGTGCCGGTCACATCGACCAACTCACCCGCTTCAAACATTTCCACGTTCAGCTCAGAACCGGCTTCCACTTCCTCGCCTTCCGGCAAACGCAGTTCCCACAGGCCTTCGCCCGCTTCAACTCCGGCCTTGGCGTAGTGACCGGCAACCGGCTTGTTCACCAGGTTTGCGCGGCGTGTGCCAATCGTGACCTGGATTGAACGGTAACCATCGGCTTCCTCGTTCTTTACCTGCGTCACGCGGTTCGGGTCGACTTCGATCACCGTCACGGGAATGCTATTGCCTTCCTCGGTGAAAACACGGGTCATTCCCCGTTTGCGTCCTATTAATCCAATCTTCATTGCTCTGCCTTATGTCCGTTATGGCCGGGTAATCAGTACAGTTTGATCTGTACGTCTACGCCCGCCGCAAGGTCCAGCTTCATCAATGCATCCACTGTCTTGTCGTTGGGATCCACGATATCCATCAAACGCTTGTGAGTACGGGTTTCGTACTGGTCACGTGCGTCCTTGTTCACGTGAGGCGAGGTCAACACGGTGTGCCGCTCGATTCTCGTGGGCAAGGGAATGGGGCCCAGCACCTGCGCACCTGTCCGCTTCGCGGTTTCCACGATTTCAGATGCTGAACGGTCGATCAAACGATGATCGAATGCTTTCAGCCGGATGCGGATTCTCTGCTCTGCCATTTTGCTACTCGCTTTGCTCGTATAACTCGTGAATCAATTATTCGTGAATCTTGGCTACAACGCCGGCGCCGACGGTACGGCCGCCTTCGCGAATCGCGAAACGCAGACCTTCTTCCATCGCGATCGGTGCAATCAGCTCAACCTGCATCTGCACGTTGTCACCCGGCATCACCATCTCAACACCTTCCGGCAACTCACACGCACCCGTTACGTCCGTCGTACGGAAGTAAAACTGCGGACGATAGCCCTTGAAGAACGGCGTATGACGTCCACCCTCGTCTTTCGACAGGATGTACACCTCAGCCTCGAACTTGGTGTGCGGGTTGATCGTGCCCGGATGCGCCAGTACCTGGCCACGCTCCACTTCGTCACGCTTGGTGCCACGCAGCAACACACCTACGTTGTCGCCCGCACGACCTTCGTCCAGCAACTTGCGGAACATCTCAACACCCGTGCATACCGTCTTGGTGGTCGCGTGAATGCCGACAATCTCGACTTCCTCGCCTACCTTGACAATGCCACGCTCTACTCGTCCGGTTACCACCGTGCCGCGGCCTGAAATCGAGAACACGTCCTCGATCGGCAACAGAAAAGGCTTGTCCGTGTCACGTTCCGGCTGCGGAATGTACTCATCCATCTCGTCGATCAGCTTCAATATTGACTGAATACCAATCTCTGAATCATCGCCTTCCAGCGCCTTGAGTGCAGAACCCGTGATGATCGGGGTGTCGTCACCCGGGAAATCGTACGAGCTCAACAGCTCACGAATTTCCATCTCAACCAGCTCCAGCAACTCTTCGTCATCCACCATGTCGGCTTTGTTCATGTACACCAGGATGTACGGAACACCTACCTGACGGGCCAGCAGAATGTGCTCACGCGTCTGCGGCATCGGGCCGTCAGCCGCTGATACCACCAGGATCGCTCCGTCCATCTGCGCCGCACCCGTGATCATGTTCTTCACATAATCCGCGTGACCCGGGCAATCGACGTGCGCGTAATGACGCTTGTCAGACTCGTATTCCACGTGAGCCGTGGCAATCGTGATTCCGCGTTCACGCTCTTCAGGCGCATTATCGATCTGATCAAATGCCTTCACTTCACCGCCGCGCGCTTCAGCACAGACCTTCGTCATCGCCGCCGTCAACGTCGTCTTACCGTGATCCACGTGACCAATCGTTCCCACGTTTACGTGGGGCTTTGTACGTTCAAACTTTTCTTTGGACATCGATCAATCCTCTTAAATCTGCCTGACACTGAACCTTTCGGATCAGGCGGTTTTCTTGATAATTTCTTCGGCAACACTCGCCGGCGCTTCGGCGTAGTGGTCGAATTCCATCGTGTAGGTCGCACGGCCCTGGGTCTGAGACCGCAGATCCGTTGCATAACCGAACATTTCTGACAACGGCACGTGCGCATTAATCATCTTGCCTGCCGGACTGTCTTCCATACCCTGCACAATTCCGCGGCGACGATTCAGATCGCCCATAACGTCACCCATGTAATCTTCGGGCGTAACAACTTCTACTTTCATCATCGGCTCGAGCAGTACCGGGTTAGCGATAACGGCCGCGTTCTTGAATGCCATTGAACCGGCAACCTTAAAGGCCATTTCAGTAGAATCGACCTCATGGTAAGAGCCGTCGAACAGGGTCACCTTGACGTCAACCATCGGGTAACCGGCAATTACACCGTTGCCAACCTGCTCCTGGATACCTTTATCAACCGAGTTGATGTATTCACGCGGAACCACACCACCAACGATGGCATTTTCAAATTCGTAACCGCCGCCCTGCTCCATTGGCTCAAGCTTGATCTTGACGTGGCCGTACTGACCGCGACCGCCGGACTGGCGAACGAACTTGCCTTCTGCCTCGACAGCTTTGCGAATGGTTTCGCGGTAAGCCACCTGCGGACGACCTACGTTGGCCTCGACCTTGAACTCGCGCTTCATGCGGTCAACGATGATGTCCAGGTGCAACTCACCCATGCCGGAAATGATGGTCTGGCCGGACTCTTCGTCCGTGTGTACACGAAAGGAAGGATCTTCCTGGGCCAGCTTGCTCAGTGCAATACCCATCTTTTCCTGGTCGGCCTTGGTTTTCGGCTCAACAGCTACGGAAATTACCGGTTCCGGGAAACTCCATACGCTCCAGCGTGATGAGGATCCTTGAGGGCACACAGCGTGTCACCGGTCGTCATGTCTTTCAGACCAACGGCAGCCGCAATATCACCCGCCCGCACTTCCTTGATTTCTTCGCGGGTATTGGAATGCATCTGCAGAATACGGCCAACACGCTCTTTCTTTCCCTTCACCGGGTTGTAGATCGTGTCGCCGGAATGCAGACACACCGGAATAGACACGGAAGAACGTCAGCGTTCCAACAAACGGGTCAGTGGCAATCTTGAAAGCCAGTGCTGAAAACGGCTCGTCATCCGAGCTTTTGCGCTCGCCTTCTGTTTCATCTTCATTAATGCCCCTGATCGCGGGAACATCCAGCGGCGAGGGCATCAACTCGACAACCTTGTCCAGCAGCGCCTGCACACCCTTGTTCTTGAACGCGGTGCCACACAGGCAGGGAACGATTTCATTGGCCAGGGTGCCGGCACGCAAACCTTCAATAATCTGGGCTTCTGACAACTCACCATCTTCGAGGTAAAGCTCCATCAGCTCTTCAGTGCCTTCTGCAGCAGACTCGACCATGAATTCACGAGCCGCTTCGGCTTCCGCCTTCATCGCTTCCGGAATTTCGCGGGCATCGTAAGTCACGCCCTGATCTTCAGGATTCCAATAGATAGCCTGCATGCGAACCAGGTCGACGATGCCTTCAAAATCTTCTTCAGCACCAATCGGTAACTGAATAGGAACGGCGCGCGCACCCAGGCGGTCTTTGATCTGCTCTACGACGCGCACAAAGTCAGCGCCCGTGCGATCCATCTTGTTAACGAACGCCACGCGCGGAACACCATAACGTGCCGCCTGGCGCCAGACCGTTTCTGACTGGGGCTGAACACCACCCACAGCACAGAACACAGCGACCGTGCCATCAAGCACACGCAACGAACGCTCTACTTCGATGGTGAAGTCAACGTGGCCCGGAGTGTCAATAATATTGATGCGGTGCTCGGCAAACTGCTTATCCATACCACTCCAGAAACAGGTGGTAGCGGCAGAGGTGATCGTGATGCCACGCTCCTGCTCCTGCTCCATCCAGTCCATGGTGGCATTGCCATCATGAACTTCACCGATTTTGTGTGATACACCGGTGTAGAAAAGCACGCGCTCAGTGGTCGTCGTTTTACCGGCATCAATATGAGCCATGATGCCAATATTGCGATACCGATCAATGGGTGTTGTACGGGGCACTGTCTTAACCTCGATAAATTCTGTTAATAAAGGCAGCGATTACCAGCGGTAATGCGCAAACGCCTTGTTGGCCTCGGCCATGCGGTGCGTGTCTTCACGCTTCTTCACGGCAGTGCCGCGCTGCTCAACGGCATCCAGCAGTTCACCTGCCAGCCGGTTGGGCATGCTCTTTTCTCCACGCTTACGGGCCGCTTCGATAATCCAGCGCATGGCCAGTGTCTGGCGACGCTTCGGACGAACTTCGACCGGCACCTGGTAGGTGGCACCACCAACCCGGCGTGATTTAACTTCGACCATCGGGCTGACGTGCTCGAGAGCCTTTTCAACCAGCTCGATAGCATCAGCAGTCTTGTTCTTGTCGCTGATGGTATCAATGGCGCCATAGACGATTTTCTCGGCTACGGATTTCTTGCCGCTGGTCATCACCATGTTGATGAAACGGGTGATCATCTCACTGCCGAACTTGGGATCAGGCAGAATCTCTCGTGTGAAATTGGAGTGCTTTCTGGACATATTCGCGTTCCGTTAATTTGCTTCGTCAGTGAAAATTAATTTTTGGGCCGCTTGGCGCCATATTTCGAACGACCCTGCCGGCGATCGCTTACCCCGGCCGTATCGAGACTTCCACGTACGGTGTGATAGCGAACACCCGGAAGGTCTTTTACACGACCACCCCTGATCAGGACCACGCTATGTTCCTGGAGGTTGTGGCCTTCACCACCTATGTAGCTGGTGACTTCGAAGCCATTGGTCAAACGAACACGCGCTACTTTACGAAGAGCAGAGTTCGGCTTCTTAGGTGTCGTCGTGTAAACACGGGTGCATACGCCACGCTTCTGCGGGCAGCCTTCCAACGCCGGTACATTGCTCTTTTCAGCTTTGTCCTTGCGCGGCTTGCGTACGAGTTGGTTGATCGTCGCCATAATTTCCCCAGTAATTTCCTTTGGTCCTGACAAATAAAAGGCAGACGAGAACACCCCGCCCACCAAATTCGGTGTAAAAACACCCGCTTCAGATAATGCCAAACGCCCAACCCCCTTTTGAAAAAATGCGGGATTAGGCGCCGTTGAGTCCGGCCCACGCGCCGGCGACATCGGCTTTCCGTAACGGCCTTTTTGCCGCACGGCCCTCCTTGTGGAAGGGGTTGCATCTGTTAGCCGGTCAAGTATGCCATCGGCCTCAGAGGATTGCAACATGCGTTATAAGAAATCGTAAAAAAATCCGGCCAGCGCTTCTTTGCCTGACGGCAAAACCGCACTGACCGGATATTTTTACTTGCTCTGTTCCAGCTTTGAGGCTGGAACTTTTGGGCTGTAGATATAGCTATTGCTGTCTAGCTGTCCTTTTCCGAGGCGCTTTCCAGGCTGGCGTACTCTTCCTGCGCGATGGCAGTTGCCAGGGCTGCGAGATCGATCTCGGTCTCTTCTTCGACCTGCGTCTTGCGTGACGAATGGTAGGCCATGCCGGTTCCTGCTGGAATCAGTCGGCCCACGATCACGTTTTCTTTCAGGCCTCGCAGGTGATCCGTTGTTCCACGAACTGCTGCTTCGGTCAACACGCGGGTGGTCTCCTGGAATGAGGCCGCGGAAATGAACGACTCGGTAGCCAGGGAAGCCTTGGTGATACCCAGCAATACACGCTGGTACTCCGCAGGACGCACATCGTCTTTGTCGGCAATGGCATTTTCTTCCAGTACCCGGACCACGTCGAGCTGCTCGCCGCGCAACAGCCGGGTATCGCCACCGTCCATGATCTCCGCTTTGCGCAGCATCTGCCGCACGATTACCTCGATGTGCTTGTCGTTGATCTTCACACCCTGCAAGCGGTAAACATCCTGAATTTCCTTGACCAGGTATTCATCCAGTGCTTCTACACCCAGCAGGCGCAGAATATCGTGAGGATTAGGCTCACCATCGACAATGGTCTCACCCTTCTCAACGCGCTCACCTTCGAACACGATAACGTGGCGCCACTTGGGAATCAGTTCCTCGTAGTTTTCGCCATCATCCTTGGTGATTACCAGGCGCTGTTTACCCTTGGTATCCTTGCCGAAGCTGACGATACCGGAGACTTCCGCCAGGATAGACGGCTCTTTCGGCTTTCGTGCTTCGAACAGGTCGGCCACGCGGGGCAAACCACCGGTTATATCACGGGTCTTGGAAGACTCCTGCGGGATACGTGCCAGCACGTCACCCACGTTCACATCCTGACCGTCCTGCATCTGAACGATAGAACCGGACTGCAGGAAGTAATGTGCAGGGATTTCGGTCCCGGCCAGGAACAACTCCTTGCCGTCCTTGCCGGTCAGGCTGATCATTGGCCGGACTTCCTTACCCGCGCTTCCGCGCTGCTTCGGATCCGTGACGATCAGGCTGGTTAAGCCGGTAATGTCATCCAGGTGCTCGTTGACGGTCACGCCATCGATGAACTCATGGAAACCAACCTGTCCTGCTACTTCAGTAACGATCGGATGGGTGTGCGGATCCCAGGTCGCAGTGACATCACCGGCGGTAATCTTCTCCTCATCACGAACCGAGATGATCGCACCGTAAGGCACTTTGTAACGTTCGCGTTCACGACCATGGTTATCAATCACCGACAACTCACCGGAACGAGATACAGCGACCAGTTTCTTGTCGACGTTTTCAACCGTCTTCATGTTATGCAAACGCACCCGGCCGCTTGATTTGACCTGGATGTGATCGACTGCTGCCGCCCTTGACGCCGCACCACCGATATGGAACGTACGCATGGTCAGCTGGGTACCCGGCTCACCAATCGACTGGGCAGCAATGACACCAACCGCCTCACCAATATTTACGATATGGCCTCTTGCCAGGTCACGCCCGTAGCAGGACGCACAGACACCATGACGGGTTTCGCAGGTAATGGTTGAACGCACATACATGCGATCCACACCGGCTTCTTCCAGTTCTGCAACCAACTGCTCGTCGAGCAATGTGTTACGCGGACAGATGACCTCGTCCGTTCCGGGCTTGAAGACGTCTTCTGCAACCATCCGGCCCAGAACGCGCTCGCTCAGTGGCTCAACCACGTCGCCGCCCTCTACGATGGGTGTCATCGTAACGCCGTTTTCCGTGTTGCAGTCAACCTCGGTAATAACCAGATCCTGTGCAACGTCTACCAGTCGACGGGTCAGGTAACCCGAGTTAGCAGTTTTCAGGGCGGTATCGGCCAGGCCTTTACGCGCACCATGAGTGGAAATAAAGTACTGCAGAACATCAAGACCTTCACGAAAGTTTGCCGTAATCGGCGTTTCGATGATCGAGCCATCCGGTTTGGCCATCAGGCCACGCATACCGGCCAACTGACGGATCTGTGCGGCGGAGCCTCGGGCACCGGAATCGGCCATGATAAAGATGGAGTTCATTGAATCCTGTTCGATTTCTTCACCAGCGGCGTTTTTGACGAAGCTCTTACCCATGCGCTTCATCATCGCCCGGGCAACCTGCTCATTGGTACGCGACCAGATATCTACCACTTTGTTATAGCGTTCGCCGGATGTAACCAGACCTGAAATGTACTGGTTCTGGATTTCCACGACTTCTGCTTCTGCGTCTTCCAGAATTACTTTCTTCTCGTCCGGAACCATCAGGTCATCGATGCCGATCGAAACGCCCGCCTGGGTGGCATAGTGGAACCCGGTGTACATCAACTTGTCCGCAAACACTACGCTCTTCTTCAATCCGAGGCGGCGGTAGCAGGAGTTGATCAGCCCGGAAATCTGCTTTTTCTTCAGCGTTTCGTTCAGCAGATGGAAAGGCATGCCGGACGGACGGATCTCAGCCAGCAGCGCGCGCCCAACCGTGGTATCCACCAGGTTGGTCTCGTGGCGCTCCTCTCCGTGCTCCGAAATGATGGTTTCGTCGATCCTCACCTTGATCTGTGCATGCAGATCAATGACCTTGTTCTCAAAGGCACGATGCACTTCGTCAATGTCGCTGAAGAACATACCCTGACCCCGGGCGCCTTCCAGCTGCCGGGTCATGTAGTACAGACCAAGCACGACGTCCTGTGTCGGAACAATAATCGGTTCGCCGTTAGCCGGTGAAAGGATGTTGTTGGTCGACATCATCAATGCGCGCGCTTCCAGCTGCGCTTCGACTGACAACGGCACGTGAACGGCCATTTGGTCCCCATCGAAGTCGGCGTTGAACGCGGTGCAAACCAGCGGATGCAACTGGATCGCCTTGCCTTCGATAAGAACCGGCTCGAAAGCCTGGATGCCCAACCTGTGCAGCGTGGGTGCGCGGTTCAGCATCACCGGGTGTTCACGGATAACCTCTGAGAGGATATCCCATACCTCGGTACGCTCCGCTTCAACCAGTTTCTTGGCCGCCTTTATGGTGGCCGCCATGCCGCGGCGCTGCAACTTACTGAAGATAAAGGGCTTGAATAATTCCAGTGCCATTTTCTTCGGCAGGCCGCATTCGTGCAGGCGCAGTTTCGGTCCAACCACGATAACGGAACGGCCGGAGTAGTCGACGCGCTTTCCGAGCAGGTTCTGACGGAACCGGCCCTGCTTGCCCTTGATCATGTCAGCCAGGGACTTGAGCGGGCGTTTGTTGGTGCCGGTGATGGCACGGCCACGACGACCGTTGTCCAGCAGGGCGTCAACTGCTTCCTGCAGCATGCGTTTCTCGTTGCGCACGATGATGTCCGGCGCGTTGAGCTCCAGCAGGCGCTTCAGGCGGTTGTTACGATTGATCGTACGCCGGTACAAGTCATTCAGGTCAGAGGTCGCAAAGCGACCGCCATCCAGAGGTACCAGCGGACGCAGGTCCGGTGGCAGCACCGGCAGCACCGTCAGAATCATGAACTCAGGGCGGTTGCCTGATTCAATGAAGGCTTCAACCAGCTTAACGCGCTTGGAAAGCCGCTTCAGCTTGGTGACCGAACGCGTTGCGCCGATTTCTTCACGCAACCTGAGCACTTCTTCATTCAGGTCGATGCTCTTGAGCAGGTTGTAGATGGCTTCGGCGCCCATTTTGGCGTCGAATTCATCGCCCCACTGCTCCATTGTATCGAGGTATTGCTCGTCGGTGAGCAACTGACCGCGCTCGAGGTCGGTCAAGCCTGCATCGAGCACCACGTAAGACTCGAAATACAGGATCCGCTCAATATCACGCAGCGTCATATCCAGCATCAAGCCCGATACGTGACGGCAGTGATTTCAGGAACCAGATGTGTGCAACCGGGCTGGCCAGTTCGATGTGCGCCATACGCTCACGACGAACCTTGGTCAGCGTGACCTCGGTGCCGCATTTTTCGCAGACTACGCCGCGATGCTTCATGCGCTTGTACTTGCCGCACAGGCACTCGTAGTCCTTGACCGGGCCAAAAATCGCAGCACAGAAAAGTCCGTCACGCTCTGGCTTGAAGGTACGGTAGTTGATGGTCTCCGGCTTTTTAACTTCGCCGAAAGACCATGAGCGGATCAGATCCGGTGGCGCGAGGCCAATTCGGATTGCGTCAAAATCCAGCGGCTGCCGCTGTCTACCATAGAGATTGAGTAAGTCTCTCACTGCGCATCTCCTCCTGTCAGGTTTCTTCGAGTTCGATGTTAATTGCAAGCGAGCGGATTTCCTTCACAAGTACATTGAAGGATTCAGGCATGCCTGCCGCCATCTGGTGATTTCCATCGACTATGTTTTTGTACATCTGGTTACGGCCGCTGACGTCATCTGACTTCACGGTCAGCATTTCCTGCAGCGTATAGGCCGCGCCGTAGGCTTCGAGTGCCCAGACTTCCATTTCACCGAAGCGCTGGCCACCGAACTGGGCCTTACCGCCCAGCGGCTGTTGAGTCACCAGGCTGTACGGGCCGGTGGAGCGTGCGTGCATCTTGTCGTCAACCAGGTGATTGAGTTTCAACATGTACATGTAACCAACCGTAACCGGACGTTCAAACGGATCGCCGGTATGGCCGTCGTAAAGTGTGGTCTGACCACTGGCCGGTAGCTGCGCGAGTTCAAGCAGGTTCTTGATTTCCTGTTCGCTGGCACCGTCAAACACCGGTGTGGCCATCGGAACGCCTGCCTCCAGGTTTGCAGCCATGGTCATGATTTCCTCGTCCGAGAACTCCTTCATGTCCACGCGGCCTTTCTTGTCGCTGTTGTAGATCTGGCCCAGGTATTTGCGGATTTCCGGCACCTTGGCTTTACGCTCAACCATCTCGCCGATGCGCTGGCCCAGACCTTTGGCTGCCCAGCCCAGGTGAGTTTCCAGCACCTGCCCGATGTTCATACGCGAAGGCACGCCCAGCGGGTTCAGAACGATGTCGACCGGGGTTCCATCCTTCATATACGGCATATCTTCCTGCGGTACGATCATGGAGATAACACCCTTGTTACCGTGGCGGCCGGCCATCTTGTCTCCGGGCTGAATACGGCGCCTTACGGCCATGTAGACCTTGACCATCTTCAGCACGCCAGGGGCGAGGTCGTCGCCCTGGGTGATCTTGCCGCGTTTTTCTTCGAAACGGGCGTCAAAACCCTTACGCTGCTCTTTCAGCTGGTCAGCCATCTGCTCGAGCAACTCGTTCAGGTCATCATTGCGCATACGCAGCTTGAACCAGTCCTCACGATCCAGGTCAGCCAGGTACTTAACGGTTACCTTACTGCCCTTCTTCAGACCACCTGGTCCCTTGTCGGCCACTTTACCGCTCAAGCCATTTTCAAGACGCTGGAAGATCGCGCCCTCAACGATGCGTAACTGGTCGTCCAGATCCTTGCGCACCTGGCGCAACTGCTCTTTCTCGATGGAAATGGCGCGTTCGTCTTTTTCAACGCCGTCTCGGGTAAACACCTGCACATCGATGACGGTGCCATCCATGCCGCTGGGAACGCGCAACGAGGTGTCTTTCACGTCCGACGCTTTCTCGCCGAAGATCGCACGCAGCAGTTTCTCTTCCGGCGTCAGCTGGGTCTCGCCTTTCGGAGTAACCTTGCCCACCAGGATGTCGCCCGCGCTGACTTCCGCGCCGATGTAGACGATACCCGCCTGGTCAAGTTTGTTCAGGTTGTGTTCGCCAACGTTGGGTATATCAGCGGTGATCTCTTCTGATCCGAGCTTGGTGTCGCGGGCGACACAGGTCAGCTCTTCGATGTGGATCGTCGTGTAGCGGTCTTCCTCCACTACGCGCTCCGAGATCAGGATGGAATCCTCGAAGTTGTAGCCGTTCCAGGGCATAAACGCGACCAGCATATTCTGGCCCAGAGCCAGTTCACCGAGATCGGTAGACGGGCCGTCAGCCAGCACGTCGCCACTGGAAACGATGTCGCCCACGCGAACCAGCGGACGCTGGTTCATGCAGGTATTCTGGTTGGAGCGCTGGTACTTGGTCAGGTTGTAGATATCTACACCCGGGTCGTCTACCGGCACTTCTTCCTCGTTCGCACGGACCACGATACGGCCGGCGTCGACCTGGTCGACGATTCCGCCCCGTTTAGCGACTGCCGTCACACCGGAGTCGGTCGCAACACTGCGCTCCATTCCGGTACCGACCAGCGGCTTTTCAGCTTTCAGCGTTGGTACGGCCTGGCGCTGCATGTTCGATCCCATCAAGGCGCGGTTAGCGTCATCGTGCTCCAGGAACGGAACCAGTGAAGCGGCCACAGAAACGATCTGCTTCGGTGACACGTCCATGAAACTGATTTCTGCAGGCTCTTTCAGGGTGAATTCACCCTGGTGGCGGCACGGGATGAAATCATCAACAAACTTGCCGTTCTTGTCCAGCTCCGCGTTGGCCTGCGCGATCACGTAATCGCCCTCTTCAATGGCTGAAAGGTACTCCACATCCGGCGTTACTTTGCCGTTGGCGCACTTCCGGTAGGGGGTCTCCAGGAAACCGTAGTCATTGGTCCTGGCGTAAACAGCCAACGAGTTGATCAGACCGATGTTCGGGCCTTCAGGGGTTTCGATCGGGCACACACGACCATAGTGTGTCGGATGCACGTCGCGTACTTCAAATCCTGCACGCTCACGGGTCAGGCCACCCGGACCAAGCGCCGATACGCGGCGTTTATGTGTCACTTCGGAAAGCGGATTGTTCTGATCCATGAACTGGCTGAGCTGCGACGAGCCAAAAAACTCTTTCACCGCGGCCGCAACCGGCTTGGCGTTGATCAGCTCCTGCGGAGACAGCCCTTCACTTTCTGCAACGGACAGACGTTCACGAACGGCACGTTCAACCCGAACCAGGCCGACCCGGAAGACGTTCTCTGCCATTTCGCCCACGCTGCGGACACGCCGGTTGCCCAGGTGATCAATGTCATCGACATTACCTTTACCGTTGCGGATATCAATCAACACACGCAGCACATCAAGAATGTCCTCGCGATCCAGCACACCCGAGCCTTCAACATCAGGACGTCCAACCCGGCGATTGAATTTCATCCGTCCGACTGCAGAAAGGTCGTAACGCTCTTCGGCGAAGAAGAGGTTCTTAAACAGATTTTGTGCCGCATCCTTGGTGGGCGGCTCACCGGGACGCATCATCCGGTAAATTTCTACCAGCGCTTCGAGCTCATTTTTGGTCGGGTCGATATTCAGAGTGCTGGAGATATACGGCCCCTGGTCGAGATCGTTGACGTAAATTACGTCCAGCTTCTTGATGCCGGCATCGCGCAGGACTTCAAGTAGCTCTTCTGTCATCTCAGCATTGGACTCGGCCAGGACCTCACCGGATGCCTTGTCGATCACCGTATGAGCGATGATTTTTCCAATCAGGTACTCGTCTGGTACCTCCAGCGCCTTGACACCTGACTCTTCAATCAGTTTTACATGCCGGGCGGTAATACGCTTGCCATCGGGTACCAGCACCTTGCCGGTCTTGCTGCGGATATCGAAAACCGCGATTTCACCGCGCAGGCGCTCAGGAACGAGCTCCAGTTTCGCGCCATTTTTGAGCAGTGTGATCGCGCTGGTCTCAAAAAACGTATCGAGGATCTCCTCGTTACTCATACCCAGGGCACGCAACAGGATGGTGACCGGCAATTTACGGCGACGGTCGATACGGGTGAAGATGCAGTCTTTCGGGTCGAACTCGAAATCGAGCCACGAACCGCGGTACGGAATGACCCGCGCCGAGAACAGCAACTTGCCACTGGAATGTGTCTTACCCCGGTCGTGATCAAAGAACACGCCAGGAGAACGGTGCAACTGCGAAACGATCACACGCTCAGTGCCGTTAACGATGAACGTACCGGTTTCTGTCATCAGTGGCAGGTCGCCCATGTAGACTTCCTGCTCCTTGACATACTTGACCGGTTTCACCTTGGCCGAGCTTTCCTTGTCATAGATAACAAGGCGAACCTTGACGCGTAGCGGAGCGCCATAGGACATGCCCCGCAGCTTGCATTCTTTCACGTCGAATACCGGGTCACCCAGTTTGTAGCTTACGTATTCAAGCGCTGCATTGCCCGAGTACGCCACGATGGGGAAAACCGACTGCAATGCGCCATGCAGGCCGCGTTCCCGCCGATCGTCCAGAGGAATCTCGGTTTGCAAAAATTCCTGGTAAGAGCGAATTTGTGTTTGCAGCAGGTAAGGCACTTCCAGAATGGATGTTCGTTTTCCGAAATCCTTGCGGATGCGCTTTTTTTCCGTGAAAGAATAACTCATGTTCAGATACCGCCCGTGCGATTAAGTCAAACTAAATACAAGCAGAAACAGGCCGGAGGCAAACGCCCCCAGCCCATTTCTGTTCAGCCCCAAAAATCAGGGAAGAAGATTTACTTAACCTCGACAGAAGCGCCAACTTCTTCGAGTTTCTTCTTAACTTCTTCAGCTTCGTCTTGAGATACACCTTCCTTAACATTGGCAGGTACACCTTCGACGAGGTCTTTTGCTTCTTTCAGGCCCAGGCCCGTGATCTCGCGAACAGCCTTGATCACCGGAACCTTCTGCGCGCCGAAGGAGCTCATTACTACGTCAAACTCGGTTTGCTCTTCCGCAGCAGCGGCATCACCGCCAGCAGCAGGACCGGCAGCAACGGCAACCGGAGCTGCAGCTGATACACCGAACTTCTCTTCCATGGCTTCGATGAGGTCTACGACGTCCATCACGCTCATGTTTGAAATTGTTTCCAGAATGTCTTCTTTTGAAACGGCCATTGTCGTCTCCGTATTAGTTATATCAGGGGTTTGAACCCACTAAATAATTGGTTAAAAAAATTAAGCAGCTTGCTTCGAGTCACGCACAGCAGCTACGGTCCGAACCAACTTGGTATGTGGTTCGGCAAGAGTACGAACGAATTTCTCGATCGGAGCCTTCATCACGCCCATCAAAATCGCGATAGCCTGGTCGTAGGTTGGCAGACTGGACAGACGTTCCAATTCGGATGCGTCGTACAATTCACCACCCACGGCAACAAGCCGTGTAACGAGATTGTCATGGCCTTTGGAAAAATCCTTGACCAGGCGTGCGGCGGAACCGGGATCTTCCATGCTGAAAGCCAACAGGAGAGGTCCTGTCAGTGCTTTCTGCATGCATTCGTATTCCGTACCCTCAACAGCTCTGCGAACCAGAGTATTTTTGGCGACTTTGAGAACCACACCACCCTCGCGTGCCTTAACACGGAGTTCAGTCATTTCCTCAACCGTCAGGCCACGATACTCTGCAGCGACAGCGGCAAGCGCCTTGTTAGCCGTATCGGCCACTTCGGCAACTACTGCCTTTTTTTGCTCAAGACTGAGCGCCATTGATTACCTCCTGGAGTCTTCTGCCCGGTTACCCGGTCATGCGACTCGTCTTCAGTGGTGACCCCGCTACGGGATTGAACGCAATACATTGCATCGCATTCAATCCAGTAGCGGGGCTGCCACCATCTGCGCAGGCTGCGACCGGTCACCCGGCTTGCCTTTAAACAGCGCTCCTCCAAAAAAACCC
The DNA here is from genome assembly GCA_963759035.1 of uncultured Gammaproteobacteria bacterium. Taxonomy (GTDB): domain Bacteria; phylum Pseudomonadota; class Gammaproteobacteria; order Xanthomonadales; family SZUA-36; genus JAHEFT01. The sequence goes on from CAVWXL010000031.1 coordinate 37,323, forward strand.
CGGAGGAGTGCCGCACCTGCGGTCTCTGACGGTCTAACCCGGCTAACGTTCAGCCAGAGCAGCCCGCCCATCCATCATCCGAAACTTCCGAATGAAAAATTCCTAAAATTCAGTACGCTGGATCGCCAATCAGACGTCCAGGGTAGACCTGTCAACCACGAGCCCCGGGCCCATGGTGGTCGAGACGGCAACTTTCTGCAAGGAACGTACCCTTCGAAGAAGCCGGTTTCAGCTTGACCAGGTCCCTGAGCAGCGCTTCAAGGTTGCCCTTCAGCGCATCGGGTTCGAAACTCACCTTGCCAATCGTGCTATGGATAATGCCTGCCTTGTCTGTTCGGTAACGCACCTGGCCGGCTTTTGCATTGTTGACAGCCGTTTCCACGTCCATCGTCACCGTCCCCACTTTCGGGTTGGGCATCAGGCCGCGCGGACCCAGTACCTGGCCCAGCTTACCGACAACGCGCATGGCGTCAGGTGTGGCGATGACAACATCAAAGGACAGGTCACCGCCCTTGATCTGGTCGTGCAGGTCATCCATTCCGACGACATCTGCGCCCGCTGCTTCGGCTTTTTCTGCATTCTCGCCCTGGGCGAATACTGCAACACGAACCTGCTTGCCGGTGCCATTGGGCAACACGGTTGAGCCGCGAACGTTCTGGTCAGATTTACGCGGATCGACACCCAGGCGGATGGCCACATCTACAGACTCGGTGAATTTGACCTTGCTCGAATCCTTGAGGATCTCAAGCGCTTCATCAATCGCATATGCCTTGCCGGGCTCGACTTTTTCCCGGATGGCTTTCAATCTTTTGCCAGCGCGTGCCATCACTTGACTCCTTTCACTTTGAGACCCATGCTGCGCGCAGAGCCTGCGATCGTGCGGACAGCGGCATCCATATCGGCTGCTGTCAGATCGGGTTCTTTGGTTTTCGCGATTTCCTCAAGCTGCTCGCGGGTCACCGTACCAACTTTATTGGTATTCGGTTCGCCACTGCCCTTGGGAATGCCAGCCGCCTTGCGCAGTAGCACAGCGGCCGGAGGGGTCTTGGTGATAAACGTGAAGCTGCGATCTGCGTATACCGTGATAATCACGGGGATCGGCATTCCGTTTTCCATGCTCTGCGTTTTGGAGTTGAACGCCTTGCAGAATTCCATGATGTTCACACCATGCTGACCCAGGGCCGGACCCACGGGTGGGCTCGGATTTGCCTGGCCGGCAGGCACCTGCAGCTTGATATAGGCTAAAACTTTCTTCGCCATTTTATTTTCTCCCCGGGTTCAAACGCCCGGCAACACGTGCCTGGGCTCCCCGTCAGTTCATGTTTTGCAACCGGCTTACGCCGGACGCATCAAACCATCAAGACTTTTCGACTTGGTGAAATTCGAGCTCCACCGGGGTGGAGCGTCCGAAAATCAGTACCGCCACTTTCAGGCGGCTCTTGTCGTAGTCGACTTCCTCGACTACGCCATTGAAATCGTTGAACGGCCCGTCAACGACACGAACCATTTCGCCCGGCTCGAACAGTACTTTCGGCCGCGGCTTGTCGACGCCTTCCTGAACCCGGTTCAGAATGGCATCGGCTTCTTTCTGGCTGATCGGCGCAGGCCGGTCGGCCGTACCACCAATAAAGCCCATCACTTTCGGCACGTCTTTGACGAGATGCCAGGACTCATCGGTCATTTCCATTTCCACGAGTACGTAACCCGGGAAAAACTTACGGTCGGAGCGACGCTTCTGACCGCCCTTCATCTCGACTACTTCCTCGGTCGGGACCAGGACATCGCCGAACAACTCTTCCATTTCTGCGCGCTGGATACGATCTTCCAGCGAACGTTTTACCTGCTTTTCGTAACCCGAGTAGGCGTGTACAACGTACCAGCGCTTTGCCATGCCTTAACCCCCGACCAAGCTGCGAACGGCTGCGCCCAGCACCCAGTCGACGACCGCCAGGAACAGGAAATGATAATCGTAACAATGATCACCATCAATCGCTGTCTGCAGCGTCTCCTGGTGCGTGGGCCAAACCACCTTGCGGCGCTCAATATCCGACTCTTTCAGGAATCGGAAAAACGCCGAACCGGAATCAGACTGCGCGGCGATGAGTGAAGCCACAACGATAACAACCAGCAGACCCACAACACGGATCGGCGTAATCGCCAAATCCTGGAACCAGTAGTAGGCACCGACTCCTGCAATCAGCATCGCAGCTGCGACATGCCAACAACAGGGTGTTCACGATAGCTGGTTTATTTGTTTCTGCTTTAGCTAGCTCATAGTTCAGTTCACAATTTCCCGTCAGACCTGTTTATGGCAGGCCAGGAGGGACTCGAACCCCCAACCTGCGGTTTTGGAGACCGCTGCTCTGCCAATTGAGCTACTGGCCTAAACACATCCGCGAAACTTTTCCGCTAAAAACCACGAAGCCGGCAGCCCATACTGGCCGCCAGCCCGTGATGCTATTTCAATTCTTACTCGTGAATCTTGGCTACAACGCCGGCGCCGACGGTACGGCCGCCTTCGCGAATCGCGAATCGCAGACCTTCTTCCATCGCGATCGGTGCAATCAGCTCAACCTGCATCTGCACGTTGTCACCCGGCATCACCATCTCAACGCCTTCCGGCAACTCACACGCACCCGTTACGTCCGTCGTACGGAAGTAAAACTGCGGACGATAGCCCTTGAAGAACGGCGTATGACGGCCACCCTCGTCTTTCGACAGGATGTACACCTCAGCCTCGAACTTGGTGTGCGGGTTGATCGTGCCCGGATGCGCCAGTACCTGACCACGCTCCACTTCGTCACGCTTGGTACCGCGCAGCAACACACCTACGTTGTCGCCCGCACGACCTTCGTCCAGCAACTTGCGGAACATCTCAACACCCGTGCAAACCGTCTTGGTGGTCGCGTGAATGCCGACAATCTCGACTTCCTCGCCCACCTTGACCATGCCACGCTCTACTCGTCCGGTTACCACCGTGCCGCGACCTGAAATCGAGAACACGTCCTCGATCGGCAGCAGGAAACGGCTTGTCCGTCTCACGTTCCGGCTGCGGAATGTACTCATCCATCTCGTCGATCAGCTTCAATACTGACTGCATACCAATCTCTGAATCATCGCCTTCCAGCGCCTTCAGCGCAGAACCCGTGATGATCGGGGTGTCGTCACCCGGGAAATCGTACGAGCTCAACAGCTCACGAACTTCCATCTCAACCAGTTCCAGCAACTCTTCGTCATCCACCATGTCGGCTTTGTTCATGTACACCAGGATGTACGGAACACCTACCTGACGGGCCAGCAGAATGTGCTCACGCGTCTGCGGCATCGGACCGTCAGCCGCTGATACCACCAGGATCGCTCCGTCCATCTGCGCCGCACCCGTGATCATGTTCTTCACATAATCCGCGTGACCCGGGCAGTCCACGTGCGCGTAGTGACGCTCGTCGGACTCGTATTCCACGTGCGCCGTGGCAATCGTGATTCCGCGTTCACGCTCTTCCGGCGCATTATCGATCTGATCAAATGCCTTCACTTCACCGCCGCGCGCTTCAGCACAGACCTTCGTCATCGCCGCCGTCAGCGTCGTCTTACCGTGATCCACGTGACCAATCGTTCCCACGTTTACGTGGGGCTTTGTACGTTCAAATTTTTCTTTTGACATGCCGGTCTCCGAATAAATGCAGTCACACCCAAAATCAAATTTTCAAAACAAATCCATAAGAGCAAAATGGTGCCCACAACTGGACTCGAACCAGTGACCTCTCCCTTACCAAGGGAGTGCTCTACCACCTGAGCTATGCAGGCCCGTCCTTTTTAGCCCCAGAGCCCCAACCATTCATAATGGAGCGGGTGATGGGAATCGAACCCACATCATCAGCTTGGAAGGCTGAGGTTCTACCTTTGAACTACACCCGCCCTGAATGGCAAAGTGCCTCATGAGCTTGATAACCTTTTTTTCATGTTCCACTCATTGGAAAAAGTGGTGGAGGGGGGAGGATTCGAACCTCCGAAGGCATAGCCAGCAGATTTACAGTCTGCCCTCGTTGACCGCTTGAGTACCCCTCCGGTACATCGCACCATTTCCAAATGGGCTGAATAATGTGTGCCGCCAAGGGCAAACCTGCCGGCAAAACCGTCTTTCCACAGACATTCGCAGGCAAGCCGCTTATTTTCGCCCACCAGCCCGCGCCTGTCAACAAACAAGCATCGAATCGGCGCGGAATTTTACATGGTTACGAATTGCAGGGGCAACAGCGATAGGCGAAACGATTGGGTATGAAGGTAAAGAGCGATGGCTCAGTCAGTCCTCTTCGAAGAACTCATCGGCGTCATCAATCGTCATCGTCAAGATCTTCTTCCTCGACCTCTTCCTGTGCTGGTAAAAAATTCGGCCTTGTGGTCGAGCTCGGCGAGAATCTCTTCGTCCAGGTCAAAATCTTCATCCCAGACATCGGCCAGGGACGCCTTGAGGGCCGCTTTTTCCCGCCTGGCCTCAATTTCCTGCCAGCCACCATTCTTACGGGGCTTATCTGCTCTTGCAGCCTCCCCCGATTCTGGTTGCGTCGGCCGGTCGACGTCCTCATCTGAATCCTGTTTGGCTGTTGCTTCCTGTCCACTGCTGAAACCTCTTGGCCCCAACTGAAAGTACTCAGAAATTCTTATAGCTTAAAATTAGAGTCTTTAAAAGAACTTTTTACAACATTGAAACCGAAAATGCATGATGTCGCCTTCACAGACGATGTAGCTCTTGCCTTCCAGCCTGAGCTTGCCCGCTTCCTTTGCATGCCTGCTCTCCGCCCAGGGAGACGAATTCGTCATAGGCCGTCACCTCGGCCCGGATGAACCCGCGCTCGAAGTCGGTGTGGATGCGGCCGGCTGCCTGCGGAGCCGTTGAACCGGCGTGACTGTCCAGGCGCGCACCTCGCGTTTGCCCACCGTGAAGAAGGTCAGTAATTCAAGCAGCGCATAACCTGCCCGGATCACCTGGTCCAGCCCGGACTCCTCCATCCCCAGCTCTTCCAGGAATTCCTGCCGGTCGACTTCGTCCAGCTGTGAAATTTCGGCCTCGATCCCCGCACAGACCGGCACGACCTCGGCATTTTCCGAGGCGGCCTTGTCGCGCACGACCTGCAGGTACGGATTGTCCTCGAATCCATCCTCGGCCACGTTGGCGACGTACATGACCGGCTTGGTCGTGATCAGGTGCAGATCACTGATCAGCCGTTCTTCTTCGTCGCGCGAGATCCGACGTTCCTGCGCCCGGTGACCTTCGTCCAGGCAGGCCCTCAGTTTCTCCAGCACGACCATTCGGCGCCGGTCTTCCTTCTCGTTGGCCTTGAGCCGTTTTTCAGTGCGCTCGATCGCCCGCTCCACGGACTCCAGATCCGCCAGCGCCAGTTCGGTATTGATGATTTCGATATCGGACAAGCGGATCCAGTCGTCCTGCAACGTGCACGATGTCATCATTGTCGAAACAGCGGACAACGTGGGCAATGGCGTCGGTTTCGCGAATATGCGCCAGGAACTTGTTGCCCAGCCCTTCACCCTTCGAGGCGCCTTCAACCAGGCCGGCAATATCGACAAACTCCATCGTGGTCGGAATGACCTTTTGCGGCTGGGCGATGGCCGCCAGGACGCAAGGCGCGGATCCGGCACCTCCACCACACCCACATTCGGGTCGATCGTGCAGAAAGGATAGTTCTCCGCCGCGATTTCCGCGCGGGTCAGTGAATTGAACAGGGTCGATTTTCCGACATTCGGAAGACCGACGATTCCGCACTTAAATCCCATTTTCTTTCACCGTATGTAATTCCTTCATGGCCCCTGGCACATCACCGTCCAGCACCCGCGCCATGACGTCCAGCTGCATCGGATATCGAATCTCGTATCATCGCGTTCCTGTGCCGCCGTCGCTCGGCTGAGCACATAAGCAGTCACCGCGTCCTTCCCACCCGGATGCCCGATTCCAATGCGCAACCTCAGAAAGTCATGATCCGACGGTATGCCGGAACATGTCGCGCATGCCATTGTGGCCGCCGTGGCCACCGCCCTGCTTCAGCCGAGCCACGCCGGGCGGCAAATCCAGTTCGTCATAGGCGATCAGCATATGCTGTGCACCGGTCTTGTAATAATCCATCACGGCCCGCACCGCCTGACCGCTGTGGTTCATGAAAGTAGTTGGCCTGGCCAGGATGCAGTCGTGCCCGATACAGCTGGGCCCGGACCGTTTCAGCATGCAGCCTGGACTGGTTCCTGAACGACACGCCGGCCGACTTGCGCCAGCCGGTCCAAAAACCAAAACCCGGCGTTGTGCCGGGTTTCTGCGTATTTGGACCCGGGGTTACCGAGCCCGAAAATCAGGAAAGGCATCGTGTCACCTGCTTACGCTAAGGAGCAGGAGCGGCTTATTCGCCGCCCTCTTCCCTGGGCTTATTGCTGTCTTCATCCTCAGCCTTCGTCGCTCAGCGCCTTCAGCCAGTTCGTCTTCAGCCAGTTCGCCTTCACCAGTTCGCCTTCACCCAGTTCGCCTTCAGCCAGAGCGGCTTCAGCGTCTGCGGCAGCGGCAGCGCCGGTACCCTGGTCTTCCTTGATGTGGACTGCGTTGGCAACGGCCATATCGTGGTCTTCACCTTCCATCTCAAGCAGCGGGGATAGTCACACCTTCGGGCAATACGATGCTGGAAAGCATGACGGCATCACCCGCGTCCATGCTCGGAAAGGTCAACCGACAAGATACTCTGGAATGTCCTTCGGCAGAGCGGCGATTTCAATTTCAGTCACCTGGTGCTGAATGACCACACCGGAAGCCTTGCCGGCCGGAGACTCTTCTTCGCCAGCAAAATGGATCGGTACGGAAATCCTCAGCACTTCCTCGGCGGAAACACGCATAAAATCGATGTGCATGATCACCGGCTTGAAAGGATGGCGGTGCATATCCCTTACAACGGCCTGTTGCGTGCGGTCTTTGCCGACCTTGATCTCGAGGATACTGGAAAAGAACGCTTCGTTTTCGACTGCGTGCAGCAGTTCGCCTTGATCTACGGTCAGAGAAACGGGATCACTATGACCCCCGTAAATTACCGCGGGAACTTTTCCTTCGTGACGCAGGCGGCGGCTCGCACCTTTCCCCACGTCTTCACGGATCTCCGCGATGATGGTTGTTTGTATCAGACATGATTAACCTCTTTCAATTAAAGAATTTACCCGATCCGCGACCAGGCCAGGCACCGAAAAAACAGCCGCCCATTATAAATCAAAAGCGTCAAAGGAAAGGAAGAGCCGTAGTTTAATCGACGTACATTGAGCTGACGGATTCTCCATGCGCCATGCGGCGGATGGTTTCGGCCAGCATCTGGGCGATGGACAACTGCCTGATTTTGCCGCAGGCCTGCGCGGCTTCGCTCAGCGGAATGGTATCGGTGACCACCAGTTCGTCCATCTCGGAATTCATGATGTTATCCACAGCCGGCCCGGACAGCACCGGATGCACGCAGTAGGCAACGACCCGTTTGGCGCCCTTCTCTTTCAGGGCACCGCAGCGGAACACAGCGTACCGGCGGTATCGACCATGTCATCGACCAGCACGCAGCACTTGTCCCTCGACGTCACCGATGATGTTCATGACGGTCGCTACATTGGCCCGTGGACGGCGTTTGTCGATGATGGCCAGGTCTGCATCCAGTCGCTTGGCAATCGCGCGCGCCCTGACGACGCCGCCCACATCGGGAGACAACGACGACGATGTCGTGCCCGGATTGCTGCTGCCAGATGTCGGCCAGTGTCAGCGGCGAGGCATAAACGTTGTCCACGGGAATATCGAAGAAGCCCTGGATCTGGTCGGCATGCAGATCGACGGTCACGACCCGGTCGGTGCCGACGGCGCCGATCATCGTAGCGGCGACTTTTGCGGTGATCGGAACACGGGCGGAACGCGGCCGGCGATCCTGCCGCGCATAACCGAAGTAAGGAATCACTGCGGTAACCCGGGTGGCCGACGCGCGTTTCATGGCGTCGATCATCACCAGCAACTCCATGAAGTTATCTGCCGTCGGCACGCAGGTGGGCTGAATAACATAGACGTCGCGGCCGCGGACATTTTCCATCACCTCGACCATGACTTCGCCGTCGCTGAACCGGCCGACAACGGCCCTGCCCATGGGAACATTCAGTTCATGAGCAATGCTGCTCGCCAGCCTCAGGTTGGCGTTTCCCGAGAAAACCATCAGTGAAGAAATAGACAAGCTCCTGCCCCGCTCTGCTAGTATTACACTGGCATTGAATGGCTGGGACGGCAGGACTCGAACCTGCGAATGCGGGGATCAAAACCCCGTGCCTTAACCGACTTGGCGACGTCCCAGTTGTATTGAAATCAACTAGCTGTCCAACATCTCATGAACCGGCGACCGGTCTACCCCACGGACAGCGCGCACATTATATAAACTTTTCATCGCTTGTGCCGCGCTCATTGCGCTCTCTTTGTCGCTCATCCGGATAAATATCCCGCTACCTGTCCCCGTCATGACCGGGACGCCCCACTCCCGTAACGACTCCAGCAAGTCGGCAAACGCTGGGAAACGTTTCCTGCACACGACGGGTTCAAAGTCGTTTCTGCCCTCTCCCGCCAGTGCCTGGGCCAGGCTGATCGCCCGGGAATCTCGCGCCAGGCCAGGGTCCGAAAAAATTTCGTGGGTGGAAATCGGATAAGCGGGGAAAAACCAAAATGTAATGCCGCTGGCCCAGGCTGACGGGATCAAGGCGCTCGCCAACACCGGTGGCCATGGCACTGTGTCCCCGAATGAACACCGGTACGTCCGCACCCAGGCTGCACCCCAGGTTTGCCAATTCTTCCAGGTTGAGGCCACATCCCCAAAGCCGGTTCAGGACCAGTAATACTGTCGCCGCGTTCGAACTACCACCCCCCATTCCGGATCCCGGTGGGATGCGCTTGAGGACACCTATTTCGGCTCCCTGGCGGACAGCGGTTGTTGATTGCAATAGCCTGGCAGCCCTGACTACAAGATCCTCATCCTCCGGCACATCGTAAGCGACCGGCAACCGGCTTATTTCGGAGTCCGGTGTCGGATGGATCCGCACTTCATCACCCCAGTCCAGCAATTGGAAAAGCGTCTGAATATCATGGTATCCATCGGCTCGCCTGCCCAAGACGTGGATAAAGAGGTTGATCTTGGCTGGTGCCGGCCATGCAAATCCGAAGCCTTCAGTCATACGCGGCATCCCTGCTGTCCAGGTCCCACTCCTTAATCACGAGCTTCACTTTCCATTTCGCCTGGCGGGCTGTCACCTTAACCGGCAGCGATATGCCCTTAAAGTCCTTGTACCTGCCGTACTCGACAGTCCACCCGTCCTGCAGCAAGTTAACCAGGTTCCCGGCCTCATCTATCACCCGTTCGTTAAAAGCGCCCGGCGCAACCATTCCACGGACCCACCAGGAGAGGCTGTCCGCGGGTATGTTCCAACCCACCTGGTCACGGATCAGCTGATCGATATCAGCAGCCCGCTGAACGGAACCATCGGCGAGCTCCAGTTCGGCCCCGCTTGCATCAGCCACCAGTCGCCACGCCCCCCGGCCAAGCGCGCCATGAAAGTCCATCCGGCTGCCACCGGCGTCGTTTCTCCAGTTGAAATGCCCGCTGCCGCCATCGCGTTCATCACTGACGGCAAGACGCCCGCTCATGCTCCAACCACTGACAGCGCTGAGCCAATTGTGTTTGGCCCCGTATAAAAGCTCCCCGCCCGGATCTGTGACCCTGGCCTTTGGAACGGCGCTGCAAGCCGGAAGCAGGGCCACCAGTAACCACAGCAGCAGGCGTGGATACAGCCCTGCCCTCAAAGGTCGATACCCAGCCGGGCCAGTGTCTCTGTCAGCACTGCGTTGGCACTGTTGATTTCGAATCCTTCACCCCAGACAGCGAGGGCTGCGTCTTTTTTTCCCAGGACCCACAATACCTCGCCCAGGTGCGCGGCAATCTCGGGGTTCCTGTCCAGCTGCCAGGCTTTCTGCAGAAACCGCACCGCCTGTTCGTAGCGGCCGAGACGAAAAGCAACCCAGCCCATGCTGTCAATGATCGACGGCTCCTCGGGCTGCAAGATGAAGGCCTGGCGTATCAAGGCCTCAGCCTCCTCATATCGTTCAGTCTGGTCTGCCAGCGTATAGCCCAGCGCGTTCAGCGCTGCTGCATTTTCCGGCTGCGCTGCGATCACCAACCGCAGATCACGCTCGGCAACATCAACCCAGCCAAGCTCGGCTGCGAGCAGCGCATGGGAATAAAGCAGTGCGATTGAGCCGGGCAAATCCTCCAGGGCCCGACCTAACACCTGGAATGATTCATCCCTGGCTCCCGCTTCTCGCAGGATGCGGGATTCGGCCAGCCAACTGGCTTCAACGACGGCCGGGTTGGGCAGCTTGCGGAGCTCGGCCAACTCACTCCTGGCTGCAGCCATGTCACCATCCAGCGCCCGCAATTCTGCAATCCGTATCGCCCCGGCAAGTGCGAGTTCCTCGTCTTCTACTTCTGCGTACAGATCGATGGCTTGCTGCACATAGCCAAGCGCCTCGGCTGCCTGAGCCATGAAGAACGCCTGGTCTTCGGAGTCAGGAAAATCCATCTGCTGAAACTGCGTAAAAAGTTTTTCCGCTGCCGTGCGTTTCTTTGACGCCAGTTCAAACAGGATACGCGACAGCATGACATCCGGAGACTGGGGCATTTCACTCATGACCGTCCGCGCCTCCTCTTCATGGCCATTCCGCGCCAGCAGATCAGCGAAGCCAAGGGACAGGTCATGATTATCCGGCGCAATACGCCAGGCTCTCCTGACGTATTCCAGCCCGGTTTCCGTCAACTTGAGATTCAGCGCCAGGCGGCCGGCCCAGGTCAGGTACTCCACCTGTTCCGGTTTCAGCTCGACTGCCTGCCTGGCCATCTCGAATGCCCGATTCAGATCCTGCAAACGAGCCGGCCAGGTGACTGCGGACAAACATCGCCGTGGCGCCATCAGCAGTTCCCCGCGTGGTCAGAAGTTGCTCCAGCATTTCATCGGCCTGCTCTGGGCCTGCAGCCTGGGCGAGCACGTTCGCGACCAGCAACCAGGCTTCAGTCGTGTCGTCCATCAGATCCAGGATCTTCGACAATTGGTACTCGCCTCCCAGATAATCGCCGACCAGCATCATCGCAATCGCTGCAGATTCATGCGCCGAAACACTATCCGGTTCCAGCAGAGACCAACGGTCTGCAGCCATTGACGCCTGTTGCCAGGCTTCGGCGGCGTATGCCACACGGGTGGCCCGGCGCGCAATTTGCGGATCATCGGAGCGCAGTGCAGCTTCCAGGTATTCGCCGACAGCACCCTTCGAGGTCGCCTTCAGAGCCAAGATACTCCGCAGCAAATACACGGTACATGACCTCTTCATCGGTGCGCTCACGCTCACGGATTGGAATGCTCTGTGCGCCGGGAGGGGGTTTGCTGTCCGTTGTGTCCTCCGCCGCAGCCTGCGAAGATGGTTGCGCCCCGCTCGCGCACGCAGACAGAAGCAGCGCGGCCAGGCACCATGCAAAGACGTTTTGTATACAGGTTTTCATTGGCACAAAGGATACGCGTTTGGCGCAGTTGAACCAATCCCATAGCAGCACATTGTCACTATTTCGGCTTGATTAAAGGGGTGTTCGCCCTCAGAATCAGCGCGCGAGCCTAAACAAATAGCCCATGCCTCTTTTTACTATTGGAATCAGTCACCACACCGCCCCGATCGAAATTCGGGAGAAGGTTGCTATTGCGCGGTCGGAATACGCCGAGCGGGTTGCACAACTGTGCGCTTTACCCGGGGTGGAGGAAGTCATCGTCGTGGGCACTTGCAATCGTACCGAGATTTATTGCCTTTCCACAGATGCTGGCAAACATAGCCTGATCGACTGGGTTCACGAGGTCAATGACATCCCGGCCGGAGAATTGGACCGCCACCTCTATAACCATGAAGGAGAGGAAGCGGCCCGACACCTGATCCGGGTCGCCAGCGGACTGGATTCGCTGGTGTTGGGTGAAACTCAGATCCTTGGCCAGTTAAAAGACGCCTGGCAACAGGCACACGACGCCGGCAGCCATGGCAAAGTTCTCGACCGGCTTTTCCAGCACACGTTCAATGCCGCCAAGACCATCCGTACCAACTCCGGCATCAGTGACCACACTGTTTCTGTCGCTTATACGGCCGTAGTACTGGCACGACAGATTTTCGGTGATCTGAGCTCACAAACCGTCGTACTGGTGGGCGCAGGTGAAATGGTCCAGTTGTGCGGCCGCTATCTGCGCGATCACGGAATCGCCAAACTGCTGATCGTCAACCGGAGTCGCGAAAAGGCGGAGGAACTCGCGGCAGAGATGGGTGCAACCGCACTGACGCTGGACCGGCTCGGCGAGGCTCTGCCAAAAGCAGACATCCTGATCAGCTCCACCGCCAGCCCACTGCCCGTGATCACCAAGGCAGATATCAAGGCCGCCCTGCGGCAACGCAGGCACCGCCCGATGTTCCTGGTCGATATTGCTGTGCCCCGTGATATCGACCCGGAAATTTCAAAACTCAAGGATGTGTACCTGTATACGATCGATGACTTACAGACGGTCGTTGATGAAAACATGGAACAGCGAAACGCCGCGGCACGTTCAGCCGGCGACGACGTTGAGGAAGCGGTCGCTGCTTTCATGCGCTGGCTGTCCGGCATCCGGGCCGCCCGCACCTTGAAGAGAATCCGGGAACAATCCCATGAATTCGAACAAGACCTTACGGAACGGGCGCTCAGGAAGCTGGATGCGGGGCAGAACCCTGCAGATGTTCTGAAACAACTTACCCAGACACTGACCAACAAGATTCTTCACCTGCCCAGCAAGCGTCTGCGCGAGGCGGCAGAGAGCCAGGATTATGAAGTGCTGAAGGCCGCCGACCGGATTTTCAGGAAAGAAAGCACGGATGGGGACGAGGACAAATGAAGCCCAATCTGCACGAACGGCTTCACCAGGTTTCATCCCGCTATGAAGAAGTCGGCCTGTTGCTGTCCCAGCCCGAGGTTTTCTCAGACCAGAATCGTTTCCGCGAATTATCCATGGAATATGCGCAGATCGAGCCCCTGGTGCAGGCCTGGCAAAACTGGCAGGCGACCCAGGCGGCGATCGACGAAGCCCGCCAGATGTTGAACGAGGCCGATGCTGACCTGCGGGAAATGGCCGAAGAAGAGATGCAACAGGCCAGCGGGCGCCTGGAGTCACTTGAGTCTGAAATCCAGCTGTTACTGTTGCCCAAAGACCCGAGGGACGACAACAACATTTTCCTGGAAATTCGCGCCGGTACCGGCGGAGATGAAGCAGCCATTTTCGCCGGCGATTTGTTCAGAATGTACCAGAAGTATGCCGAGAACCGGGGCTGGACCCTCGAAATCCTGAGCCAGAACGATGGCGAGCATGGCGGGTTCAGGGAAATCATCGTTCGCGTCGCCGGCCAGGGTGCTTATTCACGCTTCAAATTCGAATCCGGCACTCACCGGGTTCAACGGGTTCCCGATACCGAGTCGCAGGGCCGGATACATACCTCGGCCTGCACGGTGGCCATCCTGCCCGAAGTTGAAGGCGTGGAAGCAGTCGACATCAGTCCGGCCGACCTGCGGGTAGATACCTTCCGCGCTTCCGGCGCCGGCGGACAGCATGTCAACAAGACGGATTCTGCGATCCGCCTGACCCACCTGCCCAGCGGAATCGTCGTGGAATGCCAGGATGAACGGTCGCAGCACAAGAACCGGGCACGTGCGATGTCTTTGCTGCAGGCCCGACTTCTCGAACAGGAGCAATCACGCCAGCAGTCGGAAATCGCCGAGTCACGCCGCATACAGGTCGGCAGCGGTGACCGCTCTCAGCGTGTGCGGACCTACAATTTTCCGCAGGGAAGAATAACCGATCACCGTATCAACCTGACCCTGTACAAACTTGACGAGATCCTTTCCGGCAACGTCGATGTGCTTATCGATCCGCTTATACAGGAACACCAGGCTGATCTGCTGGCGGAATCCGGGATCTGAAAAGCCCCAGCCCGGCGGCGAGGTTGACCGGCAAAAATGCGGCCAGTACATCCAGCGTGTACTGATGCGGCGGCAACAGCGTCATTAACAAGGCCAGCACAGACAGTCCGGCAATGATCAGCAAGGTTGCCTTTTCGCCTCTCTTCCAGAATGCCAAAACCAGCCACAGCGGGGAAAATACCAACAGGTTCAGGTTCATGGCGGCAGCCCCGTGATCAGTGCCCAGCCACAAAAATGCCAATACCATACCGACCAGACCGGACAGGACCAGCCAACTGCGAGACAGCCTGCGCGCCACCGTGTTTGAAGTAAATTGACAGAGCAGCCAGGCTGCCAGCACAACTCCAAGTGAGCCCAGCAGGTATCGTGGCCACCAAACCCGGGGGGATGCAGCTGGCGGATCGAGTGTCGACTGGTACAGAACCACGTCTTCAAGTACCAGCGGCCGGGACATTGCGGCCCCGGTAAACTCCACCATTTCCACAGCTTGTGCTAACTCGCCGGGGACGAACATCTCATCCCAGCGACTGACCTGACGATCGACTCGTGGCCCAAGGCCCGCCTGCAGACCCAGGTAAAGCCAGAAATCACCGGCCGTCAGCCTGCGGGTATGATCGCGCAGGCTCTGTCCTGCCGAAAGCGGGTCGAATTCCGCTTCCAGGACTCCCCCAAGCACCCCGTCAATGGCGTCACGCACCCGGGTCGAGCAGTTGTTGTCGTAATAGTCGTAAAGGTAGTCGCGGTTTTCCGGCCTGACCTCTTGCAGTAAATATTCAACCAGGCGGAGCTTTTGGTGGGCGGAAAGATCCAGTTTTTGCGCCCGGATCGACCGATTTTCATCGATGTATCCGGCAAACTCTTCACGGGCCGGCCGGGCGGCTGAGAAATACAGCATACGTCCCTGCAGAAAACGCAGAAAAAAATCCTGCTGCTGAAAATCAAAAAAACCGAAATTGAAGACATGGTCCAGGCCCAGCCCCGGGTCACGGATCCAGATAGCGTTATGGCCGAAGCGCTGCCAGTAGATTTCGCCCGGTCCGTAAGTGACCAGCCAGGCTTCTGACTCTTCCGCCGGCTGCAGCACCTGCGCAAGAGCGGGCGTTGCACAGACAGCAAGCAACAGGCAGAGCAGACATGACAGAAGTCCGGGGCGGGATTTAAATCTCGAGGACATTCATCTCCAGCGTGATGATGCGGCGGCTATCGGCCTTGATGACACGGAATTCGAACTTGTCGCCCAGCGTCACGATGTCATCGTACTCAGGCACCCGGCCGAATTCGGCCAGCAACAGTCCGCCCACCGTGCCGTAGTCGTCATCACTGAGATCGCTGTCGAAGCGGTCGTTCAACTCATCAATAGGGGTCAGCGCCTGCACCTGGAAACGGTTGTCAGCCAATTGCAGAATCAGGCGCTTCCTCTTCTTCGTCGTACTCGTCGTCGATTTCCCCGACGATCTCTTCCAGCACGTCTTCAATGGTGATCAGGCCGGAAACACCTCCGTACTCGTCGACCACGATGGCCATGTGGTTGCGACTGACGCGGAAATCGCGCAGTAGAACATTCAGTCTTTTACTCTCGGGGATAACCACCGCCGGGCGTATCGCATCAGCCAGGTCGAAATTCTCACCCCCCGAAGCCAGGTGCGGCAACAGGTCCTTGGCCATCAGGATTCCTACCACCTCGTCCTTGTCCTCGCCAATGACCGGAAATCGGGAATGGCCTGACTCCAGGATGCCGGGGAGAAACTCCTCCAGGTCGGAATCGACATTGACGACCACCATCTGGGAGCGCGGAATCATCGCGTCGCGAACCTGTGTTTCAGAAACTTCGAGGGCGCCTTCCATCATGGCCAGTGCATCGCTATCGACAATGCCCTGCTCGCAGGCCTCATTGAGTATTTCGAGCAAGTTGGTCACGGTCCCGGAGTCTGGCTTGAAAAGGCTGCGCCGATTTTCTCGACCCAGGTCTTTTTTCCGGAACCGTTGCTCGATTGGTCTTCGCTCATGTTGGTGATACTGGCAACGCCATTTGCGTCACCCCGAATATAGGGCCCTGAAGGCTGCTATTCCAGTGTTTTCTTGTCTAAAAGTCCGATTTCTGTCAAAAAATCAGGCGTATGGATTGGCGAAGCCAAGCGAATCCAGCAACTCAACTTCGAGGGCTTCCATCTCCGCGGCCTGCTCGGTCGTCCTGGTGGTCGTATCCCTGCAGGTGCAGAACGCCATGAATCACCAGGTGGGCGAAATGCGCCTGCAGCGATTTACCCTGGGCGGCCGCCTCCTGGCTGACCAGTGGCGCGCAGATTACGATATCTCCGAGCAAGGGAATATCCAGACCCGGCGGCAACTCCGCCGGAAAAGACAGGACATTGGTCGGCTGGTCTTTTCCGCGGTACCGCGAGTTGAGTTCCCGACTCTCCTCGCTGTCTACCAGCCTGAGGGTCAGTTCCGTTTCGGCCGGGTCACGCAGGGCCGTTTGCACCCACAGGTCGAGTTCTGATCCGGCAGGCAACGGCGAAAACACCGTTGCGATCTGTACATCGACATCAATCGTCATCGGTATTCGCTGGATTCACGGTCATAGGCTTCAACGATGTGCTGAACCATCGGGTGGCGCACCACGTCGCGGGACGAGAAAAAACTGAAACTGACGCCCTTCACGTGCTCGAGAATTTGCAAGGCGTGTTTCAAGCCCGACATCGACTTGCTGGGCAGATCAATCTGGGTGATGTCACCGGTCACCACGGCGGTTGAGCCAAACCCGATGCGGGTCAGGAACATCTTCATCTGTTCCCGGGTGGTGTTCTGCGCCTCGTCCAGGATGACAAAAGCATCGTTAAGCGTGCGGCCACGCATAAAAGCCAGCGGCGCCACTTCAATGACGTTACGTTCGATCAGCGTGGCGACACGTTCAAACCCAAGCATTTCATACAGGGCGTCGTAGAGCGGACGCAAATAGGGATCGACTTTCTGGGCCATGTCACCGGGCAGAAAGCCCAGCCGCTCGCCCGCTTCAACCGCCGGCCGGACCAGGACGATGCGCTGCACTTCGTCGTCCTGCAAGGCGGCCACGGCACAGGCCACGGCAAGGTAGGTTTTACCGGTGCCGGCCGGGCCGACTCCAAAATTGATCGCATGCCGGATGATGTTCTTCAGGTAGTTGCGCTGGTTGGGGCCGCGTCCCCGAATGATGCCGCGCTTGGTTTTGACGCTGACGTCGTCTCCCATCTCAGCATCGGACAGGTCCTGCACCAAGCTCCTCGATTCCGGAGTCCTGCAAATGAAGGTTGATCACGTCGGGTGTCAGGATTTCGGTGGCAGACAGCTGGTAAAGCCGTTGCAGCAGACGCCGGTGGCTCTTGCAGGATCGTTCCGGCCCCTGTATGGTAAACAGGTTGCCGCGACAGAAAATATCCACGCCCAGGCGGGACTCGATCTGCTTCAGGTGTTCGTCAAACTGCCCGCAAAGGTTTGCCAGCCGGAGTGTATCCGCCGGCTCCAGCTCAAAGGCCAGGCGATCGCTCATGCGGCATCTGCCGAAGCGTGGTCGTCGAGCACAACCCTGCCACGCAGCGAGTTGTTGAGTGCCTCGGTGATCACGACGTCGATGAACTCACCGACCATCCGCGGATGCCCGTCAAAATTGACTACGCGGTTATTTTCGGTTCGGCCGGCCAGCTGCTTCGGATCTTTTTTGCTCTCCCCTTCCACCAGGATCCGCTGTCGTGCTTCCGACCATGCGCTTCGCTGATCCGCACGGCCTGTTCGATTGACCAGGCTCTGCAGTCGCATCAGGCGTTTCTTTTTGACTTCCAGCGGCACATCGTCCGGCAGGCTGGCGGCCGGTGTTCCGGGCCGCGCTGAGAAAATGAAACTGAAACTCTGGTCAAAATTCAGATCACTGATCAGCTTCAGCGTGTCCTCAAAATCCCGTTCCGTTTCTCCGGGAAACCCGACGATGAAATCAGAGGACAGGCTGATATCAGGACGCTTTTCACGCAGCCGGCGGATTTTCTGCTTGTACTCCAGCACGGTGTGCCCGCGTTTCATCAGGGCCAGAATACGGTCGGAGCCGCTCTGCACCGGCAGGTGCAGGTAGTTGGCCAGTTCCGGAACTTCGCCATAGGCATCGATCAGGTTGCTGCGAAAACTCAACCGGGTGCGAGGTCGTGAAGCGCACGCGCTCGATGCCGTCGATCGCGGCAACGTAATGAATGAGCAGGGCCAGGTCAGCCAGCGTTCCATCGTGCATCGGTCCGCGATAGGCGTTGACGTTTTGCCCCAGCAGGTTGATTTCCTTGACACCCTTTCCCGCCAGCACTGCACATTCGGCAATCACATCGTCGAACGGCCGGCTGATTTCTTCGCCGCGGGTGTAGGGCACCACGCAAAATGTAGCAGTACTTGCTGCAGCCTTCCATGACCGATACGAAAGCGCTGCCGCCCTGGGCGCCGGGTTCCGGCAGGTTGTCGAACTTTTCCACTTCCGGGAATGACACGTCAACCGCCGCATGACCGTCACGCCGCACCGAATCCAGCATGGACGGCAGACGGTGCAGCGTCTGCGGCCCAAAGACCATGTCCACGATGGGTGCACGGTCAATGATGGCCTTGCCCTCCTGGCTGGCAACACAACCACCAACACCGATGACCACGGCAGGGTTCTTCTTCTTGAGCTGCTTCCACCGTCCCAGCTGCGAAAAGACTTTTTCCTGGGCCTTTTCACGGATCGAGCAGGTATTGATCAGGATGACATCCGCCTCGTCCTCGCGATCGGTCAACTCGAGGTCGTGTGACTGCCGCCAGCACGTCAGCCATTTTGCTGGAATCGTACTCGTTCATCTGGCATCCGTGCGTCTTGATATAAAGCTTGCCTTTCATTGCATCAATCAGTCGTCAAAGGGAACCGCGTAGAATACACTCATGGTGTTTTTCCTGCCACGATAAATGGATGATTTCATTGAGCGATACAACAGCACTCACTTTGAACCCCCAACTGCTCGAACGCCTTGGCACCGCGCGCCACGTCCTGGTACTGACCGGTGCGGGGATGTCGGCGGAGAGCGGGATCCCGACTTTCCGCGATGCGCAGACCGGGATGTGGGCAAAATTCCGGGCCGAAGACCTGGCGACACCGGAGGCGTTCGCCGCTAACCCCGTCCGGGTCTGGCAATGGTACGAAGAACGCCGCACAAAGGTCAGGGCCGCGCGGCCGCATGGTGGACACCAGGCACTGGTCGAGCTGGAGTCGCTGGTCCCGCACCTGAGCGTCGTCACGCAGAACGTAGACGGCCTTCACCAGATGGCCGGTTCACGCTCGGTGACGGAATTGCACGGAAACATTCTGCGTTCAAAATGCAGCATCACCGGGCGAAGCATCAGCGCGGACTGGCTGGCAGATTCGCCTCTCGATGTACCGCCCTCTCCGTACCACGGCAGCGGATTTGCCCGGCCCGATGTCGTCTGGTTCGGTGAAATGCTCCCCAGCGATAAACTGGAAAAAGCCATGGCGGCGGCGTCGGCTGTGATTTCTGCATCTCGGCAGGCACCACCTCGCTGGTCCAGCCCGCAGCCAGCCTGCCGCTGATGGCGCTGGAAAATGGTGCGGCCCTGGTCGAGATCAACCCGGAGGAAACGCCGCTCAGCATGCATGCCGACCAGTGTATGAGGGAGAACGTGTCTCTTGCGCTGCCGGCCATCGTAAGCCAGTTGCAAGCGTGGAAACGCGACGCCGGTCAAGCCCCTTAGCTATAATTTGACGGATAATCCAACGGACCGGAACCGGTCCGGGAGAACGGGTGAATGAAATGAGCACACTGCAAAGATACCGCGATACGCTGGAAGAGATCCGAGCCGCCGGACTGTACAAGACCGAACGCGTGATCACGACGCCCCAAAGCGTTGAAATCAAGGTGCAGGACGGCAGCGAAGTACTCAATTTTTGCGCCAACAACTACCTTGGACTGGCCGATAACAAAGAGGTCATCGCGGCGGCCCACCAGGCCCTGGACGACCACGGGTTCGGCTTGGCTTCGGTGCGCTTCATCTGCGGAACCCAGGATTTGCATAAGCAGCTGGAGCAAACCATTTCTCAATTTTTCGGTACCGACGACACCATCCTGTACACCTCCTGTTTCGACGCCAACGGCGGTCTTTTCGAAACCATACTCGGGCCGGAAGACGCCGTGATCTCCGATGCGCTGAACCACGCTTCGATCATCGACGGAATCCGGCTGTGCAAGGCCCAGCGGCACCGCTATCCGAATAGCGACATGGCCGCACTGGAAGAAATCCTGAAATCGACCCAGGACTGCCGTAGCCGCCTGATCGCGACCGACGGTGCATTCAGCATGGATGGATATATCGCGAAACTGGATGAGATTACTGAGCTGGCAGAACGTTACGACGCGATGCTGATGGTGGATGACAGCCATGCCACCGGCTTCCTCGGTCCAACCGGCCGGGGTTCAGCCGAGCACCACGGCGTGATGGACAAAGTCGATATTTTCACATCCACGCTGGGCAAGGCTCTGGGCGGCGGCTCCGGCGGATTCACAACCGGCCGGCAGGAAGTCATCGATTTGCTGCGTCAGCGGTCAAGACCCTACCTGTTCTCCAACACTCTGCCACCGCCTCTGGTTGCAGCGGCCATCAAGGTGTTCGAAATGCTTTCTTCCACCACCGCATTGCGCGACAAGCTGGAAGAGAATACAGCGCTATTTTCGCTCCAAAATGAGCGCCGCCGGATTCGACATCAAGCCCGGTACCCATCCGATCGTGCCGGTCATGCTCTACGACGCACCGCTGGCGCAGGAGTTTGCTGCACGACTGCTGGATCAGGGCATTTACGTGATCGGCTTTTTCTTCCCGGTGGTTCCACAGGGCGAGGCCCGAATCCGGGTCCAGGTTTCGGCCGCGCACGAGATCGAACATCTCGACCGGGCGGTCGAGGCGTTTACCCGGGTCGGCAAAGAGCTTGGCGTACTCGATTGAGCCGCTTTACATCAGTTTGATTTCGCGCAGTCGCTCGACCAGGAACTCGTTGGCAGTCACTGACTGCGGGTAACGGTCCGGATTTTCAGGGCCGACACAGCCCGGCAAAGTCTCGATCAGAAAATCCGGGTTGGGGTGCATGAAGAACGGGATCGAGTAACGCGGTTCGTCGGACTTTTGCGCCCGGCGGGTTAATCACGCGGTGGGGGGTTGAAGGCAACACGTGGTTGGTCAGGCGTTTCATCATGTCACCGATATTGACGACGATGGTTCCGGGAATGCTGGTGACCGGAATCCAGCCACCGCCCCGTGACAGGATCTGCAGACCTTCCTCGTTGGAACCGATCAGCAGCGTGATCAGGTTGATGTCTTCGTGGGTCGCGGCTCGTACAGCCGGGGTTTCCTTGTCGGCGATGGGCGGATAATGAATCGCCCGCAGCACGCTGTTGCCCCGGTCAACGTTGGCAGTCGAACCAGTCTTGTTCCAGGCCAAGCGCCAGCGCGATGATCTCGAGTATCTGCCGGCCCAGTGCATCCAGTGACCGGTAGAGCGCATAAGCGTGTGTTTCGAATCCGGGAATTTCCGCCGGCCAGGGATTCGATTGAAGGATATCCGGCCAGGGATTATCCGCCCCCATTTCCCGGCCCGTATGCCAGAACTCTTTCAGATCCGGAATCTGCTGATCGCGCGCCTGCTCGACGCCAAATGGCGTATAGCCGCGCTGCCCTCCGACGCCGGACCGGTAACGCAGCTTCACTCGCGCAGGTAAAGCGAAGAACTGCCTGAACACGGCGTATGCGTTATCAATAACCTGACCGGAAATACCGTGATTGACGAATCCGCAAAATCCGAACTCCCGATAGGCCGCGCCAACCTCACTGACCAATCGCTCACGATCCGAAGCGAAACGCTCGAGATCAAGCACCGGAACCTGCTGTGGCACCGGGCTACCCGTCAGCCGCCCAGTTCGGTGCGAACCGTGTCGGCCAATTGCATTGGCCAGGCGGTCAACCAGGGCGGAATCGGCTCCCTCCAGGGTTACCCGGATCAGCGGTTCGGTGCCGGACGGCCGCAAGATAACACGGCCCTTGCCGTTCAGTTCGGCTTCGACTTCAAGCACGGCGCGGTTAATGACTTCCGAATTGGGCAAACTGCTCGCGCCCGCTGGCGGATACCGGGACGTTGATCATGATCTGCGGAAACTTCTGCATGCCATGGCGCAGTTCCTGCAGGCTTTTTCCGCTCCGCACCATCACTTCGAGCACCTGCAAAGCACTGACGATGCCGTCACCGGTGCTGGTCCGATCCAGCGAAAGCAGGTGCCCGGATGCTTCACCACCCAGCATCCAGCCGTTTTCGATCAGGGCCCGGTGGATGTGCCGGTCACCCACGGCGGTCCGGATGAACGGTATTCCGAGGTCGGCGAACGCCATTTCCAGGCCGAAATTGGTCATCACGGTGCCGACGACACCGCCCGTCAGTGTGCCCTCAGCCTGGCGCGCCCGGGCGATGATGTAGAGCAGTTCATCACCGTCCACCAGGTCGCCATCACCGTCAGCAAACAACAACCCGGTCACCATCCCCGTCCAGCGCAATCCCGAGGTCGGCGCCGCTCTGTAACACGTGCTCCTGCATGGCTTGCGGATCGGTAGATCCGCAACGCTCATTGATGTTCATGCCGTCAGGGCGATTGCCGATCACTTGGACTTTTGCGCCCAGCTCTCTCAACACGGCAGGCGCGACCTTGTAAGTCGCACCGTTCGCGCAGTCCAGCGCGATGCGCATTCCGCTCAGCAGCGTACCAAACGGCATCGTGCCTTTGCAGAACTCGATGTATCGGCCGGCCGCATCATCAACGCGTTGGGCCTTGCCCATGTGGGCGGAATCCACCGTCACGAAGGGTCTGATCGATCTCTTCTTCAATCGCCAGTTCGACGTCGTCCGGCAGTTTCTCGCCGTCGGCGGAAAAGAACTTGATGCCGTTGTCTTCGTAGGGATTGTGGGAAGCGGAAATGACGATTCCCGCACAGGCATAAAGTGTTCGGGTCAGGTAGGCGACGGCAGGCGTGGGCATCGGGCCCAGCAATAACACGTTGGCACCTGCAGCAGCCAGGCCGGCCTCGAGCGCAGATTCAAACATGTAACCGGAAATGCGGGTGTCTTTGCCGATCACGACGCCGCGCTTGTCGTTACCTGCCAGTACGATACCGGCAGCCCGGCCCAGTCGTAGAATCCAGTCTGCGGTGATCGGGTGTTCGCCGACCCGTCCGCGGACGCCGTCGGTTCCAAAATACTTGCGGCTCATCGGCCAATTTTACCCGCTATCGCGCCGCCCTGTCTCTATTCGATTTGCGCCGGGGATTCAGATCCCGCAGAAGCTCAGACCTGTTCGGCGGGACCGCCAACGCTCGTGCGATCGCCTGCATCGCTCGGAATCGTCCGGTACCACCGGGTGCATCGGGTTCGCTCGATCCTGCCAGCCTGCCGGCGGATCCGGTTCATGACCTTCCATGATCTGATCGATCTGGTCGCCGTCGATGGTTTCGTACTTCATCAGCGCATCAGCCATCAGGTGAAGCTGCACCGGAATGGGATTCCAGCAGGTGTTTGGCTGTGCCATGCGCGGCATCGATGATTTCGCGCACTTCGATATCGATCAGGCGGGCCGTATCGTCCGACACATGCTTGTGCTGAGTCACCGAGCGGCCGAGGAATACTTCGTCCTCGTCCTCAGAGTAGGTCAGCGGACCGAGCTTCTCGGTCAGCCCCCACTTGGTCACCATGTTGCGGGCAATGGATGTGGCGCGTTCAATGTCATTCGATGCACCGGTCGTCACGTTTTCTGCACCAAACACCAGCTCTTCCGCCACGCGGCCGCCAAACAGGCTGGCCAACTGGCTCTCCAGCTGCAGCTTGGAAATGCTGTACTTGTCCTGCTCCGGCAGGAACATGGTGACACCCAGGGCCCTGCCCCGCGGAATGATGCGTGACCTTGTATACCGGGTCATGCTCGGGCACGAGTCGCCCGACAATGGCATGGCCTGCTTCGTGGAAAGCAGTCAGTTTCTTCTCTTTCTCGGACATCACCATGGAGCGCCTCTCGGTGCCCATCATGATCTTGTCCTTGGCCCGGTCCAGGTGATCCTGCTTGACCAGTTTTGGCATTTTCCCGGGCGGCAAACAGCGCCGCTTCGTTGACCAGGTTGGCCAGATCCGCACCGGAAAAACCGGGCGTACCGCGTGGCGATGACTTTTGCATTCACGTCATCACCAATCGGAACCTTGCGCATATGCACTTTCAGGATGGCTTCGCGTCCGCGGATATCCGGCAACGGCACCACGACCTGGCGGTCAAATCGTCCGGGGCGCAGCAAGGCCGGATCCAGCACGTCCGGACGGTTGGTCGCTGCGATGACAATCACGCCTTCGCCGCCTTCAAAGCCGTCCATTTCGACCAGCAACTGGTTCAGTGTCTGCTCGCGCTCATCGTGCCCGCCGCCCAGACCGGCGCCACGATGGCGGCCGACCGCATCGATTTCATCGATAAAAATGATGCAGGGCGCGTGCTTTTTCGCCTGGTCGAACATGTCCCGTACGCGTGAAGCGCCTACACCGACGAACATTTCGACAAAATCCGAACCCGAAATGGAGAAGAAAGGTACTTTGGCTTCACCTGCAATGGCCCTGGCCAGCAGGGTTTTACCGGTTCCGGGGGAACCGACCATCAAAACACCGCGGGGAATATGTCCGCCCAGCTTCTGGAATTTACCGGGATTGCGCAAAAACTCGACCAGTTCACCGACTTCTTCCTTGGCCTCTTCAACTCCGGCCACATCAGCGAACGTGACCTTGACCTGGTCTTCACCCTGCAGTTTCGCACGGCTCTTACCAAAAGACATGGCGCCACGGCCACCGGCACCACCACCCTGCATCTGGCGCATGAAATAAACCCACACACCGATCAGCAAGCAGGATCGGTGCAACGCCCAGGATCAGGTCGACGAATACAGACCGTTCAGCCGGCGGCTCTGCAGTAATTTCGACCTTGTTCTCAACCAGGTCATCGACCAGCTTGGGATCGGGCGGGCCGAAGGTCTTGAATTCGCTGCCGTCGACACCACTGCCTGTGATGTTGTTGCCGGCAGTCATTGCTTTGAATATGGACCTGGGCAACCTGGCCGTTCTTGACGTTGTTCAGGAATTCAGAATAGGAAAGCGAATCCGGCACCGTACCGACACTGGCGTAGTGGTTGAATATGGAAACCAGTACGATGGCGATAATCGCCCAGGTCAGTAAATTTTTGGCTAGGTCGTTCAAATCAATTCCTCAAATCGAATAGTTCATCTGCGTTAACACCAATTTACTTGACTTGGCGGCCGCGGGCCAGCAAATAGACTTCCCGGCTTCGTGGCCGGGAGGCTTTCGGCTTTCTTACCTGCACCTTACTGAACATAGACCGGACTTCCCGGACATATCCGTCAAAATCCGTTCCCTGAAATAACTTGACCACGAAATCGCCGCCAGGTTTCAAATGTTCCCTGACAAATTCCAGGGCCAGTTCAGCCAGGTACATGGCCTTGGCCTGGTCGATCGTGGCCATGCCACTCATATTGGGGGCCATATCCGACAACACAAGATCAACCTGCTTGCCCGCCCAGCGCATGCTTCCAGCGCCTGCAGTGGTTCATCTTCGGTGAAATCGCCCTGAATAAATCCAACACCATGAATCGGCTCCATTTCCAGGATATCCAGGGCAATGAGTTTACCGGAATCCCCCAGCAGCGGCTGCACCACCTGGCACCAACCGCCGGGGGCGGCGCCGAGATCGACTACTACCATTCCGGGCTTTATCAGCTGGTACTTTTCCTGCAGCTCCAGCAATTTGAAGGCCGATCTGCGAACGCAAAGCCCTTTTGCTGGGCCATTTTTACGTAGTGGTCATCAAAATGTTCCGACAGCCAGCGGTTACTGCTTTTACTTCTGGCCATTCCGGACTTTTCCTTCGCGTGGTAGAATGCGCGCCTCGAATTCAAATCCAGTTTACGACATCAGGAAGCATCACATGCCACTTAGTAACCAACAACTTCGATACCTGCGCGGCCTTGACCACCATCTCAAGCCCGTCGTGATGGTGGCAGACAAGGGGCTTGAATGAAAACGTCATGACCGAAATTGAGTCTGCACTCGACCATCATGAACTGATCAAAATCAAGCTGCGCAGGCGACCGGGAAACCCGCAGGCCTGGATCGAGAGAGATCAGCGGACGTTTCGTGCGCGAACCGGTGCACTCGATCGGCCAGGTTGCCTGCTTTTTTCGCCGCAATCCGAAAAAAGCCGGTGATCGAACTTCCCGGCAAGAAAGCCAGGAGCTGATTCGAAGGGGTAAGCCGCATGGATCTGACACTGGAAAAACCCGGTGAACACCTCTTTATCCGCTCTGTGAGCGAATGAAGGCATCCAGGTCGTGGATGAACTTTACACCGTTACCCGTCATCCTTTCGGCACAACGAGTCATTCCGGACTGGCCGGTCACGCGGCTTGAGGACATCGACGAACACCACCTCGAGCAGATACTGGACCTCCAACCAGAAGTGGTTTTGATCGGAACCGGCGCAAAACAGGCTTTTCTGTCGCCCAGAGCAAATGATGTTCTTTTACAGCCGGAACATCGGCGTCGAAGTCATGACCACCGACAGCCGCTTGCCGAACCTTCAATGTTCTGGTTTCAGAATCCCGCAACGTGGTTGCAGCGCTGATTCCGCTTTAGTCACCGAACGGCAATTCCTGGAAACCTTCGCGGCGGGAAATATCCCTCAAGCGCGCCAGCGCGGCCAGTTGAACCTGGCGTACCCGTTCCCGCGTGACACCCATCAGGTTCCCCACCTCCTCCAGCGTTCGCCTGCCATGGCCGTGCAGACCAAAACGGTGTTCAACGACTTCGCGTTGCTGCGATGGCAATTGATCCAGCCAGCTGCTCAGCAGGCGCTCAGCCGCAACATCTGCGTAACGCGTTTCGGGGCTGCTGCCGCTTTCGTCGGCGATGGAATCGAGGATACCCCGCCCGGGTGTAGTGCCTTCGGCTTCGATCGGCCGAGGAAACCGGTTCATTCAATCCAAACAGGCGTTCCACGGTTGGCAGTGGCCACATCCAGCTCCAGCGCGACTTCTTCCGCGGTAGGTATGCCGGCTCAGCTGTTGTTCGAGCTCTGCGCGACGTGCGCAGATAGATGGTCAGTTCCCGGATGACGTGGATGGGCAGGCGGACCGTGCGGCACTGGTTCATGATGGCCCGTTCAACCGACTGCCGGATCCACCAGGTGGCATAGGTCGAAAATCGACAACCACGGTCCGGGTCAAATTTCTCAACCGCCCGGATCAGCCCCAGGTTACCTTCCTCGACCAGGTCCAGCAATGGCAGTCCCCGCTTGATGTAAGGACGCGCCACATTGACGACCAGGCGCAGATTGGACTCGATCATGCGTTGACGGCTGGCCATGCAACCGTCCCGCGCCGCCCGGGTCAGTGAAATTTCTTCTTCAGCCGTCAACAGCCGCGCTTTGCCAATCTCGCTCAGGTAAATCCGGGTAACATCGTGGCTTAACGCACGCTGTTGGCGGCCAGCTGTCTTGGGTTTCTCTGGTTTTTGTGAAGCGTCAGCAGAAGGCTTACGCGAACGGGAAACATCCTTGTGTCCGCTTTGGGCATCGTACATCCCCGCTCCTCGCACATATCAAGCGCTGGATAACCGGTCCACCCCGATCATAAATGCTCCCCGGTCATCCATATCAGGTTTTAATTGACAGGGTGGACTTGCGACGCTAGCACAAAATGCAAAAAAAGTCTCGAAAATTGATCTAAGTCATGGCGCAACCAAAGGAATGGCGCTATTCGAACTATCGTCGGGGGAGGTACTTGAGAGGGTCCTGCGGGTTGCCATTCACCCGGATTTCAAAATGCAGCATGGCCTTGTTGCGGTCGGTCCTGCCCATCTCGGCGATCGGTTCACCGGCAGCCACTTTCTGGCCTTCCTTAACCAGGCGTTTGCGGTTATGTGCATAAGCGCTGAGCAGTCGCTCACTGTGCTTGATGATGACCAGTTCCCCGTAGCCAATCAGACCGCTGCCACTGTAAACCACTTCGCCGGCAGCGCCGGCAATCACAGCCTGCCCTTCTTTGCCGCCGATATCGATTCCCTTGCGGGCCGGGTCGTTGGGTTTGAAGTTGCTGATGACCCGCCCTTCGGCCGGCCACAACCACTTCTTTGGATCCCCCGATGTCACGGGCGCCTGGGTGACAGTTTTGTTGCTCGAGACGGAGCTGTCGGGCGTGGCGCCGCTGCCGGAACTCTTGGCGGGAGCGGATTTGGCCACCGTCTTGCTGGAGGTGGTGGTCTTAGGCTCAAGCGGTTTCGTAGTGGCCGTGCCGCGCGGGGCCACGGCGGCCGTGGTCACGCCCTTTTGGCCGGCTGCGCCCCGGGGCGCAGAAAGCACCAATTCCTGGTCAGGGTAAATGGTGTAAGGCGAGCGGATGTTGTTCCACTTGGCGATATCCCGCCAGTCCTTGTTGAAATTGAATGCGATGGCATGAAGAGTATCACCACGCCTTACGCGGTAGCGGCCATCCACCGTTGCTTTGTAGTTGCTGTTACCCGCCGCCTTGTCATCCGCTGGATTCCAGCCGGACGAACATCCGCCTGCCACGGCCAGGCAAAACACAACGATGGCGGTCACTACCGCTCCGGGCACAGAAGGAAGTGTCATACGCATCATCAGGAAAGACCACTCAACAAAGGAACGAAAATTACACCACCGAGGTCTTGCTGATCAAATCCTTCCTCGGTTCGCCGGATCGCCAACAGGCGCTGGGCGCCGTTTTTCTCAACCGGGGTAACCAATACCCCTCCGATCCTGAGCTGTGGAATAAGTTCCTCCGGCAGACCGGTTGCAGCAGCGGTCACTACAATCCCGTCGAAAGGCGCCTGGCTGGGCCAGCCAAGGTGCCCATCGGCATAGCGGGTATAAATATTGTGCATGCCCAGTTTGTGAAAGCGCCGCCGGGCCAGCTTGAGCAGTTCCTCAATGCGCTCAACGGTAAATACCTTGGGCACCAGGTTGGCCAGGATCGCCGCCTGGTAACCGGAGCCGGTGCCTACCTCAAGCACCTTCTGTGGCGCACCGCCGTCCAGCAGGGCTTCAGTCATTTTCGCGACAACCCAGGGCTGTGAAATCGTCTGGCCCAGGCCAATCGGAAGCGCCGTATCTTCGTAGGCGCGACTGGACAGTGCCTCATCGACAAATTCGTGGCGTGGAACAGTCGCGATGGCCTTGAGCACGCGTTCGTCCTTGATGCCGTTACTACGCAAACGCTGCACCAACCGGTCCCTGGTACCCTGGGACGTCATCCCGATACCGCGCGGCACACTTTTAAGATTTCGCCGATGTATCACTCAGCCTTCTCCGGCACAGCACGCCGCTCAAGGGAAATCTCTGACACCCAGCCCGAAACCTGCTCCAGTGCCTGGTAACGGGTCAGGTCCACATGGATGGGTGTTATCGAGATAAAACCCCGTCGAATGGCGTCGAAATCCGTGCCGGGACCGGCATCCTGGCCCGGGCCTGCCGGACCGATCCAGTACATCGGCCGCCCCCTGGGATCCCGGGTTTTGATGACCGGCTCGGCCCGATGGCGCTGACCGAGACGCGTTACTTCCAGTCCCCTGATCTCCACCCAGGGTAAATCGGGGACGTTGATGTTCAGTATCGTATCCGCCGGTAGCGGATCTTTCCTCAGCCGGTCAATCAGCAAAGCGACTGCTTCCGCCGCCGTAGCATAATGGACCGGCCGCTCGTTGAACACCAGCGATACGGCAAGGGCCGGCAGTCCAAGGAAGCGCCCTTCCATGGCTGCGGCAACCGTCCCGGAATAGATGACGTCATCACCCAGGTTGGCGCCGGCGTTAATGCCTGAGACCACCATGTCCGGGTCTTTTTCCAGCAGGCCGGTGAGCGCTATGTGGACACAATCAGTAGGCGTGCCATTCACGCTGAAAGCTCTTTCACCGATTTCCCTGATGCGCACGGGGGACTCCAGCGTCAGCGAATTACTGGCGCCGCTGCGGTTCTGGTCCGGAGCCACTATGGTCACCTTACCCAGCAATTTCATCCGGTCCGACAGGACTTGAATACCTCTCGCCGTGATCCCATCGTCATTACTTATCAGAAAATGCATGCCAATTCCGTTGTGGAAGTTGCTATTGTAAGGCCTTGACCGGTTGACTGAAATGGATTCAGAAAAGAAAAATTCGAATGACAGCAGCTTCCATGAAGCCATGGCCGACGTGACGCCTCTGCGGGTGACTGAACGGATCGAGCCAGTACCGAAAATGACCCCTGCACGGGCGCTGCAAAAGGAGCGTGATGATCAGGCGGTACTTCAGGAGCTGCTTGATCCCGACCACGACCTGGCCGAACTGGAGACCGGAGAGGAGTTACTGTTCCTGCGCTCCGGCCAGCAGAAACGCCTGCTGGCTCGCTTGCGGCGAGGACATTTCAGTGCCGTGGATTCAATCGACCTCCATCATATGAACGTGGAGACTGCCGGCAAAGTGCTGCTGGACTTCCTTGAACACGCCCTTGAACAACACTTCGGATGCGTTCGGGTCGTGCATGGCAAGGGACTGCGCTCGAAGGGACTGCCGTTACTCAAGAACATGACCAACCGGATGCTTCGCAAGCACCCCCAGGTCGTTGCATTCGCCTCTTGCCGGCCCGTCGATGGAGGCACCGGGGCCACTAACGTGCTGTTGACCTCGCTGCACGGAAAAAAATCGTGACCGGATTACTGATCCTCGTGCTGGCCGGTTTCGCCGGC
The DNA here is from genome assembly GCA_963759035.1 of uncultured Gammaproteobacteria bacterium. Lineage (GTDB taxonomy): Bacteria > Pseudomonadota > Gammaproteobacteria > Xanthomonadales > SZUA-36 > JAHEFT01. Next base: position 68,264 of record CAVWXL010000031.1, read on the forward strand.
ATCAGTTGGTGGCGCCTGTTGAAGGGTAAGGAACTGGCGCGGCGTACCGCGGCATCCAGTTGCCGGGCGCACGGCCTGGTGTTGATTGACGACACCGTCATGCTTGATTCCGTGCAGCTCAGGAAAGAGGATCCTGCCCGGGCCTGGGGACTCAAATACCGTTTTGACTTCGCCCGAAATGGCGTTCCACGCCGGGGCGGTATCGTGCTGATCGCACCGGGCCGCCGGCCGGTGGTCGTGATACCGACCGACAATGGGCATCTGATCGAAGAGGGGTAATTACTTGACGATCTTGAGGTGCGGGCGTTTTTCCGGTTGCCCTTCCGGATCCGTGTCCGTGGGAGGCACTGTTTCACCGTCCTGCGCAAACATCATGCCCTGGCCATTTTCCTTCGAATAGATGGCCAGCACAGCATCGATTGGAACGACCACGCGGTGTTCACTGCCCGAGAAACGGGCTTTAAACGTCAGCCATTCATTGCCCAGATCGAGCTCCCGCACGGCTGCGTTGTCGATGTTCAGGATGACCTTGCCTTTCTGAATGGCCTGGTCTGGCACGTCCACTCCGTCCGCTCCGGCCTCGACCAGCACGTGCGGTGTCATATGATTATCGGCAATCCATTCGTATAAAGCCCTTAACAGGTAAGGCCTGTTGGATGTCATGTCCGAACTCATGCAACTACTCCGCTCAGGAAGCCAGCATCAGGTCTCGTTCGGCCTGGGTCAGGCTCGCTTTGAAGGATGGCCTCGAGAAGATTCGGTGCGCATAGGCTTCTACCGATGCGCCCGGCTTGCCCAGGGTGACGCCATAGTGCGCAAGACGCCACATCAGCGGCCCCAGGGTACAATCGACCAGGCTCAGTTCATCACTCAGGATGTAGTCTGAGACCCGGAAAAGCTCATTGGCTGCGATGATGCCTTCTTTGAGCTGTTTTGCCGCGGTCTCCGCCTTTTTACCGGTGGAGCTTTCAATCTCATGCGCCAGCGAAAACCAGTCTTTCAAAACCCGGTAGTGCACCAGCCTGAGCTGAGCGCGGGACACGGGGTCTACCGGCATCAGCGGCGGATGTGGGTATCTTTCGTCGAGGTAGTCGTTGATCACGCCTGCGT
>CAVWXL010000032.1:0-138927 GCA_963759035.1 uncultured Gammaproteobacteria bacterium
GTTGTTGTAACCGATTCGCGGTTGCGAGCGCAAGCCACTCACGCCATTACTCGGCGTTTGCTTTATCATGTTCGCGATCAATTTCAAGGAGCAAACAGATGCCCAGGGCCAGTGAAGTAAAGAAAGGTGAAATCGTTCGTTTCAAAGACCGGGTGTGCGCCGTGCGCAAGATCGAGACAAGATCGCCTTCGTCCCGCGGCAGCAACACCTTGTACAAAATGAAACTTCAGGACGTGCAGACCCACCAGAATTACGACGAAACCTTCAAGGGTGATGACCCGTTCGAGGACGTGGATTTCGTGCGTCGCCAGGCGAGCTATTCGTATTTCGACGGTGAGCTGTACGTTTTCATGGATGACGAGGACTTCACCCAGTACTCGTTCAATGAAGCAGACCTGGAAGATCAGCTCTGCTATCTCAGCGAAGGGCTTGGCGGCATTATCGTCATGGTCATTGATGGCACTGCGGCGGGTATTCAGATGCCGGCTTCAGTGGACCTGGAAATTGTGGAAACAGCGCCTGCTCTCAAGGGCGGTACGGTCACCAAGCGCACCAAACGGGCCACCCTGTCGACGGGGCTCGAGGTGCAGATTCCCGAGTATCTCGCCCAGGGCGAAGTGATCAAGGTCAACACCGAAACCGGCGTTTACATGTCCCGGATCTGATCCAATGGCTGATGGCCCAAGTGAGGTGAAAGCGGGTTCAACGGTTTTAGGCTATCCTACAAAATCTATTCTCGGCTCTGCGCCGACTTGCTGCAGGAGATATACATGGTATTGCGATGGTTGACGGTCTTTGCCGTATTGTCCGGATTTTCGGGCTGTGGAGATTCAACACCGCCCCCTGAACCAAATCAAAGAAGCTGCCGCAGCTGAAATTACCGCTCCTGCCGCTGTTCCGGCAGAAACAGTCGGGATTGAGCCATTCACAGTCGGCTTGAGCTACCACACCCTCGATAATGGTCTGAAGGTGATCTTGTCCGAGGATGACACGGCGCCGGTAGTGACGGTGGCGGTGTATTACAACATCGGCTTTCGAATTGAACCGCGTGACCGCACCGGCTTTGCCCACCTGTTTGAACACATGATGTTTCAGGGCTCAGAAAACCTGGGAAAAATGGAGTTCATCAAATTGGTGCAGTCCAATGGCGGTATCCTCAATGGCTCGACCCGTTATGACTACACCAATTACTTCGAAATCGTGCCCTCACACAAACTGGAAACCATGCTTTGGGCAGAGGCTGACCGCATGAGCGGTTTATCGATTACCAGTGAGAACCTTGTTAACCAGCAGGGCGTCGTCAAGAACGAGGTCAAGGTAAACGTACTGAACCAGCCTTATGGTGGCTTTCCCTGGTTGTTCATGCCCCAGTTCGCCAATGAGAACTGGTACAACTCGCATAATTTTTACGGTGACCTGGAAGACCTCGAGGCTGCGAGTGTGAGTGATGTCGCCTCATTCTTCTCACAATACTACGCTCCAAACAACGCCGCGATAGCAGTCGTTGGCGATTTCGATTCAGAAAGCGCTCTGGCAATGATCAAGAAATATTTTGCCGATATCCCGGCATCAGCAGACCCCATTGAGCTTCCGGATATTACCGAACCGCGTCAGGAGGCTGAGAAAACCGAGACACATGTTGACGCACTCGCAACCCGGCCCGGTTTTGCTTTTGCCTATCATGTTCCGGAGCGTCTTACACCCGAATGGTATGCCATGGGCCTGATCGATCAGATTCTGCTGCAGGGTGACGACGCCTTACTGCACCAGGCCCTGGTAAAGGAGGCCGGCATGACGGACGGTGTTTCGGGGGGCATCAACGCCTTGCTTGGCAATATGCTCAATTACAAGGGCCCGATGCTGTGGACGGCTTCGTTCATACATGATTCGGGAATCAGCCGGGCAGATGTTTTGAACGTTCTCGACAGCGTAGTCGAAGAATTCAAAAGTTCGCCGGTCGACCAGGCAACCCTGGATCGTGCGCTGGTGAAATGGCGTTCTGCCTACTATGACCAGATCAACAGCTTTTTCGGTTTTGGCCGGGCGGATTTGTTGGCATCGCTGGCCTTGTTTGACGACAACCCGGCACGGATAAATGAGTTTGAGCGGGGGATGATCGCGGTGACACCCGAGTTGATCCAGTCGACCGCGATTGAATATCTGCGCTCCACCAATCGCACTACCCTCGTGCTCGAGGCAGGTGGTGCAGAAAAGGAGCAGGACAATGGATAATGCAATGACCCTCTTGCGGGCCTGTGTGCTTGCATCCGCCATGATATTGAGCTTCGGCACATCAGCGCAGGAGCAGGCTAAGGAAGTTCCACCGGCAGGCGGAACACCAAAAGACTTCACGCTTCCTCCCAAGCAACAATACCAACTGGACAACGGCCTGATGGTGACGCTGGTTCCCTACGGCTCAATTCCGAAGGTGACGATCTCAGCACGCATCATGGCAGGGAACCTCAACGAGGGCGAAAACACCTGGTTGGCCGACTTGACGGCCGACCTGATGGAAGAGGGCACCCGCAATCGAAGCGCAGAGGATGTCGCGCGGCAGGCCGCTGATATGGGTGGCAGTCTCAATATAGGAGTCGGCCTGGACCAAACGTCCGTGACGGGCGAGGCGCTGGCTGAATTTGCACCTGGAATGGTGGCCTTGCTGGCTGATGTTTTACTCGAACCAGCCTTTCCGGCCGATCAGATGGACCGGCTGAAGCGTGACGCGGCACGTAACGTGGAAGTGGCGCTGAACGATCCCAACACAATGGGGCAGATTGCTTTCAGCAAGGCGCTATACGGCGACCACCCGTATGGTCGCCTGTTCCCGGATATAGAGCAAATCAACAGATATACGGTTGAGCAGATCCGGGCATTTTATGCAGAAAATTTCGGTGCCCGTCGTACCCATGTTTACGTCGCCGGAATGTTCGACGAAGCGGCAGTGAGGGCCGCCATTGAGCAAGCCTTTGACAACTGGAAGACCGGTCCCGAGCCTCTGGTCATGCCGCCGGAACCGGCCCAGGGGCGTGAGTACGTGGACATGATTAACCGCGCCAATGCCAGTCAGTCCAATGTCTTCCTGGGCTTGCCGACTATCGATCCGAGCCAGCCGGATTACATCGGCCTGCTGGCGACCAACGCAATGCTCGGGGGTTCTTTTGGCTCACGTATAACCAGCAATATTCGCGAAGACAAGGGGTATACGTATTCACCGCGTAGCAGCGTGTCGGTTCGTCGCCTTGATGGCTACTGGGTCCAGCAAGCCGCAATCACTACCGATGATACGGCGGCTGCATTGAAAGAAATCTATTATGAGATCAATCGTTTACGAGATGAGGTGCCACCTCAGGAAGAACTAACGGCCATACAAAATTACATGGCTGGCATCTTCACGCTACGAAATTCAACGCGCCAGGGAATCATAAACGTGCTCAACCAGGTCGCATTGCACGGCCAGAACGACAGCTATCTCACGGAATACGTCAGTCGCGTCTACGCACTGACGCCTGAAGACATTTCCCGGGTCGCGACCCGCTATCTTCGTCCGGATGACATGACGCTGGTAGTGGTGGGTGACCGCGCCCGAATCAGCGAGGAGATGGCCAGCTACCTTGAATGATGGGGTCAGGTTTCCAGGAATCGGGGCATCAGGTTGGCCAGGTTGCAAGGCCTTGTTCTGGAATCGAACTGCGGCCGGAGGACTTCCTCCCAGGCAGTCCTGCAGGCTCCCGGCGATCCGGGCATGCAGAAAATCACGGTGCCATTAGCTATCCCGGCAAAAGCCCTTGATTGAATGGTTGCCGCGCCAATATCCGGGATGGATGCGGCCCTGAACAACTCGCCGAATCCTTCAATGGCCTTGTCGAACAGAGGTTCCAGTGCCTCGGGAGCAACGTCCCGCCCGGTCAGGCCGGTGCTGCCGGTGCTGAGGATGATATCGACTGCTTCATTCACGATGAGCGCCGAGAATTCAGCGCGTAGTGAATACCGGTCGTCCTTAATAATGCCCTTGTGCGCCAACAGGTGACCCTCGGCTTTAAGAGACTCGGCGAGGTAGTTACCCGAAGTGTCGTTTTCATCCGTCCGGGAATCGGAAATGGTCATCACCGCGATTCGCAACGGAATGAATTTGGCGTCAGCCGAAGTTCTGCTCATGTTGTGTGTTTCCTGGTGGCTTAATACCCATTGTGCATCAATGGCACTGGATCATTCCATCCAGCCTGGCAGCAGGGGTTTGTCCAGGACCGCCATGACAGACCAGCACCACGCGCCGCTGCATACCTAGGCTGCCTGTCGTTTCAGTTCACCGAGCAGCTTTTCACGCAGTGCCTGGTCACCCGCGGTTCCAGGCAGTATGGCGGCGAGATGCGGCTCCCGGTCCAGCCAGAACTTGCCGCTGACCTTACCCGCTTCCGCCGCAGCAGCAAGCCAGACGATGGTATCGGCGCCTTGCTCAGGCGTGCGCAGAATTGAGCGGGTCAGCCGGTGAAAACCGGGCAGTGAATCCTGCACGCCGGGCGTATCCGCCCAGCCCGGATGCATCGCGTTGACCACCACGCCGGAATCCACCAACTCTGCGGCCCAGTGTTCGGTCAGGATCATCAGGCCGCGTTTCGCCTGTGCATAGGCCCGGCTGCCGTCGTAGTCACCATTGGCAGATTCCAGGTCATCCACGTCAATCCCGCTCAGATACATGCCGCCCGACAGCACGTTGATGATGCGCGACGGAGCAGAGTGCTCTAAGCGTGGAAGCAACAGTCGGGTCAGCAGATAGGGCGACAGCAGGTCGGTGGCGAAGGCCGTCTCCAGCTGCTCGGCGGTCAGTGTCCGCTCATTGGGAAGTACTGCCGCGTTGTTGACCAGGATGTGTATCGATTGTTCGCTTTCGAGCAGATTTTTCGCCAGTTTTCTGACTTCCGTCATCAGGCTCAGGTCCGCGAGTTCGCTATGGATATTTTCATTCCCGGTCTCGTCGCTGATTTCCCGAGCGGCCAGTTCAAGTTTCCGGGCACTCCGACCGACCAGTACGACCCGGGCACCGAGGCCCGCCAATTTTTCGGCAACTATGCGGCCAAGACCAGATGTGGCTCCGGTAACAACGGCTGTCCGGCCTTCCAGTGATGCCGGCAGCGCCCGCCAGGACCGTTTCTTGCACTGGTAACCGAAGCGGGTGAAGCCCAGGGCGCCAGGTAACACGAGCCGGTCCAGCAGGTTCCTTGTGGCCGATTCGGCCGGCGGCTGAGGATCTGCGGCCAGTGCTTCCTGAAGACCGGCCAATGCCTTCCTGCCAACACGCTCCAGCACTCCGCCAAGCAAGGGCTCGATCAGCCCCGCTGCACCGCCGAGCGAAATATCAGCCGTGTAGTCAACCCGGGTCCCGCTGTTTGTCTTCGAAAAACGGATGTCATCGATGGCATGAATTTGGCCGCCACGGCCCTCCAGTACCACGCGGTTCGGTGGTTCATAGCGCTTGATTTCGTAATCCATCGGAGTGGATGAAATGCCGGCCTTGACGACCACCCGGAACCGGGTTCCCACACCTACCGGTCCGGGCGTGGATTTTTCAGATTCGCTTACTCCCGGATCCCATTGTTCAATGTTGTCGAAGTTGGCGGTGTATCGAAATACGTCCTCGATGGGCTGTGCCACTTCAATGACTTCATGTAGTTGTTTCATAAGCGTTGGATTACCTTGATCTATCCATGCGATGCAGTGGGCTGAAATTATGGATCAAGTCTGCAGGGTTCGCTGTGACAAGGGTGTGAATATACTATGATGCCCGTCCAATCTATTTGTTCAAAGTTATCTTCAGGAGTCCATATGGATCTGCAATTGCAAGACAAACGCGTTTTGGTTACAGGTTCCACCAGTGGAATCGGAAAAAAGATTGCCGAAAGATATCTGGCGGAAGGTGCAATCGTTTACATTAACGGCCGTAACGAGGCCCGTTGCCTTGAGGTCGCCGCGGAACTGGCTGCTCAAACCGGTTCCGAAGGCTGCGCCCTGGTCGCTCCGGCCGATCTGTCCGATGCCGCGCAGAGTGAGGCCCTTTTGGCTGATCTGGAGAACTCAGGGTGGAATCGACATCTTGATCAATAACACCGGAATATTTGAGGTAAAGCCCTTTGCAGAGATCACGGACGAAGAGTGGATTCGTTACTTCAACGTCAACATACTCTCAGCCGTCCGGCTGTCGCGCGCCTTGCTGCCCGCCATGCTGGAGCGGGATTACGGCCGCATCGTCAATATTTCCTCCGAGTGCGCGATTAAACCTCTTGGCCAGATGGTTCACTACTCGGTGACGAAAACCGCTCTGCTGTCCTTGTCGCGCGCGCTTGCCGAGTTGACCAAAGGCAAAAACGTCACCGTCAACTCGGTCTTGCCGGGACCGACCTGGACAGAAGGGGTTGAAAACTACTTCGAGACCCTGGCTAAAGAGGAAGGTAAACCGATTGATGAGCTGACGAGAAACTATTTTGTCGATCACGAGCCCACTTCGTTGCTGCAACGCTTTGTAGACGTCGCCGAAGTCGCGGAAGCGACTGTTTACCTGACCAGCAATCGCGCCATGAACGGCCAGGGCTTGCGTGTGGAAGGCGGGATCATTCGCGCGCTCTGAGCAGCAACCCAGTTTTGGGCTGAGCCTTTCACTTACACCTGAGTGAACTGTTGTCTGACATCAATATCAGCATCAGATGATGTATAATATGATGCCTAATCAAGGTAATTTCAGGGCATCGCAACATGAGAACAACCGTAAATATCGATGATGATTTGCTGGCTGAAGCTCAACGCATTACCGGCGTGACCGAAAAAGCAGCGCTGTTGCGAGAAGGTCTCAGGGCATTGATTGAGCGGGAGAGCGCCCGGCGTTTGGCACAGCTTGGCGCAACCGAAGAACAGTTGAAATCCGCACCGCGCCGCCGGTCGGTTGGCAGATGATCCTGGTTGATACATCTGTCTGGATAGATCATTTTCGCTCCGGCAATGCCCAGCTCGTTGATTTACTCAACAGTTCCCGCGTACTGATGCACCCTTTCATAATCGGTGAACTGGCCTGTGGAAATTTACGCAACCGCAGTGAAATTCTGAATCTGCTTGGAGATCTACCCAGAGCCGGTAAAGCCACAGACAAAGAAGTCCTTTTTTTTATTGAGCAGAAGGACTTGATGGGGAAAGGTATCGGGTACATCGATACCCATCTTCTGGCCGCTGTCACACTGACCAGCCAGGCCGGGCTTTTGACCATGAATAAGCGATTGAATGCGGTAGCCACTGAACTAGACCTGGTTTATTCAGGCGGTGAATAGCGCGTGAGTCGTCAGAGAAACTAGCAAGGACACTGGAATGACCACAGGTCTGGAAAATGCTGTTGAGATTATTCACTGCCATGCAGAAGGCGAAGTAGGGGATGTCATCATCGGTGGTGTGGCGCCACCACCCGGTGAGACGATCTGGGAGCAGGCTCAGTGGATCGCAAAAGACCAGGCATTGCGTAATTTTGTGCTGAATGAGCCACGGGGCGGTGTGTTTCGGCACGTGAACCTGCTGGTACCGGCCAAAGACCCGAGAGCGGTGACCGGCTGGATCATCATGGAACCGGAAGACACCCCGCCGATGTCCGGCTCAAATTCAATCTGTGTTGCTACCGTGCTGCTGGAAACCGGAATCGTCCCCATGCATGAACCGGAAACCTGCTTTGCGCTGGAGGCTCCGGGCGGACTGGTTGATGTGCGTGCACACTGTCGTGACGGCAAGGCTGAGCGAATAACCGTTAAAAACGTCCCTTCCTTTGCCGATCGGCTGGACGCACACCTGGAAGTAGAGGGCATCGGAACCCTAATGGCCGATACTGCTTACGGCGGAGATACTTTCGTTATTGTCGATCCGGCCCGGCTGGGCTTCGAAATCAGGCCGGATGAGGCGCACGACCTATGCACAGCCGGAATGAAAATCACCCGGGCCGCAAATGAGCAATTCGGGTTTCGGCATCCGGTCAATCCGGATATCAATGAAATTTCGTTCTGCCAGTTTGCCAGGCCGGTCTTTGCAGAAAACGGACAGAAAATCGGTAAGAACGCGGTGGTCATTCGCCCGGGTAAGGTGGATCGTTCTCCGACGGGCACCGGCTTGTCAGCCCGACTGGCCGTGATGTATGCACAAGGCCAGGCAACAGTCGGTGACACATTACTGGCCCGCTCAATCATCGATTCTGAATTTCTTGGACGGATTGAAGAAGAGGTCGTACTGAATGGAACAAAAGCAATTCGTCCTTCCATAACGGGTCGCGCCTGGCTGGCAGGACGAAGCCAGCTGACACTAGACAGGGACGATCCCTGGCCGCAGGGTTACAGGCTGAGTGATACCTGGCCCAGCATGTCAAAAAATAGTTCATGAATTCCATTCCGATCATTCGCATAGATGATGTTGAACATCTTTTGTCCTGGACGGGTGCCTGTGATGCCATCCGTTCCGGGCACCAGCTGGTTCGCGCTGACATCGATGACATCCTGATCCGAAAGGGGAGAAAAGCATTGCTCAACCGGGCCGCGTGGATAAGTGGGCTGGGAATCGGTACCAAGACAGCAACCATCTTCCCTGGCAACGCAGAACTGACCACATCTGTTCCCAGTGTCCAGGCTGTCTTCACTCTATTCGATGACCAGACCGGAACGCCTGTCGCCATCATCGACGGTGACATGTTGACCAGGTGGAAAACCGCCGCAGATTCAGTATTGGGCGCCCGTCTGCTGGCGCGCCCCGACAGCAAAACGCTGTTGATTATAGGGGCGGGTGTTGTTGCCCGGTCACTGGTTGAGGCGTATTCAGCCATTTTTCCGGACCTTGAGCAGATACTCATCTGGAATCGAACACACAGTCACGCACAGGTCCTCGCATCAAGTATGAACAATGATCTGATCGGTGTGTGGAGTGTTGAGGATCTTGCTTCACATGTTCACCGCGCAGATATTGTTGCAGCGGCGACCCTCTCGACTGATCCAGTGCTAAAAGGAGAATGGGTTTCTCCGGGTACGCACGTGGATCTCATCGGCTCTTACCGCCCGGACATGCGCGAGGCTGATGATGAGTTGTTGAAGGTGTCAGAGCTATTTGCTGATTCGCGCGAAACCGCTATCGCCCATACGGGTGAATTGATCATCCCGATCCGGAACGGTGTTATTTCTGAGCAAGACATCCGCGCCGATTTATACGATTTGTGCAATGGCGCAGTCGCCAGGACATCAGACCAGAGCATCACGGTGTTTAAAAACGGCGGCGGGGCACACCTTGATCTGATGACGGCCAAATATATTTACAACACCTACCAGGCTCGCTAGGTCCGGAACTTCGGGCTGCCGTACTGCGCGATCCGATTGGTCGCGGCAACCAGTTCCCTGGTGATTTCAGGCTCATGTGAAGAGTGACCGGCTCCCGGAGCGATACTCGTATCCAGTTCAGGCCAGGCCTGCGCCAGGTCATCGAGGTTTTTGACGGAACAGACGATGTCATAACGGCCATGCACCGCGAAAGCGGGAATGTGGCGGATTCGTTCGACGCGGTCCAGCAGGAATGAATCAGGCTCGGGCCGGACGTTGCGGAAGTAATGTGCTTCAAGCCGGGCGACCGCCCAGGCCGTGTTGTCGTCTGCGAAATGGTCGGTGAACTCTTTATTGGGCAGTAGCGTACAGCATGCGGTTTCGTAGATCGCCCAGTGCTTTGCCGCATCCAGCGCGAGCGCCTTGTCATCCCCGGTCAGGCGTTTCCAATATGCTTCGAGCAGGTCGTCGCGTTCTGCTTCCGGAATGAAGCCCGCAAAATCATTCCACAGCTCCGGCTGGATCATGCGGACGCGGTACAGCCACCAGTCGAGCTCTTCTTCGCGCAGCAACCAGATACCCCGCAGCACCAGGCTTTTGCAGCGATCAGGGTGTTCCTGGGCGTAGTACAAGGATATGGTGCTGCCGTATGAGCCGCCAAAAACGTGCCAGTGGTCGATGCCCAGGTGTTCGCGAAGTTGCTCGATGTCCCGCGTCGTGGCTGACATGTTGTTATCGGTCAGGTCGCCGACAGGGCGTGAGCGGCCACTGCCGCGCTGGTCCAGCAGGACGATGCGAAAATGCTGCTGGGTCAAAAAAGCAGCGGTCGAATTCGCTGCAGCCGGCGCCGGGTCCGCCATGCAGGAAAATGACGGGTTCTCCCTGCGGGTTGCCGGACTGCTCCCAGTAGAGCTTGTGGGGTGCCCCGACTTCCAGAACGCCGGACTCAAAGGGCTCAATGGTTGGATAAAAATATTCGTTTGCCATGGGTGCGATCCGGTTGTAGCGGCTAGTGAGGGAAGTATTAACCACTATCAGTGGGTATGGTAGGCTTTTCACGTGAGTACTAATGGTATGAAGGGGAGATAATCAGTGTGTGAATTGTTTGCCATGTCCAGTTGTCACCCCGCAACCGTCACCTTCGCATTATGGGAGTTCCAACGACACGGGGGCTGCCACGATAAAAACGGAGATGGCTGGGGCGTAGCCATCTACGAAGATGGGGACGCAAGGGTTCTGCGCGATACCTGCGCCGCCCGTGACAGCAGTTTTTTCAACTTTCTTCGTAACCACGACCATCCTTCACACTGTGTCATTTCCCATATTCGCCAGGCCACTATTGGTGAAGTAACACTGCGCAATACGCAGCCCTACGTGCGCGAACTGGGGGGCAGAGTACATTGTTTTGCACACAACGGAGACCTGGAGTTCAGTTCGGCGATTGATGAATTTCTGGATTTTCAGCCCATCGGTGAATCGGATTCAGAACGGTCGTTTTGCGAACTGTTGACCCGGCTGAAACGCGCTTCGGCGCTACAGGGCAAACCCCTCGATATTGACCAGCGTGTAGAGCTGATCAGGGAGTTTGCGCACGAATTCAGCGCAAATGGAACGTTAAACTTCTTTTATTCAGACGGCGAATACCTGTTCGCACACAGCCACAGACGCACCCAGGAAGACGGCATCATGCGGCCACCGGGACTGCACTTGCTGCAACGTGTGGATCACCACCACGACCATGATCACCAACGGGTAGAGGGTCTTCGAATCCATACGGAAAACATCATCCCGCTGATCTCGCTGGTGGCCAGCGTGCCACTGACCGGCGAGGACTGGCAGCCACTGGAGGCCGGCACGCTTGCCGTGTTGCGGCACGGGGAATTGCTGGGGCTTTACCGCAGTTAGCCTACCGCGCGCAAACGGGTCACTGGCTCAATGCCCTGGCTGAGCAGGTACTCATCGTAGCTGCCCTTGAAGTCAACCACGCCTGCAGGCGTAATTTCGATGATCCGGGTTGCCAGCGACGATATGAACTCACGGTCGTGGCTGACGAAAAACAGCGTGCCCGGGTAATTCTCCAGCGCCAGGTTGAGCGCTTCGATTGACTCCATGTCCAGGTGGTTGGTGGGTTCGTCCATCAACATGATGTTGGGATTTTGCAGCATCAGTTTTCCGAAAAGCATGCGTCCCTGTTCGCCACCGGATATGACTTTGACCGATTTGTTGATTTCGTCGTTACTGAATAACATGCGGCCCAGTGCGCCGCGGATAGTCTGTTCGTCGTCGCCGGGTTTGCCCCAATGCGCCATCCATGCAAACAGGTCCATGTCTTCGCTGAAATCGGACGAGTGGTCCTGGGCGAAATAGCCCAGCTCAGCATTTTCGGACCAGCGGTGGGTTCCGCTATCTGTCTCAAGATCCCCGATCAAGGTGCGTAGCAGTGTGGTTTTGCCAATGCCGCTGGCGCCGATGATGGCTACACGCTCTCCGACTTCAACCTGCAGATCAAGGTTTTCAAAGAGAGGCTTTTCGCCAAAGCCCCTGGTCAGGCCTTCTGTTTCGAGCGCCGTGCGGTACAGCTTTTTATCCTGGCTGAACCGGATGTACGGGCTCACCCGGCTGGAAGGCTTCACCTCTTCCAGCTGGATTTTGTCGATCTGGCGCGCACGCGAAGTGGCCTGTTTGGCTTTAGATGCATTGGCGCTGAAGCGGCTGACAAAATTCTGCAATTCAGTAATCTGGTTTTTCTTTTTCGCGTTATCCGATAACAGCCGCTCGCGTACCGCGGTGGACGCAATCATGTACTCATCGTAGTTACCCGGATAGACCCGCAGCTCACCAAAATCCAGGTCAGCCATGTGGGTGCACACGCTGTTCAGGAAATGGCGGTCATGCGAGATGATGATCATGGTGCTGCTGCGCTGATTCAGCACGTCTTCCAGCCAGCGGATGGTATTGATATCCAGGTTATTGGTGGGCTCGTCCAGCAACAGGATGTCGGGGTCGGCAAACAAGGCCTGGGCCAGCAGGACACGCAATTTCCAACCCGGAGCCACTTCGCTCATCGGGCCATAATGCTGGGCCTCGGGAATTTCCAGGCCCAGTAACAGTTCGCCCGCCCGCGCTTCGGCGCTGTAGCCGTCGAGCTCGGCGAACTCTACTTCAAGCCCCGCTACTTTCATGCCGTCTTCTTCACTCATCTCGGGTAGCGAGTAGATGCGGTCACGCTCCTGCTTGATGTCCCACAGCTCCTGGTAGCCCATGATGACGGTATCAATGACGCTGTATTCCTCGAAAGCAAACTGATCCTGCCGCAGTTTTCCCACCCGTTCGTCGATATCGACTTTCACATTGCCGGCCGAAGGCTCCAGGTCACCGCCAAGAATCTTCATGAGCGTTGATTTTCCGCAACCGTTGGCGCCAATCAGGCCATAGCGGTTGCCGTTGCCAAACTTGGCGGATATATTCTCAAACAGCGGCTTGGCGCCGAACTGCATGGTGATGTTTGCGGTCGTGATCACTAATGTTAATCCGTAACAGCATCCTGCAGCTGCTTGCCGCATGGACAGGGTACAAAGAAAACGAGGGCAGCCGGGTTGCCGGGAGCCTGTCGAAGAGGTCGCGTATGTTAGAGAAGATTGGTGCTGCGCACAAGTCCTGCGACACTATACGAACGTTTGCGCTCGGGATGGATTTCTACGTAGACGTTTAGTGTCAGTACTGGCATCATTACACAGAAGGTATTTCTGGCCCTATTCACAGGTTTTCATGCAAAAAAGCATAACGCCCTATAACGGGACCGAGCCCTATGTTTTCGTCAGCTACGCACACGCTGATGAAACCGTGGTCATGGCGGAAATGAGCCGCCTGAAAGAAATGGGTCTTAATATCTGGTATGACGCGGGTATTGCGCCGGGAAGCACCTGGCGCGAAGAGATTGCCAAATCACTGGCGAAGGCCTCACGCATGATTTTCTTCGTCAGCAAGAATTCCGCACACTCCATCCATTGCATGCAGGAAACTTCCTTCAGCCACACCCGTGGCGTCAAAATTCTCGCCATTCACCTGGAAACGGTCGAACTGCCACTCGGCCTGGAGCTTAACCTCGGAGACCAGCAGGCGATATTTAAACATCGGCTTGAAGAGGAAGAGTACACAAGCCAGGTCAGATCGGCTCTTGGAGACCTGACTACCCAGCCGACTGCGTCGACGTCCACGGCGTCGGAACTCAAGCAGGTAACGGTGTTGCACGCACAATTCCGTACGATGCCGGTGGGAGATGAACCGGTGGATCCGGAGTCGTATTTGGAAGCGATCAGCGAATGTCGCGCCCAGATAAGCGAGCGAATCAATCACCTGGAAGGCCACCAGTCGGTCACCAGCAATGAAGAACTCAATATCTGTTTTGGCGTGCCCAACGCCCATGAAGACGATGCCAGGCGGGCGCTTCGTGCTGCTTTGCTGATCCAGGAAGTGGTCGACCGCTCGCGCGTCAAGTTTGCGCGGAAATATGACCTGGAAATCGACATTCGCCAGGGGATCCAAAGCGGCCGGGTAGTGGTCCGGAACGTCCCGGGCGAAGGTCTTTCAATATTCGGCCAGTCATCCAACGATGCGGCAGCACTCGCGAAAGAAGCCGAAAGCGGTCAGATTTATATCAGCGCTACCGTCTATCAACTGGTTAACAAGGCCTTTGATTGCCATCACCTCGGGGAACAGGTGCTCGGCAGCAAATCGATTGATACCTACCAGGTGCTCAAAGAGTCGATAGTGCCTCAGCAACTTGACTCCTCCGGGTTCTTGAGGATTGTTGGCCGTGAGCAGGAACTGGGTTCCTTGCTCGATCGCTGGAAGCAGGCAGCCAGCGGATCCGGCCAGGCCGTATTGCTTTCAGGTGAGCCCGGCATAGGCAAGTCGCGTCTCACCATGAGCCTGATTGACCAGATTCGCGACCAGGGAGAGGTTCAGGTTTTCAGTGGAGTCTGCTCTCCCTATTTCACCCACACCTCGTTGCATCCTTTTGTAGGAATCCTGGAAGGAATCCTCGCGCTGCGCTCCGGGATGTCCAATGAAGAGAAACTTGCAAGGCTCGACGAATACCTGGCGGGGTTTGAATTGGGCGAGGAAAGTCCCACCCGTTTATTTGCCAGGTTGCTGTCCATATCCAATGACTTACCCCTGGCGCAGACGACTCTTGAACTGGAGAAGCAACTCCTGTTCGAATCCATACTGACCATTGCGATACAGGAATCACAACAGCGGCCGGTGCTGTTGATCATCGAGGATATCCACTGGGCTGATGCAACGACGCTGGAATTGTTGGGGCATCTGCTGGACTTGCTGCCAACCACGCACATATTTTGCCTGCTCAATTTCCGGGCGTATTTCAACCCGGCATGGGCTATCAGACCGCATATCACCCAGTTGGCCCTGAACCGGGTGACAGACGAGGAAGCCAGAGGCATTATTCGATCGGTCGTGGGAGAGTCAGCCCTGGACAGCCGGACCATGGCCAAGATCATCTCACGCGCCGATGGAGTGCCTCTTTTCCTCGAAGAAGTGACAAAGTCATTGTTGGATTCAGGTGCGCTACTGCCAGGTGCCACTGACCTGGCAATCCCCATTACGCTTCAGGAATCACTGACCGCAAGGCTCGATCTGCTCAAGATTGAGAAACAGGTCGCCCAGATCGCTTCGGTGATCGGGCGTGAGTTTGAACTTTCATTGCTTTCAAAAATAACGCCATTCAGTAAGGCAGAGCTCAACGAATACCTGACCACTCTGGTGCGCAAGGACTTCGTGTTGCAACAGGGTATCGGCGCTTCAGCCCGGTATGTCTTTAAACACGCACTCATCCGCGATACTGCCTACGGCTCTTTAATGAAAAAGGACCGCCTTGAGTACCATAAGCGGATTGCATCGACCCTTGTCACGGAATTTCCCGAAATCAGCGAACGCCGTCCAGAGCTGGTTGCCCATCACCTCTCTGCAGTCGGAGACCACCAGGAGGCGCTGGAGTGGTGGTTGAAAGCCGGTGACAACGCGTCACAAAATTTTGCCAACCAGGAAGCAGAGCACCACTATCGCCATGCCCTGGAATCCATTCCGGCTCTGGAAGGGTCGGCTGATTCCACTGAGCTGGGGATTCTGATGCGGCTGGTGCCAACCCTGGTGGCCAACTCCGGATATGGCTCGTCTGAGCTTGAGCAAACCTGTGAGCGTGCACTCGAGCTGTGTGAGCGGGTCGGCGATGATGCCCAGACCGGATTTGTCCTATATGCGCTGTGGATGTTTCAGGTCGTACGTGCAAACCACCCGCAGTCCCTGGAACTGGCTGCGCGCGTGGCGAAGTCGGCCGAGAGTATGCAGAATCACGATTTGATCATTGAAGCTTCTCTTGCAGAAGGTATCGCAAACTTTTTTGTTGGTGAATTCGATGTTGCGCGCGCTCATTTCGATAAGTGTATTGCCCTATACGATGAGGAAGACCACGGGCATCATGCTTATTTATTTGGCCAGGATCCGAAGGTGATAGCGCTGTCCTACCTGTCATGGTTGCTCTGGATAACCGGTAGCGAAGATGAAGCGATTGAAGCCGGTGATACCGCGCTGAAATACGCCCGTGAACTGGGGCACCCCGTTACCCTTGCTTTTGCACTGTCTTACGCGGCCTTTTTGCGCATGTTTCAAGGGGACTACCATCACGAGGCTGGCTTTGCTGAAGAACTGATCACATTGCGCGAAAGTCATGGAATTCCAGAACTTTGGGTTGCCCATGGTAACGTGGCACTGGCATGGCATCGGGGAGCTGTCCACGATGCACATGAAGCAGCAGAGCAGATGAGGGATGCCCTGGAGTTGTTCAGAGATACGGGCTCACGCTGCTTTTTGCCGTTATGGGATGCTATTCACGCGGAAATTTTGATCAGGGCGAATCGTACGGAAGAAGCGCTGGAGGTTCTGGACAAGGCTGAACAGGAAATGGCGGAAACCGGTGAGCTCTGGTGTCTTTCAGAATGGCACCGGGTGCACGCGATGGCGCATCATTCGGGAGGAAAGAAGGAACACACCAAAATGATATTTGACGAAGCAGCTGACGTAGCTGAACGACAAGGCGCCACCAATTGGCTGGATCGCGTGGAATCTTCGCGTGACGGCCTCAAGCACGAGTGAGTTCAATTTTAAGTCTAAACACCATTAAAACGATGGAAAGAGTCACATATGAGTATTGAAAAGTTTGCGACGTTTTATGCACACAAGAAACATGAACTGGACCTTCTCTACAATAGTAACGAGTTTTTATATCCGAATAACTGTCCCTGGCCGGTAGCCGTCCTTTGACTATCCCTACGGCATGGGCCCGGAAGTGAACAACATCCCCCAGGAAGAACGCGACGACTGGTCCAGGTACGTGGGTTCTTACTACCAGAACAATGCGTTGGGGACGGCTGACGACCCGACGCCCTTTGGCCAGAAAGGCGCGGAATTTGCCAAGAATAATTTCATGAAAAATGGCATAAGCGGATATGCAAGCCTGTCGGACGAAGAATTTGTCGACCTTTTGTGCGAAGGGCTTTACAGCAAATTCCTGTGTCGTCTGGATCCCCAGGACACCAAGCTGTTTGGAGTCGAGGATTCGGACGAATATGAATATTTCAAGTCGGATTATTCATGCATGCGGGTGGTGAAAAAGACCTGGCCGAATGAACATGCCGCGCCGACGATTGCGATCGTCCGGCGCAAGACATCGGGCCCGAGGTTCGCTGATGAAGGCGCTTACGAACTGGTTGCGGTTGCGTTGGCAAAACTCGACAAGCCGGTGGAAGAGGGTGGTGATTACTTTTTCTCAAAAGACATGATCTTTACCGCCGAAAAACATAGCAGTCACTCGGCCTGGTGGCTGGCGAAGTATTTCGTTTTGCAGGGCGCGATCCACAGAATCAACCTGATCGATCACGTGCGGGTGCACTTTCCGACCGACCCCATCAATGCGGTCACCAAGTCCGTGCTGCCTAAGTGGCACCTCCTGCACCAACTCCTGATACCTCATTTCTGGCTGCATCTGCCGGTCGATAACGCGGTGCTGGAAGGCGAGCGGTCACTGATCAATCGGAACAGCTGGTATCCGTGGAGCCCGTTTGTGGCCAAGGGTGACGAGATCAGGAGGCTCCTGCCTTATTCCTGGGCCGGTGAAAAGTTCTACAGCGATGACTTCAACTCTTCCTACCTGCATTACTATTTCAGCCTGGAACCGGATTCCGTGCCGGACCCGCGGGATCCGGACAAAAATATTCCAAACTTTATCGGGCTGGGCGTATCCCGTTATGGGCAATTCCTGAAAGAATATTTCGATCCAATCCTTGTCTACACCAGGGATGTGGTTACCCAATTGCCGGCGCCGCCCGCCACTCCGGAATCCCATGAAGATGCCACCTGGCTGGAAATACAACACTGGGCCTACGAGATTTCCAAGTTCATGCCGGGCTTCCCCGATGAGCGTGAAATCTGTGAAGGAGATAATCTTGCTCGCGCACTGGCGATGATTATCTGGAACGACGCCGTGTGTCATTCTGGCGATCATGGCGCACTGCACAAGATGATGGACGACTCACCGGTTCCTTTCGTCATGCGCGTCCCGCCGCCTTCCAGTACTTCGGTAGATGTTGAAGAAAAACTTTCTGATGCCTTGGGTGAGGAGGGATTTAAATACCTCCAGCAAGGGATTCACCAGATGTTCGGCCTGCTTAAGAAGAGTACGGGCCTGCCTCACTTTATCGAGGACTTCATTGAGAAACACCTTGAAAAATACATCGAAAATATGGAGCTGAAGGAAGGGACCATCCCCTTGTGTTGGCCCACGGATCTGATTTACGCAAAAATGGCGGACTTGCTGTTTTACCGGCCGCACAACTGCAGTTTGCTCTACGACTGCCAGTACGAATTCCTGATCCCCGAAGAGCAAAAGTCCGAAGATCGACGCAAGCTTGAAAGATCGTGGGAGGCACTGGGGAGGCCGCTATTGAGCATGCCACAGAAAGAAGCACTCAAGGCTGCCCGAACCAGGTTCCAGAGCGGGCTGGATGCGGTCAACCTGAGGTACTACAACGAAGACGGTTCACCGATCGTGGAATCACCGTTTTTTGATGCAGACACCGCGGCGCAGCTCAACAAGTATGGCTTCCCCAAGCTGAGGCCGGGCACCAGCGAAACCGGCGATGCGAAGAAAGAGGCTGCAATCAGGATGCAAGCCTGCATCGGCGCCGGGGTACAGTACTAACGCGAATCTATTCGGGGCGGGCATTAGCATGCGGAGAAAACATCACCGCCGCAAGGATGTCCGGCCTGAACAGATGGGTTGGTGGTTTGGCCAGGTGCAGCACGTTCAGAAAGGCCTGGTGAACAGCCGGGTTGCTTGCCGAGAGTCGCAGTACGCGATCTGTGTATATCCCTAGTGGTTCTACCCAGAATGGCTTCTTACCTGGCGCATCGGGATACAGCATGTCGTTTCCCGTCGCCAGCATCCACGGGTTGCGAATAATCTTTGCGGTTTCAGCATAGTAACTTCGTGAGGGTGACCGGGCGCGCAGGCACTGATCAAGCGCAGCAGCTTCGAGCGCGGCTACCGTCATGCCCTGGCCATACAACGGATTAAACGAGCAAAGGGCGTCACCAATCACTACCAGCCCAGCGGGCAAATTGCGTTGTTTATCATAGCGGCGCCAGACTTCGGTCAGGTACTGGTATCCGGATATATCCGATAACGGTTTCGCGTCACGGATCGCCTCGTAGATATCCGGCTGCTCCAGTGATCGGGCAAATTTCAGAAACCCTTCCTCATCGGTTGGAGGGTGGTCGCCAAAACACCCGCCGAAGGTTACGATCCAGCGATTACCTTCAATCGGGAAAAT
Organism: uncultured Gammaproteobacteria bacterium; assembly: GCA_963759035.1. Lineage (GTDB taxonomy): Bacteria > Pseudomonadota > Gammaproteobacteria > Xanthomonadales > SZUA-36 > JAHEFT01. Next base: position 19,226 of record CAVWXL010000032.1, read on the forward strand.
GACCCCGTATTTCCTGGAACTCGAGGGCCTGGCGTAGACTGCCATGCAGGTCCAGTCGTGCCCGTCTTTGCGCTCATACAAGCGGCTGGCGTAACGAAGGTTGACGTTAAGCTCCTGCGTTTCCGGTTTCGAGTACCCGTGTCCCGCTAGCCATTTCGGTAACCGGGAGGCCCGGCCGGACGCATCGACAACCAGTTCTGCGGCGATGTCTGATTCGCCAGCATCCGGTTTTCGGATACCGACACCGCTCGCCCGGCCGTTTTCAATCCTGATTCCGGTCACAGCGGCGGTTTCAAAATGAACATTGTCGTGTTGCAGCAGTTTTTGACGGACCTGGTATTCCAGCAGCGGACGGCTCTGGGAGTAGATTCGCAGACTGCTGTCAGTCTTCATTTTCCATACACCACCGTGGTACCAGCGCATGTCTGCAGAGTTGTCAAAAGCAACGCCCCCCGCCGCAGCCAGGTCTTCAAACAGGCCGGGAAACAGATTTTCCAGAATCGTGGAACCCACGGACCACAACAAGTGAATGTGATTACCCTGTGGAACACCCTTGCGCGGCTCGGGACCGGTTAATTTGTCTTTTTCGATCACCAATACTGAATCACAGTGATCAGCGAGTACCCTCGCGGCCATCATGCCCGCGAGCCCTGCGCCGATTACCACACCCTTCTTAACATGCATGGGCTTTTCCCGATCTCCCACCTTAGAACCTCGACGCGGCTTCGAATAACAGGGCCAGGCAACCGACCGCGACGCCCATCAGAAGTGACTGGTAACTCCACCTCAGGTAACGGTATTTCTTCACCCTGAGGACCATTCCCTGGTGGTAGATGTCGCGCGACAGGCGTTGGTATAGCTCTTGTGGGCTGGTCAGCACACGAGAGATTTCAGTCTCGAAATGCTTGATCGGCAGCAGGGTAAAGTGCATGAAAAACAGCGGGTTGAAGTGGGGTAGTTTGCCGTCCTTGCCAATGGGCTTCTGGCCCGTAGCGGGGGCCGGCATCACGCAAAGAATCGAAAACGTCAATGCCGGCACACAAAACAGGGCAAAACAGACACTGGGCAAAACCAGGGAGCCCTGTTCAATCTTACCAATCGCCAGGGTCAACAGGATGGAGCTCACCGTGATCATGATGTTGGCTTTAGAGTCCGCCATGTGGCTGAGCTCCATTTGCATTTCCTGAACAGTGGCGAGAGCCGTGTCTATGCTCTCACTAAAGGCCTGGCCAGCGAAAGGAAGGTCCTCCCGGCTATCGGTGTCATTTGGAACAGAATCGGAACTCACGTCTGCTACCTCCCTGGTAGTTATAGTAATAAATGATTCAGCACTGCGGGCCATTTTCGATAAATCATACTGCATGCAGACGATTTCCGTTCAGAAACGACCCGGGCGGGGTTTTTTTCTGGAAAACCAGTATAGTTATAAATCAAAAAACAGCGTGTAAAAAGGAGTCTTGGAGAATGAATCAGAATAACGTTGATGTTGTCATCGTTGGTGCGGGGCTGTCCGGATTAAGCGCAGCACAAAAGCTGCAACAGGCCGGTAAGAGTGTTGTCGTACTGGAAGCCAATGACAGAGTGGGTGGGCGAATGCTTTCCTTGCCGGTTACCACGGCTGAAAAACCGGCAGCGTTTGATATGGGTGCAGCCTATTTGGGCAAGACCCAGACAGCGCTTATCTGCCTGGCCAAAGAACTCGGCATCAATATGGATTTTGCATCCCCGGACTCCGGGTTGATCCCAACGTATGACAAGGGAAAAATGATCCTGTTTTGGGACGGGAAAAGAAATGAGACCGATCCGAATACCACGATACCTGTTGCAGGGTTTGGTCCAGTGGCGATATTGAACATTTTGGACCTGTTCAATAACCAGGTGCAACCGCACGTCGATTCATTGACTAAACCGCTTATTCCGCCACCTGCAGGTACGAGCTACCTGGAACAGCCCTGGAAGGCCCCACAGGCAGAGGAATGGGACCAGCTTTCCGTGGAGGACTGGCTGGCCAGCTTGAGGATCATCGATGATCAGTCCAAGGAGTTGATGCGTACCGCAGTTAACTGTGTCTGGTCGGCAGAGGCTCACGAGGTTTCCTTTCTTTATTTCATCTGGTACATGGCCTGTGCCGGTACGCTGGATGTATTGCTTAACTGCCATGGCGACGGCGCCCAGGCATACCGTTTTAAAGATGGGGCACAGAATGTGGCTCAGTTGCTGGCCAAAAAGCTGGCGGATACAGTCACCATTGCCACCAACCAGCCGGTGCACAGTATCGAAACCAGTGAGTCAGGCACCCGCGTGTCAACCGCTTCCGGGGAGGTCTATACCTGCAAGGATGTAGTCGTCGCGATGAGTCCCTTCATGTCCAGCCGGATCAATTACAGTCCGGCCTTGCCGGACAAGCGTGTCAGCCTGTTACAACGTATGCCTATTGGCAGAACCATCAAATGCATTGCAACTTATGATGAGCCGTTCTGGAGAGAAAAATACTGCGGTATGGCGGTCAGCAACTGCACTCGTCCGGTCTGGATAATGGATGACACGACTGCAGAAGGCGTCAATGCGATGATGGGATTCGTCGTGGCGGAACGGGCGACTGAATTTAGTGCGCTCGATCCTGAGCAGCGCAAACAGGCCATCACCCAATCGTTTGTTGATATTTTCGGCATGGACGAATTCAAGAACCCGACCGGCTACGTGGAAAAAGACTGGAACGCTGAGCCCTGGGCCTGGGGTTGCCCGGTTGGCATGATGGCGCCCGGCGCCCTCACCCGATTCGGTGATGCGTTGAGAGCGCCCGCCGGCGCGGTGCATTGGGCCGGAACTGAAACAGCCACCGAATGGCAGGGCTACATGAACGGCGCGATCGTGGCAGGCCAGCGAGCGGCAAAGGAAATCATCGGCTGTTGATGGGCAGTGACTCACCAGTGCGGGGAGCCTGATGTTCTGTAGTGGATGCGGCCATGAGAACCGCGAACAGGCGCTCTTTTGTGAAAAATGCGGGCTGACACAGGCGGGTGAATCCTGCGCCCAATGCGGGCAGGGTTTATCACCCGGCGCGAAATTTTGTGGTGCGTGCGGGGCGCCCGTGGAGGCCGACGCCGGCCTTGAGCAGTCCGTTCACCTGGAAGCTGAACGGCGCCAGCTGGCGGTGTTGTTTTGTGACCTGGTCAATTCCACCGCACTCGCCCAACGCGTCGGAGATGAAACCCTTCGCCTGATCATCAATCGTTATCACAAAGTCGCCAACGAACTCGTGGCCCGCTATGACGGGCATATTGCACAGTACCTGGGCGACGGAATACTCATTTATTTCGGCTATCCGCAGGCGCATGAAGATGACTCCGAGCGGGCGATCAGGGTGGCCCGTGATTTACATACGGAGATCACGACCGCTTTGGAAAGCTTTCAATCTGAATATGACGTATTAATCCAGGCTCGAATCGGAATCCACACCGGGCCGGTAGTGATCAGTGAACTGGGTGGCGCCGGCAAAACGGAGACACTGGCGCTGGGCGAGACCGCCAACATTGCGGCCCGGCTTGATCATGAAGCCCAACCCGGTGAAGTGGTCATCAGCGCCGCTACTCTGAAACTGGTTCCTGGTCTTTTCCTGACCGAGCCACTGGGCACCCGGCATCTCAAGGGCATCTCTGAGTCCGTGGAGATTTATAAAGTCATTCGTCCTACCGGCGTCAGCAGCCGGCTGGACGTTGATGCCGCCAACCTTTCTCCCCTGATCGGGCGTGACGAGGAACTTCGCCTGATGCTCGATCGTTTCAGGAAGTCGCAGCATGGAAAAGGTCAGGCGCTGCTGATTTCAGGCGAGGCGGGATTTGGCAAATCCCGGATAGTGAAGGCATTGCGTGACAAGGTAGCGGGTCAGCCCCTTACGTGGCTGGAATGTCATTGTTCAGACTACACCCGTAATACAGCTTTTCTGCCGATTGTTGAACTGGTCAGGAAAGGCCTGGGCTTCGACGAGCAGATCACCCATGAGCAGCAGCTTGAAGCGTTAGAAGACTGCGTTGGCCCGGTTGGCTATACCGCTTGAAGAGAGTCTGCCTATCATGGCCCGGTTTTTGTCGCTTGATTTTCAGGATGACACCCTGCGCTACAGCGCAGAACTGGTGCGTGAGAAAGACGTTTGATATCCTGGTTTCCTGGATTCTTTCGATGAGTGGTTTTCAGAATGTCATCCTGCATTTTGAGGACGCCCACTGGGCCGATCCTTCCAGTATCGAATTGATGAAACGCATTGTGGCCGGATGTGGTTCGGCCAGCCTGCTGCTTGCCATCACGTTTCGGGAAGGTGAGGAACTGGGCTGGCCCGAAGCAGAGCACGTGACTTCGATTGCACTGGAGCGGCTGACCGAGGAGCAAACCCGTGCCCTGGTGATGCATACACTGGAGCGACAATCACCGGCTGACACGGATGCCGAAAAATCGGCGGCGCAGGCAGAAATTACCCTGCGTGCGGACGGCAACCCGCTCTACGCTGAAGAATTGGCCAAGAGTCTGGCCAGCGAATCATCGCCCGGCGGCCTGGAGCTGCTTGACGCCAGCCCGGATGACTCGGACCAGGCCATTCCTTCGACATTACAGGGCGCGCTGATGTCCAGGCTGGACCGCCTGGGCCGGGCCAAGGAATTGGCGCAAACTTGCGCAGTACTTGGCCGGAATTTTACTTACTCGCTGGTACGACAGATCAGCGGTTTGCGCGGCGATATTCTGCACTCAGCACTGACCCGCCTGGTGCAGGCGGAACTGCTGACACAGCATGGTGCGGGCACCGAAGCCGCTTTCAGCTTCAAACATATCCTGATCCAGCAAATCGCGTACCAATCGATAACCCGTTTTCAACGCCGTGAAATGCACGCGGAACTGGCCTGCGTTATGAAAGCCAAATTCGCCAGAGGCAGGGGCGAGGCAGAAATCATTGCGCGACATTTCGATGCCGCGCACCTGCCTCGTGAAGCCATATCTTTCTACCAGGTGGCGGCCGCGAAACTGATAGAAAACTTTGCCAATGCTGAAGCCATTAGTCAGCTGGATCGTGCTCTAGTCATTGTCGATGCGCTGGAACCGGGTATCGAAACCAGTGAACTGGAGATGACCTTGCTTCTGCAACTGGGCACCTGCCGCGCCAACAGCGCTGGTTATACCGACGAACAGTTACCCACCATATTCGGGCGCGCCAATTCGCTCAGTGAGCAATTGAAGAACAGTGCGCACCAGGCTCATGCGCTTTACGGGCTGGGTGTCTATCACTCGGTGCGGGGTGACATGGCAGAGGCAACCCGCCTGGCTGAAAAATTGATCCGGCATGCACAAATGACCGGCGAAATCGAGCACAAGTGCGCCGGCAGTTACCGGCTGGCCGAACCCCTGTTCTACATGGGCGAGGTGGCGGCCTCGCTGGAGAACTTTGAACAGTCTATTTCTTACTACAATGCCGTTTCCGGGCTGTTTCCAGTACGCGACTACGCGGTAGACCTGGGTGTTTTGGCGCGCAATTACTCGGCCTGGTGCGCGTGGGTGCTGGGTAAAGCCGACCAGGCCCTGCACCTAAGCGTCCAGGGCATCGACCTGGCCCGGCAGAGAGACGATCCTCATACCCTTGCACACTCGCTGATGTTCGCGGCGGCGCTGCATTCATTCCTTCGCCAGTGGAAACCGTCCATTGAGTTTGGCGCGGAATGTGAAGACCTGTGCGAGGAAATGGGCATTGAATTCTACCGGGTTCTGGGTGGGCTATTCGTTCCGCTGGGCCATGCACGCTTGTGCGCAGCCGGTGTGGAGCCGCTGGATCAAATGGGTGTTCACGTGGCGGGTCTTGAAGCACGATTGGGTGAGCTTGCCACCATGGGTCACCAGATTGGCGGCTCCTACCTGATGGGCTGCCTGGCAGAAACCTACAAGCTGGCGGGCCGCCATGCAGAAGCCATGGGCCTGGTAGAAATGGCGCTTGGAATGGCGCAACAGACCGGGCAACACCTTTGGGATTCAGACCTGCTCCGCATCAAGGCGGCAATCCTGCCCGCTCTGGGCGGCAGCGCGTCCGAGTCACGCGGCCTGCTCGAACAGGCCCTGGATATTGCCCGCTCGCAATCGGCCATTTCACTGGAACTACGGGTGGCGCTCGATCTCCAGGCATCCATGGGGTCTGCCGGCGAGGCAGGCCAGGGGCGCCATTTGCTCGGCGAAGTTTTTCATCAGTTCGACCAGGGATTCAAGGCGCCGGACCTGGTTCGGGCCAGGCACATCGTGGACGGTACGCAGACGTGAGTGCAGAATCCCGTGCCTTGGTGACAGGTGCGTCCGGCGGCATCGGCATGGAGATAGCTCACTGCCTTGCGCAGCGGGGTTACAACCTGGTCATCGCGGCGCGTAGCCAGGCGACCCTTGAATCCCTCGCCAGCCAGTGGCGCGAGCAATATTCAGTGGAAGTACTGGTCCATGCCTGCGATCTTAGCCGTGAAGACGGTCGGGCTGGATTACTGCAGGAGACGATTGAAAAAGGCCTGCAGGTGGACGTATTGATCAACAATGCAGGTTTTGGTACCACCGGGGACTTTGCCGCGCTGGGCCTGGAACGGGAACTCGAGGAAATCGATCTGAATGTCAAAGCCGCTGTTGCGCTCACCCATGCCTTTTTAAACCCGATGCTTGAACGCGGTAGCGGCTATATTCTGAATGTTGCATCAACTGCGGCATTTCAACCCGGCCCGTTCATGGCCGTGTATTATGCTACCAAAGCATTTCTGGATTCGTTTACCCAGGCCGTAGCGTATGAAGTGCGCAGCAGTGGGGTAAAGGTCATCTCCTTTTGCCCGGGTCCCACCGAGTCGGGCTTTGGAGAGGTCTCTGGCAACAACGAAAATTACCTGTTCAAGAAACCCGGTGCAGACGCCAGAGTGGTTGCCGAAGCTGCAATCGATGCGCTGGACTCCGGGCGGCCGATCAAGGTCGCTGGATTTCAGAACCGGGTGGGTGTACTGGCGGTCAGATTCCTGCCCGGATGGCTGGTAAAACGGCTGGCAGCGCACCTGAACTCGCCGGTTAAGTCCGGCTGAGGAGATACAGCAATCAGCGACACAAAGATTATTACCGAAAAGGCGCCGTGGGTGCGCCGGGGGCAACACGGGCGCGCGATACTCAATGGAGTGATGGGCGATTATCTGCATGAGCAGAGTAATCCGCTGGCGATCGGCATGGGGTTTCAAGCAGCCGGTCAGCGCGTCGAGCCTGGCCGCAATTGGGGGCACCCTGAATCCCAGTTGACCTCACGTCTTGTGATTCTGTTACACGGCCTGACTAACCTGGAAACGGTGTGGGATTTTCCCTATACCGACAGCGCGGGCGACAACTACGGTCTGCGCCTGCAGCGGGAACACAGCTTTACACCGTTTTATCTCCGTTACAACAGTGGTTTGCCGGTGATCAAAAATGGCGAGGCTTTTGCCCGCCAACTGACAGATTTGGTCGAACACTACCCAGTCGAGATCGATGAGATTGTGTTGGTCGGTTTCAGTATGGGGGGCTTGTTGATGCGGTCCGCCCAGAGCTATGCAGAAGCTGAAGGGCATCGCTGGCTAGAGCACCTCACCGACTGCTTCTACCTGGGTACGCCTCATGAAGGCTCCCCGGTTGAGCGGGCAGGGCACTACGCCAGTTGGATTTTGCGCCGAACTCCACTGGAATATATCAGTCACTGGGCGGATTGGGCCGATTTTCGTAGCCGCGGAATTCAGGATCTGCGCCACGGGCTGGCACAGCATAAATTCGACTTCTATCCGGGTTGCCGGCACAGTTTTATCAGCGGCTCTATCAAGTCAGATTCAGCTTTGGAATCGGCGAGCGGTTCAGGCAGGGTATTGTCCAGGTTGTTGAACCGAATGTTGGGAGATAGCATGGTTCAGACCTCCAGCGCTTATCCGCAGTCAGCGCCGCCGGAAAGTCGGTTTGCCCATTTGGACGGAGTGCGGCACGTTCCGCTGGCGAACTCCAATCGCGTTTACCAGCAGTTGGAAAGCTGGATTGGAGAGGATCGGGAGAGCGGCTGCCGACCTCTTGATCCTGGCGGAGCGCCACAGCTGGCCAAGACCAGGGATCCGGCCGATGAATTGAGCCCGGCCGATGCACTGGCAGGCTCACTGGTGTTGGTGGGAGAAGGCGTCTGCCGGACCGTGGATGCGGTGGAAACCATGCACCTGTCGATCAGCCGGGGGTCGTACCGCGTATTGAATGCGATCCCGGTGATCGGTGCTGTCTCAGCGTCAATAGAACGAGTCCAGCAGTCGATTTCCCGCCCAATTTATCAAGCCGTACGCGGTGGCGGCCGACTTCTCGGGTGGATGGGTAAGCCCTAAAAAAACAGGCGCAAAACGAGGTAGGGCGTAAAGTTCAGAAAAATAATGCCCAGCTTGAAGAGACCGAGAAAGTTATACATCGTCTTCTCCATTTCCTCTCGGCTTAATTTAGTCACCAGGCCCTGTGCCTTATAAACAAGGTTCGGCATCAGGGCGAGCGCGATCACCGCCCACAACATTATGCCCGCATTGATGACGGTGCTCCAACCCAGGAAAATGGTTAGCTGTTCGATGGTCATTTGGTATTCTCCAGTGGGTTCATCTTTGACGGACTGCAAATGGTGATGCCCTCAGCATAGACATATTAACGGAGAACAATCTGCGGTGCCCCGCAGGCCAGGGGCCCCTCTGGCGTGTTCTTTGCCAATGAACGCATGACGCTGCCGGCCTGGACCTTGAACGCAGGCGAGATGTCCTGGCCTGCACTTTTCAGACCCCTGGCAGTCCAGGTGTTGCAGGTGTTAAACAGGTAGTACTCGCCAACGCCTTTGAAAAACAGGCTGTTATCCACCTGGCCCTCTTGTGAAAAGACGATATTCCCGTCTTCGTCCCGGTAAAAACTGTTCTCAATAAAACTGACGAGCAAGGCAAACTGCCGATCTTCCAGGCATAGAGGTTCTATCCTGGCGTCAACAAAATAGAGCTCCGGATCTGCCGGGATCGCCCGTGTGTAGACGATGGCATCGGTCGGCCAAAGTACGGCTTTGAGCATCAAACCCAGGGATTTATCGTCGGTCTGATAATAATCCCGGTCACCCCAGCCGAATTCAATGTAGGGCGTATTGCCGAAACGGGAAACCAATTCAGGCAAACCGGATTGAATCGTGTCTGAGGGTATAACGAAACCGGTATGCCATCCGTCCCTGATGACGAAAATCTCCGAGGCTGCCGGCACGATGATCCCGGTCATTTTGACAACATGAGGCTTTGTAGAGCAGGCAGAAAGAAGCAGCAGGAAAATGGCTAAACCAAGATTTTTCACCTGGATGTATCTATTTTATTCACCCAGAGAGTATAAATTACACCGTAATAGCGGTACATGCGTTGAGGTAAACTTCTGAGTATGGGAATGTCCCTCAAGGACGTGTATATCACAGTGGATAGTGAAGATAACTACACTGTTTTTTGGAGAAGTGTTGATGTGCGTTTTTAATAGCTTGACCAGGAATTTTTGTTACCTTTCTGGCGTATCGATACTGATGGCCGGATGGACATTAAATGCCTCTTGGCTATGATTGACTTCGGAGCAAGAAAAGACAAGTGACCTTTTGCGACGGATTCCATTTATTTCAACCTGGGTAAAAAGATCACCCGCAGTCCGAGTACTATCCGAATTGCGTCATGGGGGGTCGCGCCGCAGAGTCTTACTGGGATTCTCCCCAAACATACGACGATAGTCGGACGAAAACTGGCCCATATGCGTGAACCCCCATCCGGATGCGATCATTGTGACCTGCACAGATCCGTATTGACCATAAAGGAGGTCATTTCGCGCTGCATTCAGTCTGAGAGCCTTGATGAACTGTTTGGGCGAGGTGCCAAAATAGTCCTTAAAGGCGTACTCGAGCGTACGTCGGCTAGTCCCGGCGTAACGGCAGAGTTCGTCAACAGTCTGCGGTATCGCAAGATCTTCGAAGATATGCTGCTCGACGTGCCGCACGACGTCGATTCTTCCCGTGAAGGTCGAACTCTCTGAGTTGGATGCAGGTTTTCCGGCACGCAGGCACGCCGCAAGTCTTCGGAGAAACGCCTGTTTCAGATCCAACGCCGCCCCACCTGTCATGCTGGTGTTACCGCCGAATTCTTCGTATCGCCCTGTGAACCAGCCTCCCAACTCCTGAATCGCGTCGGGGTCGCATGGTATCGGGCAGGCTGAGCCGGAGAGCTTCCTCGCGAGCACCGGGCCTCCGAGATGCCTGAGCGTGACCTCGGCATCGCCGACCACCGAGACGCAATAAGCCTCGATACCTGGCGGGACGACCAGGTCGAAATCCTCGCCCGCGTCGGCTGCCAGGACGTCGCTCGGTTTCACGGTGATACCATGCCATGTCGGCGAGCCCGACCCCCCGGACAAAAACGAAAGGGTAAAGAACCTCACATTTCCCTGGATTCGAAGTCGTCGGTTTGTCGTTATTCGACTGGCCAGAACATTGTGGACCTTTAGCTGAACGACGTCGCTCTCGAAAGAGCCCGCGTCAAGCTGAGTGATCTCCATGTTGACACCACGTGCAATGCGCCGGAGATCGAGTATGTCTGACAAGCGCGTGTTTCTGATGAAGTGTTGGCTCGTGTTATCCATGCTTCCAAATACTATCAGGCTTTGCGTATTTTCGATATTTCTCGAGGGCTCATGCTGGGCTGGAGGTTTTGGAAATGAAAAAACACAAACTACAACAAACCGGGAGCATCTGCGGTCCGTGTTCGATCACACTGCATTGGAGCATATCAAGTAAAGCCCTTTCGAGCTCATTCCCGACACTATCTGTCGGGGATTTTGACCCGGAAAAAGATGCTGTAGAGTGCCGGGACATAGTTGAGCGTAAATAAACTGCCGATACCCAAACCGAAGAACATGACGGATGCCATTCCGTAAAAAAGCGGATCCCGATTGATAATCAGCGGCAGGAATCCAAGCATGGTGGTTGAAACCGACAACAGGATCGGCCGGAAACGGCTGACGGCCGAATTGACCACCGCATCATAGGGCGTCTGACCCTCGCGCCGGTTCGTCTCAATTTTGTCGATCATCACGATACCGTTATTCACAATGGATCCGGCCAGCGCCAGCAGCCCGAGAATGACCATAAAACCGAAATCGGCCCGCATCACCATCAGGCCGACCACTGTGCCGACAAGGACCAGCGGCATGGTCAGGATGATGATGCCGGCCCGCCGGATGGAGTTGAACTGCCAGACCAGCAAAAACACGATGCCGCCGAAACACGGCAGCAGCCATTGGGCCAGGTTTTTCTGGGCCTTCGCTGAGTCTTCAAGTTCGCCGCCAACTCGCCAGTAGTGGTGTTCCGGAAATTCCATCCCGTCTAAAGTCGGCTTGACACCCGCGAAGAGTTCGGAAGCCTTCAGCACCTGGTTCTTGGCGCTGACGGTGATGGTGCGCTCCTGGTTGTATCGCACGATCCGGTCCAACTCACCGACCATATACACATCGGCAACCTGGTTGAGCGGCACGCTGTCGCCGGATGAGGTGCGGATGCCGATGGTACGCAGGCTTTCGGGTGAATACCGTTCGGCTTCGTTGCCGCGCCCGACGATGGGGATCTGAACATTACCCAGGTCGTAATCGGTGGCCGTCGTACCGTCGACAAAGAACTCCAGCGCATCGGCCACACCCTTTGATGTCACCCCGGCGCGGCGGGCACGGGCCTGATCGACATCCGCCTTGCCCATTATCACGCGGTTGTTCCAATCCTGCTTGATATCGATGGTTCCAGGTATCCCGGCCAGCGTGGCCATCAACTGCTCGGCCTGCTCATGCAGCACCTCTATGTCGGGACCGCTGAGCCGAACCTCCAGCAGCCCGGTTTCGGTACCGCCAAGCCACATGGACTTCACCCGGCCGCGCGCATTGGGGAAATGATCCAGGATATATTGGCGCGTGCGATCAACAAGCTCTGGCACTTCTTTTCCGGTCTCGGTGTTAACGATTAAAAATCCCGCGAACGGATCCGGGTCTACCGGCGAAAGTGAGAGGAAAAAACGCGGTCCACCGTTTCCCACATAGCCGATGGTTCCGGTGATTTCAGGGTTTTGCTCTTTATCCAGCAGCCATTCGCTCAGCTCTCTCACGGTCCGGTCGGTTTCCTCGATACGGGTTCCGGCCGGAAGATCGAGATAGATCAGGTACTGGTTGCGGTCGCCGCCCGGGAAAAAAGCCTGCGGGATAAACGTCAGTGCATAGACTGCGACCGCAAATATGGCACCTGTCACGGCCAGCGTCGGAAATCGATAGCGCAGGGACAATTCGAGGAGCCTGCGGTAGAGCTGATAGAATTTTCCCTGGTAGGGATCCTGCGCCTGTTGTTTATCACCGCCTTCAACCGCTGGGCTGTTCCAAGAACCAGTAGCACATGCTGGTGGAGGAAAACATGGAAAAAAACCACGACCCCATGAGCAGGATGATCATTACCGAGCCCAGCGAGGAGGTGTAGTCACCCGCTTGACCAATTTGAAGCAAAATCGGCCCGAAGGCGAAAACCGTTGTCAGCGTACTGGTGAGCAAAGGGATTGTAAGCGAGCTGCCGGACTTTAATACCGCCTCCTTGCGGTCCATTCCCGTCGCCAGGTTGACCTTGATGTCATCGGATACCACGATGGCGTTGTCCACAAACATGCCCAGGGCAATGATCATGGTGGCCAGCGACATGCGCTCAATGTTGATACCCAGGACAGACATTACCAAAACACCGAAAAGCATCACCAGGGGGATAAACGATCCCACGATCAAGCCGGTTCGAAACCCCAGCAGCAGCATGACCACGCCCAGCACGATAAGCACACTTTCGATCACATTGATCACCATGCCATTGACGGATTTCTTGATGAGCGTGGGCTGGTAGGTAGCAAACTCGAGCTCGTAGCCCCACGGTAGAGACTGTTCGATCTCCCCAACCTTTTGCTGCAACCGCTCACCGAATTCGACCGCATCGACCCCACCGAGGAGAAAGACGCTCAACACGATAGCCTGGTGGCCGTTGTAGTAGGCCGGGTTGTCGATCGGCTCGACGTAGCCTCTTCTGACGGTGGCGATGTCGCGCAACGGGATGGTGGCCCGGGTGCCGGAAATCGGGATCAGGACCTCTTCGATTTCCTCCATGGACTGGAACCGGCCCTGGGTTTCGAGTATGACGTTCACATCTTCCAGGTTCAGACTGCCGCCGGGCAGCAGGACGTTCTGCTCCCGCAGTGTTCGGCCGATATCGGCGAGATCAATGCCCAGCTGCGTAATCCTGGCGTTGCTCACCTCCAGGTAGATACGCTCATCCTGAACACCGGTCAGATCGACCTTCATGATCCCGTCCAGCAGGTTGAGGCGTTCCCTGATTTGACGGGCGGTTTCATGCATCTGCGCCATGGAAAAACCATCACTCCAGAGCGCAATGGTGGCCACCGAGGTATCGCCGAACGTATCGTTGACCATCGGTCCGTTGGTGCCTTCCGGCAGCCGGGTATGACATCCGCCATCCGGTTACGCAGCAGCTTCCAGGTCGCCGGGAGGTTTTCCGATGGGACTTCGTCTTTGATGGTCACATGGATCAGGGATTCACCGACTTTGGAGGTGGAATCCTTGATTTCATCGACCTCTCCGATGCTGCGGATCTCTTCCTCGATGGGCCGGGTAATCAGGCGCTCGACCTGCTCCACCGGCATCCCGGGATACGTGGCCACCACCACCGCCTCTCGAATCGTGATGTAGGGGTCTTCCAGTTTCGGAAGGCTGATAAACGCAGAAATACCGCCGACAATAACCACCAGGAGGGTCATGATGACGGTTCGCGAATTGTTCAGGGAAAACGCGGTGATGCCATTCATTTTCAGTTGTCTTTCATCAGTGTGACTTCCATCCCGTCGGCTAAAAAGCTCACCCCGGCAATGGCAATAATGTCTCCGACCGCCAGACCCTCGTCCACGATGACTTCATCTTGTGCTGCGCCTCGGGAGTGGACTGCAGTTTTATTGACCGTGGATGTGTCGGGGTCATACACAAATACAAACCCCCGGTTCGGCTCCGGCGCCGGCAGCAGTGCCTTGATCGGAACCAGGTACCCGGTGTTGGCGCTGTCATTTTGTAACATCAGGTTGGCTTCGGCGGTCATGCCGGGTTTGATCTTTTCATTCGGATCGATCAGCTCCAGCTTGACCGGGAAAGCGTTAGCCTTTACGGCAGCGCCGCCGATATAGGAAATACGGCCATTGGCAGGTTCCCCCGGCATGGTGGGAAAGGTGATCGTCACGGGGTCGTCGATATTTAACTGGTGGACGGAAGTCTCTGGAATGGCCAGTTCCACCTCCATTTTTCCGGCGGCATTGATTTCGAGAATTTTTTTACCGGCCGGCACTTCCTCATTCGGCTCCACGGCTCGCCAGGCAATGACACCGTCGTACGGGGATGGCAGGTTTGTTTTTCGCAGACTGCGCTTGGCTTGATCCAGCTTTGAAGTCTGGAAATTAACCGCGCTCAGGGCAGACTTGTAATCAAATTCTGAGACCTCCACACGGTTTTTAGCCCCTGCACCCTGCTCAAAAAGCCGCTTCTGGCGCTCGTACTCTGCCTTTGTTTTGTCAATATTGTCGTTGGCCGTGACCAGCGCGGCCTCGGCCGCATCGACATCCAGCTGAAAGGGCTCGGGATCAAGACTTGCAAGCAATTGTCCTTTCTTGACGCGATCACCGATATCGACTTCAACAGATACAACCTGGCCGCTGATCTCAAAACTGAGGCCCGAGGATTCTACCGCAGCCACAATGCCGGAATATTTTCCGACCTGTTCGATAGCTTGCTCACTGATGGTAATCGTCTCGATGGGCCGGATCATCTTGACGACCTCAGATTTTTCTTTACATGCCGTCAGGACAACGGCAATGCAGAGCAGCCAGGCGATCCACTTGAACGTTTGTTTTGTCATATTAAGCATCCTTCTGCAAGCGACACGCCACCAGGCCGCCGTTGATGATCCCAATTCAATTTCATTGTCTTAGTCTTAAAACCACCTGCCATAAAACACACCCCGCACCGTATAAATTTCGGATTGACGCCGTTGAAAGCCTCTCATGTGCTCAGGGCTGCTCGGGGGCTGTCAGCAGTTCCCCCCAGTCTGTGCGTTTCTGCATGGTGTCAATCAGGTCCGGCCTGACATAATTGTCGTTTTCGCGGATTTGCCAGCCGCCGCCAAGCGCCTTGTAGGTGGCCACCAGGCTGGTGACTACCTGGCCACGGGCAGTAATGAGAGATTCCTGCTGCTGCAGCAACGACGTCTGGGTATTCAGCACACGGGTGTAGTCGGTGGCGCCTTCGCGATACTGGATGAGTGCCAGTTCGGTGGCCCGTGAACTAGCCTTGACGGCTTTATCCAGGAATTCCACCTGTTGCTGGCTGCGCAGGAAACCCTGCAGGCCGTTCTGCACTTCCCTGGCAGCGGCCAATGCCGTATTCTGATAAGAGGTCACTGCCTGTTCGAAGCGGGCGTCCTGGACTCGCACTTTGTTCTTGATACGGCCGTAGTTGAGGATGTTCCATCTGAAAAACGGCGTTATGAGTCCGGTCGCTGCGCCGGAGTCGAACTGATCCGAAAAACTGCTCCCGGCCAGGCCAATGGAGCCGGCAAGGACAAAGCTCGGATAAAGATCGGCCATTCTGATACCGATTGCGGCGCTCTGGGCAGCTGCAGCCATTTCGGCAGCCCGTACATCGGGCCGCCGGCGCAACAGATCTGCTGGAACGCCCACGGCGACTGATTCCGGAACGCCTGGAATTTTTCCGGGGCCACCCAGCAGCTGATCCAGGTCGCTGGGAGGCAT
This sequence comes from uncultured Gammaproteobacteria bacterium, assembly GCA_963759035.1. Classification (GTDB taxonomy): domain Bacteria; phylum Pseudomonadota; class Gammaproteobacteria; order Xanthomonadales; family SZUA-36; genus JAHEFT01. The sequence continues at coordinate 35,137 of CAVWXL010000032.1, forward strand.
GCCAAGCAGAAAGCTCAATGTGTTTTGGGCCCGTTCCAGACCCAGTTGCAGCTCAGGAATCAGGGCCTGGGTGTTATACAGCAGTCCGCGGGCCTGCTGAACATCCAGCTCGGAGGTCGCACCCAGTTTGAATCGCTTGTTGGCCATGTCAAGCGCCTGTCGTTGCAGGTCAACGTTGCTGCGGGCATATGCCAGGCGTTCTTCCAGTGTGCGAATGGATGTGTACAGGGCGGCGACCTCACCTGTCAGGGTCACCAGCACGGCGTCGTAGTTCAACATACTGGCAGCAAGCCTGGCGTCGGCCGCTTCGACGCCGCGCCGGAATTTGCCCCAGATATCCGCTTCCCAGGCGGCGTCGAAACTGGCGCTCCAGGCGCCGACCGTCCGGTCGACACCCTGCACAACATCATCGGGAAGATTGGAAAGCGGTGGCGCGTTGGCACTGCTGCGGCTATAGGCGTAGCCGCCGCCAACGCTTTGGGATTGCGGGTACTTGAGTCCCGTTGCGATACCCAGTTGGGCCCTGGCCTCCATTACCCGCAGGCCGGCCACCTGCAGGCTCAGGTTCTGCCGGTAGGCGGTGTCGATCAGGCTGGATAATGCCGGATCTTCAAAGACATTCCACCAGTCCTGGTAGGCTGCGCTGGATGTGTCGACCCGTTCGTCTTCAGCATCGAGCCAGGTATCGGCAACCGGCACCTCTGGCTTCTCGAAATCCGGCCCGACGGTTTTGCACCCAGTGATCAGGAACAAGGCTGCCAGCGCCAGTGTTCCTGCCAAAAGGAGTTTGCTGAAGTACTGCACTAATCACCACCTCCGTCCGTTAACCGACCATTTCTCGCACCTCGTGACTATCCACGGACGCCCCTGCTGCAACTTTCTCACACAAATCCGCAACGAATATCGAAAATACGCAAATTAGGGTAGCATTTTCGGCATGTAAAGTTATAACCGAATCTGGTGTTTGAACAGTGGAAAAAAAGCGGCGTATCTGGTTGATTTGTTGTTACTACATTTCAAAGCAACCATAGGAGATACGCCACTACTGAACACCTGAGCGACCGTGACCTTCCGCTCGCTGAAAAGGAACTCGCCCTCCCTCGGTCCGTCGGCGACCTGGAAGATCCAGAGGGGCGTGCTCAGTCGAATTTTCGTTATGGTGGCGACGTTTGAGGGCGTCGGAGGAGGTCGATGCGACGGAGGGCTCGCCGCCAGCAGCCGCTCATAAAGGGCCTTGATATCTGGCTGATCTAGACGATCTCGGCCGGCGATACTGTGACTGGCCCGAACGTTTTTCAATCGGATTCAGCCCGAGAAAAGAGGCGACCCCGGGTGCCGATCTGAACCCCTGCTACCGAGAATCACGAGCATGACCCAGGCACCCTATGAAATTCTCAGAGAGAGGTTACAATAATTCGTGGGTGGAATGTCCCTCAAGGATGTGTATATCACACACCGACTGAGGACCTGATCAAGAGGCCAGAGACTTAGTTCGGTCTGCAAAGCTCCCTGCCTTGATCGGAGGTTTGCTGGCAACGGGCCTGGGAGATTATCTGTCTGAATAAAGCCAGGCATGGAAACGAAAGGAGGCGCATTGGCGCCTCCTTGAAGGTATCCGCTAAGTCATTAACCGCAAAATACTCGTGCGGGAAAAACGGACTCAGTATTCTTGCAGACCATAGCCAAATTTGAATAAAGCATGTTCCGCATCAGGGGCTAGCGGGATATCATCAAATTTGACCGGCCACGAGTAAGGCGACTTGCCGACGGGTTTGAAACCATCCGTTGCAAACAGGAAATCTGCAACACCGGTTCCTTCAGAACCCGGCAGCCATGCAGCTATGAATGCATCACTATTATTCAAATCTTCTTCGATCACCAGCACCCTGCCGGAAATGAGCACCACGATGACTTTTTTCCCCAGGTTTTTACAGCCTCTAATTAATTTTTTATGTGCATCAGTTAACCACAGTTCATCGCTGTCTCCCTTGAACTCTGCATAGGGGTTTTCTCCGACCACTACCACCGCTTTATCTGCCGGCATGCCCTTATAACAGCCATTTTCAGAGTATTCGACATTCGTCGCGACCTGGCTTATTGCTTCAAGAATTGTAGTTGCGCCACGATAACTCTCTGATTGTCCCTGCCAGTGAATAGACCAGCCACCGCTCTATGTGCATCAGAGCCGATACTTGCAGTAAATTCTTCTTTCGCAAAGGGTTCAGAAAACAGGCCAAGCTTGAATTTCAGTGTGAGAATTCTTCTCACTGCATCATCAATGCGACTCATTGGCACCCTGTTATCTTCTACCGCAGCTTTGAGTTTCGCCATGAACTCATCATGATTGCCAGGCTGCATGGCAATATCAATTCCCGCATTGATGACGGTGGGGGCATCGCCAAAGCGCAAGCCACCATCCCAATCGGTAATAACAACTCCCTGGAAACCAAGCTCACCTTTCAACACATCAGTAACTAAATGGGTGTGTTGGTGTAAATTGACATTATTGTAGGAATTAAACCCAACCATAACGGCAGCAACACCCTGCTCCACCGCTGCGGCATAAGGTGGAAGATAGGTTTCTCGCATCACTTGCTCGGTCATCGTTGCGTTACCGCCCTCAACACCACCGTCAGTGGCTCCGTCAGCAAGATAGTGCTTAGCGGTTGCCGCAACCGTATCGTGCCTGGCCAGACTCGAACCCTGAAGACCCTGTATTGAAGCAATAGCAGCAGCCGTGGTTAAATCTCTATCCTCCGTGTAACCCTCATAGACTCTACCCCAATGTTCGTGTTGAGGCATCGCGATACAGGGCGCAAAGGTCCAGTTAAACCCCGTTGCTGCCACTTCCTTGGCAGTAATTTGGGCGGCTTGTTTAATAAGCGCCATGTTTCTTGTCGCAGCCATACCAATGTTATGTGGAAAAATCACTGCACCATCAAATGTATTTTGCCCGTGAATGGCATCAACGGCGATCAGCAGCGGTATACCGAGGCGAGTCTGTAGCGCTGCAGTTTGAAACTCATTGAATTTATTGATCCAATCCGAGGCAGTCGGGCCCGGGACTGGACCTTCGGTATGAATAATGGAGCCGATTGTTCTATCACGAATAATTTCCGGAGAAACGCCATTGTGCCAAATTGATTGTGTCATTTGACCAATTTTTTCGTCCAGACTCATCTCCAGCAAAATGGCCTCAACTCTACTTTCTTGAGTTTGATACTGGCAAAGATCAAATTTTTGGGTGCCCCATTCACAGATGACATTTGCCTGGTCAGTTTCTTCCTTGACTACGGTATCTGCGCACCCGAAAGTAAATAATAATATGATAAGCCCCAGTAGATTTTTCATATAAGCCCTGCTTAATTACGCTTGCTGTGATTGTGGCACATTGCCGGCCAATGCAACCAAAGATCTACGGTGGACCAACCGCACTGATGTTGGTTATTTCAGCTTCCTATCCGCAGGGCAGTGCTAAAGTAGGCAATCTGCAGGACATTCAGACTTTCGGACTGGGGCAATGCCAATCCTGACCGAATCACATTCATTGAATTGGATGGGGTTTATGTGTTTGCCGATCCCTACGATACAGATGCATCTGATTCACCTCTACCAGAGATCAATAGCCGATGGCTGATATTCAGAGGAGAGGAAGATGCGATTATCAGTTATGAACGTGAGGGGCCATCGCCAAAGTATGCTCCGTTAATGGTATAAGGCGAGGAAACGAACCCTTTCATTTTATTATTCGTCACACTCGGAAGCGCGAAGGTCCCTGGGTCTTTGCAGGGATTCTCATCATCGCCCCAGTAAAGACCGGGGCCGTAAATCACTCCCGAGGCCAATGCGCCGATGTTCACCGGATTTGATTCCATTGTTGACGCCAACAGCGGCATGCTAGTGATCGATGGCCTTAGCTTTATGTCGGGAAGACTGCATTCGAACCGAACATTCACGCGTGTTGGTATCCAACTCCAGCATTGAGTGTTTTGGCGACTGCATCAGGATTATTGATTCAGCAGCGGAAATGGACGGCCCTGACTTCGAGGCGCTGCGCGCGGGTGTTATTGCAAGCGACCTGGCGGTCGAGGATCGCATCTACCTGCTCAAGTTAATAGATCAGGCACAAAACTACCTGGAACACTATGGCGCGGTGATAGTTAATACCGAGGTGCGCGCACAAAACTCTGCCTTGACCATCAACAAGGCCAGCGCCGGCCTCAACGCACCATCGCTGGTAGAAAGCTCTAGCTTGATGACGCGTGGTTTTAGCCATCGTGCCTACTCACTTAAGGATGCGGACCCAGGTCACCTGCTGCGTAACTCGGTGCTGTCCGCGCCGGTGTCCAATTCCCAGGTGTTGGATATGTCTTTTGGGGAACTCACGGTAAGCAATACCTTTATCAACGGCGGTGAAGAAGGCATGGACCTGGCGGATGGGGTCATCCACCTGGGTAATACTTCCGTTGCCTTGGCTTTGGACAATATCGACATTGTCTGTGACAAAACCTTTCCCACCGATGACTATCACTCGCTGGGTTACAACATCGTCGCAGACGACAGCTGTGAGCTGGATGGACCAGGCGACATGGAAAGCGCCGAGTCCGGCCTGTTCCTGGAGGGTGACAGCCTGGTGCCGCAGTTCATGGACGGCGAGGGCATCTTCATGGAGATGCTGGGTAATGGTAAGGCACTGGTCTACCTGTTCTCCTACCGCCCGGACGGTTCACCGTTCTGGGCGCTGGGCATTGGCAATGTGGTCGGCAATGGCATTGTCATACCGGCGGCTGACTTCCAGACCACGCAAGGCGCCACCTTTGGTCTCGGCTTCGATCCGAATGATGTCGAACGCCTGCCCTTCGCCGAGTTATCGATCAGCTTTCCGAACTGCAGCAACGGTAGCCAGAAGGGCGCGCTGGCGATCGCTTCAAATGACGACATGGAATTCCCGGCGCTGCTCAGTCCTGATGGGCTGCCTGGCAGAAACCTACAAGCTGGCGGGCCGCCATGCAGAAGCCATGGGCCTGGTAGAAATGGCGCTTGGAATGGCGCAACAGACCGGGCAACACCTTTGGGATTCAGACCTGCTCCGCATCAAGGCGGCAATCCTGCCCGCTCTGGGCGGCAGCGCGTCCGAGTCACGCGGCCTGCTCGAACAGGCCCTGGATATTGCCCGCTCGCAATCGGCCATTTCACTGGAACTACGGGTGGCGCTCGATCTCCAGGCATCCATGGGGTCTGCCGGCGAGGCAGGCCAGGGGCGCCATTTGCTCGGCGAAGTTTTTCATCAGTTCGACCAGGGATTCAAGGCGCCGGACCTGGTTCGGGCCAGGCACATCGTGGACGGTACGCAGACGTGAGTGCAGAATCCCGTGCCTTGGTGACAGGTGCGTCCGGCGGCATCGGCATGGAGATAGCTCACTGCCTTGCGCAGCGGGGTTACAACCTGGTCATCGCGGCGCGTAGCCAGGCGACCCTTGAATCCCTCGCCAGCCAGTGGCGCGAGCAATATTCAGTGGAAGTACTGGTCCATGCCTGCGATCTTAGCCGTGAAGAAGGTCGGGCTGGATTACTGCAGGAGACGATTGAAAAAGGCCTGCAGGTGGACGTATTGATCAACAATGCAGGTTTTGGTACCACCGGGGACTTTGCCGCGCTGGGCCCTGTGCCTTATAAACAAGGTTCGGCATCAGGGCGAGCGCGATCACCGCCCACAACATTATGCCCGCATTGATGACGGTGCTCCAACCCAGGAAAATGGTTAGCTGTTCGATGGTCATTTGGTACTCCCCAGTGAGTTAACTTTGTGAACAAGAGTAGCATCAGAGCGCATCGTCATCAGGAGCCACAAGTATGTAATAAAGGGCTTTGCCCCCTTTTGTCGACCCCTTATTTGACCTCTTTACCTGTTAAACTATGCTGCGGCACCGGCATAGTACAATCGCCTTGATTTCTGACCACTTATTCAAGAGACACTACCCATGAACCTGATTAACAACGCAGTAATCGATCCGCCTTATCCGGTTAATGAACCGGTCCTCAGCTACGCACCTGGCAGTGCGGAAAAAATCGAGTTGAAACAGGCGCTGGCGGAACTGTCTTCCGGCGAAATTGAAATTCCGGTGGTTATCGGAGGAAAACGGATTACCACCGGCAATACCGGCGAGGTCGTTATGCCGCATGATCACCAGCACGTGATGGCTACTTATCACAAGGCCGGTCCGGATGAAGTGCAACAGGCGATCGATTGCGCTGTTGCCGCGCAGAGCGAATGGCGGGCATACCGATGGGAAGAACGAGCCGCCATTTTTCTGAAGGCGGCTGAATTGCTGGCGACCAAATACCGTGCCCGGATGAATGCATTGGCCATGCTAACCGGCGGAAAAACGGCATTCCAGGCCGAAATTGACGCGGCCTGTGAGTTGGTTGATTTCCTGCGCTTTAACGTGCACTACGCCCGGGAAATCTATCAAAAGCAGCCTGAGTCTTCCGAGGGTGTCTGGAACTACGTGCAACACCGGCCGCTTGAGGGTTTTGTGTTTGCGGTGACCCCGTTCAATTTCACGGCGATTGCCGGTAATCTGCCGACCGCGCCGGCCCTGATGGGTAACACCGTGGTATGGAAACCCGCCTCATCGCTGGTCTACACACCGTACCTGTTCATGCAGATCCTGGAAGAGGCCGGCCTGCCGCCCGGTGTGATCAATTTTGTACCCGGTTCGGGCGCCAGCGTGGGTGATATCTGCCTGGCCGATCCCAACCTCTCCGGGGTCCACTTCACCGGCTCTACCCGGGTGTTCCAGCAGATGTGGAAGGACATCGGCGGCAACATCGAGCGTTACAAGTCGTATCCCCGGATTGTCGGTGAAACCGGTGGTAAGGATTTCGTGGTCGCACACGCCAGTGCCGATGTGGATGTGGTGGTGACGGCCCTGGTGCGGGGCTCTTTCGAGTACCAGGGGCAAAAATGTTCAGCGGCCAGCCGGGCCTATATTCCCCGCTCGCTTTGGTCCGGTGTTGAGGCCGGTATGGAAGAAGCCCTGGGGCGTGTCAGGATGGGGCCACCGACCGACTTCCGTAATTTTGTCGGCGCGGTGATCGATAAGGCAGCTTTCAATTCGATAACAGCCTATATAGATTATGCGCGCGATAATGACGGCGCCGAGGTCATTTTCGGCGGGGGCTATGATGATTCTGTCGGCTATTTCATTGAGCCCACCGTCATCCTGGCCACCGATCCTGAATTTCGCACGATGGTGGAGGAGATTTTCGGCCCCGTGCTGACCATCTACGTCTATGAAGACGAAGCCTTCGAAGAAGTTTTGGACTTGTGTGACAGTTCTTCGATGTACGCGCTGACAGGAGCAATCATCAGCCGGGACCGCAGTGCTGTGAGCCTCGCGATGGCCCGACTGGAAAACGCTGCCGGGAATTTCTACATCAATGACAAGCCAACGGGAGCCGTGGTTGGCCAACAGCCTTTCGGCGGTGGCCGGGCGTCCGGAACCAATGACAAGGCCGGGTCAGCGGCTAACCTGATGCGCTGGGTTTCGACCCGCACGGTCAAGGAAACCTTCGTGCCGCCGACGGATTTCACCTATCCGTTTATGGACGAGTCTTAACGTCTGAGGCCGGAGCTGTAGTCTTAATGCCTTCAGTATTGCAGTGTTACCAATACCAGGATTTACTGGCCTTTTTAGTCTCTCTCTTCAGAGGCGCAGGCGTTCCTGAAGCACAGGCCGAGACGCTTGCCGGTACCTTCACGGAAGCTGATTTGCTCGGCTTCCCTACACACGGCCTCAACCGGGTGGCTTCCAATCTGGGCTGGCTGGAATCTGGGGAGACCCGGCCGTTGGCGCAACCCACGGTCTTGGCCGACACCGGTCCGGTGATCAATTGGGACGCTAACCATATGCCGGGCCCTGTTGTCATGTCACAGGCCCTGGACCTGGTTTGCAGGCGTGCCCGGCAATTTGGCCAGGCCACCATGGTGATTCGCAGGGCGCAACACATTGCCTGCCTGGCCACCTACCTGATGCAGGCGGTAGAGCAGCGTATGGTCATCCAGATCATCTGTTCCTCACCGGCTGACCGATGTGTTTCCGCTTTTGGCGGAAGTGAGCCGATTTTCTCGCCCAACCCGGTGGCCTTTGGCGCCCCGGCCAGTGACGGCCCGGTCCTGATCGACATGAGTCTGTCCATCGTGGCTGAAGGCCGGGTTGCCGGAGCGCAGCGCGAAGGTGTGCAGATGTCTTCGGCCTGCCTGAAGGACAACCAGGGTGAGGTCAGCTCGGATCCATCGGACTACTGGTCGGATCCGAGAGGCTCCATTATGCCCATCGGGGGGCTGGATCACGGCCACAAGGGCTATGCTTTAACCCTTTGGAGTGAACTGCTTTGCCAGGCGCTAGCCAACTATGGACGTGCAGATGAACTGGAATTCGGTGAGGAAAATAGCGTGATCATCCAGGTATTTGACCCCTCTGTCTTTGGCTCTTTGGAAGGCTTTGTACGAGAGTCAGATTACCTCACACGGCACTGCCGGCATTCTCGTGTGCGCGATGGCGACGAGGCCGTGCGCGTGCCCGGAGACCGGGCGATGGCCCTGCGGAAGGAGCAGTTGGAGAACGGTGTCAATATTGCAGACTCTGTCATGAGTGACCTGGCAGCCTGGGCGGAAAAGTACGACACGCCAATGCCTGTTCCGATAGTGTGACACGCCAGTACAACGTGCGATGATGTATTCCAGCTTCCATTTATGCGGGATTGTGGCTTGATTCGCAATCTTCCTGAAACGATGATCATTTAGGTTTGCGAGATGGCAAAATTCATTCCAGTAGATGTATTTGACCTGGTTATTTTTGGTGGCGCCGGTGACCTGGCGCTGCGTAAATTGCTGCCAGCCCTGTACCACCGGGATCGAGACAGCCAGATGCCGGATGGTTGCCGGATTTTCTCGCTTGGCCGTTCGGATATCAGCCAGGAGGCTTTTCTTGAGCAAGTCAGGGAATCGCTGCTTACACGGCTGAAGGACTCTGAGTTTTCGGACCAATTTTGGAACGATTTTTCGAAGCGGCTCCAGTATGTCCAATGCGACGCACTCGATACCTCAACCTGGAAGAGATTGTCTTGTGTGCTGGAAGGCCATGAAAGCCGTATCCGTGTTTTCTACCTCGCCACGGCGCCGCGGCTGTTCGGGCCGATTGCCCAGGGTTTGCGCGAGACCGGCCTGATCAACGAGGAAGTCAGGATCGTGCTGGAGAAGCCGCTGGGCACAGACTACGAGTCAGCCCGCTTGATCAACGACCAGGTGGGCGCGTGCTTTCCGGAAAACCGAATTTTCAGAATCGACCACTACCTGGGCAAAGAAACCGTCCAGAATTTGCTGGCCTTACGCTTCGCCAATTCGTTGTTTGAACCCTTGTGGAACCGCAGCAATATCGACCATGTTCAGATCACCGTCGCGGAAGACCTGGGCGTGGGCAACCGCATCGAGTTCTTTGACCAGGTCGGAACCCTGCGAGACATGGTCCAGAACCACCTGATGCAGTTGCTTTGCCTGACCGCGATGGAACCGCCCACCGACCGCAATCACGAAGCGGTGCGCAACGAAAAGATGAAGGTTTTGCACTCATTGAAACCGCTGGGTATCGAACAGGTCAAACGCCATACCGTCAGGGGCCAGTATCAGGCTGGCGCCATCAATAAAGAAGCGGTACCCGGCTACCTTGAAGAACTGGACGGGAATGAAAGTTCAACCGAAACGTTTGTCGCACTGAAACTGCAAATCGATAACTGGCGCTGGTCGAACGTGCCGTTTTACCTGCGGACCGGTAAGCGGCTGAAGAAGAAGTACTCAGAAATTGTCATCCAGTTTCAACAGGTCCCGCATTCCATCTTTCCGGAGCTCACCGGGAACAGCGGTCCCAATCGCCTCAGCATTCGCCTTCAGCCGGACGAAGGGGTACAACTCAGCCTGATGTCCAAAGTGCCGGGGCCTGGGGGCTTTGACCTGCAATCGGTTTCCCTGGATCTGAGCTTCGAGCAGACCTTTGGCACGGGTTATCCTGATGCGTATGAGCGCCTGTTAGTGGAAGTGATCCGCGGTAATCCGGCACTGTTCATGCGTCGGGATGAAGTCGAATTTGCCTGGCGCTGGATCGATGACATCATCGCGGCCTGGGAAGAAACCGGCCAGCCGGTCGAAGAATACGTGGCGGGAACCTGGGGGCCAACTGCCGCATCTCTGTTACTCGATCGCGACGGCCGCCGCTGGCGTCCGGACTAGCATGAAGGCTGCGTGGGGTAAGTTCAGGGAGTTTTCAGACCGTTCGGCCGCCGGTCATGCTGCTGCGGAGCTGATCCTGAATTCACTCTCTGCCTGCCTCGAACAGCAGCCGCAGTGCGGCCTGGTGGTGAGCGGTGGTTCAACGCCCGGCCCCTGTTTCGATGAGCTTTCAGGTTTGCCGCTGGACTGGTCAAAAGTGATTGTCATTCCCAGCGACGAGCGTTGGGTGCCGGCGGATCATCCGGACAGCAACGAACGTTTGATCCGTGAACGCCTGTTGCGCGGCCAGGCAGCGCAAGGCGGGTTTCTACCGCTTTACCATGAAGGAGTTGCGGCGGATGAGGCGCCTGCGCTGATCGACCAGTCACTGGCCCGTATACCGTTCCCGCTGGGTTGCGTATTGCTGGGCATGGGAGAAGACGGCCACTTTGCCTCGCTGTTTCCCGATTTTGATGGCCTCAAGGCGGCACTGGAGCCGTACAGCGAAAAGCTCAGCCTGGTGGTCAGAACCGCCGGCAGCCCACATATACGCATCAGCCTGAGCCTAACTGCTTTGCTCAACACCCGGCAAACCGTCCTGTTGATGTTTGGTCAGTCCAAGCGCCAGGTATTTGAAGCCGCAGTCCAGGGTGGCAGTGGCTATCCGGTCGAAAGTCTCCTGCGACATAATTCTTCACTACTGACCGTGATATGGGCGCCTTGAGCCCGCATTGAGGAACTCACGAATGAATCCCAGATTAATACAGATCACCAACCAAATTCGTGCACGCAGCGCCGAGACCCGCGAGCGTTACCTGGAGCGTATTGACCAGGCAGCACAGGCCGGGCCTTCGCGCAAAATCCTGTCCTGCGGAAACCTGGCCCATGGCACTGCCGCCTGCGGCCCGGAAGGCAAGCAGGCGCTGGCCAGTGAAACCACCGCCAATATCGGAATCGTATCTGCCTACAACGACATGCTCAGCGCGCACCAGCCCTTCGAGCGTTATCCCGACCTGATCCGTATGGCCGCACGCGAAGCCGGCGCGGTCGCGCAGTTCGCCGGTGGCGTACCGGCTATGTGTGATGGTGTTACCCAGGGGCAGGCGGGCATGGAGCTTTCGCTGTTCAGCCGCGATGTCATTGCGCAGGCCACGGCGATTGCCTTCTCGCACAATATGTTCGACGCCGGGATCTGTCTGGGTGTTTGCGACAAGATCATTCCGGGTCTGCTGATCGGTTCGTTGAGCTTCGGTCACTTGCCGATCATATTTGCGCCCGCCGGGCCGATGGAATCCGGGCTGCCGAACAAGGAAAAAGCCCGAATCCGTGAGGAGTTTGCCGCTGGACGTATTGGCCGCGATGAGTTGTTGCGTGCCGAATCAGCGTCTTACCATTCGCCTGGAACCTGTACTTTTTATGGCACCGCCAATAGCAACCAGATGCTGATGGAGTTCATGGGCTTGCAGTTGCCGGGTGGGTCTTTCGTCAACCCGGGCAACAGCATGCGCGATGTACTCACGGCCGAAGCCGTCCGCCAGGTACTGAAGTTGCTGCCTGGCTATGGTCAACACACACCGATCGGACACATCGTGGATGAAAAAGCGATCGTCAACGCGATCGTGGGCTTGCTGGCAACAGGTGGGTCCACCAATCACACCATCCATTTGCTGGCCATTGCCCGCGCAGCCGGGATCAAAATCAACTGGGACGATTTCGCCGGGTTGTCCGAAGTAGTACCATTAATGGCGAGTGTGTACCCGAACGGTGAGGCCGATGTGAACCACTTCCACGCTGCGGGCGGATTGGGCTTCACTATTTCCTCTTTGCTGGATGCCGGCCTGTTGCACATGGATGTTCAAACCATCATGGGCCCGGGCCTGGAACACTTTTGCCGTGAACCCGAGTTAAGCGGAGAGGCCATCCGTTGGAAAGACGTGCCAAAAAAATCGCTGGACCGTGAAATTCTGCGGTCAGCGAGTGCGCCTTTTGCTGCAGAAGGCGGGTTGAAGCTAATCCAGGGCAATCTCGGCAGGGCCGTGGTCAAGGTATCCGCAGTCGCACCGGAATTTCATCGGATCAAGGCGCCTGCACGGGTCTTTGATTCGCAGCAGCAGGTAGTGGATGCTTTCAACCGCGGCGAGTTCACCTCCGATATGATCGTGGTGTTAACGCACCAGGGGCCTTCGGCCAACGGCATGCCGGAACTGCACAAGCTGACGCCTTACCTCAAGGTGCTGCAGGACAGTGGATTGAAAGTGGCGCTGTTGACCGACGGTCGGATGTCCGGCGCTTCAGGGCAGGTTCTGTCGGCCATTCATGTCTCCCCTGACACCCTGGGCAATGGCCTGATCGGAAAAGTCCGCGATGGTGACCCCGTTGTCATCGATGCGGGGCAGGGTGTCATGAACCTCGCTGTAGCGGACGAAGAACTCGCCCGGCGGTCGCCCGCGACTGCCGGGGGCGAACAAAGCGAATTCGGCATGGGCCGGGAGCTATTTCATGTGTTCCGGGCTAATGTGGGTGATACCGAGGAAGGGGCGACGGTGTTGAGAAGCCTGGGTTCTGCGGTTTAAACTAACCTGAATATGAAGAAACCTGACCACAGACAAGATTGGCAGCAAGCGGGGTTCCGCCTTGCCGCACTCGCGCTGTTTTTCTTCGCCCCTCAACTTGTTGCGCAAACTGCACAGGATCAGATGACGTTCTGGATTGAGGATTCGTACTCGGGTAAATCAGTCCAGGCGACCATCGACGTGCCGGACAAGTCCCTGTGGAACGCCAAACGCGTCAAGGACTATCAGGACAGCCTGTACGTCAATGCCGCAGCACCCTTAGGCATTCTGACGATCAAGGACGTTGATATTGAGATTCCGATATACAACGGAACGGATGACCTGAATCTGAATCGCGGAGTCGGGCGCATCAAGGGAATGGCCAGAATGTATGATGAAACCGGTAACCTCGGAATCGCCGGCCATCGAGACGGAATTTTCAGGGGTCTGAAGGACATTGAAGTCGGCGATGAGATAGAGGTGCAAACCCCCAACGGTTTGGAGACCTATGCCGTTTCTTCAATCACCATCGTGCCGAAGAACGATATTTCCGTGCTGGCAGCAACAGACGACAAGACCTTAACCCTGGTGACTTGCTATCCGTTCTACCATATCGGTAATGCCCCCAAACGCTATATTGTGAAGGCAACCTCCGACCAGTTTTAGCACAGATCAGCCATAGGACTTGCGAATCATCCGCCACGCAATCCATGCGGTGGGTACGACCACGAGCGGGCTGGACAACACCAGCAACGCTTCGCCACTCAACAGGTTGATGCCGCCACCGGTGCTCAATGTTCCGGTGACTTCCTGGTAAGGGTGCACGTATATGGTCAGGAGAATGGCGCACATGGTGACGCTGTACACAGCAAGGAACAGCGGCGCGTAGCGCGTAATCCGCAGTTTGGTCGGGCTGACTTCCTGATCTGGAATCCGGTGCAGTTGCAGGCGGTAGGTTTGTTCTGTCCGGCTGACTGAACCCCTCAGCGACACCACCAGAACCACCACCAGGCTGACCAGTGCGCCAAGCAGTATCGGGTCCAGCCAGAAGGGCAACTCGATCCATTCCAGGTATTGCAGCGCCTTGGGGCCGGCATTGAACATGAAACCGCTGACGATACCCCAGAAGGCGGCGTCAGCCGTGATGCGCTTACTCCATACGCTCATCAGGGCAACGGGGCCCCAGGACGAAGCGAACAGGGTCCCCACGAAATAGGTCAGCCAGAAAATATCGACCGGGGAAACAAAGGCGACCAACAGTGTCACCATCCCGATCAGCAGCATGGTCCAGCGGCTCAGCCTGAGCATCCTTTTTTCATCTACCCGGTCGTGGCGAAACAGATCGTTGCTGACACTGAACCCCACCAGCGACAGAAATGTCGAGGCCGAGGACAGGCCCGCGGCCATGATGCCGGCCAGCAGGAACGCGCCCATCAGTTCCGGCAGCAGGTTCAGTGCGGCATAGATGATGACCTCCTCTGAGGGCTGAATGCCTGAATCGCTGAGGTTGATCACGGCGCCGGCGGCGTACAGGGTCAGTTCCATCAGGATCACGAAAACTGCGGCGATGCAGGCTGCGCGCAATACCACGTGTTCGTCGCGGGCGATCAGGTAGCGACTGGACTGCCACGGGCTGACCGCATAGACCAGGCCCCAGGCCAGCGCCAGCGTGATGTTCCACAGCGTGAAATCAAGCGCAGAAATGAAGGGCGTGTCTTCACCCACCATGCCGTGCCAGGCCATCAGGTCCGGCTTCTCAGGCAGCGTGGCCAGTTCCTTCACGGATGTTGCCCAGCCGCCGGCGTCCTGCACCAGAAAGACCAGGGCCAGCAAGGCTACCGACGTGAACAGCAGGAACATCAGCGTGTCGGTCAGGATCACGCCCCGGGTGCCTGAGTACATGGTAAAAGCGGTATAGCTGAACCAGCTGACAATCAGCGCCTGGGTAAAAGTCAGGCCGGTGATGTGCGTAAGCAGCAAGGCTGTTCCCTGGGTCACCGCCAGCAAGTAACCGCCCAGGCCGAAAATGATCGTGACGCCCGCTGCCGTCTGCACGCGCTGCGAGTTGAAGCGCTTGCCAAAGAAATCCGCAACCGTCAACGCCCGGCTGCGCCGCAGGTAGCGTCCGAACAACAGGGCGCCGAAGATGTAGCCCATCGCACCGATTGGCGGCCACAAGAGGTAGGGCCCGGCCTGGCCCTCGTAAACGAAACCGGTTTCTCCAAGGAAGATATTGGTGCTCAGCACACTGGCCACCAGCGTGCCGACAATCAACAGCGTGGGGGCGCGGCGCCCGGCGACAAAATAGTCATCAAGTTTCTTGACCCGGCGGCCGGCGTAATTGCCAACGGCGATGTAAATAACCAGGCTGACCAGTATCGCGCCGGAATAAATATCCATGGCGGGGAGTATACGGGACATCCGGCAAAATTCTGGATAACTGCTATCATTTTCAGGGAGACCAATGGAGTAAGCAATATGAATGAAAATACTGTAAAAACCCCCGTCATCTTTTGGGTAGTGAGTGTTTTGTCCCTTCTCTGGAATTCAATGGGTGCTTTCGATTATTTGGCAACCCACCTGCGCATCGAGTCCTACATGAGCCAGTTCACGCCCGAACAGCTCGACTTCTTTTACGGGTTCCCCGCCTGGTTGGTAGCCTTCTGGGCACTTGGTGTATGGGGTTCTTTTTTCGGCTCACTCGCCCTGTTGCTGCGCAAGTCCTGGGCCGTCTGGCTGTTTGGTGTTTCCATCCTCGGCCTGGCGGTCAGCACCGTTCAAAATCTCGTGCTGTCGGACGGAGCGGCCATGATGGGTCAGACCGCTGTCATGATGACGGGTGTCATCTGGATTATCGTCCTGGTCCTGTTCTTCTATGCCCGTGCCATGGCGAAGCGCGGAGTGCTGCGCTAGCAACATACAAGCCTTCAACAGCGATACAATGAAGCAAAGGTCAGAGAGGCGGAATTTTGGTGTTGAGGGTCGGAATTGAGCAAGAGTTCGTTTTCGTGGATGCATCCGGTACCTATCTCGATGCAGATACCTCGGATTACGCTCTTTTCAGCTCCATCATCGACGAGTTTCCAGCGTTTGAAGGAGATGACGTTTACTTCGAATGCAAGTCACTGGAGACGTTTCCCAAACGCTGCTATGTCGAAGGTTTCGAGCGTCATGCTCCGGGTGGGAAGCTGATCGAAACCCTGCCCAAGGCGCTGGAAATCCGGACCTTGCCACACGCGGAAGTCAGCGGGGTTGTGCTGGAGTTTTGCGATTCATACAACGTGGTCGTGGATCTTGCCCGGCGCCGCGGATTAGAAGCGGTCCTGACCAGCAGGCACCCGTTCAAGGCGTCCATTGATCTGGGTGCCAGGCTGGACGAGGCGGAAAAAGCAGCAAGGACGGAAGCTGAGTTGGCCCTGGCTGTTCGGGCCATGCTCACTCATGGTATTCATGTAAACGTTTCTGTTGACCATTTTTCTAAAGAAAAAATGTTGGACCTGGCTGAAAAAATCAACTTTTACATGCCCGCGCTGATTCCCTGGAGCTTTTCTTCACCTTTTTACCTGGGTAAAGCTTTTATTGGCTTGTGCAGCCGCAATTACTACCGGGCAGAAACCCGCAGGATGGTCGATCTGCACCACAAACAGGGCGGGCATGTATTGGAATTCAGGGGTTTTGACGCCTGTGGTGACGCCCGCCTGTTGCAAGCCCTGCTAAGCTTGTATTGTGCATTTATTCTGGATGAAAGCCTGCCAGGAAGATTGCCGAAACAGGATGCTGAACAGTTAAAGCGTTCTTCGCTGCGGGGTTTTGAAGACCCATCGATCAGGGAGCAGGGTCGCCTGGTCCTGGCAGCCGCCCGGACTGTGTTGAATGACGACGATGGTTCCCTGAATCTGCTTGAAACCCTGTTAAACGAGAATGACTGCTACGCATTGCGTATGAAAAACAGGTTTATGGAAACCGGCTCCATTCTGGAGAGTATTTCCGGACAATATGACTTCCCGGCCCCGGCCTTCAGGTAACTAATATGAGCATAATTTTTGTAAATGGCGTGAGCGACCGTTCAGTGATGGGGGTTAGCCTCGATGATCAGGGCATGCTGGTGTACATGATTGACGGAAATTGCACCATCCATAACCGGCTGCCTCTGAAGGAGGGACTTGCTTCCCAGGTCATGCTATTTGGAAAGGGCGTCAGGCAGCCGGGGATGGACCTGGACAAAACGCCATCATTGATCTTTAACCAGATTTCCGACGCAGACACCCACCGGGGTGCACTCGAGCGCTGTGTCGATTTCTGCGAACAGGTCAATACAACCGTCATCAACCACCCGAAGCATGTGTTGCAGACGGGTAGAGACCGGGTATCTCAATTACTCCAGGAAATTCCGGGTGTGATCATGCCGCGTACGCTGCGATTCCGGCCGCGTTCGCCGGAGGATGTACTGGATTTTGCAGCGGCTGAGGGTTTTGATTTCCCATTCATTGCACGGATAGCCGGTGATCATTCCGGCAAGAGCATGATCAGGGTGGATAAAGCGGATGACGGCGTTTTGTTGCATGCACTGCCTTTCGACGGCCGGGATTTCTATCTGACCCAGTACGTTGATTACAGCGATGAAGACGGTCTGTATCACAAGCAACGCATCATCGTGATCGACGGCGAGCCGCTGCTACGCCATGCGCTGTATATGAATGATTGGGTAGTGCACGCCAACAGCCGGGCCTTCATGATGGAACGGGATACATGGGAGCAGGATGTCGCCCGTTTCGATCGCTTGAGCAAAGAGGAACTACCCCGGCTGCGTCCGGCTATTGAGGAAATTACCCGCCGGTTACAGCTGGAGTACTACGGTATCGATTGCAGCATGCGCCCGGATGGCCAAATGCTTGTTTTCGAAGCCAACGCCAATATGAACATTCTGCACGGCCCCAACCCGGCCTCCCGCTACCGCGTGGAGGCGATCGAACAGGAGATCTACAAGCTGCTGACAAAATATTCAGGGGAGAAGGTCATCTGAGCATGGAGTCCGGACAAACAGCTAAACACCGTTTCTGCGCCGCAGTATTTTTATTTTTTTGCCTTATCGCAGGGCCTCTGTCAGCGGTCGGGAACGGAATTCCTGCAGGGCAGGCAAGTTACCGGGACCTGGTCAATTTGCTGGATGAGTTCCTGGAATTCAAGACCAATGGAGCAGCTGCGGATTACAGCCCCGGAGCTATCGCTTGGCAACGGGAAACCATGCGGCAGTTCCAGGCCCGGGCGGATGCTATTGACGTGGCTTCCTGGGATCGTACCCGGCAGGTCGATTACCTGGCCGTGCGCTCCAGGCTGGACCAGTTCGATTTCATCCTGCAACGCACGCGCCCATGGGCGCGAGACCCTGGATTTTATGTCGACCAGATGTTGCGGGCGACCTTCACGGAACTGCCAGTCGAGGGCGCAGGCCGTGAGGATTTCCTGGATCGACTCAGGGCAATTCCCGCGCTGGTCGAAGAGGCGCAACAGAACCTGGATGACGTGGCGGCCGACTATGCAGATCTCGCCCTCCACAACCTGGGCCATTCTGACGGTGTCGGCCATGGCCACCCTTACCGTGCCGAGCCGCCAGCCGGCGTGCTGGGGTGGTATGACGATCTGCTCAAGCGGGCCGTTATCCAGCCGGATTTGATCAACGACATCCAGACGGCACGTGCCGCAGTGCAAGGCTTCCAGGCGTGGCTGTTGGAAAAACGGCCTGCCTGGACGGCTGCAGCAGGCGTTGGCGCCGAAGCTTTTGACTGGTACCTGAAGCACGTTAAGTTGATGCCGTGGACTTCGTCTGACCTGGTCTTGTTGGGTCAGCGGGAGTTGGATCGTCTATGGGCCGACTATGCTCTGGAACGGCACCGCAACAGGGCACTTCCGGAGTTGGAGCCGGCCGCCAGTGCGGAGGACTACCAGCAGCGGATTGCGGATACGGACCGCCGGATCCGCGCTTTCCTGGCAGAACAGTCAATCATCACCGTGCCGGGCGATATTGGCGAGCTGGATACCAATGCACCGTGGATCGTGCGCCCCGGCGGGCGTAACTTCTGGGAAGAAATCCAGTTTCGGGATCCTTCACCGGATCATTTGCACGCGGTGATTCCCGGGCACCGGTTTGACGCAATAATTGCCGAACGCAGTGACCACCCGGTCCGCAGCAAAATCGACAGCGGGGCCCGTGCCGAGGGCTGGGCCACCTATTTGGAAGAGGCCATGTTACAGGCAGGCCTGTTCGAGTCTTTACCGCGGGTACGTGAACTGATACAGATCTTCGGGATTTTCCGTGCAGCGCGGGTGCCGGCGGATGTCTGGCTGCAAACGCGTCAAATGGATGTAGGCCAGGTCGTTGATTACTGGCTGGAAAGGGTGCCGTACCTCGACCGTAACGTAGCCCGTGTCGATGCCGAAATCTACCTGCGCCGCCCGCCTGGTTACGGCATCGGGTACACAATCGGCGCGTTGCAGATGCAGCGCTTGCTTGCGGACCGCAAGCGACAGTTGGGAGACGCCTTTGATTTGCAGGAATTTCACGATCAATTAATGATGACCGGCCGGCTGCCCCTGTCCCTGGTTCGCTGGCAGATGACCGGACTGGATGACGAAGTGAAGCACTTCTGGCAGCGGGAACCCATACCTGAATAATCCTGATTGAGCTTCGCGCTCAATCGATAGTGACGGGCGCGTTGGCCGTGTATGAAGAGGCCACTTGCAGCTCAGTAAGCTGTGGGTGCTGCTTTTTGTAGTGGCGCTGCATTCTTTGCAGTATATCGTCGAGAACGGTAACGGCCTCGACGATGTATGGCCCCTTGTTCAGCATCACGCATTCTGCCGACTGGCTCATGCCGGCGTCGGTAACCTCCGCCCGGGTTGCATGCCCGCGCTTGGCCAGGTTTTCCAGCACCTGGGTAGCCCAGATGACCGGTACATGGGCCGCTTCGCACAGACGAATCATCTCCTCCTGTACTTCGACCATGCGCTCGAAGCCGCATTCGACCCCCAGATCGCCCCGCGCGATCATTACGCCGCAATCGGGAAACTTCATGGCCTCGAACAACATGTCCGGCAGGTTGGCGAAACCGCGCCGGGTTTCGATCTTTAAAACGACGCCGGCCGTTGCACACTCCAGTTCATCCAGATGCTTGCGCAGGGCTGCGACATCCTCGCGGCGATTGGCGAACGACAGGCCGATCATGTCGGCGTTTTTAGCAGCGAATTTCAGATCTTCCAGGTCCTTGGCGCCCAGCGCAGGCAGGCCCAGTTGGGTGTCAGGGAAATTGACGCCCTTGTCGCGGCTCAGTTTTTCGGCCGGTTTGCGCGTATGGGTGATACGCAGATGCAATTGCTGCGCGTCTGCCTTCTCAATCATGCCCACGATACGGCCGTCATCGAAGCACACCCGTTCTCCAGGACGTGAATCCCGGTAGATTTCGGGCACCGGCAAATTGATACAGCCCGGGTTTAACAAGTCGCCGATGTCATTATGGATAGCCGCCCGGCCAGGTTCATCGCTGCCCGAGATGATCAACACGTCTCCTTGCCTGAGCAGTATGAAGCTCTCTGTAGGAGGAAGGTCGCCAATCGTTGTATCCTGCTTCGACTGCTTTCCCTGCCAATGCAGAACGGTGCCATTGGCCACGTAGGTGGTTTTTTTGGTTTCCGCCCAGCAACCGTCGTTGCTTACTTCGCGGATGCGCCAGGTTCTGCGTGAATCGCGCGTGTCAGACAGGCGGATACGGTCTCCGCTCGCCAGTTGCTTCAGCCACGCCGCGTCTACCTGGAGGTTCGCATCCGCTGCATCCATTCCGCAAGATGCATTTTCCGGATACAGCCAGATACGTGCCGGGCGGATAACCTGGCCCCGTTCGTTTCGTTTGGGTCTGACCTTGAGCACGGCAGGACGGGTTTCCATCGGGCCAATACGCAGCTTCGGTCCACCCAGGTCCATCAGGATACGGCAGGAGCGGCCGGTTGCGCGTTCCGCGTCACGCAGGTGGTCGATCGTCCGCGCCCAGGTTGCCTGGTCGTTGTGTGAGCAGTTGACGCGCAGGCAATCCATGCCGCTGTTGACCAGTCGATGCACCAGTATGTAGTCCTCGGCAGCTTCCGAGGACAGCGTCACCATGATATGTGTTCTGCGTTTTTCGGGAAGACTCCCCAGGAGTTTCCGTGTGTTCTGATCCAGGATGTCTGCTTCCGGCCCTGCTTCGAAGGTAGCTGAGCCAGGACGGACTGAGGCAGTGGCATCGCCGTTAAGCCGGCGCAGATGGTCAAGCACCATATCGATCGCCGGGAGGATGAGGGTTTCTGCCTGGCCGGGAGGAGACAGGCCCAGTCGGGTCAATTGCCGTTGCAGCGGCCTCAGGTCGCGGCTACGCAGCACCAGGTAATGCAATAGATTTTCGGCGCTTGGGCGACGATCAGGAGGCAAATCCATTAAAAGAGTTTGATGCCTGACGGTGAACTGTATCAGCGCCAGGCGCAAGGACTCCAGCTGCCTGATCAGATCTTCACTGACAGGAAGGGAAGGTGGCGCATGTGCGGTGCTGCTCATAGTTTACGATTCGCAACTCTCCCATGATTGTAACTCCGCAGAAGGGGTTGATGCCATTCAACGATCAGGCCAATTAATGCATCGAAAAGCAACAAATTCCTTTCTCTGCTTTTCGCTATAATGTCGTATTGATACATATCCATCCTAAAACTGAAGGGAATCAACCAGATGAAATCAAGGACGACATGTTTCGGTAGTTTTCGATGGTCTGTATGTGTTTTCGGGCTGCTGGCCGGATTTGTGTTTACCGAGGTTTTTGCCCAGGATCTGCGCGCAACGGACGCGGCTTTAGGCGCTTTGATTGAAAAACTGGCAGATCGCAGTAGTGTTGGTCTGGTTTCAGAAACCCGGCCGGACGGTAGCGATTCCGTCGACTTGCAGGGCCGCTTCCAGCAAGTCGTGTTGGCGCAACTCATCGATGGCGACCAGGCGATAACGTCATGCGTTAACAGCGTGGCCGAGGCCGATGTATTTTTTGGCCGGAATCTGAGCACCGGCGCACCTCTTTCCAGCGCTGCGAGTGATGCGCACGAGGCACTGATAGCCGAGGCACGCCGCCACGGAATGAACACCCACGAGTACCGGTTTTACGCGGACTTGATTGCAAATCGTTCCGTGGATATACCAGCCGGCGCTTCAGCCATTACCATCGTCAATAATGATGGCCCCGATGAAGGTTTTAATTCCACGGCGGACCCGTTTTTGCCGGCACCCGGCAACACAGGCACCAACCTGGGTGAACAACGCCTGGCTTTGTTCGAGGCGGCAGCACAGGTCTGGAGTGATTTCCTGGACAGCGGTGTGGCCATCCAGGTTCGGTCACAGTTCGATTCGCTTTTCCCGTGTAGCCCAGGCGGCGGTGTGCTGGGAAGTGCAGGTTCACGCACCGTGCACCTGGATTTCGCCAACGCCGAGTTTGCAAATACCTGGTATCACCAGGCGCTGGCCAACAAGAGAGCAGGCTCAGATCTGGATGGCCTAGAGGACATTAGCGCGACGTTTAACAGCGACGTCGACGACTCATGTCTCGGCGGAGAATCTCATTGGTACTATGGCCTGGACAATACGACCCCGTCCGGCACCATCAATCTATTTGTCGTACTGCTGCATGAAATGGGTCATGGGCTAGGCTCATCGAGCTTCACAAGTGGTACGACTGGAGCTTTTTTGGCGGGGAGTCCCGATATCTGGGCACGTTACCTGTTCGACCGGACAACGGGTAAAAGCTGGATCGATATGACCAATGAGGAGCGGGCGGCCTCGGCGATCAATACAAACAACCTGATGTGGGACGGCCCAAACGTTCGCATTGCATCCGGTTTCATGACGGCAGGTGTTGATGACATTACCGGCCGCGTGGAGATGTACACGCCCAACCCGTATCAGGGGGGGTCTTCGGTTTCCCATTACAACACGGCTGCGTCCCCCAACCTGCTGATGGAGCCCAGGATCAACACAGGCTTGCCGCTTACCCTGGACCTGACCCGTCAGCAAATGCGTGACATTGGCTGGTACCGTGACAATACGAATGACCTGATGCCGGACACCATTACAGATGTATTGCCGAGTGGGGGCTTGATCCCGGTGGGTTCAGATCAAACCATTACCTGGACCAACACCGGTGGGTTCAGCCGCAATGTCACGATTGAATTATCCCTGGACAGTGGCAGCACGTTCCCCATTGTTATTGCTTCTGATGTTGCCAACACGGGTTCGTTTGATTGGACAGTCTCCGATGATCCGACCACCCAGGGCCGGATACGGGTCCGCGAGCATGATTTCCTGGCACCCCTTGGGCAGTCCCTGGCAGATATTGAACTCACTGGCAACGCGCCACCCACGTTTACACCGGCATCCACGATTGGACGGCAGCAAGGCAGCCCTTCAGGCGGCGCAATAACAGTGGGGACGGTGAGTGATGTGGAAACCGACGATGGTGATCTGGCCGTGACACAGATCGCGGGTGGTACCGCTACCGGCATCTCGGTGGGAAGTATCAGTAATTCCGGCGGCACGGTTTCGGCAACGCTGGCGGCTTCCTGTTCGGCGGCCAGCGGCACGGTGCGTTTCCAGGTATCGGACGGCAGTCTTGATGACACGGGTGACCTTGAGCTGGATGTAAGTGCAAATACCCTGCCGGTGTTGACCTATGCCGACCAGGCGGTCTCACTGGCTGGCTCGCTGACCGTCAATCCATTGACTGGCTTGTCTGATAATGGATCGATTGCTTCGGTTGTCGTGCACAGCACTGGAACCTATACGGGGACCATTTCGGTGGATGCTGCCGGAGCCGTGTCACTATCAAACGCTGCGCCTCAGGGTGCGCATACGATCACGATTCGCGCGACGGATAATTGTGGCAGCATCACCGATGCCAGCTTTTTGCTGGATATTGAAAACACGGCGCCTATGTTCACACCCGCTGCGGCCGTGGAGCGTCAGCAGGGCAGTGAAGCGGGTGCCGCGGTAAGTGTAGGCACGGTGACTGATTCGGAGAGCGCGGCCGGCGACCTGGTTGTGACCCGTGTTGCCGGGGGCACCGCCACCGGTATTACCGTAGACAGTATCATCAACACCGATGGCGCAATCTCGGCCACACTCGCGGCCTCCTGCACTGCGACGGCAGGCACGGTCAATTTACAGGTTACCGACGGTGGCCTGACCGATGTCGGTGGCCTGCAAGTGGATGTGTTGGCCAATACTGATCCCACGCTGGGAGCCTACCTGGCTACGAAAATCGTCGAAGGCGGGTCGGCCGTGATCAACCCCGATGCTGCACCCGCGGATAATGGCAGTGTCGACAGCATTGAAGCGACGGTGTTGCCGGCAACTTATGCCGGTACGTTTGAGGCTGAGCTACTGACCGGCGACGTCAGCATCGGAGGTGCAGCGCCGCTCGATTCTTATGTCATCTCGGTCACGGTAACCGACAATTGCGGGAAAACGGCGCAAAGCGACCTGGCCCTGGAAGTCATCATTGAAGAGGTGTTCAGCGACGGCTTCGAAGAGTAATCCTAGGTGTTGGCGCGCACAAACGCATTGAAGCGCATCTCCTGACCGATACTGGTTTCCGGGCCGTGCCCGGGAACCACGGTCGCGGCTTCATCCAGGCAATAGATACGTTGCTGGATCGAGCTCTTTAGCTGCGCAGCGTTGCCACCCGGAAAATCAGTTCGGCCAACCGACCCCATAAACAGTGTGTCGCCTGCGATCAACAGGCTGGATTGCTCGAAATAGAAGCTGGTTGAACCCGGCGTGTGGCCCGGCGTGTGGATGCAATTGCCGCCGCACTCAAGGTCCTGCTCGTCTTCTATCCAGTGATCCGGATCGCCCACCGGTGAGTAGGGGACACCCCACATCTGGCATTGCTGTTCCAGCGCATCCCACAGGTTCTTATCAGAACGATGTAGCCACACGGGGGCGCCGGTCTGCTTGCGAATTTCACCGGCCGCGAGGATGTGATCAAGGTGGGCATGGGTGTGAATGATGCCCACGATGCGTAAGCCCAGTGCTTCGACCGTCGCCATGATACGCGCGGCATCCCCACCCGGGTCAAAGACATAGCCGATGCCGGTTTCGGTGTCGCCGATAACCGTGCAGTTACACTGCAACGGTCCGACGGGAAATGATTTTCGTACCATGTTCAATGAATTTCGTCCTTCAGGCAGAGGGCGGCCGGAAAACCTGCGATGGTATTTCAGCATATTCGCGGCTGAATGTGCGATTTATTTCGTTCAACAACCTTAAGAGCGGCACGATGTGGGGGCTTACAATGGCTTTGCCCGTGGTGAGCAGTGCTACTGAAATACCGCGCTCGGGATCAGCCCAGGTAAAGATGTTTGACAGTCCGATGTGTCCGAAAGCCAACGGGTTATCTCCCCCCAGGAGTCCGAACCGGTTGTTCCCGAGCATGAACCCCAGGCTGTAGCGGACAGGAAAACCCAGTGTGAGATCGAATTCCCAGTAGCTTTGCTCTGCCGTCGCATGGCGAACGGTCTTTGGTGCAAATACTTGCTCGCCGTTCCATTCACCGCTCCTGAGCATGCACTGGTAAAAGCGTGAAACTTCATCGGCGGTTGCACATATATTGGCCGATGGAATGATGGCCGTCAGAAAGCGCGGGTCATTGGACAATTCCACAGCGTCTTTCATACTCGCCCCCAGCGCGCGTTGCAGCAGTTGCTTGAACGGCGGGAGTAGCGGGTAGCCCGTCAGTGCATTTCGAGCGACGCTGTCTGCCTTCGCCGGTGTTACTCCGCAACTCAGTCCGCGAAGGCCGAGGGGGCGGGCGATCTTCTGCCTCAATAACTGTCTGAAATCACTGCCGGTTGCCCGCGCGGCCACCTCTCCAAGGATGTAACCACCGGTAACCGCATGATAGGCCAGTGCGCGTCCGGGTTGAGACATAAGCCTGGCTTTGCAAAGCAGTTCCATGACCTCTGCGGGGTTGGCCAGCACATCAGCGTCGATGGCCTCAGGTGGCAGGCTGGGAACTCCGGCACGGTGGGCCAGTACATGCCGTATGGTGATTTTGTCCTTGCCGCCCTGGGAAAATTCCGGGATGTAGTCGCACACCCGATCGTCTATCCGCAGAATGTTCTCTTCGTCGAGCTTATGCACCACCATGGCGCTTATGGCCTTTGACGCTGAGAAAATATTTATGGGCGTATTGAGGGTGATGGGTACCTTCGGGCTGGTGGGGGGATCACCGGGTCCATTGCCCGAGGCATGTCCGATGGCGCGGTGCATGACACGATGCCCGTTGTGGCGGATGCAAAGCTGTATCGCAGGGTGTGCGCCTGAACGGTAGAGTTGCTCGGTAAGCTGCCATATTCGCTGGATCTGCGGGGCTCCAATCGCCGGTGTATTTGCTGGTTCTTCTTTGCCGATACGGGTGATGGGTGCCAGAGATGCCGGAACCCGGCAACGCGGAATTGGGTTCAGCCAGTTCATGACCATGCTCACGTATTAAGTTGAAGCTGTTAAGCGATGGATGTATTCAGATAGGTCCTCAGGTATTCCAGTTCGTCAGTGGCGCCTTTTGCCGTTTGGCCCAGTATGTATTTTTGCACCTGGCGTCCGACAAAGGGAATATTTACCTTGACCCGGTGAGAGACGCTGTAGCGGCAACCAGTCTCCGTGGGTGTCAGTTCAAAGCTACCAAAAATAGTGACCGGTTGATCGCGGACTTCCAGCGTCCAGTGGCCCTTCCAGCCGTTCCCTTTCGCATCCCACTGCTCTGTCATGTCCATCACGTTCAAAGGGTTGAATAGCTTGGCGAGTGCGCCAGGCAGGTTACGGCGTACCTCGCGCACTGCACTGACTACGATCCTTCCTTTCGACCGTTCCGCCTCACATTCAGAACTGAGTTCTCCCAGCGCCAGGTTTCTGTCAGTCAGAAAGCCCGGGTCTGTCAGGGCCTCAAATACGGATTTGACGGGGAGTTCGTAATCAGCGTGAATCGTCACAGGGCCCTCTTCCTTGGTTGTCGGTTATGTTAGATATGGCATGACCACTATATACCTCTCGGAGAATTACTGCGTTGCGATACCTCGTGGCCAAGCTGTAACTGACTGCTTGAGGTACAATCGGGTCACAAATATGGACAGGTATGAATTTTTGTGGCCGACCCAAATCCAGAAACCAGCGCACAACCCCCCTTGGTGGACCCATCGCAATACTTGCCGCCGCACAATGAGGGCTTCAGTCTTTTACTGAAAATTGCCGGCTATCACATGGTGCTGGCCGTACTTGCGATTTCCCTGGCTTTGATTTTCCCCGATTTCATAGACCAACTGCCTGTGGGCGGGATCAATGAACTGGCTGAAGGGAGCGCTCTGAAGATCTTAAATGTCGAGGAGGCGACCCCGCCGGCCGAAGACATTCAGATTGTCGAGACGTTTATCCGCACGACCAACAAGTTTGACCGACTTGGTTATGCCCGGCAACTGACGATCGTGTTGATTGTTGTTTGGCTTTTGATGTGGCCGGTCTCCTGGGTGCACAAAGGTATCCACAAGGCCAGTGCGCACGACCATTCGCTGGACGAAACGACCCTGGTGCTGCCGGGGATCGTGGCGTCCATCGTGCTGGTGGTCCAGCACAGTTTGGCGCTGGCGTTCAGTCTCGCGGGCATTGTTGCGGGTGTGCATTTCAGACGGGCCCTGCAGGATACCTACGATGCGTTGTTTATCCTGGTGGCTGTGGGTACCGGCCTGGCTGCGGGTGTCCGGTCGCTGGAAATCGCAGCCGTTCTGACGGTGTTCTTCTGTTACGCCACGCTCTACGTTTATTACCTGGGTGACGGCCTTGAATCACATCATGAGGCGCATCGCCTGGCGCTCAAGAAAGAACGCAAGCAGGAAGAAGCGATGCGTCAGCAAAACAAGCAGTGATGCCATTATCAATTTTTACTGATCCGGAAAACGTCTGCGCCTGAGGCACCTCAGCCCCGAGTGCCAGAAAATGATCACATCGGCAGGTAAACTGATCGTAATTGAAGTAGCAGAAGACGATCCACACTACAGTGTAGCCCGCATTTGACCAACCAGGAAAAAATCAGGCTCGCGATGCAATGGCAACGCAGGGGAGAACTGGAAAAAGCCAAGTCATTGTATCGGGAGATACTCGACGACCAGGCCGGAAACCCGGATGCTCTTCACCTTTACGGCCTCGCCTGCCATCAGCAGGGTGACCATCGAACGGCTGTCCGTTATATCGAGCGGGCCGTTCAGCGGGTACCCGGCCAGTCGGTCCTGAGGAACAACCTGGGCGACGCCCTTCGGCGGGCCGGCGATCTGGAAAGCGCCGCCAGACCAACTTCACCGTGCGCTGGATTTGGACCCTGAATACGCCGGAGCGCATCTTAACCTGGGATCTGTCTACTTCGATGCGGGCAAACATGAAGCTGCCTTGCATCATGCCCGGGAGGCTGTTCGCCTGGATCCGGAACGAAGTGAGGGTTGGTTCAACCTCGGACTGTGTCTGGCGGATCATATTCGGCTGGATGAAGCGGCTGATGCCTTTCGCCAAACCCTGAAGATCCGTCCGGGATATGCTGCTGCAGCGGCCGGTTTGCTGTATACCCTCAATCTGTTGCCGGGAACGGACCCGGAAGCGGTTGCGGCCGAGCATCTGAAAGTGGCGAAGAAGCTATTCCCAACCACCGCCACCAGGTCGGAACGAGCCATTGTGGAGCGCCCTGTTCGAATCGGCTATGTATCGGGCGACTTCTGCGCGCATGCTGTCAATTACTTTTTCGAGCCTATCCTGCAGCATCACGATACGTCGCTGTTCGAGGTGTATTGCTATTCCGACACCGAACACCCGGACGGGGTCACACGCCGTTTGCAGACTTATGCTAATAAATGGCGAGAAATCAAGGACTTGCAGGACGATGGAGTGCTAAGGCAGATCCAGTCGGATCGCATCGATATTCTGGTCGACCTGGCAGGCTACACAAAACTGAATCGCCTTGGGGTTTTCGCGCGTAAGGCCGCGCCGATCCAGCTAAGCTACCTCGGTTATCCGGCCACTACCGGGCTGGAGGCAATGGACTATCGTATTGTCGATGTGACCACAGCTCCCCGGGACGAGGGAGAACGGGGCACAGAGACACTGCTGAGGCTTCCCAACGGTTTTGCCTGTTTCAGACCACCGGAACACGCCCCCCGGGTGACGTCGCCGCCGCACACAGGGCAAGGGCACATAACCTTTGGCAGCTTTCACAAGCTGGAGAAGATTGGCCCGGCAGTTGTTGAATCCTGGGCAGTAGTTTTGCGCCGGACACCAGGTTCACGGCTGCTGATAATCCGGGACGAACTTGATGCCTGGCAACAGGATCGCCTGACGAAAATGTTCCTGGGTCATGGTATCGGAGCCGAACGCCTGGGGATGAGGCATTTGCGCTACAGCGGCAGCAGTTTTCTTGAACTGTTCGCCGAAATCGACATTCAGCTGGATACCTTCCCATGGAGCGGACACACCCTGGCCTGCATGTCCCTGTGGATGGGCGTTCCGGTGGTGACCCTGAGTGGGAATAGCCACGCGGGCAGAATGGTTGCCAGCGTCCTCGAGTCGATGGGCTTGGAAGAACTGGTTGCAAAAGACCTGGAATCCTACATTCGCATCAGCAGTGAACTGGCTGGCGATCCTGAACGTCTGGAGGGTTTGCGCACCGGGCTGCGCGGGCTGATGGAGAATTCTCCTCTCTGCGACGAGGCGCGCTTCACAAAGACGTTCGAAAAGGAAATTCTCAAGGCGGCTTGTCGATATTGATAAACTGAGCGATCAGCCCCGCAGGGTTGATTCTGTCACACGGTTGGGAATACGAAAAATGAAAACACTGATGCTCGCGGCCATGCTGGCCACTCTCCCGATAGTCGATTCCGCTTATGCACTGGCACCGGATAACGGATATTGGAGCCTTGCCCAGGCGAATGAAGTTCTTGTGAAAACCCGCGAGGTATTGCTCGATACAGACATTTCCGCGCTTACACCCGGGGAAAGGGCTGCCGTTGAAAAGCTGATCAAAGCCGGCGAGATTTTTAACCGGATCTACCAGGATTCCATGCACCCGCAGGCACTGGAATCACTGGCCGCGTTGCAATCTTCGGAACTGGATGATGAGCACAAACAGGCCCTGCTGAATCTCTATTACCTGTACAAGGGCCCGATTGCCACGACCCTGGACAACGAGCGTCAGCCATTCTTGCCGGTAGTCGCTGAGGAGCCGGGTAAGAACATGTACCCGCCCGGCCTGACCCGGGAGCACCTGGATCCACTACTCGCCGACAGGCCCGATCTTGCGGGAGACTTGCTGGCAGTTCGGACTGTAGTACGGAAAAACAGTGCGCAGAACCGGGAACGCGACCTGGGTATGCTGGGCAGGTACCCGCTGCTGGACGGGTTGCACCCTGGGCTCCGGCAGAAACTCGAAGCCGTGGACTCTCCCTGGTATGCCTTGCCTTACTCGGTGCGCTGGGCACCTGAGATCATGGAAATCTATGCTTTGTTGAACGATGCGGCGCAGGACGTGAAGCAGGATGATCCCGACTTCGCAGCCTTCCTTTCGATCCGGGCGCGTGACCTGGTCAGTGATGATTACGAGGGTGGTGACGCCGCCTGGGTCCGCGGACGCTTTAAGCACCTGAATGCCCAGGTGGGCAGTTACGAGGTGTACGCCGACGCACTGTACGGCGTGAAATCCCTGTTCAGCCTTGTCGTACTGGCACGTGATGAACAAAAGAGCGCTGAACTGACGGCCGCGCTGGGGGGCTTACAGGCGATACAGGATAGTCTGCCGCTGGGCGCCGGTCGCAAGATCCAGCAGGACATTCCGGTTGGGGTCTACAACATCATCGCTGATTTCGGGCAGTCACGCGGAGCCAACACCGCCACGATCCTGCCCAATGATGCGGACCATACACGTAAATACGGCCGCACCATCCTGCTGCGTTACAACATTATGACCCACCCGGGTCTGTTCCAGGACCGTCAGGAAGTGTTCGCGGCGGCAGTGGTGCCGGAACAAGCTGGCGATTTGACGCTGGATGGTCCGTTCTACCGCACCCTGTGGCACGAGGTTGGCCACTACCTGGGCGTGGATAAAACCCGCGACGGGCGCGACCTGAACGCGGCGCTATCGCCCTGGGGCAGCCATTACGAAGAAATGAAGGCCGACCTGGTTTCGCTCTATACGTCGGCGCAGCTTCACAAGACAGGCGGGATGAGCGACGAGTTGCTCCGGTCGGTCCGGGCCGGCGGCATATTGCGGGTGTTGCAGAAGAACCAGCCCCGCATCGACCAGGCTTATGCAACCATGCAGTTGATGCAGATGAATTATTTTCTGGAGCATGGGCTGCTCAGTTTCGATCCGGTCAGCGCCCGCCTGACCATTCACTATAATCGGTATTTCGAAGTCGCCACCCGCCTGTTGGAAGATGTGTTGTCCATCCAGCAGGAAGGCAGCGAGGAAAGGGCTATCCTGTTCATTGAGCAATACACAGCGTGGACGCCTGAACTGCATGAAAGGCTGGCTAAACGTCTTCGCGATTCCAGCCGTTACCAATTCAGGGAAGTGCGCTACAAGGCACTACAGCATTAGGACGGTTTTTTGCAAAGTCATAAAGCTACGGAACGTCAATCTCTGGCAAGGAGCCTCGCTTTTCTGTTTCTTGCGTTGATGCTTGCCGCGCTTGGTGCTCGCTTTTGGGCGACAGAAAAGTCAGCCGGGCTGACCGGGCCGACCCACATTGCCGCCGGAGGGGGGCTGGTTTACCTGTATGCGGCCGGCGACATGTTTACGCTGACGGCAGGCGGCGATTTGCTGAGCGCCAGTACGCCGGATCGTACCGGCCTGAGTGACGATCCGATTGATTTAAGGGTATTGGGCAACGGGCAATTGCTGATCGCGGAACAGCGGCCCGCAGCAATCAAGGTGTGCAATACGGAAAACTGGGTCTGCAGTCTGCATGAAGCCTCTCCTGTGACCGTTGCAAAGCGGCAATTTAAAGTGCTGCCCGATGCTTCGGGCACGGATATGCTGGTTACGGATGCACCCGGCGATACGCTCTGGAGGATCGGCAAGAAGCTTGATGAGCCACAGAAACTGCTGCCTGATCACACCCTGGCTGGCCCGAATGACCTGGCTTATGGTGACGAAGGTAAGTTGTGGATCGCCGATACGGACCATAGAAGGATTGTAGAACTGGTTCCTTCGCCTGACGGGACCTTCCTGCCGGGCCGTGAGCACAGCGCGGTTAACAGCCTGACCGTACAGGATCGGTACTATCCCATGATGCTGGCGCGCAGGGCCGACGGTCGTCTATGGGTGATCCAGGCGGCTGATTTTTCGAAGGCTGAGGCGGACCTTGTCATCTATGATCAGGAACAGGGAGCCCAGGCACTGGTTGCTCTGCCCCGGGGCGCCTATCCAACCGATATCGTCGCAATCGAAGGCGCTGCCCTGGTGACGGACCTTGAACAGTTCAGGGTCTATCGGGTGGACAGCGACACAGCAGATGTCAGCGAGTTCGGTGATGAGGCGTTTCGTGGTCACCTGGCCCGTGTCCAGGACCGGCAAAATGACTACAAGCTCATGGGCGTCATTTCACTGGTCGTGCTCATCCTCTCAGCGGGATTGATGGTGGCCGCTGCATTGAAGGCCACTCCGAAGTACAAGCGCTGGACTGAACCAACGCTTATTCTCGACCCCGACAATGCAGCAGAACAGGTGCCGGCAACCACCGGTGTTTACTGGCTCAAGCGTGACCCCAAAATGGAGCGGTCGCTGAAGTGGCTGGAGCACCTGGGTCTGATACTGTTCATTATCCTGGTTGTTGGCGCCCTGGCTCTGTATCTATGGGTCCGTATCCAGGCGGGCCCGGATCCGGCTCCGGAAATCAGCGAAAAGACCAACGAACTCGGAATGGTTCTCCTGCTTTCGGGTGTCATGCTGATTTTCCTGATGCCGATCTTTCGCCTGGCTACGCGGAACCTCAAGCGCCGACTGGGCACCGACGGAAAACGCTTGTACATACGCCTGGTCGAAGGGCGTGAACTGGCAGTGGAGCCGTCCAGCTTGTTCTACACCAGCCAGGCAGTTTTATATCGCCAATACACCTTGCCCCTGTTTGGCGGTAAACAAAATGCGATTTACGCTAAGGGTGAGGTCGAAACCTGGCTGGCGCCCCTGCTGCGCCAGTCAACCCGGCTGACAGCAATAGAGGGGATCAAGTACCAATGGAAGAACAGGGTGTCCAGATTATGAAAAATCATTTAAGGAATTTAATCCCGGTGATCCTTGCAGCGGTTCTGAGCTCAACTGCGTTCCAGTCGCTTCACGTTTGGGCGGCAACACCGGTTCCGGCCGGCCAGGCTGAAAATGCCATGCGGGTATCTGGTGAACTGTATCAGCCTTCCGATAATGCCATGGCGGACCTTGCCAGCGCGCGGGAGGCGGCGTTGCGCAGCGGCAAGAGAATCCTGCTTGTGATGGGCGCCAACTGGTGTCATGACAGCCGGGCACTGGCTTCTCGTATGTACCAGGCCCCCCTCGAGTCACTGATCGAAGAGCACTACGAACTGGTTTTCGTCGATGTCGGTTACCTGGACAAGGGCGGGGAAGTTATCAGCAGCATCGGTCCCCCTGTTTACTATGCAACCCCCACCGTTCTGATCATTGACCCGGCCAGCGGCCACCTCGTCAATGACGGAAACAGGCACCAGTGGGGAAATGCCTACAACATCAATATGGAAGATAGCCTCCGGTATTTTGACCAGATGGCCGTGTTGCAAACGCCTTCAGAGCCGGAGGATGAAGAACTGGTTCTCTTGCTGGCTGAGATAGATGAGTTTGAGCAGGTGCAGGCGCAGCGCCTGTACCGGGCATACGGGGTCGTCGGGCCGATGCTGCGCGCCTACAAGGAAGGCGACGCCCCGCAGAACTTTGAAGAAAGCTGGAACGAAGTCCGTGACTACAGGATGCAGCTTGCCCTGGACATCGAGGCATTGCGGACGGAAGCCTTCACCCGCGTGGCCGCGGGTGAGACCGGTATCCAGTTGGTGTACCCGGAGTATCCGGAGTTTTCGGCCTTCCCTTAGTCGACTGAATCCAGCATTACGACCGGTCCAAAGCCCAGCTCATTCAGCCGCTCCGCCTGGGTGTCGGCATCGCCTGCCACGATGTATTGCATGGCATCCGCGCGCAGGTACTTGCCGGCCAGCTGCTTGAACTGCTCCAGCGTCATGGCCTCCACTTGACTGGCGCTTTGCGCCTGGTAATCGGCCGGGTAGCCGAAGTTGCTGATGTTCTGCAACACACCCAATTTCGCACCCAGCGTTTCATTTTTCAGCGCCTGGCCTCTTAGCACAGCACCTTTGAGGGTGGTGAGGTCATCCGCGGTGAATCCCGGTCCGTAGTTGGCGACTATGTCCCGGATCAACTCCAGCGATTCGAGGGTCACATTCGAGCGAACACTCGAGCCGATGGCAAACGTGCCACGGTCTTTCTGACCGCTGAAGCCGGAGCGGATTCCATAGGTGTAGCCCTTGTTGATGCGCAGTTCGGTCATTAGCTGGGAGGTATAAATCCCGCCCAGTAACAGGTTGAGCGCACCGGTCAGTGGGTAGTCCGGATCAAGCGCAGACAGCGAAGGCCGCTGTATCCGCAACACCGATTGCTTGGCCCCGGGTATGTCGTAAAAATAAACGGCAGAGGCTTCAACCGGATTGGCTCCGGCAAGCGAAACCGGCTCAGTGTCCGCAACGTTCCAGCGTGCAGACAGTCCGGCTGTAGCCGCACGAACCAGATCCGGACTGACATCGCCGACCACGTTAAGGCGGGCGCGGGCAGGTGAGTAGTTGGCCTGGTAAAAGCCTTTCAGGTCATCCAGCATGACCTGCTCCAGCTTGTCCCTGGTGCCGTAAGGCAGGTAACTGTATATGTGATCGGCCGGATAACGCAGTTTCGCCGCTTCGCGCCGTGCAACCGCCGTGGGGTCGCCGGCATCCTGGTCAATCCTGTTGATTTGCTTGCGTTTCAGCAGGTCAAACTCTTCGCTGTCCCAGCGCGGTTCAAGCAGCATTTCTTCAACCAGCGCCATGGTTGCGTCAAAGTTTCTGGACAGCGTGCTGCCATTCACCGTGGTGCTGGTAGCGCCTGCTGAAATCGTGATGTTCGACCCCAGTGACTTGATGGCGTCTTCCAGTTCGGCGGTGGTTTTGTTGGCGGTGCCCTTGTTCAGCAGGTCGGCGGTCAGGTTGGCCACGGCGGGCTTGCTGACATCCCCGCGCGATCGGCCCGCGTCGAGCACCAGTGAGAAATACACCAGCGGTGTTTCGCCGGACTCGATGCCGTAGACCTCAACTCCGTTGTCGAGTTGGTCTCGCCATACCACCGGGGAGGGCAGGGTGTAGGGGTCGCCAAAAGACGGCTCCACAGTGCGGTCAAAGCTGGATGGGGTTCGCTCGTACTCAGCGACTTCCTGTGTTTCATCCGCCTCGGCTTCGGCGCCCTGGACAATGACTTCCTCCACTACTTCGGCCTGCGTGCTGCCTTCCAGGGCCAGTTCGAGCTGACCTTTGGGGACAAAGCTGGTGACTACGTAAGGCTTGCCTTTGAGGTATGTGTCATACACGCGCATGACATCATCGATTTGCACAGCCTGTAAGTCCCGGATATCACTGTTGATCCGCTCGGGGTCGCCCGACAGTGCGTTGTATTGGCCCAATGCGATGGCTTTGCCAAGCGCACTCCCCAGTTGGCCGTATATCTGCACTTCAAATCCGGCCTTGATCCGGTCCAGGTCGGCCTGTGAAATGCCGTTTTCTTCAAATCGCTTAAAGGCCATTTCCACGGCGGGCTGGACTTCATTCAGATCACCGCCGGCATTGGCGTTGACCATCACGTAAAACTCCCCGGCCAGTTCCTTGCCGTAGCTGAACGTACCGACATCGGAGGTCAGCTTCAGTTCGTCGATCAGCACTTCGTTAAGCGGTGCACGCTTGCCGTCGGAGAGGTACTCCGATAAGACTTCGAGCGCGGGGCTGTCCGGGTGAAACTGGTCCACCGTTGGCCAGACCATCGTCAGTTGCGGCACCGTGGCAAAGCTGTCTTCGTGGTGCAGCGAAACGCTTTCTTCCAGCACGGCGCTGCGAGGATCAATCGA
The DNA here is from genome assembly GCA_963759035.1 of uncultured Gammaproteobacteria bacterium. Taxonomy (GTDB): domain Bacteria; phylum Pseudomonadota; class Gammaproteobacteria; order Xanthomonadales; family SZUA-36; genus JAHEFT01. The sequence goes on from CAVWXL010000032.1 coordinate 71,206, forward strand.
TGCTACCGCCGGTCCGGCCGGTATTTCTTCAAAGTACTTTGCAATCAGGGCCTTGGCTTCGGTCACGTCGAAGTCTCCCGACAGCGTCAGCGTCACGTTATTGGGCACGTACCAGCTGCGGTAGAAGGTCTTGACGTCTTCAAGTGTCGCCGCCTCGAGGTCATCCAGCGAGCCAATGATCTGCCAGTTGTAGGGGTGGTCTTCGGGGTACATCGCCTTGCCGATGACATAGAAGTTATGCCCATAGGGCTGATTGTCGACACGCTGGCGCTTCTCGTTTTTTACCACCTGTTTTTCGGTGTCGATAACCGCCTGGGTGACGGTATTGATGAAATAGCCCAGCTTGTCCGCTTCCGCCCAGATTACTTTTTCCAGCGCATCGGCAGGAACTGCCTGGAAATACTGGGTCATGTCAGTGGTGGTGAATCCGTTGGTGCCGTCGCCGCCGATCCGCGTGTTCATCGAATCCAGGCCGCCGTAGCCCAGGTTTTCTGAATCGAGAAACAGCAGGTGCTCGAACAGATGTGCAAATCCGGTGCGGCCGCTGATCTCACGGGATGAGCCCACGTGCGCTGCCAGGTTGATTGCGACCACCGGGTCGGAATGGTCCACGTGCAGGATGACGTCCAGCCCGTTGTCGAGGGTATACTTCTCGTAGCTGATGGATGGTCCGCTCTGCGTCGGCACGGATGGCGTGTTTTCAATGGTTTCGCTGGTTTCAGTTTGCGGTGGTGCATCGCAACCCAAAACGATGAAGCTGGCCGCGAGGGCCGTGATCAGCCATGTTCCTTTCATGAATATCTCCTGTTTGATCTATTTTCCGTCAACCAGCAGTTCCCGGTGCAGGCTGAACGCCTGGGGTTTGCCGCCGAACCAGGTTTTGGCCTGTGCCCAGGTGGTTTTGAACAACTCGCTTTGGCGGTAGATTTCCAGTTCCGCTTCTCCGTCCCATACGCTGAAGGTATAGAAAACGTGAGGCAGGCTGGCATCGCGGTGCAGTTCGAGATGCCGCACGCCCGGGAAGTTACGTATCAGGGTTTTGATGCTGTTGAAATGTGCCAGGAATTCATCAGCGTGTTGCGGCTGGAACTCCATTCTGACGATGCGTGTAATCATAGCGGCTAAGGATAATGCTCTTTTTTTGTAAATCATAGCTGACGCCAGCAATATACCTTTGGCTAATTGCGTTGTAGGCTGGTCAACGAGACAATATCCCGGTTCGGTTGGATGGATCGATTCAGCTGCTTCCGTGGTAATGAAGAGTAGATAGATAAATGACAGACTTCCCCAGGAAAGAGCTTGAGGACTGGCAAGAGCTTGCCATACGGGAACGTAAGGGCAAACCGCTCGAAGAATTGACCTGGAATACGCCGGAGGGCATCCCGGTTAAGCCGTTGTATACGGCGCAGGACCTTGAGGGTCTGGATTACGTGGATTCAATGCCTGGCATGCCGCCTTTTGTACGCGGACCCAAGGCCACGATGTATGCCGGCCGCCCCTGGACGGTCCGCCAGTACGCGGGTTTTTCCACCGCGGAAGAATCCAATGCCTTCTACCGCAAGAACCTGGAGGCCGGGCAGACCGGCCTTTCGGTGGCTTTCGATCTGGCCACCCACAGAGGTTACGATTCGGACCATTCGAGAGTGGAGGGGGATGTCGGCAAAGCCGGGGTGGCCATCGACAGTGTTGCCGACATGAAAATCCTGTTCGACGGCATTCCGCTGGACAAGATGTCCGTCTCGATGACCATGAACGGCGCCGTACTGCCGGTGATGGCCATGTACATCGTTGCTGCAGAGGAGCAGGGTGTGACGCCGGACCAGCTGGCCGGAACGCTGCAGAACGATATCCTGAAAGAATTCATGGTGCGCAACACCTATATCTACCCGCCTGCGCCTTCAATGCGGATCGTATCCGATATCATCGCATATACCTCGGCCCATATGCCGCGCTACAACTCGATGTCCATTTCGGGCTACCACATGCAGGAGGCAGGGGCGACCTGCGCTCAGGAGCTGGCCTACACCATCGCTGATGGCATCGAATACGTGCGTGCCGCGATTGCCAGCGGGCTGGAAGTTGATGCGTTTGCCCCGCGCTTGTCCTTTTTCTTCGCCATCGGCATGAACTTTTTCATGGAAGTGGCCAAGCTACGCGGCGCCCGCCTGCTGTGGTCGACGCTGATGCAGGAAAACTTCGCCCCGAAAGATGTTCGTTCGCTGATGCTGCGCACCCATTGCCAGACTTCCGGGGTGAGCCTGACGGCCAATGATCCGTACAACAACATCATGCGGACAACGGTTGAAGCCATGGCCGCTGCGCTTGGCGGCACCCAATCGCTGCATACCAATTCCTTTGATGAGGCTCTGGCCCTGCCCACCGAGTTTTCAGCCCGTATCGCGAGAAACACCCAATTGGTGCTGCAGGAAGAAACCGGCATCACCAAAGTCGTCGACCCGCTGGCCGGCTCTTATTACGTGGAAAGCCTGACCCACGAACTGGTGGCCGAAGCACGAAAACTCATCGACGAAGTGGAAGAAATGGGCGGCATGACGCGGGCGGTTGAGTCCGGTATGCCCAAGATGCGTATCGAGGAGGCCTCTGCGCTTCGCCAGGCGCGTATCGACCGTGGCGAGGAAGTCATCGTTGGCGTCAATAAATATCAACTGGAAGAGGAACCGCCGGTCGATATTCTGAACATCGACAACAGCGCTGTTCGTGAAGCCCAGGTACGCCGCTTGAAGCAGGTACGTGAATCGCGCGATGGTAAAGCCTGCGAGCAGGCGCTGGATGCATTGACGCGGGCCGCACAGGATGAGACCGGCAATCTGATGGCGCTGGCGGTAGACGCGGCACGCGCGCGGGCGACCGTGGGCGAGATTTCCGATGCGCTGGAGAAAGTCTACAGCAGGCACCGGGCGGTGACCCGTTCGATTGCCGGGGTGTATGGCTCGGCTTATGAAAGTGACGAGGGATATATGGAGATTCAGCGGGAAGTCGAGCAATTTGCGGAAGCCGAAGGGCGCCGGCCGCGCATGCTGGTCTGCAAGCTGGGCCAGGACGGACACGATCGCGGCGCCAAGGTGATTGCGACGGCTTTTGCCGATATCGGTTTTGACGTGGATATCGGACCCTTGTTCCAGACGCCGGAGGAAGCGGTGCGCGAGGCGATCGAGAACGACGTCCACGTGATCGGTATTTCTTCACAGGCTGCCGGGCACAAGACACTGGTTCCACAGGTCATCGAGGGGCTGAAGAAAGAAGGGGCTGATGATATCGCCGTGATTTGCGGCGGTGTGATCCCGCCGCAGGACTATGATGAAATGCTGGGGATGGGTGTGTCGGCCGTATTTGGTCCCGGCACCAACATCCTGCTTGCCGCCCACGAAGTGCTCGGGATCATTCGCAAGCGTAACAAGAACCGGTAATTATTCAAGGACATTCGCATGCAGGAAATCGTCGAACAACTGGAAGAAAAACGCAAAGCAGCAGCCCTGGGTGGTGGCCAGCATCGCATTGATGTTCAGCATGGACGCGGAAAACTGACGGCGCGCGAGCGCATCGATTTGCTGCTGGATGAGGACAGCTTCGAGGAGTGGGATACCTTTGTCGAGCATCGCTGTACAGACTTTGGCATGGCCGACAAGAAGATCACCGGTGACGGCGTGGTGACCGGCTATGGAACGGTCAACGGCCGCGTGGTCTTTGTGTTCAGCCAGGACTTCACGGTTTTCGGCGGTTCCCTGTCCGAAGCGCATGCAGAAAAAATCTGTAAGGTCATGGATCATGCGATGAAGGTTGGCGCACCGGTCATCGGCCTGAACGATTCGGGTGGCGCCCGCATCCAGGAGGGAGTGGCATCCCTGGGCGGTTATGCAGACGTGTTTCAGCGCAATGTGCTGGCGTCCGGCGTGGTACCGCAAATTTCCGTCATTATGGGACCCTGTGCCGGCGGCGCGGTTTACTCTCCGGCCATGACCGATTTCATCTTCATGGTGAAAGATACGTCTTACATGTTTGTAACCGGCCCGGATGTGGTCAAGACCGTGACGCACGAGGAAGTCACCGCGGAAGAACTGGGTGGCGCATTGACGCACTCGACCGTTTCCGGTGTATGTGATCGTGCTTATGAGAACGATGTAGAGACGTTGCTGATGGTGCGGCGGTTTATCAACTACCTGCCGGCCAACAATCGCGAGAAGCCTCCATACCGGCCGACCCCCGACAAAGCCAACCGCATGGAAATGTCACTGGACACGCTGGTGCCGGACAACCCCAATCTGCCTTACGACATGAAGGAGCTGATTTACAAGATTTCGGATGACAATGATTTCTGGGAACTGCAGCCGGACCATGCTAAAAACATCGTCATCGGACTTTCCAGGATGGACGGCCACGTGGTGGGTATTGTGGCCAACCAGCCGCTGGTGCTGGCCGGCTGCCTGGATATCAAGTCGTCCATCAAGGCCGGTCGTTTCGTGCGTTTTTGTGATGCCTTCAATATCCCGATCCTGACGTTTGTGGACGTGCCCGGATTCATGCCGGGCACGGCACAGGAATACGGCGGAATCATTAACCACGGCGCCAAGCTGCTGTTTGCCTACGCCGAGGCCACCGTACCCAAGATCACGGTGATTACCCGCAAGGCATATGGCGGTGCATACGACGTGATGTCCTCCAAGCACCTGCGCGGTGACGTTAACCTGGCCTGGCCGAGCGCAGAAATTGCGGTAATGGGACCTAAAGGCGCGGTGGAGATCATTTTCCGCGAGGATATTGGCGACGAGGAGAAGATTGCCGAGCGAACCGAAGAGTACCGCAGGAAATTCGCCAACCCGTTTATCGCTGGCAGTCGCGGATATATTGACGATGTGATAGCGCCCCATGCGACCCGCAAACGCATTTGCCGTTCGCTGGCGATGCTGCGCGACAAGAAACTGGATAACCCGTGGCGTAAACATGACAACATCCCCCTTTAAGGCCCATCCACCAGAGGTGTCTGCACGTGTTTGACAAAATCCTGATCGCAAATCGCGGCGAGATCGCCTGCCGCGTCATCAAGACAGCACGCAAAATGGGCATCAAGACCGTTGCTGTATTCTCCGATGCCGATCGTGACGCCTTGCATGTGCAAATGGCGGACGAGGCCGTGAATATCGGGCCGCCGCCCTCGGTTGAAAGCTACCTGCTGAAAGAGAAGATCCTGCAGGCTTGCCTCGACACCGGCGCACAGGCGGTTCATCCCGGTTATGGTTTTTTGTCGGAGAATTCCGAGTTCTGCGAATTGCTTGCGGAGAATGGCATCGCTTTCATCGGCCCCAAAACCCGGGCCATCGAAGCCATGGGCGACAAGATCACCTCCAAGAAGCTGGCGGCCGAGGCCGGTGTCAACACCATTCCCGGTTTCACCAGCGTGCTGCGCGATGCGGAACACGCGGTGGAGATTGCCAATGAACTGGGTTACCCGGTCATGCTCAAGGCCACGGCTGGCGGCGGCGGCAAGGGCATGCGCGTCGCGAATAATGACGCCGAGTGCCTGGATGGCTTCGAGCGTGCAGCCAACGAGGCGCGTTCCAGCTTCGGTGACGATCGCATTTTCGTAGAAAAATATATCGAAGAGCCCCGCCATATCGAAATCCAGGTCATGGCCGACGGCCACGGCAACGTAGTGCATCTCAACGAGCGCGAGTGCTCCTTGCAGCGGCGTCATCAGAAAGTGATCGAAGAGGCGCCGTCCCCGTTTCTCGACGAGGACACACGCCGCAGCATGGGCGAGCAGGCCAAGGCGCTGGCTAAGGCAGTTGATTATGAATCCGCAGGAACCGTCGAATTCATCGTTGATCGCGACCGTAATTTCTACTTTCTTGAAATGAACACGCGGCTGCAGGTGGAGCATCCGGTTACCGAGCTGATCACCGGGCTGGACCTGGTCGAATTGATGATCCGGGTAGCCTGTGGTGAAAAACTGCCGATCACGCAGGCGGATGTGGGCATCAATGGCTGGGCCATTGAGACCCGGGTGTATGCGGAAGACCCGTTCCGTAACTTTCTGCCGTCAACCGGTCGCCTGGTGTATTACCGTCCACCGGCAGAAGACGAGCATGTACGTGTAGACACCGGAGTATTTGAAGGCGGCGAAGTGTCGATGTACTACGACCCCATGATTGCCAAGCTGATCACTTACGGCGTCACCCGTGAAGAGGCCAGCGGGCACATGCGCTCGGCGCTGGACCGTTTCCTGATCCGGGGCGTGTCCTGCAACCTGAGTTTCCTGGCGGCATTGATGGTGCACCCGCGGTTTGTCGGCGGTGATATGAGCACTAATATGATCGGTGAGGAATACCCTGACGGGTTCCACCCGACTGATGTGCCGCACGACGACCCTTCCATGATCATTGCCGTATCGGCCTCGATGATGCGCCGCTACCGCGACCGCGCCGCCCAGATCGATGGGCAGATGGCGGGTCATGAACGCCGTGTACCCAAAGACTGGGTAGTGGCTCTGGACGGTCAGTATCATCCGGTCTCCGTGGTTCCCGTGGAGGGCGGACACGACGTTGAATATGACGGTAAAACCTACGCGGTGCGCACCCACTGGGAATTCGGGCAGTACCAGTTCAGCGGGACCATCAACGGCAAGGATATTTTCATGCTGGTCGAGCGCAGGCAGCAGACTTACAGCCTGTTCCATGGCGGTACGCAGTCCGACGTCATGGTGCTGGCGCCCCGGGCCGCAGAACTGATGCAGTACATGCCGGTGAAAATGCCGCCGGACATGTCGAAGTTCCTGCTCTCGCCCATGCCGGGCCTGCTGGTATCGCTGGCGGTGCAAGAGGGCGACAGCGTTAATGCCGGCGATGAACTGGCGGTTCTGGAGGCTATGAAAATGGAGAACACCCTGTATGCTGAGCGTGATGGCGTGGTCGCCAGGATCAGCTATGATGCCGGCGCCAGCCTGGCCGTCGACGACCAGATCATGGAATTCGAGTAGCAAGCTGATGCAGGAAACTGCAGCCATTGTCGAAGGCGTTCGCAGCGGTAACCGGCGCGCACTAGCCCGCGCCATCACGCTGATCGAGTCGACCCGGGCTGATCACAGGGCCGCGGCCAGCGATTTGCTGCAGCGCCTGATCCCGCATGCGGGCCAGTCTATCCGCCTGGGCATCACGGGAGTTCCGGGGGTCGGTAAATCAACGTTCATCGAGGCGCTGGGAAACCACGTTATCGACCAGGGCCACCGCGTCGCCGTACTGACGGTAGACCCGTCATCAGCCATCAGCGGCGGTTCTATCCTCGGGGACAAGACCCGCATGGAAACTCTGGCACGCCGCAGAGAAGCCTATATCCGGCCATCGCCATCGGGAACCACGCTGGGCGGGGTGACCCGGCGCAGCCGCGAAGCACTGATCCTGTGCGAGGCAGCCGGTTTTGACGTCATCATCGTGGAGACGGTCGGGGTCGGGCAATCCGAGACAAAGGTAGCGGATATGACCGACATGTTCCTGTTGTTGCTGCTGCCCGGTGCCGGTGATGAGTTGCAGGGGATCAAACGCGGCATCATGGAACTGGCCGACCTGATCCTGGTTAACAAGGCTGATGGCGATCTGGAGTCGCTCGCCGGGCGTTCAGCGGCCGACTATCGCAACGCCCTGCGCCTGCTGCATCCGCGCTCGGCAGACTGGACGGTTGAGGTCCAGACCTGTTCCGCCCTTGATGGTGTGGGTATTTCGGATGCCTGGGAAACCGCTTTACGCCACCAGGAGGTATTAAAGGACAGCGGACAGTTCACGGAGCGCCGCGCAGAGCAGGCAAGGGACTGGCTGTGGTCCGAAGTCAACGACAGCCTGGTCGCGGCGTTGCAAAGCGACCCGGAAGTGCGCGACCACATCCCTGCGCTGGAAACTGCGGTCAGCGAGGGGCGAATCCCGCCTACGCTGGCAGCCCGGCAATTGCTGGAAATTTTCCTGAAACGACATAAAAAGTGGGATTGAACCCGAAAAACCGGAGATGACATGAGCGAACGGCCCTTTAAAGTGCTGGGTATTCAGCAAATCGCCGTGGGAGGACTGGACAAGAGCCGTCTGCGCACGCTTTGGGTGGACACGCTGGGTCTGTCCCTGAACGGCGACTTCCAGAGCGAGTCGGAAAACGTTGACGAGGACATTGCAGTGATGGGTTCCGGGCCATTCCAGGTTGAAGTCGATCTGATGCAACCTATTGATCCTGATAAGAAACCCATGGTGCAGAACCCGCCATTAAACCACGTGGGGATTTGGATCGACGACCTTCCGGCCGCGGTGCAGTGGCTGCAGCAAAAGGGCATGCGTTTTACCCCCGGAGGAATCCGCAAGGGGGCTTCCGGCTTCGACATCTGTTTTGTCCATCCCAAGGCCAGTGATGACTTTCCCATTGGCGGGGAAGGGGTGCTGATAGAATTGGTGCAGGCGCCGCCGGAAGTACGCGAGGCCTTCGAGCGACTGGGCTGAATTCCCGGGGCATGCATATTCTTGCTTTAACACGCGGTGCTGGCTATTCTGTGCACGCGCAAATCCACAGGTGAAAAACCGTGTCAGCCAATAATAAAAACATCCTGTTTATCTTCCCGGGCAGGGGTCGCAGTACCCGGGCAAGGGCAGCGATATCTACAAGGACCACGCTTCCGTGCGTGCGGTATATGAGCAAGCCAGTGACGTACTCGGTTACGACGTAGCGAGACTGTCATTTGAAGACCCGGATAACGAACTTAAACTGACCCGTTTCACCCAGCCGGTCTTGCTGACCCATTCCATCGCCTGCCTGGAAGTGTTCAGGGAACTAACGGGTGAAAGGATCCAGCCGACGATGGCAGCCGGCCACAGCCTGGGTGAGTACTCGGCGCTGGTGGCTGCAAAAGTCCTCAGTTTCGAGAGTGCCCTGATACTGGTGCAAAAGCGCGGGGACTTGATGGGCGCACACGGCGAAGGAGAAATGAGTGCTTTCTCAATGAATGTCGATAGCCTCCGCCCGTTGGCCGAGCATTTTCACTGTGCGATTGCCGGTTGCAACCTGCCTGAACAAACGGTTGTAGGAGGCCGTAGCGCAGACCTGGAAGCACTCGAGCAGGCCGCGCAAGCGCAATTCGAACGGGCACGTTTCACCCGCCTTAAGACAGAGGGCGCATTCCATACCTACTACATGGTCAAGGCAGCGCAACTGTACCGCCCGGTTCTTGAGGAGGCTGCCTTTGCGGCCACAGACGTCCAAGTACTGTCCAACTTCACTGGTGGCTTTCACGAAAATGACGCGGCGGACATCAGGTCCAGGCTGTTCTTCCAGCTGTTTAACCCGGTGCTTTGGAACGCCAACCTGCTAGCGGCTTTTGCTTGCGATGTAAGCACGGTGATTGAGTTTGGCGGAGGTATTGGTCCGGCAGCCGAGCCGGGCGGCAAGCGTCCCAATCTGCAAAACATGATCAAGCGGGTGCTGCGGGCCACCGATCAGCAGGCCGACTACCACGCAGTGATCAACACGGAATCGCTCGCGGGCGCCGTGGAAGCATTTACACGGGACCAGGGTTCTGAGTTTAGACTTTTTTTTAAACATGCCTCCCCGTCACACCAGGCGATGCAACTCTTCCAGCCGGCCTCCCAACTCCTCCGGAGCGAAACAGTACTGCATTTCGCCGAACCGTTTTCTGAGCTCCGCCACCCGGGCTTTCACACTGGCTTGATCCACTACCACGTCGCGGACCAGTTCAGCCAGCTCACCAAAGTCCTCCGGTCCCATGCCGAAACGGGTCATCTCGGACACACCCATGCGCAGCGAACCTGACGCGGTGAAACCTTCTTCCTCGGGTGATGCCTGGTAGTTGACGATGATGTTGTTTTCTTCCAGGCGCCGCGCCACCTCCGGGCCGCGCGAGTAGCCGACATCGAGCAATACCTGGTGGGTTTCGGTGTAGGAAACCGCCGGGTCGCCCGATACATCCAGCCCCACGTCCTTGAGTGCCCGCGCGAAAGCCTTGGCGTTGCCGAGTACCTTTTGCTGGTACACGTCTTTGAAGGCGTTCATCTCGTAGGTGGCCATCAGCAAGCCCAGCAGGGTGCCGAGGTGGTGGTTGCTGACCGCTCCCGGGAAGGCACGCCGCTCGACGGCCTCCCAGAACGGATAGCGCACGTTTTCCTCTTCGAAGCGCGAGGAAATGATGCCGCGCTGTGTGCCGAAAGAACGTCTTGTGGGTGGAACCGGTGACGATGTCCGCGCCTTCTGCGAAGGGATTCTGGAAATGCGGTCCCACCAGTCCCAGCACATGCGCCATGTCGTACATCAGGAAGCAATCCAGTCCCTGTTCGTCGATGAATGCCCGCATTTCGGCGACCGGTTCCGGGTGCAGCACCATGCTTTTGCCGAGGATGACCAGTTCGGGTTTGTGCTCGGCCAGCAATTCGCCGGCTGCGGCAACGTCGATCTTGTAGGGGTTGTCGCGCAGCACCGGGAAATTCACGGCCGCGGCTTTTTCGGTGCGCGGATCCCGCGCGACATAGTCCTTGAGCGCCCCCATCGGCTGTGCGCTCAGGTGACCGCCCTTGATGATGTGGTTGTTCATCACCATGCGCATCCGCCGTTGTTCACTCTTGCGGTCGGCGCGGTTGAGGTAATCCACCATGGCGCTGAACACCGTCATGTTGGCCATCTGACCGGACACAACGCGTGCCTCGACCGTGGCGCAGCCGAGGTAGGACATCAGCTCTTTCTTCAGCAGTTCTTCAACTTCCCAGATAAAGTCCGTGCCCTGGTAGTAAAAGACTTCGGCCTCGTCCAGCGCCTTGACCTGTTTGTGCTCGGCGTAGCGCCCGACCGGGTCCATGATGGACAGCAGCCGCGTGACCGGCGACAGGGTCATTTCCGAGGGGATCAGGTTGATACAGTCCTGCTGGCGCCAGCGGGTGTTGGCCATGGCGCTGTCGATCAGTTCGTTGACTTTTTCGCTGGTGCTCAGCCCTGGTGCTTCGATCTCTTCATCCGGCAGTTGATGATGAATGACCGCACGGGCGTAGGGCGGCGCCTCACCGCGCAGGAACCAGGGCACGATGGTCGCCGGAATCTTCCGGCCACGGATCTCTACCTCGATTTCGTCACCCTCCCACAACTCGCTGGATACCAGCGCCATGCCGATGGCCCGCCGGGTGTTCTCGTCGCTGTACTGCGACTCGACGCCTTCACCCTCAGTCTCCCAGTACGGCACCATGGTTCCGCTGGTGACGTATCCCATCGCTTGCTCGCCGGCCCAGACCCGGTCTCCGTGGCGTGCGATCCCGCGTCCGGCCAGTTCGAACAGCAGGACCCGTTGCGGCAGTGCATCGATCTCGGAGAACTGCTGATTGAGGATATTTTTCAGCGCCATGAACTGTTGATAGAACGCTTCACGGCCAATGTAATCGCCCTTCAGCGGTGAGAAGCTGACCGCAAAGCGGGACAGGTCTGAGGCAAAAGCGGGAATTTCATTGCCTTCAGGATCCGGCCCGAGTTCGTGTCCATACAGTGGCAGGCCGGCTTCCAGGCGCAGTGAGTCGCGGGCGCCCAGCCCGACCGGATTCGCACCGTTCTCAACCAGCAGGTCCCACACCCTGAGAGCATCCGCATTTTCGATGAACAATTCGAAGCAGATCGGCTCGCCGGTGTAACCGGTGCGAGCAAGCAGGATTCGCGCGCCTTCAATTTCAACGATGCTGAGCTCGTTTCTCATCGGCTCGGGCAGGTCGCCATTGATGAGGCTCGGACAGAATCTGCTTGGCCTCGGGCCCCTGCAGGCTCAGCATGGCCATTTCCAGCGTGCGGTCCACCATTTCGGTTTGCGGGAAGTCCCGGCGCACCGCCTCCAGGTGATTCCAGTCCTTTTCCCGGTTGCCGGCATTGACCACCAGCAGGTACTCATCTTCAACGAAGCGGTACAGGTAGGCATCATCGATGATGCCGCCGTCCGGGTTGGGGATCATCGTGTACTGCCCCAACCCGACGTCCAGTGCAGCCGCGCTATTGGTCAGGACATGCTGCAGAAACGGCAGGGCCTGCTCTCCACTGATGATGAAGCGTCCCATATGGGACACGTCGAACAGCCCGGACTGTTTGCGGGTCGCCAGGTGCTCCTGGACAATCCCCTCAGGGTACTGGAGTGGCATATCCCAGCCACCGAACTCAGTAATTTTCGCGCCGCAGCTGCACGTGGCGATCATAAAAGACTGTTCTCATCACGCGTATCTTGCCTCTATTTTCCGTAAATGAATTTCTGGATCACATCCCACTGTGCCGCACCGTGCATGCCCGCTTGTTCAAGGCAGACGTCGCCCGGGCCACTGCCCAGGAAGGCGCCGTGCTTCCATGGGTAGAGGGTAAATTCTCTGCCCCGCTCGGACATCGTCCAGCGATAGGTTGTGGCTGCAGTGAAGCCGGAGAACATCATTGCCGAGGCGGCCGTCGAGGCGGGATAAATCTCCTTTCTCTCCTGCTCGTCCAGGCGGTCGAATAGTTCCACGCTGGATATATAGTACACATCCAGGTTGATGCCCTTTTCCCTGAGGTGCGGCAATACACCGGAGATGAAGGCATAGGCGACATCGCTGCCCTGGTAAATCAGGGTGCCGTCAGGCTTGCCATTGGCTTCCAGCAATTTGTAAATACCTTTGACGGATGCTTCCGGCGGGGCCAGGCCCGGCGCTGCGCGATCAACGATCACCTCGGATGGGCGGGTGACGTAAGGCGCCAGTACTGCGGGACGCTGGAGTAGTGATTCAGCGGTCAGCGGCCAAAGCTCGTTTGGATCCCATGGAGTCAGCGTGATCATCACATCGCCCGGGAAGTTTTCCTGCAGCACCTGAAGAGCCTGGGGTTCAGCGTGGGTGGGACCGTCCTCACCGGTTTTCACACCGGCATGGCCACAAACGATGACGAACGTGCGGTTGGGCTCACCAGGCACGCGGTGCCGCAGGGTCTGTTGTCCGATGCCGTGGGTCTTGGCGCAGATCGTATTGAGCGGCGCAATAAAGGCACCGTAGGAGGAACCCACGCCGATTTGGTGGCCCATGCTGGCGATGCCCGAGCAGATGCCGCCCATGGCGTCTTCGGTGATACCGCCGGCTGAGAACAGCCGTGAGTCGGGGTTGTTGGTCGGGTGCCAGAAACCGGTACCGAAGCCGGCGCCAATGTTGGAAATGTTGGTCGAACCGTAAAGATCGGCCGCAGCGGCCAGGACTGCCCCGTTGGTCAGCTTATTGACGTGGTTGAGGGCGTTTGCCAGTGCACCGCGCAGGGTCTGTGATGACCCTGCCTCGTAGGTGCAGGAGGCAGGGCGCTCATAGGGAGAAATCGCGTTGTCTTCGTACAGTTTTTCCAGCTGCGGAGCATCGCTGCGCAGCGGCCTGGGGGAGGCAGCCAGGCGTTGTCTGCTGTCCACTATCCAGTCGGCCAGCTGTCCGGTCAGAGCCGGGTTGGCTTCAAAGGCTTTGCGGATGGTCAGCAGCGCGCCGTAGTACGCCCGCTCGATGCTTTCCGGGTTCTTTTCAGCCTCGAACCGTGGGAAAGTCAAACCGAGTCTCTTTTCGAATGGCTGCAGGGCCTGCAGGTAGGCTTCGCTGTAGAACTTGTGGCCCGCGCCGTGGGACTTGGCGCCTTCCATGCCATAACGCCAACCTTTGACGGTGCGATAGACGATGCCTGTGGGCCGCCCGTTTTTGAACGCCCGGGCCTTGTTCTGTGCTTCCCTGATCTGCGCAAAATTGAATCCGTCCGGCACATAGATGACGTTGAAGCCATGGACCATCAGGAATTCGCAGGGGTCCCACTGAACGTACTCGCCGGGCTGGTTGCCTTCGCGCGTCACGGCGTCTGAGTCGATCGAAGACTGGTTCCAGTCGACGTGGAAGAACAGGTTATCCAGGCCGGAACTGGCGGCTGCAGCCAGGGCTTCAGCCACCCGGCCGGGAGTCATGCCACCTTCGCCCTCGATGACGTGGACATGAGGTGCATTTTCGCGGTGCATGTCCTTCAGCGTGAGTGCCAGGCCTACGGAGCTGGCATCGCCGACGCCACTCGGGCCGGTGGACAGCCAGACAAAGGGTGTTTGCGGCGTCGGGTGTCCGTCCAGCGGCTTGGCGTCGAATTCCACGAACAGTGGTGTTTTGGTGATCGGGTTCTTGCGAAAACCGAGCAGGTCTTCCAGCCGCAGTTGCTGGCGTACCTCGGGTAGCAACTCCGGGTATTTCTGGCGCACGACTTCGTTGCGGCAGGCCCACATGGCATACAAGCCCAGCGCCTTGTGGCCGGCGGCGTAGGAAATGATGTCAGCCGTACGGTCCATCGGGTTGGAAATGTCGTAGTCCATCTGGTTGAACAGCAGGGATTCCACGATGCGGCCACTGGATACACTGCCACCGGGATGTCCGGAAGATGCGTGGTTGAACATCACCGCGCAAAGGGATCTGTAGCAAAGGTCAAAAAACTCCAGGCTGTCGCTTTCCCGGGCAGGAAGACTAGGGGTGTTTTCAGGATCGAGTGCGATGTACTCGGTGCCGCGGTCTTGCAAATTGAGTGCGAATGACATGGGAAAACTCCTGTTAGCTGAAGTGCTTTTGTTCTGCGATAAATTGCCTGAATCCGGCTTCATCATTGATGGCGTTGCGCATGCGCTCCATCCCGAGTTTCAGGTCTTCCAGACCGGTGGCGATGGACAGCCGCAGGAAGTGCATGTTCTCGGCGCCGATCTGGCCGAATGATTTGCGATCCATCGTGGCCACGTAGTGATTCCACAGCAGGAACATCTGGAACAGCGTGGACGGGCTGGTGGTTTTCTGCATTTCCGGCGACAGGGCTGCGTAGGCCTTGTCGATTTCCAGGTTTTTCACTACCCCGGCGATATTGGGGAACACGTAAAACGCGCCCTTGGGCAGCTGACAACTGACGCCGGGCATGTTGTTGAGTGCATCCACGACAAAATCCCGCCGCTGCTGAAACGCGGTATTCATTTCGGCAATGGATACCTGGCTCAGCGGAGATTCGATCGCCAGCCGGGCGCCTTCCTGGTTGTAGGGTGGGATGCAGGAGAAGTAGTTGATGTTGAGGTTCTTGAACAACAGGGCTTCTTCCACCGACGGGAATACCACCCAGCCGATACGCCCTCCGGTCCATGAATAGGACTTTGAGGCACCCGTGGCGATCACGGTTTTTTCCTGCATGCCTTCAATCGAGGCGATGCTGTAGTTTTCCGCACCGTCAAACAGGATGTTTTCGTAAATCTCGTCCGAATAGACCCGGATGTTGGGTGTGCATTTACTGAGGATGACGTCTGCGATCTCCTGCAGCTGTTCACGCGTGGCCACGCCCCCGGTCGGGTTGGACGGGAAGTTCATGAAGATCAGCTTGGTGCGTGGCGTGATCAGTTTTTCCAGATCGGCGCCGGTAAAGCTGAAGCCCAGTTCTTCGCGCAGGTGTACCGGAACAGGAACGGCTCCGACATAGCGGATAAAAGACTCGTAGATCGGGAAGCCCGGGCTGGGATAGATGATTTCATCGCCGGGGTTGCAATAGGTCTGCTGGCACAAGACCGATCGGGGGCTTGCCACCCGGGAAAACGCCGACCTGTTCGGGTGCAATCTCAATACCCCGGGCCTCGCCGATGTATTTGGCCACGGCTTTCCTGAGCGGAAGGATGCCCTGCGGGTCGCAGTAGTGCACGTTATCCAGGTCCAGCTGGCGCTTGACCTCATCCCTGATGTGCACGGGAAGAGGAAAGTCGGGTTCGCCCAGGTTGCACTTGACCACTTTGTGCCCGGCTTGTTCCAGGGCGACGATATAAGGTCCGACCTTGAACGCATTTTCGGTGTGGATGAGAGAGGTCCGGTCTGAGATAAGGTTCATTGCATTCCCGCCATTTTGCTGATGCCGGGAAGATCAGTCTCTGTCGCATTGAAGATCCGAAAAAGTGGCACTGAATTCACCGGCGTTGTTAACCGATCATGCGCGCCTGAACCCGGCCAGGATGCCCGGGGTTCCAGTGACTCTCCAGTTCGAACCGTGTGATTCTGCCTTGCAGGCGATCACACTTTTACACATCTATCTTAATGAATTTCTATGCATTTGATAAATTTATATTTAATATATATAGATTAATATTATAAATGAGTGATCGATGCGAAATATCCCGATGGATCTGCTGCGTACGTTCGTCACGGTGGCTGAAATGCGCGGGTTTACACTGGCTGGTCAATTGCTGGGGCGGTCCCAGCCGGCCATCAGCCTGCAGATCAAGCGACTCGAGGAACTGATCGATGCCCAGGTGTTTGTTCGCGGCGGGCAGCAACTGGAACTGACCCTCACCGGCGAGCGCATGTTGAGCTATGCGCGACAGATCCTGGCGCTTAATGACGAGGCCCTGGCAGAGTTGGCCCGGCCAACCATCAGCGGACGGATCAGTTTTGGAATCCCCAGTGAATTTGCCACGACACTGCTGCCAAAAGTGCTGGGTCGCTTCGCCCAGGCCTACCCGGCCGTCACGCTGGAAATCAACAGCGACCTCAGCCAAAACCTGTTCTCGCACCAACCCGGAACCTATGACCTGATCCTGGCCTTGCGGGATGCGTCCACGAAACAGCCTGCCGTCGTTCATCGGCTCTGACGAACTGGTTTGGGTGACCAGCACCAACTACGACACGCACCTGCAATCGCCGCTTCCCATGATCGTGGCCCCGGCGCCGTGCATGTACCGGGCCAGGGCCTTCAGCGCGTTGAAAGAAACGGGTCAAGCCTGGAGGGTGTCGTATACAAACCAGGACATTACCGGAATCAAGGCGGCGATCGAAGAGGGGCTGGGTGTCACTGTCCTGACGCGCAAGACGGTTCCGGCGTCGCTGAGAATTTTGCCTTTCTCCAGCAAGTTTCCGAAACTCGGAAAAGTCGGGGTTCACCTGTTCTACAATCGACAGCAGGCCAGCGAGGCAGTGCTCAAGCTGGTGGATTATGTGAGCACCATCGTTGAGTAAATTTGAGTAGACTGTTCGGGTGCTGTTCAATTCCTACATTTTTATTTTCCTGTTCCTGCCAATAACTCTCGCCGGCTTTTTCCTGGCAGGGGGGCGGGGACACCATCGCATTGCCATCAGTTGGCTGGTGGCCTGCTCGCTGTTTTTCTACGGCTGGTGGAATCCTGCGTATCTTGGTTTGATCCTGGCTTCGATTTTGTTCAACTACGCGGCCGGGATCCTGTTGTCGGGCACGGGTCTGTCAAACCGCAAAGCGATTCTGACACTGGGCGTTGCCGCCAACCTGGGTTTGCTGGGGTACTACAAGTACGCAAATTTCTTTGTCGATAGCCTGAACAATGTGGCCGGTTCGGCATTTCACCTCGAGACCATATTACTGCCCCTGGCCATTTCCTTTTTCACCTTTCAGCAGATCGCTTACCTGGTGGATGCCTACCGGGGTGAGACGCGGGAATACAATTTTCTGCACTATTGCCTGTTTGTTACCTTTTTCCCCCAGTTGATCGCCGGACCGATTGTGCACCACCGCGAGATGCTCCCGCAGTTCGCCCGCGATGCCATTTACCGCTTTTGCCACCGGGACTTCATCATCGGGTTCACGATTTTCACGCTGGGCCTGTTCAAGAAGGTGGTGCTGGCTGATGGTGTCTCGGTATATGCCAACCCGGTCTTCGGAGCGGCAGAAGCAGGAATGGCATTGTCCATGGCCGAAGCCTGGGGCGGAGCACTGGCCTACACGCTGCAGATCTACTTTGATTTCTCCGGGTACTCCGACATGGCGATCGGTCTGGGCCGGATGTTCGGAATACGCCTGCCGCTCAATTTTCACTCCCCACTAAAAGCGGTCAGTATCATTGAGTTCTGGCACCGCTGGCATATGACCCTGTCGCGCTTTCTGCGTGATTACCTGTACATACCCCTCGGTGGTAACAGAAAAGGGCCCGCCCGGCGCTATATCAACCTGTTCACCACCATGTTGCTGGGTGGTTTGTGGCATGGCGCCGGATGGACCTTTGTCATCTGGGGCGCGGCCCACGGTGCAGCGCTGGCCCTGAACCATGGCTGGCACGCCGTGCGCCGGTCACTCGGGCATGACCTTGAGACCAGTACCCGGCTGGGCCGTCTATTGTCAGTGACCCTCACCTTTGTATTCGTGGCCGTGACCTTCGTGGTGTTTCGGGCTGAAACTCTTGAAGGCGCATTGCAAATCATCCAGGCGATGTTCGGTGGCAATGGCTTCGCCACGGGTGAGTACGCGCCCAATCAACTGGCCAGTTGGAGCAACGGATTCCGGTTTATCGCAGCACTACTGCTGATCGCCGGGCTGGCGCCCAACACGCAGCAGATCATGCGTGATTTTGACCCGGCCTTCGATACCTACCGTGGCAGTTCGGGTAGTCGCCCGGCAGGCAGGCCACGGTTTGCCGTAACAACGCTCTGGGCGATTATCGTCGCGTTCCTGTTTGTTTATGCGATCGGTTCACTGACCCGGGTCAGTGAGTTCCTGTACTTCCAGTTTTGACATGAATATGAATCAGCCCAATCACAAAGACCTTGCCGCCAGGAGCTTTCTGCGGGTCATGGCCGGTGTCGCCATCGCTATTGCGCTGGTCTCCGTGGCGGTCAATTACTTCACCGACCGCTACTATGTGTTTCACCCGCAAGATGGCGTTTTTGAGGAAATCCTGGAACCCAACACGCGGGTTCTGAAAGCGGCTTACCTGGATGAGCACTGTGAGCAGTTTGACGCCATGATTTTCGGTTCCTCGCGGGCGGCCGTCTATCCAACTTTGGAATTCAACCGGGTGTTTGGGACCCGGACTTACAATTTCGGTGTCGCGACCGGTAGCCTGCCGGGTATCCTGGCGCGACTGGAATGGCTGGCGAATCGGGGGTGTATGCCGGGCAGGGTATTCCTGGCGGTGTCGATTGACCGCTTACGCTTTCCCGCCCGTCCAAACGATCTGTTGCGCAAAGAGTATCCGGCCATCGTCGGTGGAGCAGCCTATCAGCGCGAGTTCCTGTTGAGCTACCTGGGTAGCGATGCGCTGGTTTCAAACGTCCGAAAACTATGGGAAAAAGTCATTGAGGATCCTGAGCCACGGTTCCGTTACCACATGGCAACGGGTGATGCTGAGTACCTGTGGGACCGGGAATTGGAGTTTCCGGCTTGTCCGGATGACTTCATAGTCACAGATGATGTTACTATCCAGCAGTTCATCAATTACATCCGTAAAATCAAATCATTGGCGGATTCATACGGTTCACATTTGACCTTGATCTGGAACCCCATTCCAAAGGCAGAGCAGTTGGCCCACCTGCAGGATGCCCGGAATCTGTTCCAGGCGCTCAATGGTGTTGCAGATGAACTGTATCGGCTGCCCGTCACTGACGAACGATTGGTAGATGGGCGAAACTTCCACGACCGCGGACACTTCAAACCGGAACTGGCCGCCGCTGTGATCGCTTCTGACGAATACCGGGTTTCTCTGGATCAATTCATGCTGGAGTTGGAGCAGGCAGCCCAGCTGTGTCACTGAGGTGTGGCACCCGCCTTTTGATACAATCACTCTCTATTATGAGCCGGGAGGTTAACAGCACGTGACGGAGACACCGGCTGCAAAAGTGCCATTCGGCAAGAGTGACGGATTCCGCCGTTTCAAATTGGCGCTCAAGCGATTGATTGGCCGTGAGCCCCGCTTGCAACTTGATCTGAATTGTCCGCTGGAGAAGTTCGGTGTGTGGGCCGTTTGCCCGGAGTTGTTGCATGAGGGGGGTGTCGTTTACTCGCTCGGCGTGGGTGAAGACATCGACTTCGACCTGGCCATGATCGAAAAGAAGCACATGCAACTTCATGCATTTGACCCGACACCCAATTCCGTTGACTGGCTCGAGCAGCAGGGATTACCCGCCGCGTTTCATTTTCATCCCTGGGCGGTGGCGGAGAAAGACGGCTCCTTCCTGCTCTATCCGCGCTTGCTAAAAGACGGCAGCCGGTCTGAAACGATGTACACCTTGCTGCCTGAAGGCGCAGACACCCAGGGTGCCGTTGAAGTACCGGCCAAAACCATTGCAACCATTGTCCAGGACCTTGGACATGATCGGGTGGACGTATTGAAAATGGACATAGAAGGCGCCGAGTACGGGGTGCTGGACGGCCTGCTGGCCTCCAGCCTGCGCCCGGGACAGCTGTTGATCGAGTTTCATCATCGTCACGCGGGGCTGGACAAAAGCCAGACCGTCGCGGCCATCGAAGCTCTGAGATCTGCGGGCTACGGTCTGGCCGATATTTCCAGCAGCGGCCGTGAGTTCACGCTGGTATTGAAGTCCAGGTTGAAAAACGGGGCCTCGCTTTGAGCCTTCTTCCACTGAACACACTACACCTGACCAACACCAGCGACCGCGGCGAGTCAGCCTGGATCATCGGGATACGCGATGCGGGTGTGAACGTGCGGGTTTTCGGCCGCCTCGACTCGCCGCATGTCCAGCGCATTCGTGATGCCGGGATCCCCGTTACCGATGTGCATTGGGACAAGATGCTGGATCACAAACTGTTGAAAGAGATCCGGCGGGTGTGTACCGAGGATCAGATCGATATTATCCACACGGGTAATAGCCGTACCACGCTGCACATGGTGATGGCCACCGGCAGGCTTCACCGCCAGGGCCGCTCACCCAAACTGGTCGCCTACCTGGGGGTGATCGGCAACGTCACCTGGAAGTCGCCACTGTCCTGGTTTCGCTTCCTGAACCGGCGGATCGACCGGATCGTATGTGTAGCCGAAGGGGTGCGGCAGTACCTGATAAACGACGTGCGTTTCATGGGGTTGAAGCTCGACCCTCATAAGGTCGTGACCATTCACAAGGGACACAAGCTGGAGTGGTACCAGGAAAAACCAGCCGACCTGGGCCAGTTTGGCATTCCGCCGGAGGCCATGGTGGTGACGGTGGTTTCTCGCCTGCGGCCGCGCAAGGGCCTGGTTGAACTGATCCGTGCGCTGGGCCTGACGGATCCGGAAAAGAACATCCACGTGCTTTTTATCGGTCATGAAGGTAATGAGGAAATGCGCGAAGCAGTGGCGGCACTTCCACACCCGGAGCGGGTGCATTTTGGCGGACGCCGCCCGGACGCGCCCAATATCACGGCGGCCAGTGACGTATGCTGTCTGCCGGTGTTGCGCGGGGAAGGGCTGTCGCGGGCAGTCATCGAAGGCATGGCTTACGGCATCTGCCCTCTGGTCACCCCGGTCAGCGGCAATGTCGAACTGGTTATCGACGGGGAATGTGGCATGGTAGTGCCTGCCGGTGATGAGCCCGCACTGGCCAGGGGCATGGAGTGGCTGTACGACCATCCCGAAGAGCGCAAGCGCATGGGCGAGGCTGCCCGCGAGCGGATTGGAGCACATTTTCGCAGTGAGGATACAGTGCGCAGAACGCTGGCGATGTATGCTGACCTGATGCAGAGGGATAACACTTAGACTAATGCCTTCTGAAGGCGCGCTTTACCATCGGAAGCAAACAGGGACTGGTCATGGATCTCAACATTTCAGGAAAATCAGCCATCATCTGCGCCTCAAGCCGCGGACTGGGCAAGGCCTGTGCGCTGGCACTGGCGAATGAAGGTGTCAACGTCTGGATCAGCGCGCGGCACGAAGAGGCGCTGAACGAGGCCGCCCGTGAGATTGCCGACGCGGGCGGAGGTGCTGTGCATGCCGTTGTCGCGGATGTCACCACGCCGGCAAGGGCGGGATGCTTTAATGGCAGCCTGTCCGCAACCGGATATCGTCGTCAACAATGCCGGAGGCCCGCCGACGGGTGATTTCCGGGACTGGGGCCAGGAAGAGTGGTTCGAAGCGGTCAATGCCAATATGTACAGCGCCATTGATATGATCCGACGCAGCCTGGACGGCATGATCGAGCGGCGCTTCGGCCGTATCGTAAACATCACCAGCGTGGCCGTGAAATTGCCACAGGGTGAATTGGGGCTTTCCAACGGCGCGAGGGCCGGGCTGACCGGCTTTGTTTCCGGAATTGCAAGGGAACCGGCGCAACACAACGTCACCATCAATAACCTGTTGCCCGGCTTTATCGCGACGGACCGGATGTGGTCGGTTTTAGAGGCAAAAGCCAGCGCCGCAGGCACAGATAAAGAAACATTCAGCGAACGCTTCTTCAACTCCATCCCGCCCAAAAGGCCGGGCGACCCCGATGAATTCGGTTCCGTATGCGCATTCCTGTGCAGCCAGCAAGCGGCTTACATCACTGCACAAAACATCCTGATGGACGGGGGTTTATACCCCGGGATCATCTGACTCCTATACAGGCTCTTGCCATGACCAATAACGATATCCTGCGTCGAATCCGCTACGTCTTCAATCTGGACGACTCAAAAATGATCGAAATATTCGGCCTGGGGGGAATGACGGCTACCCGTGCGGAAATCAGTGACTGGCTGAAAAAGGAAGACGATCCGGCCTACCGGGCCTGCAAAGATCCCGTCTTCGCTGCGTTTCTGAATGGGCTGATCATTGACCGGCGGGGTAAGAGGGAGGGGGCCCAGCCGGCACCGGAAGACAAGTTGAACAACAACCTGATTTTCCTGAAGTTGAAAATTGCGCTCAACCTGAAAGCCGATGAGGTGATGGAGATGATGAACAAGGGCGGTTTGAAGTTGAGCAAACACGAACTCAGCGCCTTCTTCCGCCGGCCTGGACACAAGCATTACCGCGTATGCAAAGACCAGGGGCTGCGTAGTTTTCTCAAAGGCATGCAGCTCAGGTTCCGCGATAACGCGGAACCCGGCTGATGGGTATTTCTGTTACCAGATCTTGACGCGGTCTTCCGGCGCCAGGTACAGGGTATCGGTTTCCGCAACATCAAACGCTTCGTAAAACTCGGGTACGTTTCTGACCACACCGTTTACCCGGTATTGCCGCGGTGAATGCGGATCGGTATTGATCTGGACCCGCAGGGCTTCATCGCGGTGATTTTCCACGCCAGCCCTGCGCATAGCCAATGAATACGCGCTGCGGGCCGGTGAAGCCGTCCAGAACCGGCGGCTCTTCGCCATCCAGTGACAGTTCGTAAGCGAGCAGGGCGATGCTCAGGCCGCCCAGGTCGCCGATATTTTCACCCAGTGTGAACTCGCCGTTCACGTTCAGGTCCTCAAATGGCTGGAACTCGTCGTACTGGCCAATCAGCTTCGCTGTGCGTTTTTCGAACTCGACCTTGTCCTGGTCGGTCCACCAGTTACGCAATACGCCGTCACCGTCGAAGGTGCTGCCGGAATCGTCAAAGCCATGGCCGATTTCATGACCGATCACCGCGCCGATAGAGCCATAGTTGACCGCATCGTCTGCGTTGAGATCGAAGAAAGGAGGCTGCAGGATAGCGGCCGGAAATACGATTTCATTCAAAGGCGGGCTGTAGTAGGCATTTACCGTTTGCGGCGTCATGCCCCATTCGGTTCGGTCGACCGGGCCTCCCTGGCGTGCAATGTTGATCTCGTAGGTGAACAGGGCGGAACGCTTCATGTTGCCGACCAGGTCATCTGCCTCGATATCCAGTGCTGAATAGTCTTTCCACTTGTCCGGGTAGCCGATTTTGGGGGTGAACTTGGACAGCTTGTCCAGCGCTTCAGCGCTGGTTTCTTCACCCATCCAGTCCAGTTCCTTGATGCTGATTTCATAGGCCTTGATCAGGTTGTTGACCAGTTCCAGCATCTGCTCCTTGGCTTCCGGCGGGAAATGGCGCGCAACGTAGACCTTGCCGACCACTTCGCCCAGGTTGTTGTTGACGGCGGAGACCGCGCGCTTCCACTGTGGCAGCTGCTGTTCGACACCACGCAGTGTTTTCGAGTAAAACTCAAAATTCTGCTCGTCCAGTTCTTCGTTCAGGAGGCCGGCGGTGGCGTTCAGCACCTTCCAGTGTCAGGTAGGTCTTCCAGTCATCCATGGGGGTGTCCTGGAGAATGCCGTCGAGCGCTTTCATGTAATCCAGTTGCGTGACGACAAGGCCGTCGATGTCGCTGATGACTGCCGCTTCCAGGTAATCGTCCCATGCAAACCTGGGCATCAGATCCGGCAGTTCAGCCAGCGGCAGCTTGTTGTACAGCGCCACCATGTCGCGGGTGTCTTCTTTCAGCATGTGCTCTGCTGCCATGCGTGTTTCCAGCGCCATGATCATTTCAGCAGCCTTGTCACCGTCTGCCAGGCCGGCCAGGTCGAACATCTTTTCAATGTGTGCGACGTATTCAGTCCGGATGTTCTCTGAGCGCTCGTCTTCAGTGAAGTAGTACTCACGGTCCGGCAGGCCGAGCCCGGCTTGCCAGGTGTACATCATGTAGGTGGTCGGGTCTTTGAAATCGGCGTACTGGGCCAGTTGAAAGGGTACGTTGACACCGAACTTGTTGGCTTCGGCAAAATAGACGGCCAGTTCCTGCTGGTCTTCAAGCGCATGGATTTTTGCGAATTCTGACTGCAGTGGTGTTGCACCCAGCTCGTTTCGGGTATCCATGTCCATGTAGGAGTTATAAAGATCGCCAACTTTTTGCTCGTCGGTGCCCTTGGCAAAATCGCCATCGGCCGATTCCTCGATAATGACTTTCACATTTTCTACAGATTGCTCGTGCACCATCAGGCCAACGCTGTCACTGGCCCGGTCTGCCGGGATTTCGGCGGTTTCCATCCACGCGCCGTTGACGTACATATTGAAGTCGTCGCCGGGACGGACTTCAGTGTCCATATAGTCCAACAGTATTCCCGAGTGTTTTTCGTTTTCAGCTACAACCACTTCAACAGTTTCGGTAGTCTCGGCCGCCTGAGTGGTTTCGGTAGCCGTGTTTTCCTGCTGGCAGGCAGCGAGGAGCATCGCCAGCGCGATTACGGTAAAGAATCTGATCATAAAAGTGCCCTGAATTGATTTTCGAAGGTGGAAAGCAGGCCAGTATAAGATATTCTCGGCCCATGAGTAAAAAGCCGAGCACGATTCGAATTGGACGGCGCTACCGCGCCAACCGCCTGGACAACCCGTATGACATGCTGGTGATCGGCTCCGGCATCGGCGGACTGACCGCCGCTGCCTGCCTTTCCAGGATGGGAAAAAAGGTCTGTGTGCTGGAACAGCACTATACAGCCGGAGGTTTTACCCACAGTTACGACCGCAATGGATACGAATGGGACGTGGGTGTTCACTACATCGGTGACATGGGCAGCCCGAGGACGATGGGGCGCCGCCTGTTTGACCACATTACTGATGGCGAATTGAAGTGGGCGCCGATGGATGACCACTTTGACCGCATTTTCCTGGGACAGGAGCACTACGACCTGGTGGCAGGCCGGGAGGCTTACCGCGACGCGCTGGTGGCGTCTTTCCCGCAGGAGGAGGAGGCGATCGACCAGTATTTTTCCTACATGCGCGCGGTCAAGTCGGGTATTCGCTGGCACACCATGAAGAAGGTCCTGCCGGCTTTGCCCGCCATGTTGGTTTCAGGTCTGCAGGCTCGCAAAACCCCGGAGTATTTCAATGCCACTACGCGTGAGGTACTGGAGAGCCTGACGTCCAACCAGAAGCTGATCGCGGTACTGACCGGCCAGTGGGGGGACAATGGGCTGCCGCCGGCGAAGTCGAGCTTCATAATTCACAGCCTGATCGCCCAGCATTACCTGCACGGTGGTTATTACCCGGTTGGCGGGGCTTCACGCATGGCAGAAACCATTATCCCGGTCATCCAGCAGGCCGGGGGTGAAGTGTTCACCTATGCTTCGGTCGAAGAAATCCTGGTAGGGAAGAAGGGTGTGACCGGGGTGCGGATGGCAGATGGCACCGAGATCAAAGCACCGGTCGTGATCAGTAACGCGGGCGTATTCAACACATTTCAGGAGTTGCTGACAGAGGACGTCCCACAGCGTGAGATTTACCTGGAGCGGTTGGGACAGGTCCAGCCATCCATGGCCAGTATCTGCCTGTACATCGGCCTGCAGCATACGGCCGAAGAGCTGGGCTTGCCGAGAACCAATCTCTGGATCTACCCGAGCGAGAATTACGAGGCGGAAATTGCAGCCTTTGAGGCCGATCCGGAAGCGGAATTCCCACTGGTCTATGTTTCTTTTCCTTCGGCCAAAGACCCCAGTTTTGCTGCCCGCTACCCCGGGCGGTCCACTATCGAGATCGTAGCGCCCGGTCCGCATGCCTGGTTTGAAGCATGGGCCGACAAACCCTGGGGCAAGCGGGGTGAGGACTACGAGGCACTGAAAGAAAAGCTGTCACAGCGTTTACTGCAAAAGCTGTACGAGAAAATGCCGCAGATCGAAGGAAAAGTGGACTATTACGAGTTGTCGACGTCGCTTTCGACCGACTATTTCTGCCGTTACAAACACGGTGAAATCTATGGCCTGGACCACACACCGCAGCGTTTTGAGCAGGACTGGCTCAAACCGAAAACGGAAATCCCCGGCCTGTACCTGACCGGCCAGGATGTGGTGTCCTGCGGCGTGGTGGGCGCCATGGTCGGTGGTCTGCTGACCGCCATCCAGCTGGGTGGACTGAAAGGCATGAAGCTGGCTAAAAATATGTTTGTTTAGCCCAGCCGGCCAATCGGGTCTTCCGGGCTATTTTCTGACGATTTCCTGAGTCGGGTAGCTTATACTTTGCAGCTTGCTCCGCAGGCTCTTCCTGGTAATGACAACGATCGAAAAAACCCTTCAACAGGTCTTTGGCCTGCATGATTTCAGACCCTGCCAGCGGGAGATCATTGAGCAGGTGCTGGGTGGCGGCGACGCTTTCGTGCTGATGCCGACCGGTGGCGGCAAATCTCTTGTGCTACCAGTTGCCCGCTTTGCACCGGGAGGGGCTGGCCATCGTGGTCTCACCCCTGATTTCCCTGATGAAAGACCAGGTGGATGCCCTGCAGGCCAACGGCGTGCGGGCGGACATGTACAACTCCAACCTGGCTGCTGCCGAGGCGCGCTCGGTGCTTGACCGGCTGCACCATGGTCGAACTGGATCTGTTGTATGTCGCGCCGGAGCGGATGATGCGGCCCGGCTTTATCCATAGCCTGGAATCCATCCCGGTGGCGTTGATTGCGATTGATGAAGCGCATTGCGTTTCGCAGTGGGGCCATGATTTCAGGCCCGAATACGCGGCGCTGGGTGACTTACGGCAACATTTTCAGGGCACGCCCTTTATTGCACTGACCGCAACTGCTGACCCGCAGACGCGCGAAGACATCGTTGACGTGCTGGGGCTGCAAAATGCCCAGCGCTTCATCACCAGTTTTGACCGGCCCAATATCCGCTACACCGTGCTGGAGAAACACCAGCCGCACAGCCAGTTACTGCGGTTCCTGAATACCCAGGAAGATGAGTCGGGCATTGTTTATGCGCTATCGCGCAAGCGCGTTCAGGAAATTGCCGACCACCTGGTCGATCGCGGTTATTCGGCTGCGGCCTACCATGCCGGCCTGCCGGCGGCAGAACGAAAGGACGTGCAGGAACGCTTCCTGCGTGACGACGTCTCCATCGTGGTTGCGACGGTGGCCTTCGGCATGGGCATCGACAAACCCAATGTGCGCTTTGTCGTCCATTACGATTTGCCCCGTCACCTGGAAGGCTATTACCAGGAAACCGGGCGGGCCGGTCGTGACGGGCTACCCGCCGAGGCCTGGTTGCTGTTCGGCACCCAGGATGTGGCGACGGCGCGTTATCACCTGGAGCAGGGCAATAACGAGAACCAAAAACGCATCGAGTCGCATAAGCTCAATGCCATGGTGGGCTTTGCTGAAAGCCTGACCTGCCGCCGGCGGGTGTTGTTGGGCTACCTCGGTGAATCGTTGCAGGAAGATTGCGGCAACTGTGACATTTGCCTTGATCCGCCGGAGAAATTCGACGCCACCGAGGCATCGCGCAAGGTCCTGTCCTGTGTCTACCGGGTAGGTCAGTCTTTTGGTATCAAGCACGTCGTGGATGTATTGCGCGGTTCGGATAATGAGCGGATTAGAAAGTTCTATCACGAATCATTGAGCACCTACGGCATCGGCATGGAGTATTCTCATGCTGAATGGATGTCGATTGTTCGCCAGTTGATCCACCGGGGTTACCTGATCCAGGATATCGCAGCTTTCTCGGTGCTGAAACTGACCCCGTCGGCTTTGGGCGTCCTGCGAAACGAAGAGAATGTGGAGTTGGCGCGTCCCGCGAATCCATGAGAAAACGAAGAAAAAGACCGTGGCCGCAGCCATGGAACTGGATGCCGATGATCTTCAGCTTGTTTGAGAACCTGCGCGACGCTGCGCAAACAATTGGCCCAGGAAAGCGGCGTGCCACCTTATGTAATATTCGGGGACGCCGCGCTGGCTGGAAATGAGCCGTATGCGTCCGCGCAATGAAATGGAGTTTCTTGCCATCAACGGAGTCGGCCAGGTCAAACTGGAGCGGTATGGAACGGCATTCCTCGAAGTCATCTCGAATGACCTTTCTTTCTAGCAACCATCCGAAGAGAACCTCATCACCCAGCGCCTGGATGGAAAATGACAGGAGTCAGGGCCACGCCAGCGACCAACTGCCAACAGGCGCACAGAAATATGGATCAGCCTGCCCGGGCGGGCAAACCAGCCTGGCCGAATTTGTCGCCCTGATGGCCTTCACCATGTCGCTGGTGGCGTTGAGCATTGACGCCATGCTGCCGGCCTTCACAGACATGGCCGCGGATCTGCAGGTGACCAGGGCCAATGACATTCAGCTGGTTATTTCGACGCTGTTTGTCGGGCTGGCAGTCGGGCAGCTTTTTTATGGTCCGCTGTCTGATTCAATCGGCCGCAAGCCCGCCATCTATGCTGGCGGGCTGTTGTTTATTCTCGGCTCACTGCTGTCCATGATGTCGACGGATTTCTCGACCATGCTGGCCGGACGTTTATTGCAGGGCTTCGGCGCCGCTGGTCCACGAACGGTCTCTATGGCCCTGATCAGGGACCGTTTTCACGGCTCCGAAATGGCCCGGGTGATGTCGTTCATCATGACGGTATTTATCCTGGTGCCGATCCTGGCGCCGGCGTTGGGACAGGCCATTCTTCTTTTCGCCGGTTGGCGCACGATATTCGGCGCCTTCGTCGTTCTTGCCGTTATGACGATGGCCTGGCTGGCGGTCAGGCAACCGGAAACCTTGCTGCCGGAACAGCGCAAGGCATTCACGCTGAGAAATATTTCCGCCGGATTCGGGGAAGTGCTGAAAAGTCGGGTTGCCATCATCTACACGCTGGTTGCAAGTTGTGTTTCCGGAGCCTTCTTTGGCTACCTCAACAGTTGTCAGCAGATTTTCCAGGTGCAATACGGCCTGGGAAAACAGTTTCCGGTCTATTTTGCAGTGCTGGCCCTGGCGGTGGGCGTGGCTTCCCTGCTCAACAGCGCAATGGTTATGCGGTTCGGGATGCACAAACTGGCCAATCGATCATTGCAGGCCATGATGGCGCTCTCCTGGGTCTTCCTGTTGATCGCCTGGTCAAGTGGCGGTCATCCGCCGTTGTGGTTGATGATGCTGATCTGCGTGGCCCTGTTTTTTTGCATCGGAATCCTGTTCGGTAACCTCAATTCCATTGCAATGGAACCGCTGGGGCACGTTGCCGGAACAGCGGCAGCGGCAATAGGCACGTTTACCACTTTGGTAGCCGTAGCACTTGGATTTATGATTGGGCAGGTTTACGATGGATCGTTATTACCAATGGCAGTTGGGTTTGTCAGTCTGACGACGTTTTCCGTTTTCTTGACTGCGCTGGCCCGGGTGCAGACAACTCGTCAAGGATAGAAAGAAATGTCTACAAATTCATCTGATAAAAAGCCGGGCAAATACGTTATGCCGGAAGAGTTCTCATTCGGACTCGAAGAACGGAATGAGTCCGAAGAAGAGGTCGTGTTGCCGGATGCAGATCCTGATCCGGAACTGGCTGAAGACTGTGAACACAAGTGGGCTGCATTGCCTGAGAGCCAGCAAACGCTCACCAGCGAGGACAAGAAAATCTGGGCCTGCCCGATTTGCGGTACGCTGACCAATACGTACACCTGGCAAAAACCCTAGACCAGGAATCCAAATGAGCGGTTACAACCTGTCTCACCTCAAGCAGCTTGAGGCGGAGAGCATTCACATCATCCGCGAGGTTGCCGCCGAGTTCGACAACCCGGTCATGCTCTATTCGATCGGCAAGGATTCGTCGGTCATGTTGCACCTGGCGCACAAGGCGTTTGCGCCGGGCAATATCCCGTTCCCGCTGATGCACGTCGATACGCAGTGGAAATTCCGCGAGATGTACCGTTTCCGCGAGCTGATGGCTGAAAAATACCAGGTGGACATCAAGGTATGGATGAACCCGGAGGGCAAGGACCAGGTCAGTCCGTTTTCGCATGGATCGGAAAAACACACGCAGATCATGAAAACCGACGGCCTCAAACAGGCCCTGGACCATTACGGTTTTGATGCCGCTTTTGGCGGTGCTCGACGCGACGAGGAAAAAAGCCGCGCCAAGGAGCGGGTTTACAGCTTTCGCAACGAGTTTCACCAGTGGGATCCGAAAAATCAGCGGCCCGAGTTGTGGAACCTCTACAACGCAAAGATCAACAAGGGCGAATCGATCCGCGTCTTTCCCTTGTCCAACTGGACTGAGCTGGATATCTGGCTGTACCTGTTGCGCGAGGATATTCCCATCGTGCCCCTGTATTTTGCGGCAGAACGCCCGGTGGTTGAGCGCGAAGGTACGCTGGTGATGGTTGATGATGAGCGGATGCCACTGGAGCCCGGCGAGACGCCGGTCATGAAAAAGGTCCGGTTTCGCACCCTGGGTTGCTACCCGCTGACCGGCGCAGTGGAATCCAACGCGGAAACCGTCGAGGAAATCGTCCAGGAAATGCTGTTGACCACCACCTCGGAACGCCAGGGGCGGGTGATCGATAGCGACGGGTCCTCGATGGAAGAAAAGAAAAAGGACGGGTACTTCTGATGAGCGATAGCCGTTACGAGATACCCGAAGAAACACTGATCCGTTCGGACATCAGCGAATACCTGGCGCAACACGAGAACAAGGACCTGCTGCGCCTGCTGACCTGCGGTTCGGTGGATGACGGCAAGTCGACCCTGATCGGCCGTTTGCTGTACGACAGCCATATGATCTATGAAGACCAGCTGGAAAAGGTGGCGAAGGATTCAAAAGTCTGGGGCACCACCGGCGAGGATTTTGACCCGGCGTTGCTGACCGACGGCCTCAAGGCAGAGCGCGAGCAGGGCATCACCATCGATGTGGCCTATCGCTATTTTTCCACCGAGCAAACGCAAATTCATCATTGCCGACTGCCCGGGCCACGAGCAGTACACCCGCAACATGGCGACCGGTGCTTCGACCTGTAACCTCGCGGTGATCCTGATCGATGCGCGTTATGGCGTCATCACGCAAACCCGGCGGCACAGTTTTATTTGCTCACTGCTGGGCATCAAGCACGTGGTGGTGGCGGTCAACAAGATGGACCTGGTGGATTGGTCAAAGGAGAAATACGACCAGATATGCAATGAATACAACCAGTTTGTTGCACGCCTGAATTTTTCCGATATCCACTTCATCCCGATGTCTGCTTTGCAGGGTGATAACGTCGTGGAACACAGTAAAGACCTGTCGTGGTACGACGGGCCGACCTTCCTGCACCACCTGGAAAATCTGAATATCTCTACCGACCGCAACCTGATTGACATGCGTTTGCCGATCCAGAACGTGCAGCGCCCCAACCTGGATTTTCGTGGTTTCAGTGGAACCCTGGCCTCCGGTGTGTTGCGGGTGGGGGACAAGGTGGCCAGCCTGCCGTCACGGCGGGAATCGAAAATCAAGGCAATCCTTGCGCCTGA
Source organism: uncultured Gammaproteobacteria bacterium (assembly GCA_963759035.1). Taxonomy (GTDB): domain Bacteria; phylum Pseudomonadota; class Gammaproteobacteria; order Xanthomonadales; family SZUA-36; genus JAHEFT01. The sequence continues at coordinate 103,090 of CAVWXL010000032.1, forward strand.
CGTGGCGGTTCAGGAAGCTGTTTCACCCATGGCCGTGACGGTAACGCTGGAGGACGAGATTGATGTGTCACGCGGCGACATGCTGGTGCCGGTCAACAATATGCCGCACATCGGCAATGAGTTCGAGGCCATGGTGGTCTGGATGCACGAGGACGCTGCGCGCCCTGGAAAGAGCTACCTGGTGAAGCACAGTTGCAGCATGATTCCAGGCGTCCTGACTGATATCCGTTACAAGATCGATGTCAACACAATGAAGCGTGACAAAGGCGAAGAGCTCAAGCGTGAACCGGTAGACTCGCTGGAGTTGAACGAAATCGGCCGTTGCCACATCACACTGCACCGTCCCATTGCTTTCGATCCGTATGACCGCAACCGGGCTACCGGTTCCTTCATCGTCATCGACCGCTTGACCAACGTGACCATAGGCGCCGGGATGATCGTCGACCGTATCGTTTCAAAGTCGTCGCGTAAGCCTGCCCCGGTGAGCCGGAATATCGTCAAGAGCCACAGCCTGGTCAGCGCTGGGGAGCGCGAGAGCCTGCTGGGCCAACGTGGGGTCACCGTCTGGCTGACCGGCCTGAGTGCATCAGGCAAGTCGACCATCGCTCGTGAACTGGAACAGGAGATGATCGACCAAGGGGCATCTTTGCTACATCCTGGATGGCGATAACGTGCGCCACGGCCTGAACCGCGACCTGGGTTTTTCCATGGAGGACCGTACGGAGAACATCCGCCGGATTGCCGAAGTTGCGACCTTGATGAACGACGGCCGGTGTGATCGTGATCACCGCCTTCATCTCTCCCTACCGGGAAGACCGCCGGGCAGCCCGCGAAGTGATCGGCGATGACGCATTTATCGAAGCGTTTGTGGATACGCCGATCGAGATTTGCGAGCAGCGGGACCCGAAGGGTCTGTACAAGAAAGCCCGCGCGGGTGAGATCAGGCAGTTTACCGGCGTTAGTGATGCTTACGAAGCGCCCCGCAACGCAGAGATTACCCTCGCAACTGAATCACTTTCACCGTCACAATCAGCCCAACAGGTTATTGATGACCTGAAAGCACGCGGTGTAATTTCCTGAGATTCCATATTTCCTGCGACGTTTTCGGCCGGCCTCCCGTCTTTCCTCTAGAACGTGTTGGCAAATAAATACGGCCAGGTTCAATTGGTGAAGTTAATTTTTCAGGAGAATTCGATATGACCTACAGATCAATGCTTGTTCTGGCCATTGCGGCTTTCACATTGTGTGCTGCTGCGGTGAGCGCTGGAGAGCACGTCCAGTCAACCAAGGAAAAAAAGATCGTGGTGGCTTTGAAGACTGACGATTTCGAACTGGTGGAAACCGACATCAGCGACCTTGCCGTCGGTGATGCAGAGACCATCTATACAGACAGTGGCCAAACCGTTGATCTGCTGCGCACCGAAGACGGCGTTGAAGTCTATATAGACGGAGAACTGGTAGACATGGGAGAGGGTGCTCACCAGCGCCATCACGTGATGCACAGGGAAATCGAGATCGAATGTGAGAGCGAAGACGAATGTGAAGATATGGAATTCGACATCGACATCGATTCTGATCACGACGAAATGCACCATGAGAAAGTAATCATCATCAAGAAAAAAGTTGAAACTGACTGAAATCTCTAGCAAGGCTGGCATTTCCAGGCGCCCCTCCGCTTCCGACCGGTTGGGGCGTTTTTTGTTACTCAGGTTATGATGGCGCGTCACCCTCGTTTATGTAGGTTTGTCCCTGATGCAGATCTTTGATTACCTGAGCAACGCCACGGTTGTTTTTTTTATTGCTAATAGTCTGTACGTCATCTCGTACATGCTGACCAGCATGATCTGGTTAAGGGTTTTGGCGGTCGTCGCAGCAGCTTCCACTTTTCCTTATTTCTACTTCCAGCCCGAACCCTTGTGGAGTGCCATTTTCTGGCAGGGTTGTTTTCTGACCGTCAACCTGGTCAACCTGCTGTTCCTGTTTTATTCCATGCGTTCGGCGAGCTTCGATGAAGAGGAGCAACTGGCATATGAAATGAAGTTCTCCGACCTGAAACCCTACGAGGCGCGGCCTATTCTCAAATCTGCAGAATGCATCACGGTCAAGGCCGGCCAGGTGCTGTTGTTTGAGAATGAACGGAACGACTCACTGTTCCTGATCCTGAAAGGCGAGTGCAAGATACTGAAGAATGAAAAAGAGGTTGCACGATTACACCAGGGAAATTTTGCTGGCGAATTGAGTTTTTTGAGCGATGATCCGGTCAGCGCAAATGTCGTGGCGGCGCGGGACACCCTGATGATGCGGTGGGACAAGCAGGAACTCGATCCGCTGTTCCAGCGCCAGGGGCTGTACGAGTCGTATTTCCAGGCAATGTGCAGCCGGGATATGGCAGTAAAACTACGCAACATGACAGCGGCAAATGCAGCTGTCTGATCCGCGCTGGGTCAATTGCGTTTTTTGAACAGATCAGTGCAATCGAATTGCGACGTAAAATTCTTGTGCTTGCACACAGTGTCTTTGCCGAACACATCATCCAGCGCCGTCTGCAGGGATGAATAAGACTTTCCTTCCACCTGGTAGTTAACCCGGGAGGGGTCCATCTTGCCTGCGCGCATCATCTGGTATTCTTTGTCGCCCATCGCATAGACGGAGTCGTCATCGGCCGGGTAATCCAGGTCGTCGAGGCTGATTCCGCTACGCACCACCACATCCATCTTTCCAGACTTGCCAAAACCGGTAGCCAGCCAGTCAACGTCCAGGATTTCATTCACCGTGCCGTCAGCCAGCATCAGTTTGTAGGCGCGCTGGAAGTCGTCGACGATGGCTTCGGCCAGCGGATTCTGCCTGGAAACTGCGAAATGCAGATCCCGGAACGCCAGTACGGTGTTGGAAACAGACAGGTTATCTATCGCGACCCGGGCAAGCACATCGCGAACAACCATTTCATCAACAAGGGCGGCGTCGGCTTCGCCGCGGTGCACTTTTCTCAATGCTTCCAGCGTGTTCCGGGTATTGATTACTTCCATGCTTGAACTCATGGTCGAGACTTCATCGCCATAGGCGTAATCGGTTACCAGGGCAACGCGCAGCCCGGCCAGGTCATTGACGGACTCGACTGGGGATGGATGGTCTTTACGGGTCACAGGAACGATGCGGTTGGTCAGGTAGGGTTCTGAGAAAACGAGGAATTTTTCACGGTACGAGTTCTTCCAGGCGGCTGCGATGCCGTCGATAGCGCCAACCCGTGCTTCATCCAGTATGACTTCCCAATCGCCGACCTTGACGGTGCATGGCCAGCCGGAACGCTCCAGCGCCTCGCAGACAAGCTTCTCCGATGTACCTTGATCCGGGCCTTCTATAATGAATGGGGGCCAGGAGTCATTGCCCAACAGCAAAGGATCATTAGCATGTGCGGCCACTGAGATCAGGGAAATTGCGAGGGCGGCAAGAATGAGTTTTTTCAAAACGTTCGTCTCCAATGGTGCTCCGGGGTCAGCTAATCATACCCAAAAATTACTTCTGCAGTCTGCGCATTAAAACAGCGCTCACAGCCAGTCCAATCGCCGCAAAAACCGCCAGGAAGTAAAAGTAGTGCTGGTGGCCGGTAAGGCCGGGTGAATTGTCGAGCAAAACACCCCCCGCATAGCTGACAAAAATGTCCGGGGTATAGCCCAAAACCGCGACCAGGCCGACGGCTGTTCCGGTGACGGCGGTTGGCACCCTGGATTCCTCGAACAGGGCATAGTACAGGGCGCGCAAACCGAATATGGCCGAACTGCCTATTAGAACGTTGACCACTAACACCCAGGTGGCGCCCGGTACCGGGGTGAAAACGGCGAAAAACAGCTGGGAAGCGAGCAAAAGCGCAAAACAGATGACCGTCATGCGTGAAACCAGGAAACGGTCGCCCAGCAATCCGGCGCCCAGTGCGGCAACGGGACGCATCCAGGCGCCCATTGCTGCTATTCCGGCTGCTTCTACTTCTCCCAGGCCGAAGCCTTCAACTGCATAAAGTGCATAGTTATCAAACCCTTTATAGCCGACATAGGCGCACATCACGATGACGGATGTGAGCCAGACCGAAGGCATGGCCATCACCCGCAGGATGTGGACCCGGGTGCTTTCGGAAGCGGGCTGCCATTCCTCCAGGCCCGGTCGTCCGCCGGGGTGTCCATCGGACAGCACGAACCACACAAAAACCCCGGCCAAAGCGGTCACACCGGTGTACCCGAGGATAATCAGTTGGAGCGCCTGCTGCCTGTCCCCGGAACTGGAATTGGCGTAACCCTCGGGAAACATCAGTCCAAACAACGCCGCACCGATCGTGGCCAGCAGGGCCGCCAGCAAGCCGCGCCCGCCATCCAGCAGGCCGAAAGCCCGTCCCTGCTCATCGGTGCCGCCCCAGTCTCGGGTGGCCCTGATCAGCGCGGCCCAGAACAAAAGGATGGTCGTGATGCCGAAGAAGCCCCAAACCAACAAAATGCCGAGGTAGCCTGGCAATGTGGCCAGGTACAGACCACCGGCTGCCGTCGACCATAGAGACAGCGCCAGCAGCTTGCGCGCAGGAAACCGGTCTGCCAGCGGGCCACCCGGAAAATAGGCCAGCATCGCCACGATGCCGTATATGGCCTGGGCCGTCCCAAGCTGGGTATTGCTGAGCTCGAAAACATCAAGCACCGTAGGGCGGAAGAACCTCGTTATGTGAAAAGGCAGCGCATAGACAGCCTCGCCCGCAAGGATGAGGCCAAGCATATACAGGATGCGGTGTCGGGTGACGGCGGTGTCAGGCAAGTGAAAGGAGTTCTGATTTGAAGCCGATTACCTTAACATACCCAAAAGAACATGAATCACATATGCAACTTTTACAAAAATTTTTCGCCAGGGGATGCTTGTTGGTGCTCCTGACAGCCGGATCCACCGCTCTTGCCTCGGCTCCTGAAGGCGATGCAGCTGTGCCCGAAACAGCCATCGAATCAGAGAAAGAATGGTCCGGAGATACGCAGGAAGGACAGCCCACAGTTTCAGAGGAAAGACAGTCAGAAGATTCCGGGGCCCAGAGGCCGTCGCTGCTGGACAGGCATAAAAGCTACGTAGATACGCGTGTGCAACGCGCATCCCAGTGGGCGGACAGCTTTTTTGATGATCCCAATTACGAGGCAGAAGCCGCCAACAGCCAGATCAGGATTCGCCCGGAACTCTACTACCGGAGCAAACAGCACTTCTCGGCTAAATTGAGGGTCAGGCTCAGAATCAATCTGCCCAGCCTCGGGCGCCGTGTCAGCCTGGTAGCCGGCGCCGATGAGGACGACGACGTCATCGATGATTCCACGGATGACTCCTCCCAGGATGGGATTATTGGACTCCAGTTTTTCATGCGAGAATCCACCAAATGGAATACCAGCATCACGGCAGGAATCAAATTCAATGAATTCGCCGGTGTTATCGGACCCAGGGTGCGCTATGAGAACGTGATCGGTAACAGGGGCTCCTGGCGATTTACGCAAACCCTGCGCTGGCAAACCAATAACTATTGGCAGATCAATACCCGGCTGGACCTGAACCGGGTGGTCAGCGAGCACCTTTATTTCCGCCAGACGTTTGACGGGCGCTGGCGTGGAGAAAAATCAGACGAGGAAGGTTACCGAACACAGGTAAGTAGTTTTTTCACCCAGAGCCTGGGACCACAAAAAGGGCTGCAGTATGAGTTCTCCACCGTATTCCATACACGGCCCGATACACATGTGGACAAATACACGGTTGCGGTTCGCTATCGGAAAAGAACAAAGCGTCCCTGGTTATACTATGAAATCATTCCCCAGGTTTCCTGGGATGAAAAGTATGGCTACGATTTCAACCCGGGCATTGGCTTTAGGCTGGAAATTTTCTATGGCGGCAAGCAATCCACCGAGTTCTGGCGCCGGGAAGCCGAGGATACCGAAAACTTCAGGTGGTAGCCGGGAGCGCTAAACGATGAGAATAATTGACGTCATTTCACCGTCCGGTCACGTGGGAACGGTTCAGTCGCTGGCGTCCAGTCACGGCCTCGATCACTGGGTTGATGCTGAAGGCGCGGACGGACGGCAGACGATTCATATCCTCGTCAGTGCCGAAGACTCCCAGAAAACCCTCGACCGACTGCAAGCCGTTCTGTCTAATGCCGAAAACGCCAGGATTGTGGTCAGCAATGTTGAGGCAACCCTGCCGGTCATTGAAGATGATGGAGAGCCTCAGAAGGGTAAGACCAAAGGCATCGCTTCATCCCGCGAGGAACTGCTCAATGAGCTAAAAAAGAACTCCCAGCTCAACCTCAACTTCTTGATCCTTGTTTTCCTGTCTTCGGTGGTCGCTGCAGTTGGCCTGGTCAAGGACAATGTTGCCGTCGTCGTTGGGGCGATGGTGATCGCCCCCTTACTGGGACCTAACCTGTCGCTGGCCCTGGGTACGGCGTTGGGTGACCGGCAATTGATGTGGCGGTCGGTGAAAACCAATCTGGCCGGCGTGGCCCTGACGCTGGTCCTTGCCATGCTGGTGGGCCTGTTATGGCCGGTCAACCTGCAAAGCCAGGAGTTGATGGCCCGTACCGACCTCGGACTCGATTCGGTTGCGCTTGCCCTGGCTTCAGGTGCGGCGGCCGTTCTATCCCTCACTACCGGCCTGTCCAGCGTGTTGGTTGGCGTGATGGTCGCGGTCGCCTTGATGCCACCGGCGGTGACAATGGGTCTGATGCTGAGCAGTGGCGAGTTTTCGCTGGCTACCGGCGCGCTGTTACTACTGTTCGTCAACGTGGTCTGCCTGAACTTTGCAGCCAATATCGTCTTCTTCGCCAAGGGTGTGGGTCCGAGAACATGGCATGAAAAGAAACAGGCCCGGCGCTCGATGATCATATCCATTTCATTCTGGGCTGCTCTGCTGGTGGCACTGATGGTCGTCATCATCATCCGCTAGTCTCCTTGGCGGCTTTGGCCATTATCTGGCGCGTTTCTTAATGACATCCTTCTGAATTCCGAAAAAAAAACGGTAAGACCCGGGGAAATACCGGTAATAGCCTTCCTGCATCCAATTGGCTTTATTCTTGCATCATATAGTTGAATGCAATTGCCCGAGGGAGCACCAGCCATGAAGAAGATCCTGTTACTGACCGCCTGCCTGTTCACCACCGGATTGCAGGCATGGGACTGCAAGTTTGAAGAAAGCATCGATGAACAGCTGGATTTGACCGGCACCGAGCTGTTGTCCATTTCAGCGGCAGCCGGTGATCTTGAAATAACCGGCGTTTCGGCTGGCCTTACAGCCCGGATCAAGGGCCGCCTGTGTGTTTCAGATGAGGACTGGCTGAATGAGTCCGGGGTGTCTGTCAGTGTTGGTCGCGAGGCCTCAATCGTCGTCGACTTGCCCAGGGCTGAGTCTAACTGGTTTCTCACTGGTAGCAAATATGCCTATCTTGACCTGGAAATCGAAGTGCCCGAAGGCATGGCGCTGGACGTGCGTGACAGCTCGGGCAACCTCAGCATCGAGCGTGCCGGTGGTGTGAAGGTGATGGACAGTTCAGGTGATATCGAGATTGAAAACATAAGCGGATCAGCCGTGGTCAAGGACTCATCAGGCGATATCGTGTTTCGCCATATCGGTGGCGATGTGACCATTGAATCCGATAGCTCAGGCGATATTCGGGGAACTCACATAGACGGTTCTGTTCTGGTTAGAAGCGATAGCTCGGGCGACATACGGTTCCGGGATGTCGGGGAAAACTACATTGTTGAGCGTGATTCTTCCGGCGATATCTCGGCGGATGGAGTTGGCGGAGATTTTCATGTGCTCAACGATGGCAGCGGTGATATCGAGGTCAACAATGTACAGGGTGAGGTGATCACACCTACCGGTTGACCAACAGTTCGATCCAGTGTTTGACGGGCAGTTCTGTGCCGCCTTGCAGGTGCATCAGGCAGCCAATGTTGGCCGTGGCGATCAGGGCGGGCTGTTCTTTTTCCAGGCATTCCAGCTTTCGATCGAGCAGTTGCTGCGACAGATCCTTTTGCAGGACGGAATAGCTGCCCGCCGATCCGCAACACAAATGGGCGTCCTGCACGCCGGCCAGCCTGAAGCCCAGGCGGGTCAGCAGAGCCTCGACCTTGCCGGCACGCTTCAGGCCGTGTTGCAGCGTGCACGGGGAGTGGTACGCAATCAGTGGCTCGCCTGCGGGCCCTTCGAATAGAGCCCCCAGGTTCTGCTGCTCCAGGAAAATGGAGATGTCCTGTGCCAGCGACGCGACCCTGGCCGCCTTGTCTGCATACTCCCTGTCCTGCCGCATGATCTGGCCATAGTCTTTCACGGTCGGGGCACAGCCACTGGCCGTGAGGATCAACGCTTCCGCACCCGCTTCGATCGCGGGCCACCAGCGCTCAATGTTATTGCGGATGGTGGCCTGCGTTTGCCGTTCACGCGACAAGTGGTGGCTCAGTGCGCCGCAACAGCCTTCAGCCGGTAGAGCCTGGATGCCCAGGCGGTCAAGCACCCGCGCCGTTGCACGGTTGATCCGGGGAGCTACCACCGTTTGCGCACAGCCTTGCAACAACAGGACCTTGCGCTGATGGTGGGTGGATGGCCAGGCTTGCGTATCCCGCTCCACAGCCGGAATGCTTTTTTGTTGCGCGGCAGGCAACAGCGGCCGGACGAGACTGGCCAACTTGAGTAGCGTGCGAAAACGACCGGGTCGGGGGACTGTTTGTACCAGGGCCTCACGCTGGATGCGTTCGGTCAGAGGCCTCGTGTTGCCGGCTTCGGAGGCCGCCCGGCCGATCTCCAGCAATCGGTTGTACTGCACACCGGAAGGGCAGGTGGTCTCGCAGGCGCGGCAGGTCAGGCAGCGGTCCAGGTGTAACTGCGTTTCGCGGCTGGCCGTGTTGTGCTCCAGCATCTCCTTGATCAGGTAGATCCGCCCGCGCGGGCCATCGCGTTCATCACCCAGCAACTGGTAGGTGGGGCAGGTGGCATTGCAGAACCCACAGTGTACGCAGGAACGGAGAATCTCATCAGCCTCGCGGCCCTCTGGTGTGTCCTTGAATGCCTGGCTCAGAAAAGTCTGCATCAGTCGTCGCGACCCATACGGTGCATGTCAAAAACCCCGTGGGGGTCCATCGCCTGTTTGATCTTCTGTTGCATTTGCCGTAGTGCCGGTGGCAGGGGATGGAAGCGTTCATCTCCGCTCTCACCTTTGAACAGGGTGGCGTGGCCGTTTGCTCCGGTTGCAATTGAACGGATTCTATCTGTCGGCTGGTCCGTGAAGTACCAGCGCTGCGCCCCACCCCAGTCGACCAGGCAATCGCCATCCAATTCCAGTGGTTTCGTGGCAGGTGGAACAGACAAGCGCCACAGTTTGCCGGAACGGGCGAAAAAAGCTGAGCGTTGCTCCCGCAGATCCGCCCACGATGACGCATCCTCGCTCACAAGCGTGGCTTGCATGCGCCGGGCGGCGCTTTCAGTTTCAGTTTCAGCACCGGACAGGCGAATCCCTAACTGCCCTTTCCACCAACTGGCGCCGGAAAGCGGAAGCGGCAGACCGGCCCACCGGTTAACCCGTCGTATCGCTTCGGCCTGGTCACATTCAAACTCCAGGGTCAGTTCCCGCGCCGGCCGCGGCAGCACTTTGAAAGACACTTCCAGCAACAGGCCGAGTGTGCCCATCGAGCCGGCCATTAGCCGCGACACGTCATACCCGGCGACATTTTTCATGACCTGTCCGCCGAACTGCACAACCGCGCCGGAGCCATTGACCAGTTTCACGCCGAGCAGGTAATCACGCAAACTGCCGGACCAGGGGCGGCGTGGCCCCGAAAATCCACAGGCTACCGTACCGCCAATCGTTGCCGAGGCGCCAAAGCCGGGCGGTTCGAATGGAAAATGCTGGCCGTTTTCTTCCAGTGTTTCGCGGATTTCAGACAGCAGGCTGCCGGCCCGGCATGTGATGACGAGTTCACCGGGATCATATTCAACAATGCCGCGGTGGCCGGAGACATCCAGTGGTTCGCCGCGCGCCGGGTAGCCGTAAAATTCCTTGCTGTTGCCACCCTCGATCGACAGCGTAGAGCCCCCGGCAATCGCCAGGTTCACTTTTTCTACCAGGAAGTCCTGCTGATTCATGGCTTAGAACCTGGGCAGGTCGGGGAAGGGAAGCTGGCCCTTATGTACATGCATCGCCCCGAGTTCGGCGCAGCGGTGCAGGGTGGGCACGGCCTTACCCGGGTTAAGCAGGCCATCGGGATCGAAGGCGTTCTTCAAGGCATGAAACTGCTCCAGTTCAGCCGGCCCGAACTGCTCGCACATCGAATCGATTTTCTCCATGCCGACACCGTGTTCGCCGGTTACCGTTCCACCGGCCGCGATGCACATGCTGAGAATTTCGGCCCCGAGCTTTTCCGCCTGGTCCAGTTCACCTTCCTGGTTGGCGTCGTAAAGAATCAGCGGGTGGAGGTTACCGTCGCCGGCATGGAACACGTTGGCAACGGCAAGCCCGTAACGCTGTGATGCTTCACGGATATCGGCCAGCACCTCGGGCAATTTTCGGCGGGGGATGGTGCCGTCCATGCAGTAATAGTCCGGACGGATTCGGCCAACGGCCGGGAACGCATTTTTACGTCCCTGCCACAGGCGCAGACGCTCGGCCTCGTTGGCCGATACAGCAACCGAGGTCGCTTCATGGTGCTCCAGGATGGTTTGCACCGCCGCCATCTGCTCGGCGACTTCGGCTTCGCCGCCATCCAGTTCACACAACAAAACTGCTTCAGCGTCTGGCGGGTAGCCGGGGGAGCTGAAGGCCTCCACGGCTTGCACAGACAGGCGGTCCATCATTTCCAGACCAGCCGGAATAATGCCGGCGGAGATGATGGCGCCGACGCTGGCTGCCGCCCGTTCTATGCTGGCAAAACCCGCCAGGACTACCTGGGCCGTTTCCGGCACCGGCAGCAGGCGCACCAGGATTTCCGTGATCACACCCAGCATGCCTTCCGAACCGTTGACCAGCGCCAGCAGGTCGTAGCCGGGCGCATCGAGCGCTTCACCACCCAAAACCAGTTCCTCGCCTTGAATGGTGAGCATTTTCACTTCCAGCACATTGTGTACGGTCAGTCCGTATTTCAGGCAGTGAACGCCGCCCGAATTCTCGGCGACGTTGCCGCCAATGCTGCAGGCAATCTGCGAGGACGGGTCCGGCGCGTAATACAGGCCATGCGGTGCAACTGCTTCGCTGATGGCGAGGTTGCGCACGCCCGGCTGCAACCTGGCCGTGCGGTTCAGCGGGTCAATATCGAGAATCCGGTTCAGCTTGGTCAGCACCAGCAACAGGCCTTGTTCGAGCGGTAGTGCACCGCCGGACAGCCCGGTACCGGCACCCCGGGTCACCACGGGCACCCCCAGACGGTGGCAGGTTTGCAGAATTTGCCGCACCTGGCCGATGTCCTCGGGCAGGGCTACGAGCAATGGGAGCTGACGGTATACAGACAGTCCATCGCACTCGAAGGGCCGCATGGCTTCGGCCGACTCGAGCAGGATTCGCCGCGGGACGGCGGTTTGCAGCTCCTGCGCCAATTGGCTGCTGGTGATTGAGCTCATTGATCAATCTCCGGTAGATTCCGGGCCCAGACCCGTCAGTCTCCATTATAATCCTTTCATGATCAGGAAAGGACTCAGACCCGGTTTCAAAATTGGCACGGGGATCATGAACGGCGCGGAGGGTCATCGACGGGTCTGGAGATTCAGGCGTTCATGGGTTGCCATTGCCATATTGGCTGCCATGGATGCGGTGTTCCTGGTACCAACGTTTGCCACGTTCAACCAGGTTAGCAGCAGTTTTGGGCAGTTCAACTCCTTGTTTGACCTGGTTGGGATCGTTTTCATGAGTGCCTGGCTACTGGGCTGGTCAATGGCGCCCCTGATCATGACGTCCATCCTGGTGCTGATGCTGTTTGGCCGCGAGGTGCTGCTGGTGCGGCCCGGCCGGGTTGAGCTTATCCTGGGTTTGCCTTTCCTGGGCCTGTCCGCGGTGTACGACGTTACCATGATGCGCAACCTGCGCCTTGAAACCCCGGAAAAGAAATCCGGATCCTCATGGCGCGGGACCCACCTGGTTTTTGACTACGGCGCAAATTCAGTGGCTTTTGGCTCGGACGTGAGTGCCCAAGAACTGACGGAAGTCCGCACCAGTATCCACAGGGTCAGTGGAAAGGCGGTCAGACATGGCGAGGCGCTGCCAGAAGAGCTGGAACCCCAGTGGGAACCCGAACTCAAACCCGAACCTGCACCGGTTGCACCCCTGGCTACAAAAACCGGTCCGGCAGTGATATCAACCGGTCCCCTCACACTGGCCTCCCCATCGACCCTGTTATTGATCATCGCCAACCTGGTGCCGGTGGTGGGTGCTGTGTTTTTTGGCTGGAAGCTGAGTGACGTGATGGTTCTCTACTGGGCAGAAAGTGCCGTTATAGGATTTTTCAATGTCTGCAAGATCATCCTGATTGGCCGTTGGTTCGCACTGGTTGCGGTACCTTTTTTTATGGGGCATTTCGGCGGCTTCATGGCGGTCCATTTCCTGTTCATTTATATACTATTCGTCAAGGGCATAGCGGGCATGAACGATTCGGCAGGTGACCTGGCCGATGTGGCGGCACTGTTCGTTGCGCTGTGGCCGGCGCTGCTAGCCTTGTTTATCAGCCACGCCTATTCCTTTTTCAGCAATTTCTTCGGCCAGGATGAGTACCGTAACCGGACCGTCTCCAACCAGATGTCAGAGCCCTACAACCGCATCATCTTTATGCACCTGGTGTTGATCCTGGGTGGTGGGCTGAGCATGGTGCTGGGGCAGGCGGGGCCGGTGATCATAGCCGTGATTGGCCTGAAAATTTTCTTTGACGTAAAGGCGCACCTGAAAGAGCACAATAAGAGTCTGCCGGCCAGGGAGCCGGCAGACCAATCGAAAGATTCGTCAGGCGCCTAGTCCGGCTGGCCTCTTTCAGTGACCAGGTAGGTCGCAAAGCTGGCCAGCCAGTGGCTGCCCTCGTAGTGTTCGGCCGATACATTGGCAATACCGGCATTGGCGTGTACGCTTGCGGCCGCCATCAGGGATGGCCGCCGTGGATCTGCATTGGGCAGGGCGCGGGCAATTTCCCGAAGGTTCCAGGCTCGCGACAGGTTGACGCCATCAAGGTGTACCAGCTTACCGTCGGTGGGGTCGTTGACGATCCCGGTCGCTATCCAGTCACCGCTGCCGTCGAGTGGTATCTGCGGCATGAAGCCGCTCAGCCATTCGGAGAATTCGTCCTGTTGAAGAATTCGCCGCATCAGGTCGGCTTCCATCAGGCAGGGGGAGAGAAAATCTTCGCCTGAAGGCTCATAAGCGAGCGGGCAATTGCGGTCAGCGCTATGAAAAGCCAGAGAACGTTCTGTGACCATCTCGGCCATTGCAGTGTCGCCGGAGGCCTGCGCCCAATCCAGCATCAAGCCGAAAGCGAACATGCTCTGGTTATGGGTTCCCAGCCGGATGGGATAGGCCAGATTGGGCAGCCACGACACGATCTGTTCGACGATCACCACCTCCAGCGGCAGCAGGATTTCGAGCCAGGCGTCAGCCCGCGGGTCATCCCATTCACGTAACTCGGCGGTGAGCTGCAAAAACCACGCGACGCCATAGGGTCGCTCATATGATTTCCGGTTTTCCCCGCGGAAGTATGCAACTTCCTCGGCCACGCCCGTAGCGGTGAAGCTCTGGTTCAGCGAGTTGACGATTTCGCTGCGCAGTTCCACCGGCATCTGGTCAGCCGGGACGGTTCTTAACAGGCGTACAAGCAACCAGTGGCCATGCACCGACGAATGCCAGTCAAAACAGCCATAAAAAACCGGGTGCAGGGACGAGGGCGTGCGGGCATCCGCATCGCTGTTGAGCACATGCCCGATCTTGTTCGGGTACTCCCGGTGAACGCAATCCAGCGCCAGTCGGGCGAAGCGTGACGCAAGCTCAGCATTTACCGGGTTACCTGCAACGCCTTCTGCCGCCAGGGCAGAGTGGGAAAAGAGCGCGATTAATGCCAGTACAGCAATCAGTTTTTTCATGGTTACAGAATATCCTCGATAAACCAGGCCGGGCAGAACCGTAATCATTATTTCTTTGACGTACAGCATATGAACCGGGTTCTGAAGGCGCTAATAATGAATATTGGCAGGGGACAAATGTACCATGTGTGCCATTTAGACATATGTCGGATTCCAGTTTCGGCCCAGATCAATCAGAGTCGCGTGCTTTCGCGATCCCACTTATGCTGGAGGGCTGACCTCGTGCGTTGTATTTCACCATCAATCAGGGCCATTTGCCGGTTCGGCCTGGCAGCCTCGCTGTTCTCCGGTGTCGCCATGGCTGCTGCGGAACACGAAGAGGTGGCCATCCGGTTTGACAGCCAGATGACCCTGGCTGCGGTGCTTGACACCACCTTGCAGCGACATCCCAGGGCCGGCGTTTTACAGGCAGCACAGTCCACTGTCGAGGCCGAGCAGAAACTAGGCAGATTCTGGTTTCCCGAAGCCCCCGAAGTGGGTGGCTTTCACCTGAGTGACAATGCTTTCGATGACATCGGCGCTTATGAGAATGAGGTGGCTTTGTCGGTTCCCCTTTGGTTGCCCGGTGAGAAGAGTGCGCAGACCCGGCTCGGGGAGGCCGCGTCCCAGGCACAGCTGGCACGGACCACAGATTTCCGCTGGCGGGTGAGTGCTTTACTCAGGAAACGAATCTGGAACCTGGTGCTGGCAAAGCGCCAGTGGGAACTGGCCATGGAGCAAGAACAGCGACTAACGGATTTGCTCGAGCAAGTCACCCTGTTTACCGAGGTGGGAGACCTTTCCAGGGCAGATCAACTGGCCACCCTGCAGGAACTGGCCCTGTGGAAAGCTGAAACCATGACCCTGGAGGCGGAATACCAGGATGCGGCCCGGGAGTACCAGGCATTGACGGGCCTGGTCGAGGCACCGACCGAGATATCAGAAAAGCAGAGCAGCGAACAGGAGATTCGTGAGAACCACCCGGCCTTGCAGTATGCAATGGAGCGTTATGCAGAAGCAGCGGCGGCAACCGAGGTCAGCCGCCAGGGCAATTCGTCCAGGCCATCGCTGCAGGTGTTCTGGCGGGGCTTCAGCGGTGACCGCACCAGCCCCGATGTGGATGCACTGGGTATTGGCCTGGCCGTGCCTCTGGGCAGGTCTCCAAAGCAGGGGCCACAAATTGCACGGGCGAACGAGGGCCTGGCCAGGGCTGAGGCCGAGCTGATCGAAACCCGGCGGGCACTAGACCTGCAATTGCACGAGGCGCGCCACGTCCTTCATACCACCGGTCTGCAACTGGATAACTCCAGGCTGATGATCGAAGCAGCAAGCGAAAGGCACCGGCTGGACAAACTGGCTTTTGAACTGGGCGAATTTTCAGTGCAGGAGTGGTTGCGGCGCCTGTCCCAACTGAAAGAAATCGAGCGCTCACACGAATTGCTGTTGCTGCAGCAGGACGCCGCCGTTGCTGCTTATAACCAGGCTGTCGGAGAATCACTATGAAAATCAATAAATCATCAGCTCAAGGCCTGTTCGGCCTATTGGTTTTAATGGGGGTGACTCTGTCGGTCCAGGCCGAAGTGCTGGAGGTGAGCGCAGAAGAGCAAAGTTTGTTGGGCATTGAAGTCCAGGAGGTGATACTCGCAGCAGGCGGCGAAACCGCAGAGCTGACCTTGCGGGTTGGATTTTCACCTGATGGGGAATGGGCCATCAAGACACCTTTCCCGGGTATTTTGTACCGTGCTTTCGTGCAGGTGGGTGACCAGGTAACAGCCGGTGACCCCTTGATGACGGTTCGCAGCCCGGAAGTTATTGTCCTGCAAAGAGAATACCTGAAGGCGGGAGCGGAGATGAATCTGCAGGAATCGGTCTGGACGCGGGATAAGAAACTCAGCGATGCGGGCTCCATTTCAGGCCGCCGCTGGCAGGAAACCCGCTACGCACACGATACCGCGAAGGCCGAGTTC
The DNA here is from genome assembly GCA_963759035.1 of uncultured Gammaproteobacteria bacterium. GTDB lineage: Bacteria > Pseudomonadota > Gammaproteobacteria > Xanthomonadales > SZUA-36 > JAHEFT01. The sequence goes on from CAVWXL010000032.1 coordinate 119,133, forward strand.
GCCGGTCTGCGGGCGGAACTGATGCTGGCCGGATTCAACGAACAGGATCTAAAGCGCCTGTCGCAGGAAATGGAAGTATCCCCGGGTATCACGCTGCGTGCGCCGGCCGATGCAGTGGTGCTGGAGCGTCCGGCAATGCTGGGCGACCACCTGGAAGGCACCGAGTTGCTGGCCAGGCTGGGTCAAATGGATAAGCTGATACTGGAAGGCATCCTGTCGAGCTCGGCAGCAGCGTATCTGGACGAAGGCATGCAAATTAGCCGGCAGGGTGGCGACAACCAGGCCGTGCTGGTGATGGTTTCAAACGTGATAGATCCGAAAACCCAGACCGTGCGGGTGCGGGCCGAACCCCTTGGCCTTGAGGGCCTGATGCCAGGGCAACTGACCCGCTGGAGCGTTCAGTCCGGCGGCAGCCTGTTGACCGTTCCTTCCAGCGCGGTGGTAAAACTGGAGGGGATCGACGTGGCCTATGTGCAACTTGCTTCCGGTTTCGAGCCGCGCAAGGTTGAAGTGCGCAGTACCGGCAGCGGGCAGTGGATCGTGCTGGACGGCTTGAGCGCAGGTGAGCAGGTGGCTGTGCGCGGCACGGCCGTCCTTAAAGGCATGAGTGTCGGCATGGGCGGGGGAGACGGCTGATGTCGCTGGCTGGCCTGGTCCGGTTTTCGCTGACCCAGCGCTTGTTGATGCTGCTGCTGGTGGCCCTGCTGATTCCAGCAGGTTGGTGGGCTTTTCACACCATCCCGATCGATGCGTTCCCGGATATTTCACCTACCCAGGTGAAGATCATCATGAAAGCGCCCGGCATGACCCCGGAGGAAGTGGAATCACGCATCACCCGGCTGATCGAAGTCGAGTTGCTGGGCGTGCAGCGCCAGACCATGCTGCGCTCGGTGGCCAAGTACGCGCTGACCGATATCACCGTCGATTTCGAAGAGGGTACGGATATCTACTGGGCGCGTCAGCAGGTAGCAGAGCGACTGTCGGCCGTGCAGGATTCGCTGCCACCCGGAATCAGTGGTGGACTTGCGCCGATGAGCACACCACTGGGCGAGATGTATATGTTCACCGTCGACAGCCCGGAGTTATCCCTGGCTGAGCGCCGCTACCTGTTGGACTGGACCATCCGGCCGGCCCTGCGCACGGTGCCGGGCGTGGCAGACGTGAATGCATTGGGTGGCCTGGTCAAGACCTACAGCATCGCGCCGCGCTCTGACGCCATGCTGGCGCTGCAGATAACCACCGGTGACCTGTCCGAAGCATTGGAGATGAACAACCAGAACGACGGCGCCGGCCGTCTGGGCCGGGGAGAAGAAAGCCTGCTGGTGCGCTCGGAAGGCGCATTGAAGGATATCGCTTCTATCGAAGAGACACCGCTTGCCTACCGTGACGGCAGACTGATTACTGTAGGGATGGTGGCGGATGTGTCACTGGGCAGCCTGGAGCGCTACGGGGCCGTGAGTGAGAACGGCATCGGCGAAGTGGTCGAGGGGCTGGTGGTCAGCCTGCGCGGGTCCAACGCGCGTGATGTCATCATGGGCATCGAACTCAAACTTGAGGAAGTGAAGCAGAGCCTGCCAGAGCATGTCACGATCAGCACGTTCTACAACCGCAGCCACCTGGTCAATCGCGCAGTCGCTACTGTTTCCACAGCCCTGGTGGAAGCCGTTGTTCTGGTGTTGATCCTGCTGGGCCTGTTCCTCGGAAATATCCGCTCGGCGCTGACCGTGGCCTTGATCCTGCCGTTGTCGGCCCTGGTCACCTTCATTGCGATGAAACTGACCGGCCTGTCCGCCAACCTGATGAGCCTGGGTGGCCTGGCGATTGCCATCGGCCTGCTGGTGGATGCAGCGGTGGTGGTGGTGGAGAACATCGTCACCAGGATGGCCACGGCGAATCAGCAGGCGCTGCCGCGGCTACACATTATATATAGAGCGGTCAAAGACGTGGCCGTGCCGGTCACCTCGGGCATCCTGATCATCATCCTTGTATTCCTGCCCCTGTTGTCGCTGCAGGGACTGGAAGGCAAGCTGTTCCGGCCGGTCGCGCTGACCATAGTCTATGCGCTGGCGGGTTCGCTGGTCTTATCGCTGACGATCATTCCGGTGCTGGCCTCATTCCTGATTACTTCCGGCGGTCATGAAGAACCCTGGCTACCCCGACATTTATTGGCCTGGTACCGGCCGATGCTGGACAAGGCGCTGGCCCGCGAAAGCCTGGTGCTGATTCCTGCCGGTATCCTGCTGCTGGCCTCGCTGGTGGCCTTTCCCTTTATCGGCAAGACCTTCATGCCGACCATGGACGAGGGCGACATCATTATCCAGCTGGAGAAACTCCCATCGATCAATCTGGAAACCTCGGTCGAGCTGGACCTGGCGGTGGAAAGAGCGCTGATGGCGCAGGTACCGGAAATCCGCCGCGTGGTTGCCCGTGTCGGATCAGATGAACTGGGCATGGACCCGATGGGTTTGAACGAGACCGACATGTTCCTTGAGTTACAGCCTGAAGAGCAATGGCGGATGGACAGCAAGGACGAGTTGGAAGAAGCCATCCGCGTGGTGCTGGAACAATTCCGCGGTATCAACTATGGATTCACGATGCCGATCGACATGCGCGTGTCGGAGATGCTGACCGGTTCACGCGGCGATCTTGCCGTCAAGATTTTCGGGCACGACCTGGATGCGCTGAATGGTCTGGCCGGGCAGGTGGCGCAGGCACTCGAGGGCATTGAGGGCAGCACCGATGTGCTCACCACGGTCAATGAAGGCATGCAGTACATCGTGCTGCGCCCGCAGCGCGAGATGATCGGGCGCTATGGCGTGAACCTGGAGCAGGTGCTGGACCATGTGAAAGTAATGGTCGAGGGATTGCCGGTCGGCACGGTCATCGAGGGCTCGGCCCGGGTGCCGATCGTGTTGCGTTATTCGCAGGCAGACGGTGACCCGCTGGATAAATTCAGCTCCGAACTGGTCAACCTGCCGGATGGGAGCCACGTGCCACTGTCCACGCTGATGCAGATCGAGCGGGTGGAAGGCCCGGTCGCCGTCAAGCGCGAAAAGGGCCGCCGCTTCGTGGTGGTTATGTCCAACGTTAAGGGCCGTGACCTGGTCGGTTTCGTGGAAGATGCGCAACGCACGATCCAGGACACCGTCGAGCTTCCGCCCGGCTTCTACATGGAGTGGGGTGGTGAATTTGAGAACCAGCAACGTGCTGCACGGCGCCTTATGATGGTCGTGCCGGTGGCCCTGGTGCTGATTTTCCTGCTGCTGTTCTCGACCTTCCGATCCGTGATGCAGGCCGGCCTGGTGCTGGCCAACGTGCCGCTGGCGCTGATTGGTGGCGTGCTGGCGCTGGCTATTTCCGGACATTACATGTCCGTTCCGGCATCTGTCGGCTTCATCGCGCTGATGGGTATCGCCGTGCTGAACGGCGTGGTCATGGTCAGCTACTTCAACCAGTTGGACAGCCGTGGGCTGAGCGTCGATGAGATAGTGCGATTAGGCTCCGAGCGGCGATTGCGGCCTGTGATGATGACCGCGTCGATCGCAGCGCTGGGCCTGGTGCCCTTGCTGTTCGTTACAGGTCCCGGCTCTGAGATTCAGAAACCGCTGGCCGTCGTGGTGATTGGCGGCCTGGTCACCAGTACCGCCCTGACCCTGTTTATCCTGCCGGTGCTGTACCGGCGCTTTACGAGGTAAGCTCAAGTGACAACCGAATGCATGTTACGGCTGAATATCCCCCCCGGCCTGGAAGAAGATGTTGTGGACCTGCTGCTGGCCTCCGGAGAAATCCGCGGCTACCAGTCCTACCCCACCCGCGGCCATGGCCAGGTCGGCTCGATGAGCATCGCCGAGCAGGTCGCCGGGCGCCGTGACCGCATCCAGTTTGAGGTGGTGCTTGATGAGGCAGTGCTGGAGCAGGTGTTGCAAGCGCTGAAAGAAGCGTTTCCGGTGCCGGATGTTATTTACTGGGTGTTGCCGGTGTTGCGCTCGGGGCGTTTGTCGGACGAAACGTGATTTATTTCTTGTAAAGGCGTGTCAATGACGATAAAATTTCAGCGCTAAAAATAATAATTCACAATTATTCTATATTTTCTTTTGGAGTGCGCCATGAAACGTTTTTTAATGCTATGTATTCTGATGTTGGCAGCGACCCCGCTGTTCGCACAGTCTGTTTATTATTCAAGTAATGCTTCTCACTCGACCGCAGTTGCTACGGCTGCCAACCTTCTGGCATCGTCATTGGGTGGCGCTGCAACAGGGTTTGTCGCCAGCAGCGATGCAGAATGGGCCACAGCCATTGCCAGTGCTGATGTCATTTGGATAGGACAGGGTTCTGGTGTCGGCTCCGTTGCTGCTGGAACGGTCACCGATATAGCGACCTGGGTCTCCGGTGGGGGCGTGTTGTTAACGCTTCGTGACCAACCCAATGTCGACGTGATGAACTCCGTTCTCGGAACCAGCATGGTGATTGGGAACCAACACAGCACCGGTTTTCCCAACACGATCAAACAAGCGGCGACTGCCGGCACCAGTTTCGATTCAGCACCAGCAGAACTGGTTTCATTGAGTGATCACGGCTCACTCGACTCCAGCTAGTGTTTCAGGCAGTGCATTAGTCGCATACGTAAGCCTGGATCCAGGCGCCTGGGTTGACGTAATGGTGCAGGAATCGGGCAGCGGCATGGTCGGATATTTGTCCTGGGACTGGTGCTGCGGAAACACTGAAGTTGAAAGAGCAGAGTGGGACGCCGCACTGTACTCAGCCGCGACTTATGCCGGTGGTTTGGTTGGTGAAGAGGGCACGGCTCGATTCAACGTAGTCAAGACTTTCGACGATGGGAGTACGGATCCTGTTGATGTAGTGCTGACCTGTAACGGCGGCCTGCCTTTGGAACAGGACTTCACCATTGATGGTGGCGATCCGGCCGGCGTGACATTTGTAGTAACCGATATTCCAGACACCGGTGCTAATTGCGCCGTGACAGAAAGCGGCGGCCCTGCCGGCTATACACCGGTACTAAACGGCGGAGCAGGTTGTGAATGGGAAGACGTAACAGGCGGTTTCTACCGATGCTCAATATCGAATGAAGCTGATGATGCCACCTTTATCGTGAACAAAGTTTGGGAAGTGAGTGAAGTAGGCGGTGGCGACGAAGTCATTCGTGTCGCTGAAATAACCATTACCTGCGATGCTGAAATCGTGGGCGGTTACCAGGACGATGACGACGAGGGTTCGGAGGATGCCCCAGGTGGTATGCCAATGCCACCAGGGTTTGGCGACTGGATGTATGACGGAACTGTCGCAGGTAATGATTCCCTGGAGGTTGAAATTGACACCAGCATGGGTCCGGCCACCTGCTCGGCTGAAGAAACTTCAGAACAGTCTGGTGTGGAATCTATCGACGATTGCGGTCCGAGAGAGATCGGCGCTGGTGAGACTTCAGAATGCACCATCACCAACACGGTTTTCTTCGAAGGCATCCCAACACTGAACCAGTATGGTTTGGCCATCATGGCCCTGCTGATGCTGGGACTGGGCATGGTTGGATTCAGGCGTTTTGTCTGATCAGCCTTAGCTGACAAGCGTTAAAACGAAACCCCGCGGTAGGCGACTATCGCGGGGTTTTTTTATTCGGCTCGATTGGCTATTGAATACTGAGCCGATAGGTGGCATTTTTGCAGTATGAATAGCGCACCCATTCCCGCCTATCCGGCTCCGCTGGACGCCATCGTGCTGGCCGGTACAGACAGCAACCCCAAGCGGATGATCAGGGACCAGAACAAGGCCTTTCTCGAAGTCGGTGGCGAGGTGCTGGTGCGTCGCGTGGTCAATTCGCTGCTGGGGGCTTCAGTCATCGGAAAAGTCTTTGTGGTGGGACCGCATGACCGATTGAGTGCCGTGCTGGGTGGTTTACCTGACGAGGTCATTATTGTTGAACAGTCCGGCGGCCTGGTATCCAACGCACTGGCGGCCGTCGGTGCTTCCGAAGCGCATTACCGTCAAAAACATGGCAGCGACGACCCGTTGCGTCCCCTGTTGTTCATTTCCTGCGATCTGCCAATTATTTCTGCGGCAGCAATAGATGATTTTGTCACCCGTTGCGCTGATGAGGACAGCAGGTCGACGGTCAAGTACGCTCTGCTGGCTGGCGTGGCCGAGGAAGCATCCTTGAAAAACTTCTATGCCGACCACGGCAAGGATGGAATTCGGCGGCCTTATGTGAACTTCAGGGAAAGCCGTCTACGGCTGGCCAACATTTACGTGGGTCGCCCGCGCACGCTTGATAACCAGCAGTTCCTGGAGATCGGATTTGCTCACCGCAAGGCCGAAAAGCTGAAGAACGTGATCATATTGGTCTGGAAATTCCTTGGCCAGTCCGGTGGCTGGCGGGCGGCCTGGTTTACCCTGCGCCTGCAATTGACGCTGATCGTATCGAAAAACCAGGGTCGGCTTTACCGCTGGTTAAGGCAATTTAATAAAACGGCCGATGCGGAAAGGTGTTGCGGGGATGTGCTGGGGGGTGCTATTCGAATCGTTATCACACCTTACGGCGGCTTGAGCCTCGATGTCGATGATGACGAGGATTATCGCATTCTCAATGAGCGGTTCGAGGATTGGTCGGCGGTGGCGCCGGTAGAGCCGGAACCGCGTTCAGGGTGAACCGGGCAGGGCGGTGCCCTTGAGCTCCGTGCCAGCCACCTTGATTTCAGGCTGCAACTGATCGAAAGCCATTTGCCAGAAGGTCGTGGTCAACTCGCTGATACTGTTGCCTTCCACGTTCATCAACACCACGATGCCAATCCCGTGCTCTTCTGACCAGGCAATATCAGCCCGGTAACCCGACACCCAGCCGCTGTGGTAAGCGATTTCATGGTTGCCCAGCTGGTAAACCCGCCAGCCCAGGCCGTAGTGGGCAGCCGATAGCATGTCCCGCCAATACTTACGCCGCGTGTCGCGGACGGTCTTGATGCGTGGGCGGGTGAGCGTCTCCACCACTTCCGGATTCATCACGGACGGGTTGCCGCCCATCTGCGCGGTCAGCCATTTGCCCATATCCAGTGCACTGGCGTTAACACCGGCGGCAGGCGCGACTCGGTAATAATTGGGTTTGACCTTCACGGTCTTCCACTGGCCGCGGCTTTTTACATGCGGCTGTGCGCGGTTGGGGTTATTGATAAACGATGTGTAGCCCACCGATGCGGTGCGCATATCGAGCGGCTCGAAGATCTTCTCGTTCATCAGCTCGGTGTACGAGCGATTGGTGGTCGCCACGATGACCGGCTCGATCAGGCTGAAGATGCTGTTCTGGTAGGAGTAGCACTTTCCCGGTGAACATATATAAGAGAGCTTGACGTACTGGTCCTGGATCCGATCCATCGACAGGCCGTCTTCAATGAGGTTGTCATAGGCGTGGGCAATCAGGCCCGTGCTCTGCCCAAGTACATGGCGAATCCGGACTTTTCCGGCGTTGCCGTTGATCCGGAAATCCGGGACGTAAAAAACCACCGGGTCTTCCCAGCTGAATTCGCCTTCGTCAACCAGCACTCCGGTTAAGCCTGCGGCAAACGTCTTGGAAACCGAGGCGACCCGGAAAACGGTGTTTTCGTTAATGGCTTGTTTGCGGCTGGTGTCGGTGTAACCGGCCGTGCCGATTCTGATGATGCCCTCAGGGGTAGCTACCGCAAACGCAGCGCCGGTGACGCCGGACTCTGCGACCAGCTTGTCAAAGTAAGTGGAAAACTGCTCGGCTAAATCGAACTCAGCCTTCTGCTGTGCATTTGTTGCGGAGAAAACCGGGGTGGCCTGTAGGCACAGGCAGATGACTCCGATAACCTTCAGGGTTCTTTTTTTCATCCCTCGTCGGTCCCCGCCTTGCGTGGTTGCCGGCTATTTTAACGTCAAACCGCTATGAGTTGCACGTAATTCAATAGCCTACTGCCGATATGGCAGTGACCGGGATCGTGGATTCTGGACCATCTGGCGGGCTCGATTTTTGCCCTCGGGAAGCAAAAAGAACCGATAATAGGTCACCCAAAGGAAGATCTGTATGACCATTGATGTTATAGAAGCTACCGTGCTGGAATGCCTTGCCGTGAACTACGACTTACAGGGTACGCTGGAGCGCCTGGCAGGGGAAAATCTGAACTATCGTCTATCGACCGTGAAGGGCAAAACATACGTAGTAAAAATCGTAGATCAGGATATGCCTTCCGCGGTGGTTGAGATGGAATTCCAGGCCATGGAATATGCGATTTCAGCCGGATTCAGGCTCCAGTTACCGCAAATAGTCAAAAACAATAGTAAGAAAATAGAAACCGGAATAAAAATACATACAAAACAATCTGAAAGACTTAGAATACTTACCTTTATTGAAGGATGTTTGTTGGAGGATATTTCTGATATATCAGAGGAATTACTAGAAAATCTGGGTATTTCCCTCGCTGAATACAATCTCGCCATGCAAGGTTTCGATTCCCCCGCGGCGCACCGGAATCATCGCTGGAACCTGGCCGAAGCCGCGCAGCACCGAGACAAGATTGAACTGATTAAGGAGCCCGACAAACAGGCGTTGTTGCGCTGGGGTTTTGATACCTGGGAGCAGGTAAAACCACGCCTGGGCTCGCTGCCCTGGCAGTTCATCCACGGTGATATGAACCGCGAAAATATCATGGTTCAGGGCGACCGGGTTATTGGCCTGTTGGATTTTGGTGACAGTTGTTTCAACCCGACAATTTGCGACCTGGCCATTTGCCTGGCGTATATCATGATGGACAGGGCCGATCCGCTTGAAGCTGCAGCCATCGTGACCCGTGCATACAAGGAACTACGGCCGTTAAGCGATGCGGAGGAATCCGTTTTGTTCCCGTTAATCTGCGGCAGACTGGTTGGATCGCTGGCTATCTCTGCATGGCGCCAAAGCATTGACCCCGGGCATCCGAATTGGTTTGAGGGCGATGTAGCGTCTTGGGCGCTGCTGGAGTTTCTGCAGAATCAGGAGGGTTTGATCTGATATATTAGTTGGTGATTTCCTATTGAATCAATTTGTTACGCTGTATTCCTCGATAAAAACAACGGCAGCCTCAACCAGCTCATCCTGGGAGTTATCCAGGCAATATCCGACAGTCCACGCGGAAACGGCGCTCTTATCTACCATGACGCTGTGGCCTGAGATGCCCTGGGGGCCGGCCTGCAGATATCTGGCGCCCTCGATAAAGCCCACCATCCAATCCAGGCTTTCACGGTAGTTCCGGCCACCCTGTATCTGGTAGATCACGAAATCACTGCACGGCGTGTTGCCTGCCTGGTGGTTGGCTTGTGTAGCTGAGTTTCCAGCGCTATCGCTTTGTTGCTCCGTTTTTTCCTCTTGCTCCTTTTCCAGCTCATCCATTATCTGGTTGGCCGGATCCTGGAGCTCGAAAGTCGCCTGGACCGAACCGGCGAGCAGGCAAAGAGAGATGATGGTGGAAACACGGTTCATTGGCGTAATTCCTCGTTTCTGCAATTAATTATACGCTCGCTGGAGGCCGCGTTGCGTCCTTCACGTAGGACAATCCCACCACCTTATGACAGTCCTTTCGGTTGACCCGTAAATCTATCCATTTTGCCATTGCCTGGGCTTAGCAGCCTGCGCTTAGATTGATCTCGTAAAGGGGAATGCCAGGAACCAGCCAGCCGGCAGGGTTCAGAGCATTCATCAACACGCCACCGCTTTTTGCAAGCGCAAGAGTGCGGCCGTTTCCGGCCGTGCTCAGGGGGGAGTTATGTTCGTCTCACGGGGTCTCGCAGTTCATTCGCTTCAACTGGTCGTTAAGGTCATGGCAGCATTTCTTGCAGGGATGGTTTCCCTTCAGCCGCAAGCCCTGGCTTCAGGGTTCACCAGCCTGGCGCCTCCGGGCTGGGTATCAGATCAACAGCTTACGTCAAACGATGGTTATGCCCGTCTTGAGTGGGTGGCCGCAACGGGGTCTGACAGCATGTTGTTCAGGTTGACCGAAGATAGGGGAGGGCAGGAGCACATCAGTTTTGTTGAAGGGCAGGCAGTAACCGTGTTTCCGGGTGGAGCCCGGTGACTACCTGTTTCGAGTTCAGGAATGCGCCGACGTCCCGGGAAATGCTCCGGTTTGTGGTCCAAAATCCAGTGGCCTGTCATTGCGGGTTACTCCAGGAGGTAGAATCGGAAACCGGCACGGATGCTCTTGCGCAGCCCGGAGTTGAAGGCGGAACGCAGGTCAACGTGGTTGGCGGTCCGGACGAGTTGAGGCCGGGTTTGTGGTACAACCCAGCCAGGGGCGGCCACGGCTGGAGCTTCTACTGGTCCAACCGGCTCGCTCTTCCTGAGTCACATGCGCTTCATGGAAATGAATACGACTTGCTTGGCCTCTGGTACACCTATGAAGCCAAGAGCCGTCATTTTGTCGAATCGCCGGCTGGCTGGGTCTATGAGGATTACAGGCCGCTTGCTGCCCGGCTGAGGCTGGTGCAGACGGGGCCGCAAGACTATGCCGGTGGCGTCTATATCACCCGTAACGGCCTGGAAGTCCAAGTCGGCTCGGCGAGTGTTTCTTTTGGGGATTCCAGTGATAGCGCTGTCGTTAACTGGACTGTTGATTTCAAGCTTCAGCGACTGTCGGATATCGATCCGATTGAAAACCTGGTGGGCTCTCAGGAAGGTGCCGAAAACAATATTTCTCACTACTCTGGTATTTGGGAGAGAGAAGGAGATGCACGCTATACCGTGGTGGACAATATTGGTTCATTTAGCGAAGCGATTGAGATTCTATACAGCGATTCCATGGGAGACGCGGCCTGGATCCAGGCGGCCAATAGCGAGGTTCCTTCAAACACTGCAACCGATCTGTGTTTTTACCGGGTATCAGAGGGCTATGCCCCGGACTCCACAGGTGCTCTGAGGTTTGAAAATTCCGGGTGTGATTCCACGCAGCCAGCGAGCCCGGACAACCGCAATGGGACACGCATTTTTGACGGGTTCGAAAAGGGGCGATTTTGGTTTGATCTTGACCTGCCTTCCGGCCCGGTAAAACTCGGTAGTGAAGGGGCTCCTGCCAACATGCAGAAAGTGGCCAGTTTTCACCGAATTTATGTCACAGAGCCGGTTTCGCGCTGTGAGATTAGTGATATATCACTAAATTGCCGGGTTCTGATCAGCTGGTTCACCGACGGAAACTACTCATCCGCCAGTGCCTTTGATTACAACCAGTCAACCGGCGAAAGGCGATTGTTGGCGGGCTCAACGTCCCCGGCCATGCTGGATCAGGAAGTGCTGCTGGATCAACCTGGAGCCCATGTCTTCGAGCTGCGTATGGGGCCATCGGCCGGCTCTGCACTCATCGCGCAATCAACGGTGTTGGATGTGGATGACGTCGGCTTTCCTGGCCCGCACAGTCTCAATGCCGACTGGCTTGATCAACCAGAAGGGCTATTCCGGGTTCAATGGAGCCATGACGCTCCCGGCGATGTTGAATGGTTTGAATTGGAGGAACAGAAACCAACCGGAGAATTTGCTGTTTACCGCGTTGAGTCCGGAATGGGGTTGCTCAAGGACTTCAACTACGTCTCAGGGCCATACGGGCAATACTTTTATCAGGTAAGAGCATGCTCAATGGGTATGGCCGGCGAGCAATGTAGCGCCTGGAGTGATGAAATCAGCTGGACTGTGCCTGATCCGGAATCCACGGGTGGAGAGTTGCGGCACCCCTGGGGCGAGAATGCTGCCGGATCCGGAAAGCTGGTTACCGGAAGGCCGTTTGACTATGCCATGGGCTACCACTTCCGGCCCGAGGTGGACGGCTTTGTGCATGAATTGGGTGGCTTGTTCGATGGGTACAAAAGGGTAAAGCTCTTTGCGCGTGGTACCGGCAAGTTGTTGGCTCAGGCTATGGTGAATGGTAATAATGAATGGAATTATGTTGCCATACCGCCGGTTGAAATCTCCGCTGGTGAAGAGTTTACTGTTGCCGTTTACCTGAAGGGGTCGGGCGGTTCTTACTACTCGGCAGTCGATCTGCCGGAAACTTATGCCGGCATTACTGTTCTGGGGAGTACCTATATTTCGACCACAGGAAACCGGGGAGCCATTCCGGTAAATCTCGCTCGGACACAAATGTATGGCCAGGCCGATATCGGCTTCACGGCCAACCGGGAAGGCCTGGGGCAAAGGCCCGCAAACCCGGATGTTCCACCTGCTCCTGAAGCAAATCCGGGGTTTGCATTTGATCCTGAATCGGCTGGTGTAGGCTCCACCACCGGGAGCTTTTCGATCGATGCGCGGGGCGCGGCCAATTACAGCATTCCGATCCTTGTCGCGCCGGGATCAGGTGGCCTGGCGCCAGCCTTGAGTCTGGAATACAACAGCCAGTCACCCAACGACATCGCCGGGGTGGGCTGGAGCCTGGGCGGTTTGTCCACGATCACCCGCTGCGCCGCGACCAGAGAGCACGGCAACCCTGCCGGTAGCGAAGTTATCTCCTTCAGCTATTCAGATCGATTCTGCCTGGATGGGCAGCGATTGATGGCCATTTCCGGTGAATACGGAATGAATGGCACAGAGTACCGGACTGAGATCGACGCTTTCCTGAGGGTCATCTCATTCGGAGAAGTCGGACAAGGGCCTGTGTATTTCAAAGTCTGGCACCCAGACGGCTCGGTTAGCGAATACGGCAATAGCAGTGACTCCCGGTTGGAGGCGCGTGCGATGGATGATGAGAAAACGATTGTCTCCTGGGCGCGGAATCAATTCGAAGACAGCAGTACCAATTACATGAAGTTTGTTTATCGAAAAGCGCTTTCCGGCCCGGTTGAGCACTTTCTGGACAAGGTGCTGTATACCGGAAATTTCCGTGCCGGGACGGCGCCCTACGCTGAAGTCCGGTTTCATTATGAAGAGGGGCGTATTGACGTGCCGATATCCTACCTGGGCGGTGCTGTGTTTGCCAGGCAGTACTTGTTAAGCCGGGTCGATTCACTTTCGAAGGCATACAGACAAGATAAAGATCTTACGTATTTAAGATCGTACAATATGATTTACGGTCAGGATGGGCATGGCCGGAAAGTGATTGAGTCAATTCAGGAATGTAGTGATCCAACGCGAAATATCTGTTTCCCTGAAACGACGTTCAGCTGGATAAAGAGTGAGAACGAGATCGCAGGTAGTGGCGTGGCCTTACCCGGATCACTCCCAAACTATCTGAAGGGTCTGGGCATAGCTGATGTCAACGGTGACGGGCGGCCGGATCTGTTGCCGGTCCATCAAAATACAAACTCGTTTTTCTTCACTATTTCCTACGCTCAGGAAAGCGGCGCCTTCACCAATGGACCGGGCTCGTATCCAATTCCAGGCGACGTGGACGAGGATCAGCCGGTCAGCCTGTTGGCAATCGACTTGAATGCAGATGGTTTCGAGGATGTTATCTATCCCCGGGAAGTTAACGGCGCTGTCAGGTGGGTTGGGCGCCTCTCCCATTCAACCGGGTACGGTGAGGAAATTACCGTCGCGAGCGATTGCTGTTTCCGGACCAGGCCAGGTACCGCCCGGATAATGGACTTTAATGGTGATGGTCTGGCTGATCTGTTAACCGAACGGGTCACCGAAGGGACTTCCGGAAAGGGTGAGCTGGTCATTTTATTGAACAAACGTGAGCCGGGTGGGGAGATGGGCTTCCTGCCATTCCGCACGCTTGAGCTCGACTATCCCAGGGACTTATTGCCGGACGAACCAGTCGGTGGGGGGTGGATAGCCAATGGGGGTGAGCGCCTGTTTACAGATGTATCTGACAGGTCAGCAGCAGGTGCTTTGCCGTATGATTACAACGGAGACGGCAGGGTGGATTTAATAGCACGAGTTGGTCGTAACTATAAGAAATGTATTGACAATTGTAACCTCAATGCAACTGATTTTAGTCGGCAGGTAAATGGAATCGCGAATTTTTATGCGGTATTTGAGTCTGATGGTGAAGATCGATTTGTGCTTCGAGAGGTCATCGCACGCGCCGCAGGTAGCGAGTGCAGTGTGCCGGAGGTTTGTGCCCGTTGGTCTACTTTGCCTGCCATCGAGCAACTGGCATCCGTAGATATCAATTCAGACGGCCTGGCTGACCTGGCATTCCGTGATGGATCAGATGACTGGTTCTATCAGTTGAACACGGCGGCGGGTTTTTCAGAGCAACAGCCGATTGCCCAACCACCAGACGGAATTCGAAGCCAGCTTGGCCAACTCATGGATTTGAACGGTGACGGGTTTCCCGAGTTCATCTACCCAAGCCAGGCCGGAAGCACTGCCGCGAATTGGGTGGTGCACTCCAATCACCTCGGGTCCGGATTCGGAGCAAAAGAAAGCAGCCCGATCCGTCATGGCAATACGGAACAGGGTGACGCGAGCATCCTGCGCGATTTCGACGGTGACGGGATGCTCGACAACCTGTTCATCGACTTCAGCAATGCAGCAGTGAACAGCAGCACCACACGGCTGTATCAAGGCCGCAACCTGATTACCGGAAAGTCGAGACAGGCCAACAATGTTATCTCCGCCATCGAAACAGCGACGGGTGCAAGAACCGAATTGAGCTATCGACCGCTTACCGACACATCCGTTTATACGCGCATGCAGGATGCGTCCGGCGCCGATTGGGGTAAGGGTTCTGCTGTGTTCGATCTTCTGGCGCCTGTCTATGTCATTAGCAGCGTATCAACAAGTGCACCGACTCGAGAGGACAGTTCAGCTCGCAGTCACGTGGAATATCATTATGTGGGCGCCAAGATTCAGTCAGGAGGCCGCGGCTTTCTGGGATTTGGAGAGATAATCACCTGGGATCCACTTTCTGGAACCAGGGTAAATCAGCGCTTTCAACAGGGCTTTCCGTATTCCGGTTTGATGGCTGATTCGAGTAGCTTCCTGAGCAGTAGTGCGAACAAGTTCCATGCCTTAAGTGATACGGAAGCCGGTTTTCCAGCTGACCGGCCGGAGGTGGCATTGGAAATGCCAGTACCGGCTGGGGTTGAAGATGACATCCTGCTCCGTTTCTCTGCAAACCAGTGGCAGGCAGTTGAAACGGTTAGCGGAAAAGACACCTGGCGGCCGTCTCTGGTCCGGACGCTGGACCGCAGTCATACGCATCGCGGACAATTGGAAAAACTCTCCTTGACCAACAACCTATACCGTTCATACGGGCGCCTGAGTGAATCGATCACAGAAACCTACACGGATGAGTCGGCGCCCGTTTTTTTAAGAGTGACTACGCTGAACCGGCATGCCGAACCTGATTTGTCCAGGTGGGTCCTGGACCGGGTCACGGAAACCACCGTTATCCATGAACGCAACGGGCTGCAGGCGATTACCAGGAAGTCGGGATTTGAGTACGATCCTGCAACGGGTTTGTTTATCCGTGAAATCACCGAACCGGGCAAGCCGGGCGTCAGTGTGGTGACGGACCATGCGCTGGATGACTTTGGCAACAGGGTGGCCTCGACCGTTACCGGCGCAGGTATGCCGGCCCGACGGAGTTGGCAGGTCTACGATGAGCTTGGGCGTTTTTCGATCAAAGCGGTCAATCACTTCGGCCAGGCCACTTCGACGGTAGATCAATGGAATGCCCATGGCCTCGCAGTTGAGGGGCGCAATATCGATGGTGTGCTGACCCAGGTATCGGCCGATCCGATGGGTCATGCATTTTCAACCTGGACTGCGACGGGGTCCTGGGAGCGCTCAACGAAACAGTGGGGAAGGGGGGAGCATTGCCCCGAATTTACGGCCTGGCGCAGGGTTTCCGAAGGGGGTGGCAAGCCAGTGCAACAAACCTGTTACGACCAACTGGGGCGGGAAGTTCGGGTGATGACCGGTGGATTCGACGGCCGCGCGATCTACGTTGACAGCTTTTTTGACCAGCGGGGCAATGCAGCTCAGGTTTCCGAACCCTACTTCACAGGCGAGCCGGGTTATTGGAATGTATCAGCTTATGACTCTCTGGGCCGTATCAAACGAATGACATCCGCAGCCGGCGATAGACTGGACCATGACTATTCAGAAGACGCTTCCGGTCACTGCGGCATGAATGATCCCCGTATGGTGAGAACCAGGAACGGCCTGGGTCAGACCCGGCTTGAAGTCCGGAATGTGTTGGGCGAGACGGTGTCTGTGTACGACCACGAGTGCGGGCGGGTCAGGTATTACTATGACGCCATCGGTAACCTGGTGGAAGTTATCGGCGCTGACCAGGCCGCCGTGGAGATGTTTTATGATTTCCAGGGGAGAAAAATAGCTGTTAGCGATCCCGACAAGGGGTATTGGCAATACCAGTGGAATGCCCTGGGTGAGCTGGTGCGACAACTGGATGCCAAAGGACAGGCCATAGACTATGAATACGACCCCATGGGGCGAGTCACGACACGCCGGGAGCTGTCCGGGCTTACTGGCCTGCAGGATACGGAGTATGTCATCGAGCAGTATGAAACCACCTCGTGGCAAAACTCGACTGCAGATTTGGTAAAAGGCAAATCTCAGCCAATCAATGTGATGTATCACGAAAGTGCGACCGGTAAAACCCTGCAACGCATCGACAACAGCTACGATAAATTTGGCCGCCTGGTTCGTTCCGCCAGTGAGCAGTCAGGCCTGCTTCTGGCTGAAGAAACCACGTTTGATAATTTTGGCAGGATCTTCCAGAAATTTGATGCTTCTGGTGATTACAGAGGCATTAAACATCATTATAAAACAAATGGATATTTGAATAAGTTGATTGAATCCAGAGATGGAGATTCTGGTGTTGTTTACCAGGAAATCGGTGCAGTCGATGTTCGCGGAAATATCAGCTACATGCGCCTGGGAAATGGGGTGGAAGCGTTTGCCAGATACAACACGGTTTCGGGTCAGTTGGAGAAGCTCGAAGCGTTTGACCGAAATGGCGCAGAGCTCCAGGAAGTCGACTATATTTTTGACGTGCTGGGCAACCTGCAAAGCCGGCATGACCAATCCAGCGGCCGCGACCTCAATGAAACATTTGCCTACGATGATCTCAACCGCCTGCTTCGGGTAGAGCTTTTGGCGCCGCTCGACGGGATCTCAACTCCCCTGCAAACCCTGGCGATGGCCTATGGCCCCGCCGGCAATATCACGTGGAAAAGCGACATCGGATCGTACTCGTATGGAGAAGGCATTGGGGGACCACATGCAGTTACCCGTGCGGGCGGAAGTTCCTATAAATATGACGCCAATGGAAACCAGGTCTCCGGCAGTGGCCGTGACATCGGCTACAGCGTTTTTGATAAGGCTGTGGAGATAGAAAAAGACGGCCAGTTTACCCGGTTCCATTACGGCGTTGGAAACCAGCGAATATCACGCATCGATCAGACTGCGGTTGGTGAAATCCGGATCACCCATTACGCAGGAAGCACCGAGTTCATTGAAACTCAGGAGAGCGCTTTTTTCAGAAGGCACATCGCCGGCGTGGCGGTATCTGATTTCTATCCTGAAACAAAAGTCAGCTCAACGCGCTACCAGGTCAAAGATCACCTGGGCTCGATCCACCATTTGACGGATGAGAGCGGTGAGGTTGGAACGGCGGTCTGGATGAACTATTCCGCCTTCGGTGAACGCACGGCAAACAACTGGAGATCTTCACTGACTCCTGCGGTCGCTGCCCTGCTGAGCGAATTGACCACAAGGGGTTTCACCGGTCATGAACACGTCGATGCCCTGGGTGTCATTCATATGAACGGCAGAATTTACGATCCGAAGCTAGGACGTTTCCTGCAGGCGGATCCTTTCGTCCAGGCGCCGGAAAACACGCAGAATCTGAATCGCTACACTTACGCACTGAATAACCCACTGAGCCTGACAGACCCCAGCGGGTATTTCTTCAAGCGATTCTTCAAGCGCTGGGGGCGGGTCATTGCTGCCATAGCGCTGAGTGTCTTGTTGCCCGGACCGCAAGGCCTGCTGGCAACCCACCTGGGTCTGACCAATATCTATGGTCAGGCCGCCATCACCGGGTTCATTGCTGGCGCAATTACGTCAGGCACCCTGAAGGGGGCAGTGATTGGTTCAATTACCGCATTGGCCGTTGCCGGAATTGTTCAGGCGTTTTCTACGGCGAAGACGGGGAGTGCTTTGGCGCAAGCAACGGACCTTATGCCGGAAGTTGCGGACTACCAGCATCTTTACGGTCCCAATGGACCCCCTGCTGGTCTTTATCGTGTAACGATTCTCGACGACGGAGCGATTAAGGGGTTTACCCCTGTTTCGGCGAGCGATCTGGCTAGTAGAGATGTCATTTTCACAAACGGCATAAAAAATAGTTTTCGAGAGGCGATAAAAAACGGCACGTCACATTTGCATCAGGCAGGCTTGCTCAAACAGTCTTACATTTTGAATTTTAATCCAACGCACGGCTTCTTCCCCGATTTACTCGAAGCATCGAAAGATATTGTCGGCGCACATTCTGGCTGGACCCAGTCATCGCTGGCACGAAATCTCGCCAATACGATTCACCAGATATCTGAGAATGGGATCATCGGAATCCAGCTGGTGGGCCATAGCCAGGGAGGAGCTGTCACTGCCAGTGCACTTCGTTATGCCAGCAGAGACCGGCATGAACCTGTCCGGTCTTTCCGGTGGCGGTGTTTCATTACACGGGGCGCCGGTTAACGCCTGGTTTGCGCGCACCCGTATAGCCAAGCAGAGTGGCGTCGGTATTGTATCGCGAGCCCAGTTCGGAGATGCTGTACATGTACTGGGGGGGCTCAATATATCTAATCCACTGGAACTGCCCATTGCTTTGCTGAGGTTTCCGGCGTTGTTTTCTCACGACCCGGGTCTCAGTCCGCATTCCCTGCCTTGCGGGGGCGCCAAACTAGCCATCTGCGGCCGGTAAAGGAGAGCTGAGCATGAAGAATTACCTGGGAGTCCTTTTGATGTTTGGCCTGACCAGCTGTGCTGCAATGACTGCGGATCCCTGGGGCTGGCTGGATGACCCGGAACAACAGTACTGGAGTGAAGTGACGATTAACGGTCATGGCCGTGAAATTCACTTTGCGATACCAGACCGGCTGAAATCTGGCGGGCAGCATGTACTTATCTGGCCAGAATTTGATAAGAAAAAACGCGAAATCATTACCAATATAGATATTGATGCATTACATCAGCCGGTAACAAGGCTGGCTGATATTACATGGGATCAATATTGGGGCGGGTTTTACAAGAAAGGAAACTATGATTTTTCTTTAGACGTATGGTTTAAGTACCAGCCGGAGGAATCGAAGTTGCTCGATCTAAATTCCGGTCAGCGCGTTGAGCGCCAACTTAATTTATGGAAGGAGAGATGGTCCGGGACTGATCCGAACTCGGTGGAACAAAGAGAAAGGTTTTTTAGTAGATACTGGGTCAAGCCATTCAGGAATGACCATGGATTGACCTGGGTAGTTGAAAATCAGCCCCAGATCACGGCTGATCACGAAATATATCGAATTCCCATCAGCGATAGTCATGAGCTTCAGTTTTCTTTCTTCGTCAGAGAGCAGCGCTGGGAATTCAAAGACGACCCCGAATGGCGTCAGGGCCGTTGGGACCTGGTCAAGAAAATCATGAACACCGTGAGCATCGAGCCCAACCCGTTCCCTGACGAGTAATAACTCCCGCACAAATAAAAACGGGCGCCGGAGCGCCCGTTTATCTTCATGCTCCTACTGCCTAGTTTTCGTCTTTCGGCTGGTGATCTTTTTCCAACTGGCGCTGTAAGTCATGTGGAACCGGGTCATAGTGACTGAATTCCATCGTGAAGCTTCCCTG
>CAVWXL010000033.1:0-34025 GCA_963759035.1 uncultured Gammaproteobacteria bacterium
CATTTCCCGTGCCCAAACCTCACCGATGGCGTTTCTCGAATTTGTCGAACGCTACTGCAACAATGCTCACTGGCGACCGCAGAGTCTGCGATTGACGGACAAGTACTGGCCCGTCATTAATTTTGTGGGGCACATGGAGACCGTTGCGGAAGATGCGGAGCGGCTGCTGCGGCAAGTCGGCGCCTGGGAAGAGTACGGTGCGTCGGGCTGGGTCACAACCCTTGGCAGAGAAGCAACACCGCTGACAAATTCGCCAAACTGGTGATAGTCGCCAAGCATCCTCACGGATATCGGGCGCTCTGCGTAAAAGTCGTGATAAGCCTCAGCATTGGGCTGGAATAACTGTACATCGATTCCTGCCCCCAGGGCTGTCTGGGAAACGTCCACCAGCAGCTTGTCCATTTCAGTCTTGCTGGGCAATTGGCGGAACATGGTTTCCAGCAGTTCCTGCATCTCGGCCAGTTGTGCCTCGTAAGACTCAAGGTTTGCGGCCTTGGCCTGCTTGGCTTCAAAATCCACCCGCAACTGGTTTTCAAGGCCCTGAACCATTTCCAGCTGTTCAGTTTTTGCCTTGATCAGCAGGAAATAACCGATGGCCAGAATAACGACCAGCAGGAAACCCAGGATGACATAGCGGACCGAAGTCGGTGCACTGCCGATGTCATTGAAATCAAGATCGCGTAATTCGTTGAGCATCAGCCTGCCCCCACCGACTCAACGTCGATTTCATCAGATTCGCTATTGGTATTGTCAAGCCTGACAGTGATTGCAAACTCGTAAGTTTCAACCCGGCTGGCCGGTTTGGTTGCCGCCCGCACATACTGCAGTTCAGGCCTGACAAAGAGATCCATCTCGTCCAGGCTCTGCAAGTATGCAGAAACCCTGGCATTGGACTGACTGGTACCCAGCAGGGTCAGGTTTGTACCCTGCTGCCGAACATTGGTCAGCGTAATACCCACCGGAATCGTCTTGGCCAGCTTGTCCAGCAACTCAACCGTTAGAGAACGGCTGGCTTGCAGCGATTCAATGATCTGTTTGCGTGACAGGAGACGGTTGCGCGTGTTCTCAAGATCCCGAATACGGGCAATCCGTTGTTCCAGCCGATTGATCTCAGACTGGATATGCTGATTCCGGGATTCCTGTTGACTGATGCGTTGATCGAAAAACAGACCGACCAGTAAAACCAGGATGGCGCCCAGCACCAACGTACCCATCAGGGAATACATGAACTGGCGCTGACGATCCCTGCGCTCTTCTTCACGCCATGGAAGGAGATTGATTCTAGCCATCAGTCAAACCCCCTCAGTGCAAGACCCATTGCAATCATCAGGTTCGGCGCATTCCTGTTCAGGGCAGCGACCGCCACGGACGGGGCCATTTCCAGCCCGCTGACCGGATCGGCCACGGCTGTCTTGATTCCCAGTTCCTGCTCAACCACTTCCGCAAGGCCTTTAATCGACGCCATGCTGCCGGACAGGAAAATCGTCCTGATGTTGGAGAATTCAGCACTTGAGCTGTAAAACTGTAATGCGCGGCTGATCTGGTGCACGACATTGAGCATGAACGGCTCAAGAACTTCATCTTCGAAATTCTCGGGGCCAGGCTCTCCACGCATGAAGAAACCCGCCTGCTCGGCCGTCATGTCGTAACGCCGCATGATCTCTTCAATCAGCTGGTTACCGCCGAAAGGATGATCGCGGGTGTAAACAACCCGTCCATTCCTCAGGATCAGCAAACTGGAGAGATCGAAGCCAATATCAAAAATACCGACAGTCTCGGTACTCCTGATGCCCTCGCGCTCGCCGAATCAACTCGAACGCATTGGCCATGGCGAATGACTCGACGTCTACAACCCGGGTTTTCAGACCCAGAGACTCCAGAGCATCCTGCCGACTTTCGACATTCTCGTTCTTGCTGGCCGCAAGCAGGATATCCACCATGTCCGCGTTCCTGGCTGAAGGTCCGAGAACCTCGAAATCCAGGCTGATCTCATCCAGCGGATATGGAATGTACTGATTGGCCTCAATCTGCACCTGGCTCTCAATGTCCGCCTCTGCCAGGTTTGAAGGGAGGCTGATTGTCTTCGTGAATACAGCTGACCCCGAGACAGCAACAGCGCAGTACTTGGAATTCGAACCCGAATTCCTTACTGCAGACTGAATCGCCTCTGAAATGGCCTCAATATCCTGGACTGATTTTTCAACGATCACGCCAGGTGGTAATGACTCGATCGCGAAATGATCAATTCGATATGAGTTGCCATGTCGGGAAAGCTGCAACAAGCGGATGCTTGAAGACCCGATATCCAAGCCCATTAAGGGTGGTGATTTGGTGCCGAATATTTTCAATATTGCCCTCAATCCTTTGTTCGACAATGGGTTATTGACACTTCCTGAACTAGTTTTTAACAGATATTGATTCGATTCTCAATGCCGATTTCGAATTATTTTTGTGTTTTTATCGACAGAGACGCTCCGACTTGGCTTTATAATCAGGTTTGGCGAGCGAAGGGATCAGACTGAATAGTGTGTTTATAAACACTTTTTTCTGCAGGCCGCTTCCATGCTTGCCGCTTAATATCGTAATCTTACTCCTTCTGAAATAAATTGTTCCAAGTTTCGGAAAATATCAAAGCAGGAATAACTAGTGAAGAAACTGATCCGTTGGTTCATCGTTTTTATATTGGTTTCTTCAATAGTCGGGAATTGCAACGATTGGGATCACCTACCTGGTGCTCGAACCGGATTTGCCGGATGTCGAGACCTTGCGCGATGTGCAACTCCAGGTGCCGCTCCGGGTGTTCAGTGAAGATGGCAAACTGATCGGGATCTTTGGCGAGAAACGTCGTATTCCGGTCACCGTCGAAGAAATGCCCGCATACCTCAAGCAGGCATTCCTGGCCGGCGAAGACGCCCGATTCTATGAGCATCCCGGAATTGACTACCAGGGCATCACCCGGGCGGTCTGGTCATTGGCGACCACCGGTGAAAAATCCATCGGCGGAAGCACCATCACGCAACAACTGGCCAGGAACTTCTTCCTGACAGCGGAGAAAACCTGGACGCGCAAAATCAAGGAAGCCTTCCTTGCATTGAAGATCGAAAAGGAACTTGATAAAGACGAAATCCTCGAACTGTACCTCAACAAGATATTTCTCGGGTACCGGGCTTATGGCGTGGGCGCAGCGGCTGAAGTCTACTACGGCAAATCCACGAACCAGCTTTCCCTCGCCCAGTGCGCCATGATTGCCGCCCTGCCCAAGGCGCCGTCCAGGATCAACCCGATCACATCACCGGAAAGGGCGCTTGAGCGGCGCAATTACGTCCTCAACCGCATGCTCGACCTTGGTTACATCGATGCTGCTGCGTTCAAAGCGGCGCAGGCAGAACCCGACAGGGCTTACTACCATGGAGCCATCGCGGAAATATCCGCGCCCTACGTCGCTGAAATGGTCCGGGTCAAGTCCCTGGAGTTACTCGGATCAAGGGCCTACACCGGAGGATACGTGGTCAAAACGACCATCAACAGCCGGCTGCAAACGGCCGCCAACCTGGCCGTATCAAACGGGCTGGAGGAATATGACCAGCGCCATGGCTTCCGCGGTCCGGAAGCCCATGTCGACATGGCGGAACAAACAACCACTGCAGACTGGGCAGAAATTCTGTCACCGCACCGTCCCGTCTCAGGCCTTGAACCCGGTTTGGTCATTGAGGCGGAGGGTGAACTGGCACTGGTCTTCCTGCGTAACGGACAAACGGTCGGACTGGCGCTGGATGACATGAGGTGGGCCGCACCGTTCATCGACCGTGACCGCAAGGGCCAGGCACCCGAGGCGGTGGAGGACATCATGGTCCCGGGCGACATCATCCGGGCGCGACTGCATGACGATGGTAGCTGGAAGCTGGGCCAGTTGCCTGAAGTGGAATCCGCGCTGATCTCACTCGACCCGAACAGCGGGGACATCAAGGCACTGGTTGGAGGCTACGATTTTGCCCGAAGCAAGTTTAACCGGATCACCCAGGGCCGCCGGCAGCCGGGTTCGAGCTTTAAGCCTTTTATTTATTCCGCAGCGCTTGAGAAGGGGTACACCGTAGCCAGCCTGGTAAACGACGCGCCGATTGTTTTCGAGGACTCGGAACTGGAACGAACCTGGAAGCCACAGAACTTCAGCGAGAAATTCTACGGCCCCACACGCCTGCGTGAGGCGATGGTTAAGTCGCGCAACCTGGTTTCGATCCGCTTGCTGCGCAATATCGGCATCGAATACGCCCGCGGATATACAGAGAACTTCGGTTTTGAGCGCAGTGAGATGCCGGCCAATCTGTCGATGGCGCTTGGCAGCGCCTCCCTGACACCGCTATCCATGGCCCGGGGTTACGCTGTATTCGCCAATGGTGGCTACCTCGTGACACCCCAGTACATTCGCCTCATCACAGATGCCGCAGGGACGGGTTGCGTATGAGACCCTGCCCTCGCTGATCTGTGACGATTGCCTACAGGAATCTGCTGTGCCGGAAGACAGCCGAAGTGTTGGTGGAAAAAGCTGAGCCCGAATTCAGACCCCTGGAAATCGCGACCGACTCCGTGGATCCGGATCTGGCCAATGAAGAGTCTGCGAGGAAAGCCATCCGCATGACGCCTGAAGAAAGCCTTGCCCCGCAGACTATCTCGCCACAGAACGCCTACCTGGTGCGATCCATGATGATGGATGTTGTTCGCCGCGGCACCGGTGTCCGGGCCATGCAACTGGGTCGACGCGATCTCGCCGGAAAAACTGGCACGACCAACGAACAACGCGACGCATGGTTTTCGGGATATAACAATCACCTGGTGACTTCAGTCTGGGTCGGATTTGACAACCACGAGCCATTGGGGCGGCGCGAACTGGGCGGGCGGGCAGCATTACCGGTATGGATGGAATACATGGCCGTGGCACTTGAAGGCCTGGAAGACCAGCAACCTTCCATGCCGGAAGGACTTTCGCAGGCACGGATCGATCCCGAGAGCGGATTGCTGGCCCGGCTTGGTAACCAAGACGCCATCATGGAAATATTCCAGGCAGGCAGGCTGCCACCCATGCAAGAGGAAGAACAGGGAGACAACCAGAGATGTCCCGCTCGAAGAAGACCCGTACGAAATCTACTGACCACCGGCTGCACCAGGTACGGCTGGAAGTCGCCGCCGAGGCTGCGCGGATCATCGCCACCGAAGGGCAGCAGAATTATCATGCAGCCAAGAAGAAAGCGGCTGAGCGGCGGGGAGTCAGTGAACGGCTGGACCTGCCGAGTAACCTTGAAGTTAAGGATGCGCTGCGCACTTACCTGGAACTTTACGGAGGATCTGCCCACACGGACAACCTGCACGCGCTTGCGCCAGGCGGCGGTAGCAGCCATGCACTGGCTGGACAAATTTACACCCAGGCTGGTTGGGGCGGTGCTGGACGGCACAGCAAACGAGCATTCAAGGGCCGGTCTGCACATTTTTGCCGACTCTACTGAATCAGTGATTTTGCACTTTCTGGAAAACGGTAAGCCGTTCAGCGAAGAGCAGCGTCAGATCCGCTGGTATGACGGAAAGCACCGCACGGTACCGCTGGTAATTTTTGAACAGGATGGTTCCACCATGGAGCTGACGATTTTCGAACAGGTACACTTGCGGCAGTCACCGCCCAGCCCGATCAACGGCAAACCCCAGCGCCGGGCCAGCCTGGCCGAAGCCGAGAGCCTGTTGACGGAAACCCATACTGCAGTGCCGGCATGGCAAACCGTTAACAAGGCCGGTTGAACCTGATCAGCCGCGCCGGTGCAGCGCCCGGTATCTGCGTTCTGTTTCGCCGGCATAGACCTGTCGTGGCCGGCCAATCTTGGTCGGCGTCTCGCATTGTTCGAGCCATTGCGATACCCAGCCAACGGTCCGCGCGATGGCGAACATCACGGTATACATGCTCACCGGAATACCCAGGGCTTTGTAGATAATGCCGGAATAGAAATCGACGTTCGGGTAGAGCTTCTTCTCAACGAAATAGTCATCCTCGAGTGCAATACGCTCAAGTTCCATCGCCAGATCCATCATCGGATCGTCTTTACCGAGCTCATCCAGTACTTCGTAGCAGGCGGCGCGTATAATGGTCGCGCGCGGATCGTAGTGTTTGTAGACCCGGTGTCCGAAGCCCATCAATCTGAACGGGTCTGATTTGTCCTTGGCACGCTTGATGAATTTTGGCACCTGTGAGATGTCGCCAATATCGCTCAGCATTGCCAGTACCGCTTCGTTGGCACCACCGTGTGCCGGGCCCCACAAGGCAGATATACCCGCCGCTACGCAAGCATAAGGATTTGCCCCGGTCGACCCGACCAGTCGCACCGTGGACGTGCTGGCGTTCTGCTCGTGATCCGCATGCAGGATGAAAAGCAGGTCCAGCGCCTTGGCCGCCACCTCACTGACTTCATAATCTTCACTGGGAACCGAGAACATCATGTTCAGGAATCGTTCGCAAAAGCGCAGGGAATTTTGTGGATAGGCGATTGGCCAACCCATGTGGTGACGGTAACAGGCTGCAGCGATCGTGGGCATCTTGGCGATCATGCGCTTGGCCGACAACATGCGGTGCTCCGGATTCCCCATATCCAGCCTGTTGTGGTAAAACGCTGCCAGCGACCCCACAACGCCGGCCATCATGGCCATCGGGTGAGCATCGTAATGAAAACCGGAGATGAACTGGTTGAGCTGCTCATGCACCATCGTGTGGTAGGTCAATTCGTCGCGAAAGTGATTCAGTCTGTTTTCAGTCGGCAGATTCCCATTCAGCAACAGATAGGCCACTTCGACGAACGTGCTGCGCTCTGCGAGCTGTTCGATCGGGATAGCCACGGTAGCGCAAAATCCCCTTATCACCGTCGATAAAGGTGATCTTGCTGGTGCAGGCTGCTGTGGCGCTAAACCCGGGGTCGTAGGTGAAGTAACCCAGTTGCGAGGGAAGCGATTTGATATCGAGGGTCGGTTCACCTTCTGTCCCGGCGACGACCGGCAACTCCAGTTGTTTTCCCGTTGAATTATCAGTTACAAGCACTTTTTTATCGGACACTGAATTCTCCTGCGCAAAACCCTGATCTGAACCCATGAATATAGCATAGTTAATCAAATCTGAGCCAATATTGAAATTGTTAATATTCAGTATGTTGAAGATAATAATCTTGCGCTGGTAACTCCGTGCATAAAAAAACCCCGCCGTTTTACGGGCGGGGCTTTTGCTAAAGCAGTCAGGCTCTGTTATTTGCCGTAACGTTTCTTGAAACGATCGACACGGCCACCTGAATCCAGCACCTTGTGCTTACCGGTGTAAAACGGGTGCGAGGCGCTGGAAACTTCAACCTTCACCAGTGGGTATTCGTTACCGTCTTCCCACTTGATGGTTTCTTTGCTTTTAATCGTTGAGCGGGTCAGGATCGCAAAATCTGACGAGATGTCCTGGAACACCACTTCTTTGTATTCGGGGTGAATGCCGGCTTTCATGACAATTCCTATTAATTCAGTAAACGCTTACGCGAAAGACCGGCCAGTTTACTGAGGGATGCGCCTGTTTGCAATACCTTTCAAGGCAGAAAAATCGCCTGGATATCATTACTGAAGCGCCACCCGAGTTCGGTCGGTGACAATATCCCATTTTCCTCTTCCAGCAGCCCTTTATCAATGGCGCTCTGCACGCGCCCGGAAACCTCACTCCAGTCGACCCCGGTTCTGGGCTGAAACTGACTCTCCAGAACGCCTTCGCGCAATCGCAACTGGTTGAGAAAAAACTCGAAATACGCGTTCCGCGGCATCCAGTCTCCGTTCCTCCAGAATCGAACCTCCTTCCTGCACCCCCTTAATCCATGCTGCCGGATGCCGTTGCCTGACGGTTCGCCTGACCGAATCCTCGGCAGGAAGCGTGATCTTGCCGTGAGCACCGGCCCCGATCCCGATAAAGTCTCCGTAGCGCCAGTAGTTCAGATTGTGACTGCAGCGTTGATCCGGGCGCGACCAGGCAGAAATCTCGTATTGCTGATAACCGGCAGCGGACAGGGCCCGGCCGCACTCCTGCTGCATCTCCCAGCCCGGCATCCTCTTCCGGCAATTCCGGCGGGTTGGCGTGAAAGGGCGGTATTCGGCTCAATGGTGAGCTGGTAATGGGAAATATGGGTGGGTTCGCAGGCGATCGCCTCCCGGACATCCTGCAGGGCAGCCGCGACTGACTGGCCGGGCAGCGCAAACATCAGGTCGATATTGAAATTGTCGTATCCCGGATCGCTCGATCGCGGCTATCGCCTGCTCCACTTCGCCGCGCCCATGGATTCGACCGATGGCAGCCAGCCGATCATCGTCAAAGCTCTGGACACCCAGCGAAATCCGGTTGACACCCGCATCCCGGTAAGCCAGGAAACTGTCGTGCTCCGTGGTGCCGGGGTTGGCCTCCAGCGTGATCTCCGCATGCGGGCTGACCGGCAGCAGGCTGCGAAAACCACTCAGCAGCGAGCCAATATGTGCCGCATCGAACAGGCTGGGCGTTCCGCCGCCAAAAAAGATGCTGTGCACCGGCCTGCCCCACACCAGCGGCAACTCCTGCTCCAGGTCCTTCAGCAGAGCCTGCACGTAGTCATCGAAGGGTAAATCGCCCCGCACCGCATGCGAGTTGAAGTCGCAGTAAGGACATTTGCGGACACACCAGGGAAGGTGAACGTAAAGCGAAAGCGGCGGCAATTCCATATTCAAAAATGGCCATGTTCAGAGTTCGGCCATCTGCTCCATCATGACCGACAGGGCCTGTCCCCGGTGGCTGAGCTGGTTCTTGAGTTTGGTGGGCAATTCAGCCGAGGAACACTCCTCGCCCGGCACCCAAAACAGCGGGTCGTACCCAAAACCGCGGTCACCTGCCAGAGCCTCCATGATGCGGCCATTCCACCTGCCGGTAGCCAGCAACGGCACCGGGTCATGGGCATGGCGAACCAGGGCCATCGCGCAGTAAAAATGGGCACCCCGTTCTGATTCAGGAGCTCCGGCCATCTCACTCAGCAGCTTCTGGTTGTTGGCCGCAGTCATCCGCGCCGGGTCCGGCAAAACGCGCGGAAAAAATACCGGGCCCGCCGTTAAGCGCGTCGACCACCAGCCCGGAGTCATCGCCCAGTGCCGGTAAACCGGTGTGTTCGGAAGCATGCCGCGCCTTGATCAGTGCATTTTCGATAAAACTCAAACCATCCTCGACTGCTTCGTCAATACCCCATTCCATTTGCGGCATGACCGTCCAGCCAAAAGGGGCAAGCATGGCATCCAGTTCGCTCAACTTTCCCCGGTTGCCACTGGCCAGCACCAGCTGACGTTCACCCGTATAAAACTCAGTCACCCAGCGCCTCCTCCTGAAACACCATCAGTTCACGGATTCCTTTTTCCGCAAGCTCCAGCATCCTGTCAAGTTCGTCACGCCGGAACGCATGACCTTCAGCGGTGCCCTGGAGTTCAATAAAGGCCCCACCGTCGTTCATCACGACGTTCATATCCGTTTCCGCGGAAGAGTCCTCCGGGTAGTCCAGGTCCAGCACCGGCTGATCGCCAAAGATACCGACCGAGACCGCGGCAACCTGCCCATGGATCGGGCTCTTTTTGATCAAGCCACGTGACTCCAGGTGCCGGCAGGCGTCAATCAGCGCGACATAGGCGCCGGTGATGGACGCGGTGCGGGTACCGCCGTCGGCCTGCAGCACGTCGCAATCCAGCGTGATGCTTCTTTCACCCAGCGCTTTGCGGTCTATAACTGCACGCAGGGAACGGCCTATCAGCCGCTGGATTTCCAGGGTCCGCCCACCCTGCTTGCCACGCGCGGCTTCGCGCCCCATCCGGCTCCCGGTGGAGCGCGGCAGCATGCCGTACTCCGCCGTAACCCAGCCCTCGCCTTTTCCGCGCAGGAAAGGCGGTACCCGTTCTTCAACGGATGCCGTGCACAACACGTGGGTATCGCCACAGCAGATAAGCACAGAGCCCTCTGCATGGCGGGTGTAGTTTCGTTTGATGACGGTGGTTCTCAGCTCGTCGGGAGCTCTGCCGCTGGGTCTCATATTGGAATCCTGAATGTTAAATTTGAATCGGCTGGATTGGATCACTGACGCGATCCCCGTTTGCCGGTAGTATTGTGCCACTTAATCAGATGAGCAAGCTTTCATGATCCGAAGTATGACAGGATTCGCCGGCGCTGAGCGCCAATATGCATTCGGACGCCTGAGCTGGGAACTCCGCTCGGTCAACCACCGGTATCTCGAAATCGGCTTCCGGGTCCCCGAAGAGTTCCGGGTGCTGGAACCGCAAATCCGCCAGACGCTGGGTGAATTTGTGAGCCGCGGAAAAGTAGACGCCAACCTTAAGTACTCGCCGGCTCCGGGCGTGGCGAGCTCCAACCTGGAGCTCAACGACGAGCTGGCAAAGCGCCTTCTTGAGCTTCACGGCGAATTGCAGGACATGAGCGATCTGCAACAGGAACCGGATTTACGTTCTCTGTTGCGCTGGCCGGGCATGGTCCAGGAACGCGCAGCCGATCCGCAACCCCTGCACGAGGCTGCATTGGAATTACTGGCCGAAGCAGCCGCC
This sequence comes from uncultured Gammaproteobacteria bacterium, assembly GCA_963759035.1. Lineage (GTDB taxonomy): Bacteria > Pseudomonadota > Gammaproteobacteria > Xanthomonadales > SZUA-36 > JAHEFT01. The sequence continues at coordinate 10,612 of CAVWXL010000033.1, forward strand.
GGGCTGCAAGTCCGCACGCGGGCGCGAGGGCGACCCAGATGGACACCGCGATCAGGGAACGGCTGCACATAATCGCCGACCATGTCGTACAGGTGCGTAGCTGGCTGCCGGATATTCGTGACGGATTGAGGCAAAAACTCCTGGACCGCGTGGCTGACCTGCCGCAACCGCTCGACCCCGGCCGGCTGGAACAGGAAGTCGCCTTCCTGGCGCAGAAAATCGATGTCGACGAAGAACTGGACCGGCTGGACGCACACGTCAAGGAGGCCCTGCTGGTACTGGACCGCGATGACCCGGTCGGGCGCCGGCTGGATTTCCTGATGCAGGAATTCAACCGTGAGTCCAACACGCTCAGTTCGAAATCGGTCGATAACAGGACCACCCAGGCCGCCGTTGAGTTGAAAGTGGCGATCGAACAGATGCGGGAACAGGTTCAGAATATTGAGTGATCCCGGTCTATTCGTGGTGGCGGCACCATCGGGCGGTGGCAAGACCAGCCTGATCAGCGCGTTACTCAGCAAGGACGGGCAGATAAAGCTGTCCGTTTCCCACACGACGCGCCCTCCGCGACCCGGCGAGGTCGACGGGGTGCACTATCACTTTGTGGATGAGGAAACATTTCTCGACACTGATTCGAACGCGATGCTTTCCTTGAGCACGCGCAGGTTTTTGATTACCGCTACGGCACCGGACGTGACGCCGTCGAGCAGCAACTGACGGCCGGCTTCGACGTGATTCTGGATATCGACTGGCAGGGCGCGCGCCAGATCAGGGAATCCTTCCCCGCCTGCCAGATCGATATTCATCATCCCGCCTTCGCTGGAATCGCTGCGCCAGCGCCTGGTTCGGCGCGGGCCAGGACAGTGAAGCGGTGATCCGGCGACGCATGCGAGATGCACAGGCGGAAATTTCCCATTGGGATGAATTTGATGCCATCATCGTCAATGATGATTTCGAGCAGGCACTGGCAGAATTGCACTCGCATTGTCCGGTCAGAAAAGCAGCCCGCCCAGCCAAATTCCGAGCCAATACATGGAAATTCTGGCAGAACTGCTTGGAACGGGATAAAATGATAGGTTCAGCCCGGAGTCTGTGAATTTTCGGGGTAGTGATTTAAACGGTATTTTTGGAAGCAAAAAAATGGCACGAATTACGGTAGAAGATTGTCTCAACAGAATCGACAATCGGTTTGAAATGGTACTCACCGCGACCAAGCGGGCCCGCCAGATCGCTCATGGCGCAGATCCCCTGGTCGAAGAAGAGAATGACAAACCCACGGTCATCGCTCTGCGGGAAATTGCAGATGGACTGGTTGACCCCCAAAGCGTCGACGTCCTCCAGGCGGAAATCGAAGCTGCAGAAGTATTTGATACGCAGCTCGAGGACGATGATTTCGCGCCGTAAGTCCGGATAAAGACAGCCACAGGCTCTGAGACGGATCCCATGCAGGCAGCAACAGGATATCCGGAACCCGTCCTGAAGCTCAGGGACCTGCTCAATACGTATCTTGATCCTGAAAACGTAGCCATCGTGCTGCGTGCCTACGACCTTGGCGAGTCAGCCCACAGGGGTCAGATCCGAAAGACCGGCGAACCCTACATACTCCACCCGGTCGCCGTCGCCCAGATTCTCGCCAATATGCGCATGGACCACGTCAGTATCGCGGCCGCGATACTGCATGACACCATTGAAGATACGGACCTCGGCTGGCAGGACATCGAGAACGGGCTTCGGCTCTGAAATCGCCGACCTGGTGGAAGGCGTCACCAAGCTGGACAAGATGAAGTTCCGCACCCGCGTCGAAGCGGATGCCGAGAGTTTCCGCAAGCTGATGCTGGCCATGTCGCGCGACCTGCGCGTCATCTTCATCAAGCTGGCAGACCGCCTGCACAATATGCGCACCCTGGGCAGCATGTCGCAGGCATCGCGGCGCCGCATCGCACGGGAAACACTGGATATTTATGCACCGATCGCCGACCGCCTCGGCATGAACAGCATGAAGCACGAACTGGAGGACATGGGCATTCGCCAACCTCTATCCCTGGCGCCACCGGACCATCACCGAGCACCTGCAGGAAATGACCGGAAACCGGCAGGAAATTGTGCAGAACATCCTGGAAGGCCTGCGCAAGAAAATGAACGATGTCGGCGTGCCCTGCCGAATTACCGGGCGGCGAGAAATCGCCGTACAGCATTTACAAAAAGATGCTGGCCAAGGACCTGTCATTTTCATCGAAGTCACCGATTTTTTCGCCTTCCGCATCATCACCCAGACCGAATCGCATTGTTACCTCGCGCTGGGCGCGGTCCACAGCCTGTATCAACCCAAGCCCGGTCGTTTCAAGGACTTCATCGCCCTGCCCAAGGCCAACGGCTACCAGTCGCTGCACACCATTCTGAACAGCCCTTACGGACTGCCCATCGAAATCCAGATCCGCACCGAGGAGATGGACATCATGGCGATCAAGGGCGCCGCAGCCCACTGGCAATACAAGACCGCAGGCTCTTCCAGCGGTTCTTCCGGCTCAGCCCCGGCAACGGCCGAAGTCCGGGCGAGGGAGTGGCTGATGCGGCTGGTCGACGTGCAGCGCCACACGGGTGATTCACTGGAATTTCTCGACCATGCCAAGTCCGACCTGTTTCCGGATGAGATTTTCGTCTTCACGCCGAAGGGCAAGATTATCGACCTGCGGCAGAACGCCACCGCACTGGATTTCGCGTACGCTATCCATACCGATGTCGGCAACCACACGTCACGTGCCCTGGTCGACAAGTTGGAAGTGCCCTTGTCCACCCGACTGGCCAACGGCCAGACCGTGAAAATCATGACCGACCCGGAAGTCAAACCCAAGCCGGAGTGGCTGGAGTTTGCCGCCACCGCGCGTGCGCGCACCGCCATCAGGCACTACCTCAAGAGCCTGCGCCAGGAAGACACCGTGGCGCTGGGCCTCAGGTTGCTCGAGAAAGCCCTGAACGCACGCGGCAGCTCGGTCGAAGCCATTCCGGAAAAACGCTGGAAACAATTCCTGAAAAAGAACCACTTCAAACGGCAGGAAGACCTGTTTCATGAACTCGCACTGGGCTCAACGCTGGCCAACGTCGTGGCCGGCAAGCTGGCGCCTGGCAGCCGTCTCCTGGCGGACAAGCTGGATTACGGCGAGGCCATTACCATCGCCGGCTCGGAAGGCAATGCCCTGAGCTTCGGGGCCTGTTGTCTGCCGGTACCGGGTGACAAGATCATGGCCTATGTTTCCACCGACCATGGGCTGGTCGTGCACCGCGTTACCTGTAGTAACGTGCGTGAATTCCGCAAACACCCTGACCGCTGCGTCGATGTCATGTGGGCGCCTATCACCAAGGGTATGTTTCCCGTCTCGGTGCGAATTGAAACCCACAACACACCGGGGGTTCTGGCCAACGTGTCAACCAGTATCGGCCAGGCCGGCAGCAACATCGAAACAGTAGCCCAGCCGGAAGCCAACCCGGAGACGGCAACACTGCTGTTCAATATCAGCGTGCGCGACCGCGACCACATGGCGCGCGTGATTCGCCGACTGCGGAGAAACAGCAACGTGATCCGGGTTCACCGGGTCGGATAAACCCATCAGCCATGAGGAATCAGCATGCCCAGAAACATCATCAGTACGCCAAGCGCACCTGCCGCCATCGGCCCCTACTCCCAGGCTGTCCAGCATGGCGATATCGTGTTCCTCTCCGGCCAGACTCCGCTGGTTCCGGAGACCATGGAGCTGATCAAAGGTGACATCGCAGCACAGGCACACCAGGTTTTCAGAAATTTGCGCGCCGTGTGCGAGGCTGCCGGCAGCAACCTCGATGGCGTCATCAAGTTGAACATTTACATGATCGACCTGGGTAATTTTGCTACGGTCAATGGAGTCATGGCTGAATATTTTTCTGAACCCTACCCGGCCCGCGCAACCGTCGGTGTATCCGCACTGCCAATGGGTGCAGAAGTGGAAATGGAAGCGGTTCTTGGCCTCTGACCTGCGCGAACTCCGTGGTGTCGGCCCGAGCCTTGAATCTTCCCTGAACCAACTGGGGATACATACAACCGAAGATATTTTGTTTCACCTGCCCTTCCGCTACGAGGACCGGACCCGCATCCAGCCGATCGGCGGACTGTATCCCGGCGCCCGTGTGCTGGTGGAGGGTGAAGTTGAGCACTCCACCATCATCCGCGGGCGGCGCGCAACGCTGGTGGTAGTTATTTCCGATGGCACGGGGCTGATCACGCTGCGTTTTTTTCATTTTCGGGCTGCCCAGAAAAAGCAGTTCACCAAGGGCGTGCGGGTGCGCTGTTTTGGAGAGGTGCGGGGAGGCTACAAAGGCCTCGACATGGTTCACCCCAGCTACAAGCGTATCCTCAGTGCGGAGGATGAGGCCATTTCCGATCGCCTGACACCCGTCTATCCTTCCGTGGAGGGGCTCGGCCAGGCAAGCTGGATCAAGCTGACAGACCAGGCGCTGGCCCTGCTGCTGCAGCAGCAATTGAAACTCGAGGAGCTGCTCCCGGACAGCCTGCGGGGAGACCTTCGCATTCCCTCCCTGTCCGCGGCGCTTGAATACATTCACCGCCCTCCGACAGGCGCTGATGTGGCGGCGCTGGTCGAACGCAGGCACCCGGCCCAGCAACGCCTGGCGCTGGAAGAACTGCTGGCCCACAACCTCAGCATGCAACAACTGCATCGCCGCCAGCGTCAATTCCAGGCGCCGGCACTGACACGGTCACCACAGCTGGAAAAAGCATTTCTCGAACGTTTACCGTTTCAGCTAACTGGTGCCCAGAAACGGGTAATCGCCGAAATACAGCAGGACCTGGCCCGGACCCACCCGATGCAGCGCCTGGTGCAGGGCGATGTCGGCTCGGGTAAGACGGTGGTGGCTGCGATGGCAGCGCTACGCGCCATCGGTAATAGGTTCCAGGCTGCGATCATGGCGCCCACCGAGCTACTGGCCGAGCAGCATCTGCGCAGCTTCAGTGACTGGCTGATCCCGTTGGGGATCGAACCTGTCTGGCTCAGCGGCAAGGTCACCGGTAAGGCCCGCCAATCCGCTCTGCAGGCAATCGAGGATGGTGCGCGAGTTGGTCATCGGCACGCATGCACTGATGCAGGAAGGTGTCAGCTTCGGCCACCTGGGTCTGGTGGTTGTTGATGAACAGCACCGGTTTGGCGTGCACCAACGGCTGGCCCTGCTCGACAAAGCCGGGGAGGAATCCATCCACGCACACCAGTTGATCATGACGGCCACGCCGATCCCGCGAACCCTGGCCATGACGGCTTATGCCGGCCTCGAGACTTCGGTTATCGATGAATTGCCGCCCGGCAGAAAGCCCGTCACGACCGCTGCTGTTTCCAACGAGCGCCGCAGCGACGTCATATCACGGGTTGCCGCGGCCTGTGCTGAGGGCCGGCAGGCCTACTGGGTCTGCACCCTGATCGAAGAATCGGACGCCATCCAGGCACAGGCTGCGGAAGACGTCGCAAGAGAATTACACAGCAGCCTTACCGGAATCGAGGTCGCGCTGGTTCACGGCCGCATGAAGCCGGCGGAAAAGCAGGAGGTTATGGATCGCTTCAAACGCGGCGAAATCCAGCTGCTGGTTGCAACCACGGTCATCGAAGTGGGCGTCGATGTACCCAACGCGTCGCTGATGATCATTGAGAATGCTGAACGCCTGGGGCTGGCCCAGCTGCATCAACTGCGCGGCCGCGTCGGCCGGGGAGACCAGCAGGCATCTTGCGTCCTGCTGTTCAGCCCGCCTATCGGCTCACTGGCGAAGGAACGCCTGAATATCCTGCGTCAGACTTCCGATGGGTTTCGTATCGCTGAGAAAGACCTCGAATTGCGTGGCCCGGGTGAAGTGCTCGGCACCCGCCAGACCGGAATGCTGCAATTTCGTGTAGCCGACCTGGCCCGGGATCAGGAACTGCTTGAGAGCATTCCGGGCGTGGCAGAGCAACTGTTAACGGAAAACCCGGAGCGTGTCGACAAACTGATTCGCCGCTGGATCGGTGACTCAGCTCGATTTGCAGGTGTCTGAAACCAGTAGCGTGACGCTACAAAGATGCTATCGACAGGGAACGAATCTCGACCCGCGCACGATTGATATCGCTCTTTATTTGCTCAACCAGGGCATTGAACTCCGGCTCATTGCGCAGTGGCTCGAGCCTGCCATCAATGTCTATGACCCACAACTCACGAAAGCCGCGGTTGTAAGCTTCTCTGAGCTTTGCTATGGCGCGAGCCGGCTCACTGCGCATGGTTAACAGGATAGCTTCGTTGTAGTAGATGTTCTGGTCGTCCACGCCGTTGAGACGTGCACGCTTGATGAGGCGCTCAGCATCGCGGAGCAGACCAGAAGCTTGTTCCGATGCCCCAAGGTACTCGGAAGCCAACGCAGCCAGCGTAATCACCATGAGCTGGTTGCCACTATAAGCCGCATTCCCTTCCTCGTTGATCGCTGAAATCAGCAGGTCATGCGCACGCTGAAACTCACCTCTGATCAGGGCAATCATGCCGAGCTGAAGATCAAAATCACGTTTGAGCGCCGCCGGCAGCTCTTCCCCGAAAGAGGCCAGCTGCTCCCTGACCAACCGCTCAGCTTCCTCGTATCGACGGGCGACGATCAGGGTCATCCAGTGTGTTCCAATCAGGTTGGAATTTTGCTCAGAACTTTGCAGCCCTTCCAGCACAAGCCGCTCGGCCTCGTCTGTATCGCCCAGCAGGACCCAGGTCCGCGCCAGGTTGGCGATGTCTTCCGGGTTATCCGGCGCCAGTTGATAGGCCCGATTGGCCAGTTCCCAACCATCGGCCAGGTTACCGTTATGAATTTCCATCTTCGACATGAAGCGCAACAGGATGGTTGAATCGGGACGCAGATCCAGAAGACCCGACAGCATGCTCCTGCCTGCCTCCCAGTCGCCCCTGATGGACAGGTTGCCGGCGTAATTGACCATCAGTAACTCGTTCAGCGGATCACGCTGCATCGCGCCCTGCAGCACCAGGTGCTCTTCCGGGTACCTGCCCTGTTGGCCCAGCACGCCGGCCAGCCAGAGCTGCGCGGGAATATAGTCCGCGTTCAATTCGATCGCCTGGCGCAGGGCTGATTCCGCCGCATCCATCTGGCCGATCTGCCAGCGCGCCAGGCCCAGCGCAGCAAATGCCTCGGCCGACTCGGGGTCAAGCTCCAGCGCTTTCTCGATCATCATCTGGGCTTTTTTGGTGGCCTTGACCGTGGTGATGTTTCCGTACAGCGATATCAGCAGCCACGTATCCGCCATGGCGGCATAGGCCGGGGCAAACTGCGAGTCATGCTCCAGTGCCTTGGCAAACAACTCGATGGCCCGCTGCAACTCAGCAGGTGTGCGCCGCCACCAGTGCAGGCGGCCGGTCCGATAGGCCTGCGAGGCGGCAATGCTGTCAGTACGTGCCGCCGGTTTTGTCTTCAGGCCAGTGAACGAGTCCACCAGCGCGGTGGCGATACTACTGGCAACCTCGTCCTGGATCTTGAAAATATCTTTGAGATCACCATCATAAATTTTGGACCAGATGTGAAAGCCATCTACGACGTTGATCAACTGCGCGGTTAGCCGGATACTATCGCCCGAAGTTCGGACGCTGCCTTCCAGCACCGTGCTGACGTTCAGCAGGCGCCCGATTTCGCGAATATCCTTGCCGCCGTCACGGAACGCAAACGAAGAAGTGCGGGCCGCCACGTTCAGACCATCGACCTGGGCCAGCAGGTTCAGAATCTCTTCCGATACCCCGTCACCGAAATGCGCCTGGTCACTGTTTGCGGACAAGTCCGCGAACGGCAGAACGGCAATGGAGTTCTCAGGCGCGGTAAACTCCCTTTCCACCAGTCTGTTGGGCCGGGGCCTGCGCTTCGAATACGCCGGAGTAATACTGGTAGAACACATAAGCCAGACCACCCATCGCCAGCAGCATGAAACTGAACAAAACGGCGCTTTGGGAGCGACTGAGCAATCCTTCACCCTTGGTGCGATGAACACCGTCAGACCGGACCTCCAGATGCCAGGCCAGCAGGAAAACCAGTGGAAAACCAAGGATGATGACAATAACCATCAGGGTCGGCAGCCATTCCGGCAGGCGCAGAGGCTCGACCGCTGCATCCATCAATTGCAGCAACACGAATACAGCCACGGCGTAGGCACCCACCGTCCGCAGCACTTTTCGCCGGTTCAGTTCAGCCAGTGTGGCCGATATGAAAGAATGGCGTTCGGTCATTGAGATTTGCCCTGTTGGTCGCATTCAGCCCGCGTTCAGATAATAGACGCCATGAACCGGGTTTTAGTTTCTTTATTTTTTTTCGGTTTACCGCGGAAATCGCTCAGAGCGCCTCGTCGCCCTCTTCGCCCGTCCGGATCCGGACCGCTTTCTCAAGCGCCTGTACGAAGATCTTTCCATCGCCAATACGCCCGGAAGCCGCCGAATCCGCGATCGCCTCGACCACTGCATCCACGCGGTCATCAGGAACGGCAACTTCCAGTTTCAGTTTCGGCAGGAAATCGACCACGTACTCAGCACCCCGGTACAACTCCGTGTGGCCCTTCTGGCGCCCGAACCCCCGCACCTCGGTGACGGTCATTCCCTGAATTCCTGTTTCCGCAATTGCATCGCGCACGTCGTCCAGCTTAAATGGTTTGATGATTGCCGTTATCATTTTCATGGCAGAGCCCTTTCGAAGAGTGGATCATTTGACTTTAATGCGGGCATAATCAGGCCGCAAGCGGCAAAGACACATAACAGGAAATCATTGATGATAGATCTTCGCACAATTGACGAACTGACCCGCAAACTGGGTGACGCGCTTCCCCCGGGTGTGACCCAGGCGAAAGAAGAACTCGAAAACCAGTTTCGTGCGGTTCTGACCGGCGCCTTTGAAAAAATGAACCTGGTGGGCCGTGAAGAATACGACGCCCAGTGTTTAGTACTGGAAAAGACGCAGGCCAAACTGGAAGCGCTGGAAAAAAGGCTGGATCAGCTGGCGGACGGCTGAAATACAAAAAGCCTACCCGGGGGATACGTTGACCGCGATAAAACGGTCAGTGAAGGCCTTTTAGCTCATCCTCGTACTTCAAATACATGGCAAAGTTATGGGCATTTGCTTCCGTTCCTTCACCTTGCTGAAGGCGCGCAATCCGTAATTGCTGCTTAACCCATTGATGCTCTGCCCAGTTTCCGCCTCCTGTTTTAACGATTTCCATTTCCGCATTTTGGGCACCCAGCGTCGTGCCCACTCCACTGTACAGCCGGGACAAATCGGCGGGTGAGGGCATTTCTCCTGCTTCTTTCTTCGCTTCGATTTCTGTTGCGAGATCCTGCATTTCCTGCGCGTATGATTCCTGCACGGCACGGGTCTTGCGTAACACGCTGACATAGGCTGCCAGCTGGCTCTTCGTCAGTTTTTCGTCGGCCGGCGGGTCGTAGACGTCAGAGCCGGCTTCTTCCATGAGCTGCCCCTGCCGTTCCAGTTCTCCGATCACACCACCCGCAACGGGACGGTCCGGGCGCTCACTGCGGGAAAAATTATAGTCCGGCGTACCGGAATCAATGGCACCCCTGGCAATAAACGCTCCGATGACGACGTTGATGATAATAATAGCCAGCAGAGAGACGACATAATGCACCAGCCGACCGCTGGAAGGCACTTCCAGGGCCAGTGGAATGATCTTGTACAAAAAAACCAGCGAGAGGATTCCGCCCGCCAGTGAAATGAGGAAACCAACCCAGGGCACCAGAGCACCGATAATCCCCGCGATCCAGGCTGGAATAAACGCCAGGGTCAGCGCTGCGAAAGCCCGTGAGAAACTGGGCTTCCCCTTGAATACACCGGCCAGGAAATTGACGACGAAGACCGCGATAACAAATCCTGCAACAGCCATGACCAGGCCGGACAGCAGGATCACAAAAAAATTACCGGGGTAGAGATAGTAAGAAAAACCACCACTTAACCGTGCCAGCAGGATACTGAGCAGGAGATTGGCGACTATCAAAGGGCCGGTAAGCACCATGGCTGTTTGTTGCCAGCTGGGGTTTTCGTCCAGGTAGCTTTTCCAGGTAGCTTCGTGATCCAGAAGCCCTCCCTTGGTCAGTGCGAATGTTTTTGCGAAATCGAATGACATGGCGACTCTCCCGGAGTTGGTTGAGATATATAGATTATAGCTTGAATCGACTTACTGCTTACGGCCCGGCACCCCGGCCAGGTCTGCACCCACTGCCGATAGCGTGGCTGCGATCGGTATTTTTGGCCAGGTTCATCGCATTGATGGAAGCCACCAGTGTGCCCTGCATTGCGGTACCAGGGATAGCCCAGGAGCGGGCCAGCAGATGAGGCGTTCAATACTTTTTGGTTTCATATTCTCCGCCCTCGTGCGATTATTTAAATCCTGTTCTATCCCGTACCAAAATGCAAGCAAAGCAAAACACCTACACAAGCTTACCGCAGTGCCTGATTACTGCCTGCTGGAATAGGCGCAACATCCTGCCTGGAAGCACCCCGAATCCAGAACTGCAGGAGAATAGACTTGAGTCTCGCACAGGTATTCACCCGCGCCGGCGTGGGCGTCCACGCCCCTGAAGTAATTGTAGAGGTACATGTCGGAGGTGGCTTGCCGCGCACTTCTCTGGTGGGTCTGCCAGCAACTGCGGTTCGGGAATCCAAGGATCGCGTCAAGGCTGCGTTGCTGAATGCGGGCTTCAATTTCCCACAGAGCCACATCACGATATCACTCTCTCCTGCCGACCTGCCCAAGGAAGGCGGGCGTTACGACCTGCCGATTGCGCTGGGTATCCTGGGAGCATCGGCACAGGTGGATGACAGTCGCTTCGGTGATTACGAATTCATCGGCGAACTTTCCCTGGGCGGTGATCTCAATCCGGTAAGAGGAGTGCTCCCTGCAGCTCTGGGCGCTCACCATTCAGGCCGTGGCCTCGTCGTACCGCTGACCAACGGGGCCGAAGCGGCGCTTGCGCGCGGCCAGAACCAGTATTGTGCTTCCAGCCTGTTGGCCGTCGTTTCCTGGCTGGATGGAAGGAAGCCGTTGCCTCCCGTAGCGTCGGGCCCAGACCAGGCACCCCGGAAAAATCGCGACCTGCGCGACGTCTACGGGCAGCAACGGGCCCGCCGGGCACTGGAGGTTGCCGCCGCCGGGGGCCACAACATCCTGCTTTCCGGCCCTCCAGGCACGGGTAAAACCATGCTGGCAACCCGGTTGCCGGGCATCCTTCCACCCTTGAGTGAGCAGGAAGCACTGGACACGGCCGCGGTGGCTTCCATCAGCCAGCGTGGTCTGGATATCAGCCGATGGCGGGTTCGCAGTTTCCGCGCACCGCACCACACGGCAAGCAGCGCCGCGCTGGTGGGTGGCGGATCGAAACCACAACCGGGTGAGATCTCCCTGGCACATCATGGCGTGCTGTTTCTGGATGAGTTGCCCGAATTCAACCGCAACGTGCTGGAGGTTCTGCGTGAGCCGATGGAGTCAGGACGAATCGTGATCTGCCGTGCAACCCAATACGCTGAGTTTCCTGCGAAGTTCCAATTAGTCGCGGCCATGAATCCCTGCCCTTGCGGCTACGCGGGTGACAAAAGCGGGCGGTGCATGTGCACAGCCGACCAGGTGCAGCGATACCGCAGCAAGATCTCAGGCCCCTTGCTGGACCGCATCGACCTGCACGTTGAAGTGGCCCGCCCGGCCCGCCTTCAATCACCAAAAGCGTGGCAAGCAACCCGAGGGCAGCGCAGCGGTGAGAAAACGGGTCATCCAGGCACGCAACCGGCAACTGGCACGAAGCGGTGTATCCAATGCCCGGCTCGACAGCGCGGGAGTCAGGCAACACTGCCGGCCGAACCGTCGCAACCGCACTTTTCTTGAAGACGCCGCGGAACTGATGAACCTGTCACCACGAGCTTTTCAGCGCATCCTGAAGGTAGCGCGCACCGTGGCGGACCTGGAGGAGGAGGATGCAATTGGTAAAAAACACCTGGCGGAGGCGCTCGCTTACCGGGGATTTGATTGCGGGAACAGCCAAGGATAATTGTGGCCTCCACCGGACGCGGCTCCGCAAAACTGCACGACTTCCTGCATTCTTCAGAAGCTCGGTCTAGCTTGATTGAACCCCTAACTCCCGGCATTATATTCAACGATTGACAATAATGGCAAAGAGTGACTTTGTTTGGCCCAAATTCAGCAGTGGAGGCTGATAATGCGAACACGAAATTTCATTGCCGCGCTTTCACTAGCGTTAATTTCAACCGCTACCTATGGTGAAGTGCAACCAACAGATTCCATTTGGGTTGTTACCAGCGATGACTTGGACGATTACTGGGTCGCAGAAAGAAAAGTCGCTCCAGAATACCCCGAGCGATCCTTGGCCACCGAGGAGCAGGGTTGTGTTGCTCTCGGCTTTTTTATAGAGCCAGACGGAACCACAAGTAACTATAGACCACTAGTAGCAAGCCCGAGCGGCAATTTCAACAAGTCGGCAATTAAGGCTGCCAGAAGGTTCAGATATAAGCCATCGGAATCCAACCACACAAACCAAACCGTATACACATTTAATACATTTACTTTCCAAATTACGGGGGGGCGTAGAAACGACGAAAGGGCCAGGGAAGACTTAAATCAGCTTTGTACTGAAGCCGCTGACAAAGTGCTCCAGAAAATGATTGACGAGGCAAATGCTCCATAACAGTGGAAGGTAAGGCGTATAGGACTAATAAAAGCCCTTTTCCTGGAAACCCAGAGTTATTGAGTCACCTGTCTTGTCAACTTTTCAAGCTCGCCCGTGCCTGAATTCACTCCTGCCACACCTCACTACAGCTCAATTCTTGCCCTCGGGGTGAAGGATACTCGAGCCGGTTTGAGTTTGAGAACAGCCGGTCGAGAGGCTGGCCTGGTCTTTCAGCCAGGTATCCGGCGTCAGGTATTCCTGGTATTCGTTGACGAGTTCCTTGTAATCTTTCAGCAGGTCCTGGAGGGTATCGCGCAAAGCCGTAAACAGTTCACCCGAATCCACCACGATGCGGATAGCAGAACTACTGGCCTTCTCGGTCGATTTGGACCGGGAAAGGGTCATCCGCACTTTTTCAAGGGTGCCCTGGGGTTTCCGTTCGGCCCTCATGACCACGTCGAGGAATCCACCTCTCTCGATGCTGGCAGATAACGTATAACCTATTTCTGTAGGGGAGTTTGGCCGTTCCGGCTGGGTTTTGAAGTAGTAACTCAGCGTGGTTCCGGCTTCAGCGCTGGCTGAGAACCCAAGAGCACCGGTCGTGAAAGGTAGCCTGGCGCCTGCCCCTGCGGACAGGCTGCCTGTAGCTGTCAGCCTGAAGTGACTCCCGGGTGTGGCCGCGCCGGGATAGGGAAGCATGTCGCCTGCTTCTGCTTCCAGAGATGCCGTTGCCTCGCCTGAAAGAGTCAGGTCAAGCTGAGTGCCTTTGAAGGCCTTGCCTGAAGCTCTCGACTTTTCCAGGGAAACCAACGGCAGATCGATCTCGCCCGGATCCCTGGAACCGGTTTCGGCAAAGTCGCTCACCGGCCTCAGCAGCATTTTCAGGTCCGGGTCGAGGTCGTCGAGTTGCCCGCTGAACCTGGAAAGAAAGTTGGAGATGACGTTCATTTGCGTAACATTGATCCCTATGTTCGCAAGCGCCGTTTTTATTTCCTTGTTCCGGTTCGTGATCGCATTGATCAGGTCGATCAGGTTGTCGATACCATCCAGGGTATCAAAATTGACCTTTATGTCGTCCCAGTCGGTCGCGAGCCTGTGAAGTGTGTTGAGCGAGTCGATTTCGTCTTTCAGGCCGGTTTCTGAAGTCAGCAGTTCAGACAGTTTGGACATTTCAAATTTCCCCGGGTTGGATGGTCACTTGCTTTGAGTATAGGAAATAGATGCAGTTTTGCCATGATTGCAAACTGTTTAGTGTGGCGAAACCCCAAGTCCTCCCGGCATGACTGTTTCCCGAGTAGATGCAAAAATAGATTTTTGTGCTAAATTAGAAGTGAGAGTCTAAAAACAACAACGATAGTAGTAATATTTGTTCTGCGGAAGTGCTCCAGTCTCAGCGAGGTGCCGCCATGCCGGCACCGGGCAATGCTATGGGCTGGCCGGAACCTGTTTAATCGGGTGACTACCGCGGACTGACTACCAGTCTTTATTCATCCCGCGGGCCTTACCCAAAATCTGGCGGGATATGTCATGTATAGATCAATTGTTTTAAATCCCCTGGCGCGTGGCTGGAGAAAGTCATGAGGCGATTTGCAGAAGCCAATGGGGTCAGTGTCAAAGCCTACAGTGGTACAACTGGGATACTGCTGGCGTTCAACGTCGAACCCAACAAGCGGCAGAATCTGCTCGGCTTCGCGATTCAGCGTGAAATCCTCAGCGGCCCCCAGGCCGGGCGCATGAACTGGCTTCAAGGCATGCTCGATTTCCCGGGCACCAGCAAGAAGAAAGGGGAGCTGATGGCTACCAACGTTGCCCCTATCCAGAAATTTCGCTGGTCCGACTATTCGGTGTACCGGGATACCGCTTACGCCTATACGGTTCATCCGGTCTACAAGATGTCCAGCGTCTCGACGGTGACCGCAGGCAATCGCCGTATTTTCCTTGAAGACGGTCCGCGCGTGGAGCTTTCAACCCAGGGTTTCGACGGCGAGGACGCCATTATTTTCAATCGTGCGGTTGCCTCGTCCCAGGCTTTCTCCCGGCGGTTCCCAAACCTCGATGATGAAATCGAACAAGCCCGGGCGGCAGGAACTCTGGGGTCCAAAACGCTTCCTCAAAAAGCACTGGACTGGCTGTCCCGTGGCCTGGTTGAAAAAATGGAGTCCTTCCTGAAAGAGGCACAGGACAATACCTGGGCAATCGACCTTGCGATTTATGAATATCACCTGCCCCGGCTTCACAATACGATAGTCGATGCCGGCCAGCGGGGCGTGCAAATCCGGGTGCTCTATCACGCCAAAAAGAACGACAAGGCAGCTGAGGAGAATGAACACTTGCTCCATCATCCGCCGATTCCTAATGCGACCCTGTTTCCCAGGGTCACCACCGCCCTGATGCACAACAAGTTCGCGGTGCTGAGCCGAATCGACGGCCAGGGTAACCGAACGCCAGTCGCGGTGTTGGCAGGCTCAACCAACTGGACCGAAAACGGCTGTTACCGACAGGCCAATGTAGTCCATATTTCCCGCGCGGGTTCCGTGCTGGAACGTTATTCAGATATGTTCGCCACCCTGCTGGATACCAGTGATGACCGGGGTGACACCAAGCGGTGGATCAACAAGAACAACGAATTGCCCAATTGTCCGGAACGATTCGCTGGATTCTCGCCCCGGTCAAAATTGGCGGACATCAACCTGATTGCAGATCTCATCGGCGGTGCGCAGCGCGATGTCATCTTTTCAACGGCCTTCAGGCTCAGAGATGAGATCACGACGGCCCTGCTGGGCAGTCCGAACGATGAGATCCTGAGAATGGGCGTGCAAAATTCAAGCAGCGCAAAGATTACCGGTTGGCATCGCGACCGATCGGCCAGGTTCACCGCTGCCGCACTGTTACCCAAAGGGCTGGAAGGCTGGTTGAAAGAAACCACTGCGAAACAGAGGGGAAACATCAGGGTGCACACAAAAGCGATCGCGATCGACGTCACATCGGATTTGCCGCTGGTCATCTCGGGTTCGCATAACTTTTCCACCAACGCGTCACAGAGCAATGACGAAAATTACCTGATCATCCGTCGTGACCTGGATGTTGCGGACGTTTACCTGTGCGAAATCATGAGGATTTATGATCACTACCGTTTCCGTTACAGCACCAAGGAGCAGGGCAAGGCTGGAAACCCGATGGACCCGCCGGAACTGGCCGGAGACGATAGCTGGACGGACGATTATTTTACAAGGGGCCACTTGAAGGAACTGGACCGCTTGAGGTTTTCTGGTGTATGAGACATTGAATAACAGAGGGTCCAGGGAACGGATCCCCCGAAAATGAATACCCGGACAGGAACATCCATATGCCTGTTTGGCGCCTACCCGGTGCGGGTCGATGGCCTGCCTTTCCGGTTGGGTATTTCCGGGAGCACGGAAAAGCTGTTCCAGTACCTCCTGGTCCACATGGAAAAGGAAAGCCGTCGTGAGTACCTGGCTGACCTGTTTTGGCGCGGGTCTTCTGCCGGCAGGCAACGCTCCGCGCTGAACTCGGCCATCTGGCGCATCAAGCGCCAGTTGCGGAACGTCGATGGTGTTGAACTTTACTGTGACGGACCCGCCGTTTTCCTGCATGTCAACGAATCTGTCCATGTAGATGCAACGGAACTGGCCGGTATTGTTCATAGCTTGTCATCCGGCGACGGGATCAGTGAGGCGGTGGCAAAAAGACTGCACCAGGCTCTGGATGCCTGCGATGCACCTTTCATGGATGGAGTGAATTCAAGCTGGGTACTGGCTGAACGGGAACGGTTGTTCAATATACAGATCCGCGGTATGACCATCCTGATGCATTGGCTGGGCCAGAATAGGTGCTACGAGGATGCTTTGGAAATCGGCCGTCGCCTGTTGGCCGAAGATTCGGCGCGTGAATCTGCCCAGCGCGAGGTCATGTGGCTTTATGTACTCAACGGTCAGCGCGCCCAGGCGATCCGGCAGTATCTTGAGTTTGAAGCCTGGCTGCGGCGTGAACTTGATATTGAGCCCATGCCGGAAACCCACGCGTTGTACCAACACATACGCCTCGAACTCGGAGCTTCCAGGCTTAGTGAAGCCAGCTCCCCTGCTTCCGGGAATGATGCTGAATCACGTCGCGCTGCATTCAACCTGCTGCTTGGTGCTATCGAGCGCTCACGCCGGGATTTGTACGAAGTGCTCAGCCAACAGTTGTCTTGATCCCCGGCTGATTCCGCTCCAGTCAACCCCCTGGTTCCAACCTCTGGCGTACTCTACCTGCCTGCGCTGCCCGGTGTGATCCGACTGTGCCGCAACTGTGATCGTTTGAGCATCTTCAGAAAACGACCGGACCATGATTCCGGAACTCTCCATTGACTCTCACGCCAGCGTCGCGTCATTGCAGCGGAATAGGACTCGCTTACGCTTCAAAGCACCTGGATACGGACTGTTACAGATGGACTCAGCCTTGACGTCGGACGTTCACAAAGACAGCCGCCCGATACTGGATGACATCCATTCTTTTGTTTTGCGGGTTCACCTTGATCGATCGCAATTGTCTGAAAACCAGTACCGTTCTCGGTTTCTTTTGGAATATGTCAACGAACGGACCGCCTGGCGCTTCAATAGCCTGGATGAATTGCTGGATCACTTGGGACTCCAGGTGACACAGATCTTTGACAAATTTGGCGTTGGTGACGATCCCTGATGGCCACAACCACTAAGTGAAAGGAACCATGCTGGATTCAGTGCTCAAATTTTTCTCCGTCGAACTCAACGCCTACCTGCAGGCGCAGACCGGTATTCTGGGCGACCCGGTTGAACTCTCGGCCATCGTCAAGGAAGACGGTAAGTATGCCATCAAAGACGATCACATCGGGGTCAGCATTATCAACCTGGAAGAAGAATCGGCTACCCGGGAGCAGTTGCCTCAAGTCACTTACCAGGATGGCCAGCACGTCGTGCTCGAGCCGCCTCTGAAAATGAATGTCTACCTGATGTTTGCTGCCCACTACACGCATTACGACCAGGCCATCAAGTACCTGTCGCACGTACTCACCTTTTTCCAGGCGCGCCGGGTCTTCACGCGTGAGCGCTACGCCTCCCTGGATTCGAAACTGGAACGCCTCGTGGTCGAATTGCAACGCCTGGACTACGAGCAACTTAACCAGGTCTGGGCATTCATCGGCGCCAAGCAGTTGCCTTCAGCGGTGTACCGCATACGGCTGGTGTGCATGCAGGAAGAGCAGCAGTCCGCTGTGCGACCGCCTGTCCTGAATATTCACGCGCGAGTTGGGGGCTCTTGATATGAAGTCCGTAATTCCTGCGCTGGGAAATGAGCGATGAGGGCGTGGTACAAAACCCTGTTCAGTTTCTCGGTCACGCACGAGTATTATGCCGGGCGATGCCGTGATTTTGACATCCTGATCCCGCCCCAGATCCGGCAGTTGTGCCGCAATGGCAGGATACTGCTCAAAAACACTGACGGCGTCCTTTATGGCGTCTATGAGGCGGACTCCGCCGGTAAAGCACTGCAATCCCTGGCGGGCGTCCGTTTGCGGTTTGGCCTGAAACTGAACAAGCCGCATTTCAGCAATTTCACGGAATTGACACTGGGCGGGAAAACAGCGTTTTACCGCAACCATGCAGCCACCGGGCAGCTGGATGCAGCGATGGGCGTGGAGCTGGCCGGTTCCATGATCAGTCACGAGATCAGCAAGATCAGCCGGCCCGTGACGCTCAAGCTCGTCGATCAGGAGGGAACGGTGATACAGACCGACTCCGTCACTTCCACTCACACAAGAGAGGTCAAGTACGAAAACGGTCTGTTGAAGTCAGGAGGAGCTCTGACGCCTGGTTATTACCGGGTACAGGAAGCCTATTCCAATGGCAATGCCGAATTTCCCTACTATGTCGAGCCTGGACTGTACCGAAGCGGTGTTTTCGGCCTGGTCGAGATCAAGCTGGACGACGGCTTTCAGGGTGCCGCGCCTGAATTTGAAATTGCATTCAGGGCACGTGAACAGATGTTGAAGTACTACGTGGTGGCACGGGAATATTCAAATACTGAATTCGCAAAACTGAACATATCCGACACGGGATTTGGTGAGGACCAACGTCCTGAAGTGACCTTCACCCGTCTGACTGCAAGCAACTTTACCTCCGATGATCTCAAACCGGAATTGATCCGCGGTGATGACACCCAGGTCGTCCTGTTCAAATCTGATTCGGCACAGGCGCGACGGCAAAAGGCGCGCAAGAAAATCCAGCTAAATAGCAACAGCGATGTGCTCATTCCACATCTGCCGGCTCCCAGCGAGGAACACTCCCGCGCAGATCTCATTATTCATGTGGCGAAACCCTAGGAGAATTTCACATGGCGACTTATAGAACCCCCAATGTATATGTCGAGGAAATATCGGTTTTTCCTCCTTCGGTCGCGGAAGTCGAAACCGCGATTCCGGCATTCATAGGCTTTACTGAAAAGGCAATGGAAACGGCCAAGGACGATCTGCTCAAGAAACCCATGCGAATCAGATCCATGAAGGAGTATGAGCAGTACTTCGGCGGTCCGGAGCCGGCGGAGATTTCCGTCTCGGCCGATGACGCGGGTGACAGCTTTACCGTGGAATTGACGATGCCGGAGCTAAAATACCTGCTGCACTACTGCATGCAGATGTACTTTGCTAACGGCGGTGGCCCATGCTATGTCGTGTCGGTTGGAGGTTATAGCGCCCCGGTGACGGATACGGTGCTGCTTGAGGGGCTGGCAGCCATCCGCAGTGAGGACGAGCCTACCCTGCTGGTCGTGCCGGATGCGGTCAATCTTACCCCGGCCGCCAAGTATTCGACCGTGGTCCAGGCGATGTTGACTCAGTGCGGCGAACTCGGCGATCGTTTTTCAATCTTCGATATTCGCAGAGGCACCCAGCTGCTCAATTCGGGTGAATGGAATGGAAGCAGGGAACGATTCGGCAACGACTACCTGAAGTATGGCGCCGCCTACTATCCTTTCCTGACCAGCGCACTCAATTATCACGTCACTTCGGATCAGGACGGCGTACCCGGTGAGAACGTCAATATCACTCATCCGGCATCAGATGCCACAGCGACTGAAGTTAAACTGACTTCACTCAAATCCAGTAAGACAGGCCTTTATAACGCCGTTCTGGCGAAACTCGATTCACAGTTTGTCGTTCTGCCCCCCTCTGCTGCAGTCGCAGGCGTTTATGCGAAAACAGATAACGAGCGCGGAGTCTGGAAAGCACCGGCCAACGCTTCGCTGAACCGTGTCATTGCGCCTGCTGTAAAAATTGATGACGAAATACAGGGGGGTATGAATGTCGACCCGACCAGCGGCAAGTCCATCAACGCCATCCGCAGTTTCATGGGAAAAGGCAACCTGATTTGGGGCGCACGCACACTCGCAGGCAACGACAACGAGTGGCGTTACGTGCCGGTACGGCGCCTGTTCAACATGGTGGAGGAATCGGTCAAGAAATCGACTTACTGGGCCGTGTTCGAGCCAAACGACGCCAACACCTGGACCAAAGTCCGGGGAATGATCGAGAACTACCTGGTTCAGAAGTGGCGTGAAGGAGCCCTGGCGGGTGCAACGCCCAGGGAAGCATTTTTCGTGCGCTGCGGACTGGGTACCACGATGGATTCACAGGACATTCTCGAAGGACGTATGAATGTGGAAATCGGCATGGCGGCGGTTCGCCCGGCTGAGTTCATTATTTTGAAATTCTCTCACATGCTGCAGACTTCCTGACCCGTGTGAACTTCCTTTCTGACGGATAAACAGATTCAAGGAGTAAAAACCATGCCAGAGCAATATCCACTCCCCGCATTTCACTTCGCTGTCGATTGGGGTGGCGAACGCGTCGGTTTTTCGGAAGTTTCCGGGCTGACGCAGGAAAACCAGGCCATTGAATACCGGGATGGTTCATTTCCCGAGTACTCATCCATGAAGATGCCCGGTCTGCAGAAGTACAGCAACGTGACTCTCAAACGTGGAATCCTGAAAAGTGATAACGAGTTTTTCGCGTGGCTGAACACGATCAAGCTCAACACCATCGAGCGGCGTGATTTGGTGATCAAGCTGCTGAATGAAGAGCATGAACCGGTCATGGTCTGGAAAATTCACAACGCTTTCCCGGTGAAAATCGAAGGGCCCGCGCTCAAGGCGAGCGGGAACGAGGTGGCTATCGAATCCATCGAAATCGCGCATGAGGGTTTGGAAATACAGAACGAGTAAAACCCCTGGTCGTTAATGGAACGGCTGGCGATTGAAAGGACGGTTGATTTACTGCGGAGCTCGCGATGGCGAATTTCTACCCACCTGTTGGTTTTCACTTCAAGGTCGAAGTTTTGGGCATTGACCGGGCCGAGCATGACGTTCGGTTTACGGATGTCAGCGGCCTGGGTTTTGAAGTCACAACCACGGAAGTGGCAGAGGGCGGAGAGAACCGTTTTCTGCAGAAATATCCGGGTCGGAGCAAGTACCGTGACCTGGTTTTGAAACGCGGCATGTTTCCAGATTCCAAGATTGTTGTTTGGATTAAAAAATGCATAGAAGATTTTGATATTGAACCAAAAAATATAGTGATCTATCTATTGAATGAAGAACACGAACCCCTGGTGACGTGGAATATCGTCAACGCCTACCCGACCAAGTGGTCGGTGAGTGATTTGTCCGCGACCAACAACAAGGTAGTGGTAGAGAGCATCCAGTTTAGCTACCAGTATTTCAGTGTCAGTAATGAATGAGGTGAGCCATGCCTGTGTTTGTCGATGAAGTGGTCGTGTCGGTTGTCATCGACAACCAGGAGGCAGGAGGGGCGGAAAGCCAGCCATCAGCCCTTGAGGATAAACAACGCCTGGTCGATGAATGCGTCGAGCGGGTAATGGAGATTCTGGAGCAGAAGAGAGAACGATGATTTCTTCAGGTCAACTGGAAAAACTACTGATCCGGGCCTATGAACAGGCAGATTTTTCGGGCGAGCAGGTCGGCGAGTTCGAGGCCTATGTGAACCCGCATGAAA
Source organism: uncultured Gammaproteobacteria bacterium (assembly GCA_963759035.1). Classification (GTDB taxonomy): domain Bacteria; phylum Pseudomonadota; class Gammaproteobacteria; order Xanthomonadales; family SZUA-36; genus JAHEFT01. The sequence goes on from CAVWXL010000033.1 coordinate 32,372, forward strand.
TCACCATGGCCTACGAAATGGAATACGACGCTGCACAGGGATCAGGCACCACCGGCAGCCGCATGGAATTCAAAAAGATGAAACCGGGCGACCTGTCTCTGACCCTCTTTATCGACGGCACGGGCGCCAACGGCCGCAAGGTCGAAGTTCAGGATGAAATCGAGCGATTCCAGACGGTAACTGGCTACAACGGTAATATTCACCGGCCCAACTACCTCAAGATCGTCTGGGGCACGCTGCAGGTCAAGCGTTGCGTGCTCAAGTCCGCCTCGATCGCTTACAAACTGTTCAAGCCTAGCGGTATTCCGTTGCGGGCGGTGATTACAGCCAATTTTACCGACACATCAGATGACCAGACGCGCGTTGCCCTGGCGCAGGACGAGTCTCCGGACCTGACCCACGTTCGAGTGGTCGAGGCCGGCGACACCCTGCCGCTGATGTGCTACCGGATTTACGGCAACACCGCGTATTACCTGGAAGTTGCCCGCGCCAACAGCATCGATCATTTCCGCAATCTTGAACCCGGCCGGAAAGTATTTTTCCCGCCGCTGGAGAAATAGCCATTAGCGAGAGCAGAACATTACAGGTTCCGATTGCCCAGACAGGGTTCAGGGTGCTCGTAAACGGCGAGGAAATTCCTCGCGCGCAACACCTGCTTTCTGTCTCGATCAACACCCTGATCAACCGGATCGCCACGGCGCGCCTGGCCTACCAGGACGGCTCTCCCGCGGAAAGCGATTTCGCAATGTCCAACGGTGACAGGTTCGTTCCAGGGGCGCTGATTGAAATCAGTGCCGGTTCCAGCGACCAGCAGGACGTGTTGTTTAAAGGTGTCATCGTCCGCCAGGAATTGAAGGTGCGGGAAGGCAGCTCGCCGCAACTGGTGGTCAATTGCCGCCATCAGGCCATGAAGTTGACGGTCGGTCGGAAAAGCAATTATTTCTTCGATAGCACGGACAGCGATGTCATTTCGGAGTTATTCGAGCGGGCAGGCGTTCCGGTGAGCGTCGAGGACAGCGGCGTTAGACATGAACAGCTGGTTCAATACGATGCTAGTGACTGGGACTTCTGCCTTTTGCGGGCGCAGGCAAACGGTATGGCGGCCCTGACCCGCGATGGCCGCGTGCTGGTGCAAAAGCCTGATATCAGTGGCTCTCCTGTCAGCGAATTGCTGTTCGGCGCTACTGTGATCGCCATGGATCTTCGCCTGGAATCACGTCAGCAATATGCTTCGGTAAAGAGCGTTAGCTGGGACAAGGCCAGCCAGGAAGTCAGTGAGACGGAGGGCGGGAATCCCGGGATCGATACTCCCGGCAACCTTTCAAGCGAAGAACTCGCGGAGGTTGTGGGCCTGGACCACTATGTCACAAGGCACCCTGAGCTGTCTGCAGAAGAGGCCGGGAACTGGTCCGGGGCGACCTGGCTCGAGTCACAGATTAACCGGGTATCCGGGCGGATCAAGTGTGAAGGTATCGGCTCCATTCAGGTGGGTGACATGGTCACGCTCAGCGGTGTGGGTGCGCGGTTCAGCGGCAATGCCTACGTGACCGGTGTCCGCCACGAATTCGATCTCGCACAGGGTTGGAAAACCCACCTGCAATTTGGGGGCATTGAAGCGCTGGACCCGGAAAAAAGTGGGGTCAGCGCGCCGAAA
>CAVWXL010000034.1:0-10750 GCA_963759035.1 uncultured Gammaproteobacteria bacterium
TAACCAGGCGCCAAAAATAAACACGACATATCAGAATTTTACCAGCAAATCACGGCTGGGCCGGGTGCTTTCATGGAGCCTTATGTCGGCACCTTTGGCCCTGTTCGGGCATAATTCAGGGATCGACAAGTGAAGCAATGGGTAAGCATGACCAACGCATTTCATAGGCTGTTTCAACGGTTCAGGCGCAAGGCGAGGGTGATTACTGCCGGTCCGGCCAGCAAAGATGCCGACTATGAGGCCAGACTACGCAGCGAAAGAGAGCAATTCGACCAGAACGTTAACGTGCACGATCTGCCCGATATCTTTCACTACTGGTCCAACCGCTACCTGTTGCCGATGTTTCAGCCGTTTGGCTTCAACAGCCCTACCGATTTCTTTCTCAAAAAGTGTTCCGAGCGTTGCCGGCTCGCCGCTTCGACACCGGTCACAATCGTAAGCGTCGGCGCTGGTAACTGCGATATGGAAATCGACATCGCGGAAAAACTCGTCGCGGACGGCCATGATGGTTTCAGCATCGATTGCATCGAAATCAACAGCAACATGATCGAGCGCGCCAGGGCACGACTCGAGGGTTCTCCAGCCGCAGCACAAGTGCGCTTCCTGAAAGAGGACTTCAACCGCTGGCAGCCGCCGCGCGGGTTCTATGACATCATCATGGCCAACCAGTCGTTGCACCACGTGCTGGAACTCGAACACCTGTTCGACTCGATCCAGCGCGGGCTGAAGCAAGACGGCCTGTTCCTGGCCTCCGACATGATCGGCCGCAACGGTCACCAGCGCTGGCCGGAGGCGCTGGCCATGGTCGAGGAGTTCTGGCAGGAATTGCCGGATTCATACCGCTACAACCAATTGATGCAGCGGCAGGAGACTACGTATATCAACCACGACTGCTCGACCTCTGGCTTTGAGGGCATCCGGGCCCAGGACATCTTGCCGTTACTGATCGAACGCTTCCAGTTCGACACCTTCATCCCTTATGGGAACATCACTTTCGTATTCATCGACCGGCCGTTCGGACACAATTTCGACGCCCAGGCTGCATGGGATAAGGACTTCATAGACCGTGTGCACGCTGCAGACGAGAAAGCGATGTTGGAGGGCAGCATCAAGCCAACTTCGATGATCGCAGTGATGACTTTGCGAGAGTGCGAAACGCGCCTGCTGGACCCAGGGTTGACGCCGCGATTGTGCGTGCGGCCTGTTACCTGACCCGGCGGTTGAGCTTACAATTTCGCGAGTTCTAATGGCCCAAAGGCTGTAGCGGGCACAGTTTCAGTCGCAATCGTTGCTGCAGGGTTTCAGAGTAGAACACGTCCTCGCATGTTTCTGCTTCGGGCGGCGCCAGGCCCACATATTCCAGGTCAGCACCCATCCAGGCTTCGGCCTCTTTTGAACCGCTATCCAGCAGGAAATATGAACCTTGATGCTCCCTGACACGTTCCTGCGCCGTTTCGTGCAACAGGAACCGGGGTTCAGTCGTGCGCATGAAATTACCCCGGATTCTGACCAGCGGAACATGGTCGTCAAGCCAAAGGGCCGCATAAGCGGTTGGCGCGTAGTCATCAATGATCACCATCGCGTTTTCAGGGAGTTCGGTTAACCGGGTGGGCGTGTCTGCCCGGACCTCCCAGCTTCCCGGTACCCGGTGGTGCTGAACCAGCGCCTGGGTGCCAGCCAGGGTGATTAACAGGATGATCAACGCGCGGCGTGATTTCACCCAAAGCAGGAATGTACTGAAAATGACCAGCGGAGCGAGCAATTCCAGAACCGCCAGGTAGCGATAGATCGAAAACATCCGGAGCCAGAGAACATAGCTGAAAGCCAGGAACAGGAGGGTCAGGCCCAGCGCAGGAAAATCTTCACGCAGCCGTCTCCAGGTGAAAACAGGCAGGATAAATGATATGGCAATGAGTATCGGAACCCTGATGTCCCTGAATTCATGCTCCCAAACCTCGCGTGGGTCCATTAGCCAGGCTATGGGAAAGAACAACCACTCAAACAGTGAATCCGGCATCCACCTCATATCCCGGTAACTGCCGCCTTCGATCCATACCGACCCAAAAACATCGTTGAAATACGGAAAGACCGGGTTGCCGTAAGCCTGCCACAGGTGAAAAAACCAGGTGCCGCCCGCCAGCAATACTCCGGCGAAGCCACCCAGGGCCAGGCCGGCAACCATTTTCCAGCGATCCGGCCCGCGAAACCAGAGAAACGTTGCAAGCGCCATGCCCACTGCATAAACGGTCATGGTCAACTTGAGTGCGCAGGCCAGGCCCAGGAGCACGCCACCGATGATGGCGGCTTTGAATACACCGGACTCTTCAGGCCGGTTTACACAACGAATAATGACCAGCAGGCCGGCAAGAACCAGGGCGCTGATAAGCGTATCTGCCTGGGTGCCGCCCAGCTGGTTGATCATTATCGGACCAACAAGGCCAAGTATGGCGACCACCAGGAGAATCCAGGGTTCGGTGATACGCCGGCCCGCCAACTCCTCGAGAATCAGCAACAAAATTAACAGCTGGGCAGCCTGGAGTGCTCCAATAACAAAGACCAGCGCACCGGTTCCGAAGTATGTGAATATTGCGTACAGCGGCACGTGAAGCGTCGGGTTCAGGTAGGTTTGTTGCTGGGCTGCCGCAAAATCGACGCCCAGGCGGCCAGAGAGGAGCGCGTGCGGGTTATACAGGTGGTAGTTGAGCATGTCCCACTCCAGCGTAAGCCCGAACTGAAGAGCGGCCAAACCACCCGCCATTGCAGCGATGATGGTGATCCAGTGATTCCTGGTCATGCAGTTATTTTCCGCCTGGTGAAAGGAGTGAGAACCCGGTGTCAGAGTATAAGCAGCATCAAGGTTCTTTTTCCAGACACCTGCCGGTTTTCGATGAGAGTTAAATGCTTTACCATTGCTTCTCCGGAGCACCCGATGCCCGGATGTAGTGACAACAGGGAGCTCGTGTCATGTCAAAAATGCAACCTTTCTTTAAGCAGGTTCAGTCCCATTACGACCTGTCCAATGAGTTCTTCGAGCTTTTCCTCGATCCTACCCGCACATATAGCTGTGCCTATTTCAAAGACCCTGGCGCCACGCTTGAACAGGCGCAGATGGCCAAGATTGACCTGTCGCTGGGAAAGTGTGAATTAACACCAGGAATGAAGTTGCTTGATATTGGTTGCGGCTGGGGCGCCACGGCCTTTCGTGCGGCTGAAAAATACAAGGCCAACGTCATCGGCCTGACGCTCAGCGAGAACCAGTACGAGTACTGCTCCCGGCGAGCCAGGACTTCGGCATATCCGGATGCTGTCCAGTTCCGTCTGCAGGGCTGGGAAGAATTCAACGAACCTGTCGATAGAATTGTCAGTATCGGCGCATTTGAACATTTCAGAAACAGCCGGCATGAAGCATTTTTTCAGCGCTGCAAAGAGATTCTGCCTGCTGACGGGATCATGATGCTGCATTCCATCGTAACGACTTCGCTCGCGGATCTGCGCGAGCAGGGTATCGAGTACACACAGGAGGACGTGCGGTTTGCCAAGTTCATCCGGGATGAAATCTTTCCGGGCGGACAGCTATGCACTCCGGATCGAATCAAATCATTTGCACAGCGCAGTGGTTTCGATGTTTATCACGTGCAATCTTTGAGATTGCACTACGCCCGGACACTGGAAATCTGGGCAGAGCACCTTTCCCGCGCCAAAGAGCAGGCAATTGCACTCACGTCGCAAACCGTTTACGACCGTTACCAGAAATACCTGACGGGTTGTGCAGAGCAGTTCCGTAAAGGAACCATAGACGTCATGCAGTTTTGTATGCGACCCGCCTGATTCAGCGGGTCCGAAAAACCACGTCCCAGATATAGGACGATACGCCATAGCCTTTGCTGGAATCGCGGAAATGGTGGTCAAGGTGTGATTTCCACAGGCTCTTGAACCATTTCGACTTTGGATGCCTGAAATGATGGATGCTGTAATGCATCATGTCATAGGCCAGGTAGCCCACTGCAAAACCGGCTGAATAGGCCCAGACCCGGTCCCCAAACAGCGGCTATGACAACAGAAAAAGCAGGGCGCCGATCGACAGGCTCAGGGCGATGGGCATCACCAGCCGTTTCTTGTCATTGGGGTACTGATGGTGGACCCCGTGAAAAAGAAAACTGACCCGCTTCTGGAAGTCCCCGCTTGGTGTGAAGTGAAAAACATAGCGGTGAAAGCATGTATTCAAACAGCGTCCAGACCGCAAGGCCCGAAAAGAACAACGCGAAGAATGCGCCAACCGGAATACCGATGCTGAAACTCTTCCACACGGCGAAAATGATCACCGGCGTGTAAACCGCCAGGACCGTCACCGGCGTGATTTTACTCAAGCGCTCGAGAATCGGGTTATCGAACAGCCTGATATGGCCCTTTTGGGGCGCCATGTGCTCAGGTATTCTGTCTGCGCGGGTTGTCTTCATTGATATTCACTTCACTCTGAATTTCAGTAGGATATTCTCTATTATCGTCGATTTTTGGGGTTGCAGGCCAATAGTTCGATCTTTCCATCATTAAAATTGTCTTTTTCTCTGGACTATTTGGTGCAAAACAGTTGAGGATGCACCGATGTCTGAATCACTCTCTGCTACTCCGCACCTGCAGCGTCCCGAAGAAACTCAGCCGCTGCAAATTCTCTGGCCTTACGCAACCGTACTGGCGACCCTGCATGTGCTCTGTTTGCTTGCCTTCATTCCGTGGCTGTTCACCTGGTCAGGCCTGGTTGTAGCCATTCTGGGTCACCTGGTTTTCGGAATGTTCGGGATAACCATTGGCTATCACGATTGCTTACACACCGCGGGTTTACCTGTCCCAAGTGGCTTGAACATACCCTTGCCACGATGGGCATGTTCAATTTGCAGGACAGCCCGGCGCGCTGGGTAGCCATTCATCGCGCGCATCATCGCCACAGCGACCAACAGACCCGATCCACACTCGCCGCTGGTCAATTTCTTTTGGGGACATGCCGGCTGGGTCGTATGCAGGCATAAGGATCTTCACCGAACGATACGATATGCAAAGTATGTGCAGGATCTATTGCGTGACCCGTTTTACATGCGACTGGAGCGGGTCGGCGCATTCCTGATCGTTTACGTGGCCCACGCGCTGGTCATCATTTCCGCAGGCGCTGTTTTTGGTTACTTCGTCGGTGGTGCCGATGAAGCCATAAGGTACGCCGCAAGCTGGGCTGTCTGGGGCGTCGTCGTGCGAACGGTTTTCGTACTGCAATGGCACCTGGGCGGTGAATTCCCTGGCGCATATGTACGGTTATCGCAACTACGATACCCGTGATTCCAGCACCAACAACTGGCTGGTGGCCCTGCTTGCGCATGGTGAAGGCTGGCATAACAATCACCACGCTGATCCGAGAGCGGCTTCGCATGGCCATCGCTGGTGGGAATTTGATATGTCGTGGTGGGTGATCCGGACGATGGAAGTGCTGGGCGTTTTCAAGAATGTTGTCAGGCCGAAATCGTGGGCTGAAGAAAAGGGTTGAAGCTGATCAAACCAGGGTTTTTTCGTACATGCGATAACGCTTGGTGATCTTACCGCCAAACTTTTCGATGATATTTCGGATGGGCTTGTTACTTTCCAGAATCCACGACATTTCCACGGTCTCTCCGCCCCGGCTCAGTCCAGGTGTCATGACCGACTCAACCAGCATATAAGCCATGGTAGGGCCGAAGATCGTTTTCTGATATTTCTTCCGCACGCCCATTAAAGCGATTCTGCATGCCTTGGGAAATCTCACTTTCAGGCGCCACAACACCTTTGCCCAGCCAAAGGGTAGCAGGCGTCCGTTCAGGTCAGCTATGGCTCAGGTTGATGTCCGGCAACATGGCAATGAACCCTGCCGGCTCCCCATCGATTTCCGCGATCTGCAGGAAGTCATGCGGAACGACCATCAACAGCTCTTTGCCGATCGCAGCGAATTCTTCGCGGGTGAAGGGCACGAAATTCCAGTTATCCTGCCAGGCGTCATTGAAGATATCCCGCATGATTTCGAAGTCGGCATCCTTGTTTTTCCGGTCCAGTTCGCGCACTTTTACGCGATCCTTGTTGCGGTTGATGACTTCGTCTTTGGATGCGGGACTCTTGTAGGTCTTGATGCTGAGCTCGTAGGCCAGCATATCCTGGGCCGGTGCATAGCCGCAGTTTTCAATAGAGGCGCCGTAATAGCGCGCAGAATGGGTGGTCATGACGCGCGGTGGCGTGTCGAAGCCATCAACCAGGATGCCAACCTCCTGGTTGATGCCGAGGTTAAAGGGCCCGATTACCCTTTGCATACCTTTTTCCCGCAGCCAGCCCTCGGCTGTGTCAAACAAGGCTGAGAATACTGCAGGGTCTTCCGGTGCTTCGATCAAGCCGAAAAAACCGGTTTTGTTGTTGTACCGCTCCTGGTGCAATTGATCAATTTGAGCAGAAATACGGCCCACAGGAATTCCATCCTTGAAAGCAGTCCATGCCTGCCATGTAGCATGTCTGAAAAATGGCTGTTTGCTGGACAACGCGTCTTTGCGCTCGAACAGCAATGGCGGAATCCAGTTCGGATCGTCCTTGTAGATGCTCCAGGGAACGCGCAGGAAAGTCTTTAGCGCTTTCTTATCCGTGACAGGCTTGATTTGAATCATCTGGCGATGCCTCTAAGCCGGTTCACGGGAGAAAATCAGGCAGACGTTCTGTCCACCAAAACCAAATGAATTCGACATGACGGCACTTACCGTCTGTTCTCTTTTAACATTAGGCACGACGTCCATCAGGATATCCGGGTCCTGCTCGTTACAATTGATCGTGGGCGGTATTACACCAGCGCTGATGGTCAGCAACGAGATTGCAGCCTCAATGGTGCCCGCAGCGCTTAAAGTATGGCCGATCATGGACTTGTTGGAGCTAATCGGAATGCTGTCCAATGCGCTTCCCAGGGACGAGGACAAGGCGAGAAATTCTTTCTTGTCATTTTCCGGGGTGCTGGTTCCGTGTGCATTGATGTAGTCGATCTCATCCGGCGACATTCCTGCATCGGCCAGCGAGCGGTTGATCGTGTCAATAATGGCGGAGCCATCGGGCATGGAGCGGGTGCGATGGAAGGTGTCGGCCCGTTCTCCGGTTCCGCGCACAACGCCCAGTATTTTTGCGCCGCGTGCCCTGGCCGAGTCGTAGGATTCGAGAACCAGCGTGGCTGAACCTTCAGCCAGCACGAATCCGTCGCGCGTCCGGGAAAACGGTTTGGAAGCACCCTGCGGGTCATCATTCTGCGTGGAAAGTGCAGAGAGCAGGGTGAAACGAACCACCATTTCCTCGCAGATTTCGGCATCAGTTCCGATACACAGGGCGGCATCGGTGTCCCCCCGGCGTATGGCTTCGACGCCCAGCTGCACGGAAGTTGCGCCCGAAGCACAGGCAGTCTGCAGCGAAACCGGCAATCCGCGGGTACCGAATTCATCAGCAAGATGTTCTGCAATGCTGCCGAACTGGTACATCGAATAGTATTCGGCAAAATTACCTGCGGTTACGTTTTTTATCAGGCGGTCATAGCCCTTGCTGTCTGCACCGTCTTTTCGGTTATAGACATCCATCCGCTGATCCCAGTTGGTCTCAGCGGGTGACACGGCAGCGAACAATGGACCGGGGAAAGACCCGCGTGAACCGATGCCTGCCTGTGTGATCGCTTCGGTCGCGGATTTCTTCGCCATCGAAAGAGAGTGGGCCGGTGCGAAAAAGCGTCCTTCGCCCTGCCACGGGATGGTGGCGGCGATCTTTGTTCGTAATTCGTCGGTTGGAAACCGGGAAATTCTTGTGACACCGGATTGACCCGAAATCAGGGCTTTCCAGTTATCTTCCTTGCCTTCACCCAGCGAGGTGATAAGCCCGATTCCGGTTACGACGACCGTTGGGCGGCCCATATGATCTTTTGAAGACTGGCTCATGGCTTATTCCTGCCCCCGCAAAGTTGTATCGGGTTTGTCTACCAGGGCCAGGCATTCACCCCGCCAGTGTCCCCAATTACTGATCAGGATGCGTTCGGGATCACCGGAGAAAGGCTGCTCCACACCTGAATCATCGAACGGATCAAAGAATGCACCTTTGGAGATGGCCAGCGACGCCAGGATGACGTTGGCGGGAAACTGCGCTTCAAGCGTGTTCCCCAGGACGGTGGTGATACCGCGAATGGCCGGGTCTATTCCCCGTTTAGATAAGTCGTTCAGGAACCCGTGTTCTTCGCTGAGTTGCGGTTGTACGCCGCAGCACCCTGATATCACGGCCAGCGGCCCCTCGGGAATCTGGCCTGCAACTTTTTCCAGCAAGCCGTCTGCCACTTCGCGTGCGGCTCCGGGCTGCCGGTTACAGCGGTCAGCAACGATCGAGTTAATTCGTGCATAGGGTTTGGCGCCGCGTGCCTCGGCGTGTTCCCGGGATTCGAGAACCAGAAATGCACCGGCGCTGCCCATGATCATGCCGCCGTCACTGTCTTCACGCGACCAGACCGGGCCATAGTCTCCTGTCCACAGCGTATGGCCAAACTCCATCAGCATCATCATGTCTATGCGTTCGGCAATGTAAGCGCCACCGACCAGGAACAAATCACCCTGCTCGTGCTGGATTTGAGCAACCGCAGTCTGTACGGCTGATACACCGGCCATTTCCTCACCCATGAAGGTGCGCGAGGAGTCGGTTACACCGTGAACGATGGAGATATTGCCAGCCATCAGGTTTGAGAGTTGTGCCAGGAACAGCGTCGGGCGTAATTCACTCATCAGCGTGGCATTGAGCAAAGCCCCCGGATTATCCGACTGGCCGAGGGCATCCATGATAGCCGAATCGACCTCCAGATCGCGTTCACCACCGCCGGCAGCTACGATCAGATTGGTCTGGGCCAGCAATTCCGGGTTATGGGCAATTCCGGCGTCATCCAGTGCCAGGCCTGCTGCATAAGTCCCAAGGTGCTGCCATGGCCCCATCTGGCGCTGGTCGCTGCGCTTGGGAATTTGCGCCGCAACGTCAAAATCCACAATGGGATGCACCGGGTAGGGCGCCTGGTCTTCGGTGTCTACAGAAGCTGACGGAGTTTTCCCTGAAGCCAGCTGCTGCCAGTGGGATTCCAGACCCTCTCCCAGCGAACTGACCAGCCCGATCCCCGTAACCCAAACTTCTGTTTTATCAGTACTCAAAATACCACTCTGCCGAAGAACGACTTATCTGCCTGAATCAATCCGCTATTTTACTCGTCAACGCCGCTGGGTGTTAGTCCGCCCGGCTTGCACAGGGCAAAGATGACGATGCCATAGAAGCACTCAATAAAGGCGCCTGCATATGCGCCGGCAAATGCAGGCGCCTCGAAGATCGCTAGCGGAATTGTGGAAACCGCCAGCGTCGCTCCGAAAATCCAATAGATTTTCATCCCATACAGCGTAGTAAATGTGAAGTATCGACCCGCGATCACGAGCAGCATTGCGGGGAAAAACCACTCCACCCTGTATAAGGCGGCCCCAATAGCGATGGGTATGCAAAGTAGCATCCCCTTCGTTGGACTTGCGAAAGTTGCCACCAGCGCGGCAATTAGCCAAAACGTGGCCGAGGTCACCGCTCCGGTGGCGCCACCGTAGTGCGCTTCCCGCATGTCGGAGCTGCGGCGCGCCGATCCGTTCTTCGCGGTGGTTTCCAAAGGCTTGAAAGATGGAGACCCGTTTACCCATCTCACCAAGCACTGGACCTGGGGCCTGCGCAAGCGGTTGTCCGAGCGTTGCGTCGAACGCGGGATCTGGACGCGCAAGCAGGGGAGAGAGTATCTGAAGTATCGCCGGGGTCATAGCCTCCACATGACATACGCCCTGCACGATGAGGCCTACCTGTTCACCCACTCTGAGTCTCCGCTCACCGGGTCAGCGGTCGAGGAGCTCAAGCGCTTCACCGACATCTTCGACTTCGCCTACGCCCGCTTCCACGAGTTGGCAGTACAAAGGAGCGCAGAACCGCGAGCTGACGATCCAGAACGCCCTTGAACGTGTCCGTTCGCGCGCGCTGGGGATGCAATCGGCATACCCCTCGTGGCCACGGCTCTATACGACGAGCTCTCCCAGATGCGGCCGGGCCTCGTGCTGGCAAACATGGCCACCTGGGACCGGGACCGGGGCACCTACCTGGGCAGAGCCACGTTCCGGGACGACCGAGAGCTCTTCCATACGCCGGACGACCTGCTGCAGGGCCGTGCCGACCTCGGGTTCAACCTCCCGACGACGATTGAAGAGGCGCTCAGGTCCTATCCGGGTCTGCAGGGGACTTTCGATGCCCCTGGACCGGGGTGAGCGAATGCATACGAGCGAGCTCACCATCACCCGGCAACGGCTCCGGCAAATGTTCGACGACGCAGCGCTAAGTCTGGGCTACGACAGCCGGTGGAAGAGGGCGAACTACGCCGTACTCGAACTCAACCCGAAGCACCAGTATACCGCCCAGGGCACTTTTCCCCAGCGGGATGGTCTTCGCGCAAGATGCCGAGCCGTGGGAAGACGAGGACCTGAACGTTCTCCGACGGTTTGGGGACGTGGTCGAGTTCGCCTACAGCCGCTTCCAGGAACTGAAACAGAAAGAGGAGCGGAACCGAGACTACGATTCAGAATGCGCTGGAACGCGTGCGGTCCCGAGCGCTCGGGATGCAGGATAGTAGCGAGATCGGTGGGGTCGCCACCACGCTGCGGAACGAGTTCGCGGACCTGGG
>CAVWXL010000035.1:0-17715 GCA_963759035.1 uncultured Gammaproteobacteria bacterium
ATCGAACTGGTCCAGGGCGCCAGCCACGAATTCAACCTGGACGACTACCTGGCCGGCAACCAGACCCCGGTGTTTTTCGGCTCTGCGATCAACAACTTCGGTGTTACGCCGCTACTCGACGCCTTCGTGGCCAATGCACCACCTCCCGGCCCGCGCGAAACCGTTGGGCGCAGCGTGCAGCCGGATGAACCGAAAATGACCGGTTTTGTTTTCAAGATCCAGGCGAACATGGATCCCGCCCACCGCGACCGCGTTGCTTTCATGCGGGTCTGTTCCGGACGCTTCAGCAGCGGCATGAAAATGCAGCATGTGCGGCTGGGCAAGGCGATCAAGGCAGCCAACGCACTGACCTTCATGGCGCAGGAACGCGGTCACGTGGAAAACGCCTGGCCGGGTGATATCGTCGGCCTGCACAACCACGGCACGATCAGCATCGGAGACACCTTCAGCGAGGGCGAATCGCTGCAGTTCACCGGCATCCCGCACTTCGCACCGGAATTGTTCCGCCGCGCCCAGTTGCGCGACCCACTTAAACTGAAGGCTCTGCAGAAAGGCCTGGCTCAGCTTTCCGAGGAAGGCGCGACCCAGTTCTTCAAGCCGTTACTGGGCAACGAGTTGATTCTCGGTGCCGTGGGTATCCTGCAGTTCGACGTGGTCGCTTACCGCCTGAAAAACGAGTACGGTGTTGAAGCGACGTTTGAGAACATCAGCGTGCAAACGGCGCGCTGGGTAGACTGTGAAGACGATAAAATGCTGGCCGATTTCAGCCGGCAGCTACACAACAACCTGGCGTATGACGGTGCCGGCCAACTGGTCTACCTGGCCCCCAGCCGTGTCAATCTCCAGCTGACTGAAGAGCGCTGGCCGGATATCCGGTTTGCCGCCACCCGGGAAACGACCATCTTCGCTGACTGACCTTATGACAGCACTCGTTTCCTCAATTCGCTCGCTGTTTCCCGACCGGGACCGGCGAAAGATGATCTGGGGAATCGCGCTGCCGATCATGGGCGGCATGATGTCGCAGAACGTCCTGAACCTGGTGGATATCGGCATGGTCGGCCGCCTTGGTGACAGCGCGCTGGCCGCGACCGGCATCGGTGGTTTCACCAACTACCTGGCCATCTCGTTCATCATCGGTCTGTCGGCCGGTGTGCAGGCGCTGGCTTCCCGCCGGGTCGGAGAAGGCCGCGATTCAGAAACAGCGATCCCTCTCAATGGCGGCCTGTTGCTGGCGCTGATGATCGGCATTCCGCTGTGCATCATCCTGTATCTGATCACCCCCTGGGCCTATAACTTCCTGACCGGCGACGCCGAAGTCAGGGAACTGGGTGTGCCCTATCTGCAGGTCCGCATCCTGAGCATGGTCGCCGTGGGAATGAATTTCTCATTCCGTGGGTACTGGAGCGCCATCCACATGACCGGCATCTACCTGCGCACGCTGCTGATCATGCATGCCATCAACATCTTCCTTAACTGGGTGCTTATTTTCGGCAACCTGGGCGCACCGGAACTGGGCGTTTTCGGGGCCGGACTGGCCACCACTATTGCCTTGTACATCGGCACCGGCCTGTATTTCTTTTTTGCCCTGCGCCATGCCAGCGATAAAGGTTTCCTGCACGGTATTCCATCGCGCAACACGCTGTGGCAGCAGTTCAAAATATCTCTGCCCAGCAGCCTGCAGCAGCTGTTTTTCTCCGCCGGCCTGGTCACGCTGATGTGGATCGTGGGCCGAATCGGCACGGCCGAAGTGGCCGCGATCAACATCCTGATGACCTTCCATATCACCGCCCTGTTGCCCGCATTCGGTGTTGCGCTGGCCGCGACCACGCTGGTAGGCAACGCGCTCGGCAGGAAGGACCCGGAGGACGCCGCAGCCTGGGGCTGGAACTGTGCTGCGCTGACTTTTGTCTATGGCGTGATCATGAGCCTGTTGCTCATCCCGCTGGCAGAGCCGATCCTGGCCATCTTCCTGACCAACCCGGAAACCCGGCAACTGGCCCACCTGCCGATGGTGCTGTGGGCCCTGATGATCAGTTTCGACACGGCCGGCATGGTGCTGATGAACGCGTTGATTGGTGCGGGCGACACCCGCCGCAGCATGTGGATCAGCCTGATCTGGCAATGGGCTATTTTCCTGCCTTTGGCCTACCTGGCCGGGCCGGTGCTGGGTTACGGCCTGCTCGGCGTGTGGATCATCAACGGTTTATACCGCGTCGGCCAGGCGATAAACTGCGCCACACAATGGTCCGGACGCAAATGGGCCGATATCAGGATATAGTGTATGCAACAAGAATGAACCGGGGACTCTCTACATGATCGGAACCATCGCTTTCGGCGTTTTCGGCCTCGCCGTTCTTGTCAGTATCGCCTTTGTGGTTTCTTCCAAACGCCGCGAGGTGGACTGGAAGCTGGTCGCTTCAGGCATCGCCCTGCAATTGCTGTTCGCGATCATCGTGATCCTGGTCCCCGGAGGACGCGAGTTCTTTGAAGTCCTGAGCGCAATCTTCGTGCGGGTGATCAGCTTTGCCATGGACGGTGCGGCCTTTATCTTTGGCCCGCTGGCGGATCCGTCCAACCTCGGATTCATTTTCGCTTTCCAGGTATTGCCCACCATCATCTTTTTCGCCGCCCTGATGGCCGTGCTGTACCACATAGGCCTGATGCAAAAAATTGTCCAGGCGATGGCCTGGGTGATGCTCAAGGTTCTGCGTATCAGTGGTGCGGAATCCCTTTCCGTTGCGGCAAATGTTTTCGTCGGCCAGACCGAGGCGCCGCTGGTCGTGCGCCCTTACATTTCCCGCATGACCGAATCGGAATTGTTCACGATGATGGTCGGCGGCATGGCGACCATTGCCGGTGGCGTGCTGGCTGCTTATATCACCATGCTGGGTGGCGCGGACGATGCCATGCGGCTGTTCTACGCCAAGCACCTGCTATCTGCCAGCATCATGGCTGCGCCGGCCACGGTGGTCATTGCCAAGATTCTCAAGCCCGAGACGGAACAGTCGCTGACCAGGGGCGAAGTAAAGCTGCACGTGGAAAAGACCGCCACCAACGTCATCGAAGCAGCAGCGAACGGAGCTGCAGATGGCTGGCGACTGGCGCTGAATGTGGGTGCGATGCTGTTGGCTTTCATCGCGCTGATTGCAATGATCGACTACCCGCTGGGTTTGCTCGGTGAACTGACCGGTTTCGACGCGGCAACCGGTCGTGCACTCAGCCTCTCGACCATCCTGGGTTACCTGCTTTCCCCGCTGGCCTGGGTGATCGGCGTGCCCTGGCAGGACGCGATAACGGTTGGTGGGCTGATCGGTGAGAAAGTCGTAACCAACGAATTCGTCGCCTATGCCCACCTGAATGAAATTCAGGACACCATGAGCCCCAAAGCACTATTGATTTCCACTTATGCCCTGTGCGGCTTCGCCAATTTCTCCTCCATCGCAATCCAGATCGGCGGTATTGGCGGCATTGCACCTGAGCGGCGCTCGGACCTGGCTCGGCTGGGCCTGTTGGCGGTATTGGGCGGCACGCTGGCGACTATGATGACCGCTACCATCGCCGGCGTTTTGACCACCCTGGCCTGATATGTCGGGCGGCTCACAATTCGACCTGTTTTCCCAGCGGCGCTTCATGCCGTTTTTCATGACCCAGGGGCTGGGAGCATTCAACGACAATATTTTCAAGAACGCACTGGTTGCCCTGCTGGTTTTTGAAGGCAGCAGCCTGGCGGGGCTCAACACCGACCAACTGGTCAACTTCAGCGCCATGGTGTTCATCCTGCCTTTTTTCCTGTTCTCCGCGCTGTTCGGCCAGTTCGCCGACAAGTACGAGAAATCGATTCAAATACGCCGGGTGAAACTGCTCGAGGTCGTGATCATGCTGCTGGCCACGCTGGGATTTCTTCTGGACAACGTAGCTATATTGATTTTCGTTTTGTTCTTACTAGGCCTGCAGTCGACGATTTTCGGGCCACTCAAGTACGGCATCCTGCCGCAAATCCTGCGCAGGGAAGAACTGATCGGCGGTAACGCACTGATCGAGATGGGTACCTTCGTCGCCATCCTGGCCGGCACCATCGCAGGACCCCAACTGGCCGGGATCGAGGCAAGCTGGCCTTACTGGGTCAGCGCCGCCTGCCTGGCGGTCGCCGTCACCGGCTACCTGTACAGCCGGCGTATTCCGGAGGCGGCAGCCGTTGCGCCCGACCTGAAGATCAACTGGAATATCTTCAGCGAGACGGTACGCAACCTGAAATTCATCAACGAGAATCAGACGGTGTTGAACAGCGTGCTGGGCATTTCCTGGTTCTGGTTTTTTGGCGCTATTTTCCTGGTGCAGATTCCCAGCTACACGCAAAACGTGCTCGGTGGTGACAAGCACCTGATGTCCTCTCTGCTGGCCCTGTTCATCATCGGCATCAGCACCGGGTCGCTTTTGTGCGAAAAGCTATCCGGCAAGCAGGTCGAAATCGGACTGGTCCCGTTCGGCGCGATCGGCCTGACGCTGTTCGGCCTGGATTTGTATTTCGCCTCTCCGGCGGCTCCTACCATGGGTATCACGGCCCTGGAATTCCTGTCCGGAGGTAACAACTGGCGCATCATTTTTGACCTGTTGTTGATTGGCATCTTTGGAGGGTTCTACATCGTCCCGCTGTATGCACTGGTGCAGTCGCGTTCCGCCGAGGCTCACCGCAGCAGGGTAATCGCCGGCCTGAATATTCTAAATGCGCTGTTCATGGTCATCGCCGCGGTGACTGCCATGCTGATCCTCGGCCCGGCCGGCATGGACATTCCCGAACTGTTCCTGATCTCCGCCATCCTCAACGCGGTCGTGGCGGTCTACATCTTCACGCTGGTACCCGAGTTCCTGATGCGCTTCCTGGTGTGGATACTGATCCACACGATCTACCGGGTAAAGGTGACCGGAATGGAGCATATCCCGGAAGAAGGACCGGTGATCGTTGCCAGCAATCACGTCAGCTTTGTCGACCCGCTTATCCTCGGCGGCATGATCAGGCGGCCGGTGAATTTCGTCATGTACTACAAGATTTACAAGATCCCGGTTCTGAATTTCATCTTCCGTACCGGCAAGGCCATTCCCATTGCCGGGCGCTCTGAAGACCCCGAAATACTGGAGACTGCCTACCGCCGCATGCACGGGGTGCTGGAAAGCGGCGACGTGCTGGGCATTTTCCCGGAAGGCAAGATCTCTTCTGATGGCGAACTCAACGAGTTCAAACCCGGTATCGACAAGATCATCGCAGAAATACCCGTGCCCGTGGTGCCGATGGCGCTGTGTAACCTGTGGGGCTCGATGTTCAGCCGCCGCGATCCCTTGTTCAAACGGCGGCCCTATAAATTGTGGTCCCTGATCGAACTGCGCATTGGTGAGCCGATTCCGGCTGAAGAAGTCAGCGCGGCGCGCTTGCAACAGGAAGTTCAGAAGCTGCGCGGAGACGATAAGTAATAACTACCAGGGGATTTCGCTTCCATCCCAGTTGAAGAACCGGCCACTGGAGTTACTATCCGCATTTTCTATCACGCGGAGTATTCGCATCGCAGTTTGCGCCGGTGTGTAAAGCCTTTCCGACGGAACATTGCGCTGAAAAGGACTTGAAAGCGAAGTATCGGTCGTGCCGGGATGGATGGCCATGATGGCCGCCCGGGGAAACCGCGTACGGCATTCGTTGGCCAGGGTCTTGATGAACTGGTTGAGCGCAGCCTTGGATGCCCGGTAACCATACCATCCGCCCAGGCGGTTATCCCCGATGCTCCCCACCATCGCCGAGAGGGCAACAAATTTGAACGCCTGCTGGCGTGGCTGCGCTGCCAACAGCGCACGGGCCACCATTAGCGGACCGATGCTGTTTACCTCGAACAAGCGCACCAGGCTGGTGGAGTCGCACTGTTCCAGGGATTTCTCCGGGAAGACATTTTCATCATGCAGAAGACCAGCGGCGTTAATGCAGGTATCGACACCCTCCTCAAGGTCTGCAAGGTAGCACGCAAAATGTTCCAGGCCTGCCGGGTCGGTGACGTCCAGTTCCAGCGTCTTTACCCGGGCCGGGTGTCGAAGGGCCAGCTCCTCCAGGCCGCTGCTGCTCCTGTGCGGGCGGTGGGTCACAATAAGCCGGTTCAGCGTATCGTCCCGAAGTTGCGCCTGCGCCAAAGCAAGCCCTATGCCCCTGCCGCCACCCACTATGACGCCGACGCCTGACGCCGGCCCGATATCTGACGGTGGATCAATCTGCATGACTCAGATGCTCATCCTGTTCAGTTACGCAAAAACGCCCTCGTTGTGAAACGGGGGCGTTTTGCTGAAAAAAAAAGACCCGCAAAGTGGCAATCGGAGTGCACACCAGGGTGAGCGGGCCAAGCCTTATCTACACATAGATCTCTGTCTGCATCCACGTATTTGGGCTATTACGGGCCTGCCGGCAGGATGACCGTGTCTACGACATGGATCACACCATTGCTGGCTTCGATGTCAGTGGCAATGACCCGGGAATCATTGACGTAGACGGTGCTCTCGACCACGCTGATCCGAACATCAGTGCCATTTGCAGTGGCTGCTGAAGTCAGAAGCACGACATCGGAGGCCTCGACCTTGCCCGCAACTACGTGGTAGGTCAGGATCTCTATCAACTGATCTTTGTTTTCGGGCATCAGTAAGGTTTCAACCGTGCCTGCAGGCAATTTTGCAAAGGCTTCGTCGGTCGGCGCAAATACCGTGTAAGGGCCGTCGCCTTTCAGCGTATCAACCAGTCCGGCGGCCTGCAGTGCTGCGGCCAGGGTGGTGAAATCGCCGGCCGCAACAGCCGTGTCAACGATGTCTTTTTCTTTCTTGGCATAGTTGCCGGCGATCACTTCGGTTGCAAAAAGCAGCGTGAGGGCCACGATGGCAGTCATATTAGAAACAGTAAGCATTCTTTTCACAGTCATTTTCTCGGTCTCCATAAATTTGAGCCGCTAATGTACAACTTTAGTATAGGTATTGCAAGCTTTTGTACAAAATATATGTATACAATTTGTACTTTAACGATACAAAACTTATAAATCCATTGATAATCAACAAGCTGAAGAAGCCGCCGCTATAGTCTTTTACTCAATCAGTCACTGGTTGATCTGAGTATTTGAACAACACAGACCTGACCTGCTAGTCTGCCTACCTCGCGCTTCACCCGGCGCCCCCATAAACTGAATTGACCAAGGATCCCGGCCAAATGACAACCTTCACGTGCCGTGCACTGTTTGCTTTAGTAGTACTCACCCTGTCTTCCGCTGTATCTGCCGAACCGGTCCGCTGGTATCTGCAGGGCGTTACCCTGTCCGACGGCGGGCGGGCGATTGGATCTTTTGTTTTTGATGCAGACACAGGTACATACACTGAGATCGATATCGCGACAACCATCGGAACCGAATTGCCGGGAACAGACTATGGCGATCCAAACCCCGATTCTCCGAGTGACTCGACCGGACTCCTGTCGGTGCCGGATGACACCGCCGACCCACTGACGGGGCAGCCGCTGGTGGCACTGGAGTTTGCTCAACCACTGGGCAATGCAGGCGGCACCATCACCATCGACCCCGCTGGATTGAGTTTTGAAGGCAAGTGCGGTCAGAGCGGCATGCAGGAATGCGGCCTGGTTGTCGTTGCCCGCGATGTGACTGCCGGCCTCGTGACATCGGTTAAACCCGGGGCGTACATAAATGCCGGAATGAACGGCTCGTGGTTCAACCCTCTGACCCCCGGACAAGGCATCCTGATTGACGTCTTCCCGGATATCCCGCTGGTCTTCCTGGCCTGGTTTACGTTTGATGTGACCCAGCCACAACCCGGCCTGCCGCCGGCCACGGTTGGCGATATCAATCAACGCTGGCTGACCGCCCAGGGCACGTTCCGGGGTAATGAAGCGGTGCTGGATGTTTTCCTTACCACCGGCGGCCTGTTCAATGACCCGGCGATGGTGTCCGTCACCAACCCGAACCGCTATGGGCGGATCGTGCTGACCTACAGCGATGATTGCCGCAGCGGCATTATGGAGTTCGAACTGTTTGAGCAGGAGTTATCGGACATTTTGCCGATAGAGCGCATTGCCAATGACAACGTCCCCCTGTGCATGGAGCTGGATCAGGAATAACGCGAAGTTTACTGGCCGACTTTGCGCGCCACTCCGCATTTCCAGCAGCGGGAAAAGGCGCCTTCAACTTCGATTCCGCAAGCGTTGCAGACCCAGTTTTCAGCTGGGCCATCGTCGGACAGACTGAGCGTGAGCAACTCCTGAGCGCGGGGGACCTCTTTACTATCTAAAACGAATAGCTGAGGAATGACTTCCACGAAAGGCAAATCACCTACTACCGAAGATCCGAATTCATTTTTCAGGAACGTCTCAATACCGTGCGATTCCAGCAAGGACTGCAACTGGCCAACACGGCTGAAATTAAAATCTTCGTAGACCTTGAACATCAGTCGTCCCCGTCCTTGGCCGGCCTGAAATCCAGTGAGGCTGAATTGATGCAGTAACGTGTACCGGTAGGCGGCGGGCCGTCCGGAAAAATGTGCCCAAGGTGAGCATCGCAGTTACAACACAGCAACTCGATACGCGCCATACCGTGGCCATCATCAGGGCGCTGAACGATATGGGCCTCTTCCAGTTCCCCATGAAAACTGGGCCAGCCGCAACCGGCGTTAAACTTGCTGTCCGAATCAAACAGCGGCTGACCGCAACAAGTGCAGTGGTAAACGCCCCTCTCCCAGCACTGGTCGTACTCGCCGCTAAAAGGCGCCTCGGTTCCGGCTTGCCGCGTGACACGAAACTGTTCTGGCGTTAATTGCTCTTTCCATTGCTGGTCTGTCTTGCTAATTTTTTTCATGCAGGCATATTAACCAATTCAACCGGACCGGCAAACTCTATGGTTGTAACGACATGCGAATAGTTTCAGCTTACCTGCCTCCAGGCGCGTTCCGGTGTGTGATCTTTACAGTTTCCTGCCTGCTGCTCAACGCATGCGCCGGACCTTCCTACTATGCGCAAGCCATTTCAGGCCACGTCAGCATGATGGAAAAACGCGAGGACGTCAGCAGGTTACTGGACTCCGGGACCCTGGAGCCCGGTCTGGAAAGCGAGCTCAAACTGTCCCGTGAACTCCTCCGGTTTGCGGCAGTGGACCTCGATTTACCGGTCTCAGACAGCTACACGCAGTTTGTCCGTACCGGACAGGACGCCATCACCTGGAACGTCGTAGCGGCGCCGGAGTTTTCACTCATGCCCAAACGGTGGTGCTTCCTTGTATCCGGTTGTGTCCCCTACCGGGGATATTTCAAGCAGGCGGACGCCGAGAAATTTGCGGGCAAGCTGGCGAAGAAAAACTTTGATATTGCGGTATCACCGGCCATTGCCTACTCCACGCTGGGTTGGTTCGACGACCCCCTGCTGGATACGATGCTGCGGTACAACGAAGAACAGCTGGCCGCGTTCATATTCCATGAACTGGCCCATCAGCGGCTCTACATAAAAGGAGATACGGCCTTCAACGAAGCGTATGCCAGTTTCGTCGAAGAGGCGGGTGTAAGGCTTTGGCTTGAGTCGACCGGCCAGGCGGAGCAGTTGGTTCGCTGGCAGAAGCAGGAAAAAGCATCATTGCAGCTTAACGGCCTGCTCCAGAAGACACGCTCGAAACTGGCCGCAGTTTACTCGAGCGGCCGGCAAGCCGCACAGATGAAGAAAGACAAGGATGGCGTGTTTAAACAAATGCAGAACGGACTATCAAGCGCTGGTCGAGCAGGATTGGGACGGAAAAAGCCTTTTTCCGTCTTTACTGGCCCCTGACTTTAACAATGCCCGCCTGGCGCTGATCAACTACGTACCAGGGAGGGGCATGCGCTTTCGAAAACCTGTATCGTTCCGCCGGCGGGGATATGTCCCGTTTCAACCACTTAGCGGCCGGCAAGGCGGCGCTGGATCGCACGCAGCGATCCTCCTGGCTCAATCAACCGTGCGAGGTCATTGCTTCCAACAGCGATCTGTGACAACTTACCCCGAACCAGTATGGCTCACGACTGACAGCGCTAAGACACTTGTCCCAATTCCATTTTTTACATAGCAGACCTCCCGTTGCGCTCGCACTCTGGCTGAGCCTGATGATTCTGCCTTCGGTGGCGTTGGGCCAGGAACCCGATGACACCCCGGCGCGCGCAGCCCGGGTGTATTCCTGCCCCGACATGAAAATGGGACCCGCCATTGCGGTCGCCCCCGACCGCAGCCAGGGCACCGATCGTTGTCTATGCCCGGGAACTGGATGCCGGCAAAACCCGTGAAGGTGAGGCCAGCGGCAACGTGGAAGTATTCCGGCTGGATCAGCACATGGCCACAGAGCGGGTCCTGTTCGACCCGGTAAAGGAAACGGTCACCTTGCCGGGCGTAGTTTCCTACGAGGACCAGCAGGTATGGCTCAGCGGCGAGCAGGGATATTACAGTTTCACCGATGAATCCGGTGAGTTCTCACTGATCGACTACGGGCTCTCCAGCTCCAGCGCCAATGGCAGCGCCAGCTTTGTCGAATTGATTGGCGGACACACTTCAAAGCTGCACGAGATGGACTACACATCCTGTTCCGGGGAAAATCCCGATTGGCAGATTTACGCCAAAGAACTGGAACTGAAACACGAAGACGGCAGAGGCGTGGCGCGCGGCGCCAAACTGATCTTCAAGGGTGTACCCGTTCTGTACGCACCTTACTTCACTTTTCCGATCGATGACCGGCGGAAAAGTGGCTTTCTGTACCCCCGAGCTGGGACAAAGCAGCGACCTCGGGCTGGAAATCGGCGTGCCATGGTATTGGAATATCGCCCCGAACCAGGACGCCACTCTGGAACCCAGGTACCTGTCGAAGCGGGGCTTCATGATGTCCGGTGAATACCGCTTCATGACCCGTAAGACCAATGGTTCGGTCGACTTTGACTACATGCCCGACGACCGTAAGACCGATGAGGACCGCTTTCACTACCTGGTTGAGCACAATGCTTTCATGAATCGGCAGTGGCACTCCCAGATCATCGTCGACCGGGTGAGCGACGATCACTATTTCCAGGATTTCGGCACCAACCTGGCCCAGACGTCCAAGCAGTTTCTGCGCAGCTTCGGAACCCTGACCGGCGTCGGGCGTTACTGGGATGTTCGAGTTGATGATCGATGACTTTCAAATTCTGGATGAAACCATCACACCTGAAAACTCACCCTACCGCCGCTTGCCCCGGCTGCTCTTCTCGGTGGACCAGCCACTGGCGAACACCGGATTGTTTTTCGGACTCGATTCGGAAATGGTCAACTTCGACCGCGACCTTGGCACAACCGGGACACGCATGGACTTTTACCCCAGGATGTACTGGAGCCAGTATTCCAGTTGGGGCTTCATCAAACCCAGCGTCGGCGTGCGTTACACGACGTATGACCTGAATCTGAAGGGTGCGCCCGGGGATAAGACACCGGACCGCAGCACGATGATCGCCAGCCTTGATACCGGACTGATGTTCGACCGCATCACGGCGGGCGGTGACATGCAAACGCTCGAACCGAGGCTGTTCTATCTATATGTCCCGTACAAAAATCAGGACGAGCTGCCCGATTTCGATACCGGCGAATTCACCTTTGGCTACAGCCAGCTGTTCAACACCAATCGTTTCGCCGGCGCCGACCGGCAGGGTGATGCCAACCAGGTGTCCCTGGCGGTAACCACCAACCACTACAGCGGGGTCAGCGGCGAGGCGTTATGGAGCCTGAGCCTGGGCCAGATTTTCTATTTCGATGATCGCCGGGTGCAGCTTGAGGAGAGGCCTTCCGAAAATGAGGACACTTCACCGTTCCTGGCCGAATTCACCTGGCACCTGTGGTCAAACTTCAGCGCCATTGCCGGACTGCAATGGGACTGGAACCGCGATGAACTGTCGGTCGGAAACGTCGGGTTCAATTATCGTGGCAAGCAGGGTGAACGCCTGCGCTTTGAATACCGTTACAGAAGGGATCGTGTCGACCAGTTCGATTTGAGGTTTTTCTGGCCGATCAACGAACGCTGGCGCGTGCTGTCACGTGTGAATTACTCCTTCGCCGACAGCGACCTATTGGAAGTCCAGGGAGGCCTGGAATACGAGAGCTGTTGCTGGGCTCTGCGGACCGTGGTGCGGCGTTACCTCAGAAACCGGGATGGCGATTACCGGAACGGTATCTACTTCGAACTCAATCTCAAAGGCCTTACCAGTGTGGGCACTCAAGACCAGCGTCTGTTCTACGACTGACCGTATGAGGTAGAATGTGATTTTTTCCGCCTGCCGGCGTCAAACCCGGTAGCCAGGAGTTTTTCGGAGACCCATTGATGATTCGTCAACCCCGTTCTTGGTCAGCTCGGACCACTGCCGTTCTGACCCTTGCAGCAAGCCTGCTGGTTCCTGTTGTGTCTACAGCACAGATATCCGCCACCAACCAGCCGATCGATTCGATCGTGGCCCTGGTGGATGAAGACGTCATTCTGCGCAGCGAGCTGGATCTCGCGGTAGCCGGCATCGTAGAACGGGTACGCGCCAGCGGTGAGTCCATGCCGCCGATGAACCTGCTGGAAGGCCAGGTTCTGGAACGCCTGATCATCCGCGAACTCCAGGTTCAGCGCGCCATGCAAACCGGTATCCGCATCAGCGACGCCGATATCGACCAGGCGCTGGTCACACTGGCACAGCAAAACAGCATGACCGTGCAGCAAATGCGCCAGGTGATCGAAGCCGACGGTGAGGACTTTTCCGAATTTCGCCGGAACATCGGCGAGGAACTGATGACCGAGCGTCTGCGCCAGCGCATCGTGAACAGCATGGATCCGATTACCGACACCGAAGTCGATATCATGCTGGCCTCTGAAGACCTGGCCGGCGGTGAATACAACGTATCGCACATCATGGTTGGATTGCAGGACGGCCCGACTCCGGAGCAGGTCCAGAAGGCCCAGGCCAAGGCTGACGACATTCACCGGAGACTGATTGAGGGTCTGGATTTTGCCTCCGCCGCCATCAGTTATTCGGAGAGCCAGGAAGCGCTGGAAGGCGGTCTGGTCGGCTGGAGAGACCTGAACAGTGTGCCGGCCTTTTTCGCCGACGCAATACGTGACCTGCAGCCGGATCAGTTTACACAACCGATCCGCAGCCCGGCCGGTTTCCATATCATCAAGGTCAATGACTACCGTGAAGAACGGCAGGTGGTCATCAAGGAATACAATGCGCGACACATCATGATCGAAGTGGACGAACTGATGACCCCGCGCCTGGCCATGGACGCCATCATTGACATCAAGGCCAAGCTGGACGACGGCGAAGACTTTACCGAGCTCGCCAAGGAATACTCCGATGACACGACCAGCGCCAACCTCGGTGGCGACATGGGCTGGTTCCCCCCTGAAGCTTACGGCGACCGGGTCTACCAGACTCTCATCGCGATGAATCCTGGCCAGACCAGCGAACCGTTTCAGACGATGACCGGCTGGCACGTCATAGAACTGCTGAACACCCGCGAAATTGACCGTACCGAGGAATCGATCCGGGCCGAGGCGCGGGACAAAATCATGCGGCGTAAAGCCGAGCAGGAAATCGATCAGGTCCTGAGACAGTTCAGGGATGAAGCATTCGTGGAAATCCGTCTGCCGGGCAGTGGAAGAAGCTCAGGCTGATTAAAAGGCCGTCAGCAACCCCGTGAACACGAAAACCCCTATGTTGGCCATTACCCCGGGCGAGCCGGCCGGAATCGGCCCGGAGATCGTGCTTGAATATCACCGCCAAAACCCCGGCTGTCGCATCAAAGTAGTGGCCGACCCGAACCTGCTGGAAGAAACCAGCCGGCGCATGGGGCTGGGTGTTACGGTACAGGAGTGGCTACCCGGGACAGATTCCGATGAATCTGCGCTGGCCTGTTTTCCGGTAAAGCTCGCTACCCAGGCCCGGCCCGGCAAACTCGATCCGCGCAACGCCCCCTACGTCCTCGAAACGCTGCGCGCGGCGGTCGGTCTGGTCCAGGGCGGACACGCAGGCGCACTGGTTACCGGCCCCGTACATAAAGGCGTGATCAATGACGCCGGCGTTGCATTCAGCGGCCATACTGAGTTCCTGGCCGGCCTGGCCGGAGTTCCGCAGGTGGTGATGATGCTGGCGGCGCCCGGGCTCAGAGTCGCCCTGGTGACAACCCACATCCCACTGCGCGAAGTTGCCGATGCAATTACGGCGGAGAAACTGGAGAAAGTCATCCGCATCACCTGGCAGGCCTTGCGCGCGCAGTTCGGAATCGCCTCGCCACGCCTGCAGGTTCTCGGGCTAAACCCTCATGCCGGTGAAGGCGGACACCTGGGACATGAAGAAAACGAGGTGATA
The DNA here is from genome assembly GCA_963759035.1 of uncultured Gammaproteobacteria bacterium. Classification (GTDB taxonomy): domain Bacteria; phylum Pseudomonadota; class Gammaproteobacteria; order Xanthomonadales; family SZUA-36; genus JAHEFT01. Next base: position 14,398 of record CAVWXL010000035.1, read on the forward strand.
TCGCCACTGCTGGACCGCCTGCGTGCAGAAGGCATGCGCCTGGATGGCCCGGTGCCTGCCGATACGGCGTTCAACCCGGCCCACATCGCAAATTGCGATGTGGTGGTCGCCATGTACCATGACCAGGGTCTGCCGGTTCTCAAACACATGGGATTTGGCCAGGCCGTCAATATTACGCTGGGGTTACCCTTCATCAGGACCTCGGTGGACCATGGCACGGCTCTTGATCTGGCCGGCAGTGGAACAGCCGATATCGGAAGCCTGCACCAGGCGATCCAGACGGCTCAACAGATGGCCGGGGGAGCCTGACGCGAAATGGCGCACAAGGCTCGCAAACGCTTCGGCCAGAATTTCCTGACGGACCCGCTGATGATCCAGCGGATCGTCAATACCATCAATCCGGCAGCCGGCGAACTGCTGATAGAAATCGGGCCGGGCCAGGCTGCCCTGAGCGAACCACTGTCTCATTCCGAAGCCGAGTTGCACCTGCTGGAGATCGACCGCGATCTGGCTGCACGCCTGCGATCCTGGTTCGGCGGTAATGACCGGGCGCACGTGCACAACGGCGATGCGCTGCAAACTGACTTTTCGGAACTAAGCGGCGGCCGGCGCTTCAGGCTGGTGGGCAACCTCCCGTACAATATTTCCACCCCCCTGCTGTTTCATGTACTCCAGTGGAGCGAGTTGATCATCGATATGCACTTTATGCTGCAACAGGAAGTGGTCAAGCGGATGGCAGCCAACCCCGGCAGCAAGGCCTGGGGCAGGCTGTCTGTCATGTGCCAGTACCACTGCGAAGTGACCCCATTGTTCAACGTGCCACCCGAAGCTTTTTCTCCTGCCCCGAAGGTGCAGTCCCAGTTCGTGAAACTGGTGCCACACGCACAACCGCCGGTTACTATAGACAACATGCCCGAGTTCGAACGCCTGGTCAGCCAGGCATTTTCGATGAGACGAAAAACGTTGCGTAACAGTTTAAAAGGACTGCTGGACGCCCATGCGATCGAATCCGCTGGAATCGACCCGGGGGTCCGCCCGGAGACTCTCGGCCTGGCCCAGTTCGCTGCACTCGCGAAACAGCTGGAAGGACAGGCCTGAATGGCAACCTATGTCGTCGGCGATATCCAGGGCTGCTACGATCCGCTGCAGCGTTTGCTGGAAAAAGTAAACTTCGACCCGGCAGCCGACCAACTGTGGTGTCCGGGGGATTTGGTCAACCGCGGCGGCCAGTCGCTGGAAACTCTGCGCTTGCTGGAAAGCCTTGGCAAACGCTTCAAGATGACACTAGGCAACCACGATCTTTACCTGTTACGTGAGCACTGGAGGTTTCCGGACGGAGGATGTTCCAACCGCGAAATGGACGTCATCCTGCACGCCCATGATCGGCACCACCTGATGGACTGGTTGCAGCGACAACCCATGGCCCACTGGTCGAAGAAACACAAGGTATTGATGATGCATGCGGGCGTCATTCCCCAGTGGACCCTCAAACAGACACTGGCCTGTGCGGCCGAAGTGGAGCAGGTACTGCGTTCGAAAAAGTCGGGTAAATTCTTCGCCAGGATGAACAAGAACCTGGTCAGACGCTGGCGCGATGACCGCACCGGCTGGAAGCGCCGTCGCCTGACCAGTAACATCCTGACCCGGCTTCGATTCTGCGACGCAAACGGCAAGATCCTGTCCAGCGCCAGCGGCCCACCCGGTAGCCAGCCCAAGGGCTACATACCCTGGTTCAAGCACAAACATCGCAAAACCCGGAACATCACTGTGGTCTTCGGGCACTGGGCTGCGCTGGGCCTGCGCATTCGAAAACGCTACGCCTGCCTGGACTCGGGTTGTGTCTGGGGGGGTCGCCTTACGGCGCTCAGGCTGGAAGACCGTCAGTTGTTCCAGGTTCCGGGTAAGTTCAACAAGAATCCGTTTTCCTTACCCACTCAATAACCTGGTAGGCATGCGGGTTATTCTCATTGGCTGACTCGCTGCGAACGCTGACCTGCCGCCAATCCTGCGGCTGCCATTCCGGAAACCAGGTATCGGCACCGGGCTCACAATCAACCCGGGTCAGGATCATCCGGTCGGCCACGGCCATGGCCAACTGGTACAACTGCCCACCCCCGATGATCATGACCTCCTCGCCCTGCGCAAGATCCATTGCCTGATCCAGCGATCTTGCCAGGGTGCAGCCGGGTGCCTGGAAAGACGGGTTCCGCGTAACGACGATGTTCTGGCGCCCGGGCAGGACGCGGCCGATCGACTCCCAGGTCTTGCGGCCCATGACGATGGGTTTGCCCATCGTGCTTTCCTTGAAATGCTTCAGCTCAGCCGGCAGGTGCCAGGGCATTTCACCGTCCAGTCCAATCGCCCGGTTGCGGGCCATGGCGGCGATGATGGTGACTCTTTTTCCACGATACATCGTCAGTCTCAGAGTTTTATCCGGTTCAGACGCAGTGCATTGGTGATCACCGAGACCGAGCTGAAACTCATCGCGGCAGCAGCGATCATCGGGCTCAGTAAAATGCCAAACCAGGGGTAGAGTACGCCGGCGGCCACCGGCACGCCGATTGAATTATACGCAAACGCAAAAAACAGGTTCTGCCGGATGTTACGCATTGTCATTCGGCTTAGCCTGATCGCCCGAATGATGCCTTCCGGGTCTCCGCCCATTAAGGTCACAGCCGCCGATTCGATGGCGATGTCGGTACCGGTACCCATGGCTATACCCACATCAGCTGATGCCAGCGCAGGTGCATCGTTGATGCCGTCACCGGCCATGGCAACCTTATGGCCCTGCTGCTGCAGCTGCCTTATCCGTTCGGCCTTACCGCCGGGCAACACGCCGGCTACCACATCATCGATCCCAAGCTCCTGCGCCACGGCCCGCGCGGTCGTTTCATTATCTCCCGTCAGCATCACGACCCTGATGCCATCCGCATGCAATGCGCGGACCGCTTCGTGGCTCGAATCCCTGATCGGGTCCTGGACGCTGATGACGCCTGCCGGCCTGTCATCGGCGACCACGAACATCACGGTCTGGCCTGCCGCCTGCAAGCCAGCGGCCCCGGCAGGGAACTGAACATCGCTCAGGCCCATGTCCTTGATCAACGCCATGTTGCCGACTGCCACCGTGCGTCCGTCAACCCGGCCCGTCACGCCTTTTCCGGTATGCGACTGGAATTGTTCCGCTTTCAGTAATTCACCACCGCCCTGCCGCGCCGCAGCGAGCACCGCTTCAGCAAGGGGATGTTCGCTCGCCGTTTCCAGCGCAGCCGCCAGCCCCAGGATCTCCTCCCGGGTGAAGCCTTCGGCCGTGATGACCTG
>CAVWXL010000036.1:0-125876 GCA_963759035.1 uncultured Gammaproteobacteria bacterium
CAAGGCACTGCAGGCACGTGTGCTGGATGGTGCCGAACCCATCACCTGCCGACCGGCGGACTTGCTGGAACCGGAGGTCGACCGCCTGACCGAGGAACTGAAAGAGAAAGCGACCCTCCAGGGCATCACGCTGGCGCAGGACGTTATCGATGACGTTTTGATCTATGCACTGTTCCCGCAGATCGGCCTGAAATTCCTGCAAAATCGTGGTAACCCGGACGCCTTCGAGCCGAAACCCACGGCACCAGGAGCGCCGCCGGCAGAAAAGCGGCTGCACCTCGGGCAGAGCTCCGGCGCCGGCAGATAACTCCCCTGCAGCGTATACCGTTCGGGTCAACGGCCAGTCGTTCGATGTAGAAGTAGCTCCATCAGGTGCGATCACCTCGGTTACTCCTGCGGCAACGGATGCTGAAACCATGAATGAAGGCGAACTCGTTCCCGCGCCACTGGCAGGTAATATTTTCAAGATCAAGGTCAAACCAGGGCAAAAGGTCAAACAGGGAGACGTGATCATTATCCTGGAAGCCATGAAAATGGAAACCGAGGTCAGGGCACCACGAGACGGCACCATCATGAAGATAGCCGTCAAGGAAGGTGACTCCGTCGCACTCAAAGACCCCTTGCTGTACATCTCTTGAAGCGACAGGATAAGCGGACATGGAATCCACCCTGAAGACCATTTGGTTGACCACCGGATTCGCCAACTTCGGCGTCGGCGAGTTGTTCATGATCGCTGTCGGCTGCCTGCTGCTTTACCTGGCCATCGTCAAGAAGTTTGAGCCGCTACTGCTGGTGCCGATTGGATTCGGCGCGATCTTGAGCAACATTCCGATGGCAGACATGGCGGGGCCCGCAGGGCCTGCTGGGCTACATCTATCACGTCGGTATCGAAACCGGCGTGTTTCCGATGCTGATCTTCCTGGGACTGGGTGCGCTGACCGATTTTGGCGCGCTGATCGCCAACCCCAAGACGCTGCTGCTCGGGGCCGCAGCGCAGTTCGGCATTTTCCTGACCCTGCTGGGTGCGCTGGCGCTCAATTTCCTGCCGGGTTTCGATTTCACGCTGCAGGACGCGGCGGCAATCGGCATCATCGGCGGCGCGGACGGCCCGACGGCGATTTTCCTGGCCTCCCGCCTGTCGCCGGAACTGCTCGGCGCGATCGCAGTGGCCGCCTACTCCTACATGGCGCTGGTCCCGATCATCCAGCCTCCCATCATGAAGGCGCTGACCACCAAGGACCGAACGCCAGGTCGTCATGGAGCAGTTACGCCCGGTTTCGCAACTGGAGAAAATCCTGTTCCCGTTGGTGATCTTGCTGGTCACGGCGCTGTTCCTGCCCGCCGCCATGCCCCTGATCGGCATGCTGACCTTCGGCAACCTGCTGCGGGAATGCGGCGTGGTCGAGCGCCTGAACAAGACCGCCCAGAACGAACTGATCAACCTGGTCACGATCTTCCTGGGCCTTGCGGTCGGCTCCAAGCTGCAGGCGGATACATTCCTCAATGTGCAAACCCTCGGCATCCTGGCGCTGGGCGCTTTCGCATTCTCCGTCGGCACCGCCTCCGGCGTGATCATGGGTAAGATCATGTACCGCATGACCGGCGGCAAGGTGAACCCGCTGATCGGCGCCGCCGGCGTTTCGGCCGTGCCCATGGCCGCCCGGGTCGTCAACCAGGTCGGGCTTGCAAGCAAACCCCAACAACTTCCTGTTGATGCACGCCATGGGCCCGAACGTGGCCGGCGTCATCGGGTCGGCAGTGGCTGCCGGTCTGCTGCTGGCACTGCTGGGCGGTGGCGGCTAAGCCGGGCATGCGCGATAAACTCGGCGCCTTTTGCAACGACCGCAGTATCCAGCTGAAAGGCTCTGAATCCGGGCCCCTGTCAGGGCTGACCTTCGCCGCCAAGGACGTATTCGATATCGCCGGTTTCCGTACCGGGGCCGGCAACCCGGACTGGCTGCGTACGCATCCTCCTGCACTGGCAACAGCCAGTTCAGTGCAAAAACTGCTGGACGCCGGCGCCAGTCTGGTTGGAAAAACCCACACCGATGAACTGACCTACAGTCTTAACGGCGAAAACCACCACTACGGGACACCGGTTAACCCGAAAGCCCCGGACCGGATCCCGGGAGGGTCATCCAGCGGGTCTGCAGCCGCTACTGCAGGCGGCATGGTCGATTTTGCCCTGGGAACCGACACCGGTGGTTCGGTGCGTCTGCCTGCCAGCAATTGCGGCGTTTTCGGTTTCCGCCCGACCCATGGCAAGCGTTCCGAACGACCACGTGGTCCCGCTCGCCCCGAGTTTCGACACGGTCGGCTGGTTTGCCAGAGACGCCGACATCCTCGAGCGCGCAGGCCATGTACTGCTCGACAATGGAGGCGCCGATGCACGCCCGCCCCGCCTGCTGCTTGCCATGGATGCTTTGGAGCTTGTTGCCAAAGAGATACGCCCGGTGCTGGATGCTGCGATTGCGACACTAACCAGGGAAATAGGGCCTGCGCACGGCGTGAATCTCTATGGCGGCCAGGAAAAAGAATGGATGAACAGTTTCCGATTGCTGCAGGGCGCGGAAGTCTGGCAAAGCCACGGCATGTGGATACGAACCAATAATCCCGTGTTCGGACCCGAAATCCATGAGCGCTTCGAATGGGCTGCATCCATTGGTCCAGAAGTTCTTCCCCCGGCCCGGAAGGTACGAGCCCGGGTGATCCGTCATCTCGATGAACTGCTCGGGCAGGACGGCGTCTTGTGCATTCCAAGCTCACCTTCCATCGCACTGCTTAAAAACTCCAGGGGCGAGGAGTTGGAACAGTTCCGCTCACATGCACTGGCTTTACTATGCGTCGCCGGACTGGCCGGCCTTCCGCAAGTGAGCCTGCCACTGGCCTCGTATCAGGGCTGCCCGTTGGGGTTTCCCTGGTCGGGCCGCAGGGCGCAGATTTCCGCCTGCTGGCGTTGGCAAAGGCTGCCTGCTTCGGCCAGCCTTGCCTCTGATTAAAACCAGACTTACTGCTACTGCGCCTCACCCACCAGGTATTCCTGGAAGAACATCATGGTGGCCTGTCCGTAGATATCCCGGTTCTCTTTCTTGCGGTAACCGTGACCTTCGTTCAGGGCATTCATATACCAGACCGGCTGACCCTGTTCGCGCAGAGCAGCGACGATTTGCTCTGCCTCTGTTACCGGAACTCGGGGGTCATTCTGTCCCTGTACGACGAACATCGGAATGCTGATCTTTTCCACGCTGTTCAGCGGGCTGATGGCCTCCAGGTGCGCCCGCATGGCCGGGTCACGCTCGTCACCGTATTCCGCCCGGCGCAGATCACGCCGGTAGTCCTGGGTGTTTTCCAGGAAGGTGACAAAGTTGCTGATTCCAACAATATCAACCGCCGCCTTGAGGCGGTCGCTGTAGTGCACGGCGCTGGCCAGAACCATGTAGCCACCGTAGCTGCCACCAAAAACGGCGACCCGGTTTTCATCCAGGTCGGGTTGGGTGGCGATCCAGTCCAGCAGGGCCCCGATGTCCTTCACCGAGTCCTCGCGCTTGAAGCCATTGTCCAGCGACATGTAGTGTTTGCCGTATCCATCGGAACCACGCACGTTGGGCTGAATCACGGCTGCTCCCAGTTTTTGCAGCCACATCTGGTAGGTGCTGCTGAAACCAGGCCTGGACTGGCTCTCAGGACCTCCGTGAATGGATATGATGACGGGATGCGGCCCTGCACCTTGCGGCTTGTAAAGCCAGGCGGGAATAGTCTCAGGCCCGCCGGAACTACTGTCAAAGGTGGGGAATTTGACCAGCTCCGGCAGGATAAACGAATCCGTATCCAGCCGGCCCAGTTCACTGTAGGTCCAGCGGGTCAGTTCCCCGGACTCGAGGGCACCTTCACCGAGATCCAACACGAAAGAGTCGCTGGGTGTCTGTGACGTATTCAGCGTCATAGCCAACTGGTCACCGTCCGGGCTGAATTCCATGCCGCCAACCAGGCCCGTGGGGATGGAATCTACCGCCTTGTATTTATAGCTGGCCATGTCCATCAGGTAAAGCTGAGAAAAACCGTTGTTATTCACGCTGAAAGCGCCACGTGTCCGATCATCGCTGATCGCTCCGCCTTCAATGTGCCAGGGAATGTCTGCTGTAATGAAGACCGGCTCTGCGTCTTCTTCCAGTGATTTCCAGGCAAGCTGCTGGAATTGCCCATTGACGTCCGTGATGTAGAAAAAGCCGGTTCCTTCGCGGTCAAAGGAGAATGGGAAATTAGCGCCCGGGTTCTCAGGGTCACCCGCCACCATGCGTAACTCACCGGTTTTCAGATCCAACAGGTGAATCCGGGAATCGGCATTTCCCACGTAGTTGGTGATCAGCAGTTTCTCGTTGTTGGCAGAAAAATCCGCTGGACCCCACCAGGTCCCATCGGGAGATTCGAGTACGATTTTCGCTGTCTCCGGGTTATCGACGTCCATCATCCATACATCGTTGGAAGCCCCATTGCGGCGTGTACTCTGGTAAGCAATCCACTGCCCGCGCCGGTCCCAGACGACCGCGCCGTTACGGGACTCACCATCGGTGAGCATCAGCGCATCATCCGAGCCCGCCGGATCCATCAGGAATACCTGCGAGAACTCACTGCCACCGGCGTCCATCGTGAAAATCATTTTCGAGCCCTCGGGCTGGCGTGAAACGCCTCCGGTAGGTTCATCGAAAAACGTCAGCTGCGTACGCGCTCCACCGGGGTGACCTACATGATGAATCTGGCTGACATCGCCAAACCGCGTGGTGACGAATATCCCGTCGCCCTCTTCTGTCCAGGCCCGAAAACCGGCAGACCGGACATTTTGGTACCGGTTGAGGTCCGAGATGATCTCCGGCGGTATCGCAGGGACGTCCTCCATCACGATGTTGCCGTTGTTGGCCTCAGTGCGGCTCACCTCGGCAAGTGAAAAAGGGCTGATGAAGATAAGGAGGAAACTGACGATAAGGATGATGCGGGGTTTCATGACTACTCCAGTTGTTGAGGGCCGGCCGGTGCAGCCGGTATAGAGAGAATGCAATCTATCAGGATATCTTATTTTACCCGGAACGAATATGTTACTTCCGGCACAAGAGAGGGCGCCAATCCCATCATCTGATTACTACCCGGCCTCTTTTCCATTATGCTTGTCGCATTACTGTTTCAAGGTTCAGATAACATGCCTGACTACCGCTCGAAAACATCGACCTTCGGCCGCAATATGGCCGGTGCCCGCGCCTTGTGGCGCGCAACCGGAATGAAAGACGGCGATTTCCAGAAGCCCATCATCGCCGTGGTCAATTCGTTCACCCAGTTCGTACCCGGCCATGTGCACCTGAAGGACATGGGCCAGCTGGTGGCGCGTGAGATCGAGGCCGCCGGCGGCGTTGCCAAGGAGTTCAACACCATCGCGGTTGATGACGGTATCGCCATGGGCCACGACGGCATGCTCTACAGCCTGCCCTCGCGCGACATCATTTCCGACTCGGTGGAGTACATGGTCAACGCGCACTGCGCCGACGCCATGGTCTGCATTTCCAATTGCGACAAGATCACGCCGGGAATGCTCAACGCCGCCATGCGCCTGAATATACCCGCGGTATTCGTCTCCGGCGGCCCGATGGAGGCCGGCAAAACCAAACTGTCCGAACACAAACTGGACCTGGTCGACGCCATGGTCATTGCGGCTGATGACAGCGCATCTGATGAAACAGTGGCAGGAATACGAACGCTCCGCCTGCCCCACCTGTGGCTCCTGCTCCGGCATGTTCACCGCCAACTCGATGAACTGCCTGACCGAGGCACTGGGGCTGAGTCTGCCGGGCAACGGCTCCACGCTGGCAACGCATGCCGATCGCAGACAGCTGTTCGAGCGTGCCGGTCACCTGATCGTTGAGCTCTGCCAGCGCTACTACAAGGAAGACGACGAGTCCGTGTTGCCGCGCAATATCGGCAACTTCGAAGCCTTCGAAAACGCCATGTGCCTGGATATCGCGATGGGCGGTTCGACCAATACCATCCTGCACCTGCTGGCAGCCGCCCAGGAGGCTGAAATCGACTTCACGCTGGCGGACATCGACCGCCTGTCACGCAGGGTGCCGCAGTTGTGCAAGGTGGCCCCCAATACGCCGAAATACCACATGGAAGATGTGCACCGCGCCGGTGGCGTCATGGGGATTCTTGGCGAACTGGATCGGGCCGGGTTGTTGCATACTCATTGCCCAACCGTGCACAGCGCCTCCATGGCGGATGCCCTGGCGCAATGGGATATTGTGGCCAGTGACGATGCGGCCACCCGCAAGCTGTTTTCTGCCGGACCTGCCGGTATTCCCACCCAGGAAGCCTTCAGCCAGGAAACACGCTGGCCTTCACTGGATGACGACCGGGAAGCCGGCTGTATCCGCTCACTCGAGCACGCCTACTCCCTCGAAGGCGGCCTGGCCGTCCTGTTTGGCAACATCGCCGAGGATGGCTGTGTGGTAAAAACCAGTGGCGTCGATGAAAGCAACCTGGTGTTCTCGGGGCCGGCACACATCTGCGAAAGCCAGGAAGGCGCCGTTGAGGCTATCCTGAAGAAACGGGTCAATGCCGGGGATGTGGTGATCATCCGTTACGAAGGACCCCGCGGCGGCCCGGGCATGCAGGAAATGCTGTACCCCACCTCTTACCTCAAATCCAAGGGGCTTGGCAAAGCCTGCGCGCTGCTGACCGACGGTCGATTTTCCGGCGGCACCTCGGGGCTTTCCATCGGCCACGTCTCACCGGAGGCCGCCGCCGGCGGCGCCATCGGGCTGATTCAGCACGGCGATATCATCGAGATCGATATTCCCGAGCGCAGCATCAACGTGGCTCTGGACGATGCCACGCTGGCACAGAGGCGCGCCGAGATGGATGCATCCGGCGACAAGGCCTGGCAGCCCGCCAATGACCGGCCACGCAAGGTGACTGCATCACTCAAGGTTTACGCGAAGATGGTGACCAGCGCGGATAAAGGCGCTGTAAGGGATCTTAGTCTGCTGGACTGAGGGAGGCGGAGACTGCGGTTACCCCGCTTTCTCCAATTGAGCCAATTTTTGATTGAGATCCGCGATCTCTTTTTTTGACGTCTCAACGAATATTTTGAAATTCCCGGCATTGGCAGGTGGCCTGTGCCTTCCCACATTCCAATTGTTCATTTCCTTGGTGGCCCGGTAGAGGTCGCGTTCTTTTTTCTTGATCTCTTTGCGCAATGCAGCGATCTCTTCCTTCTTGGACATGACAAATCCTCGTTATTAGTGAACAGCACAAAGGTGCCTGTTACCAGGGGCCGGGTATGGTTACAGGTATAGTGGCAGTGATTGCTATCTGCGGCAACAAATGGGGGCCGGATTCATTATCCGGCCCCGCAGGCGACCTTATTTTTCCTGACCTGGGCTCTAGCTGTACCGCCGTATCCCAAACCCGCCTATGGCCAGCGTCAACAAGGCGAGGAGCAATAAACCGTATTGGTTCAGAGTCGGAATACCTTCGAAGAAAGCCGTATTGTAGATCGTGCAGCCTGGCGTAGTGCCAGCCCCCAACGGTACCGGAACGACCTCGCATTCGCTGTCGTCTGATTCCACAATACTGGACTGGTCAACCTCAGCTATCACGCAGTAGGAACTTCCGTCGAAATCCGGATAGATACCGGTGATGGTGTTACTGTCGCTCTCACCGACAAACTCCATGTTTCCGGAAACAGTCCCGGTTTCGCCATCACTTGCATCGCGCACGTTGTAGCAGGTCCACGTTGCCGAGGCTTCTAACGGAATATCGTTAACCAGGGCATCACCCAGCCACACCTTGTTGACCGTTACAGATACTGGATCGAGCTGGTTCTCGACGGTACATGTAAAGGAACCGGTCTCCACGCTCTCGAAGTAGCAACCCGTCTCATCGGCATAGATATTACCTGCCACACCGAGGCCGTTATCATCGGTGGCGGTATATACCTGCGTATAACCACCCGGTACCGGCTCTTCCCATACGCGGCAGTTAACCTGGCCGGAGGTGAAGTCGCGGACGATGAAGCCAACACCCGGGAACGGACCATTGGTGTCAGGATCGGTGATGCTGAAGTCCTGCTCAAGCGGCAGTCCGCCGTTGCAGCTGAGATGGACATCCACTGGCACGGGATTATCGTCCGTGAAGTCCTTGATCACTGCAAAGTTGAGCATCGTGACGATCTGCGTAGTGGCGTCGTCCTCGTTATCGTCCGGTGTCGGATCGACCCCGTTGTTGCCATCGTCGGCGATGCTTACCGAATTGACGATGTTGGTCTCTGGGACCAGCAAGGGGTCGTCGATGATGACCGCAAAGATCACTGTCACCGCCGGATCGCCCGCTGCAACGTCACCAATTGCCAGCGTGCAGCTGGAACCGGCTGTGCCGTCCGGCACGCAGATCCAGGCTGCGTCACTGGCAGCCGCATCGAAGCTGGTGTTTACCGGCACCGTCTCGGTCAGCACGACGCCGGTGGCGTCCTGGTTACCGACGTTCCGGTACGTCAGGGTGTAGTACACCGTATCGCCCGGCACCACGATTTCGCCGGAGTCTTGCTTAGTGATGACCATGTCGGGCACGGCAACGACGGGGGTAGTATCCGGATTACTATTGTTATCCGGCGTCGGGTCCGGGCCGTTGTTGCCATCATCCGCAACAGAGGCACCGTTGGCCAGTTCCTCGACTCCTGCCGCGATGGGATTGTCAACCAGTACCGCGAAGCTTGCGACACTTGCCACGGCGCCTGCCGCGAGGTTTCCAATGGCCAGAGTGCAGGTCGAGCCGGGGGTGCTGTCCGGCACACATACCCAGCCAGCGGTGCTGTTGGCAGCATCGAACATCGTGTTCGCCGGCACCGTCTCGGTCAGCACCACACCGGTGGCGTCCTGATTACCGACGTTCTGGTAGCTCAGGCTGTAGACCACGATGCCCCCCGGCATGGCTGTTACGCCGCCATCATCCTTAATGATGACCAGGTCCGGTATGGCGATAACCGGCGTTGTATCCGGATCGGAATTATTTTCCGGCGTCGGATCAAGGCCATTGTTGCCGTCATCGGCGATGGAGGCGCTGTTGCTGACCTCGACCACACCTGACGGCAACGGATTGACGATTGTCACCGCGAAGTTGGCCGTGGCCACTGCTGCACCGGCTGCAAGGTCACCGATATCCAGCGTACAGGTGGACCCGGCCAGGTCATTTGGCGCGCAGATCCATCCAGCCGAGCTGTTGGCCGGGTTGAACACCGTGTAAGCCGGTACTGTTTCGGTCAGCACCACGCCGGTGGCGTCCTGGTTGCCAACGTTCTGGTAGCTCAGCGTGTAGATCACCGTATCGCCTGGCGCAGCCGTCGCTTCACCATCGTCTTTCACAATGACCAGGTCCGGGATGGCGGTAATTGGCGTGGTATCCGGATCGGAGTTGTTCTCCGGCGTCGGATCAAGGCCGTTGCTACCGTCATCGGCGATGGAGGCGCTGTTGCTGACCTCGGTCACGCCTGCCGGTAGTGGATTGACGATCGTCACCGCGAAGTTGGCCGTGGCCACGGCTGCTCCGGCTGCAAGGTCACCGATATCCAGCGTACAGGTGGAACCGGCCAGGTCAGTGGGCGTGCAGATCCAGCCAGCAGTGCTGTTGGCGGCATTGAACACCGTGTTCGCCGGCACCGTTTCGGTCAGCACCACGCCGGTGGCGTCCTGGTTGCCAACGTTCTGGTAGCTCAGCGTGTAGACCACCGTATCGCCCGGTAAGGCCGTCGCTTCGCCGTCGTCCTTCACTATAACCAGGTCCGGAGCCGCTTCGAGCGGTGTCGTATCCGGATTGCTGTTGTTATCCAGGTCCGGATCCGCGCCGTTGTTGCCGTCATCGGCGATGGAAGCGCTGTTAATGGTTTCAGTAATCCCCGCTGGTAGGGGTTCATCAACTTTGACCGGGAATTCGACACTGACCGCCTCGGCGGCCGCAGCAACCGGACCGATGTCCAGTGTGCAGACGGAACCGGCAGTGCCGTCCGGCACGCAGGTCCAGCCCGCCGTATCGGCGGTGTCATCGAAGGTCGTGTTGTCCGGAACGGTCTCAGTCAACACCACACCGGTGGCGTCCTGGTTTCCGACGTTGCCGTAAGTCAGGGTGTAGACCACCGTTTCACCAGGCACTCCGGAGGCATCGCCGTCGTCTTTGTCGATGAACAGATCCGGTGCTGCAGCAAGCGGGGTATTGTCCGGTGCGGTGTTGTTTTCCAGCGTCGGATCGGCCCCATGCGTCATGTCGTCCATGATGCTGACGATGTTGTCTGTCGAGGTGACTCCGGCCGGCAGCAGACCCACCGTGACGGCAAAGGCGACAGATTCTTCGGGGGAATTTCCAGCCACCGCACCAATGGTCAGCCTGCAGGTCGAACCGGCAGTGCCGTCCGGCACGCAGGTCCAGCCAGGTGTGCTGGCAGCGGATTCGAACGCCGTATGGTCCGGAACGGTTTCCGTAATGACCACACCCGTCGCTTCGCCATCATCAACATTCTGGTAATAAATCGTATAGACAATGGTTTCACCCGGGCTCGCGGTGATATCGCCATCGTCCTTTCTGATTTCCAGATCCGGCACCAGCACAGTCAGGTCAAGCGGCTGGATACCCGGCTCTCCGGCGTCGGCGTCGAAGTCCCGGACGACGGGTTGGCCGGACGGGTCGCTGAAGCTGACTCTGGCGTTGTTGCCCAGAATGGTGCCGTTCACGTTTCCTGGAACGTCTGCCACCCGGGCCATGATGTCCACCGTGAGGTAGTCGTTAATGCCGTCCACCGGACTCTCGGCCGCATTCACCACGTCACCCAGGTCGAAGGTCAACTCCTGCCCCAGTTCCGTCGGCGAACCGCCGTAGGTGTAGGTAATGGGTGCACCAGCCGGCGTTCCGACGGCACTGCTTTGATACAGCAGTCCATCAGGCAGCAGGTCAATCACCTTCAGGTTCGAGGTGGTGCCAACCAGCAGCGAAACCTTCAGTCGATAGCTGACCAGGTCACCGATTTGGTACTGGTTCTGCGCCGGATCGGGTGTAAACGTCTTGTCGATCGCGATCGGGTCATCGACCGTGATGGTCGAGCTCAATGCGTCGTCGTTATAGTTATCCAGGTCAGAATCATCAGTCTGTACCGAGCCATCGGTGGATCCGTCACGCTCGTTACCGTCAGCATCGTCACGGCTGCTGTAGCTGCCCTCGACGCCGTTCTGGAGCGTATCGCCCGGCTCTACGGTATCGGCCAGGGTCACGGTAAAGGTAAAGGTTACCGAGTCGCCCGGAGGCAGGTCGAATGCTGTTGTCGACCACTCGTCGGCAGTGACCGTCACGATGGGTGTTTCGAGATTACCCGAGAGATTGTTCGTAACGACGGTCACCACACTGCCGGCCGGGAAGAATAGTCCTTCCGGCAGCAGGTCACTGATCACGGTCTCGTACGCCGTTGTCGTTCCGGTATTGCCCGCAACCACCGTGAAGGAGGCCGTGGAGCCGGCTTGCAGACCCGCGGCCTGCGACGTCAACGTCTTGGTCAGTGTCAGGAAGGGTTCACCCACCTGGATCGTTGTGGCTTGTGGACCCCGCGTTGCGGTTGCACCGCCGGCGCCCGGATCGCTGAAAGACATTGCCACCTGGTTGACGAGCGAGGTACCGGCCTGGTTGTCCAGGATATTGTCGACCAGGGCCTGGTAGGTCAGCACGATGGTCGTTGCGGACGTATCGCTGTTGCTCACTGTACCAAGGCTAAGGGACAGGGTTTCCTGCCCGGCCGCCGGGGTATCGTCGGTGCGGTCGAAATCTGACGGGCCGCTGCTGGATGAAGCCGTGCTGTAGTCGATAGCCAGAGAGCCCGTCACGTAGGTGAGCCCCTCGGCGAGGATATCGGTGACAATCACGTTGCCCAGCGAGCCGAAAGCACTGCCGGGAACCGTCACTTCAACGCGATAACTGACCGGGTCGCCGATCGCATAGTTTGCCTGCGCGTTGACCAGGCTCTTGGTGATGTTACTGGTACCGACCTGGATCTCTGCCGGAGCACTGTCCGCGTAGTCGTTGACGGTGGGGCTGCCACTACCGGTACGCTCACCGGTATCTGTTCCAGGCGCACCCGGCGTTGCAACGCCGCCGTCGTCCGCAGAACCGGTGGTTCCGGGCAGTGACGTCCATGTTGCGCCGACCGTGTTGGGGATCGGTCCGTCGCTCAGCGGACCAGGCGCGGTCGCTGTGAAGGAGACAGTGACGCTGCCGTCGGGATCGAGTTGATCGATGGACAGTTCCAGGGTGGTTCCACTGCTGTTGTCCACGACATTCGTTGCGCCGCTGGAGACAATCGTGCGCGTGCCGATGCTGGTGAACGCGTCCGGCAGCGGATCCATCATCACAACGTTGAAGGCCGTCGCGGCATCGGCCGCGTTGCTGATCGTCATGGTGTAGGTGGTGGTGCCACCGGTGCTCAGCAGCGCGGACGGACTGACGCCCTTGGTCACTGATATGTTCGGTTCGTCCACTGTCAGGGTGGCGCTCTCCGGCGTCAACGACTGCGGTTGCGACAGCGTATTCCAATAAGACACCGTCGCCGCGTTGGTCAGAGTCGTGCCGTCCTGGTTCGCATCCACGTTCTGGACCACGACACGGTATTCCAGAAGGTACTGTTCGGCGTTGTCGTCATTGTCGGAATTGATCACGTTGCCCAGGAACACTTCCAGCAGCGTCGTGCCGCCCGGGCCTGGAGCGACCGAGATGTCGAAACCATCGGTCAGGGGCACTGGCGCACCTGTGGCCGCGGCGTTAACGCCACCCGGGTTCATAGATGCCGAAAGGCCGGTTTCGAACACCCGCGCCAGCGTTGCGCTGCCCGGTAAGTAGGACATGCCTTCCGGCAGGGTATCGAGCAGGCTGACTTGCTCAAGGGTTCCGGTGGGCATACTGACTGCTACCTGGAACCGCGCCACCTCGCCAATCAGCACCGTGGTGTCGGCGCTGAACGCATCCGGCTCACTGGTGCCAACCAGTGTTTTGCTCAAGGATCCCGGCACACCGTTCTCAGGGCCGGTTGAAATAGGCGTCAGGGTCGGGTTCAGTCCGTCGGACGGGTCGCCGTTATCATCAGACGGTATCGGCGCAGCGCCGCCTGCCCGCGTCACAAAGCCCTGGTTCGCCACGATGGTGCCGTCATCTACGGAGCCATCGACCTGCACTCGGAATGTGATCGTTGCCAGGCCGCCTACGTCTACCGTGCCGAGGTTCACTTCGATTGGGGTTTCGCTGACGATCGCACCAAGGCTGGTGCTGAGCGATCCGGCGATGTAGGCCGTGCACGGGGCCGCCGCCGGCGTGCAATAGGGATCGGGATCTGTGAAGCGCACATCAGTTGCAGGTGCGGAACCGGTGTTGCTTACCGTGATCGTGTACTGCAACGTGTCTCCCGGGCTGGCCTGTCCTTCGGGCGCGGTGTCTATCACAACGGCAGCGCTTTTCTGCACGTCGAGCACTGGCGATGCAGTGCCGCCATTCTGTGCCGTGAATTCAGTCGGTTGATCGCCGTCTGACGGGTTGCCGTTACTGTCGGTCAAAACGTCCCCGGTTTCGTCTGATGTGGCCGTGCCCTGGTTCACGAACAGCTGGCTGTCCGGCGTCACACTTGCAATGGTCACATCGAAGGTCGCCGTCGCGAATGCGCCGGCCGCGATCGGATCCAGTCCGGTCCAGGACAGGTCCTGGCCGGTGACGTCCACAGCGCCTGAAGAGGTAACGGCACTGCTTAACACGTAGACCAGATCAGCCGGAATGGTGTCGCTGAACGACACGGCGGTCAGCGTGCTTGCGCCGACGTTGGACAGCACGATGGTGTAACGCATCGTATCGCCTTGGGTGACCGTGCCGGAACCGTCGTTGTCGGACAGTAGTCCGACCAGCTTCTCAGCTTCAAGAGCCGAGGCCGGCATTGGCCCGCCACCGACTGTGATGTCCGTCGGCTGGGCGCCGTTGCCCGGCACACCGTCGGCGTCGGTCGGCGTCGGTACGGTCTGGTCGCTGTCCACGCTGCCCTGGTTCGAAATCGTAGTTCCAGCCGGGACGCCTGCATTTACTTCGACCCGGAACGTCACGGTTACCGGGCTACCCGGATCAATCGAGGGAATGCTGACTTCGAGCGTCGGTGCGGCACTGTCGTCCGTTGTACCGGAACTGGTGCCGAGAGAGCCTGCCACGTACGTGGTCTGCGCCGGTATGGTGTCCGTGAAGAGCACATTGGTCAGGGTCTCGCCAGAGGTGTTGTTCAACACCACCGTGTACTCGATTCGCTCACCCGGGTCGAGCACTGAATCACCGTTGTCGTCGGTCACCTGCGCGACGGTCTTGGTCGGGTAGAGCGAGGCGTCGGTGTTCGGAGTCACCTCGGCAGAGGCACTCAGCACGTAATCGTTCAACCCTCCGCTGCCGTCCTCGCCGTTTCGGCCCGAATCCGCATCGCCATTGCCGTCCAGAATGCTGCCGTAGGTGCCCACGACCAGGTTGGTCAGCGGAGCGCCGACCACGGCGGCGTTGGTAATGCGCGCCTGGTAACCGATGGTCGTGCTGCCCTTCGTCAGCGTCAGCGGATCGGACGGGTCGACCTGCAGGGAAAGAACCTGGCCGACTATGCCGACATAAGCATTGGCAGGGATCACCGAACCGGCGATGAAATCGAGGCCGGCCGGCAGGGTATCGGTGAGTAGCACATTCAGTGCATCGGAGGTCGAAGCGGCCGTGTGCTCGATAGTGATCGTGTAGGTGACGATATCACCCAGCGACTGGCTATCGGGCATCACCGTCTTGGTGGTCTGCAGCACCGGCTCTTCAATGGTTAGCGGCCGGCCCTGGATACCCTCCTCGGTGCCGTCGTAATCGTAGGGGACGATGGTCGGGTCCGGTTCCGGTCCGTACTGGACCGTCACGGTTCCGTCTTCGCCGTTGTTAAGAACGACGCCATTCTGATTGCCGGTAACGTTATCGACGCGCACGGTAATGTCGATCTGGATGAAATCATCGTCGTCGAAAGCATTCGGGTCGTTCTGCACGTTGCCGAAGTCGAATTGCACCGTCTGACCGCTGCCAAGCCGGTCCAGGTAATCCGCTTCCGACGGCGTAATGCCGACGTGACCCACATCAATGGTGTGGCTTACGTAGGACAGACCCGCTGGCAGCACGTCGGTTACCACCAACGAGGGCGTATTGCCTTCGATCAGCGAAACCGTCAGCGTGTAGACCAGCGTCTCACCAATGGTCGCCGCTTCCTTGCTGGCCTGCTTGTCGATCGCGATCGGCGCGTCGATCATCAGCGTGTTGTTCGCCGATTCGTTGTAGTTGTTTCCCGGATCTATGTCGTCGTCGCTGCCGGGCAGCGCGCCATCGCGGACTTCTTCCGAATCGCTGGAACCGGTGGGCTGGCTGGCGTAGCTGCCGCTGACCGTGTTGGTCAGATTCTCGCCCGGTGTGACCGTGTTCATGACGGTGGTGTCGAAGGCCACGGTCAGCGTAGCCCCGGGTGCGAAGCACAGGCCGCTGAAGGCAATCGTATCGTCGGTGCTGGTCGTCGTGCTGACGGTCGCGTCGGAGACAGAGACCGTGGTACCGGACACACAGCCCGTGTTGTTGAGCTGAACGTTGCCTCCGGACGGCGTGACCGCGATGTTGGTGATGCCTTCAAGGCCCATCGGCAGGGTGTCGCCAATCGAGGCCTGGTAGGCGATTGTAGTCCCTTCATTCTCAACGGTGAACTGCCAGCGAACCGTGTCGCCGGCCTCCGAACCGGTAGCGCCAGACAGGATGGTCTTGGCCATCGTGAAATTAGGTTCACCCACTACAATATTCGTCGGATTCTCGGGACTCGCAGTAAGCCTCTCGCCGATATTGTTCGGGTCGTCGTAACTGGCTTGCGCCGCGTTCGGCAAAGGCACGCCGTCCTGGTTGCTGTCCAGGTTGAGCACCTGTGCCTGGAATTCTATGACGATGTTTCCTGCACTGGTGGCCGTGAAAGAACCGAGATCGAAGGTCAGCGCTGGATCAGTCGGCACGATTACGGTCGGGCCCGAGGGGCCGCCGGTCATGCCGGCCGGGATGGTGATTTCAGCGCTGCCGTTTACGAAGGCCAGGCCGGCGGGCAGTGTGTCCAGAACCGTCAGGTTACCGGTGACGCCCACAGGCACGCCGACGGTCAACCGGTATTCGGCGATATCACCCACCGCGTAACGCGTCTGCCCGTTGAGCAACGCCTTGGTGATGGAGGGTGTCGCCGTGGTGAACGGTGCGGTCGCCGGTTCTGACTCGATGGTGCGCTCATCGTCAGGCCCTTCGGGATCGGAATCGGGCAGCGTTGAGATGTCGGCGCTGGCGGTGTTGACGATGGTCTTACCGGCCGGTGTGTCCAGGTCCACCTGGGCCGTGTAGGTGATCTCAACGCTCTCTCCCGGATCCAGCTGGTCGACGGTACCGCTCAGCACGTTTCCGGTAAAGCTGCCAGTGATCGTGGCTCCGGTCGCCCCGGCGTCGAATACCGGAGGCGTAGGGCTGATCAGATCAGTCGGCAGTGTGTCGTCGTAAGTGATGTCGAATCCACTGACGACATCCGTTCCCGATACGTTCGCAATGGTCAGCGTGTAGGTGACGATGTCCCCGGCGCTGGGCGCCATCGGGTCGACCGTCTTGGTCAACGTAATGTCGGGCAGGCCAACGTGCACGCTTTCAGGGTCGCTTGCGACCGAGAGTTCATTGGCTTCCGCATCGCTGTAGTACATGCGGCTGCGGTCGGTAATCAGGTGGCTGAGGGTGTTGCTGTTCTCATTCAGTACCCGCAACTCAAAGACCAGCGTGTAGATCTGGCTGTCCGTGTCGCTGTTGGTCACATTGCCGAGATCCAGCCGGAACTCGTTGTCGTCCTCACTGGAAATCGGGTCGGCATCGACGGTTATCAGTCCGGTGACGTCGACCGGAGTGTCGGCGAGCGCTGCATTGATGCCCCCGGGGTCGTTCAGAGCGCTCAGGTTGGTCGAATTCCTTGCCAGCGAGGCGGATACCAGCGCGACATCGGCGATGCCGCTTGCGATGTAATCGGCCAGGATGATGGCGTTGCTGTCGCCGGGCGGCAGCGTAAACGGCAGACTGTAGGTCACAGTTTCACCGATCGCAACCACCGGGTTGGCGCCAACGTTGACGTCGCCCGGATCAGTAAAGTCCTTCGAGGTAGCTGTCACCGACTTGTCCAAAGTGGATGGCGCCGCGACCACTACGTCGTCGGAGGCCGTCGTGCTGCGCGTTTCGGCCAGCGCGACATTTGGCTCGTTCGAAGGCAGGGTCTGTCCTTCGGCCGAGGCCGTGTTGGTGTAGGTGGAGCCAGTCACGACATCTGCCTTGATGTTGACGGTGAACGTGGCGGTCTGAAGCGTGTTCTCACACGGCGTGGTGGTATCGTCACGTGTATAGGTCACGATTCCGGTCGCGGCGTTATAGCCAAAGGTATACCCGGCAGGCGTGTCACCCGCGGCAACAGTGCTCCAGTCGAACACCGAATCGGGCAGCGGATCAGACACGACACACTGGTACAGATTTCGCGGGGGAAGGTCGGTGTTCTGATTCCGCCAGGTCAGCGTAATTTCCTGGCTGCTACCGGCAAATCCGGTTCCCGGCGCGATGGACTTTTCAAGGAAGATGTCATCATCGTCCGGCCATTCGATAAATTCTATTTCGGCCTCGTCCGGCAGCACGTTGTTTCCGGCATCGGTCTGCAGGTCGCCTGCCCCGATGGTATTGGTGTAAGTGCCGGCCGTGTTCGAGGTGACGTTGACCTCTATTGCGCAACCGCCGTCAGCGGGAATCGTCGCCCCCGCCTGGTAGGTCACCGAGGTCCCATCGGCCGTGGCGATAACAGATCCTGCAATGCAGCCCGTGCTGGTCAGCAGTCCGTTGGGATTGGCGATGACCAGGCCAGCAGGCAGATCGTCGATGAAGTCTGCCCCCAGCGTGATTGGAACGATATTGGGATTGCGCATCGAGATCGTCAGGACCCCGGTCGCGTTTTTCGGCAGCGGCGAGGGCGTGAAGAACTTGCTCACCGAAGGCGGCTGTGGCGGGTTGACCAGCAGGCCGGCAACCGCCGGCGCACCGTTGTTGCCAGCGTCCGTCTGCAGGGCGTTCGCTGCAATGGTGTTCGTGTACGGCCCGCCTTCCAGGGGCGAGGTGACATCGACGGTGATCGTGCAGGCTCCCGGTGGGATCTCCGAGCTGTTGGCATAGGTGATGACCGAACCCCCAGCCGCAGCGGTGACCGTTCCGGGGACTCCGGGGCAAGTGCCGCCGATGTTGGGAGTCGTCGCGACGGTCACGTTGGTCGGTAGATCATCGGTCAGTGCCGAAGTCAGCGTGATCAGATCGGCATTGTCGTTGTTCAGCGTAATCGTCAGAGTTGACACGCCGCCCGGGTTGATCGTGGAGGGGCTGAAGGCCTTCTGAACGTTCGGCGGGATCAGCGTCTTGACCACCAGGCCAGCTTCTGCCGGAAACGGCGGGCTGCCGGCATCCGTGACCAGATCATCCACGTCAATTACGTTGTTGTAGTTGCCGGGTGAGGGCGAGGTGACCGTGGTGGTGATGGTGCAGCCACCGGCCGGGATAGTGGCGCCCAATTCAAGCCCAACCTCATCCGGGTTGGAAATAAGTGTGCCACCACAGGTGGTTGCCGTTAAGCCGACGTCGACCGTCAGGCCAGCAGGCATCTCATCCGTCAGGGCGGACAACAGGGTCAGCGCGACCGTGTTGGGATTACCAATGCTGATGGTCAGCGTGGAAATATTGGGCTCCGTGGACCCATCGACAAATATCGTGTTGGGCTCAAATACCTTGTCGATGGTTGGCGCCGCGGGCTGGTCCACGCCCAGCGTGGCGACGGCCGGGTCCTGGTTGTTGCCGGCCGTGGTCTGCATCTGACCGGCCGCAATCACGTTGACGTAGCTTCCGCTCGTGTCGGAGGTGACATCGACCGTTACCGTGCAGTCGCCCGGCGGTATCGTGGAACCATCGGCTAACGTGACAGTGGTGCCGCCGGCCACGGCGGTGACCGTGCCGGGGACTCCGGGACAAGTGCCGCCGATATTCGGCGAATCGGCTACCAATACCAGGCCCGGTAGCGCATCGACCAGTGCCGCCGTCAGCGTGATCGGATCACTGAAATCATTGGTCAGTGTAATGGTCAGTGTTGTTATTCCGCCAGCCGCAATCTGGGCAGGGTTAAAGGCCTTACTCACCGATGCGGGCGGTTTCACGTCCAGCGTAGCGTCCGCCGGCCCGGGGTTGCTCAGGCCCTGGTCTGTGACCAGTGCGCCGCCCGGGATGCTGTTCATATAGGCGTCGGCCGAATTTGCCAGCACGTCGGCGCTGAAGGTACAGGAAGCACCGTCGGCCAGGCTGGCGCCGTTGATGGCGAATACACTCGCGCCACCGTTGGCCGTGACGACGCCATTGGCGCAGTCCGTCGCGGCGTTTGGAGAGGCCGCGAGTGCCAGACCCGCAGGCAGGATATCGCTGAGCGAGGCACCGCTGAGCGCCGCACCCGAACTGTTGTTAATAGTTACCGTAAGGCGTGAGATCTCACCGACGATCACCGGGTTCGGAGAAAATGCCTTGGCAATTGTCGGTTGATTGACAACATTGAGAGGTGCGGAAGCGTCGTTATTGTTGCTGATGCCTTCTTCAGAAGTAACGATGCCGGCCGGAATCACATTGCTGTATACGCCTTCCACCGACGCCGTCACGTCAACCTCGATGATGCAGGTGGTGCCGGCGACGATCGTCGCACCGACAAGCGTGACGCTGACACCACCGCCGTCGGCCGTGATCGCCGCATCCGGGCAGTTCGTCGTCACGTTCGGTGGGCTCGCCAACGTCATGCCCGCCGGCAGGTCGTCGGTAAAGCTGACATTGGTCAGCGACTGTGTGGTGATCAGGTTCGGGTCGAAGGAGTTGGTCAGCTGGAACTTCAGGCGCGAGATATCGCCAGCGCCCATGAACGATGGAGAAAAGCTTTTTTGCACACCCAGTCCCTGCAGCGTGGCCAGCGTGGCGATCGTTCCCAACGGGTTGGTATAGCCCTCATTCGAACTGACGGCCCCGGCTGGAATTGAGTTGGTCAGGTTGAGGAATTTGAGCGACGTAGTGGTTACAAACACCGAGCAGGTCGATGTCGGCGCCAGGGTCGCACCGGACAGGGTGACCTTGCCATCACCCGGGATCGCGGTGACGGTACCCCCGGCACAAGTGGTGCTTGCATCCGGCATGGAATAAATCACGATGCCGGGAGGGAAGGTGTCCGTAAAGGTCACGCCGGTGATATCGAACGAGGCGCTATTGGTTAAGTCGATCTGCAGCACGGACGGTTTGGCGCCGGTCACGATTGGTGTGAGGAAAGACTTGTTGATGCCAATGGCGCCATCAAGAGTGGCGATTTCTTCGAGGCTGGCGGAAATCTCGTTCTCGTTGCTTGGCCCTTCGGCGCTGGTAATGCCTCCGCCCGCTATGGTGTTGGTCCAGGGGCCATCGCCGCTGGTCATGACATCCAGCGAGAAGGTACAACTGGCGCCCGCATTGAGCACGCCGCCCAGCATCTGGGCCGAGGTGGCGCCCGGATTGGCGACCAGGGTCGGTGAACCGGCACAGCTGGTCGCCGCGTTGGCTGGATTGGCGACCGCCAGACCCGCGCCGAACTGGGCGTCGTCGATCGAAACGTTGGTCAATTGCGTGTTAGACAGGTTGCTCACGTTGATCGTCAGTCTGGCCACGCCGCCTGAGGAGACACCGGCTGGCGCAAAGCCCTTGCTGCCGGCAATACCCGGCGAAATCGTCAGTGTGTCGGTTGCCGGGTTCGCGATGTCCTCTTCGGCCGCCGAGAAATCGTTAACGCCGATCGTGTTGGTGTAAACGCCAACCGCCGAGCCGGTGACCCGGACCGTGATCGTGCAGATACTCTGCACCTGGTCTACGGGGCGCGGCCCCATGGTGCCGTTGGTCAGGATGATCTGATTATCGCCCGGGAACGTCTGCAGCATGCCGCCACAGCCGTTGACCGGATCGGGATTAGCTGCCAATTCCAGGCCGGCCGGCAGGTTATCGGTCAGGTTGATGCTGGTGAGATCGTTCAGCATGCGGTTATAGATGACGATTGAAAGCGTCGCGACACCGCCCTGCGGGATATTCGAAGGCGTGAAGCTCTTGGCCACCAGGATCGGATCCAGGGAAACGACATCTACCGGCCCGGAGCCCTCCTCGTTGGTGATGGGGTCAGGGCCCATGGCAGTGATCGATTCGGCAGGGATTTCGTTTGTAAATGTCAGGCCGGCGGGCGCGTCATCCGGCACCAGGGCACGGAAGGTAATCGTGCACTTGCCCGGTTCGCTTCCGCTGCCGGATTCGATCGTGCCGCCGGTCCACAACAGGCCGGCATCGCCGGGCATCGGTGCCAACCCGGTATCGGCGCCGCCGCTATCGAGGCCGGTGAAGATGCCGCCGAGACAGCCGTCGCTGGTTTCAAAAATGCCCGAACCCGGGTCTTCCAGGACCATTTGGAATCCACTGGGCGCCGGCAGGAGATCCTGAAATGTGACGTCTGTGGCCTCGCCGGCTGAGTAGTTGTTGATCGTGATGGAGAACTCGGTCCACTGGCCGGGCGCGACTGCCGCAACGGTTACGGCTTTTTCAACTGTCAGACCGGAAATTGCCGTCAGCGTATCCATGGCCGGGGTGCTGGCGTAATTGTTCGGATTGTCGACCGTACCGGTGGTATTGATGTGCGGACCGTCCGCGCCGGTTGCTACCCACACGGAAATCGTGCAGACGCCACCGGCCCCGGCGGTTGCGTCGCTCAGGGTGATCGTGGAGTCCTCGGTATCAGCTGTAAAGGTCAGCGTCCCGTCATCGGCGCCTGAGCCGGTGCAGCTGACGTCAGGGTCGGTCGGGGCAGCCACAGGCGTGGATGCCGTGGTCAGCACATACAGTGTGGTGCCGGCCAGGTTGTCGCTAAACGACGTGATGTCCAAAGGCTGGCCGACGCTGCGGTTGGTGACGGTCAGGGTCATCAGCACAGGTGCACCGGCAGGAACGATTCCGGGCTCAAATGACTTGCTCAGAAGGATGGGCGTTTCCACGTCCAGCGCGGCGCTGAACTCAGGGCTGGTCAGGCCGCGAGTGTTGCCGATGGCTCCGGCATCCAGGGCGTTGATGAAGGTCTCCGATTCGCCATCGATGGCATTTACCACTACAGGCACTGTAATGATGCAGACACCGCCGCTGCCGATAACGCCTCCGGTCAGCGTCACGGACTGGTTGTCCGGGGCTACCGAGACAGTACCGTCCACAGCACCGGTCCCGCTGCAGGAAACGGTCGGTGTGCCATCCACGGTCATGGCGTTGCCTGCATTATCCGGCAACGCGTCGGTAAATGTCGTCAGTGGAATCGTCGACGACTGATTCGTATTTCTCAGGGTAATGGTCAGCGTGACCGGTTCGCCAGCGACAGCCGGCGACGGGCTGAATACCTTCAGGCCCGAGGGTGGAAAGAGGGGATTCACCGACAGGGTCGCGCTGGCCGAAGTGGCGTTCGTTATCGGAGCGCCGTTGGACAAGGCGCTGAAACCAGAGGTATCGGCGTCGGGTGTCGTGCTGGCGGGTATCGTGTTTTCATAATTGCCGGGCTCGGTGGCCGTAACCTCGACCTCGAAAATACAGGTGGCCGCGTTTCCTGGCTCGGCCGCCGCCAATGAGCCAGCCACGAGTTCGATGGTGGACGCGCCCGGGGCCAGAGGCTGATTGATCGTAAAACCGCAGGTGTTGCTGATGATGTTCAGCGGGGAGGCAATCGTGATTTCCGGCTGCAGCACAAGCGTGAACAGCATGTCCGTGAGACCAGCGCCGGTGTCGTCGTTGGCGAAGGTGACGCTGTAGATCGACACGTCACCCTGGCTGATCGTCGCCGGTGTGAACTGGTTATTGAGGGTGACCGTTGCGTGAGCTAAGGGACTCAGCAAAGCGAACACCATCAAAGTGATAGCCTGGAACCGGGTTATTTTGGTTGCTTTCATGATCTGCCTTCATCCTTGAAATTAACTATCCAGATAAACCTAAAGCGGGCATTATTCACCGAGTCCGCCTGAATTTCTCTGCAGCGACGGGGATGCGGTTTAATGGCGGCACCCTCTTTAGATCCAAGAGGTTGCCCATTTTTATCCAAACAACGAAAGCCACCCGTTCGAGTACTGTCGCTATTACTCATAATCCCCTTAAAACACTATACCTGCACTCTGCAGTGCAAATCCCTCTCCAGACTCAAATCGTAGATTTCAGCCAGGTCCAGAATTCGGAAACCGGCTTCTGGCAGAAGTACATTACACTATCGGAATGTTTATTTAAAGCTTGATTTTTTTACAAAAAATCTGTTTCTGGCGCTATTTCTGTCAGAAATTCCTTGGTTCAAGCAGCCATGCGCTTTTTACAATGTTTAACATTTTTTTTACCGGCAAGGTCCGGTTGGTCAGCTTGACCGACTAAGACTTAACCAACAAATTCAATGACACCGCTTTCCTATACCTGGCATTGGTCTGGACCGAGGCATCCCTGTCTTCTCGTTTTGCTGCAAGCGACGTAGAAGATAACCTGCCTCCATCCTTGCCTCGCGCGATAAGGGTGGGGACTTGATTACGTCATAAATCCACACGAACGGTTTATCGATCTTAGGCATATCTTGAAGTGCAATTTTCCAAGACGCAAAAACATGCAGATTGAGAAGTATCATGAATCGTATCGGGAGGGATTGTCAGAAACCATCTTCGCTTCGCGACAGAGGCTTCTCACCCTGCCTTTCCAACAGAAATAAAAAAACCCCGCGTTGCGGGGATTTTTGTGTCTGGCGGAGAGAGAGGGATTCGAACCCTCGATGGGCTTTTTAAACCCATACTCCCTTAGCAGGGGAGCGCCTTCAGCCACTCGGCCACCTCTCCGGAGGCGGTATTTTATACGTTTGTACGGATTTCTGGAATAGGGAAATCTCCGGCATGCCCGGATAATTTCATTCCTAACGGCTGATTAACGGTCGTTTGCTAGGATTCCCCTTACCATCGGCCCGTTCTTTCAGAATTCGCTGGTAAATTTCTTCCCGGTGCACCTGCACTTCGGGCGGCGCTTCGATGCCGATACGTATCTGATTACCTTTTACGCCCAATACCGTGACTGTAATATTGTCACCGATGACAAGTTTCTCTCCGATTCTTCTTGTCAGAATGAGCATATTAACCTTCCTTTGGTTTCGGACACATCATGTATCCGCGCTATTCTTGTCTTCTACGCTTATGCCAAAACCATCGCGAGACGATTAAATTGCAATGCACAACCTACTTTGGGTTGCCATTACGCCAATTCCTCTTCGTTTTGGTACGCTTCAGAATCAGCTGTTTTCAGCGACCCAATCACGTACCGTTTCCAGTGCCTCATCCAGATTTTCCGGTTGAGACCCGCCGGCTTGGGCAAAGTCCGGACGTCCACCGCCCTTGCCGCCAACTTGTTGTGCGACGAAGTTTACCAGATTGCCCGCCTGAATCCGAGCAAGTAAATCTTTGCTGACTCCGGCGGCCAGCCTGACCTTACCATCATCTGCGCTCCCAATCACAACCAGTGAGGTTCCCAGGCGGTCTTTGAGCCGGTCGACGGTATCGCGCAGGGACTTGGGATCGACATCGTCCATGCGCGCCGCCAACACCTTGATACCGTTGATTTCGACCGCGGATTCAGCCAGTTCGTCACCACTGGCGCTGGCCATTTTCGATTTCAGTTCTTCGAGTTCTTTTTCCAGCGCCTTGCTGCGATCAAGAATCTGGCGCAGCCGATCTTCCATCGCGTCCGGCGCGATTTTCAGTACTCGGGCCAGGTCTTTCAGCTGCGCGTCCATGGTCTGGATCCGCTCAACTGCTGCCTCACCCGCCACCGCAACGATTCGGCGAATACCCGCCGCGATGGCGGCTTCCTCAACGATTTTGAACTGGCCAATATCACCGACCCGGTCAACGTGGGTGCCACCGCACAATTCGACGGAAAAATCGCCGAAGCTCAGCACACGCACCCGGTCGCCGTACTTTTCGCCAAACAGCGCGGTGGCGCCGGTTTCCAGCGCGTCGTCAAAGCTCATCACCTGCACGTCGGATGCCGGGTTGACGCGAATTTCCTCGTTCACGATTCGCTCGACTTCAGCCAGTTCCTGCTCGGTGACCGCCCGAGGGTGAGTGAAGTCGAATCGCAGGTGGTCCGGTGCAACCAGCGAACCACGCTGTTCAACGTGGTCACCCAAGCACCTGTTTCAGCGCGGCGTGCATCAGGTGCGTCGCTGAGTGATGCAGCACGATGGCCTGGCGGCGCGGCGCGTCGACCTCAGCGGAAACGGTCTCGCCCGGTACTCAGATCCGGCCGCTTTTCAGTTCACCGATGTGGCCAAAAAACACGCCGGCAATCTTGATGGTGTCCAGCACTTCAAAAACCACGTCGCCGTGCCGGATACAGCCGGTGTCACCTACCTGCCCGCCGGACTCGGCGTAAAACGGAGTTTTGTCCAGCAGCAATACCGCTTCATCACCTGCATTGATTTCATCGACCTGTTCGCCGTCGACCAGGATGGCCGTCACGCTCGAATCAGCGCGTTTCCAGCTGTTCGTAGCCCAGGAACTGCGTCGGGTCGAGGTTCTTGATGGTCTCGGTGGAAATCTGGGCCTGCTGCGCGAACTTGCCGGACGAACGTCCGCGCTCCTGCTGCTTGGCCATTTCCTGGTTGAAACCCGTCTTCATCCACGGCCAGACCGTTTTCACGGGCGATGTCCTGGGTCAGGTCCAGCGGAAAGCCGTAAGTGTCGTACAGCAGGAAGGCCGTGGCGCCGTCGATCTGCCCGCCTTCTGCTCTCGGCTGACGTCTGCCATGACCTCTTTGAGAATGCCCATGCCGGTGTCCAGGGTGCGCGCAAAGCGCTGTTCTTCGTCCAGCAGGGTGCTGCTGGATCGAGCTCTGCTTTCTGTCGCAATTCCGGGTAGGCATCACCCATCTGGTCCGCCAGGGGCTCGACCATCTGGTTGAAGAAAGGCTTTTTCATGCCGAGTTTGTAACCGTGGCGAATCGCCCGCCGGATGATGCGGCGCAGTACATAGCCCCGACCATCACGCGACGGCACAACGCCATCGGCGATCAGGAAGGCGCAGGCCCGAATGTGATCGGCGATGACATTCAGCGAGGCGTTGTCAGAGTCCTTGCAGCCGGTCAGTTCGGCCGCGGCCTGTGTCAGAGCGCGGAACAGGTCAATCTGGTAGTTGCTGTGATGATGCTGCAATACGGCAGCCAGGCGCTCCAGCCCCATGCCGGTATCGACACAGGGCGCCGGCAACGGATTCATGGTGCCGTCGGCGGCGCGGTCGAACTGCATGAAAACCAGGTTCCAGATCTCGATGTAACGGTCACCGTCTTCGTCCGGCGAACCGGGAGGGCCACCCTCAACGTCCGGGCCATGGTCATAGAAAATCTCGGTGCACGGCCCGCAGGGGCCCGTGTCGCCCATCGCCCAGAAATTGTCGCTCTCGTATTTCGCGCCACCCGGCTTGTCGCCGATCCGGATGACGCGCTCTTCGGGCACACCGATCTCGCTGGTCCAGATATCGTAGGCCTCATCGTCGGTCTCGTAGACCGTGACCCACAAGCGGTCGGCTTCCAGTCCGTAGACATCGGTCAGCAATTCCCAGGCGTAACGGATGGCTTCTTCCTTGAAGTAATCGCCAAAGCTGAAATTGCCCAGCATTTCAAAAAAGGTGTGGTGCCGGGCGGTGTAGCCCACCTGGTCCAGATCGTTGTGCTTGCCGCCGGCGCGGACACAGCGCTGCGAAGATGCCGCGCGGTTTTGTAATTGCGCTTTTCCGCACCCAGGAAAACATCCTTGAACTGAACCATGCCGGCGTTGGTAAACAGCAGCGTGGGATCGTTGGCCGGAACCAGCGAGCTGGACGCCACTTTCTGGTGTCCGTGGGCGGCAAAATAGTCGAGAAAATCCGTTCGGATCTGGTTAGTTGATTTCACAGGAATTTGTTCGCTATATTCAATAACTACTAAAGGAGAGCGAAGTGTACCTAATCCGAGTTGAATGAGTACGGTTAAGCGCATCCATGGCCTGGCCGTGGGTGAATCCGCGGCTGGTCAGCCTGCGGTAGTACTTTTTCTTCGGCATCGAAATCGATCGCACCCGTGTTCTGGCGTTCCAGCCATTGTGCAGCAAGCTCCGGCCACTCTTCGGAACGGGCGTCCAGTTCTCGGGATATCAGGTGAGTCAGAAACGCCCTTGCTGCGCAAAGCGGCCATGATTTTCAGGGGACCCTGGAAGCGCTGCACCCGAAAGCGTACGAAAGCTTCGGTAAAGCGCTCATCGGATACCAGGTCTTCTTCAGACCAGTGCGGCGACCAGCTCGCTCTACGTCATCTGCTTCCGGCCACTTCTGGCGAATCCGCCGGTCCAGCTCGAAGATGCTGTATTCGCGACGGCCCAAGCAGGCGATAGGCAAACGCCCTCATCTCATTTAATGAGGGCGCATCCTGTTTCTTCGGTGGACAAATGCTTACTCTGCAGCAGGCTACTCGGCGACAGGCTCTTCTCTAGCCGCTTGGCCTCGGCTTGACCTCAGGCATCACTTCGTCGCGAACCTGGCGATTGATGGCTCTCGGCCATTTCCGGGTTGTCTTTCAGGAACTGGCGGACATTTTCCTTGCCCTGGCCGATCCGGTCACCCTGGTAGCTGTACCAGGCGCCTGATTTATCGACGAAGCCGTGCTTCACGCCCAGTTCGATCAGCTCACCCTCGCGGGAAATGCCTTCACCGTAGAGGATTTCGAATTCGGCCTGCTTGAACGGCGGCGCCATCTTGTTCTTGACCACTTTGACGCGGGTCTGGTTGCCGACAACCTCGTCGCCCTTCTTGAGCGCGCCGATGCGGCGGATATCCAGACGGACCGAGGAGTAAAACTTCAGTGCGTTACCGCCGGTGGTGGTTTCGGGGCTGCCGAACATCACGCCGATCTTCATACGGATCTGGTTGATGAAGACGACCATGCAATTGGAGCGCTTGATGTTGCCGGTCAGTTTGCGCAGGGCCTGCGACATCAGGCGGGCCTGCAGGCCGACATGCGTGTCACCCATGTCGCCTTCGATTTCTGCTTTCGGGCGTCAGTGCGGCGACGGAATCGACCACCACCATGTCGACCGCGCCGGAGCGTACCAGCATGTCGGTGATTTCCAGCGCCTGTTCACCGGTATCGGGCTGCGAAACCAGCAGATCTTCGACGTTGACGCCCAGTTTCTCGGCATAACCCGGATCCAGCGCATGCTCAGCATCGACAAAGGCCGCCGTGCCGCCCGCCTTCTGGCATTCGGCAATCGCGTGCAGCGTCATCGTGGTTTTACCGCTGGATTCCGGACCATAGATTTCGACGACCCGGCCCCTGGGCAGGCCGCCGATGCCCAGCGCCAGATCCAGCGTGATCGAGCCGGTGGAAACGACCTGGATGCCTTCGGCTGCCGTGCGATCGCCCATGCGCATGATTGCGCCCTTGCCGAACTGGCGTTCAATCTGCTGAAGCGCTGCCGCCAATGCCTGTTTTCTGTTGTCGTCCATGTTCCTCTCCGTTTTTTTTTATGCGCCTTCAGCGCGGTTGCACGCAATTATGACACAGCCCAAAGTGCTGCTTCAGCCGAAATTTGCAGTGCGCGGGTTCAATTCCTACATCAGCTCCGTGAAATCTACCTTAAAGCTCTGCGTTCCAGTGCCCGATCGAGTGGTACTTGACACCGTTTCCGACGCTGACTGACTCGATCAGGTCAAAGCCGTCTCAGAGGCCACTCAATCGCGACAGGATCCATTATCGGGGCATGGCTTTCTCATTTTGCGATAAAGCGTGACATGAAATTTCCAGGCCTTGCGATCATGGCCGATTCCGGCGTCCAGCAGCGCACTGACCAGTGACTTCTGAAACTCCAGCAGTTCCTCCGGAATCTTGCTGCGCGCCCAGCCACACCACGCCGGCCCGCCGGAACTGTCCGAAACGATCCATCACGATCGTGCAGGGCCTGAAAGACAGGCCGGACGCAATGCTCTGTATCTCGGGGATCAGTTCGGCTGGCTGCATACCCAGAAAGGCCAGCGTGGCATGGAACTGCGCGGGCTTTGCCACCCGGCCCGATACGGCCAGTGAACGCTGGACCTGTTCAATCTGGCGTTGCGGACGCCATCATCCGGAACCAGTGCAAAAAACAGACGGTGGCCCTTGCTCATGTCTGCAGACGATCGATCAGCCCCTGAAGTGCGTGCGCGACCGTCTGGCGGCGCACGGCGTCACGGTCGCCTCGAAACAGCTTCAATTCAGCGTCGTTACCACCTCCATCGACCAGCCGAACCAGACCGTGCCTACCGGTTTGTCGACAGTGCCGCCATCCGGCCCGGCTATTCCGGTAACCGCTACGGCAATATTCACTGCCGGCCCGGGCACGTGCACCCTGAGCCATTTGCAGGGCAACTTCGCGACTGACCGCACCGGCCGTCTTCCAACACGCCGGAATCCACGCCGAGCAATTCCTCTTTCGCCGCATCGCTGTAGGTGACAAACCCACGCTCGAACCAGGCCGAACTGCCCGCCCGGTCGGTGCAGCACTTGGCGATCCAGCCACCGGTGCAGGATTCGGCCGTAGCCATCATCCAGCCCCTGTCGGTCAGTAATCTGGCGCCAGCATCTGCAACCAGTCGTTCAAATTCGGCATCGCCGGGAAGCATGAATTCACCCACGGACCGTTCCTCGATCTTTCAGCATCGTTCCGCATTAAGTTACACTTCTCCTGATGTCTTCACCAGCCCCGCTCAAGTCCGCCAAAAAGTCAGCCAAAGGAACCGCCGGGCACACGCCCCTGATGCAGCAGTACTTCAGCATCAAGTCGGAGTTCCCGGACACCCTGCTGCTGTTCCGCATGGGTGATTTCTACGAGGTTTTTTACGACGACGCGAGGCGGGCAGCAAAATTGCTGGATATCACGCTGACCACGCGCGGTGAATCCGGCGGCGCGCCCATTCCGATGGCCGGCGTGCCCTACCATGCGCTGGACAACTACCTGGCGCGACTGGTGCGACTGGGTGAATCGGCCGCCATCTGCGAACAGGTCAGTGAACCCACGCCGGCAAGGGACTGGTCGAGCGCAAAGTGGTTCGCGTCGTCACGCCCGGCACGATCACCGAGGAAGCACTGCTGGAGTCACGCCAGGAAAACCTGCTGGCCGCGCTGGCAGGCTCAGGCGATCGCCTGGCCCTGGCCTGGCTGGAACTGGCTTCCGGCCGCTTCCTGGTCCGGCAACTGGGTTCACTGGAAGAAGTCGAGGCCCAGTTGGAACGTCTGCAGCCCGCCGAGTTACTGGTCGAGGAAGGCCTGGACCTGCCGTTCGCCAATGCCGAACGAGTCCGGCCACGCCCGCCCTGGAAATTTGATCCGGAGCAGGCCAGCAAACTGCTCTGTGAGCAATTCGAAACTTCGGATTTACGGGGCTTTGGCATCGAAGATGCGCCGGTAGCCGTCACCGCGGCCGGAGTGCTGCTGGACTACCTGCAGGAAACCCAGCGTACCGCCCTGCCCCATTTGCGCAGATCCAGCTGGAGCAGGAGGACGAATTCCTGCACCTGGACGCGATCAGCCGGCGCAACCTGGAAATCGAGACCAGCCTGGGCGGCGACAAGCGCGCCACGCTGGTGCATGTCATCGATTCATCGGTCACCGCCATGGGCGGGCGCCTGCTGCGCCGCTGGCTGGGCAGCCCGTTGCGCAACCGCGATACCCTGGCCCGCCGCCACAACGCCATCGGCGCCCTGCTGGCCGGTCACCGCTACGAGTCCTTCCGCGAAGAACTGCGCGGTGTCGGCGACGTCGAACGAATCCTGTCCCGGATCGCCCTGACGACTGCCCGGCCGCGTGACCTGACGACGCTGCGCTACGCGCTGGGCGTATTGCCGCGCCTGGCGGCCATTCTGGACAGCGGTGATGCACGAATTACTGGAAAGCAGTCGGCAACGTGCCGGTGTTCCCGGAACTGCACGACCTGCTGGAGCGCGCCATCATCGACGAGCCGCCCATGCTGATCCGCGACGGCGGAGTGATTGCGCGGGGTTACGATGAGGAGCTGGATCAACTGCGCGGACTATCTGAAAACGCCAGCGAGTTCCTGCTCGACTATGAAAAAGAACAGAAGGAAAAAACCCGGCATTCCCAGCCTGAAGGTCGGCTACAACCGGGTGCATGGCTACTACATTGAAATCACCCACACCCACCAGCACCTGGTGCCGCCGCAATTACACGCGCAAGCAGACACTGAAGGCTGCCGAGCGCTACATCACCGAAGAACTAAAGACCTTCGAGGACCAGGTGCTGTCCAGCCGCGAACGCGCGCTGGCCCGGGAGAAACATTGTTACAGCGAGCTGCTGCAACAGGCTGCTGGCCGAACTGGATCCCCTGCAGGACATGGCGGCGCAGGCTCGTCGCGGCTGGACGTGTTGTGCGCATTCGCCGAACGCGCCGAGCGTCTGGACCTGGTCAAGCCGGAGATGTCCGACCAGGATGGCCTGAATATCGAGAATGGCCGCCACCCGGTGGTTGAACAGATTCAGAACGAGCCGTTCACACCCAACGATATCCGACTGGACGACGAAACCCGGATGCTGATCATCACCGGCCCCAATATGGGCGGTAAGTCAACCTACATGCGCCAGACCGCGCTGATCATCCTGCTGGCCCACGCCGGCAGCTGGGTGCCGGCCCAATCCGCCGTGATCGGACCCATCGACCGGATCTTCACCCGCATCGGCGCCGGCGACGACCTGGCCCGCGGGCGCTCCACTTTCATGGTGGAAATGTCGGAAACCGCCAATATTCTGCACAACGCCACAGCCAACAGCCTGGTGTTGATGGACGAGATCGGCCGCGGCACCAGCACCTACGACGGCCTGGCCCTGGCCTGGGCCTGCGCCATTCACCTGGCCCGCAAAGTCGGCGCCTATACGCTGTTCGCCACCCACTATTTCGAGCTGACCCGCCTGGCCGAACTGGAACCCTCCGTCGCCAACGTGCACCTGACCGCCGTTGAACACAAAGACCGCATCGTATTCCTGCACTCTGTACAGGACGGTCCCGCCAGCCAGAGCTACGGCCTGCAGGTTGCTGCCCTGGCCGGCATCCCCAGAAACCGTCCTCAGGCAGGCCCGCCAGCATCTGGCCACGCTGGAACAGCAACAAAACGCCGACGACCCACAGATGGGCTTGTTCGACCAGGCAGCCTTCGTCGAACCGGAAGAAAGCGAAGAAGAAATTGAAAATTCCGCCCTGCGGGAAAAACTCGAAGAAATCGACCCTGATTCCCTCACCCCCCGGGAAGCCCTCGCGCTACTGTATGAGTTGAAAGACCTGAATGACTGACAGCGCAAGAATAGACAAATGGCTATGGGCAGCCCGATTCTTTAAAACCCGCGCCATCGCCCGCGACGCCATCAAAGGCGGCAAAGTCCAACTCAACGGAGCCCGCGTCAAACCCGGCAAAACCCTGTCGCTAAACGACCAGTTAATCGTCCGTCGCGGAGAAGAAGAATTCGAGATCGAAGTACTGGACCTCGGCGACCGCCGGGTTTCTGCCACACTCGCACAAGAGAAGTTCGAAGAGTCCCCCACCAGCATCGCCCGCCGAGAGGCCGCCGCCGAACAACGCAAGCTGGAACACCAGGCTCACGCAAACCGCCCCCGCCGCCCCGACAAGACGACAGCGGCGCCAAATCATCAACTTCACAAAAAACGATTAGTGGGTGCCGGCCTTACCGGTGAAAGACAGCCGTGCCATGCAGAGGGATGCCCTGTCCCCAGTTTCAGGACCGTTCGAGCTGTACCTGTTCGCCGGAACGCGCTCCCGGCGACGTCGCGGTCCTGAAACTGGGGACAGGGCACCCTCTTCGGCACGGCCGGATCACCGGCAAGTCCGGCACCCACTTTTGACGGTTTTTAAGGGAGCATGAGTTTGTTTACCCGGCGGACGAATCCGGCGGGATCAGCTAGTGAGGCGCCTTCGGACAACAGCGCCTGCTCGAACAACACCAGTGACAGATCATCGAACTGCGCTTGGTCTTCCTCTGCCTGGAGCTTCTCAACCAACGGGTGCGTCGGGTTCAGTTCCAACACCGGACGGCTGTCCGGCACTTCCTGGCCGGCCTGCTCCAGCAGGCGCTGCAGGTGCAGGGCCATCTCCTGGTCGCCCAGCACCAGGCAGGAGGCTGAATCGGTCAGGCGCTGACTGCTGCGTACTTCGCTGACCTTGTCGCCGAGGCTTTC
This sequence comes from uncultured Gammaproteobacteria bacterium, assembly GCA_963759035.1. Lineage (GTDB taxonomy): Bacteria > Pseudomonadota > Gammaproteobacteria > Xanthomonadales > SZUA-36 > JAHEFT01. The sequence goes on from CAVWXL010000036.1 coordinate 33,477, forward strand.
GGTGACTTTCTTGAGCAGGTCTGCGTCAAGAGCATCGGCATCCGCGGATTCTTCTGTATCCGCGTCTTCCGCCTTGTCTTTACTGATCGCGCCCAGGTCGATATCACCCTTGGCAACAGACTTGAACGGCTTGCCGTCGAACTCGGTGAAATAAGCCATCATCCATTCGTCTACGCGGTCCGACATCAACAGCACTTCGATGCCTTTCTTGCGGAACACTTCCAGGTGCGGACTGTGGCTGGCGGCCTGGTGGTTTTCGGCGGTGATGTAGTAAATCGCGTCCTGGCCTTCGGGCATGCGTTCGATGTATCCGGCCAGGTCGACCACGTGCTTGTCGCCGTCACCCCTGGTGGAGGCGAAACGCAGCAGCGGGGTGATGCGGTCGCGGTTATTGAAATCTTCGACCACACCTTCCTTGATCACCGCACCGAACTGGGTCCAGAATTTTTCGTACTGATCAGTATCATCTTTTGCGACCTTACCGATCATGTCCAGGCTGCGCCGGATAACGGCAGAGCGTATCTTGTCGGACAGTTCGTTTTCCTGCAGCAGTTCACGTGACACGTTCAGCGGCAGGTCGTCACTGAATCGACCACGCCGCGCACGAAGCGCAGGTAGTGCGGCAACAGCTGCTGGGCTGCGTCCATGATGAACACGCGATTCACATACAGGCGCAGACCGGTACGCTCGTCACGCTGCAGCATCAGGTCCATCGGCGCCGTTTCCGGGACGTACAGCAGGGTCGTGTAACTCTGGCTGCCCTCGACCTTGTTGTGCGCCCAGCACATGGCATCGTCGATATCGTGGCGTCAGGTACTTGTAGAACGACTGTACTCTTCACTGCTGATTTCAGATTTCGGCAGGGTCCACAGGGCGGATGCCTTGTTGACGTCTTTCCACTCGGCCTCACCACCTTCTTCTTCAGGCTCTTCTTTCATGCGGATCGGGAATCCGATGTGGTCGGAATAGCGGCTGATCAATGACTTTATAGACCAGTCGTTCAGAAACTGTTTCTCCGCTTCCTTGAGGTGCAGGATAACTTCGGTACCGTGTCCTTCGAGCTCGACTGGTTCCAGCGAATACTCGCCGCCGCCGTCCGACTCCCAGCGCACGCCGCTATCAGCCGCCTCACCCGCTTTGCGGGTGTTACACGGTGACCTTGTCGGCCACGATGAAGGAGGAATAGAAGCCGACACCGAACTGCCCGATCAGGTGGGCATCGACTTTCTCGTCACCGCTGAGCCGGTCCAGGAATGCCCTGGTGCCGGACTTGGCGATGGTTCCGATGTTCTCCATCACTTCTTCACGGCTCATGCCGATGCCATTGTCGCGAATGGTCAGCGTACCGGCTTCTTCGTCTGCCTCGATTTCAATCCGCAGATCACCGTCGCCTTCCTAGCACACTGTCGTTGGCAATCGCAGCGAAGCGCAGGCGGTCCAGCGCATCCGATGCATTGGAAACCAGTTCCCTCAGGAAGATTTCCTTGTTGGAATACAGGGAGTGAATCATCAATTGCAGAACCTGGCGGGTTTCCGCCTGGAACGCATGGGTTTCTACGGTAGGTGTTTCGCTCATGTCATTTAAATAACCATGTTGTTTCGACTGCACAGTGTAAATGAGGGTGGCGCGGCAAGGAATCAAGGCATAAAAAAAACCCGCCGGGTGGCGGGTCTTTTCTATTGGGTGATACGAGGATCAGCCCAATTTTTCTTTGATCCTGGCAGACTTGCCTTCGCGCTCGCGCAGGTAGTACAGCTTGGCGCGCCTGACGTCACCACGCCGCTTGACCTTGATGGAGTCGATCAGCGGGCTGTGGGTCTGAAATACACGCTCTACCCCGGTGCCGTGTGAAATTTTACGCACGGTGAAAGCCGAGTTGAGCCCGCGGTTGCGAATGGCGATGCAGACGCCTTCAAACGCCTGCAGGCGCTCACGGTTACCTTCTTTTACTTTAACGCTGACCACGATGGTGTCGCCCGGTGCAAACTCGGGAATGTCGTTGTTCAACTGTTCCGCATTGATTTCGTCGATGATGTTCGTCATTTTCCCAATCCTTAATCCAATCAATTTCAGATTGCCGGTTTGTCGTTCTCAGCGAGAAACTCAGCCAGCAATGCTTCTGATTCCGTATCCAGTGCCAGTCCTTCCAGCAATTCCGGTCTTCTCAGCCAGGTTCTGCCCCAGTGACTGCTTCTTTCTCCAGCGTTCTATGGCTCCGTGGTCACCGGATAATAACACCGGCGGCACGGTCAAGCCCTCAACTTCTTCCGGCCTGGTGTAGTGCTGGCAATCCAGCAAATCCGTCCATGAACGAATCCTGTTGTGCCGACTGCTCGTCACCCAGCACACCCGGCAGCAAACGGGTGACTGCGTCAATGATTACCGCTGCGGCCAGTTCTCCGCCGCTGAGGACGTAGTCACCGATCGACCACTCCTCATCGATTTCCAGCTCGATCAGCCGTTCATCAATGCCTTCGTAGCGTCCGCAGACGAGGATCAATTCTTCCCTGCCTGGGCCAATTCCTGCACCGCTGCCTGGTCCAGCGGCCGTGCCCTGCGGACTGAGCAGGCTGGCTTTCGCCGTCAGCGCTGCCTGCCATCGCTTTTTGCCGCCCGGATCGTGCTGCGCAACGGTTCCACCGCCATCACCATCCCGGGACCGCCGCCATAAGGCCGGTCATCCACGGTGCGGTGCCTGTCCGTCGGCAAAATCCCGCGGATTGAGCAACTCAAGGCTCACTTTTCCCGTCCGATGCCCCGCCCGGTTACACCCAGGCTGACCAGCGGCGTGAACTCCTCCGGAAACAAGGTGATGACCTGAATCCTCATCACTCAGAATTCCGGGTCCCAGTCGACGGTCACCACGACCGTCTTCCAGGTTCACACCTTTTCACGTACGTGCCCGATGACGAAAGGGATCAACCGCTCCTTTTCGCCCTTCACCACCATCACATCGTTGGCGCCGGTGGCGAGCATCTGTTCAATGGTTCCCAGTCCGGTGCCGTCCTCAAGTTGTACCAGCAGACCCAGCCAGGTCAGTCCAGTAAAACTCGTCATCCGGCAACTCCGGAAACTGATCGCGATAGACGCAATCGGCCGATTGACCAGGCTTTCCGCCTGGTCGCGATCGTTACTATTCCGTCAAGCAGCGCCACCAGGTGCTTGCCCTGCTTTCTGCCCTGCAGCGATGCGAACCTCTTCATGCGATTCGCCCAACAACCAGGGCTGATATTCAAATATTGCTTCTCTGGGTTCGGTCAGCGAATAGATCTTGACCCAGCCCTTGATGCCGTGAACGCCTGAAACATGGCCGATCTGAACGACTTGGCGTTCATCTCCGGACTCGACGTTCCACGGCACCGTCTCCAGTCGGGATCAGGCAGCTGCTTTGCGAGCCTCGGAGACCAGCGATTTAACGCGGTCGCTGACCTGGGCACCAACACCCGTCCAGTAATCGACACGCTCCAGGTCGAGACGCAGGCGCTCTTCCTGGCCGCGTGCTACCGGGTTGAAAAAACCGAGCCGTTCGATGTTACGGCCGTCGCGTGACTTTACGGCTGTCCGCCACTACTATGTGATAGAACGGCTTCTTCTTGGCGCCGCCGCGTGACAATCTGATTTTAACCATCGTTTATTGATTCCAGTTGAATCCCAGCAAACCGCGCATTTTACCCTTCTTTTCACCAAAAGAAAACAACAATACTGCGAATTAGCTCAGATATACCCTTCCTGCCACGGGCCGGTGATCGCCAGCGTCACACCGGGGTTGTAAATATTCAGGAACAACCAGTCGCCATCCCGGGAAAACGTGGCGCCTGCCCATTCACTTTGCAGCGCCGTGTCGGACAGGTCATGACCGGCAAATTCCCCCTGAGATGCGGATTTACCTGGCAGAAAACTGAAAAATTCGCCGTCACGGGTCAGGCCGGCAACATTTTGTGCCGATCTTGTTTGCAGCTCAGGCGGTCTTCACAGATGACCAGGCTGCCCCGGGGACTGACCACGATGTTGTCCGGCCCGGAAAAAACATCATGGCCCGGCAGACTCGTAAACCATCCAGATTTTCTCCCGCGCCGGATGGTACTCCAGCACGTAGCCGGCCATCGCTCTGCCACCCAGCTTGGAAGTGAAATAGATGCGCCCGTCTGAAATGGCGCAACCCTCCAGCGCCACAAAAGCCGATCCACCCGCGGCGAGGCCCTGGCTGACCACTCCATCGCCGTTGGGGTACTCCGGTGTCAGGCCGGCAGTTGGATCGGGAATATCGACCCACTCGACGTCCATCTCCTGGCCCAGCGTCAGGTAGTCGTTCATACCGGCCGGTCGACCACTTTCATCATCTGCAGTCGACCGCCCTGCCCCAACTGGCCCGGAACATCCGGAAGATAGCGGTAAAACCCCGCTTGGGCCCGGTATCTTCGGTCATGTAGGCGATGCCGGTCGCCGGATCGATCGCTACCGCTTCGTGGAAAAACTGCCCCATGCCAGGATCGGCTCAGGTTCGGCGACACCGCTGGCAGGAACCTCGAACACGTAACCATGCGGCCGGCGGGCGCGTCGAAACGTCCCAGAAGCGTTGTTTGCTCGGCGGCGACAGGTGGGCCATTTCAGGGTTGAAGACCGACTCTTCGCAGCTCAGCCACGTGCCCCACGGGGTCACGCCACCGGCGCAGTTATAAAGGGTGCCGCCCAGGCTGACCCGGGAATCGATCAATTCCTCTTTTTCGCTGTCGAAAACCAGGGTCGTGGTGCCGCCGGGCGTGGCGTCGTAGGCTTTTTCCGGATCGCCGATCGGCCCGATGTCACCCTGCAACTCGTGGTTGCGCACCATCGTGACTGAGATTACCTTCCTGCCGCACCACGCCCATGCCATCTGCGGCACCGGGAGCGTGGATTACCATCGTGCAGTCGACGTGCCGGCCCACGACATCGATTTGTAGCGAAAACCGGGCGGAAGCCGCAACAGCGGCAGGCCGGTGGTTTCATCGTTCACCAGGTTCAGCGGACCCATCGGTTCGCTGATCGGGGGTGGTCTGCCGCTGCCCGGTGACGGGCAAAGGCCACCAAGCCCAGCGATCAGACCGCCTGCGCCGAGCAGACCCGTGGTGATAAATTGCCTGCGTGAGGTGCTGCTCAACGTTGCTGCCTCAGAATGGCATCTTGCCGCCGGGGAACTTCCCTCCGGGAGGCATCTGGCCCTGCATCTTGCTCATCTTGCGCATCATGCCGGCCATCCCGCCCTTGCCCATCTTCTTCATCATCTTCTGCATTTGCGCGTGCTGCTTCAGCAGGCGGTTGACCACCTGGATCTGGGTTCCGGAGCCCATCGCGATGCGCTTTTTACGCGAGCCGCGAATGACATCCGGAAAACGGCGCTCATGCGGCGTCATCGAATTGATGATGGCGATCATCTGGCCGGTCTGGTGATTGTCGACCTGGGACTTAACCTGGTCCGGGATGTTGCTCATGCCGGGCAGTTTATCGACCAGCCCGCCGAGGCCGCCCATGTTCTGCATTTGCTCCAGCTGTCCCCTGAAATCCTCGAGGTCGAAACCGCGTCCACGGCGGATTTTCTTGACCAGCTTCTCCGCTTCCTGCTGGTCTACCTTGCGGTGGACTTCCTCGACCAGGGACAGCACATCGCCCATGCCCAGGATGCGCGAAGCCACGCGCTCCGGGATGGAACGGCTGCAGGGCGTCGGTTTTCTCGCCCGAACCCAGGAACTTGACCGGTTTGCCGGTGATGTGGCGCACCGAAAGCGCTGCGCCACCACGGGCGTCGCCATCGGTCTTGGTCAACACGATGCCGGTCAGCGGCAAGGCGTCATTGAATGCCGCAGCGGTGTTGGCCGCGTCCTGACCGGTCATGGCATCGACCACGAACAGGGTTTCGTGCGGCTTGACCGCGGCATGCACGTCGCGAATTTCCGCCATCATCTCTGCATCGACATGCAGGCGTCCGGCAGTATCCACCAGCAACACGTCGCACATCTGGCGGCGTGCTTCGGCCATCGCATCACGGGCTATATCAGCCGGCTTCTGGCTAACGATTGAGGGCTGAAAAATGGCCCCGACCTGGCCGGCCAGGGTCTTGAGCTGCTCGATGGCCGCCGGGCGGTACACGTCGCAGCTGACTACCATCACGCGCTTTTTCTCCTGCTCGATCAAGCAGGCGAGCCAGCTTGGCGGTGGTGGTGGTCTTGCCCGAGCCCTGCAGACCCGCCATCAGGACGGTCACCGGCGGCTGGGCTTTAAGATCCAGCGCCTCGTTTTCCACGCCCATGATCTGGACCAGTTCGTCGTGAACCAGTTTCACCATGGCCTGGCCCGGTGTCAGGCTTTGCAGCACTTCCTGGCCCAGGGCTTTTTCACGTACTTCGCTGATGAAAGTCTGGACCACCGGCAATGCCACGTCGGCTTCCAGCAGTGCGATGCGCACTTCCCTCAGCGTTGCCTTGATGCCGTCTTCGGTCAGGCGGCCTTTGCCGCGCAGTTGCTGCACCGTTCGCGACAGGCGCTCGGTCAAATTTTCAAACATGAATCACTCCGGAAACAGGGTCGATTGATGCGTATTGAACAGCTGTGATTACTCAGGTATTATAGCCTCAGATTTGATCGATTATCGGAACGAAATGAATCACGAATTTCCTCTGATCCTGGCCGCGGCCTGTTACCTCGCAGCAGCCCTGCTGCTTTACCATATCCATCCGGAAGCGTTCGGACGGCTGGCGCAAGGCATCGCTTTGCTTTCGCGATCGTCGGAACGCTGTTCCATGCCGGCGCCCAATACAGCCACTGGTTTGGCCAGGACGTGCCTGATGTCGGCATTGCACCGCTGTTGTCACTGTGCGCCCTGGTCGTGATGGTACTGTTGATCACCTCGACGCTGAAACAGAAAAAACTGTACGCCGCCGGCCTGGTCGCCCTGCCCCTGGCTGCCGGCTGTTTTGCTGCTGGAGTGGGTGCTGCCACACAGTAACCTCCCTCTGAATGAAACCTCGATGGGTATTACCGTGCACATGGTCAGCTCGGTGCTGGCCTTCGGATTGCTCAGCATTGCCGGCGTGTACGCCTTTTTCGTGTTCGTCATTGACCATTTTCTGCGCCATCATCATCTCAACCCGCTGGTCCGCTCGCTGCCCGCACTGGATGTGCTGGAGGACCTGCTGTTCAAAACCATCGCCGCGGGTTTCGTACTGCTGACCGTATCCCTGGTGTCGGGCATGATGTTCATCAACGACATTTTCGCCCAGCACCTGATGCACAAAACCATTCTTTCAATCATGGCATGGCTGGTGTTCGGGGTTCTGTTGTGGGGCCGCTGGCGCTATGGCTGGCGCGGCAGCCTGGCGGTGCGCCTGACGCTGGCCGGCATCATCCTGCTGGTGCTGTCCTACTTTGGCAGCAAGCTGGTCCTGGAAATGATCCTGGGCAAGAGCTGGCAGTCCTGATTCATGGAAGAAATCGCACTGAGCACCCTGTACATCATCCTGCTCGTCCTGATCCTGCTTTCCGGGTTTTTCTCCAGCTCGGAAACCGGCCTGATGGCGATCAACAAGTACCGTCTGCGCCACCTGGCCAACGAAGGGCCATCGCGGCGCCAAACTGGCTCAAAAACTGTTGCGAAAACCGGACCGGCTGATCGGCCTGATCCTGCTGGGTAACAACCTGGTCAATATCATGGCGGCATCGATTGCCACCATCATCGGTATCCGCCTGTTTGGCGTTAATGGCGTCTGGATTGCTTCACTGGTATTGACCGTGGTCATCCTGATTTTTTCGGAGGTGGCGCCGAAGACGGTTGCCGCTTTGCACCCCGAGCGGATTGCTTTTCCGGCCTCCTATGTGCTGTTTGTACTGCTGAAAATACTCTACCCGGTTGTCTGGCTGGTAAACGGCCTGGCCAACTTTGTACTCAAGCCATTCGGCGTTACAACCAATGCAGAACTGATGGAGCACCTCAACCGGGAAGAACTGCGAACCCTGGTCAAGGAAGGCGGCAAACGAATCCCGGATGACCACCAGCGGATGCTGGTCAATATTCTCGACCTGGAACAGGCCACCGTAGAGGACGTGATGATTCCGCGCCAGGATATCGTGGGAATTGACCTGGATGACCCCTGGGACGAGATCCTGCTGCAGCTGACGCAGACCTACTACACACGGATGCCGGTGTTCCGCGAAAACATCGACCAGGTAGAAGGCCTGTTGCATATTCGCACGGTGATTTCGAAACTCACGCACGGCGGACTGACTTTTGAAGAATTGAAACGCTCTGTGCGGCGGCCTTACTTCATTCCGGAAGGCACGGCGCTGACCCAGCAACTGCTGGAATTCCAGCGCAGGGAACGGCGCATGGGGCTGGTGGTGGACGAATACGGCGATATCCAGGGCCTGGTCACGCTGGACGATATCCTGGAGGAGATCGTCGGCGAGTACACCGCCGAAAGCCGGGCCAAATCACGCGATATCCGCAAACTGGATGACGGCAGTTACCTGATCGACGGCGCCGTCGCGCTGCGGTCATTGAACCGCAACATGGACTGGGATCTGCCCGAAGAAGACGCCAGCACCCTCAACGGCATGTTGCTGGAAGAACTGGGCGAGATTCCTTCCGGACAGGCCAGCCTGAAAATTGGCGATCACGTGCTGACCATCCTGGAGATCAAGGACAACGTCCTCAGCAAGATCCTGATCAAGCCCGGTGACTAGCCTCTATGGCATGCGTGATCATGCGCAAACCCACAAGGACTATGTCGGCAGCCTGACGGGCTTAAGGGGATTCGCCGCGCTTTGGGTATTTTTGTATCACGCCTGGGTCTATTCCGAACCCCGGCTTATGGGCTTTGCATGGGGTGATTCCTGGCTGGATCTGACCCCCCTGTTTTCCATGGGCTGGGCCGGCGTAGACTTTTTTTTCGTCTTATCTGCTTTCCTGCTTTCACTGCCGTTTGCACGCTGGGCTTGTGGTGAACGGGAATACCCGCCACTCGGCCGCTACCTGGGCAAACGCTTCAAACGGATTTTTCCAGCTTACTGGGCACAGCTTCTGATCCTGCTGGTCGTGGCGGTGACGACCAGTTTCTACGTTTTTCCTTCAACCACCGCGTTGATCGGTCATGTGTTTATGTTCCTGAACCTGCCACCCTGGTGGATTTCACCGTTAAACGGCGTGTGGTGGACACTGCCCACAGAGTTCATTTTCTACCTGCTTTTGCCACCGCTGGCCTACTTGCTCAAAACACGGGCAACGCGGGTTTTGCTGCTCTTGTTGATTTCATTCGCCTGGCTATATCGCTGGTGGGTTTTCCAGCACTACCAGGATGAGGGAATCGGTAAAATGGTGACTTTAATGGGCAACACGCTGGGCTCACTCGATCAATTTATCATCGGCACGTACCTCGCTTATCTGTACATTCGCCATTTCAACAGGAATACACCGCACTTGCCGGCCACTTTGTTTCTCATCCTGGGGGTTCTGGGCGTATTGCTGTGCCTGTACTCCATACACTGGCTGTATGGTTTTTACTGGGGCGGGCACATCACTCTTTTCCTGAAAAACACATTGATGGGAGTATCCATTGCCAGCATTTTGATGGCCATATTGAAGGGTTCCGGCCTTGCTAACCGTTTGGTCGGAAACCCGGTGATGATGCACTGCGGCATCATTTCGTACAGTCTGTACCTATGGCATTTCCCGATCGTTGTGCTGGTCAGCAAGTGGTCGCTCGTCGCCGATTACCCGGGCTATAAGCTACCCATCATGCTGGCTTTTTGCACACCGCTAACCTGGCTTGCGGCCTATAGCTCTTACCGGTGGATCGAACGTCCCTTCCTGCTTAAGCGTGCCTGACCCTATTCGGCCAGTCGCTCCAGAGCCTCGGATATGTTCCTGACGGCAATGATTGAAAGACCGGCCAGTGGTTTTCTGGGAGCGTTTGCCGCGGCTACCATGGCCGTCGTGAAGCCGTGCCCGGCGGCCTCGCGCAAGCGTTGCTCGCCATCCGCCACCGGGCGGATCTCTCCGGAAAGCCCAACTTCGCCGAAACAGACCATCTTGCGCGGCAAGGGTTTGTCGCGAAAACTGGAGTACAGGGCCAGCAGCATCGGCAGGTCGGACCCGGTCTCACTGACGCGCATCCCCCCTACCACATTGATAAATACGTCATGGTCCGACAGCGCGATACCGCCATGGCGATGCAGCACCGCCAGCATCATGGCCAGCCGGTTGTGCTCCAGGCCCAGAGCAACCCGCCGCGGGTTATTCAGATGGCTGACATCGACCAGTGCCTGCACTTCAAGCAGGATGGGACGGGTCCCTTCGCGCACAACGGTGATGATGCTGCCTGAAACAGGCTCATCGTGCCCGGACAGAAAAATCGCAGAAGGGTTTTTCACTTCTTTGAGTCCCTTACCGGTCATCGCGAACATACCGATTTCATTGACCGCCCCGAAACGATTCTTGATCGCCCGGATCACCCGGTAACGGCTGTCTCCATCGCTTTCAAAATAAAGGACCGCATCCACCATGTGCTCCAGCACCCGCGGGCCCGCCAGGGCACCCTGCTTGGTGACGTGGCCGACCAGGATGACGCAACAATGATTTTCCTTGGCCCAGCGGACCAGGGCAGCGGCAGATTCGCGGATCTGGGCTACCGAACCCGGCGCAGACGCCAGTGCCTCGGTGAATACGGTCTGGATCGAGTCAATGATCATCAGGCGAGGTTTCTCACCGGCCGCATGGCCCAGAATCTGCTCGATTGAAGTCTCGGTCAGGCAACGGATGCCATCCAGAGAAAGCTCCAGGCGCCGGGCACGCATTCCCAACTGCTCAAGCGATTCCTCGCCGGTGATGTACAGGCTGGGAAAACGCTCTGACAGGGCCGCGACCAACTGGATCAGCAAGGTAGACTTGCCGATGCCCGGATCTCCACCCAACAGGATAACCGAACCCGGAACAATGCCGCCACCCAACACGCGGTCAAGCTCTCCGACACCCACCGCAATCCGGTCAACGGTTGACTGCCCAATCGCCGAAAGGTCCTTAACTTCGTTGCTGAGCTGTCCGGAATACCCACCGAAACGGCCAGCCGGCCGGGATACTGCGACGGTCTCAAGGATACAGTTCCACTCCCGGCACTCCGGGCACTGGCCGGCCCACTTGCTGAGTTGCGCGCCGCAATTTTCACATTGATAACTGTTCTTGTTTTTAGCCAACGGAAGAATCTCTTTCTTGCGGGGTGGATGTACCGCATCTTGTAACAGATTGGGCCCGTGACCTCCAGCCCATATCACAATCGGGTGGTTTTTCTTACAATGACGGGGCGTCAAAGGAGTGCAGAGGACTAATGGACCGCCAGCAGGAACAACCACTGATCGGTGAAGCACCCGTTTTTCTGGAAGTTCTGGAACGGGTTTCCCGGGTTGCCCAACTGAACCGGCCGGTGCTGGTGATCGGTGAGCGCGGCACCGGCAAAGAACTGATCGCAGCCCGTATCCACTACCTGTCACCCCGCTGGGACCGCCCTTTCGTCAAGCTCAACTGCGCGGCGCTGGCCGAATCGCTGCTGGAGACCGAATTGTTCGGCCATGAGGCGGGCTCTTTCACCGGCGCCACGCGCCGCAGGCTGGGGCGTTTCGAACTCGCCAACGAAGGCAGCCTGTTCCTGGATGAACTGGCCAATACCTCTGAGCGCGTGCAGGAAAAAGTTCTGCGCGTCATCGAATACGGCGAGTTTGAACGGGTCGGCGGTAACGACACCATTCGGACTGACGTCCGAATCATTGGCGCAACCAATGAAGACCTGCCCGCGCTGGCTGAACAGGGCAAGTTCCGCGCCGACCTGCTGGACCGCCTGGCATTTGATGTGATCACCCTGCCCCCGCTACGACAGCGCGAGGAGGACATTCTTCCGCTGGCGGAACACTTTGCCGTGAAGATGTCCGGAGAACTGGGCCTGGAGTTGTTCGCCGGGTTCAGCGAATCCGCCCGCGATCTGCTGCTGGACTATTCCTGGCCGGGCAATGTGCGGGAACTCAAGAACGTGGTCGAACGGGCCGTCTACACGTCACTGGGTGACGATGAGCCGATCTCTGAAATCAACTTCGATCCGTTCGAATCACCCTGGCGACCCGGCGGCGCAATGACCACAGATGAGAGCGGCAGCCGGCCAGGAAATCACTGCACCGGTTGAGGCCTACGATTTCAAAGACCATATCCAGAACACGGAAATCGAGTTGCTGCAGAATGCCCTGCGCAAAAATCGTTTTAATCAGAAAAAGACGGCCGAATTCCTCGGCATGACCTACCACCAGCTGCGCGGCTACCTGCGTAAGTACGAACTGACAGATTCAGAAGAAGAACAGGGGTCTTAGCCCGGGGTCTTAATGCTGGCCATCCATTCCCGGATAAGCATACTCCGGCGCATAGTTGACGAAGCGTAACCACTGTCCCTGGAAGGTCAGCGCCACGGTGTCGGTCGGGCCGTTACGGTGCTTGCCGATGATGATTTCGGCCTTGCCTTTGTCCGGGGTATCTTCGTTGTAGACTTCGTCGCGGTAAATAAAGACGATCAGGTCGGCATCCTGCTCAATCGCGCCTGATTCCCTCAGGTCGGCCATTACGGGCCGCTTGTTCGGCCGCTGCTCCAGTGCGCGGTTGAGCTGCGAAACCGCGATGACCGGCAGGTGCAATTCTTTGGCGATGGCCTTGAGCGAGCGGGAAATCTCCGCAATCTCGGTAGCCCGGTTTTCTTTGGAACCAGGAACTGACATCAACTGCAGGTAATCCACGACGATCATGCCAATATTGTGTTCGCGTTTCAGGCGGCGCGCGCGGGCGCGAAGTTCCGACGGCGAAAGCGCCGGGGTCTCATCGATAAACAGGTGACTTTTGTGCAGCAGGTTCATGGCTGAGGTCAGCTTGGGCCAGTCCAGCTCATCCAGGTTACCGGTGCGCAAGCGGGTCTGATCTATTTGGCCCAGTGAGGAGAACAGCCTCATCACCAGCTGCAGCGCGGACATTTCCATGCTGAAAATAGCCACCGGGACATTGTGCTTTATAGCCGCATTTTCCGCGATGTTCATGGCCAGGGTCGTTTTGCCCATGGCCGGGCGCCCTGCGACGATGATCAGGTCGGAATCCTGCAAGCCGGCGGTCAGTTTGTCGAAATCCTTGAAGCCGGTCGGTGTACCGGTAATCTCGCCTTCAAACTCGTGCAGTTCCTGGATCTTTTCGATCGCTTCCTTGATGGTGTCCTGCACGGAAACGAAACCCGACGCTGCTGCGCATGCCCTGATCGGCGATGGCAAACACCTTGCGTTCAGCTTCTTCGAGCAGTTCACGGCTGTCGCGGCCGTCGGAAGAAAAAGCGCCGGAGGTAATCTCGGCACCTACATCGATCAGCTGGCGCAGGATGGACTTCTCGCGAACGATCTCCGCATAGGCCTTGACGTTGGCAGCGCTTGGGGTATTGGAGACCAACTGGCTGATGTAATCACCGCCGTCGACCTGGTCTACCTTGCCGTGGGATTCAAACCACTCGGTAACGGTGACCGCGTCACAGGGTTTCCCCTTGTTGCTGAGTTCGTGAATGGCCCGGAAGATAAGCCGGTGATCTTCGCGATAGAAATCGGTTTCGGTGATGACATCCGCGACCTGGTCAAACGCGCGGGCTGATAATAAAAGCCCCCCAAGTACCGCCTGTTCACCCTCTATTGAATGAGGTGGAACTTTCAGATTGTCGACGGTAGCGAGTTGGGGGGCTGGCATTCCCTGTTATTATTCCGCGTTGATGGTGACCTTGATTTCGGTTTCAACATCTGCGTGCAGATGCAGCAAAACCACATGCTCACCAGTATAGCGGATCGGACCTTCGCCCATGATGACTTCGGACTTGGACAGCTCGATGCCCTTGCGGTGACCTCATCAGCGATTTCACGCGGACCAATCGAACCGTAGAGTTTGCCTTCTTCACTGGCGTTTGCGGTCAAGACTATCTCGAAACCTTCAAGTGCGCCAACGCGCTCTTCAGCTGTAGAGAGTTTCTTCATCGCCAGTTTTTCCAGCTCTTCGCGGCGCGCTTCAAACTCGGCAATGTTTTTCAGCGGTAGCAGGCACGGCCTTACCCGTCGGGACGAGGTAGTTACGGCCATATCCGGGTTTGACGTTGACCTTGTCACCCAGGTCGCCCAGCTTTTGTACTTTCTCAAGCAGTATCAGTTCCATTATCGGTTCTCCTGATGGATCAGCAGATCACTGGTTATCGGTGTAAGGCAGGAGCGACAGGTAGCGCGCTGCTTTATGGCCTTGGCAAGCTGACGCTGGTAACGCGCCTTGGTACCGGTAATGCGGCTGGGTACGATCTTGCCGGATTCACCAATGTACTGCTTGAGCATGTTGATGTCTTTGTAATCGATCTCGGTAATTCCTTCAGCGGTAAAGCGGCAAAATTTCTGCGTCTGAATTGACGTGACATGATATTTCTCCTGTTCCTGATCAGGCTTCAGCGCTGTCTGCGTCTGCGGCCTTCTTGCTTGATTCGTCTGAAGCCAGCTCAACCGGTGCAGCCTCTTCTTCAGCGGCTTCGCTTTCGTCAACGGCGCTATCGCCATCAGCTTCTGTAGCTGCGTCTTCTGCAGCTGTATCTTCTTTGGCTGCTTCAGCCTTCAGACTGCCGACTTTTTCTCGGCAGCTTCTGCTGCCGCTTTGCGCTCTTCATATGAACGGCTCGAACGATCTTTTTCTTCTTTCGCCTTCATCATCAGCGACTGCTCGACGATTGCAGCCTGGCGGCTGACCGTCAGGTGCCGCAACACGGCATCATTGAAGCGGAAGATTCCTTCGAGTTCAGCCAACGTGGCGCTGTCACACTCGATGTTCATCAGAATGTAGTGGGCTTTGTGCAGCTTGGCAATGGGAAACGCCAACTGACGGCGGCCCCAGTCTTCCAGGCGATGGATCGCACCATTGTTACCCTCGATCAGGGCACGGTAGCGTTCCAGCATGGCAGGAACTTGCTCGCTCTGGTCCGGATGAACCAGAAAACATATTTCGTAGTGTCTCATTGTGACTCCTTGTGGATTTGTCAGTGCGAAAATCGCACCATCAAAGCTTCCTTCATACCAAGATTGCGTGAAGTGAAGCAAGGATATTCGTCCCGGTCAAATTCCCCGGAACGAAGCCGGCGGATTATATCAGGGATTAGCCGATGGTGAAACTCTCTCCGCAACCACATTCATCGGTCACGTTGGGGTTTTTGAACTGAAAGGCGGAACCCAGCCCTTCGCAGCAAAATCGATGACCGAACCGTCCAGGAAGCCCAGGCTTTCATTCGCCACGACAATCTTTACGTCATCCTGTTCAAAAACAGTGTCATCCGTCACGGATGTCGTCCGCCAATTCAACCGTATAGGCCCAACCTGAACAACCGGTTTTCTTGACGCCCAGCCGCAGGCCGACACCACCATCCCTGTCTATGAAAACTGCGTACCCGCTCTGCCGCGGTATGGGTCAAACTAATTGCCATATCTCAAATCTATTTTTGCCTTAATGAACAATTGATCCCGCTACGGGGTTTTGGTTCCGTCGACAGGTGCTTTATTATCTGGGGTTTCCTGACCCAGGATCAACTCATCTATTATGTCATTTCACCAGAATCAAAGACGCCCTGGCTGGTAAACCGGCCATTGGCGCAGAAATAACCATCAAGGGCTGGGTGCGTACCCGCCGGGATTCCAAGGCAGGTTTCTCCTTTATTAATGTACATGACGGCTCCTGTTTCGATGCCATCCAGGTCGTTGCACCGGGAGAACTGGAGAATTACGCGAACGAAATCCAGAAACTCACTGCCGGCTGTGCCGTGGAGTGCACCGGAACGCTGGTCGAATCCGGCGGCCGCGGACAGCAATTTGAAATCCAGGCCTTATCCGTTCAGGTCATCGGCTGGGTGGAAGATCCTGAAACCTACCCGATCCAGCCCAAACGGCACACCTTTGAGTTCCTGCGCGAAGTCGCTCACCTGCGGCCACGAACCAATACCTTCGGCGCCATTACCCGGGTAAGGCACGTTGCCGCCCAGGCGATTCACCGTTATTTCCACGAGCGAGGCTATTACTGGATCAATACACCCATCATCACCTCGTCGGATGCCGAGGGCGCCGGCGACATGTTCCGGGTCAGCACCCTGGACATGGCCAACCTGCCCCGCACAGATAAGGGCGAGGTCGACTACAGCAAGGATTTCTTCGGCAAAGAAACCTTCCTGACCGTGTCCGGCCAACTCAATGTAGAGGGTTATTGCCTGGCGCTGAGCAACGTCTACACCTTCGGCCCCACCTTCAGGGCAGAAAACTCCAATACATCGCGACACCTTGCGGAGTTCTGGATGGTTGAGCCGGAAATCGCATTTGCCGACCTGGATGACCTCGCAGACGTCGCAGAAGATTTCCTGAAGTACATCTTTGCCGCCGTCCTGGAAGAATGTCCGGATGACATGGCTTTCTTCGAACAACGCATCGAGCCCGAGGCGATCACCCGCCTGAAGTCATTTATCGATATCGATTTCGTTCGCCTGAACTATGAGGAAGCCATCGAGATTCTCAAACAGGCGGACGAGAAGTTCGAATACCCGGCCGAGTGGGGACTCGACCTGCAAACCGAGCACGAACGTTACCTGACGGAGAAGCACTTCAATGCTCCCGTCATCGTCATGAACTACCCGACCGAAATCAAAGCCTTCTATATGCGCCTGAGTGATGACGAAAGAACCGTGGCCGCACTCGATGTGCTCGCGCCGGGTATCGGCGAGATCATTGGCGGATCACAACGTGAAGAGCGTCTGGACATCCTGGAACGCAGGATGGATGAGCTGGATCTGGATACGGAACACTACAACTGGTATCTCGATCTGCGCCGCTACGGCACCGTGCCGCATGCCGGTTTTGGTTTGGGTTTCGAGAGACTCGTAAACTACATCACCGGCATGACCAACATTCGCGACGTGATCCCCTACCCCCGTGTCCCTGGCAAGGCGGATTTTTGATCTGGTAGTTTCTTTTTACCGGACGCTCCGCAAAAAAGCTTCGCGTATAAAAAAACGGCCAGAATCATCATCCTTGGTGGTTCTGGCCGTTCTGCGGACGTCTCGCCACCCGCAAAGTGCATCCATGCTTCACAAGGAACGTAGATCCTTCTGCTTTGGAGCCAGCTATCCGTGCCATTTCCAACCTTGTTGAGATGCAGTATAGCCACTTTTGTCATTAGACGCAAGTGTCTATTTCACATTTTGTCTAAATTCTTTTTTGGCTATTGACAATCTTGGCTAATTAAGTTAACTTATGTTCCATGTTATATGTACTCCATCACCCGAAAGGCACATTGATGCTCTCCGCCCAGGACAAGGAACAAGTCCTTAAATGGAGTGAGCGTCAATTAGGCACACAGGCCCGGCTGGTTTCTATCTCTGAAAAGGATGTTTCGGAGGCAGTCGGTTTTGTAGAAAAATCCGGCACGGGGATCACGGCCAGGGAGGCCGAGGGTTGTCAGCCGGTAATGAGCATCATGGCAAATTTCGTTCAATGCGTTTCTGATGCTAAAGAAGATCACACGGAAAGTGATCTGTATATAAGCGGTCCCCGCTTGAAGGGCATGAAGCCCACACTGCATTAACAGGGGTTAATAGTATTAAGCAAAGACACGGATGTCTTTGAGGTTTGATAAGGAAATCAATCTGGTATAAAGGGATTTTATTCCGGTTTCGATATCAAATTGGAAGGGGTGGATAGGAAATCCATCAAGGGAACAAGGAAGTTCCATTGCGTCGAAGAGACGGTTTGGCGCCCGGTGTACACACGGATCGTGGACACCGGATTAAAAACCAGGCATTGCCTTGCATGTTTAATGAAGAATAGGCAGCCACTTTTCAATGATGTGTGAAAAGTTAAAAAAACTTGGCAAGTCGTTGAAAAAGAGACTATCCTATGTGCACTATGCCTATTTTTGCGCTAAATCACCTGTTCAAGGCTGAACCGGTTCTTCACGATACGGACTTCTTCGACTTACTGCAAGGGGATTTTCAGGAGACTGAGAACGTGCCCCGCATCGCTATGCAAGAATAACTTAAATCAACAAGACGATGCCAAGTCTATAACTCACTTCCTGAGCCGTGTATTTCGCAAGGTTGTTCGCCTTGTGATTGGCTCGGTGTCTCTGCCTACTCTTATTGAAATCCTCAAAAGCATATACGTAGACGAAGCTCAAAAGAAACTATCACGCGAAGGTTCAAAACCAACCAAGAGCGCCATTGCACTTATGACTGGACTAGACACAAGAGTAGTGTCAGCTTTAATGGACCAAAATGGCGATGGCTCCGTTCAAATTCAAAATATAAACCCTGAGAATGCCTTGATTGATATGTGGTCAAGTGACCCATTTTTTCAGGACCCTAAAACTGGTCTTCCCGCTAAGCTACCCACTGTCGGGCGTGGCCGAACTTTTCAAACTTTGGTTCTCAGAGCAATCGGTAGGAACATTACCGTCAAAACGGTAATTGGCCGGTTATTGGATTCAAAAAACATTCGGCTTGTACAAAAAAACTTTGAAGTAGTCGAGTTGCTTTCTCAGCTTTACTCCCCTGTCAGCACAGATAGAGCAAAACAGACAGAAGTTGGGCTTATTGAGGCATCTCGAGTTTTGACTGCTGTAATTCACAATATGAGCTCAGATCCAAATGTACGCGTTCCCCAGCAGGGACGATGGACCTACAGACTAAACCCGGATCGCTATCAGGAGTTCCGTGAGAGGACTAGGGTTCTACTGAGCAAACAAATTAAAGAAGGGGAGTCGCTTCTTGAAGAATTCGAGGAATCGACAAAGCAACGAGGTCAAATGACCGTTGGTATCGGTTGGTATCAATGGCGTGACCAAGAACCTGAAGAGGAGGATGAGTATAAGGGGGATTAAGTTACTCAACTCTTCTCAGGTGTAGTTTAGCAGCCTGGCCAAATGCAGAAGGTATTTAATACCCGCACGCGGCCTGAACTTGAAGAAAGAGGAGAAATACCATGTCTCGTTGGACAATTGAAAAAAGTGGAACAGGGATCGAAAAGTCCGGAACTGGCATTGAAAAATCTGGAACCGGGATTGAAAAGTCCGGAACTGGCATTGAAAAATCAGGAACCGGTATTGAAAAATCGGGAACGGGAATCATCCGGCGTGGGCTTTTGGCCTGCTCGCTGGCTGCGCTGACGTGTGCCGGAAGTGTGCAGGCAGGAAACGTTGATCCTGCAGGGTCATTGCAAATAGTTGTTAACAACAATACGGTCGCCGTTTCGTGGATTATTGGCGACAGCGTATTTTCAGGCGTGTCTTCATTAGATGGTTCTTTTGCCAATTTGATGCTGACGGAAGTGGCTTTGAGTACCCCCTCCTTCGAAGTTGAAGTAACCGGTGGTGGCACAGGTTCTAGCACCCAGGTAACCGGTGGTGGCACAGGTTCTAGCACTCAGGTAACCGGTGGTGGCACAGGTTCTAGCACCCAGGTAACCGGTGGTGGCACAGGTTCTAGCACCCAGGTAACCGGTGGTGGCACAGGTTCTAGCACTCAGGTAACCGGTGGTGGCACAGGTTCTAGCACCCAGGTAACCGGTGGTGGCACAGGTTCTAGCACCCAGGTAACTGGTGGTGGCACAGGTTCTAGCACCCAGGTAACCGGTGGTGGCACAGGTTCTAGCACCCAGGTAACCGGTGGTGGCACAGGTTCTAGCACCCAGGTAACCGGTGGTGGCACAGGTTCTAGCACCCAGGTAACCGGTGGTGGCACAGGTTCTAGCACCCAGGTAACCGGTGGTGGCACAGGTTCTAGCACCCAGGTAACCGGTGGTGGCACAGGTTCTAGCACCCAGGTAACCGGTGGTGGCACAGGTTCTAGCACCCAGGTAACCGGTGGTGGCACAGGTTCTAGCACCCAGGTAACCGGTGGTGGCACAGGTTCTAGCACCCAGGTAACCGGTGGTGGCACAGGTTCTAGCACCCAGGTAACCGGTGGTGGCACAGGTTCTAGCACCCAGGTAACCGGTGGTGGCACAGGTTCTAGCACCCAGGTAACCGGTGGTGGCACAGGTTCTAGCACTCAGGTAACCGGTGGTGGCACAGGTTCTAGCACCCAGGTAACCGGTGGTGGCACAGGTTCTAGCACCCAGGTAACCGGCGGTGGCACGGGTTCTACAATACTAGTTACCGGCGGTGGCACGGGCTCAGAAGCAATCACAATTACTTTGCCAAATGGAACTGGAATGTCCATGGAAGTAAGCATGGGCTGTGGATCTGCCGGCGTAACAATTGTGGATGAGTATTCAGTACCTATTGTTTCATTTAGCGATGTACAGGTTTTCGGAAATGCAGGAAACTGCGGTAGTGCAGCTGCAGGTGAATTTGGTGCAGCATTTCTTGCAGACCCAGGCCGGGATTTTCGTTCTGAGCAACAAACTCGTGTAAGACAGTAGAATATACTAGTTCCAACGAGAGACATTTTGCCCCTGCACATTGCAGGGGCTTTCTCGCTCACAAAATGGCTTACTACTCCGGTAGAAATTTTCCTAGCTTAAGTGATACTTAAGACACGATTCCGTTAAATCTCCTTTGATAGTTCCTCACCCCGGCGGCCACGCCATCTGCCGGCCTCCCAGCAAGTGGAGGTGAATATGGTAAACGGCCTGCCCTCCTGCCTTGTTGCAGTTCATTGCGACCCGGTATCCGTCCTCTGCAATGCCTTCCTTCCTGGCGATTTCTGCTGCGACGAGAAATAGCTTGCCGATCATTTCTTCGTGCTTTGGCTCGAGGTCGTTCATTGTCTTGATATGTTCTTTCGGGATGATCAACACGTGCACGGGGGCCTGCGGATTGATGTCCCTGAATGCGAGAATCTCGTCTGTTTCGTAAATGATGTCAGCGGGTATTTCGCGGTTGATTATTTTTAAGAACAGGTCGTCTGACATGTTGTACTCCTGGTTGGTTTTGCTGCCAAGTATGAAATAGGAATCCACCTGATCGCAAGAATCGGGTGGCGTATGCCTTCTCTCGGCCTTAATAATGTGGGCATGCAACGAAATCAACACTATCAGTTAGTCGCGAAAACCATCGGATGGCTGTCAGAGAACCAGTCCATCCAGCCTGACCTGGCCCTTCTGTCGGCCGAAATCGGGGTCAGCCCGCATCATCTGCAGCGGGTTTTTCAGCAATGGGCTGGCGTCAGCCCGAAGCAATTTCTCAAGTCCCTGACCCGGCAAAGCTGCTGTCGATCGCCTGATAGAAGGCAGTTCTGTCCTTGATGCTGCGCTCGAATCGGGACTGTCTGGACCAGGGCCGTCTGCATGACCTGGTGGTATCAACCGATGCACTGACCCCGGGGGAAATCAGAAAGCACGGTGCGGGTGTCGAGCTTCATTATGGATTTGGTGAAACTCCGTTTGGCAGGGCGCTGATTTCGTGGACCGGTCGTGGCATCAGTTTCTTGGGCTTTTGCGAGGAAACCGGGGACGAGAACGTGCTCAGATCCCTGAAGAAGCAATGGGCAAATGCGCAGTTCGTGGAAGATTCCGGCGCCGCACAGCGCTGGCTGGACCGGGTTTTCGATGGAAGCCGGGACCAGCCGATTTCCGTTTGGCTGCGGGGCAGCCCTTTCCAGCTCAAGGTGTGGCAGGCGTTGATCAGAATTCCGGAAGGCCAGCATGCAACCTATGGTCAGTTGGCGACACAAATCGGGCATCCGGGCGCAGCGCGGGCGGCCGGGACTGCGATTGGCGCCAATCCGGTCGCGTGGATCATTCCCTGCCACCGGGTAATCCGCCAGATGGGGGAACTGGGAGGCTACCGCTGGGGCGAAATTACCAAAGAGCGCCTTGATCGGCTACGAAGCCGTTTCAGGCAGTCGCTAAATTCTACGAAGTTACCTTCCGGGTCTCGTTCACCGGCCAGAAACTGTCTGATTTGCTCTGCGGCCAGTTCCGGTGCCGGCTGCAATGCGGGATTTTCGGAGTGATACGCAACCGAACGTAGTGCAGAACGTAGTGGGCCCGGGTTGATTCCCAGCACCTGGACGGGCGAAGACTTGCACTCGGCCGCGAATTGGCTGACCAGCGCCCGCAATGCATGCTTGCTGACACCGTATGCGCCCCAGAATGCTCCCTCCATTCGTGGAAGGTCCTCAAGCATGAAATACAAACGACCCCCTCCGGACTCACGGAGCAAGGGTAAGCTCTGCGCACTCAGCAACCAGGCGGCATTAAGGTTGACCTGGATATTCATCAACCATTCGGGCGGTGAAACCTGTTCCAGTGGAGTCAGGCCTTCGAAACGTGCGGCGCAGTGCACAAGTGCATCGAGGCCACCGAATTCAGCACTGACCGTCTCCAGTAACTGATCAAATTCCTCCGGGCCAGCTGAAGCCAGGTCCAACGGATACAGAGCGGGATCGGACAAGCCGGCATCCGTGATGCGGTCGTATGCTGCTTCGAGGCCGCGTTTGTCACAGTCGAGCATCACGGTATTGAATCCCGTCTGCGCACATGCCAGTGACAAGGCAGACCCGAGCCCGCCGGCCGCTCCTGTTACAATAATTGTTTTTCCGTTCAAGCCGTGACTCCTGGCAAATTGGCTTTGGGATGCCGCGGCAGTTTAACGTTTTAGCAGGTGAGTGAAAAGGATGCCCATATACGAATACGAGGCGAGTAGCGAACAGCGTTGTGATTACTGCGGCGCAGGTTTCGAATTGCTGAGGAAATTGAGTGAGCCGGAACTGGATCGATGCCCCAAATGTGATGCGCCGGTAATACGGGTAATTTCCGCTCCGAACCTGGGTGGCAGCGGTCCGTCCCTGGACAACGCCAACATCGAAAAACACGGGTTCACACAATACAAAAAGGCCGGCAAAGGAGTGTACGAAAAAACCGCCGGTAAAGGCCCGGACGTGATCAACAAGGACTAAGCGTTAGCGCCAGCGTAGTTGCCGGGCGGACTGCCACGCTGCGAACAGGTCAGACAGTGTCAACTTCTGCAGTTCTTCCTGGTACCGGCCTGGTTGCCGGTTTTGCAGGCGTTTCAGCTGCCGGGAATACAGCGCTGTAATGGCAAAGATGTGGCGGGCGGGCTGATAGGCAGCGGCTTCGCTGGTAGCTATAGCGCCGCTCTCGCCAACCCCGCCTGCTTCGAACAACTCGTTAAACAAAGCCCCTACTCCAGGCGACTCAGGACGGCTTGAAATATCCTCCCTGCTGACTCCGTGCCTGGCGAGCAGGTTCAGCGGCACCCACCAGAATCCACTCCGATCCTTTGGTCCTGCGCTTTCACGAATGAGCTGCAACTGGCCGCTGCCCGCCAGCATGCCAGGTTCGAATTGCAATGCGCCTCGCTCAATACCGCATGCAGTCAGTTCAATTTCAAGTTGGGGCCGCGTGATTTCGACACACTCTTTTTTCAGAGCATCCAGGTCAGCGGGCGCACCGGCATCCAGCCTGTACTCTGCGCTGTCAAACAACTGATTGAACAGTTCCGCACTCAGCATCTGCAACGCACCGGTCCGCTTCATCTCTTTCAGCACCGGGTGACGACTCTCGGCCGGATTTTTTTGCACGCACTCCGTACGCCACCAGGCGATTTTAGTGCGCGCAACATCCTCGTCAGAAATTCTGGAACAAACGTCTTCGATCACGGAAAACAACGCATAAACCGGCAGCAACTTTTGTACATGCTGCCTGGGAGCGAAGGCCCGGGACGCACGAAATGCAGGACCGGACCGGGACACGTGCTCCCAACAAAACAGTTGGTCGTTATTATCGCTTTCGGCGTGGCTCGACATTCAGGGGGTCGCTGGCAGATCCGGCTTGACCCACTCAAACAGGTCTGCCGGGTGATAAACCTGCAGGCTGACATCCACCAGTTCGCCAACCAGTTCGGCCGAACCATAGCCATAGTGAATTGCCGCCGTTTGTGTACCCGCGGCGTTGCCCGCCTGCATATCCCTGATGTCATCGCCAACAAACAGGGTATTCTCAGGTGCGACCCCGAGGATGCCGCAGGCCAGGGAGACTGGCGCGGGGTGTGGCTTGCTCTCCTGCAGTGTGTCACCGCAAACCACGCAGGAAATCGAATCCTTGAGATTCGCGGCCTCTATGATTGGCAGGGTCAACGATTCGATCTTATTGGTAACCACACCCCATGGAATTCCCCGCTGCTTCAGCACTTCGAGCAACTCCGGAACACCATCGTAAAGGCTGGAGTGATGAAAACTGTTGTCAGCGTAGTGCTCTATCAGGCGCAATCTCCACGATTCGAAAACATCCGCGGCCGCCTCAGGCATTCCGGCCTTCAAAAGCCCCACGGCTCCTTTCGAAACGAAGGAGGCCATCTCGGACACAGCCAACGGGGGCAAGCCCTCGGTTTCCCTTACATGGTTCAAAGACCCTACCAGGTCGGGAGCCGAATCCAGCAGGGTTCCGTCAAGGTCAAAAAGTACCGCCCTGATTTGCTTCATGCCACAGGTTTGGTGGCATGAAGCAGGTAATTCACTTTGACATTGCCTCCCAGCATCACGCTGCGGGTGATCGGGTTGTAATGGAGTCCTGTGACATCCTGCAGTTCCAGTCCGGCCCGGCGTGACCAGGCGCTCAGCTCAGAGGGCCTGATAAAACGGTCGTAGCGATGCGTTCCGCGTGGCAGCAGGCGAGCAATGTGCTCTGCGCCAACAATGCCCAGTGCAAAAGCCAGCGGTGTGCGGTTAAGGGTGGAGAAAAACGCGTGCCCGCCCGGCTTCAGCAGATCATGCACAGAACGAATGATCGAAGCGGGATCCGGCACGTGCTCCAGCATTTCCATGCAAGTGACAATATCAAAACTGGCCGGCGCCTCACTGGCCTGGTCTTCCACCGTTTTTTCCTGGTAGTCGATTTCCAGCTCGGATTCATGCAGGTGCAGCCGTGCGGTCGCAAGCACGCGGGGCGCGATATCGATGCCTTTGACCAGCCCACTTTTTCGGGCCAGCGACTCCGCCAGTATTCCACCGCCGCAACCCACATCAAGCACCTGGGCTCCTGCTATCTCAACCCGGTCGGCAATGATACTTCAGGCGGGCCGGGTTAAGCTCATGCAGCGGCCTGAACGGACCCTCGGGGTCCCACCAGCCGGAGGCCACCGAATCGAATTTCTCACGTTCGGTACTATCGATGTTCTGGGTTGTTTGAGGGTTCACTGGGCAGATTCCTTTAATGCATTCGGTCTATTCTGTTCCATTCCTGCGAGGCGCGCTTGCCATTTTCGGGCAGAATCGAGCACCGCATCAAGATCGATCGTGGTCAATTCTCCCATCGGCCAGCAGCCGCTTCCCAGCCACCCAGACATCACTGACCTGCCTGCTGGAGGCGGCATAGACCAGTTGCGATACCACGTTGTGTAGCGGTTGGGTTTCGGGGCGTTGAGATTCAGCGCACACAAATCTGCCTGCTTGCCCACCTCGATGCTGCCGATGCGTTCTTCCAGGCCCAGTGCGCTGTGCGCCATTAATGGTCATCATTTCCAGCACCTGGAAGGCCGGGACCGCCTCTGCATCACCGGATATCCCCTTGGCCAACAGTGCGGCCGTTTGTGCTTCGGCCAACAGATCGAGGTCGTTATTGCTGGCTGCCCCGTCGGTACCCAGCGCGACATTCACCCCTGCCTTGAGCACGGAGCTCAACGGGCAGATGCCGCTGGCGAGCTTCAGGTTGGACTGTGGACAGTGGATCACATGCGCTCCGCTCGCTGCCAGTCGATCAATATCTTCATTAGAAATCTGTGCCATATGAACGGCTTGCAGCTTATTATTAAATAAGCTTTCTTAACTCTAATCGATTCAATGGATGGAGGTCATGCTGTTGCAGGGACTGCTTTATTTCCCACTCGGTTTCCAGCAAGTGCATATGAACCGGCAACCCAAGCTCGGCCGAGAGCTCGGCTATCCGGTCAAGCGTCTCATCGGAGACGGTATACGGCGCATGCGGCGAAAGCGTGAAACTGATCAACGGCTCCGACTTCCAGCGCTCGTGCAGAGCAAGGCCTTTTTCAATATAGCTTTCGACATCGGTAGCCCAGGCCGACTCAATTTCTATAATCGTAATACCGATACTGGCCCGCATTCCGGCCTCGAGACAGACTTCGATGGCCGAATCGGCAAAAAAATACATGTCGTTGAAGCAGGTTGTTCCCGAACGCAGCATTTCAGCTATTGCCAGGCGCGTGCCGTCGGTGACGAATTCCGGCCCCACGAATTCGCGTTCGGCCGGCCAGATATGTTCCCGCAACCAGACGGGCAGTTCCATGTCGTCAGCGTAGCCACGGAGCAAGGTCATGGGCGCATGCGTGTGCGCGTTGACCAGCCCCGGAATGAGTAAATGATCAGATAAATCAATCAGTTCGGCGTCTGGCCATGCCTTTTTGGCCTCTGCCAGGGGCAGTACGTCGCGGATTACATCATCGCAAACAACGACGCCATAATTTTCGAGGACCACTTCTTGTGGTCGCACCGGGACGACATAACGCGCATGGATAAGTTTTGTCGACAACTAGTCCTTCACTCTTGAGACGTATTCTCCGGATCGCGTGTCCACGCGGATCACCTCTTCGTTATTGACGAACAGGGGAACCCGCACGACCGCACCCGTTTCCAGCGTTGCCGGTTTACCGCCGCCGCCGGAAGTATCGCCCCGCAGGCCCGGGTCGGTCTCTACGATCTTGAGCTCTGTGAAGTTTGGGGGCGTGACACTCAACGGCGCGCCGTTGTACAGCGTCATCAGGCACATATCCTCTTCTTTCAGCCACTTGGCGCCGTCACCCATCGCTTCCTTCGAACACGCGTGCTGCTCGTAGGTCGTTGGGTCCATGAAGTGCCAGAACTCTCCGTCGTTATAGAGGTACTGCATCTCCATCTCGAACACGTCAGCCGCCTCCACGGATTCGCCGGATTTGAATGTGCGCTCGATGGTGCGGCCGGTTTTCAGGTTCCTGACACGCACGCGATTAAACGCCTGGCCCTTGCCGGGTTTAACAAATTCGTTTTCGACGATGTTGTAGGGATCGCCGTCCAGGATTATCTTCAGGCCGCCCCTGAATTCATTGGTGCTGTAACTAGCCATCGAGGCCTCCAAACAAAATGAGAATGATAACGCGAACCGCGACAGGACACCATGCGAAGCGCCATAGACTGTCAATTCATACCAAATTCAGCCATAATCAACGTTAGGACAAAACGCACCATACTTGGGAATTAAGTTTCAAAAAGTACGCTAATTAATTGATTCCAAGTATGAAAATGTGTTAAAAATACCTTAATAGGTTAGGGGCATGGAGGCCAATTACGCATGCACAGCGTCAATCTCTTAGTCACAGATAGATCTCCCGAATCTGCCGAGCATATCAACTCTATGCTTCGCAATTCCGGAATTAAAATTCATGTAATACACACGCAGACAAGCTCTGACGTCAAGCGTGCCCTCGACCATGATTCCCCGGTTCTGATCCTCTATGCGGATCCTGAAGAAAGTGAAGCTTCACTGGAAGACGTGGCCGAACTGGCAACCGCCTTCAGTGTCCCACTCGCCCTGTTCACCGCGATGGACGACGCGGAACGCCTGACCCGCATGCTGGCCCACACGCCTTGCTTCGTGATCAATTCTGAAGATGAAGACCTGCTCACCGAGGCAGTGACCCGTTTGATCAGCAGTAGCGAAAACGATCGCGCTTTCGAAACGCAACAGGTTTACCTGGAAGAACTGGAGCACCGATACAACCTGTTGCTGGACAGTTCACGTGATGCAATTGCCTACGTTCACGAAGGGCTGCACGTTTACACCAACCGCGCCTACCTGGAAGCATTGCGGGTCAAAGAAGATTCTGACATCGCCGGTTTGTCGCTACTGGAAGTGCTCGATGCCGGTGAGACCAATCTCAAATCTCTCTTTAGGGGATTGTCCAAGGGACATTTCCCAAGTGAACCTCTTGAAGTCAAGGTGAACCGACCGGACGGAAGCGACTTCGGTGCCAACCTGGTTTTCTCTCCCGCGCGCTTCGACGGGGAAGAATGTATCCAGATGATGGTTCAACGCAAGGACGCTGCCAATGAACTGGCGGCCGAACTGGAGCGCATGCGCAACACTGATCCGCTCACCCGCCTGCACAATCGCAAGGCTTTTGCAGATGCACTGGATGAATGCATCAAGACAGGAACCGACAACCGTGCCGCTGCTGTTCTGTATATCGAAACTGATGGGATCGACGAACTCCAGGACGAACTGAACGTAGAGACCATGGATGCCTTCATTTCCGACCTGGCCGGTATCATCAAGAAGAACCTGGCCGAGAAGGACATCGCAGCCCGAATCAGCGATCACGGTTTCGCCGTCTTGATTGGGCGCGACAGCAATAAGAAACTTGAACAGGTTGGCCAGGAAATCCTGTCGGCGTATCGCGGCCATATCATTGAAATTGGAGAGCGCGCGCTCTCGGCCTCCTGCAGCATCGGTATGGCACCGGTTGCCCGCATGACCGTCAACTCACCAGAAATCATGTCCCGCGCACGCAAGGCCCAGGCGGAGGCAGCGGAGAAAGGCGATCAACTGATCGTTTTCCGCCCGCAACTGACCGCAGTGACCTCCCTCGAAGGCGAACCGGACTGGCTCGAACAGATCCGGAACGCGCTGGGCAACCAGGATTTCTACAGTGTCCAGCAGTCCATCGTCGACCTCGATGGTGAAGGCGAGCAGATGATGGAGAACATCACATTCATGCGCGGCGAGGACGGCGATCACTCTTCAACGGAATTCCAGGCAGTTGCCGATCGCAATGATCTGGCAGGGACCATCGACAAGCACGTAATTCCCGGACTGTTGAAGACTTTCGTGGATAGCGAAGAACGCCAGATCATCAGCCTGAGCAACAACTCACTGCTGGACTATAGCTTCCCGGGCTGGTTCGCCAACGAGATGCAAGCTGCCTGCGTTGAGGGGAGTAGGATTATCCTGCAAATCGAGGCTGGCACCGCACAAATCAATTTGCGGCCGGCCCAGCGCCTGATGAAGGAGCTCAAACCTCTCGGGTGCCACCTCGCGATCAGCATGTTTGACTCGGATCGGCGTTCCCGCCAATTACTTGAACACCTTGACGTTTCTTACGTCAAATTATTGCCGGCCCTGACCGAGGACCTGATCTCGAGCACCAAGAACCAGGAGGCCGTCAGAAAGGTGGTCGATGCAGCCAACCCGCATGGCATTGCGGTGATCGCGGACGACGTCGAAGATACCTCCAGCCTGGCGGTTCTATGGCAGTGCGGCGTCAAACTGATCTCCGGCGCTTTCCTGCGCGAATCATCACAGGTGATCGCTCAATAAATTGGCAGTAAACTCTGCCTATGCACAGCATAGGCAGATTTTCCCCCTCCCCCACCGGAGATCTACATTTCGGCTCGCTGGTCGCGGCCGTCGCCAGTTATCTGCAGGCGAAGTCATCCGGTGGCCGCTGGCTGGTCCGCGTCGAAGACATCGACCCACCCCGCGAGGTACCCGGTAGTGCAGATCAAATCCTCCAGGATCTGCAGCGTTTCGGGTTGCTCCCCGACGAACCCGTGTTGTACCAAAGCCAGCGGTCCGGGGCCTACGAACAGGCCATTACGCAGTTGCTGGATCAGGGTAAAGCGTACTGGTGTGGATGCAGCCGTTCGGAGCTGCCCCCCTCCGGCGTTTATCCCGGCACCTGCGCCAACGGCCTGCCGCAGGGGAAATCACCCCGTGCTGTGCGGCTCAGGGTCGGAGACGAGGAGATTTTCTTTACCGACGGGGTTCAGGGTCCGGTTGAAGAAAACCTGCGCGACTCTGTGGGTGATTTCGTCATCAGGCGTGCCGACGGACTGGCCGCTTACCAACTCGCCGTGGTGGTCGATGACGCGTTCCAGGGAATTACGGAGGTAGTGAGGGGCGCCGATCTGCTCGACTCTACAGCCCGGCAGATCCACCTGCAAAATTGCCTGGGCCTGCCCACCCCGCACTACGCCCATCACCCGCTTGCGATAAATCCCAATGGCAGCAAACTGAGCAAGCGCGAAGACGCCGACCCGGTATCCCGTCTGCCGGTTGCAAAGGCACTGGAACAGGCGCTCCATTTTCTCGGTCAAGCCTGTCCATCCGGGATGGATCTTGATGAAATCCTGGGTTGGGCGATGGACAATTGGCAGCTTAGCCGGATCCCCCGTACGAGACAATTATTCACGCTATAATGCACGATCATCCGTGCGAGCAATGCAATGAATTCCAACTACCTAGATTTCGAGCAACCGATTGCTGAACTGCAAGCCAAGATTGATGAATTGAGGAACGTCGGTTCGGACAACGCCATCAACCTCGATGAAGAAATCCAGCGTTTACAATCCAAGATGCGCACCAAGGTCAAGGGGATCTTCAAGGACCTCTCACCGTGGCAGATTTCACAGTTAAGCCGGCACCCGCTGCGGCCCTACACGCTTGACTATGTCGGTAAGATCTTCGAAGAGTTCCACGAATTACATGGCGACAGGGCCTTTGCGGATGATCATGCCATCGTTGGCGGCCTGGCCCGTTTCAGGGGCCGCGCCATTGTATTCATAGGACAACAGAAAGGCCGCGACACGAAAGCCAAAGTCTTCCGCAATTTTGGTATGCCCCGGCCGGAAGGTTACCGTAAGGCTATGCGCCTGATGAACATGGCGGCCCGGTTTCACCTGCCTCTGATCACGTTCATAGACACACCCGGAGCCTACCCCGGCGTGGGCGCGGAAGAACGCGGCCAGTCCGAGGCCATTGCGCGCAACCTGCTGGTCATGTCGCGCCTTCCGGTGCCAATCATTTGCACCATCATCGGTGAGGGTGGCTCGGGCGGAGCCCTGGCCATCGGCGTAGGCGACCGTGTCAATATCCTTGAGTACAGCACCTACTCGGTCATTTCGCCGGAAGGCTGCGCTTCCATCCTGTGGAAAGACGCGGCCAATGCAGAAGAGGCAGCCAGCGCACTGGGTATCACTTCGGATCGCCTCAAGAAAATGGGCCTGGTCGATGAGATCATTCCTGAACCACTCGGTGGCGCCCACAAAGAACCCGATGAGGTGGCCTTGCGCATCGCCGACTGCCTGGAGAAACAACTGGCCTCATTCGAACAAAAGACCTCTGAGCAGCTGATCGAAGAACGCTATCAGCGCCTGCTTAAATTTGGTGAATTCCAGGACTAGGCAAGGCGCACGTCACGTGAAGCAGCAACCCGCGAATTTCACGACCCGGCTCCTGCTGGATCGACTGGCGCGCCTGCCTGATACTGAAAAGTACTGGGTTGGATTCAGTGGCGGAGCCGACTCCACCGCTCTGCTGCAGGCCCTGTACGAGTGCCGGCCGCGACTGGAAGCGCCGCTTCAGGCGGTCCACTTTCACCATGGGCTGCAGGATGGCGCTGATGCGTGGCAAAGCCAATGCGAAGCTTTCTGCCGGGAAAGAGACATTCCGTTTCATTCGGAAAAGCTGGAGATAAGCCAGGTTGGGAATAGCAACCTGGAAGAAGAGTCGCGCAATGGCAGGTACCGTGCCGTCGGCCAACTGCTGGGCAAAGGGGAAACCTACCTGACAGCCCACCATGCGGAAGACCAGGCTGAAACCCTGTTCCTGAACCTGATGCGTGGAAGCGGTGTCGAGGGCCTGGCTGGCATTCCCGGGCTGAGGACCCTGGAAAAAGGCTGGGTCGCCCGCCCCCTGCTGGACTTTCACCGGGCTGACCTTGAACATTTTCTAAAGGACAGGCAACTGGACTGGCTGACAGACCCTTCCAACGCAGACACTATTTTTGACCGGAATTACTTGCGCCAGGAACTCTTTCCCTTGCTGGAAAAACGCTGGCCGGGTGTCGTGAACCGCCTGTCCCGAACCGCTCGGAACGCCCGCATCACATCCACCGCGATGGCGGTGTTTATTGAGAGCTCAGTCCGGTGACCTGATTCGGGACCGTTTCAAGATGCCGCTGCAGAAACTGCTGGAACTGGAGCCCGAGATGCAAACGCTGATCACACGGCAATGGCTGCGCAGGCATGAAATCCCGATGTTGCCCGAAGCCCGGTTGCGCGAGTTCCTTGATCAACTGGCCGGCTCAAAGCCGGTCAACCAGGCGGAAGTGCAATGGGGCGACTGGATGATCAAACGCTACCAGCGCGATTTGTGGCTGCACCGACGGGATCCCTTCCTGCCCTGCCCCGCTGTGAAGTGGAAGCAGGGCAAGCAGCTCGATTTGGGACCCGATTGCGGTCTGCTTTATTTGCGGGGCAAAGCTGCCCTAATACCCGGTTCCTGGACAGTGCGCGCCCGCAAGGCAGGAGACCGGGTCCGCTTGCTGCCGAACGGCCCCAGCCACAAGATCAAGCAACTTTTCCAGGCTGCCTTCATTCCACCCTGGCTGCGGCCGGGCATACCTGTACTTGAGTGGGATGGCGAACCAGTCGCCCTGGGCGACTGGGTGGTAAGCTATCGGCTGAAAAACTGGCTTTACGAAAACGATCTGGAATACCGCTGGCAGCCCACCGACCCGGTGCTGTCACGAATTCGCTCAGACTGCCAACGATAAGAAGATGACAATGGATAAAAAGACCGAACAACTCCCTGATTTTGAAAAATCACTTGAGGAACTTGAATCACTGGTGGAGCAACTGGAATCCGGCGACCTGAGCCTTGATCAGTCGCTGAAGCAGTTCAAGCGTGGCGTGGAACTGACCCGTCACTGCCAGGGCGTCCTGGACCAGGCCCAGCAAACCGTGCAAACACTGTTGGACACAGATGATGAGTCATCAGCGGTCCCCTTCTCCACTGATGACTGAGCCTGCCGCTCGCGTTGCGCAGTGGCAGGCGCGCATCGAGACTGTTCTCGATCGTCAGCTGCCGCAGGAAGCCGAGGAACCACAGTTACTGCATCGCGCCATGCGCTATGCAGCACTGTCCGGTGGCAAAAGGTTTCGCCCGGTTCTTGTATATGCCACCGGCGAAGCACTCGGACTTGCGGCGGAAACCCTGGACCCGGTGGCAGCAGCGATTGAGTTCATCCATGCCTATTCCCTGATACACGATGACCTGCCGGCCATGGACGATGACGACCTGCGGCGCGGCAGGCTGACCTGCCACAAGGCCTTTGACGAAGCAACCGCCATCCTGGCCGGGGACGCCTTACAGGCACTGGCATTCCAGGTACTGGCCGGTCGAATTACCAGCGACCGGCGCGAACAGCCTTGCCGTGATCAGCACGATCGCGGGTGCCTGTGGTTCTATTGGCATGGCCGGTGGCCAGGTACTGGACCTGAGTGCGGTGGGGCAGAGAATCAGCGAGCAGGCAGCTATCCACCATGCATCGTCTTAAAACGGGCGCCCTGATAACGGCCGCGATCACCACGCCGGCCATTCTGTCCGGGGCGGATAGTGAAACCGTAGCCCATCTCTCAGCCTACGGGGAAAGCATCGGCCTGGCCTTCCAGGTTCATGATGACATCCTGGATGTGACCGGCAGCACAGAACTGACCGGAAAAAGCACACTGGCGGATGCCGCACTTAACAAACCCACTTTCCCATCGATCCTCGGACTGGAAAATTCCCGCAAAAGAGCACAGGAGCTGCGCGACGAGGCCATTTTTCACCTGCAATATATCGATGGTCAAACCGACACCCTGGCCTGGCTCGCTGACTATGTCATTAGTCGCGACAGATAGCTTCCCGGGCCCGGCACAGCTAAAATGGCAGCAATGAACGAACAACACTATCCATTACTGGGTTCCATCGACTCTCCGGCCGACCTGAGACAGCTCGATGAGGAACAATTGCCGCAGGTCGCAGAAGAACTGCGGCGCTACCTGATTGAGTCCGTCGCTACCAGCGGCGGGCATTTCGGCGCCGGGCTCGGCTGTGTGGAGCTTACTGTAGCGCTGCATTTTCTGTATGACACGCCCCAAGACCGCATCGTGTGGGATGTCGGCCACCAGGCTTACCCGCATAAAATACTCTGTGAACGCGCCCGAAGTATCACCACGATCAAGCAGAAGCAGGGTCTGGCGCCTTTCCCGAAACGTTCGGAAAGCGAATACGACACTTTCGGCACAGGCCATTCCTCCACCTCGATCAGCGCTGCCCTCGGTATGGCTGCTGCCTCAGCCCTGCAGGACGAAGACCGCAAGTGCGTAGCCATTATCGGTGATGGCGCCATGACAGCCGGCATGGCTTACGAAGCACTCAACCACGGCGGGGATCTGGATAACGACCTGCTGGTGGTCCTGAATGAAAACCAGATGTCCATCTCGCCCAACGTCGGCGCGATGACCAAGATGCTGGGGCGCCTGATGAGCGGGCCGACGGTGACGGGAATCCGTGAACGCGGGAAAAGCCTGATGCACCGCAATTCCCGAACCTGGCGGTTCATGAGCCGCTGGGAAGAGCACCTCAAGGGCATGGTCATGCCCAGCACACTGTTCGAGGAACTGGGATTCAACTATCTCGGACCGATTGACGGCCACGATATTCCAACGCTGGTCCGGACCATCCGCACCGCACGCGATATTCATGGACCCAATCTGCTGCACATCATCACCGAAAAGGGTAAGGGTTATGAGCCGGCTGAAAAAGATCCGGTCAAGTACCATGCGGTAGGCCCATTCGACCCGCAAACCGGGGTTGTTGCAAAACCGGCAAGCCCAAAGCCTGCCCCCACCTACACCGATGTTTTCGGACAATGGGTGTGTGACATGGCAGAACAGGACAGACGCCTGTTGGCCATCACCCCCGCCATGCGCGAAGGATCTGGACTGGTCGAATTTCACAAACGCTTTCCGGAGCGATACTTCGACGTTGGAATCGCGGAACAGCACAGCGTCACGCTGGCGGCTGGAATGGCCTGCGAAGATGCACACCCGGTGGTTGCCATTTACAGCACCTTCCTGCAGCGCGCCTATGACCAGATGATTCATGACGTCGCCTTGCAGGACCTGCCCGTGCTGTTCGCCATCGACCGAGCCGGCCTGGTTGGGCCGGACGGCCCTACCCACGCCGGGAGTTTTGATCTCAGTTTCATGCGCTGCATTCCCGGGCATGGTGATCATGGCCCCGGCGGATGAAAACGAGTGCCGCCAGATGCTGTACACCGGCTTTTGTCACGATGGGCCGGCCGCTGTGCGTTACCCGCGTGGACGCGGACCGGGTGTTGAAATCCAACATAAAATGACCGCCCTGCCCCTGGGTAAATCCATCACCGTCCGCCAGGGCGGCAAGTTGGCTATCCTGGCTTTCGGCAGCATGGTTGAGCCCTGTGTAAGCGTGGCCGAGCAATTGAATGCGACCCTGATCAACATGCGTTTCGTCAAACCCCTGGACCAGGCAGCTATCCGCCTGGCCGCCGCGCAGCACGATCACCTGGTGACCGTCGAGGAAAATGCGATAGCCGGTGGCGCCGGTAGCGGGGTCAATGAGTTCCTGGCAGCAGAAGGCCATCCGTTGGATATCCTGAATCTGGGCCTGGGTGACAATTACATTCAACATGGGACCCGTGGCGAATGTCTGCACCAGGCCGGCCTGGACAGCGAAGGCATACTGGCCAGTATCGTCAGGCGTTTCGGTAGTCTGGAACAGAGTCCGTTGCCGGAAAGCAGCCTACGGCAAACGGGCGCCTGAGGACAAGACGGCTATTTGTCGATCCTGCCATTTTCCCAACATCACGATGGCCAGGCCGGCCCCCAGCAGCGCCAGGAACATATCGGACTGGGTGTCCCAGACATATCCCTGCGTGCCGAGAAACGCTTCGGCTGCCTGGTTGCTCAGCAATGCAACCCACCATTCGATCAATTCATACAACGCACTGAACGCCAGGCATATGCTGACCACGAAGAGTGAAAGCCAACCTCTCCTGGCGACTACCTGGTTGCGCAGCAATATTTCGCGGACGACCACCGCCGGCACAAAGCCCTGCGCCAGGTGTCCCAACTTGTCGTAGTTATTGCGGTCACCACCCATCCAGTCCCTGAGCCAGTCTCCTGCCGGCACCTCGGCGTAGGTGTAATGGCCGCCGACCATCAGGATGATGGCATGAGCGAGAATCAGCCAGTAAGCACAAAGGCGTCAATGGAAAGCGTTTACGGGTGTGCCAGAGAATAATCAGCGCGATCAGCGCCGGGGCAACCTCCAGCCACCAGGTCAGATAATCATGAGGGTGCCATCCCGACCAGGCCAGGACGGCAAAAAAAACTCGCCAGCCAGAAGAGGTTCAATTATTCTGCGTCGAAAACCCTGACAGCCAGCACGTCGCAACTGGAACCGTGCAGCACCGAATTGGCCGTGGCGCCGAGCAACAACTGGACACCTTTTTGTCCATGTGTTCCAAGCACAATCAGGTCCATCCCGTTTTCTTCGGCAAACTGGCGAATTTCACGGGCCGGTGTTCCACTGAGGAAATGGCGGCCTGATTCAGGTACACCGGCGGTCTCGCCGATCGTATCCAGTTTTTGTCGTAATTCCGAACGCAGGTTTTCTTCAACCTCATCCATGCCGACGAAAACCGGACCATAGGGCACAACACCCATATACACCGAATCCATCGGCTCCTGGACGTAAATCAGGTGAATTTCACTATCCGGTGCAGCCACATCAAGCGCTCTTTTCATAACTGCAGAGGACTCACTGCTCAGGTCAATCGCAACAGCAATTTTCTTATAACCGGACATCACGTTCTCCATTCTCAAAGTGCACCCCAGTTTTTATTTTAGACCAGGTGCCGGCAAAATGAATGATTCGTATCAACGGCAACAGAAATGACGCGGACTATCATTGAGTCGATGAGTAAGGCAGAACCTCAAATGCGCGCCATGCGCATCCACCGGCTGGGACCGCTACGCCCGGACAATCCGCCGCTGCAGGAAGACCGGGTGGCGATCCCGAAACCCGGCGCTGGAGAGTTGTTGATCCGTGTCCATGCCTGTGGGGTCTGCCACACCGAGCTCGATGAAATCGAAGGCCGCACCGCCCCTGCGACCCTGCCGATGACCCCCGGGCACCAGGTCGTTGGCACGGTGGCCGCACAGGGGCGGAACTGCAGCATGAACCTATTGAAACAGCGCGTGGGTGTTGCCTGGATCCATTACGCCTGCGGTACTTGCAGCTGGTGTCTCAGCGGCAGGGAAAACCTTTGCCCTGACTTCAGCGCCTGCGGCCGCGACGCACACGGTGGTTATGCGGAATACATGACGGTGCCCGAATCGTTTGCCCACCGCCTACCGCAGCAAATCGGTGACCTTGAGGCCACGCCCCTGCTATGTGCCGGAGCGGTCGGCTTCCGGGCCCTGAGCCTCTGCCGGCTGAATAATGGCCAAAGCCTTGGGTTGACCGGTTTCGGGGCGTCGGGCCACCTGGTTCTGCAGATGGTACAGCACCTGTATCCGGATTCGCCGGTTTTCATATTTGCACGCAGCCGGAAAGAACGGGACTTTGCCTTACAGCTGGGTGCGGACTGGGCCGGAAACACCACCGACCGGCCGGACACTGGTCTCGACGCCATCATTGATACCACGCCTGCCTGGTTACCGGTTGTCGCCGCCCTGCAGGCTCTGTCACCCGGCGGCAGGCTGGTGATCAATGCGATCCGCAAGGAAGCGGCCGACCGCGAAGTGCTCAGCACTATCGACTACGACACACACTTGTGGCGGGAGAAGTCTCTGTGCACGGTTGCCAACGTCACCCGCAAAGATGTGCGGGAATGTCTGCGCCTGGCCATTGAAATCCCACTCAGGCCGCAGGTTGCCGCCTATCCGCTCGAGGCAGCCAACCAGGCCTTACTGGAATTAAAACAAGGCGACATTGAGGGCGCCAAGGCGCTCCGGATTATTTGACCAGAAGACCGGGAACGTCCCTTCTGCGCCGGAACAGCCGGGTCGTCATCGCCCAGAAGACCACCCCACTCAGCGAAATAATCAAACCCAGGGCGGCAGCGATCTGGAGCAAGGGGTGGTTGAAATCGTCACGTGTATCGAAATCCATGATATGCAACATCCACAGAAAATCAAAAATACGCCAACGATCAGTGCGGCGGGCCAGCAGGTCTCCGGTCCAGGGGTGGATATACAGGCTCAGCGACTCGGGCTCCAGGAAATCCACTCTCCAGACAGGCAGGCCGCGTCCGCGAATTTCTGATCCCGCCGATACCTGCTCGACCCAACTCACAGAAACGGCTTCGGAGGGGTTGATAAGCATGACCTGTGCGCGTCGAAGTGCTTCCTGTTCTGTCAGCATCGGCAACACCTGCCGGCCATCGGAGGCAACCAACCGGGCGAATCCCTCTCCCCCGCTTTCGCCTTCGACCTGCCAAAGGATCTGACCGTCTCTGCTGACCGGTTTCAACCCATCCAGTGTCCAGTCTTTGTCCAACTGTGCATTCAGCAGCCCTGCCACGTTTCCCGGAGGGGATAAGCGTGCCAGGGCGGCGGGTTCCAGTTTTGCCGGCAGCCGAGTCAGGTGCTCGCCACGGATTTCAGAGATCGGGATCAGGCTGAAGTAAAGGCCACTGGCCATCCAGGCAATGATTTGTGCGGCCATCAACAGACCCAGCCAACGGTGTAGCTTTCTGAAGAATTTTCTCATTGGCACATGATAGCGAAAATCTGGCAAGATGCTGACATGAACTTGCCGCTGCTCATCCAGTTCCTGCTCTGCCCACTGGTGCTGCTTAGCCTGCTTTGGGTGACGGCGCCCTACGGACGCCACTACCAGGAGGGCTGGGGACCCAGCCTGCCCAACCGCGCCGCCTGGATACTGATGGAGTTACCCGCATTACTGGTTATCACGTTGCTGGTGCTGGCCAGCCCGGCACGGGCGATGCCGCAGACCTGGGTGCCGCTGTGCTTCTGGGTATTCCACTATGCTTACCGTACCTTCCTGTTCCCCGCACTGATGCAACCTTCTGACCGGACATTCCCGGCTCTGCTGGTTCTGTTCGCGATCGTTTTCAACACTCTGAACGGATACAACAACGCGGAGGCGTTGATCGCCGCTGGCGAAAACGCGACTCCGCTACTCACGCAGCATTTCGTCATTGGCACAGTCCTTTTTCTGGCTGGATTCAGCCTGCATTTCCAATCCGACAAGACGATCCGCGAACTAAGAAAACCGGGCGAGACGGGCTACCGCATTCCGCAGGGCGGTTTGTTTCGCTGGGTCAGCTCTCCGCATTACCTCGGGGAAATCATCCAGTGGATCGGCTGGGCCGTGCTGACCTGGTCACTGGCTGGTGTTGCCTTCGCCCTGTTCACCTTCTGTAACCTCGCACCGCGCGCCCTGTCCAACCATCGACTGGTATCGCGAGCGTTTCGCCGAGTACCCCGCTGAGAGGAAGGTCTTAATTCCCGGCGTTTTCTGACGTCGCCGGTTTCCAGTCGCCGAAACCTGCGGGGGGACGGGCCAGCCGGGTGGCCTGTTCAAAGCCAAAGGCCGCTTCAATCAGAACCAGCTCGGAGAATGCGGTCCCGTAAAAAGACAGGCCAACCGGCAATCCGTGCACGAACCCCATGGGTACGGTTATGTGGGGGTAGCCGGCGCGTGCCGGAAAGGAGCTGCTGCCACCGAGAAAATGGTCACCCACCACCAGGTCAATCGACCAGGCCGGAGTGTTACTCGGCGAAACCAGCAGATCAAGGTCATGTTCCTGCAGCAGGCTATCGATACCTTCGCGGCTGAAAGACTGGACCGTGGCCAGGGCGTCCAGATAGGTCGTTGAGTCCAGCCCGGACGTTGCCTGCGCCTTTAGAAATATTTCCTGTTGGAACCATTCCATTTCCTGGCCGGCATGCTGCCGATTGAATTCGATCAGCTTTTCCAGCGTCAGCTGTCCCTGCGGACCGGGCAAATGTCCGGAGGTAGTCGTTCAGGTCGTGTTTGAACTCATACAACAGCACGTCATAAGACGCCTGCCCAAAGCCATCCGGGTAGTCCGGAAAGGCCAGCCCATCAACCACTTCAGCGCCGGCTGCAGACAGGTCAGCGATGGCCTGGTCGAATTGCTCATCGACACCTTCATGGAATCCGGCCAACGAGCGAACCACCCCCACGCGCTTACCGCGCAGGCCATTCGCTTGAAGGGCGGTTGTATAATCCCGCTCGAAATACAGCTTTCCATGCGGGCTGGCTGCATCCAGCGGATCAGACACCGTCATCGCGTTCAGCAAAAAGGCCGCATCCCTGACGTTCGTCGCCATCGGACCGGCCGTGTCCTGGCTGTGGGCAATAGGTACGATGCCCCGCCGGCTGACCAGGCCCACGGTCGGCTTGATCCCGACAATGCCGTTGACCGCCGCAGGGCAGATGATCGAGCCATTGGTTTCCGTGCCAACGGCCAGCGGCACCATGCCGGCCGCCACGGCAATCGCCGAGCCTGAACTGGATCCGCAAGGCGAGCGCAGCAGGTCGTGTGGATTTCGGGCCTGCCCGCCGACTCCGCTCCAGCCGCTGGAAGAGCGTTCCGAGCGGAAGTTCGCCCACTCGCTCAGGTTGGCCTTGCCGATAATCAGCAAGCCCGAAGCCCTGAGCTGCTCCGTCAGGAACGCATCCCGGCCTGTCCGGTTGTCAGCAAGCGCCAGCGAGCCCGCGGTGGTGGGCATGTCCCGGGTTTCGATATTGTCCTTGAGCAGCACCGGCACGCCATGCAGCGGGCCGTGAACCTGGCCGGCGGCACGCTCAGCATCCAGCAATCCGGCCTGATCCATCGCAGCGGGATTGACCACGATGACGGCACGCAGTTGATCGTTCCAGTGTTCGATACGTTGCAGAGACTGCCGGGCAGCCTGCTGGGCCGGCCCCGTATTTTCCGATGGCTCCTCAGCCCAACCGGATGTCGTGACCAGGCTTAACAGCAGAACCGAAATCCAGCATAGAAATCTAGTCATCCTTAGTCACCTCTCCTGTCTCCTGTACAAGAACCCACGGCGCAACCACGACAGCCCAGAACTCCGGGTCGTCCTGTTGCCACCGGATTGCGTCTTCATCGCGAGCGCGATGCAGGGTGCCCTGCTCGTACAGCGCCCGAATTTCATCCGCGCGGTCTTCAACCAACTGCCCGGCGGTCTCGAGCAGGTCCAGTTCCGGGCTGACACAGACCACTACGCCCCTGGCAAAATGACGCACCAATTCCTGCCAGCCAATTTTTCCGGTCTGGCCATTCAGGAGTTGCGTGACTCCGGGTTCGCTCATTTCAATAAGGTGTCCGGCACAAACGGGTCCGGTAAATATTCAGAACGGGTCCAGGCCTGGACTTCTTCACCATCGCAGCAGGAAATCACCAGGGAGTCTTCACTCATCAATTCGTTCATTACCTGGCGACACGCACCGCAGGGTGCGTGGGCAGTATCGCCGGGTATATAGATCAACAGCGTGGTGAGCGAACCTGGAGCCGTGCCATCCGCGATCGCCGCAGTCACTGCCGTCCGCTCAGCACACTGGGTCAGCCCAAAAGAGCCATTCTCCACGTTACATCCCGCATAAATTTTCCCCGCATCGCTGATCACCGCGGCCCCGACTCGAAAATGGCTGTAGGGTGAATAGGAAAATCCGGCCGCCCTGATCGCGTGCGGCTTCAGCCGGGCGATGACTGCATCATAATCGATCATCGGTTCCTCGCTCCTGCGCTGGTGTAAATATGACGGGCGAGCCATGTGCAGGTCCCTGCCCTACGTCAAAAGCAGCCCGTATGAATGCTGCAGCCTGTTCCCATTGGTCTTCGCTGGCAGCGTGAATCATGGCCAGTGGCATAGAGGCATCCACCGGCTGGCCCACGCTGGAAATTGCGCTGATCCCAACCGCCGGGTCAACCTCGTCTTCTAAACGCCGCCGGCCACCCCCCTTGAAAACTACCGCCATACCGACAGCACGGGTATCGATCGACTGGATCACCCCACTGGCAATGGCGAATACAGGCCTGACGACAGGCGCCGAGGGTAAAATTGTTTCTGCATTTTCCAGCAAGTCGCCCGGCCCGCCTTGTGCCCGTACCATGGTTGCAAATTGCTCTGCAGCCCGGCCGGAATCCAGCGCTGCCTGAGCCATTTCCTGCCCCTGCGATAAATTCGCTGCCAAGCCACCAAGCTGCAACAGTTCGGCCGACAACGCAAGAACCACAGCCTGAAGTCGCTCGTGGCGGGCCTCACCACGCAGGAATCGCACCGCTTCGATGACCTCCAGCGCATTACCCGCCGACCACGCCAGCGGCTGTTCCATGCTGGTAACCAGAGCCCGGCAAGGCAGTCCTGCCCGGCCAGACACGAGGGTGATCTCGCGAGCCAGGTGTTCTGCCTCTGCCAGATCGGGGGTGAACGCGCCCGAGCCGAATTTGATATCCATCACCAGGCCGTCCAGGCCTTCCGCCAGTTTCTTGGAAAGGATGGACGAGATGATAAGCGGAATGGATGCCACCGTCGCCGTGACGTCCCGCACGGCATACATTCGCCGGTCGGCAGGTGCGAGATTACTGGTCTGCCCGATGATGGCCAGGCGGTGC
The DNA here is from genome assembly GCA_963759035.1 of uncultured Gammaproteobacteria bacterium. GTDB lineage: Bacteria > Pseudomonadota > Gammaproteobacteria > Xanthomonadales > SZUA-36 > JAHEFT01. The sequence goes on from CAVWXL010000036.1 coordinate 76,061, forward strand.
TGCCGCACTGTGTTTTGAAAGGCTTCAATTCCAGGAAAGGCATCAAAACCGGGTATGCTCTCGAGCTTATCCAGGGTTCCACCGGTATGGCCCAGCCCACGCCCGGATATCATCGGAATATAGGCGCCACAGGAGGCAACGATGGGACCGAGTAGCAAGCTCACCATATCGCCAACGCCACCGGTGGAATGTTTATCCAGCACGGGCCCGTCCAGGCCGGGCCAACTCAAGACCTTTCCGCTGTCGCGCATGGCCAGGGTCAGCGCCATTTGTTCCTCGAGGTCCATGCCCCGAAACCAGGTCGCCATGGTAAAAGCAGCGATTTGCGCATCGGACACAGAATGGCGGGAGATGCCCTGCACGAAGGAAGAAATCTCCCCGGCACTCAGTGCAATTCCGTCGCGTTTCTTGAGAATGAGTTCGTTTGCCAGGTGCATAAGCAATCCTAACAGTTTGCCAAAGTGACAGGGAAGTACCTCTGTGCGGGCGGTTCAGAATAGAATAGGCATTAACAATAAAGACATCCCGGACCGCGAGTTATGAAGTCTCTTATCAGGAAAAATAATTTCATCTGGCTGACGCTGGCAATGGTCGGCATGCTTGTTGCCGGCGCCCTGTCCAAGCAAATCCAGGATAACCTCACGCTGGAACTGCTGGAGTTCAGCAGCATTGGCCTGCTCTTCATGTCGCTGCTGAGTTTGGAAACGGAACGCAGATGGGGGAAATTCTTTTCACTGATTATCGGATTCATGCTGGTCTTCGTCATTTTCCGGAGTGTTACGGGCATACAGTATTTTGAGTATTCTTACCTCGGATTCATGTTGATCTTCATGATCGCCGCCGCCTGGATTGTTGGCGAAAATGTACTGCTGACCGGCAAGGTCGACCTCAATATCATTGTCGGCTCCGTCGCTCTTTACCTGCTGATCGGCCTGATCTGGTCCATTCTCTACACCATGCTGCTGGAAATTTCGCCAAACTCATTCGCCGGGATTGAAGCCAGACCCTGGTATGACAATATGTCCACGACGACCTACTTCAGTTTCGTTACCCTGACCACGTTGGGTTATGGTGACATCTCGCCGGTGAAACCCATCGCGCAAGTGCTCGTCATTCTCGAAGCGGTTGTCGGTATGTTCTACATCGCGGTCATTGTTGCCAGCCTGATTGGCTCCCGCAGGGATAAATAGCGGGCGCGTACAATTATTGATTGAGGACCGAACCTCGTTCTGCCAGTGAGCGGCATTTGGAGAAGCCGACTTCGACGATTGGCCCGTCAGGTTCCAGGCAGGTGCACCGGTTTGTGTCGGGCGAGTACGCACATATCAATGATTCTTCATACAGTTCCTGCTTTGATTTCCTGCTTCCATCCGGCCGGAAATTCTCCGGCGCCCCAGCCTGTTCTGACTGCTGTGCATACTTCCCATAAAGAGCCGCGAGGTCATCACGGGCAACAAGATAGATACCGCCCAGCAATACCAGCAACAAGACATATCTGAGCAGGCTCCACTGATCAAAATGGTGTCGCCCACCCGGTTGAAAGCGGACTTCACCAATGGTCCTGATCAATTCGTCCGCCTGTTCACCTTCGATGACCTGCCGGTTGTTTTTCCTGATGTGGGCAACCAGGTTTTCAGCCGGCACCACGCTCGCCGGCATCGAGTCTTCAACACCCCTGTGGCCAACCAGAACAGTTATCGGGTGGAATTTGGATGCGGGTATTTTCAACAGTTTCTGCAAAGCCTGCACCTGCACCGCATTGCGATGGACCGGGTTATCAAACCGGGTTGAGCGTCCAAATTGGCTCGACTTCCAACGCTCCTGGAATTCTCCGCCGGACACCTTGCCACGCACATATTCGCTCTTGATGACGAACAGGCCGAAGCGGGATACCACAACGTGATCAAGATGCAGGGAGCCCCCGCTGAATGGAATATCGACGTTATTGAGAACCGTGTACCTGCTCTTTTCAAGCCCGCTGGCCAGCAGCCGGCGGACCCGGGTTTCTGCAATTTCGCCCCGGAACCGGGGCGAGGAAAGATAGACGATCAGCAGTACAACAGGCGTTATCCACAGAAGGTGCAGATACACTAGTCAGTCACTAACCACACTTCGAATACCCGCAGGACAGGCAGGTGGCGCAGTTATCCATGATCACCACCGCCTTGGTATGGCACTTGTTACACAGCGTGGCCGAGGCTGGATAACTGGCGTCTCCGTCATGAGCAGATTCCGTTCTCTTTGAGTCAGAAGCTTCTGCTTCCGCCCGTTTCTGGTCGAGAATCAGTTGTTGCTGCTCTGACAGCTCTTCCTTCTCCATCAGGCCGATTTTCTGCAGATGGTGTTCGATCACCGCACCAATATCAGCAATGATGGACGGCATGAACTTTCCACCCGGCTTGAAATAGCCGCCACGCGGATCGAACACCGCCTGCAGCTCTTCTGCCAGGAAGGTGACGTCTCCGCCTTTCCTGAATACTGCAGACATCAACCGGGTCAATGCCACGATCCACTGGAAGTGGTCCATGTTCTTCGAATTGATAAAAATCTCGAACGGGCGCCGCTGTTCATGCTCGGTACCCAGGTTAAGTATGATGTCGTTGATCGTGACGTACATGGCGTGGTCGTCAAGAGGGGTCTTGATCTTGTAAGTGGAACCCTCAAGAGCCTCCATGCCTTCCGGGCGCATTACCCGTTCCGTCATGCGAATGATGGTTGCTGACTGGCGGTCCTGGTTTTCTGCCGGCGCCTCTTCTTTGACTACGGGTTCGTCTTCTTTGACCACTTCATAGCCAACGATTTTGTTTGCGATCCTGATACTCATTTCGATAATTCCTGATTTATTTTTTGGCCCTGTTCATATCCAGATAATTATGCCGGGATAGAAAAGAGGTGTACGTCCTTGTACGCAACACCTCCTAAAGGTAAGACGGAACCCAAAAATCTCCCTCGCCGTCACTGTATCCCTGATTTTGTTTTTATCTACATCCGTGTGTCTTTATGCACACGTCCTTGTCTCGGAAACAGCCTTGACTGTTTCCATTTCTGAGGCTTTAGCCTTTCTTTGTATCCTCTCCGGCTATATCAACCTTATTGAACTGGCCGTTATTCAAAACTTACCGTAGTAGCCTTCTTTGAGCGCATCGAAGAGATTCGCCGCGGTATGTAATTCACCGTCGTATTCGATTTCTTCATTTCCGGGCACCTCGACCACTTCGCCATCTTCCAGGACAAAGCGATACGTTGTGTTTTCCAGGTCTTTCTCTTTCACCAACACGCCCTGGAATGCTTCCGGGTTGAAGCGGAACGTTGTACACCCTTTGAGGTGTTTTTCATGCGCGTAGGTATAGATATCCTTGAACTCTTCATAAGGAAAATCTGTGGGTACATTGGCTGTCTTGGAAATGGATGAGTCAATCCATTTCTGCGCTGCGGCCTGGATGTCCACGTGCTCGGCCGGTTTTACGTCTTCTGCCGTAATGAAACATTCCGGCAGTTTGGACGCTTCGTCCTGCGCATAGGGCATCGCATTGGCGTTGATCAGCGTCCGGTAAGCCAGCAACTCGTAGCTGTAAACCTCTACTTTTTCCTTGGTCTTGCGTCCTTCACGGATCACGTTTCGGCTGTAGTGGTGCGCAAAACTCGGCTCGATGCCATTGGAAACATTGTTCGCCAGTGACAACGATATGGTTCCGGTTGGAGCGATCGACGTGTGGTGCGTAAACCGCGCACCCTCTTTGATCAGGGCGTCGACCAGGTCCGGAGCGTGCTCCGCCACCTGCTGCATATACCGGCTGTATTTCGACAACAGAACCTTGCCGGCAATGACGTCGCCGATCTTGTAGCCATCAGAACGCATTTCCGGACGCCGCCTCAGCATGTCCCCGGTCACTTCAAACTGCTCTTCCATGATCGGTGCCGGCCCTTTTTCACGGCTTAGCTCGAGTGCTTCCTCCCAGCCGGCCAACGCCATCTCGCGTGCGACTTTTTCGGTGAACTCCAGGGACTCAGGTTTGCCGTATTTCATGCCCAGCATCGTGCAGGTTGAACCCAGGCCCAGAAAACCCATTCCATGACGCCGCTTGCGGGCAATTTCATCACGTTGCTTGCCCAGTGGAAGCCCGTTGATCTCGACCACGTTGTCGAGCATGCGGGTGAAGACCCGGACGACTTTGCGGTATTCTTCCCAGTTGAATTCGGCTTTATCCGTGAAGGGGTTTTCGACGAAACGGGTGAGGTTAACTGAACCCAGCAGGCACGCTCCATACGGTGGCAAGGGTTGCTCGCCACAGGGGTTGGTCGCACGGATGTTCTCGCAAAACCAGTTATTGTTCATCTCGTTGATGCGATCAATCATGATGAAGCCGGGCTCTGCAAAATCATAAGTGGAGGACATGATCATGTCCCACATTCTGCGGGCAGGCACTGTCTTGTAGATGCGGCAGGCAACCAATCCGTCTTCCCTGCTGATATAACCACGGGTATCCGGCCATTCACGCCAGATAACCTGTTCCGGGTTATCCAGATCGATGCCATCTGATTCGTGCTCATTGATCGGAAAAGCCAGTGACCACTTGTCGTTCTTTTCTACCGCCTGCATGAACTCGTCGGTGACCAGCAACGAGCAGTTGAACTGCCGCAACCGGCCGTCTTCGCGTTTGGCGCGAATGAAATCCATCGCGTCCGGGTGCCCCACTTCAAAGGTGGCCATCTGGGCACCGCGGCGCCCGCCGGCCGAAGAGACGGTGAAGCACATCTTGTCGTAGATATCCATGAAGCTTAACGGGCCGGATGTGTAGGCTCCCGCTCCGGAAACATAGGCACCCTTCGGCCGCAACGTTGAAAACTCATAACCGATTCCGCAACCGGCCTTCAGAGTCAACCCTGCCTCATGTACCTTTTCCAGGATGCCGTCCATCGAATCGCGGATGGTGCCGGACACGGTACAGTTTATCGTTGAGGTTGCCGGTTTATGATTGAGCGCGCCGGCGTTGGAAATAATTCTTCCGGCCGGTATTGCTCCCCGGCGCAATGCCCACAGGAATGACCGGTTACATTCTTCCTTCAATTCGTCGGTATTTTCGACATCTGCAATGGCGCGCGCGACACGCTTATACGTGTCGTCTATGGTTTCGTCTATAATTTCGTCTGTTTTAGATTTCAGACGGTACTTTTTATCCCAGATATCCAGGGACGCGGCCTGGAGGGTAATTTCTTTAGAATCAGTGCCGATTGCCTCAACTTGCACACTACTCATTAAATCTTCCGTGTAATTGGTTGGTTTTGTTAACTTATGGGCACAACTTATTGTGCGCTCTTTTTTTTATGACACAAGATGTTGTGCCGGCGAGGATAGAAGATACGCCCCTGAATGCACACTGTCAAATGCCTGTCCCGACTCCGAACAAACTTGTAAAACAAGGGTATAACCTTTGTAAAACATAGCCTTACGTGTATTTTCCAATTGATGCAGTGTCACCTGGAGCAGCGCCGGTGCGCTGAAATCCGCATGGCAGCTTAAATTCGCTTCGTCGCAAATTCCTTCATCCAACCAAAAGGCCTGATCAAATAGAGCCGTTTTTATCCTGGGAAGCGCTGATGTTGCATGTCATTCTGTACCAACCGGAGATTCCTCCGAACACCGGCAACATCATTCGCCTGTGTGCAAACACCGGTGCCCGGTTGCACCTCGTCGGGCCACTCGGATTCGTATTGGACGACGCCAGGCTGCGTCGCGCCGGATTGGACTACGACGAACTAACCGTCGTGGAGCAGTACGTCAACTGGGCGGAGTTCAGCGCGAAAAATCCTGGCCTGAATATCTGGGCGTATTCCACGCACGGCAAAAAATGTTATAGCGACGCCCGCATCCCGGATGGTGACGGTTTATTGTTCGGCCCGGAAACGCGCGGCTTGCCGGAAAACTTGCTGGAAGACGCCGGAACGGAACACACTCTGCGAATACCCATGCAGCAAAACAGTCGCAGCCTGAATCTGTCGAATACCGTCGCCGTGGGCCTCTACGAAGCGCTGCGACAATTGGAGTTTCCGCGACTGAAGTAAAAAGCGCCGCTAGACCGTTTCGTGCTTCTGCTCGCGTCCCAGCAAGTCTCTGACGCTCTGGTTCGGATCCCTGCCCTGGTGGATGATGCCGTAAACCTGTTCGGCAATGGGCATTTCCACTCCGTGCCGACGGGCCAGACGCCAGACTTCTTCAGCCGTCTTGACACCTTCGACCACCTGGCCGATTTCTGCCACGGCCTGGTCAACCGACTTACCGGCGCCCAGTGCCAGCCCCAGGCGTCGGTTCCGTGACAGGTCGCCGGTGCACGTGAGCACGAGATCGCCCATACCGGTGAGCCCTGTGAGCGTCTGGTCACGGGCGCCCAGTGCACGCCCCAAGCGCATCATTTCCACCAATCCCCGGGTAACCAACGCAGCCCGGGCATTGTCACCCAGACCCATTCCATCGCAAATACCCGTCGCAACGGCCAGTACATTCTTAACAGACCCGCCCAACTCCGCACCGATGATATCGTCACTGGTATACGCTCGGAAATTGCCGCCGTGCAACGCTTTGGCCACGGTGGCACAGTAACCCGGCTCCGTGCCGGCTACTGTCACCGCTGTAGGCAGGTTGGCCGCGACTTCCTTGGCGAAAGAGGGACCGGTTACCACGGCCAGTGGCCGTGTATCTCCAAACAGGGCTTGAGCCGGCTCATGTAAAAATCTTCCGGTACCCGGCTCCAGACCCTTGCAGCCCCAGGAGATGCCCTGCCCCGGTTTGAGCCAGGGTTCGATCTGCGTGAGCAGACCGGCAAACGCATGCGAAGGCACTACCACGAGGATTTCATCCGCCATGCGAACTGCGGTTTCCAGATCGGGTTCGATCAGCAGTTCGGGCGGCAAAGGATAGTCCGGCAAAAACCGCTGATTACAGCGGTTACTTGCTATCGCTTCGATGTGCTCACGATCCCAATCCCACAATACGGCACGGGATCCGGAGCGGATCAATTGCATCGACAAAGCGGTTCCCCAGGAGCCTGCCCCCAGTACAGCAAACAGGAGTTGCCTGGCTTCGCTGGTCCGGTTTGCTTCAGTGCTCATGGCAGCCGTTTTCAGTTTTCGGGAGAGAAATCTACCGATCCTGCACCACCGTTAGCCGATGGGTCAGCTTCACCCCCGTTGTTTTGCTCCTCCACCATCTGTTGCATACGCTGGGCATACAGCTGATCGAAATTGACCGGCTGCAGCACCAGTGGCGGAAAACCACCATCTGCCACCAGGGTCGAAATCGTTTGCCGTGCATACGGGAACAAGGTAGTCGGGCACATGGTGTTCATGACCGCATGGGTTGCCTGCTCATTGAAACCTGTTACCAGGAAAATACCCGCCTGCGCTACTTCTGCCAGGTAGGCTGTCTTTTCGCCCACCGTAGCGGTCACAGTGACAGTCAGTACGATCTCGTGTACACCCTCACCCAGCGGCTCTACGCGCTGCGCCAGGCTCATTTTCACATCAGCCTGTCCTTCTTCCTGGAAAATCTGGGGCGCTCCCGGAAGCTCAAAGGATACGTCTTTCGTATACATCTTCTGGATCTGAAACTGTGCCTGCGATACGTCTTCCGGCGTCATGACCGGATCCTGATTCTGTTCTTCTGCCATGGTTCTCACTCTTTAGGTGTAACGCCGCAGGTTAAAGCCCCGCGGCAAAAGGAGGATTATCTCACTATTTGGTGGTGACCGGGAACTGGTCGGCACGCCAGGCGGACATTCCACCCTTGAGTATTGCTACATCGCCTGCACCCATTTTTTGCAAGCTTCGTGCCGCAGAATTTGCCGTCTGGCCGGACTTGCAGACCACCAGCAACTTGCTGTCTTTGAGCTTTTGCACCTCGGCGTCCGGAGTCGCCAGGCGGGACGGAAGAATATGTTGCGCATTCACGATGTGTCCCTTGTTGAATTCGGCGAGCGGCGATATGTCGACGATTACCGCTGCCGGGTCGTTGATCCACGGCACGGCCTCGGCCGGCGTCAATTCGGCCAGACCCTGGATTTTGCGCATCAGCTCGGTCCAGACCAAAAGGCCGAGAACCGCGATGAAACCGCCTACCAGGAGTAGGTTGTTACCAGCAAATTCGAATACCTGGTCCATTCTTTACGATCTCTTTTGTGAAATAATAATGTTATCCCACAGGAAACGGGTTGACTGACGACTTTTGATCCGCCGGTCATCCTGCTGTGAGCCAGTCACATTTGGTGTCGACAGAGCTTAATTGCAAGTAGGAAAAAGCACAAATGAATCACAACATAAAGCGCCGCCCTCTCCTGCTGATGATCCTGGACGGTTGGGGATACCGGGAAGAAACTGAAAACAACGCCATCGCGCTTGGAGAAACGCCCTGCTGGGACGAAATGTGGCGGCAGGACCCCCATGTCCTCATCGAGACATCGGGCGAGGCAGTGGGGCTTCCCGACGGACAGATGGGCAATTCTGAAGTCGGCCATATGAACATCGGCGCCGGCCGCATCGTCTACCAGGACTTCAGCCGGATAACCAAAGCGATCCAGGACGGCAGCTTCGTTGAAAATCCGCAGCTGTGTAAAGCCATCGATACGGCTGTAAAAAACAGAAGCACGGTGCACGTAATGGGTCTGCTCTCACCCGGCGGCGTACACAGCCACGACGATCATTTTGTCGCAGCGGTGCAGATGGCCGCTGACCGGGGCGCGCCCTCTATCGCTGTGCATGGTTTTCTGGATGGACGCGACACGCCGCCACGCAGCGCCAAGCCTTCAATCCTGCGCATGCAGGAGGTGCTCGACCGGATACCCGCAGCGGACTTTTCGACCATCAGCGGGCGTTACTACGCGATGGACCGGGATAAGCGCTGGGATCGCGTCGAACGGGCCTACCGCGCGATAAGCTCCGCCAACTCCGACCAGCATGAAACGACCGCCGTCGCCGCACTGGAACAGGCTTATGCGCGGGACGAAAACGACGAGTTTGTGCAGCCAACGGTGATCGGGGACGCCCGGGGAGTTCATGATGGCGATGTCGTCATCTTCGTCAACTTTCGTGCGGATCGCGCACGCGAAATTACCATGGCGTTCGTCAATCAGCCCTTCGATGGATTCGAGCGGCAGTACATCAAGCTGGCTGATTTCGTTTGCATGACCGAATACATGGCAGGTCTGCCGGTTTCCGTGGCGTTTCCGCCGTCCACACTGCCCCGCCTGTTCGGTGAGGAACTGGCGCAGGCGGGCCTGCGGCAACTGAGAATCGCGGAAACGGAAAAATACGCGCACGTCACATTTTTCTTCAACGGCGGACAGGAGACGCCCTTCCCGCTTGAAGAACGGATACTGATCCCTTCGCCGAAGGTGGCCACTTACGATCTGCAGCCTGAAATGAGCGCTCCGGAACTGACACAGAAACTGGTGCAGGCGATCGAGTCTGCAGCATATGACGTGATCATCTGCAACGTGGCAAACCCGGACATGGTCGGCCACACGGGCAGCCTCGATGCGGCCTTACTGGCAGTCGCTGCCGTCGATCGGTGCCTGGGCGCGGTCCGGGACGCCATTGACCGGGTTGGCGGCGAGTTCCTGGTCACCGCCGACCACGGCAATATCGAAATGATGGCCGACCCGGCCACCGGCCAGAGCCACACAGCCCACACCACCAACAAGGTTCCACTGCTGTTCCACGGTCGTCCGGCTAAAATAAAGGAAGGCGGTTCATTGAGAGATCTTGCACCCACAATGATGGCCCTGCTCGGCTTGCCGCAGCCGGAAGAGATGACCGGTCAAACACTTGTGGAACCCGAAGGTGACCCGGTCTGAAAACCTGAAACACCGAACCTTCAGCCTGGCGGCGATTACACTCCTGCTGTTCATTTCCGCCTTCGCTTGCCGCGCTGCCGCTGCCCAGGAACTGGACAGGTCAACGGCTGAATCGCGGCTGGGCGAGGTCACCAGGGCCATCGGCCAACTCAGGAAGCAACTGGCCTCCGCACGGGCGGATCACCGCAAGGAACAGAACCAGCTGCGCGAACTGGACCTGGCCATCCAGCGCGCCACTATAAATTTTCGCGGGCTGGAGCAACAAGAGACCATTCACATTGGCCAACTGGCTGAATTGGAAACCCAACGCGGGGCATACCTCGACAGACTGGAACAAAGGCTGGATCAATTGGGTGAGCAGCTGAAGTCGTCGTACCGGATGGCCGGACAATCGAGGATGAAACTGATCCTGAACCAGGATGATCCTGCCCGGCTGGGTAGAATGCTGGCTTATTATGATTACCTCAACCGTGCCCAGGTTGAAAAAATCTCTGGCCTCAAGGATGCTTTGACCACACTGGACAACATGCAACAATCGATAGACCTGGAGCTGGCCAGGATCGATCGTGTCCAGGCCGAACAGCGTGCCATCCTGGCTGAGCTGGACCGGCAACGGAGCGAACGCGGACTGCTACTGGCCCGTTTGGCAGGCCAGATCGACAGCGATGAGGCCCGCCTGTCGGAACTGGAGCAGAATCAGCGGGACCTGGAAGCACTTCTGGAACGCCTGTCGGATGTTCTTGCTGACATACCGGCAGATCTTGGCAGCCGGGTGGGCGTAGCCCGGCAAAAAGGCCATCTGCCCATGCCGGTCAAGGGTCCCGTCAGGCACGCCTTTGGGCAACGCCGGACTGCGGGGCTCAAGTGGCAAGGATGGTTGATAGCAGCAGACACCGGAACGGAAGTCAAATCCATTGCTTACGGCCGGGTTGCTTTTGCCGACTGGCTGCGAGGCTACGGGTTGCTGATGATCATAGACCACGGCCAGGGTTATATGAGTCTCTACGGCCACAATGAAAGTCTGTTGCACGAGGTCGGCGCCTGGGTGGAACCCGGTGAACTTATCAGTGTCGTAGGCAGCAACCCGGGCAGTGGCCAGGGTTTGTATTTCGAAATCCGAAAGAACGGAAGAGCTGTCGACCCGGCTGCGTGGCTGGCAAGATGACAAAGCTAATTGGACAAAAGAAAACATGATGACAAAAAAGCTGAGAATATTTTGTGCTGCCCTGCTTATCCTAGCCGGCGTCCCCTGCGTACATGCCCAGGGCACGGATCCCAATGAATCCGGAGAGGCCACAAGCGGAAAGGTTTCACAGCTGACTCTGGACGATTTGCGGACCTTCACCGATGTTTTTAACCAGGCGCGCAGGAACTACGTTGAGGACGTTGACGACAAAACTCTGCTCGACGCGGCCATCAGGGGAATGCTGCTGGAGCTGGATCCGCACTCAAGCTACCTGCCGGTCAAGGAGTACGAGGAACTGAACGATGCTGCTGAGGGTCGTTACAGTGGAATCGGAATTGACGTGCGGGCTCAGGATGGAAAAATTGAGGTCCAGGCTATCATCAACGACAGCCCGGCCGACCAGGCCGGAATGAACCCCGGGGATATCATCACCTCGATAGACGGCCAGCCCGTCAAAGGCCGTTTCCTGCCCGATGCGATGGACGAACTGCTGGGCCCACCCGACACCACCGTTGATCTCATTGTGCTGTCGCGGGAGGGCGAGACGCGCGAGTTGACGATTACACGCCAGTACATCCAGGTCCCCACCCTCAGCTTCAGGTTGCTGCAGGGTTCCAATGGCTACTTCAAAGTCACCCAGTTCCACCGCGAGAGTGCTATTCACCTGCAGGAGGCCCTGGACTCAATCAAGAACGACGGCATTGAACTTAACGCCCTGGTAATCGACTTGAGGGAAAACCCGGGGGGCGTCCTGCAACAGGCGGTGGCCATGGCCGATGGTTTCCTGGACAGCGGCATGATCGTCTCCACACGCGGGCGCAACTCAACCATGCAACTGGCATTCAAAGCCCAGCCAGGTCAGTGGCTGCCGGCGGATACGCCGATCATGCTGCTGGTCGACCGCGGGACGGCATCGGCGTCGGAGGTACTGGCCGGAGCCCTGCAGGACAATGGCCGTGCACTCATCGTTGGAGAACGCACTTTCGGCAAAGGCTCGGTCCAGTCTGTTTTACCGCTGCGCAACGGCGCCGGCATCAAGCTGACCACGGCGCGCTACTACACACCGAGCGGCCGCTCGATTCAGGCCGAAGGCATCAAACCGGACGTAGTGATTGAATGGAATGAAATGACGGACACAAGCGATTTCAGAGGCCGCGAAGCCGACCTTGAGGGTCATTTGGACAAAGACACGGAACTACCCGACGGTGGTGCGTCGTCTGCCATCATTCCGCTCGACGGTTTTCCGCTGGAGGAACTGCTTCAGGTCCTGAAGGACGAAGGCCTGACAACCGGTTAGTCGGCTTTTGAGCGTCCCTGGGGCTGGACCGGAAACGGGGTTACTTTCTCACCGGTTTCGCGATCCCTGATCAGGCACTGCCCGCGTTTTTCAACTTCTTCGATGCGCAAAACGCTCTGGATCGGCAGGTGCAGAATGCGCGTATCCTTAAATTCTTCCCGAATTTTTTCCTCGGTCGGGTCGACAACGAGGCCTTCCGTGATGTCAAAAACCAGGTCAGAAACCTCGATAAACCCCCACAAGCCGCTGGAGGTCACGCCTTCGCTGAACAACTCGTACACCTTGCCACTGTTCAGGAAAATAATTTTATAGAGCCGCTTTTCTGCCATGTTAAGTCTCTGATGTCCTTGATAAGATCAGGGCCGTATCTGCGCCATCGCCCTGGCAACCAGGGCGAAGCTCAGACCCAGCGCAAATCCTGCGAGGTGGGTCCACCACGCTACCGCCCCATTAATGGGGCCAAACACGGTGTAAAGCAACTGCAGCGTGAACCAGGAACCAATGACCAACAGCGCAGGAACGCGTGCGAACTGCAGGTAAACCCCCAGGGGAAGGAATAAGCCGATCCTGCGCCTGGGAAACAAGCCCAGGTAAGCACCGACCACGGCGGAAACCGCACCGCTTGCCCCGATGATAGGCGTATCCAGTTCCGGCACACGCAGAGCCACGATGACATTGGCGAGCGCACCACCTAAGAGGAAAATCAGGGTCATGCCGGTTGCCCCCAGGCGCTGCTCGACCTTGATCCCGAATACCCAGAGGTAGGCCAGGTTGCCTGCCAGGTGAAGCCAGTTGGCATGGATAAACAGCGAGGTCATGACCGTCAGCGCAGACAGGCTCCACCAGCTTGATGGACCTTCACCCAGAATCACTGCCGTCGTCGAAGGCTGCATGCCGCCCACGTCAATCATGGCCTGTTGCATGACCGGGCTGAGGCTGGTGTAGACAACCAGGGCAAAGATGCACAGCAGGCTGATGCTTATGGCTATAAAAGGCGGATGTGGCGGATGGTCCGACCAATTGGTGACGATTACATTGGCCACCTGTTCAGCCTTTCACGAGAAAGCGGTAATTCCTGTATACGAAAACGGCGCCGTCCCTGCGAATCTCATCCAGCACCAGGCCGCTTTGCAGTTCGTCCTTTTCCGCCACTCGCTGACCGTTGGTCAGCAGGAACCGGTCACTGGGCCGTTCCGCGTAAACCAGCACGGATATTTTTATCTCCGGCAGGTTATCTCTGACCCCCTGTGGCAACTCCCAGTAGGAGATCGGCTCGGTAACATACGGTTCGAGACGCGAGTTCCTGCGTTCAGTCCTGTCTTCAACAGGCCGGGGCGCAGCCTCTGCTGTCCCGGTGACCGGTTCTGCAGCTTGTCGCGAGCTGCTTTTCCCGGGCTGTGAATCATTTCGGGCCAGGCGTTTATCAGTGGCCTTATCGACGGCTTTTCCGTCGACCTGGTCTCTGGCCTGGAATGACTTGAAGGACTGGTTGACCCTGGTTTTGTCTTTTGCCGCACTGTTTGACGCCGTCTGCGGCGCCAGCTTCAGCCCACCCGGTAAAAGGGGCTTACCTGCTGATTTTTCCGTCCGGAACGATTCGGTTGCGGTTCGTGGTTTCGGTTCCGTCATTTGCGTGGTCGCCACGACCTCTTCTGGCTGCTCACCCGCGACCGCCACAACGGGCGCGGGGCCGGACTCCGGCACGCGAAACTGTACCCATCCAAACCAGCCCATCACGCCCGTACTGATCGCCACCAGGACCGGCACAATCCACTTGAGTTGTTCTTCTGCCCGGGCTGATTCAGCCCCGGTGTGGGTTTGCAGCGTGGGTGTCTGGCCCAACTGCCGCTGTTGTTCTGATTTTTTCAGCGCATCCAGCAAAATAGACATGGTTATGAGCTCTCCTCTGCTGCCTGCACCAGGCGGGGCCCGGTGATGGTCGGCGCCATCAGGTGGATCAGCGTATTCGGCCCGACGATCCCGTCGGCCTTTAACCCGTTGCGGACCTGAAAGCCCATCAGCCAGGTCTCAAAACCAGCATCGAAAACCTGGTCGCCACTCCAGGGTGGCTCGGCAAATTCCGCCATTTCTATCACGATGTCAACTGCCGAACCGGACTCTCCGCGACGAATCTCACCGGGCCAGTCCGGGGCTTGCGGCCAGGCGACGATATACTCGCCTAACCAGCGTGACTCAACGGCATCACGGGAGACTTCTATCACGTCTTCCCCGGAACCGACCAGTAAGCCCCTCTGCGAAAAACCACGCAGCACCAGAAAATGCGGACTGTCCTCCTGCAGGATCAGGATGACCGGCAAACCCAGCTTCCTGATACGCAACCAGTTTCCCTGATCGCGGATACAGGCAAACCCGGTACCGGCCACACCATCACATGCAGCAGCGATGGCAGTTGCACCGGCCCTGTCTTGCCACAATTCAGCCAACGTGCTCCATGCCCGACGATGTTCGTTATCCAGCCAGCGGGACTCAATCAAGGCCAGTGGAGACGGCTCGGGTAGCGGTTCGGGTAAATAGCCTCCTATCGCAGGCTGCTGCGCGTTTTCAGGTAGGGGCTGGTCCACCTGCTCCGGCGGCGTATCCACCGGTTCGGCGGGCGGGACCGGCCGCTGAGCTATTTGTTCACCGGATGATGAAACGTCGACAGACGGAGATTGCAAACCCTGCATTGGCACGCCCCACATCAGTACACTGATCAATGCCAGTGCCGCGATGGAAGCGGTGGCCACCAGCCAGGGCAAGCGGGTCGAATGCACCCGCGCCTCGCTCGGCTGGACCTCGTTAGCGGCCGCATGCACCAGCGCTGGCGTCACCTTAGCCGTCTCCCGGGCGTAGGCTCCAGCCAGGGCGCGGTCAGCGATGATATTGATCAGGCGGGGCACGCCACCCGACCTTTGGTACAGCGCCCGAATGGCTGAACGCCGGAATGGGTTCCGTTGCGCCCCCGCCACCTGGATGCGGTGCTTCACATAACCCTGAGTCTCTTCCTGGTTGAGTGGCGAGAGGTGATAGCGGGCCGTGATGCGCTGTGCCAGTTGCCGCAGATCCTGCCTTTGCAATAATTGCCGCAATTCAGGCTGCCCCAGCAACACCATTTGCAACAGCTTGTCTTTCGACGTTTCCAGGTTGGTCAACAGCCGCACCTGCTCGAGTGCTTCGGGACTCAGGTTCTGGGCCTCGTCGATCACAATGACCACGCGTCGCCCCTGTGCATGCTGTCCGAGCAAATAGCTGTTCAGGGCATCCACCATCAGCTTGTTGCTGTCGGCAAGACCCGCGGTGTCGATACTCAGCTCTTCACAGATCGTAGCCAGCAACTCCCGCGGGGTCATCAGCGGGTTGAGCACCAGTGCGACGCGGGTTTCATCGGGTACCTGCTCCAGCAGGCAGCGGCAAATCGTTGTCTTGCCGGTACCGACCTCACCCGTCAACTGGACAAAACCACCGGCGCCACCCTGGCCCACTCCATATAAGAGGTGCGCAAGGGCATCCCGATGGGCCGCACTCAGGTAGACAAACGCCGGATCAGGCGTTATCGAGAACGGCGCTTCGTTCAATCCAAAAAACTGCAGGTACAAATTATTCTCTCTGTTTATTCGTCCAGGTCGAGCAGAATCGTATTGCCGCCGACCGCTGCGGTGTTCACCGTGAGCGTCCTTTCGGTAGCGAAGCGGAACATGTAATGAGGACCACCCGCTTTCGGTCCGGTTCCTGATAGCCGCTCTCCGCCAAATGGCTGAACTCCAACGACAGCACCGATCATATTCCGGTTGATGTAACAATTTCCAGCCAGCACACGTTTTGCAATGTACTGCTGCGTATGATCGATCCGGCTGTGAACTCCCAGTGTCAGACCATAGCCGGTCGAATTAATTTCATCGATAATTTTGTCAAGGTCCCGGGCACGATACCTGACAATGTGCAGTATGGGTCCGAAAACTTCCTGCTTCAGCGTATTGATCGAGTCAATTTCAAAGGCGCAGGGGGCGAGGTAATGACCCGAAAGCCCCGTGCCCAGCGGCGCACGCGCGACCAGCCTGAATTCCTTTTCCATTTTTTCGGCATGGGCCTGCAACTCTTCCAGCGCACCCCCGTCGATCACCGGGCCGATGTCTGTGCTGAGTAACCTCGGGTCGCCGATGACCAGTTCCTGCATGGCGCCGGCCAACAGCGCAAGGATGCGATCTGCCACGTCTTCCTGCACGAACAACACGCGCAGTGCGGAGCAGCGTTGCCCTGCACTGTGAAAGGCACTGCGAATAACGTCCTGGACCACTTGCTCCGGCAGTGCCGAACTGTCCACCAGCATCGCGTTCTGACCACCGGTTTCTGCGATCATCACAGCCAGTGATGAGTCTTCACGGGCAGCCAGGCTGCGGTTGATCAGGCGTGCGGTGTCCATCGATCCGGTTAGGGCCACGCCGTCCACACGGGGGTCTGAGGTGAGTTTGGCGCCCACTACGGAACCCCTGCCCGGCACCAGTTGCACAGCCGCCCGGGGAATTCCGGCACGGTGCAGGGTGCGGATGGCCAGTGCGGCGATCGCCGGGGTCTGGTCAGCCGGCTTGGCCAGCACCGTGTTGCCGGCCGCCAGCGCAGCGCTGACCTGGCCGACGAAAATGGCCAGCGGAAAGTTCCACGGGCTGATGCAGACAAAAACGCCTTTTCCGTGCAGGCTTAACTCGTTGCGCTCACCGGTAGGCCCCGGCAGAACGATGGGCCTGTCAAAATTCTTCCGGGCCTGCAGGGCGTAGTAGCGCAGAAAATCAACCGCTTCGCGTATTTCCGAGATCGCGTCATGTGCGGTCTTGCCGGCTTCGCGGCAGCACAACGCCATGTACTCCGCGAAGTCTGCTTCCATCAGGTCAGCGGCCGCTTCGAGCAGGGCGGCACGCTCGTCTCCGGGTGTCTCGTCCCACTGCAGGGTAAATGCACGGGCATCTTCGATAGCCCCCTCCAGTTCTTCTGCACTGATCTGGCGAACCGTTCCGATAATGTCGTCCAGACGTCCCGGGTTGGTGTTGTCCTTGGTCGGCCCGGCTTGCGCAGCCGAGCTTGCGCGCCAGCATGGGCTCAACGTCCCAGCGGGTTTTCGCGAAAGGCTGCATGCGGGCAGCCAGGGCTGATGACTTCAGTCCCGTTTGCGAGGTTCACGCCGGATGAATTGACCCGCTCAGTCACCGTAGAGAGCCTGTCGGCAGAGGAATTGAAGGGTGCGCCGCCACTTCGGTGGCGGCTACTTTCTGAATGGGATTCTCCACCACTTTCTCGACCGGAAGTTCGTCATCAACGATGCGGTTGACGAAAGAGGTGTTGGAGCCATTTTCCAGCAAGCGCCGAACCAGGTACGGCAACAGGTCCTCGTGGCTGCCGACCGGAGCATACACCCGGCAGGCATGACGGAACCCTGCCCCGGTCATGACGATGTCATACAAGTCGCGGCCCATTCCGTGCAGGCGCTGGAATTCATAATCCAGCCGGTCGCCCGCCAACTCGGTGACGGTGGCGATCGTTTGCGCATTATGGGTGGCGAACTGTGGATAGAAGGCCTCGCGCAGGGCGAGGACCTTTTTCGCACAGGCAATGTAGGAGACGTCTGTGTTGGCTTTGCGGGTAAAGACCGGGTAACCCGCGAAACCCTCCACCTGAGCGTGCTTGATTTCGGCGTCCCAGTAGGCCCCTTTCACCAGGCGTACCGGAATGCGCTGCCCGCTTTTCGCCGACAGGCCGGCCAGCAGGTCGATGACTTCAGGGGCCCGTTTCTGATAGGTCTGCAGCGCCATGCCAAAGCCGTTCCAGCCGGCCAGGGACGGGTCCAGGATGACGCCGCTGAATACATCCAGGGTCAGCATCAGGCGATCCGCTTCTTCGGTATCGACGGTCAGCGCCATCCGGTTCGCCATCGCCAGCTGCGCCAGTTCGAGCAACCTGGGCGTCAATTCTCGCACTACCCGCTCGCGCTGGCCGAATTCAAATCGAGGGTGCAGCGCCGACAGTTTCACGGAGATGCTCGGTGCGGCGAAAACATCTTCGGGACACTTCCTGGAGCCAATCGCCAGGATACCTGCCCGGTAGGACTCCATGTACCGCTCCGGCATCTTCGCGGGTGAGGGCCGCTTCGCCCAGCATGTCGAATGAATAACGGTAACCCTGGTTCTTTTTCTTTTGCGAGCGATCCAGCGCTTCATCGATGTTCCGGCCCATCACGTATTGGTGGCCCATGATGCGCATGGCCTGCCGGATGGCCGTTCGGACAACCGGTTCACCGCTGCGGTTGATCAGCCGCTTCAGCGTGGACTTGAAACTTGTTTGTGTCGAATCCGACAGCGCCACCAGCTTGCCCGTCAGCATCAGCCCCCAGGTGGAGGCATTGACCAGGACCGAGGAACTTTTCCCAAGGTGGGACTCCCAGTTCGCATCGCCCAGCTTGTCTGCGATCAGTTTTTCCGCGGTGTCGTCATCGGGAATACGCAAAAGGGCCTCGGCCAGGCACATCAGGATCACGCCCTCTTCCGAAGACAGGTCATACTGTTGCATGAAGGCATCCAGCAGACCCCGGTCAGCCTGCCTGGAACGCACTTCCTGTACCAGTTTCCTGGCTCGTTGATCAATCTGCAGCTGCACACCGGCATCTAGTTGCACCGCGGCCATCAGCGCATCGACGGCCTGCGCCTCGTCCATGTGATAAGCGCGGTCTATGGCCTGCCATGCCCGGCTCCGTGGAAATCGGCCTGGCAAGCAGAAAATCGTGGGACTGGTGGTCGTTCACTGCAGGTTCTCCCTGTACGTAACAATGCTCCAGCAAGTTTACTCCGCAGGGCCATCCATGAAAACAAAACGCGAAATTTATCAAGCTTTTCTTGCCCCTGACTTGGCTGCGCGGATACAATTGCGGGCTTGGCGTTTGACTCAGGATTTCCATGGTCATTTCGTGGCAGAGTTCTGACGGGACAAAAGCAAGTATCCAGGCGCGGGGCAACTTTTCCCTGGACGCCGGGGGCTTGCTAAACCTGTTGCTCGCTCTTGCGTTCGTCAGCCTGTTCCTCGCGGGACTGCTGGCGTTGCAGGGCTACTGGCCGATATTGCTGATCGCCGTGATACAGCTGGTGCTGGTTGGCTGGGTGCTGATACGGGCCTGGGAAAGAGCCTGGATTTCGGAAGTCATCGAAATACGCGAAGACTTCATCAGGGTCATTCGGCAAAGGCATAAGCGCAAACGTCAATACGAACTCGAGACAGCCTGGGCCGTTGTCGAGTTGAAACAGCCCGATGTCGCCTGGTACGACCCCAGGCTTCAGCTGAGATCACGGTCTCAGGTAGTGGAACTGGGTTCGTTTCTGACGAGTGAAGAAAAACATCAACTGGCACAGTACGTGCAAAGCGCGATTGAAAAACACAGCGCCATGAAAGGCGCACTAAACTTCTGAGGCTTTTTATCCCAATGAAGAAACAAAATACTTTCATTGTCACAGCAGCGGTAACCGCGGCCGTCATTGCCGCATTCTGGTTGCTCCTGGCTGCGCCCGGTTACACCGGAAATGAAATCAACATGACGCGCGGGGTCACTGCTGTGTCGATGACCAACTACCAGTTGCACATGGTCGTCCTGTGGATCTGCGTAGCAATTGGTGTGATCGTTTTCAGTGCCATGTTCGTATCCATCGCGCTTCACCGGAAATCCAAAGGACACGAAGCGGCACAGTTTACCCACAGCACCATGGCTGAAATCATCTGGACGATCATCCCGGTCGTGATCCTGGTCGCGATCGCGGTACCGGCGACCAGCGCACTGGTCCAGATGGAAGTGGCGCCGGAAACGGAAATGACCATCAAGATCACCGGCTTCCAGTGGCGCTGGAAATACGAGTACATGGAGGATGAGATTGAGTTCATATCCTCGCTTCAGTGCCAGTTCCAACGCAGCCCGCAGACTGGCTTCCGGAACCGACCCGGAAACGGTTGAAAACTACCTGCTGGACGTTGACAAACCGCTGGTTCTTGCCGGCCAACACCAAGATCAAGTTCCTGATCACCGCCGACGATGTCATCCACTCCTGGTGGGTTCCGGCGCTGGGCTGGAAAAGGGACGCGGTACCGGGTTTCATCAATGAGGCCTGGACTGAAATCATGGAGCCCGGCGTCTATCGTGGGCAATGCGCGGAACTGTGCGGTAAGGACCATGGTTTCATGCCGATTGTGCTGAACGTACTGCCACGGGCGGAATACGAAGCCTGGGTGCAGCCAGCAGCGCCAGGAAATGGCTCATGAGGAGTCAGAAGTTGAGCGCCTGTGGACCCGCGATGAACTGATGGAGCTGGGTGAGAACGTTTACGCGACCCAATGCGCAACCTGCCACCAGGCCGATGGCCAGGGGCTGGCGCCCGCGTTCCCGGCTTTGGCGGGAAGCGCCGTTGCCACCGGCCCGGTGAAGGACAACATCGACGTGGTGCTGCATGGCCGTGAAGGAACCGCGATGCAGGCCTGGAGCAAGATGCTGTCTGATTCGGACATCGCCGCCACCCTGACCTATACGCGCAACGCTTTTGGCAATGAGACCGGTGACGTGGTTCAGCCACAGACCATCGCCCGTATCAAGAACGGATAAAACACAGGAATTGATGACATGAGTATCGAGAGCACTCATAGCCACGACGGCGACACCACGACACGACGACGATCACGATCACAAGCCGAGCGGCTTTCTGGACCGCTGGTTGTTCACGACCAATCATAAGGACATCGGTACGCTCTACCTGGTGTTTTCGCTGTTGATGTTCTTCATCGGCGGCAGCATGGCCATGGTCATCCGCGCTGAACTCTTCATGCCCGGGCTGCAGCTGGTTGAACCGGACTTCTTCAACCAGATGACCACCATGCATGCGCTGATCATGGTATTCGGCGCCGTGATGCCGGCCTGGGTAGGTTTCGCCAACTGGATGATCCCGATGATGGTCGGGGCGCCGGACATGGCGCTGCCGCGGATGAACAACTGGAGCTTCTGGATACTTCCCTTCGCTTTCACGATGCTGTTGAGCACCCTGTTCATGGATTCCGGCGGACCCGCTGCCGGCTGGACGCTGTATCCCCCACTCAGTCTGCAGGGCGGACAGAGTTTTGCCTTCGTCGTGTTCGCTATCCACATGATGGGTATCTCTTCCATCATGGGGTCGATCAACGTCATCGCGACCATTCTGAACATGCGCGCACCGGGTATGACCCTGTTGAAAATGCCGCTGTTCGTGTGGACCTGGCTGATCACCGCTTTCCTGCTGATTGCAGTGATGCCGGTACTGGCCGGCGCCGTTACCATGCTGCTGACCGACCACTTCTTCGGCACCAGCTTTTTCAACGCAGCGGGCGGTGGCGATCCGGTGATGTTCCAGCATATCTTCTGGTTCTTCGGTCACCCCGAGGTTTACATCATGATCCTGCCGGCTTTCGGCGTGGTCTCCGAGATCATTCCGACCTTCGCGCGCAAGCCGCTATTTGGCTACACCGCCATGGTTTACGCAACGGCCAGCATCGCGTTCCTGTCCTTCATCGTTTGGGCACACCACATGTTTACGGTTGGCATGCCGCTGACCGGCGAGCTGTTTTTCATGTACGCAACCATGCTGATCGCGGTCCCGACCGGTGTGAAAGTATTCAACTGGGTCAGCACCATGTGGCGGGGCTCGATGACGTTTGAAACGCCAATGCTGTTCGCGATCGGTTTCGTTGTTCTGTTCACGATCGGTGGACTGTCCGGCCTGATGCTGGCGATTGCGTCCGTTGATCTGCAATATCACGACACCTATTTCGTGGTCGCCCACTTCCACTACGTGCTGGTACCGGGAGCCGTATTTGCGCTGATGGCCGGCACCTACTACTGGTTGCCGAAATGGACCGGGCATATGTACTCCGAAAAGTGGGGCAAGATCCACTTCTGGATGTCTGCCATTTCGGTCAATATCCTGTTTTTCCCGCAGCACTACCTGGGACTGGCCGGTATGCCGCGGCGCATTCCCGACTACTCTACCCAGTTTGCTGATTTCAACATGATTTCATCCATTGGCGGCTTTATTTTCGGCGCCTCGCAGCTGATCTTTGTCGGAGTCATCGTGCACTGCGTCTACAAGAGCAAGCAGGCTGCGACCGGCCGGGTCTGGGAAGGCGCTAAAGGTCTGGAGTGGACACTTTCCTCACCACCGCCTTATCACTCCTTCAATACGCCGCCGGTGATCGATTCAACCACCATTGCGCATGCTGAGGAGGCTCACTGAGTCGAATTGATGAACGCAGACAACCGCCACGACATAAAGGAGCAGCGCAAAAAAGCTGTAAAAACAGCCTTGGCGCTTGGCTTTGTTGCGGTCGTTATTTTCATCGCCTTCATCCTCTCCGGTGTGTTGAGCACTTGATATGAATAAACCATCGCACCTCAAACTGGTCCGCAAACTGGTATTGCTGTCGGTCGCCATGTTCGGTTTCGGCTTTGCCATGTGGCCGCTGTACAACGTCTTTTGCGACCTCACAGGCCTGGGAGGGCGCGGGGTCAAGGTGGTCGAAAACGCAGGCGAGATGGAGAAGAGCGACCGGACGGTCAAGCTGCGGTTCGATGCCACAGTGAACTCCGGCCTGCCCTGGGTATTCCAGGCTAAAGAAAAATCAACGAGGGTTTCACTCGGTGAGATGACCGAGGCTTTTTACCTCGCCATGAATCCGAATGACGAGGCCATTGCGGGGCATGCGATTTACAATGTAACTCCACCCGAAGCCAGTCTGTATTTCGTAAAAACCGAGTGTTTTTGCTTCACCCGGCAGGTTTTGCAGGCACAGGAAAGCAGGGAAATGCCGGTGTATTACTTCATACAACCGGATTTACCCGAATACATAAAGGAAATAACACTGTCTTACACCTTTTTTCGTGATGAAAGTGCCGACGCTGTTGCACTGACGCCCGGCTCCACGTCATCATCGAATTGAGATTCAGACAAGTGCACGGACTAATGAGGCTTAGAAATGGCACATCACGCTGACGACTCCTATTACGTACCCCATGGAACCAAGTGGCCGATTATCGGCTCACTGGGAATGATCACGCTGATGGCGAGCGCGGCGTTCTGGGTTAACAATTCAACGATTGCTCCCTGGACTGCCCTGATTGGCGCACTGGTGCTGATCTACATGATGTTTGGCTGGTTCGGAGAAGTGATCCGGGAAAGTGAAGCCGGCCTGTACAACATGCAGGTGGATACGTCGTTCCGCATGGGCATGATGTGGTTCATTTTCTCCGAGGTCATGTTCTTTGCCTGTTTCTTCGGTGTTTTGTTCTACGCCAGGATGTTCTCCGTACCCTGGCTGGGCGGCGAAGGCACAGGCGCCTACACCAACGAACTGCTCTGGCAGGGCTATGACGCGGTATGGCCGACTGCCGGACCGGCTGAACTCGGTGGCTCATTCCAGACCATCCCGGCATTCGGTGTGCCGTTCCTCAACACACTGATTCTGCTGACGTCCGGTTTCACGGTCACGATGGCTCACCATGCATTGAAGAAAAGTGAACGCGGCAAGCTGGTCAGCTGGTTGCTGGCAACCGTCGCCCTGGGCTTCATCTTCGTGTTCTTCCAGGTTGAGGAATACATGTTGGCGTACCAGGAACTCGGACTGACACTGGGTTCCGGGATTTACGGGTCCACGTTTTTCATGCTGACAGGATTCCACGGTATGCACGTGACGCTCGGCGCCATCATGCTGGCGGTGATCGCCATTCGTTCCATGCGCGGACATTTCACCGCGGAAAGCCATTTCGGTTTTGAAGCCGTGGCCTGGTACTGGCACTTCGTTGACGTGGTCTGGCTGGGCCTGTTTATCTTTGTGTACGTTTACTGAGACAAGAACATTGAGCCGGAACTGAAGTTCCGGGCAACAGAATAAGGAACTGAGGCCCGCCCATGGCGGGCTTCGCCTTATTGTGGTTCGGTAGCCGGTTCGCTAACTTGCTCGCTGGGCGGCACTCTGACCGGGCCGCTATTGGGTTCAATCCAGCCCATTTTGTAAGCGCCCCAAAGGAGCATGAAAAGCAACAGGGACAGCCCGATTCGCCAACTGAGGCGATTGACGGTGCGGCTGCCTTCGCCATGATCCCTGGCCATGAAGAAAAAAGCGGAAACCAGGCTGTAGATAATGGCGATTAGAAATACAATGATCAGGATTTTGATGACCATGATGATCTCGAGTGAATGTATTGGGTATCCTTCATTATAGCCAATTGGCTCCCTGGACGATGAAACAGTTATGTCTTTCCGGCCTTCAATCAAATTGACCCTGGTGTTGCTGGCGCTGGCCGTGGTTTTTTTCCGCCTCGGCCTGTGGCAATGGGATCGAAAGGCTGAAAAAGAGTTACTTTTCGAATCATTCGAAAATGCACCCGTGATGACGATCAGACAGGCGCTGTCCGGCACGGAACCGTTTGTTCAGGTCGAGGCCGAAGGCCGCTATGACCCGGTCCGCCATACGCTGTTGGACAACCGTATTTTCAAGGGCCGCGCCGGCGTGCACGTGTTGACGCCTTTTGCCCTGCTGGACGGCAGTGCAATACTGGTCAATCGGGGCTGGTTGCCGCTCACGGCCGACCGCCGCTCGTTGCCGGAATTCAACACAAACCCGGCGGAACAGCGTATTAGCGGTATCCTCACAAGACCGGTAACCGGTGGCCCCCGTGTCGGCGGTGCCGATGAGTTGGTGACGGACCAATGGCCGCAGCTAATGACCTACCTCGACCTGGATTCTATCAGCGCGGCTACGGAAAAATCGCTGGAACCCTGGATTCTGCTGCTTGACGCCGGCGATCCAGACGGGTTTGAAGATCGCAACTGGCAAGCCGCGGTGATGGAGCCAAAGGTCCATGGCGCGTATGCACTGCAGTGGTTCTCACTGGCTGCCGCCGCAATGGTCATCTGGATTGTGCTGGGTTTTCGCCGGGCGCGCCGAGCCAATGGAGCAGAGATATGAAAGGAAAACGCTCACCGCGGGTGCTGCTGGTCATTATCGCCGCCATGTTCCTGCTGCCGCTACTGATGGCCTGGTTTATGTACACCGGCGTAATAGATTACAAACCGGGCGCTACGCGCAATTACGGACAACTGGTAACGCCTCCCCTGCCCATATCCTGGGATGACATTGTGGGTGGCGAGGCCTTCAGGGAACACTGGGTCATATTGCATGCGGTACCCGATCCGTGCAGCGACGAATGCACATCACAGGTCTCCGATCTGCGCCAGGTACACCGTGCCTCGGGCCGCCAGCAGTCCCGCATCCTGATTGCCCTGTTGCTCGAAGAGCCGGTAGCCGCTGACGTTTCGGCGATGCTGAAAGAAACCTATCATCAGTTTCAACTTGTTACGGATCCATCCGGTGACCTGCAGAACTCCATGCAGCAGGCTTCCGCCTCGAATGGCGCTGTATACTTGGTTGATCCACTTGGGAACATAATGATGGCCTATCCGGGCGGCGATGACCCGAACCACCTCAAGCAAGACCTCAAGCGTCTGCTGACCTGGTCAAAACTGGACGAACAATAATGAGCTCAAGCCTGCATCGCCTTGCTTTAATCGCCGCCCTGATCGCTTTTATCGTGATCATACTGGGGGCCTATGTTCGCCTGTCGCACGCCGGTTTGGGTTGCCCGGACTGGCCCGGGTGCTACGGTCAGCTGACCTGGCCGGTCGAATCTCATGAACTGGTGGAGGCCAACCAGGCTTTTCCTGAGCGGCCGGTCGAGTCCGATAAAGCATGGAAGGAAATGGTCCACCGCTACCTGGCCGGTGCACTGGTATTGCTGGTGCTGGCCATCAACATTCTCGCCTGGAAATCAGCCGGAGCCGGCAAACACCTGCGCATGCTGGCCGGCGTTTTGCTGGCCATGATTCTGTTCCAGGCCGCACTGGGCATGTGGACGGTCACCCTGAAGTTACTGCCGCTGGTGGTCATGGGGCATTTGATGGGTGGGCTGGCAACCTTCAGCCTGTTGCTTTGGCTGAACTGGCGGACTCGCCCACGACCGCTACCCGGACCGAGTGAGCCATTCCGGCGCTTACGCCCCGCCATCATCATCGCTTTGCTGGTGCTGGTCGTTCAATTAATGCTTGGCGGCTGGACCAGCGCCAATTATTCAGCCCTGGCTTGCCCGGACTTTCCGACCTGCCAGGGCCAGATATGGCCTGACGCCAACTTCACCGACGGATTCGTGCTGTGGCGCGAGATTGGGGTTGATTATGAAGGCGGGGTGCTGGATCTGCAGTCACGTGTCGCCATCCACATGGCGCACCGCACCGGCGCCCTGGTCACCTTGCTGGTTCTGGGGTCTCTGGTCATTGCACTGATCAAGCAGCCTGCAACCAGGAAAGCCGGGTGGGTGCTGGGAGGCTTGTTGCTCGCGCAAATTACGCTGGGCATCCAGAACGTCGTTCTTTACCTGCCGCTGGCTAACGCAGTCGCACACAACGGCATGGGCGCCCTGTTACTGGCCGCAATGCTGTGGCTGTTAAATCGCTCGTCGGTACAAGCGGATTAAGCTGATGACTTCCCTTGCCGGCCGCTACTACGAACTGTGCAAACCGAAGGTCGTTTACCTGATCGTCTTTACCGCTGTGGTCGGCATGATCCTGGCCGTACCCGGCTGGCCGCCACTCAATGCGCTAATATTCGGCACAATTGGGATCGGCCTCGCAGCATCATCGGCTGCGGCCATTAATCACCTGCTGGACCAGCGGATCGATAAGATCATGGCGCGAACCCGTAACCGCCCGCTGCCAACAGGCCAACTCGGTGTCACCCAGGTGCTGGTTTTTGCGCTGATCCTGGCCGCCATCTCCATGGCCGTACTGGTCGCCTGGGTCAACGTATTGACGGCCGTTCTGACGTTTTTCTCATTGATCGGTTACGCCATCATCTACACCATCTGGCTAAAGCGTGCCACACCACAGAATATCGTGATCGGCGGTGCCGCCGGAGCAGCCCCACCGGTACTCGGCTGGACCGCCATGACCGGCTCAATCGATCCCAATGCACTGATCCTGTTCCTGATCATCTATGTCTGGACCCCGCCGCACTTCTGGGCGCTGGCGATACACCGCCGCAAGGACTACGCCGCAGCGGACATCCCCATGCTGCCCGTCACCCATGGCGCCCGCTTCACGCGTTGGCACATCCTGTTCTATACCATCCTGCTGGTCATTGTCACCACGCTGCCCTACCTGACCGGCATGAGCGGCCTGCTGTACCTGGCCGGGGTGACGGTCCTGAATATTGGATTCCTCTGGTATGTCCTGCTGATGATGCAGAACAGGGACGAACGCCTGCCGATGCAGACCTTCGGTTATTCCATCATCTACCTGATGGTGTTGTTTGTGTTCCTGCTCGCCGACCATTTTTTGCGGCTGATTTTACACTAGGCAGGTATGAACCCGGCCCGTTCTAAACTAAAATAGCTTGTTTTCACCCGACCCGACAGATACGGGTACCGCCCTTGCAGAGAAGCAGAGTCATGAGCAACAAAACAGCAACCCCTTCCGGAGACTCGCCACTATACGAACTGGAAGACCATGGCGAATTTATCATGCGCCACATCGGTCCCCGAAAAGAGGACGTGGACATCATGCTGGAAGCCGTCGGGGCTTCATCTCTGGATGAACTGATCAGCAGCACACTGCCGCCATCCATCCAAATCGACGAGCCGCTGGACCTGCCGGAACCGCGAACCGAAGCGGATACCCTGTCCAGGCTGAGAAAAATGGCCGGGCGAAATCGGGTGCAACACAGCATGATCGGAATGGGCTATCACGAGACCATCCTGCCGGCCGTGATCCAGCGGAACGTGCTGGAGAATCCCGGATGGTATACGGCCTATACGCCCTACCAGGCGGAAATCTCCCAGGGGCGCCTGGAGGCGCTGCTGAACTATCAGCAAATGATCACTGACCTGACCGGCATGCCCATCGCCAATGCATCCCTGCTGGATGAAGCAACCGCGGCCGCTGAAGCCATGACCATGCTGCAGCGGATGAACCGCAAATCAAAGTCGCCACGCTTCCTGGTGGACCGCAACGTCCTCCCGCAAACGCTGGATGTGGTCGAGAACCGGGCCCGCTATTTCGGTATTGAAGTGGTGGTTGGAGACCCGGCGACCGCCATCACGGACGGCGAATATTTTGGTGTGCTGCTGCAGTACCCGGGACTGGATGGAAGTCTCACCGATTTCAGACCGGTGATCGCTGCGGCACACGAAAACAACGCGCTGGTCAGCGTAGCCGCTGACCTGATGAGCCTGGTCCTGCTCACGCCGCCCGGTGAAATGGACGCGGATGTCGTTGTCGGTTCCGCCCAACGCTTTGGAGTGCCGATGGGCTACGGCGGCCCGCACGCGGCCTTTTTCGCCACGCGTGACGCCTACAAGCGGTCGATCCCGGGGCGCATCATTGGTGTATCCCAGGACAGTACCGGCCAGGTTGCGCTGCGCATGGCGCTGCAAACCCGTGAACAACATATCCGCCGCGACAAAGCCACCAGCAACATCTGCACAGCCCAGGCGCTACTGGCCGTCATCAGCGGCATGTATGCCGTTTGGCATGGCCGTGAGCGGCTGAAAAAGATTGCCCGGCGCATCCACCGCCTGAGTGGAATCCTGGCCCGGGGGTTGGGCCAGATGGGTTATCAGAGCACAGCAGATTCCTGGTTCGACACATTGACCATCCCGCTGGACGGCGAAAAGGCCGATGCCATCTACCGGCAGGCAGTAGCCGCCGGCATCAACCTGCGCCGCGCCGGACCCGATGCATTGGGCATGAGCGTGAATGAGAAAACCACGCGTGCGCATATTCAAACGCTGCTGAATATTTTCTCCGCGGGCGACAGTGAAGCGGATATCGAAACGATTGACCGCGAACTGGGCGAAAGCTGGAGCGCCATTCCAGTGCCCCTGCGCAGGGAAAGTGATTTCCTGCAACACCCGGTCTTCTATGCCTACCACTCGGAAACCGAGATGTTGCGTTACCTGAAGCGATTGGAAAACAAAGACCTGTCGCTGGCTCATGCGATGATTTCGCTGGGCTCCTGCACTATGAAACTGAATGCAACCACCGAGATGATCCCGGTGACCTGGCCTGAATTCAGTGACATCCATCCTTTTGCCCCGCAGGATCAAACCGCGGGTTACCGCGAAATGATCGGCGAACTTGAGCGCATGCTGGTGGCCTGCACCGGTTATGACGCCGTTTCCCTGCAACCCAATGCGGGTTCACAGGGAGAGTACGCTGGCCTGCTGGCAATCAAGGCCTATCACGAATCGCGTGCTGATATGGACCGTGACATCTGCCTGATCCCGTCTTCCGCCCATGGCACCAACCCGGCCAGTGCAGCCATGGCCGGCATGAAGATCGTCGTTGTGAAATGCGATGAGCGTGGAAACGTCGACCTGGCGGACCTCAGGGAGAAAGCAGCCCTGTACAGCGACACGCTGGGCGCTTTGATGATTACTTATCCGTCGACCCACGGTGTGTTCGAGGAAGACATTCGGGAAATCTGCGACGTCGTGCATCAGCATGGCGGGCAGGTCTACCTGGATGGAGCCAACCTGAACGCGTTGGTCGGCTGCGCGGCACCCGGCCAATTCGGCGCCGATGTCTCGCATCTGAACCTGCACAAGACGTTTTGCATTCCGCACGGCGGCGGTGGTCCCGGAGTGGGCCCCATTTGCGTCGGCAAACACCTCGAGCCATTCCTGCCCGGTCACTCCATAGTTTCAATGGAAGGTGAATCCCGTTCCAACCGGGCCGTCTCGGCGGCCCCATGGGGCAGTGCCAGCATCCTGCCCATCTCCTGGGCTTACATCACGATGATGGGTCGGGACGGCATGAAACGGGCTACCCAGGTGGCCATCCTGAGCGCCAACTACATCGCGCGCCGCCTGGCGGATGCCTACCCGGTGTTGTATAAGGGACGTAACGGCAGAGTTGCCCATGAATGCATCATCGACATCAGGCCCTTCAAGGAAAGCTGCGGCGTTTCAGAAGAGGATGTCGCCAAGCGACTGATCGATTATGGTTTTCACTCGCCGACCATGTCTTTTCCGGTACCCGGAACGTTGATGATCGAACCCACAGAAAGCGAGTCCCTGGCCGAGATCGACCGGTTTTGTGACGCCATGCTCGCCATCAGGGACGAAATCCGGGAAATCGAACAGGAGCAGCAGGATCCGCTGGATAACGCCCTGAAAAACGCCCCGCACACAACCGCTCAACTGGCCGGCGAATGGCAACACGCCTACAGCCGGGAAAAGGCGGCTTACCCGGTGAAGAGCCTGCACCTGAACAAGTTCTGGGCGCCAGTCAGCCGCATTGACAACGTGTACGGCGACCGCAACCTGGTCTGCTCCTGCCCGCCGATGTCGGACTGGGAATCAGACCCGGAAGCTTAAAAACCGTCAAATGATCACTTCCTCCGGCGGTCTCCTGCGATTGTAGGATGACGCCATGACCCGGCCGTAGGCCCCGGCGTTGGCGATCAGGATGAGGTCACCCTCGCTGCTGACCGGCAACAGGCGGCTCTCACCGATTACGTCTCCGGACTCACAAATCGGTCCCACCACACGATAGTTGCGGTCTGCCGGCTGGTGCAGGCGGGACAGGTTGACGATATCGTGGTATGCACCGTATAGCGCGGGCCGAATCAGTGCGTTCATGCCCGTATTGATCCCCATGTAATGGTACTGACCTTTGCTTTTCAGCTGGGTTACCCGGGACATTAGCACGCCACATTCAGCGGCCAGGTATCGGCCGGGTTCGAGCCAGATATCAACCGCGTGTCCTGCGATTGCCTTCTCCAAAAGTTCATTCATCCGGGCGAGATCAAACCCGGCCTGACCGCTGCGGTCAGGCACTCCCAGTCCTCCGCCCAGGTCTAGAATGCGGGCTTCGGGGAATTGCGGCAGAATCTCCAGGAAACGCTCAACCTGCTCCCGCCAGACATCTGCGTTGTGCACACCGCTTCCGGTGTGTGCGTGCAGGCCTACTACCCGCGTGCCACTGGCATCCAGCAGCTGGCGCGTCTGGGCGAGGTGTTCCAGTGCGATTCCAAACTTCGAATCGGCGCCCGAGGTAATCACTTTTTTGTGATGGCCGTAGCCGGTGTCCAGGTCGAGACGCAGGAAAATCTCGCTACCGGCAAACACCTCCGGCCACTGCTGAATCGCCCAGGAATTGTCGACCGTCAGGCGAACTCCGGTTTCACGCGCGGCTTCATATTCGCTGCGGGGGGCAAAATTGGGGGTAAACAGGATCTCTCCAGGCGCCAGCTCCGGGACACTGTCCAATACGTGGCGCACTTCGTTCATGGAGACACATTCAAAGCCCAGGCCCTCTCCTGCAAGCGCCCGCAACAGGGGCGCATGGTCATTTGCCTTGACCGCATACAGCACGCGGCTGACCGACTCGAGCCCGCTGATCCGCCGTGCAGCCCGGCATGCTGTTTCCAGGTCGTAGACGTATGCCGATTCCCGGTCTTTCATCACGCGCTGCAGCTGTTCAGCCTTCCTGCTCCACCAGGGTTCCGCGCGTTCCGCGGGTTGTGAAAGCCGGGTCAGTTCGCGCCAGCTCGGTCCAAATTCGGGCCGGTTTTCAGCCGCCGATGCGATCAGCAACTGGTGCAGCTTCCGGACCAGGCTCAAAGCATGTTCCGGATCGACCACCAGGGTCAGGTTTAGGTCGTTTGCAGATTGGGTCACCATGTGTACCTGGCGATCCTGGAAAACATCCAGTGCGGCCGACAACCTGCCCAGAATGGTGCGGATCGAATTACCGACCAGGCTGATGGAAACGCAGCCATTGTGAACCCGTAGCCGGCATAGTTTTTGCAGGTCTTCGAGGAATGCCGTCATTCTGGCCGCATCGAAATGTGCCGGAACCTGCGGGTCGAGGCTCACGGTAACCGTTGCTTCAGATGTTGAGATAAGGTCGACCGAATAACCGTGCTGCTTGAACACGGCAAAAGCATCGGCGAGGAACCCTGCCTGGCGCCACATCGACGGATTTTCCATGCTGATCAGGGTGATGTTTTCACGACTGACCACACCTTTGACCTGCGCTTCTTCCTGGTCTGCACGAGCCCCGATCCGGGTACCTTCCTCGAGCGGGCGGTTGGTGTCCCTGATGTACACGGGGATGCCATGGCGCCGTGCTGGCTGGATGCTTGGCGGGTGCAGTACTTTCGCCCCCATGGAGGCTAGTTCCTGAGCCTCGCTATAGCTCAGGCGTTGTATCAATCTCGCTTCCGGTACCACCCTCGGATCGGCACTGAAAATGCCGGGCACATCGGTCCAGATTTCCAGCCTGGCAGCAAGCAGGCGTGCCGCCAGGTAGGCAGCAGAGGTATCCGACCCGCCGAGGCCCAGCAGGCAGGTCACTCCGCCGGGTCCCTGTGCAATGAACCCCTGGGTAATGTGAACTGTCGCCTGCTCTGCAAGGCGTCGCTCCATCCCGGCATCCGCATGATCATCACAACGTGCCGAGAGCACTTCTTCGCCGGAGTCCGGCGCGGCCTCCAGAAGGCTCCGGGCATCTTGCCAGGCCGGCGCCAATCCGGCCGTTGCCAGCACCTGGTACCCGATGGTGCTCGACAGCAATTCACCGTGAGCCAGGATCAAAGCCCTCTGCGCAGGGGAAAAGCCAGAGCAACCGTTCTGCACAAGCCCGCTCAATTTCTGCCAGTGCTGGTCAAACGCCGTCGACGGCTCTTGCCCCAGCGATTCAATCAAAGCCAGGTGACGGGATTCAATGTCTGCCAGCAGGGCCACTCTTTCCTCTGCCGGCGGCGCTTCCACCAGGCGGGTCAGCAGATTGGTCACGCCCGACAGGGCAGAGACTACGATCAGAACCTGTTTGCCCGCGGCGATGTTCTTTCCGGCCTGCGCGCATATGGTTTCCCAGCAATCCACCGAACTGACGCTGGTGCCTCCGAACTTCATCACGACCCACTGCCGGGTCCCTGCCTCTGACATATCTCTTTCTCCAAACGAAAACGGCCTCCGCGAGGGAGGCCGTCATAAATTTCTGGCACGCTGCGCAATCAGGCGGTAATTGACGCCCTCATCTTTCGCAATGCATTTGCTTCCAATTGACGGATGCGCTCTGCTGACACACCGTAGCGGTTTGCCAGTTTTTGCAAGGTCAGCTTCTCGTCCTGCAACCAGCGGCTACGGATGATATCCGTGCTGCGCTCGTCCAGTTCGCTCAGGCCGGCATACAACAGCGTGTTGTTGTGCTCGGTCCAATCGGAAGACTCGGCTTCCATTTCCGGATCACGTGACTTGCTCTCCAGGTATGCAACCGGTGCAATGTAAGGCACTTCGTCATCCGCATTAGGTGGCAAATCAAACCCGACATCCTGGCCGGACAACCTGGATTCCATTTCAAGAACCACTTCCGGTTTTACGCCGAGCGTTTCAGCAACAGTGTGCACCTCGTTATGATTCAGCCAGCCCAGGCGTTTCTTGTTTTTTCTCAGGTTGAAGAAAAGCTTACGCTGCGCCTTGGTCGTAGCGACCTTGACGATGCGCCAGTTCCTGAGGATGTATTCATGCATTTCCGCACGAATCCAGTGGACGGCGAAGGAAACCAACCGCACGCCATGGTCCGGATCGAAACGCTTAACCGCCTTCATCAGGCCAATATTGCCTTCCTGAACCAGATCGCCCAGTGCCAAACCGTAACCTGTGTAACCCTTGGCCACGTGAACCACGAACCGCAGGTGAGCAAGCACCATCCGGCGCGCGGCCTCAATATCGTCGTGATCGCGGTAACGGCGGGCATATTCCTGTTCTTCTTCAAACGTCAGCACGGGGATCTTGTTGACCTCCTGGATATAGGAGTCAAGGCTGCCTGTCCCGGCTGGAACTAATAGATGGCTTGGTACGAGATCTTTACTCATTAAATCCTCCTGGGCAGCACGCAAGTTTAACACATTTTCCTGTAATTAAAATAATACCATCCCTTCCGGGATGGCCTTGTGCCGCCTCTGCAAACCTGCCGATCGTTTTCAATTACGTGACTGCAAACTTTGACAGGCGGTCTAGCGATTCGTTCCCATGCGCAGGGAGGTTTTTATTACGGTCCGATCATGCCGTTTTCCCGCATCTGACGAAGGTACCGCTGCACCGAAACCCAGGCTCCGAAAAAGCCCAGGAAACCTCCACCCAGCAAAACCATCACGATGCCGGTTCCGCCCAGGTTTTGCACGGTAAAACTGTTGCCATACGCGTCCAGCAAGGCCTCGAGCGGCTGTCGCAGGTAATACAAACAGAGATTGAACAACACCAGCGCCAGCATCCCGCCGAGCATCCCGTACCAGAACCCCGAATACAGGAAGGGCTGCCGGATGAAACCGTTGCCCGCCCCTACCAGGCTCAGCACCTGGACTTCCTCGGCACGATTGGCAACGTCCAGCCTGATCGTGTTGGCGACGACCGCGACCACGGCCAGCGAAAACATCAACGCCAGAACGGAAACCAGCGCGTCACCCAGTTCGAGCAAGCCCTCCAGTCGCTGCAACCACTTGAGATCGACCTGAACCAGATCGACCGCTGGCTGCTGCTGCAGCCATTCGTCCAGTGTCAACACAAGCGCACCGAGATCCTGATCCACTGACGGTTCAGGGATGACAAGCAATACCCAGGGCAAAGGGTTCTGATCAAACACATCGAGGGCCTGGCCGAAACCGGAAGCATCCCGAAACTGCTGCATCCCCTGCTCAGGTGAGACCGTCTCCACGCCTGCGGCCAATTCCTGCCCGATCAGCGTGGCCAGTGCGTTAGCGTCTTCCTCGACCGCAGAGTTTTTCAGGAATACCGTGATGGTGCCCCATTGCTCCTGCTGCAGGTCGAGTGAACGAAGGTTCTTTACCGTAATGTAGAGACCTAAAGGTAGAGCCATTGCAATACCCAGCACCAATATGGTCATCAAGGTGCCGAGGCGGTGACTCAGCAAGGTGCCGAGACTGGAAAAAAAGCTGTATAGTTGCCGCCGGCCCCAGGCCCGCGACTTTCTCCGGATTCGGGAAATGCTCATGCGGCGGACCCCGCCAGGTCCCGACCCGCTATGTCATCCACCAACCCGCCCTGCGACAACACGATCACACGCCGACCCATCGATCGGATCAGCGCGAGATCATGGCTGGCAATCATGATGGTCATGCCCTGCTCGTTCAATTGCCGAAACAAGCCGAACAATTCGCGCGACAAATCAGGGTCGAGGTTACCGGTGGGTTCGTCGGCTAACAGGATGGGCGGCATTCCGACGATTGCGCGTGCGATTCCGACACGCTGTTGCTCCCCGCCGGACAACATCCTGGGCCAGGATTTTTCCTTGCTGAGCAAACCAACCATGTCCAGCGCAGCCCTTACCCTTTTGCGGATGTCCCTGTAGCGCATGCCGGCGATCATCAGCGGCAACGAAACGTTGTCAAAAACGGTTTTGTCGTTGAGCAGCCTGTAGTCCTGGAATATCATCCCGATGCCGCGTCGTACCTGGGGTGCCTGCCGGAAGGATGTTTTGCTGAGGTTTCTGCCGTCTGACCAGCACCTGGCCGCGGGTGGCCTGTTCCAGCATCAGGGTGAGTCGGAGCAACGTACTTTTGCCGGCGCCAGAGTGTCCGGTCAGAAACACCATTTCTCCGGCATCCAGGTGAAAACTGATGTCCCGCAGCGCAATTGCACCGCCCTGGTAACGTTTAGTCACACGCTCAAAAGTGATCATCTCGCAGCCCGGTTAGCGCCCTTGTCAGTCCAGGATTACCGACGGCGGCGCCGTTGCCCGCCACCGCTATTATGCCTGCTGCGGAAATTACCTTTTCCTCCGCCACTGCGATTGTGACGCCGCGGCCGGGGAGCCACCCTCTCAATCTCGGGCATCTGTTCGGCGCTCGCCTGTTCCATCGCGATCGGATAGCCGATGAAGGCTTCGATTTCGGGCAAATGGAACGCGTAATGCTCACAGGCGAAACTGATGGCTTCACCCTTGGCGCCCAGCCGCGCCGTGCGGCCAATGCGGTGGACGTAGTCCTCCGCGTCCTGGGGCAGATCGAAATTGAACGACGTGGGTGACGTCCGGGATGTGCAGTCCGCGCGCAGCTACATCGGTTGCCACCAGAACAGGCAGTTCTCCGTCATGAAAACGTTTAAGCAGAGTCTGTCGCTTCTTCTGCGGTACTTGTCCTGACATCGCCGCTGCCAGGATGCCGTTGGCATTCAGCGTGCGCTCAACAAGGTCCGTGGCGGCGCGGGTGTTGGCAAACACCATGACCCGGCCGTTCTCTATATCCCGTAACAAGCCGATCAAAAGCGGCAGCTTTTCCTCGTTGGCGGGGTAGTAAACGGATTGTTCCACGCGGTCAACCGTTACCTGCTCGGTCTCCACCTTCAGCAATTCGGGTTCATTCATATGTTCGTAGGCCAGTTCCAGAACCCGCTGCGACAGTGTTGCCGAGAACATCAGGCACTGCCGCTGGTCGCGTGGCGGCAGGCGCCGCAGGAAGTAACGGATGTCCTTGATAAACCCAAGGTCGAACATGCGGTCGGCTTCGTCCAGCACCATCACGTCGATCTGTTTCAGGTTGAACACGTTCTGCTTGAAGTAATCGAGTATGCGCCCAGGCGTTCCGATCAGAATATCGACCCCATCCTGCAAGGTCTTACGTTGTTTCTCGTAATCAACGCCGCCGTAGGCCAGGCCGAACTTGAGGCCGGTATCACCACCCAGCAACAGCGCATCCTTGTGAATCTGAAGCGCAAGTTCACGGGTTGGTGCGAGCACCAGGGAACGCGGGTGGCGTACTGCCCCGGCCTGAGGTTTTTCCAGCAGCCGCTGAAAGATCACCAACAGGAAGGCCGCTGTCTTGCCGGTACCGGTCTGCGCCTGACCTGCGACATCTTTTCCTTTGAGGGCCGGCGGTAAGGTCAGCGCCTGAATCGGGGTACAATAAGTAAAGCCCGCCCGGTCCAGGCCCTTCCGCACCGTTGGAGAAAGATCCAGGGAGGAGAAGCTGATATCGCTCAGGGGATTGCTTAATTTGTTTTCAGGCATATTGGGTTCACTTTAGGTGTTGCGGCAGCTTTTGCTGGCCACGAATCGAATTATTTTGGTTTCTCAGGAATCAGGGGGCTTGAAAATTGCTGCCGGCGCCTTGAAATCGTTGAACAGTTCAGTTGAAATGATGGTCCCGGTAACGGATTCTTGCGGGCCCTTGTAATAACCATATTAACCGCGCCGACTGGCATGTTCCAGTAACAATAGCGACGCGAATTCTGGAGAAGTAATGTGAGTGATAAAATTAAGCACGTCACCGACGGCAGTTTTGACCAGGATGTCCTGAGTGCCGAAGGCCCTGTCCTGGTCGATTACTGGGCAGAATGGTGTGGCCCATGCAAGATGATCGGACCCATTATCGAAGAACTTGCCGAAGAGTACGGCGACCGCCTGACGGTGGCCAAAATGGACATCGACAGCAACCGACGACCCCGGCAGCAGTTCAGCATCCGTGGTATTCCCACGCTGATGATTTTTCGTGATGGCAAAGTACAGGCCACCAAGGTTGGCGCCATGACCAAGGGACAGCTGAAGGCTTTCGTCGACGAAGTCGTTTGATCCCGAACCGGGACTCGGCCATTCCGCGCAGGACCCCGGTTATCGATAATACGCGCTGAAGGACTGGACGCTCTGTCGCAATCGTGCTAATTTTACGTCCATCTG
The DNA here is from genome assembly GCA_963759035.1 of uncultured Gammaproteobacteria bacterium. Taxonomy (GTDB): domain Bacteria; phylum Pseudomonadota; class Gammaproteobacteria; order Xanthomonadales; family SZUA-36; genus JAHEFT01. Next base: position 114,182 of record CAVWXL010000036.1, read on the forward strand.
TAGCCGGTCCCCCCCGTCCGGTTTGTACACTTCCCTTTTTGAACGCCGGCCTTTAGCCGGAAAAAACGTCGCTTTGATCAATCAAATACGATCTTCGCTATCACCATCCACAGGCACAGCCCTCAAATAATCAGAACTCCTTATGAACCTTACAGAACTCAAACAAAAACCGATTTCCAAATTACAGGAAATCGCTGACGAAATGGGCCTGGAGGGCGTTGCACGCTCCCGGAAACAGGACATGATCTTCTCCATTCTCAAGGCGCACGCCAAAAGTGGCGAAAGCGATTTTTGGAAATGGCGTACTGGAAATTCTGCAGGACGGCTTCGGTTTCCTGCGCTCCGCAGACAGTTCCTACCTGGCTGGCCCGGACGACATTTATGTCTCGCCCAGCCAGATCAGGCGCTTCGCTTTGCGCACCGGTGACATGCTCTACCGGCAAGATCAGGCCACCCAAGGACAGCGAGCGCTATTTTGCACTGCTCAAAGTCGAGGAGACTCAACTACGAATCACCTGACGCCGCCAAGCGCAAAATCCTGTTTGAAAACCTGACGCCGGAATTCCCCACCCAGCAATTCAAACTGGAGCGCGGGAACCGGCAGCACCGAGGACATCACGGCCCGGATCATTGACCTGGTTTCGCCGATCGGCCGGGGCCAGCGCGGGCTGGTGGTTTCTCCACCAAAGGCCGGCAAGACCATCATGCTGCAGAACATAGCCACCAGCATCCGGGCCAATCACGAAGACTGCAAGATGATCATCCTGCTGATCGACGAGCGGCCCGGAAGAAGTGACCGAAATGAAGCGCTCGGTCGATGCTGAAGTGATTTCCAGCACCTTTGACGAACCGGCATCCACGACATGTACAGGTCGCCGAAATGGTGATCGAGCGCGCCAAGCGCCTGGTTGAACACAAGCACGACGTGGTGATCCTGCTCGACTCCATCACCCGCCTGGCCCGCGCCTACAACACGGTTGCACCATCCTCCGGCAAAGTGCTTACCGGTGGTGTTGACGCCAATGCACTGCAACGTCCCAAAGCGGTTTTTCGGTGCAGCCCGAAACGTTTCCGAGGGTGGCTCACTGACCATCATCGCCACGGCACTGGTCGAAACCGGTTCGAAGATGGACGAAGTGATCTACGAAGAATTCAAGGGCACGGGCAACATGGAGGTTCACCTGAACCGCCGGATCGCGGAACGCCGCACCTACCCTGCCATCGACATCAACCGTTCAGGCACGCGCCGTGAAGAACTGATGATTGGCCAGGACCAGCTGCAGAAAGTCTGGATCCTGCAGGAAGCTGCTGCACCCGATGGATGAAGCTCAGGCCATTGAATTCATGCTGGACAAGATGAAAGCCACCAAGACCAATGCAGAGTTCTTCAACTTCATGAAGCGGTGATTTGGTCAGGCGATTAATACCCGTTAAATTAGACGTCTGTTCGTACTCCTCTTACTGGCCCTGTTCTCGGCGCAACTTTGCGCACAGGAAAACGGCCTGCTCGAACTTACCGTCGAATGCAGGTGCGGCAAGGTATTTCTTCACCTGGACACAGCTTCCCGCAGACTTCCTTTACGTTCCAGCCCTGCAGTCCGGCGTCGGATCCAACGACCTGGGCCTCGACCGCGGGCAACTTGACCGCACCCGATGGGTTCGCTTTGAACGCTACGGCAACCGGGTACTTCTGCTTGAACCCAACCTGGCATTTCGCGCTGATACCGACAACGTTCACGAACGCCGCGCTGTGGGTGAGGCGTTTGCCCAATCCGTGCTCGCCGGATTTCCCGATCGAAAACCCGGACGAAAGAAGCGAAAGCAGAGTCACGATCGATCTCGGTCCGTTGCTACTTTCCGACGTTACCCGAATTGGTGTGCGAATCACGGAACTGGAGCAGGGCAGCTTCGAAATGGACCCTGACCGCTCGGCAATAGATACGGCCGGAATAAAGAATTTCCCGGAAAACACGCTGATCCCGGTCGTGATGACGCTGAAGGGCTCAGAGCCGGGAGACTTTATCCAGGACGTAACGCCTACGCCGGACTCGTTGACGGTCCGTGTTGTCCACCAGTTTATCCGGCTTCCGGACGCCACTTATCAACCGCGGCGGTTCCATCCCAGGTCCGGGTATTTTGAGCTGGACTACCGGGACTATGCGGTCCCGCTGGGCCAGCCCATGGAACAGCGCCTGATCTACCGGCACCCGCTTGAGCCCGGCGAAACGATTCGTTATTACGTCGACAGCGGCGCACCCGAGCCGGTCCGCAGCGCGCTGATCGAAGGCGCTTCATGGTGGAATGAAGCTTTCGAGGAAGCTGGTTTCGAAAATGGCTTCAGTGTCGATGTGCTGCCCCGAGGATGCAGACCCGCTCGATGTCCGCTACAACGTCATCCAGTGGGTCCACCGTTCGACCAGGGGCTGGTCCTACGGCAGCAGTGTGGCCGATCCACGCACCGGCCAGATTATCAAGGGCCACGTCAGCCTGGGTTCATTGCGGGTACGCCAGGACCAGCTCATAGCGGAAGCACTGACCGCACCCTTCACGTCGCCGGGGGAACAATCCTCTGCAGCCCGCGACATGGCGCTCGCGCGCCTGCGCCAGCTTTCTGCTCACGAAGTCGGACATACGCTCGGAATAGACCATAACTTTGCAGCGTCCTCTTCCGGCGATGCATCGGTCATGGATTACCCGCATCCTGATCTCTACCTGGACGAAAACGGACGGGTTCGCCTGGACCGCGCGTATCGCCGGGGCATCAGCCCATGGGACAAACTGACCGTGCAATATGGCTACCGCCGCTTTGCGCCCGGTCAGGAAGCCGCCGGACTGGCCGCGATTCTCGACCAGGCCCCGATCCAGGGAATTACATTTCTCACCGATCGCGATGCCCGCCTGCCCGGTAGCGCCCACCCCAATGCCCACCTGTGGGATAACGGCGAGGATGTGCTGCAAAGACTGGATGAGTTACTTGCGATCAGGCAAAGCGGCCTGGAAAATTTTTCTTCGGCGGTGATCCCGGACGGCACACCATTGTTCGAAATGGAACGACGGCTGGTGCCGGTCTACCTGCTCCATCGCTACCAGCTGGAAGCAACTGCCAAGCTTTTGGGCGGGCTGTATTACGGCTATGACCTGAAAGATGGTGAACCTGCCCGGCTGGAACCAGTTGACGCTGACATCCAGAAACGGGCTCTGAACTCACTGACAGGCTTGCTGCAGCCCCGCCACCTGGCCCTGCCGGACAACCTGAAGTACCTTTTGCCACCTCCGATCAATGGCTACAGCAGAGACCGGGAATTTTTTACAGGACAAACCGGGCTTACGTTTGACCACCTGTCGCCCGCTCGCGCCGGAGCCGACCTGGTCATTGAGGAGTTGTTGCAACCGCAGCGGCTGGCCAGGCTGGCCGAGCAACAGGCCCTGAACCCACAACTGCCGGGTCCCGAAGCGGTAATGGTTGCATTGCTTGAGGTCAGCTGGCGTGCCGACAGGCCGAGAGACGGTTACCTTGCCGCCATCCAGTCCGAGGTGGAGTGGCGCGTCCTGCGCGGCCTGATGGCACTGTCTGCGGATAGCTCCGCAGGCGACATCACCCGCTCGGGTGCGACTGCAACACTGATCTCGCTGGCGGACGACCTGTTATCGAAATCGCGCAGAGGCAATCAGGACTGCCTCTGCGGCGCGCCACGAGATAATGAAATTTCTCGAGCGTCAGCCTGTCAGCGAAGACAAACCGGCGAGCCAGGTACCACCCGGCTCGCCGATTGGTTAAAACTTCTAACCTACCTGCCCGTCTCAGAGCAGGTTTTCAACTGCAGCCCGCTCTTCTCTTAATTCGGTTTCGGTAGCACCCATGCGCTCGCGGCTGAACTCATCAATATCCAGCCCCTGGACGATCCGGTAGTCGCCGTTTTCGCAGACGCAGGGGAAAGAATAGATAATGCCGGGTTCGATACCGTAACTGCCGTCGGCCGGAACGGCCATGGATACCCAGTCTCCCTCAGGCGTGCCCAGTGCCCAACTCCTGATGTGGTCAATCGCCGCCGATGCGGCGGAAGCTGCGCTGGAGGCGCCACGGGCCTTGATGATTGCCGCACCACGCTGCTGGACGTCAGGAATGAATGTTTCACGGTACCAGCCCTGGTCGACGTCACCGGCAACGGCTGCGCCATCGACTTCGGTGAAACGGATGTCGGGGAACTGGGTGGCAGAATGATTTCCCCAGATCACCATCCGCGAGATATTGGAGTGATGTGTTCCAACCTTATCCGACAGCTGTGCCAGTGCACGGTTGTGATCCAACCGGGTCATTGCGGTGAAGTTTCGCGGATTGAGATCGGGTGCCGCAGAACGGGCAATCAATGCATTGGTGTTTGCCGGGTTGCCCACAACCAGAACCTTGATATCACGGCTCGCGACTGTGTTCATGGCCGCGCCCTGCGGGCCAAAAATCTGGCCGTTTGCAGATAACAGATCGCCACGTTCCATGCCGGGACCGCGTGGCCGCGCCCCAACCAGCAGGGCGTAATCAGTATCCTGAAACGCCGTTTCCGCCTGGTCGGTCACAACGATATCCATCAGCAAGGGGAAAGCTGCGTCCTTCAGTTCCATCGCGACGCCTTCCAGCGCGCCCAGTGCAGGGGTAATTTCCAGCAGCTGCAGGATCACCGGCTGATCGGGGCCGAGCATGTCCCCGGCTGCAATTCTGAAACAAAGTTGGTAGCCTATCTGGCCGGCAGCACCGGTAATGGCGACTCGAACAGGATGATTCATTTGTAACTCCTTCGGATGTGTCAATATCTGTACCATTGTAGCCGATAACAGGAACATACTGGTTGTTTCAATCGTTAAAAACCTGCTTTTTTGAGCGTAATAATGGAGGCGCTTTACCGATGCGATTTATACTGGTTCTTTTAGCCGCTTGGAGCATCAACACGATGGCTGCTGACCGCGTCACAGGCAAGACTTTCGCTACCCGATCAGACGTCATGGCGCCCAGCGCCATGGCAGCTACCAGCCACCCGCTGGCAACGCAAATCGCGCTGGAGACCATGCGTAAGGGTGGTAACGCCATTGACGCCGCTATAGCGGCCAACGCGGCCCTGGGCCTGATGGAGCCCACCGGCAACGGCATAGGCGGTGATCTGTTCGCAATCGTATGGGACGCCAAAACTCAATCATTGTACGGCCTGAATGGTTCCGGACGGTCTCCACGCTCATTGAACCGGGAGTGGTTTGAAGAAAACGGCATCGATAAAATTCCGCCCTATGGCCCCCTGCCCGTTTCCGTGCCCGGCACGGTCGACGGCTGGTTCGAACTGCATGGGCGGTTCGGCAAGCTGCCGATGATTGATATTTTGCAGCCCACCATAGATTATGCCCGCAACGGACACCCGGTCCACGCGACCATTCAGTTTTACTGGGAAATTTCCGTAGGCCGTCTTTCCAAATACCCTGGCTTCGTCGAGCAAATGACGATTGACGGCAGGGCTCCAAAGGTGGGTGAGCTGTGGAAGAATCCTAACCTCGCCAACACCCTGGAGCGCATCGCAAAGGAAGGGCGTGACGTGTTCTACAAGGGTGATATCGCGCGCACCATCGGCGATTTCATGCAGGCCAATGGCGGATTCCTCAGCTACGAAGACTTGGCCGCCCACCACAGTGACTGGATCGAGCCGGTTTCGGTCAATTACCGCGGCTACGACGTGTGGGAACTGCCGCCCAACGGCCAGGGCATCGCCGCACTTCAAATACTCAACATCCTCGAACTTCACGACGTCGCCGGGATGGGCTTTGGTTCAGCCGACTACATGCACCTGTTTCTCGAGGCCAAGAAGCTCGCGTTCGAAGACCGGGCGCGATTCTACGCCGATCCGGCCTTCATGGACGTGTCCGTGGAAAAGCTGTTATCGAAGGACTATGCAGCCGATCGCAACGCGCTGATCGACATGCAAAAGGCCGCGCGTGAACTTCCCCACGGAGACCCGAAAATCCTCCAGGACGGCGATACCATTTACCTGACCACGGCCGATGCAGACGGCAATATGGTCTCCCTTATCCAAAGCAATTATCGTGGCATGGGTTCCGGAATGACACCGCCCGGGCTCGGGTTCATTCTGCAGGACCGTGGCGAACTGTTTGATTTGCAGCCCGGTCATCCGAATTCTTTCGAGCCGGGCAAACGCCCATTCCATACCATAATCCCGGCCTTCATTACGCGGGATGGTAAGCCGCTGATCAGCTTCGGACTGATGGGCGGGGGAATGCAGCCACAGGGCCATGCCCAGATCGTCGTCAACCTGGTCGACTTTGAAATGGGCCTGCAGGAAGCCGGCGATGCGCCGCGCATCCACCACTCGGGTTCGAGTGAACCTACCGGAGAGGTCATGAGCGATGGCGGCACGGTCAACCTGGAGACCGGTTTTGACTATGAAGTCATCCGGGATCTGATGGGGCGCGGCCACAGCATCGAATATTCCCGAGGGCCTTACGGCGGTTACCAGGCGATCATGAAACACCCGGAGTCCGGGGTCTATGTCGGCGCCTCAGAATCACGCAAGGATGGGCAGGCCGCCGGATACTGACCGTGTGAAAATCGTCGTCGACCAGAACATCAGGGGCGCCGGGGACACTTTTGGCCGGCACGGGCCACTGAGTGTTGTGGATGGACGCAATATCCTGGCCGCCGACCTTGAGGATGCCGATGCGCTGATCATCAGGACCACAACCCGGGTTGACGCTGAACTGCTGCGCGACAGCCGGGTCGGTTTTGTCGGCACGACCAGCATTGGTATCGATCACCTGGACACCCATTGGCTGGACCGGCAGGGCATCACCTGGGCCTATGCGCCGGGCTGTAATGCCGACTCTGCGGCCCAATACACGCTCGCGATGATGTGGCTGGCCTGCGCCAGGCTGGGGCGCGAGTTGACCAGCCAGCGGGTTGGCATCATCGGGCGTGGCAATGTGGGTTCACGCCTGCAGCACCTGCTGGCCGCACTGGGCATCGAATCGGTCGCCAACGATCCGCCGCTGGCTGAACAGGGTGCCGCCGGCCTGGTACCTCTGGACGAAGCCCTCGACCAGGATATTGTCAGCCTGCACGTACCACTCGAACCGGACGGGCCCCACCCCACCTTCCGCATGATCTGCCCACGCAGCAGCTGGAGGCGATGAACGACGATAGCCTGCTGGTCAACGCCGCACGCGGTGACGTCGTAGACGGCGACGCGCTGCTGGCCGAACTCACCAGCAAACGCCTGCATGCTGCGCTGGATGTATGGCCGGGTGAGCCCCGCATCAACAGCCGGCTGCTCGATGCGACTACCGTGGCAACCCCCCACGTTGCAGGCTACAGCGATGATGGCAAACGCAACGGAACTCAAAAGGTCTACCGGGCTTTTTGCCGGTGGGCCCGGCTGCAGCCCATTCCCACCGGGTCCAGCGTCGGGACCTGTCCCGTTGCTGGAGCTCCAACCCGGCGAGGATCCGCTGGAAAAAGCCCTCGAAAACACCTGCTTCGTCCAGCACCATGACGCACGGATGCGGGAGTTAATCCCGCTGACACCCGAAGCGCGGGCAATCGAATTTGACCGCCTGCGGCGTGACTATCCGCCACGCCGGGACTTCCAGGCGTGGCGTGTAAGCTGCGCCGACCCTGCACAGGCCGCTCTACTCAACAAAATGGGTTTTCCGTAAACAGCAGCCATTGATTGCTTTCGGGTTGTAAACCCTGTAAGGTCGCGCGCCTGTTGGATAGGACCGTATCGTGATTGAAAACCTTAGAAATATCGCCATTATCGCCCATGTAGATCATGGCAAGACCACCCTGGTTGACCAACTGCTACAGCAGTCAGGCACACTGGGCGACCGGGCCGCCACGCCGGAACGCGTGATGGACTCGAGTGACCTCGAGCGTGAGCGGGGAATCACCATCCTTTCCAAGAACACGGCGATCACCTGGAACGATGGAGAAACGACCTACAACATCAATATCGTGGACACCCCAGGCCATGCCGATTTTGGCGGCGAGGTGGAGCGCATCCTGAGCATGGTCGATTCGGTCCTGCTGCTGGTCGACGCTGTCGACGGCCCAATGCCGCAGACCCGTTTCGTCACCCAGAAGGCCTTTGAAATGGGCTTCAAGCCGATCGTCGTGATCAACAAGATTGACCGCGATGGTGCACGGCCGCACTGGGTTCTGGACCAGACGTTTGAACTGTTCGATCAACTGGGCGCCAGTGATGAGCAGCTCGATTTTCCGGTCGTTTACGCTTCGGCACTGCACGGTTATGCCGGGCTTGAGGAGGACGTCCGCGAGGGTGATATGACTCCCTTGTTCAAAACCATCGTTGAGCATGTTGCACCGCCACCGGTCAACATTGACGGGCCTTTCCAGATGCGCGTTACGACGCTTGACTACAACGCGTACGTAGGCGTTATCGGCATTGGCCGTGTCCAGCGGGGTTTCGTCAAACCCAACCAGCAGATTTGTGTGGTCGACTGTGACGGCCACCAGCGTAACGCCAGGGTACTGCAGGTACTGGGCTTCCACGGACTCAAGCGGGTTGAAGTTCCCGAGGCACAGGCTGGCGCCATCATTGCCATCACCGGCGTTGAAAACCTGCAAATCTCCGACACCTTGTGCGATCGCTCTGCGCCTGAGGCACTGCCCGCATTGACAGTCGATGAGCCCACCATCAGCATGACCTTCCGGGTCAACAATTCGCCGTTTGCAGGGCGTGATGGAAAATTCCTGACCAGCCGTCAGATACGTGAGCGCCTTCTCCGTGAAGCCAGCCATAACGTGGCTTTGAAGGTGGAAGACACTGGAAACCCCGAGCGTTTCAAGGTATCCGGACGTGGAGAGCTGCACCTTTCAATCCTGATCGAAACCATGCGCAGGGAAGGCTACGAGCTGGCCATTTCCAGACCGGAAGTGATCCTCCATGAAAACGATGATGGAAGCCGCGAAGAGCCGTACGAACAACTGGTCGTAGACCTGGTCAGTGACTACCAGGGGTCAGTTATGGAGCGCCTTGGCGAACGCCGCGGCGAACTGCAGAACATGCAGCTGGATGGAAAAGGCCGGGTACGGCTGGATTACATCATCCCGGCGCGTGGCCTGATCGGTTTCCAGTCCGAGTTCAGGACCCTGACCGCGGGTACCGGCCTGATGTTTCATGTTTTCGACCATTATGGGCCCTATCACTCCGGCGACATTTCCCGCAGGAACAACGGTGTCCTTATTTCGAATGGCACCGGTAAAGCCCTGGCATATGCTTTGTTCAACCTGCAGGAGCGAGGCAGGATGATCATTGATGCCAGCGTCGATGTCTATGCAGGACAGGTGATTGGCATCCACAGCCGGGCCAACGATTTAACCGTCAACCCGCTGAAAGGCAAACAGCTGACGAACATCCGCACGGTCCTGAAAGACGACGCCGTGCAACTGGCTACACCGATTAGACTGTCGCTGGAGCAGGCACTGGAGTTTATTGAAGACGACGAATTGGTTGAAGTGACACCGGGCGCGATCCGTATCCGCAAGACCCACTTGCTGGAACACGAGCGCAAGCGTGCCGGACGCCAGAAAACTGAGGACTGAAACCGCCCCCATGCGGGTCAGACAGATCAGTTGAATTTGAGGTCGCGGCCCAGCCAGGTCTCCAACCGTTTCTTTTCCCGGCCGTTGATGCCCGGCTTCGAAGTAATCGTGTAGCTGGCTGGAATTGCGGTCCCGACTTTAACCGCCAAGGTGACCAGGCGCTCGTGACGTACCAGCGTCAGCTCGACCTGTTCATCCGGGCGTAATTTGAGCAGACGGCTCAGGATGTCTTCCGGCCGCACCCTGAGTCCATCGATCGCCAGTAATTCGTCCCCGGGCAAGACGCCCGCATCCGCCGCCGGGTGACCCAGCAGCACATGCTCCGCCAACAGGGAGGAACCGACGGCTTCCCACGTTACGCCGAGCCCCGCCGAAAGCTCCTCATCAGCAGCAAGAGCCGGGGACCGCAGCAATTTCAGTCCGTACCAGTCCAATGCCTGGTCGACATCCGGATCGCCGGTCGTTTGCAGCATGTCTTCGACAACGGCCCGCACTTCCGGACCGGCCGCCTCCTCTACCAGGTCCTCAAATGCACCGGGCGGATAACCGGTTTGACCTGCCCCGCCCTTTCCATAGCGCTGATACATTTCGCGCATGACAGAATCGAGACTCGCCCTGTTTTTTGTTTGCCGGCGGATTTCCATGTCGGTTACAAAACTGATCAACGCCCCCTTTCGGTAGTATGAAATGGTGCTGTTCAGCTTGTTGCCATCGGGTTTGTAATGCTTGATCCAGGTGTCGAAAGAAGCCATCTCCGCCGAACGCACTTCGCGCCCTGGACGGGTTTCATAATTCCGGATCCCCTCGGCCAACAGGTCAAGGTAGTCCCTGACATCAATCAGTCCGCCGCGAATCAACAGGAGATCGTCGTAATAACTGGTCAGGCCTTCCGCCATCCACAATTCCCGCGTATACACTTCCTGCTGATAGTCATATTCAGTCAGCGACTCGGGCCGCATGCGCCGTACGTTCCAGGAATGAAAGAACTCGTGCGAGACCAGTCCCAGCCACTTAATGTAATCCCCGCTTCCCCGCATCTGCCAGGGACTGCACATCATGAAGGTGCCGTGGTCGTGCTCAAGGCCACCGAACTTGTCTGTGAACATGTTGATAAACAAATACTTGCGATCGAATGGATTGACTCCCCAAAAGGCCTGCTGTGCCTCGACAATACGGGCCACATCGTGCACCGAAACGGCATCATCCCAAAGCGGATTAGCGGTCGCCAGGACCAGTTCATAGGGATGCCCGTCAACTTCGAAATCATAACTCGGCATGTTGCCGGCGGCGACCGGACTGTCGACCAGCTCATCGTAGCCGGCAGCCCGAAAGAGCCGTTCGCCATTCGCTTTCTCAAGCGATGTGTGCAGGGTCGCCCAGGATGGGGGCAGGTCCAGTTCAAGGAAGTGTGGCAGCTTCCTGGTCTGATCGTTGTAGAAGAACAAACCGGCACCGTTAAGCACGGCGAAACCGGATTCAACCCAGCTTTCAGAGACGTGCTTGCGCCCGGCCCAGACGTCATAATCCAGCGTGATTTCATTGACGCCGCTGCTGTCGATCCGCCAGCGGTTCTTGGCGATCTTGGTCACCTTCAGGGGTGCTCCGTCTGAAGATGAAGCCTCAAGGCGTTCCAGGTTGCCGGCAAAATCCCTGATCAGGTAAGAGCCTGGAGTCCATGACGGCAGAACGAGCTCCGTCTCAGGCGCTACAGCTGGAAATTTCGACTGGACGTGGACGTACTGGTTGTTCTTTTGAGGAAAGCTCAGGGTATTCCAGACGGCACCCGCTTCCTCTGCCGCCACCGTCAACGGTAACGGGCAGGCCAGGAAAATCAGTATGGTCAGCCACTTTTTGAGCATCGATTACCCTCAGCTGCCCTGCTTGTGCTTCCTCACGATCAGCATCGCCATTTCCAGCGACTGCTCATAATTCAGCCGTGGGTCTACTGTAGATTTGTAGTCGCGTTTCAGGTCCTCGTCCGACAGGTCTCGGGCTCCGCCCGTACACTCGGTCACATTTTCCCCCGTCAGTTCCAGATGGACACCGCCGAGGCGGGAGTCATTGTCCCGGTGTATCTCGAAG
>CAVWXL010000037.1:0-6990 GCA_963759035.1 uncultured Gammaproteobacteria bacterium
GCGAAATCGGATGGCACAGAGGAATCAGTGCCGGGGTCTGCTTGGCTGCCTGTATGCCGGCAATTTCTGCCATGGCCAGCGGGTCACCCTTGGGCAGGCGACCTTCGTTCAACAATTGAAACGCCTCACTGCCTAGCCGTATTTTTCCGCCGGCGACAGCTACCCTGCGGGTGGTTTCCTTGACCGATACGTCGGCCATTGACCAATTGCTGCTGGTTCGCTCTTCCATTGTTGATTGACCCGTTTAATCTGGATTTGCGGGCAGAATACCATTTTACGGCCGTCAAAAACCGTATCGAAGCATCACACCGGCGTAGACATTGCGTGTTGGCGCCGGCTCGTAATAACGTCCGAAGGATGCGTTCAGGCGCACATTATCCGTGTACTCCTTGTCGAACAGGTTGTTGATACCCAGAAACGGTTCGAGCACCCACCGTCCGTTAGTCCAGCGGAATCCGGCCCTGAGGTTCGAGACAATGTAATCAGCAGTTTCAACGCGATTGGCGATGTCGGCATAAAACCGGCCCACGTACAGCATGTCCCAGCCGGCGAAAAACCCACTGGCATGTTTCCAGGACAGGTCCAGGTGAAAAAGGTGCTCAGGAATGCCGGGGATTCGATTATCGTCATAAACCGTGTCGTCGATACCGCGGAAATCATCAAAGGTAAAATCGGACCAGGTATAGGTCGTGCTGCCGGTCAGGCCGGGAAGCAATTCCATCGAAACAGAAGCCTCCAGTCCATCATGCGTCGACTTGCCGGCGTTTTGAAAGAAAGACTGCCCGGAACCGCCCAGCTCATAAGGTACGATTTCGTCCTTGACCGCGATGTGAAACAACGCCAGCTCATAGCGCAGACGGCCGGTCAGCAGTCCTTTCACACCCAGTTCATAGTTGGTTGCGGTCTGGGGCCCGAGTTCCTGGTTGAAACCGGTGGGGCCGTCCGGGTTGGCCAGTTCCGTGGTCGCCGGCGGATCAAACGAACGCGAGACATTCCCGTACAGGTTGACGCCGCCCCTTATGGCCCAGTGGACACCCGCCATCGGGCTGAATTCATGAAATTTGCGCCGTCCGGAACCGGAAGTGCCAGTGCGGTCCTTAACCTTGTATTCAATATCATCATAGCGGCCGCCCAGTGTCAGGTTAGCCGTAGCGGTCAGATCAAGCACATCCTGGATATAAAGGCCGGTCGTGGTCACATCTTCGTCCTGGTTGGTCGTCAGGTCGCCCAGGACACCCTGGTTGTTCGCAAACCGTTTCCGATGGTCACGCTGCGCGTCGTAATCAAAGCCCAGCACCAGGCGGTTATCGTGCCCGCCCGGACTGGTATTCCAGCTGTAATTGCCGCCCAGTCCGGAAAATCGCCGGGACAGGTCGACACTGCCGCCCTGCCCGTTGCTGTTGACGTCGAACGGCAGCCGGTTATCGAATTGCCTCCACACATAGTAGTTTCTGAGCATCAGCTCCTGGTTCTGGCCAATCTGCTTGCGGAATGCGAGTCCCAGGGATTGCTGATCCAGCGCCTCACCCGCGTCATAAAGCAGGTTCCGGGGTGCTGCCTGGCGGCGATTCTCGTCGACTTCACGAGCGTTCAGAGCACCGGGGTCGTCCGCCGTGGGAGAATCAACCGCGTTGAAAACCACCGTGAGGCGGGTCGTGTCATTGAACTCGTAACGAAACTTGCTGTTGAACAGCCGGTTTTTGTAAGTGGCGTGGTCGCGGTAGCCATCCAGGTGGGTAGCGGAAAAATTCCCCAGCCAGTTCAGCTTACCCGATTGCCCCCCGGCCTTTAGCTGGCCCTGGCGGTAGCCGTATGAACCCAGGTTCAGGCGCCCGGACAGGAACGGATTCTCCGGGCCGTCCTGCGTACGTATGTCGATCACCCCGCCCGAGGCAGACCCGTAAACTGCCGAGAATGGGCCTCGAATGACCTCGATTTGCTCAACCGAACCCAGGTCAATCGCATCCACGCTGCCCTGTCCGTCGGGCAGCGTCTGCGGAATATCGTCGGCAAAAATCCGGATGCCGCGGATGCCGAAATTGGCGCGTGCGCCAAAACCCCGAATGGCGATGCGCAGGTCCTGGGCGAAGTTGTAACGATTCTGGAAAAACAATCCGGGAACCGTCACCAGCGCCTCGTCCAGTCCCAGCTGCTGGCGGGCTCGCTGAATCGTTTCCCCGCTCACGATGGCCGCAGCAAAGGGCAGGCTCTCCAGGCTGACCGGAATGCGCGTCGCGGTGACCACGGATTTCTTCCAGCACTGCCGAACCGTCGCGGTCACCGTCACTGGCAACGAGCGTTCCGCAAGTAAGCAGCAAAATCAGCGAGACAGTGGCCAGTCTCTGGACACAGCGCCTGGGAAAGGCGGTGATTCCGGCCGGCACCTTAAAAGGAGGAAACTGGATTGCGTTTTCGATATGCTCTGCGCTCATGATCATCAGCCATGCTAACGACTTCATCCGCGCACTGAAAGAACTGGATCTTCCAGCCGGCTCGAATTCTGTGCCGAAACGCGTGCTGATGGTTGAACCGGAAGGTTTTTACGTCAACGAACAGTCCGCGCTCGACAACCACTACATGGACTTGCAACACGTGGCCGACCCCGGGCGCGCGATCCGCCAATTCCACGGCCTGGTCGAGCTGATCCGCAAAGCGGGCACCGAGGTGCTCGTGTTTCCAGGTAACCCGAAAACGCCGGACGACGTCTTTCCCAACAACGTGTTTGCATGGGTACCGGGGCGGTTGATCATTGGCAATATGCGCTATCCCATCAGGAAACTGGAAGCGGAGCGAACCGACATTCCAGCCTATTTCACGAAACGCGGATACGAGGTGGTAGATCTGCGGAAAAAGGACTGCGTTGCCGAGTTAACCGGGGTACTGATCATGGACCGGGCCCGCCGAATCGGGTTCTGCGGTATCAGTGAGCGTGTAGACCGGGCCGGAGCCGCCGCCATGCATGAAGCATTCGGGTTGCGGTTGACCTACTGTTTCGACCTCACGCCTGACGAGTATCACACCAACGTGGTGTTCTCAATCCTGGCTGCACGGGCCTGCGTACTGTACCCGGGTGCCTGTGCTGAACCGGGCGCAGTTGAGGCCATCGAGGCCGCATTTCCCGGACGCACGCTGCTGCTCGACAAGAACGAAAAAGACCACTTTGTCGGCAACTGCATATCACTCAACGACCGGGACCTGTTCATGAGCCAGGCGGCCGCAGATGCTCTGCGGTCGTCCAGTCGCAGCCGGCTGGAATCCTGGGGATTCCGGATCCACTCCACCAAACTGGATGAACTGGAGAAAGCCGGCGGCAGCTTGCGCTGCATGGTCGCCAAGGTTTTCTAGTTACAACTCAGGACTTCTTCAGCTCCGACTTGAAATAGTTGAATGAATGAACCAGCGCCTTGTGCACTTTCTCGCCTTCGTGCACCAGTGATTCCCACTTGTCTCCGCTGGCCTCCTTCACTTCGTCCATTTTTTCAAGGGCAGTCGCATAGTGCCCACGCACTTCAGCGATCTGCTTTTCATACTTGGTCTTGAATTCAGCCTGGGTCGCTTCACCCTTCTTTTCCAATTCACCCAGTTGCTCATTCAGCTCATCAAGCTGCTGTTTCATTCTCTCGATGTATTCGTCTCTTTTGGACATAAATTCCTCTCCGCTTTCATTGGTAGTTCGTGCACATTCAGTTTAGTCGAAAAGCCTGCTGCAAGTCCGCACACAGATCTTCAAACGACTCTATTCCCACGCTCAGGCGCAACAGGGAAGCCGGCAAATGCTCCTGGCCGGGCACCGCGGCACGACGCTCCATCGTGGATTCGACGGAACCCAGGCTGGTGGCGTGCCTGATGAGCTTAACATTTCGGCAAATGGCATCCGCAGCATCAGCCCCGCCCGCGACATCAAATGAAATCATCGCGCCAAAGCCGTCAAGCTGCGATGCTGCAATCGAGTGCGTCGGATGGGATGCCAGACCCGGATACCTGACATGCTCTACCAGGGGGTGGGCATCCAGCCAACGGGCCAGGCGCCCGGCCGTTTCCTGCGCTTTTTCGAGTCGAATCGCCAGGGTTCGCAAGCCGCGCACCGCCAGGAATGCCTCGAGTGTGCCGGGGGTCGCCCCGCCCACGGTACGTGAGTTTCTGATACCTGCCAGCAACCCGGGCCGGTTGGTAATCAACACCCCGCCCAGCAGGTCCGAATGCCCGCCGATAAATTTCGTAGCCGAGTGCATACTGATGTCAGCACCCAGTTCCAGTGGTCTCTGGTTGATCGGCGTGGCAAAAGTATTGTCCACCGCAAGCAGCGAACCGTCCTTTCGGGGAGCAGCGCAGATTGTCGCGAGATCAGCGACTGTAAGCAGCGGGTTGGATGGGGATTCCAGCCAAAGCAGATCAGAGTCCCGTGCGGCAGTCACCCAGCCTGCCGTATCATCCACGGCAAGCCGGCTCAAGCTCCACCGGCCTTTCTCCTCTCCCATCCTCGCCAGTTCCGAGACCCCGTGATAACAGTCATCCGGCAACATGACCCGGGCATTCGGAGTCAGTTGATCAAAAACCGCTGTCACGGCCGCCAAACCGGATGAAAAAGCAATGGCTTCACCCCCCTCCAGCCCGCCCATGATTTCTTCGAGTGACTCCCAGCCGGCTGTGCCACTCTCACGGGAATAGACACGATCGCCGTCCAGCGCGAAATTCGACGCCGGGATGATGGGGATATTCAGCGGAGCACCCGGTTCTTCGGGACGCCCCGCTGTGACCAGCCAGGACTCTGGCGACAATTTCTTCATTCTTCGATCTCCATCCGCGCTAACCGGAACCCGCATCAACGGCAGCCGCCATCTCAGCCAGGGAGTGGAAAAGGAAATCCGTCGACGGCACCTCATCCAGTTTTGCTGTGGCGCCCCAACGGCCGCTTTCCGAGAGCCTCTGCCGGTCAATCCACGTGGTAGCCAGGCCCATGGACTGTGCCGGCAGATGATCGTGAAACAGGCTCTGTGCCGTGTGGAGAATATCCTGCTTATCCAGCCCGAGATCCTGCCTCAGCTGTTCCAGCAAATATTCAAAGTTGGCTGGATCCGGCTTGTAACTTCCGATCATGTCAGCGGTATAGACGGCGTCAAACTCAACCCCGAGTTTACGGTTGGAAGCCGCAAAGCCTTCACGATTGACGTTGGAAAGAATCACCAGGCGATAGTGCTTCTTGAGGATTCGCAGTGCATCAGCGGTATCGGAAAATGCCGGCCAGAGCGGCACTGAACCACCAAAATCCGCATCCAGCCGGGTCGTGGTTTTAAGACCAAAACGGTCTGCAACAGCACCGTGTACCTGGCTCAATACATTCGGGTAACTCATGGCCGGCGTGGCGGACTCCTGCCGGCTTTCAAAAACAGCAAAGGCTGCCAGTACTTTTTCCCGGGTCAGGTCCTGCCGCCTATTACTCATGATCAACGGCTGAAATGCATCCCAGATGCCCGCCTCCCAATCGATAAGTGTTCCGTAGCAGTCAAACGTCAGTACTTTGAAATCTTCCAGGTGCATGGCCCACATCTTAACCAAAGGTGGACGAAAAGGGGAAAATAGCAAAACCTGAAACTTCATTTTCAACTATGCTGAACGGATGAAAATTCTGCTGCGTAATTTATCCCGACAAACAACAGAATCCGAATTGGCGGATTTGTTCAGTAAATTTGGAAAAGTCCAGTACTGCAAGCTCGTTATGGATAAAAAAACCGGCCTATCCAAGGGATTCGGTTTTGTAGAAATGCCCCGCCCGGGTGACGCCAAGGCGGCCATCAAGGGACTCAATGCGCGTGAAGTGGGTGGTAACAAGATCCGTGTCAAGAAAGCCGAGGACAAGCCGCCTAAAACCGATCCCACACCGGAGTAACATTGCCGGGAAGCGATGCGAACTTACCCAACTCGGCCCAAATTTGGTCCGGCATATGAAAATCTGAACCGCAGGACGCCAGTAAATTCTTCTCTTCACACAACTTCGCCATATCGACTGTCTGATACGGCAGTTGCTTGCCCGAAACCACCTCCATGCCCTGGCCACCCTCGGCAATAAACCGTTCAAGCAACTTCCTTAAACGGGTTCTCGTCATCTTGTACTTCAATGGGTGGGCCAGTACCGGAATGCCGTTTCCATCCCTGATCCATTGAATAATCTGTGGCAACTCCGCCCAGTGCTGTTTGACATCACCGGCTTTGCCTGCACCGAGGTATTTCCTGAATGCTGTGTGCACTGAATCCACCCGCCCGGAATTTACCAGGTGATGTGCAAAATGCGGGCGACCAATGTAGCCTCCGGTTGACAGGCCTGCAGCGCCTTCATACGCGCCGGCAAATCCTTTTTTTTCAAGGTTTTCACCAATTCGCCGGGCCCGCTCCTTCCTGGCTTTGGTTTGAAAACGCGTGCCGGCAACGATCGCATCACTGCCGGGATCAATATTCAATCCCAATACATGGATTCCGCTATTTTCCCATTGGGTGGAAAATTCAATTCCGGCAACCAGTCGAATTTCAATTTCGCCAGCCGGTAAATCACGGTACGCATCGACCGTATCGTGGTCAGTAATGGCCAACGCGTCCACGCCTTTGTCGATCGCGCGAAGTACGAGTTCCCGTGGCGTCAAAACACCATCGGAAAACGAGGTATGTGAATGCAAATCAAAAATCATTTCATATGCCTTTGGTTCCCCGCAGGGTGCCTTCATATTTTGTTCACTATTTAGTTGTATGATAAATAAGTGAAAAATTTAAACCAAATTCGATTCCTGCTCGTGATTTTGTTGCTGGTCATTTGCTTCCCGCTCTGGGGGCAGGCAAAAGGCGCGTATCCGGTCGAAAAAAATCCCACGGGCAAATTGCCATTCCCGGCGACGCTGAACGGGCTCGAGACCGTCTCTCCAAAAGCCTGGAATGAGACCGGGGTCCGGCGTGTCCTGCAGGCGTTTGCGTTCGGCGGTCACGCCACCGACCGAATGCGTA
>CAVWXL010000038.1:0-89380 GCA_963759035.1 uncultured Gammaproteobacteria bacterium
AATCCGTATGGGAATGTTCTACCGTTTCGTAGTGTACGTTGTGGCTTTCCAGGTAGGATTTAAGGGTTCGTGCAATCGCCATCACTTTATCCTCGGCTTTCAAGATCGGTACGAAACGAAAACCCCGGTTACGAGTTTCCGCATCATTAAGAGTAGGCCAATGTGTGCTTTTTTTCCGCGATACAGATCAATTGTGCTCTGAATTCCTGGTAATGACCCAATGGTGATGGCCAAATCGTTGCTGGTTGCCGCGGGAATTCACGGGTAGTCTAGGCCAGCATGAATCCCTGGATATTTCTTTTAGCGGTTCTGGCCGCTATCGCAGTGGCGCTGTGGGTGCCCCGTTACCGCCTGAAGCGGGCGCTCGCCGCCCCTTTTCCGGAAGACTGGGTTGCTATCCTCGAGCGTAATATCGGCGTATACCGGAACCTGCCAATGCCACTGCGTCTGCAATTGCGGCAATTGATCAAGCAGTTCCTGCATCAGAAGCATTTTTCAGGCGCGGGGGGGCTGGAAGTCACAAACGAAATGCGGGTTACGATCGCAGCGCAAGCCTGCATGCTGCAACTGAACCGTAACAGCGGACTGTACGCGGGGTTGAACTACATCATCATCTATCCCAGCGCCTTCGTGGTGACGCGTCCGGAAACGGATGCATCCGGTGTCGTCAGCCATGGCAGGAAAGGTTTGCTGGGTGAATCCTGGCAGAACGGCAAAGTCATCCTTGCCTGGGATAACGTGCTGCACGGCGCCCGTAACTTCGTGGATGGCAGTAACGTCGTGTTGCACGAGTTTGCCCATCAGCTGGACAGCGAGACCGGCAGCACAGACGGTGCGCCTCTGCTGGCGGGTGAGTCCAGTTACCGGAGTTGGGCCGCAGCCTTGTCCGGTGAATACGCGGTTCTGCAACGTGATGCCCGCATTGGGCGGCGTTCCCTGCTGGATCATTACGGCGCCACCAACCCGGCGGAATTTTTCGCGGTGGCCACGGAGACGTTTTTCGAAAAGCCGCGGCGGATGGCCCGGCACCACCAGGAGCTCTTCGAAATCCTGCAATCCTATTACCGGATTGATCCCCGGGAATGGCAAGAATCAGCGGGAGAGTAGTCTGAAGCAAATTTTTCACAGGAGTAACCAACTTTTCTGTGGCCGCGGAGTATTGGTAATTAACAACAGATTGTGGAGACGTAGAAAATGAATAGTTGGGATTTGACCGGGGGCTACTTGCTCAAACTGCTGATCAGGAACCTGAACCGTAACCGCAGAGGACTTCGCCACCCCGCCTGAAAGGCTGATCTGCCCTTTCAACACACTTGAAATGCCCCCATACTCTTCGGGTATGTCAGGGGCATTTCTATGAGTGAACAGTCAAGCAGTGACCGGCCCCGCGCCAAATCGCTAAAACCACTACAAACCCTCTGGCCGTTTATAACGCCGTACTACCGGACGCTGATCGCGGCCATTATTGCATTGCTGATCGCCTCCGGCGCCATGCTGGCCATGCCCGTTGCGTTGCGCTACCTGATCGACAATGGGTTCATCGCACAGGATCTGGCCACGGTTAATCGCTATTTTGGCTGGTTTCTGGCGGCCACGGTTGTTTTCAGCCTGTTTGCCTCGGTGCGTTACTACCTGGTGACCTGGCTGGGTGAGCGCGTGGTGGCTGACATCCGGAATGCTGTATACGCCCGCGTGATCCGGATGGACCCGGCCTTTTTCGAAGTGACGCGGACCGGTGAGGTTCTGTCCCGGTTGACCACCGATACTACGCTGGTGCAGAGTATTTCCGGTTCCGGGCTTTCCATCGCCCTGCGCTCCATGCTGAGCCTGATCGGCGGTCTGGTCATGCTGATCCTGACCAGCCCCCAGATGGCAGCCTATACGCTGGTTGGAATCGTGATAGTGGTGCTGCCGGTCATCATCGTCGGCCGCTATATCCGTAAGCTGTCGCGCCAGTCGCAGGATCGCGTTGCGGACACCAGCGGCCTGGCGGGCGAGACGCTCAACGCGATGCAGACGGTGCAGTCTTTCACGCTGGAAGACCTGCAAATCAGCCGCTATGCAGACGCGGTCAAGAGCAGCTTCCTGACGGCGGTCCGGCGCATCAGGATGAACGCCATACTGATCGGCCTCGCCTTCGTGCTGGTGTTCTGCATGCTGACGCTGTTCCTGTGGGCCGGTTCCCGCGCCGTGATTGCAGGACAAATGACAGGTGGGCAACTCGGCCAGTTCCTGATGTACGCGTTCTTTGTCGGCTCATCCGCCACGGCGCTGAGCAGCCTGTGGGGTGAAATCCAGCGTGCGGCGGGTGCAATGGAGCGGCTGTCCGAACTGCTGCATGCAGAGCCTGCCATCCAGGCCCCCGACCATCCCGAGCATCTGCCGGCCCGCATGGAGGGCCGGATTCGATTCGAACAGGTCCGCTTCAGCTATCCTTCGCGGCCGGACAGCCTGGCCCTGGACGATTTCACCCTGAATATTGAGCCGGGTGATACGCTGGCCATCGTGGGTCCTTCGGGCGCGGGAAAAAGCACCAGTTTCCAGTTGCTGCTGCGTTTTTACGACCTGCTGTCCGGAAAGATCCTGGTCGAGGGCAAGGACATTTCAAAACTCGATCCACGCGAGTTGCGCCGGCACATCGGCATGGTTCCGCAGGAAACGGTCCTGTTCGGCGAAAGCGCGATGGAGAACATTCGTTACGGCCGTCCCGACGCCAGCGACGCTGAAGTGCGCGAGGCGGCGCGCATGGCTGCGGCGGATGAGTTTATCAAATAATCTGCCGGACGGCTACGACACCTTTCTCGGCGAGCGCGGAACGCGCCTGTCCGGCGGTCAGCGGCAACGCGTAGCCATTGCCCGGGCGATACTGAAAGATCCCCCCATCCTGTTGCTGGACGAGGCGACGAGTTCACTCGATGCGGAAAGTGAACGGCTGGTGCAGGCGGCGCTGGAAGGCCTGATGCAGGATCGCACGACACTGGTCATCGCCCACCGCCTGGCCACGGTAAAGAAGGTCGACCGCATCCTGGTGATGAACCACGGGCGGATCGAGGCGGTGGGCACGCATAAGGAATTGACGACAAACAATGAACTGTATGCTCGCCTCGCCGACCTGCAGTTCGGAGAAATCTGAAGGAAACAAGTCATGATGAAACGTATTTTGATCCCATTCTTCTCGCTGTTACTGGCTGCCGGTTCCATCACCTCCTGCAGCACTGCTTACTACAAGACCATGGAGGGTTTTGGCGTTGAGAAGCGCGATATCCTGGTCGATCGTGTTGAAGAGGCGCGCGATGCCCAGGACGAGGCCAGCGAACAATTCGCGGACGCGCTGGAGCAATTTCGCAGCGTGGTGGCTATTGACGGCGGAGACCTGGAAGAAGTGTATGACCGCCTTAATACGGAATATCAGCGGAGCGTAGATGAAGCCGGGCAGGTCAGCGAGCGCATTGACGCCGTCGAATCGGTGGCCGAAGATCTGTTCTCGGAATGGGAAAATGAGCTGGCTGAGTACAAACGCGCGGATTTACGGCGCAACAGCGAGTCACTGCTCAAAGACACGCAACGCCGCTACGCGCAAATGATGAAAGCCATGCGACGCGCCGAAAGCACCATGGACCCGGTGCTCGAGTCGTTCCAGGACCAGGTGCTGGCGCTGAAACACAACCTCAACGCACGGGCCATTGGTGCACTGCGCAACGAGCTGGACGGCATTGAGCGCGACACGGCACGGCTGATTTCGGAAATGCAAAAGGCAATCGCAGAAGCAGACGCGTTTATCCAGTCGATGGACGCGTAACGCGTTACTTGGTGATACGGCCCGTCATCGGTACCTGGCAGACATCCAGTACTTTGGGCGGCTTGGTGTGGAAAAATTTCTGTTTGCGGTTGCGGCGGTTTTCCAGCAGCTTCTTGAATCCCTTGCTGTTGGTATCCATTACAAATGCCGACAGGCGCTCCTTCTTCGGAATATCAGACGCCAGTGTGATTGAACGGATGCGGCTGCTTTTTTCTTCGTTCTGGAAGATGCCGCTTTCACTTTCCGGGCCCCGCTGGATTTTTTGCACAACATCCATGCCGTCGATCACCCGGCCGAATATATTCATGTTGCGATCGAGGTAGCGTGGTGCCTGACCGATCACGATGTAGAAATCGGTGCGGCTGGAGTCCGGGCTGTCATTGCGGGCCATGGCGACGACACCGGGGCAGTGGGTGAGCCAGATTTTTTGTTCTTTGCGGTCGATGCGCGGCGGCGAAACCATTCACGAAGCCGGTTTCAGGCGCGTACAGATCATCCTTCTGGACCAGCGTGAAACGCGTACTCTCCAGAAGGTCCCATTCGAATTCGGCATCGATCAATGGCACCATGCTCAATTCACCCAGGTCGCTGCCATCGCCGCCCTGGGCCACGAAACCGTCAATGACCCGGTAAAAACTGAGTCCGCGATAGAATTGCTCCTGGACCAGTTTGCGGAACTGCTTGACCGTTTCGGGTGCGAACCAGGGGTTGAGTTCGATCACTACCTGGCCCTCATACAACTCCATGAACACCAGGTTGTCCGGATCGACTTCGCGCCAGATGATGTCATCGGCTGTGAACCCCGGTCCGGACACAAGCGCGGTCAGCGCGGCAATCGCTCCAATCAGTAACTTTCCGAACTTTCTGCTCAGCATCCTGTGCAGTGTAGTCAGCGCATCTGGATATTGCCACCACCCATGCCGCCGCCCATCGGGTCCATTCCGGATCCGGATCCGGGAACGACGATCGAGGATGCCTGTTGGCGTTGCATTTCCTTGAGTTCTTCCATGGTTTTTTCAAACGCGCCCTTGGCAGCGTCTCCGAAGGCCTCGGCGGCCTCTTTCAGAGACTCTGCCGGGATTTCGAAGGAAAGTGGCAGCGGGCCGGCTGATGTCATCACCTGGGTAGAGCCTATGTACTGAGCCTGGCGGGCCGGTCCGGGTCGCCGCTTTCTGTTACCGGCGTCAGACGGCGCAGGGTGCCAACTGCGTTGTCGGTAAACACTTCCTCCCGGTAAAGGGCGGAAGCATCCATCTTGATTTCATTGCTGGTTTCTGGGTTGTTCATTGTTTTGAATCCTTGAAGACTGGAACGTTATTTGGGGACAGCATAGCTGAATCACAATGAATTGCCGATTGCAGTAAACTGTAAAATTCCTGGCAGTATTCAACGGAGCGTATTAAACCGATGGCCAATATTCAATCTGAAGAACTGAGTTACAGCGCCGGCGGCGTTGAAATGAAAGCCTATATTGCATGGGACGGTGACATCGAAGGGCAACGTCCTGGAGTGCTGGTTGTGCATGAGTGGTGGGGCACGAATGCGTATGCGCGGCGGCGTGCCGATATGCTGGCTGAACTGGGTTACACCGGCATGGCGCTCGATATGTATGGCGCTGGCAAGTTAGCAGAAAATCCCGACGAGGCAGGAGAGTTGATGAACGGCCTGCTCGGAGATCTGCGCTGTTGTTCGCAGCCGGTTCAACGCCGCACTCGATGCCCTGAAAGCACACCCCAGCACCGATTCAAACCGCGTCGGCTGCGATCGGATATTGCATGGGTGGCGGGATTGTCCTGCACATGGCCCGTTACGCGGCGGATCTCAAAGCCGTTGCATCATTCCACGGCGCGTTGCCGCTGGGAGTTGCTGCGCCGGGTGAGGGTGGTGACGTCACTGCGCGGATAGCTGTCTACCACGGTGAAGACGATGTGTTGATTCCGGCGGAAGCAGTGGATGCGTTCAAGGCCGAGATGAAGAAAACGCAGGCCGATTGCCTGTTCGTTTTGCTGCCGACCGCTTTGCACGGGTTCAGCAACCCGATTGCCACCAGCAAGGGTGAAGAATACGGCCTGCCCGCTGAGGCATGACGAACGTGCGGACCAGGCTTCCTGGAACCACATGCAACTGGTTCTGGAGTCCGCCTTCAGGTAAGGCTGGAATGGGCGGGTCGGGCTGCTTGTGCTAGTTCGAACCTGCCTTGTGTGCTTTCAGCGCTGCATCGCAAGCCTGCTTCGTCAGGTAGCAGGGGTTGCCGATATTGCCGCGGGCATTGATGCTGTGTTCCTCTTTGCCATTTTTCATCTTGGTTACGGCAAGTAATTTTGCCGGCCGGAACGCCTCGAGTTGGTAGACGCATTTTTCCCAGGCGGAATCCGGTGGGAGGTCGATTACCTGGATGGCGTCCTCTCCATACCTGCAAGTGGCGTATTCAGCGAAATGTGTCTCGCCGGCAACGTACTCGCAAGCGAAGGCTGAGCCGGCACTTGCGGCTAATAAACTCGCCAGTGTGAAGGTCAAGGCTGGGTGTTTCATTGTCGTCCCCGGTGGTGAGGTTTTCTCTCATTAAGTCAAACACATAAGCCCAGAAGAAGGAATGATGTGCGTCACGGGATCGGGGGGTGCCTTCAAATTGCACGCTGCTGGTGCGGCTCCCTGCGTACAGGGCGAAAAGCCTACCCTGTCGAAGGAAGGCTCACAAGCATAAAGCCCATGGGGTAACATGGTGCCCGGGTCAGGAGGAAGCGTAATGAGTCAAACAGGTAAAGGGCATGTGTTGGGAATAGGCGGGGTTTTTTTCCGGTCTAAAGACCCTGCCCGGCTGGGCGCCTGGTACCAGGAGCACCTTGGCTTCGAGGTTGAAGAGTGGGGTGACACCCGCGGAACCAGCTTCAGGCCTACCGATATGCCCGCCAACTCCTTCACCGTTTGGAGCGCATTCGCGGCGGAAACCGAGTATTTCGGCGCATCAGGCCAGGGCTATATGGTCAACCTGGTGGTAGACGACCTGGATGCGGCGTTGGAAAACGTTGCGGTCGGCGGGGCTGAAGTGCTGAAAGAACGGGAAGAGCATGACTTCGGCCGATTCGGCTGGTTCGTTGACCCGGATGGCAACAGGGTGGAGCTTTGGGAGCCCCCGGAAGAGGAATGAATACGGTGGAGCGCGGCATCGAGTCGAGGCTGGAGGAACTGGAAAGCAAGCTGGCATTCCAGGATGACCTGATCGAAAATCTGAATGAAATCATCGCGCGCCAGGATCTTGACCTCGTGCGGCTGGAGCAACGGGTCAGGTCGCTGGCCGAAAGACTCACAGATATCGCCGAGTCAGCGTCGATGCCCGGCTCTTCGAGCGGGCACGAAGTACCCCCGCACTATTAATAAGGCAGGTTGATGGCAGGTTCCTGCATCGCCGACATCTGCTCGCGCAGGCCCAGCACCAGGTCTTCCCAGTAACGCGGGCTGTCAAACCACGGAAACGCAATTGGAAAAGCCGGGTCTTCCCAGCGCCGCGCCAGCCAGGCTGCGTGGTGCAGCATGCGCAGCGTTCTTAAGGCTTCGATCAGTTGCAGTTCACGCGGGTCAAAGTCACAAAACTGCCTGTAACCTTCTATGATGTCTGCGAACTGACCTTCCATTTCGTGGCGGTCGCCGGACAGCAGCATCCAGAGGTCCTGGATCGCCGGACCGGACTGGCAGTCATCCATGTCGACGAAATACGGGCCGTCCCGCCACAGCAGATTGCCGGGGTGGCAATCGCCATGCAGGCGGATCACGCGCGGATTGCCGGCACGTTCCCAGGCGGAGCGGATATGCAGCATCAGGTCGCCGGTCAGGCTATCCCAAGCGGTCTCCATGTGCGGTGGCATCCATTGTCCTTCCCGGATTGTGCGAATTGACTCGTCGCCAAAGCGTTCTGGCGTGAGTTCCGGCCGGTATTCAAAAGGGCGGGATCTGCCGATCGCATGGATTCGGCCAATGAAGCGCCCCAGCCACAAAAGGGTGTCCCGGTCCTCAAGTTCCGGCGCGTGGCCGCCCTGGCGCTTAAACAGCGCAAAACGGAAACCCTCATGGTGAAACAGAGAATGTCCATTGATCAGCATGGGTGCGATCAGTGGAATTTCGGCTTCCGCCAGTTCGATTGAAAAGGCGTGTTCTTCGAGAATTTGCGCGTCGTTCCAGCGGCCGGGCCGGTAGAACTTGGCAATGACCGGGTCGGATTCATCGATGCCAACCTGGTATACACGGTTTTCATAACTGTTCAGTGCCAGCAACCGGCCATCCGTCAGCAGACCGGTGGAGTCGACCGCCTGCAGGATGGTGTCCGGGTCAAGTTGGTAATAGGGCGTTGAATCGTTGCTGTTGGTTTGCATGGGCGAATGATAACGCTAATCGAAAACATTCAGCGGCTCTTTCCTGTTTGACGTAAAATGGAAACTCTCACCAGGTACATCAGCCATGTCCAACGAAACCAAGAGTCTCGCCCTGTTCTGTGACTTTGAAAACATCGCTTTGGGTGTGCGCGACGCGAAATTTGCGCGCTTCGACATTGGAGAAATTCTGGAACGGCTGCTGGTCAAGGGCAATATCGTTGTCAAGAAGGCCTATTGTGACTGGGATCGCTACAAGGGCTTCAAGGCAGGCATGCACGAAGCGTCTTT
Source organism: uncultured Gammaproteobacteria bacterium (assembly GCA_963759035.1). Classification (GTDB taxonomy): domain Bacteria; phylum Pseudomonadota; class Gammaproteobacteria; order Xanthomonadales; family SZUA-36; genus JAHEFT01. The sequence goes on from CAVWXL010000038.1 coordinate 8,455, forward strand.
CGAGCTGATCGAAATCCCCCATGTGCGTCAATCCGGCAAGAACTCCGCTGATATCCGGATGGTCGTGGATGCGCTGGACCTGTGTTACACCAAGTCCCACGTCGATACGTTCGTCATTATTTCCGGCGATTCCGATTTTTCACCACTGGTGTCCAAGCTGAGAGAAAACAATAAGCTGGTCATTGGCGTTGGCGTCAAAAACTCGACATCGGACCTGTTGATCGCAAATTGTGACGAGTTCATCTACTACGATGACCTGGTCCGGATTGCCAAACAGCGCAAGCCGGCGAAAAAGAAATCCAATGGCCGCAAGCCCGCCGAGGGTCGCGCCAGTAAAAAAGATCAGCAGGACGCGCGTGCTGAAAAGGCATTTGAGCAGGTGCTGGAAACCATAGACGGCCTGTTTTCCGAGCGCTCCGACGAGGATAAGATCTGGGGTTCCATGGTCAAGCAGGCACTAAAGCGGCGCAAGCCCGGGTTCAGCGAGAGTTATCACGGTTTCCGTTCTTTCGGCAAAATGCTGGAGGAAATGGAGAAGCTTGAGATGATTACGCTGGAGCACGACGAAAAGTCCGGTGGTTACATCATCACCAGCGTTCTCTGAATGTCCGCAGGCGTTCGGTATTCCACGCGCTCAGCGCTTCATTCCAGCCGAACACGTCCACGATCCGGCTGAACTCCTGGTCCAGCGGCGCCTCTATGCGCACGGGCTGCTCTTCCTGCGGTTCCAGAAACTCCAGTGACCAGGCATGAAGCAATAGCCGGTGGCAGGCAAACACCTCCCGGAACAGGCGGTTGTGCTCGCCGCGGCCATAGGTGGTGTCACCGGCCAGGTGGTGGCTGATGTGTTTCAGGTGCGGCGCAGTTGGTGGCGTCTGCCGGTTTCAGGATAAAGCGCGAGCAGGCTGTAACGGGAACTCGAATAGGGCTGACCGCGTGAGGGGTTTCACGCGGGCGATCTGTTCGAAACGCGTAATGGCCTCGCGCGCAACGATCCGGCCTGCGTTCGTCGTTTGGCGGCAGCAGTTCATGCGAGATGGTTCCCTGCGCTGCGTCCAGCCCCTGGCGACCGCCAGGTAGCACTTGCGGATCTTCCGGTTTTCGAAGCCTGGCTCAGTTCCTTAGCTGTCGCGGTCACCGGTCATAGCATGACACCGGAAACCGGCCGGTCCAGCCGGTGGATGGCGTGAACCATGTAGCCTTCCAGATTACGAACCTGGCTCAACAGGGTTTGCGGCTGGTCCTCCAGCATCCGGCTTCCATGCACCGGGGTTCCCGCCGGCTTGTTGACGCCCAGCAGGCCGTGGTTGCGGAACAAAATGTCCTGTCTGGTGAGTGGGGCTTGAGTCATGCGTGACAGTGTCTCTGATTGGCAGGCGAAAAAAAACCCGGCCGAGGCCGGGTCTAAAGTCTTAACTATGCCCTGGTTACATGCTGATCTGTTGCATGAGGACATTTTTAGTGATCAGCGCGTAGAACCCCCCAGGCGCATGATCGTTTCTGCCTGTCCCCCAAGCATTCGTGCTTTCAAGCTGATGTGCGGACGGGCTATAGACCCGGAAAAGGCTGTGCCTGCTGATCTGAGCTCAGCTGGCAGGTGGCGAAGATTTTTTTGCTTTTGTGGCCATACGAAAAAAGACTTTAGCTTTCTTAATTTGTCGTCCATGACAAAAGCTCCATAAATTAGTCTGGTCTGTTTCCTCCGAAATTGAAGGAGGGAGTGCCGAGGCCCTGATTGGGCAAAGAGGGGCAGGGCCCCGGGTACTCCCGCTAACTGCTACCAGTCAGTTAGTTACTACAACCTTATAAATACAAGAATCGAGCCAAGACGGATCTAATTAATATATATTTTTATTAATCAATAAGATAAAGGTTTACTACCCCGTGGACCGGGGTAGCTTAAGTGGGAAAATGTCGCTTTACGTCAGGTGGACTGACGTTTTTTGTCACCCGGATGGATTAAATCGGCTCCAGCCAGTTCCATTTATCTTGGGTTTGTCCGTTGAACAGGCCGAAAAATGCATCCTGCAGCTGTTTCGTGACCGGGCCGCAGCCACCGTTGCCGATGGTCATGTGGTCAACCTGCCGCACCGGGGTCACCTCGGCAGCCGTTCCGGTCATGAAGATTTCGTCCGCGCCGTAGAGTTGTTCACGCGAGATGGTCATTTCGGTTGTGTCCATTCCCATCTCGGCCGCCATAATAATGACGCTGTCGCGGGTGATGCCGCTGAGGATCGAGGCGGAAGCGGGCGGGGTCAGCAATCTGCCGTTTCTGAGCCATGAAAATATTTTCGCCGGCACCTTCACTCAGCAAACCATCGGTTCCCAGCCCGATACCTTCCTCAAAACCACGTTCGCGGGCTTCAAGGCCGATCAGTTGGCTGGACAGGTAGTTGCCGCCGGCCTTTACGCCAGGTGGCATGGTGTTGGGCGCGAGCCGGTTCCACGAGGTGATACAAGCCTTGATTCCGTTTTTCAGTCCCTCTTCGCCCAGGTAGGCACCCCAGGGACTGACGATGATCGCGGTGTCGACCAGGTCCATGTCTTTGGGGATCACGCCGAGTCCACAGTTTCCGCGCGAAATCAGCGGACGGATGTAGGCGCTGGCCAGGCCACTGTCACGTATGGTTTCGCAACAGGCATCATGCAGTTGTTCGACGCTGTAGTGCATCGGCATACGATAAACCTCGGCCGAGTACTTCAGGCGCTTGAGGTGGTCCATTCCGCGCAGGATACAGGTGCCATTGGGGGTCTCATAGGCGCGAATGCCTTCAAACACGGAAGAGCCATAATGCAGCGCGTGGCTTGCCACGTGAACCATGCAGTCTGCGGAGTCGCGCAGCTCGCCGTTGAACCAGATTCGTCTTGTGTCATACATTGCGGTACCTGCTTATTATTCGGTCAAAACCTGATTTTAAAGAAGATTGGGTCGTACTGATACAATCCATATCATAAAGTCAGCGACGGGCAGATTATTGAACCGACACGACAGCCATCATCACCACCACGCGCCGCCGAACTACAACCGGGCGTTCGCTGCAGGTGTGATTCTGAATCTTGGGTTTGTAATCGTCGAAGCCGCGTATCGGCGTGATGTCGGACTCGCTGGCCTTGCTGACCGATGCCGGCCACAACCTGAGCGATGTGCTGGGCCTGCTGCTGGCCTGGGGCGCCGCCGCACTGGCGCAAAGACGGCCCTCCGCGCGCCGGACCTACGGGTATTCACGGGCAACCATCATTGCCTCGGTGTTCAGCGGCCTGCTGTTGATGGGGGCTGTAGGCGCCATTGGCTGGGAGGCGGTCAATCGCCTGATGGATCCGCCGCAGCCGGCGGGTAAGACCATCATGATCGTGGCCGCCATCGGTGTGGTCATCAATACGGTCACAGCCCTGTTTTTCCTTTCCGGCAAGGATCATGACCTGAACATCCGCGGCGCATTCCTGCACATGGCGGCCGATGCGGTCGTTTCGCTGGGCGTCGTGGTCTCAGGCGCCCTGATCCTGTTTTACGGCCTGAACTGGATGGACCCGGTGATCAGCCTGGTCATTGCCGCGGTCATTTTTCTTTCCACCTGGGGCCTGCTCCGGGATTCGCTGAACCTTGCGGTGGATGCCGTCCCCCGCAATGTCGATCCGCGAGCGGTACGTGAATACCTGTCCAGCCTGCCGGGCGTGGCGGCTTTGCACGACCTGCATATCTGGCCCATGAGCACGACCGACACGGCCCTGACGGCGCACCTGGTGATGGATGTGTTTCCCGACAGTGACCGTTTCCTGAACGAAGCAGCGGAAGAGCTGAAATCTCGTTTCTCTATCAACCATTCCACCATCCAGATGGAACGCCACGACACCGACGTGGTCTGTCACCAGTCAGTACACTGTGCTGATTAAACTCATTAAGCCAGGATTACCGACCCATGTTCACTAGCGTATTTTCCCAGGCGTTCGTTTATCTTCTGGCTGCTGTGGTGGCCGTTCCTCTGGCCAAGCGATTGGGCCTGGGCTCCGCGCTGGGTTACCTCTTGGCGGGCGTGGCCATCGGGCCCTTCGTTTTTGGTTTCATCGGGCCGGAAGGCCAGGACGTTATGCACTTCGCCGAGTTTGGTGTCGTGCTGATGCTGTTCCTGGTGGGGCTGGAGCTGGAGCCGAAAGTCCTTTGGCGAATGCGTGTACCGATTCTGGGCCTGGGTGGGACGCAGGTGGTCGTCACGGCTTCGGCCGTAGGCGTAGCGGCCTGGTACCTGGGCCTGCCCTGGCAGACCGCGCTGGCGGTTGGCCTGATCCTGTCTCTGTCATCTACGGCCATGGTGTTGCAAACGCTGAAAGAACGCTCGTGGATGAGCACGGCAGCGGGCCGGGCAGGATTCTCGGTGTTGCTGTTCCAGGACATTGCCGTGATTCCCATACTGGCGATGCTGCCCTTCCTGGCCCTGGAAGGGGTAGGGGCAGAGCTTTCCGAGGCAGCAGAGCATGGTGTCCAGGCCGGCCTGGCCGGCTGGCTCAGGGGCCTGCTGGTACTCGGTGTGATGGCAGGAATCGTAGTGGGTGGCCGCTTCCTGATGCGTCCTGTGTTTCACTGGATTGCTTCAACTCACAGCCTGGAGTTGTTCATCGCCATGGCCTTGACGCTGGTCGTCGGCATAACATTGGCGATGGAGTACGTCGGCCTGAGCCCGGCGCTGGGTACGTTCCTGGCCGGCGTGGTGTTGGCGGAAAGCGAATTCCGGCATGAGCTCGAGTCCAATATCGAACCTTTCAAGGGCTTGTTGCTGGGCCTGTTTTTTATCTCTGTCGGCGCCAGCCATTGATTTCGCCATTGTCGCCGGTCAGCCGTTGCTGATATTCGGGCTGGTCGCTGCGCTGATTGTCAGCAAGTTTGTTGTCCTGATCATCCTGGGCAAGCTGTTCCGCCTGAACCTGGCGGACAACCTGATGTTTGCATTCCTGCTCGCGCAAGGCGGTGAGTTTGCTTTCCTGCTGTTCTCCTTTGGTATCCAGAATGGGGTGATCAGCAGTGAACTGTCCAATCTGCTGATCGTGGTTGTCGTGCTGACCATGATGCTGACCCCGCTGCTGATCATCTTTTACGACAAGTGGGTTAAGCCCCGTTTTGTCGACTGCGTCTCGCCGCAGGAAGACGAGGAAATCGATGCGGGCCCCAATCCGGTCATCGTGGCTGGCTACGGCCGCTTTGGCCAGGTTGTCTCCCGCTTGCTGACCGCTGATGGCATTGGCACGACTCTGCTGGATCACGACTCCAGCCAGATCGAACTGACCGGCCGTTTTGGTTACAAGGTATTTTACGGGGACGCCAGCCGCTTGCAGCTGCTGCAGGCAGCGGGTGCCGACGAGGCAAAATTGCTGGTGATCGCCATCGACGAGCGCGACACCGCCGTGCAGATGGTGACTGCGGCGCGGCAGTTCTTTCCCCATCTGCGCGTGTTGGCAAGGGCCTATGACCGACCACACGCCTACCGCCTGATGGATGCCGGTGCGGACGTGATCACCCGTGAGACGTTTGGGTCTGCGCTGATCATGGGTGAAGAAGCGCTGAAGCTGCTGGGTTACGACGATGTGCGCGCCTATCGCCTGATGCGTACCTTCAAAAAGCACGACGAAGAGGGGCTGCAGAAGCTCTTTGAAGTCTGGGGGGACGAGCATGAATACGGGTTGGCGGTGCGGCAAAACATCGAAGAACTGGAAAAGGTGCTGCGCGATGACGACAGTGAATCGGAGCAGGATTTTCGTGACGCGTGGCAACGCATGCAGAGCGCCGAAATCAGCCGGGAACCCGGGGACTGAAGCCCGTTGGTTGCCTGCTGTACGATCATTAAGTGCTCTTAAGTGTTCCAATAAAAAAACCCCGCGACAGTTTCCCGTCGCGGGGTTTGATTTTACGCTTGTCAGCTACGGCCGATCAGACAAAACGCCTGAATCCAACCATACCCAGTCCCAGCATCAACAGGGCCATGATGGCCAGACCGTACTGGTTCAGTGACGGGATGCCTTCGAAGAACACCGTGTTGGTGATGGTGCATTCTGAAGTCTCACCAGCGTCGATCTCTCTCGGACCGCAATCGTCAGTTGATTCCACACCAGACTGTTCTGAAGTTTCTTCAGCCGAGCAGGTGGCCGGACCCATGCTGGTGTCAACAGTTACTGACAGGGAATCGTCACCTTCGATAGTCCCGTCATACATCCAGTCGCCGTAACCCGGGGGCATTGGAATACCCGTTGGGGTACCCTCTGAACTCTTGTCATCATCGTCCTGGTAACCGCCCACGATTTCAGCATCGCAGGTAATGATTATTTCAGCGACACGAACGACGTCATCACCACCGCCTGCTTCACTCACTTCCCAAACCTTATTAACGGTAAACGTGGCCGGGTCAGCTGCATTCACAATCTCGCAAGTGGTGAAACCACCGGTTACATCTGTAAATTCACAGCCTGCGCCGCCATTGAGAATCGGCGTGTAGCCGTCCGGACCACCGGTCTCTGTCACCGTGCAGGTGGCGCCGGTAGGCGGGAGGTCTGTGACGACGAAAGTCACGCCAGCCGGATCTCCGCCGGCGATGGTGAAGTCCTGTACCAGCGGAAGGCCGCTGTTACAGGTCAGCGTCACATCAACAGAGTCCGTGCTGCCATCGGTAAACGTCTTGGTGACCCTGATGCCCACTCTTCCTGAAGCATCGGTGACGGTGTCAGTGGCGGTGAGTCCGGTAATGCCTCCCATTCCTGTCGGGCCTATCAAGGTCGATACGCCAGTCGTGGTGTCGATGCTGACAAGCGAACCTGCATTGACAGCCGCATTCGACCCGAAGCCCCCGTAGAGAACGCCGTCTGATGCAAATTCGATACTGCCAACTCTGGACAATGGCGCACCGGCCGCATCTACCAGGCTGGCGACCGGGGTCGCAAGACCTGTTGTTAAATTCAAAGTGACAAGGACAGCTGGGGCTCCGCCCGCGGTTACGCCATACATGGTTGCCGAGCCGGAGTCATAAGCAAGCCCTGAGATTGGGCCTGTGCCTGTCAGCCCAATAGGAGTGTAGGCTCCGGTTACCGTGTCAACGACTACCAGGGTGGAAGGCCCCCCCCCGATTTCGATGTTCGTTCCATACAGAACAGGGCCTACAAATTCCATGCCATTCAGAGCACAGCAGGGGTGTGGTACAAATCCAGTTGACAGTCCCGTAGCGATGTCGAGGGTGTGCAGATTGATAGCACCGTTGGTCTCGTCGGCGTAGAGAGTCCCTGTTCCAAAGTCATATTCGATCTCAGTGGACAACGGGAACCCGGTTTCCTGCCCAATCGGTGTTCCGACGCCTGTGACGGTATCAACCGAGTACAGGTTGCCGGCCTGATCACCGGCCAACAATGTGGCCGCGATAGCCGGGTTGCTGGCCAAAACGGTTAGTGTGGTCAGCAACGTAAGAACCATGCATTTCATTAAATTTACGTGCCATTTCATAGTTGTGTTCCTCAAAGGGGATATGTCAGTTTCATTATTATTGTTTGCAAGTATGTAATGTTTGTAAAAATACGTCAATCCATTAATTGGGTGGAGGGGTTGATTGCGATCAGGCGTCCTGCCGCTGGTGGTGGTCCGCGATCACCCGGGCGACGCAGGATGTCAGCTTCTGCGCGAACGGGATGTGGATAAACTCGTTCGGGCCGTGTGCGTTGGAGTTGGGTCCCAGTACACCGGTGATCATGAACTGGGCCTGCGGGAAAGAACTCACCCAGCATGGCCATGAACGGAATGGTGCCACCTTCACCCATGTACATCACGCCCTGGCCGTAGGCTGCCTGCGAGGCTGCTCTCCAGCGAGTCGTGCAGCCAGGGTGCGATGTCCGGTGCGTTCCAGCCGGATGCCGCGTGGTCTGCTTCGAATGAAACCCGGGCGTTATTGGGTGGGTCGGCTTCCAGCGTTGCTTTCATTTTTCCGGTGGCTTCTTCGCCATCGACGGTCGGCGGCAGGCGCATCGACAGTTTCAGCGCGGTGTGCGGACGCAGTACATTGCCGGCCGATTCCAGCGACGGCATGCCCTCGGCACCGGTGACCGACAGTGCCGGCCGCCAGGTGCGGTTCAGCAAGCGCTCCAGGTTGTTGTCGGCCTGGGGCTGAACGCCGTCGCAGAACGGATAAGCCTGGAATACGCCGTCACCCAGCGCATCGGCCATGCGCTGGTTTTGCTGCATGCGCTGCTCCGGGATCTCGGCATGCAGGTAGTCCGGCAGAACTTTCCCGGTGTCTTCATCCTCGAGGCGGCTGATCAGTTGCCGCAGCACCCGGAAGCTGGAAGGCACGACGCCGGAGGCGTAGCCGGAATGCACGCCTTCCTCCAGCACATCGGCGCTGAGCGTGCCGGCCGCCATGCCGCGCAGGGAAACGGTCAGCCACAGCTGGTCGTAGTTGCCGGCGCCGGAATCCAGGCAAACCACCAGCGAAGGTGTGCCGATCCGGTCTCTGAGGTGATCGATGTAGAAGCGGCAGGTCATAGCTGCCGGATTCTTCGCAGGCCTCGATGATGACCACGCAGCGCGCATGGGGCATGTCCTCTCTCTGCAGTGCCATCAGGGCGGTCAGCGAAGCGTAGGCGGCATAACCGTCGTCGGCGCCGCCGCGGCCGTACAGTTTGCCGTCCTTCATCACCGGGATCCAGGGACCCAGGCCATCAGCCCAGCCGGTCATTTCCGGCTGCTTGTCGAGGTGGCCGTACATCAGGATGGTGTCGTCGTTGTCACCGGGAATGTCCATGAAGATCAGCGGCGTTCTGCCGGGCAGGCGAACGATCTCGCACTCCATTCCCTTGACGTCCTGTTTTTTGCACCAGGCGAAAATCTGCTGAACGGCTTCTTCGATGTAGCCGTTCTTTTCCCAGTCGGGATCAAAATGCGGCGACTTGGCCGGAATCTTGATGTATTCAACGAGTTCGGGAACGATCGAGTCCGTCCAGACTTCATCGACAAATTTTTGTACTGATTGCTGGTCCATTGATTTACCTTTGTAGTTCATTGTTCCGGGGATGAGCACCGATTATTGCACGCGTCGCGTAGTGCCCGTCATGCTGATCGCGTACCGTTCCCAACTCAGTGTGCGGTCTGTTATGCTTGCCGCACTTCAAACAAGACTCGGAGGGAACGAGTGAACACCCAAACCGAAGCAGCAAACCGGCCACGCTATCCCACCCGGCGAGTTCATGGGGCACCCGAAGGCACTCTGGCAACTTTCCAACATCGAAATGTGGGAACGTTTTTCCTACTACGGAATGCGCGCACTGCTGGCAGTGTATGTCGCAACCACATTTTTCGGTCACCTCGGTGACCAGGCCAACGCGCAGGCCAGCCTGGTTTATGGCGGCTACACGGCCCTGGTTTATGCCACCGGCATCATCGGTGGTTACATCGCTGACCACGTGCTGGGTTACCAGCGGTCGATCCTGCTCGGTGCCATCATCATGGCTGCCGGTCTGTTCGTGTTGTTGTTTGAGGACCTGACCATGGTTCCTGGTCGGCCTGGCGCTGATCGTGGCAGGCAACGGTCTGTTCAAGCCCAATATTTCGACCATGATCGGCAAGCTGTACGCCCCGGGCGATGTGCGCCGTGACTCCGGTTTCACCATTTTCTACATGGGTATCAACCTCGGCGCCTTGATTGCTCCGTTGATTACCGCCACATGGATCGGTGCGACCTGGGGCCTGAAGTGGGGCTTTTTCGCGGCCGCGATCGGCATGATCCTGTCCACACTGTTCCTCGAAGTGGCCAAGAGGTCACTCGGCCACGTCGGGCTGCCTCCGAAAGGTAAGGAAGGCTGGGGTCGATTCTTCCTGGTCGGCCTTGGCGCCCTGGTCATGGCCGTTGGTGTGTTCTTCCTGCTTTCAGAAAGCGAAATCCTGGGCTACTTGCTGATCGGCTATCATGTTGGGCCTGATCGCGTATTTCATCATTTCCGGTGTCAAGAGCGGGGACAAAGTCCAGCTGCAGCGCTATATCGCGATGATCATCCTGTTCGTCGCCAACGCCTGTTTCTGGGCCTTGTTCGAGCAGGCCGGCAGTTCGATGAATTTCTTTGCGCGTGAATTCGTGACACCGATGTTTGGCAGCATGGAAACCTGGCAGGCGGGTGGCTTTGGCATATTCCAGTCGCTCAATCCGCTTTATATCCTGTTGTTTGCGCCGCTGTTTGCCGCGATCTGGCCCTGGCTGGACAAGCGCAACATGAACCCCTCCATTCCGCGCAAATTCGCGCTTGGCCTGATCCAGGTTGCTATCGGGTTTCTACATACTGGTGTTTGCCATCGCCAATTTCCAGAATGCGGCCGGACTGGTTCCCTGGATCTTCCTGGCGTTTTGCTACCTGCTACATACCACCGGTGAGTTGTGCCTGTCGCCGATCGGGCTGTCGATGGTGACCAAGCTGGCAGCCGAGAAAGAAACCGGTATGGCCATGGGCGGCTGGTTCCTGTCGATCGCCATGGCGCAGTATGTGGCCGGCCTGATTGCTGCGATCGCGTCCGGTGGTGGTCACGGGCCTGAAGCGGGTGCTGCGATAACCCAGTATTCCGATACCTACATGATGTTGTTCATGATCGGGCTTGGATTCGGCGTCTTCTACCTGGTGGTTGCTCCGCTGATCAATAAACTCATGCATGGTGTGAAGTAAAACAAACAATGACAATTTTTAAATCAACCGCGAGACTGATGGGTCTCGCGGTATTTTTATGCCTTGCCGTTGCGTGCAAGCCTGCCGATCCACCGGCGCCTGCCCCGGCCGAAGAAAGCGCGAAAACCGCAGCTTCTATGACGCCTTCCCCCGCATGGGAGGCTTTCGTTGATCAATACATCGAAGACTACCTGGCAACGCATCCGGGATGGGCCGTGTTCCAGGGTCGTCATGAATACGATGGGATGCTGCAGGACTGGAGCGCTGAAGGCATCGCCGCTGAAATTGAGCGCTTGAAAGTGGCGCGCGATGGAGCCCTGGCGTTTGAAGACGAGGCACTGGGCGATGAGGGTCAATACCAGCGCGATTACCTGGTGGCCTCCATCGACCGGCAGCTGTTCTGGCTCGACAAGGCCGAATGGCCGTTCGTCAATCCGGCGTTTTATTTCGACTGGATGTCGGACTCGCTGGACCCCAGCCCGTACATCACGCTGGATTATGCGCCGCTGGAAGAGCGCATGGAGGCCTTCACCCGCTTTGCCGGCAATATCCCGCGTGCAGCCGGGCAGATCCGGGCGAACCTGCGTATGCCTATGTCACGCACGCGACTGCAATACGGTATCGATTCCTTTGGCGGCATGGCTGACTACTTCAGGAACGACGTGCCCACGGTTTTTGCCGCTGTTGAAGACGCTGAATTGCAGGCCAGGTTCGCGGCGGCCAACCCTGGCGGCAGCGGAGGCCATGCGTGAGCTCGCGGAGTGGCTGCAGTCCAACCTGGCCACGGCCACCGAAGATTACGCCCTGGGCGCAGAGTTATTCCAGCAGATGATTTACGACACCGAGCGCGTCGATATCTCACTGGAGGAACTGGAAGCCCTGGGCGAGGCAGACATGCAGCGCAACCAGATTGCACTGGGTGAAGCCTGCGCAGAGTTTGCGCCGGGTGAGAGCGTGCGCAGTTGCTTCGCGAAGATGGCCAACCGCAAACCGCCTGGCGGCCCGGTCGAGACGGCTCGCTTGCAGATGGCGGAAACCAAGGCCTTCCTGATCGAGAAAGACCTGGTGACGATTCCGGGCAATGAAGAAGCGCTGGTAGCCGAATCGCCTCCGTATGCCCGCTCCAACTCGGCCTACATCAACATCCCGGGACCCTATGAGAAAGACCAGCCATCGGTTTATTACATTTCACCCCCTAATCCGGCCTGGTCGGAGGAAGTCCAGCGGGCCTATATTCCCGGCGAGTCTGACCTGCTGTTCACTTCGGTCCATGAGGTCTGGCCCGGACATTTCCTGAATTTTGTCCACGCCAACCGTGCCGATTGGAATTTCGGCCGGGTATTTGTAACCTATGCCTTCGGCGAAGGCTGGGCCCATTACACGGAAGAGATGATGCTGGAGGCCGGCCTGCGCGATGGGTCAGCCGAAACCCGCATCGGCCAGCTGGCCAACGCACTTTTGCGCAATGCCCGTTTCCTGTCCGCCATCGGCCTGCATACAAAGGGCATGACGGTTGAGGAGTCCGAGCAGCTGTTCATGGAAGAGGCGTACCAGGATGAGGGAACCGCCCGGCAACAGGCCGCCCGCGGCACTTACGACCCGGCCTATCTCAATTACACGCTGGGTAAATTGATGATCCGGGATTTACGCGATGACTGGACCGGCTTGCGCGATGGCCGTGAGTCCTGGCGGGAATTTCCACGATACGTTCCTGTCTTTCGGTGGTCCGCCCATACCGCTGGTCCGTGCGAGAATGATGAAGGAAAAGCCTGCCGAGTGAGATTGTGATGAAAATTGAGTTTTTCGGCGCCGCTGCCGAAGTAACAGGGTCCTGCCACATCCTGCATGTCGGGAAGTTCAAAGTATTGCTGGATTGCGGCCTGATCCAGGGTAGCCGCAAAGACGAAGAGCGCAACCGGGACCCGTTCCCTTTTGAGGCATCAAAAATTGATGCCGTTGTTTTAAGCCACGCTCACCTGGACCACTGCGGCAGGTTACCGCTGCTGGTCAAGAGAGGTTTCCGGGGCCCGATTTTTGCGCAGGAAGCTGGGTGTGAGCTGGTGGCGATCCTGTTGGCAGACGCCGCGCACCTGGCGCAGCGGGATGCCGAGTACAAAAGCCGAAAAACCGGAAAGAAAGTAAAGCCCCTGTACACGCTGGCCGAGGGCGAGCAGGTCATACGCCAGTTGCATGGCAGAAAGTACCGTGAGCCGTTTGATGTCGTTAAAGGCGTAAAGGTTCGCTTCAGGGATGCAGGACATATCCTGGGTTCCTGTGCGGTGGAGGTCTGGGCTGAGGAGGAAGGTGTCGAACGGAAAATCGTCTTTTCCGGTGACCTGGGCCAGTACGACACTCCAATCCTGAAAGACCCGGAGCCTATCGATCGCGCCGATGTCGTGTTGATGGAAAGCACCTATGGGGGGCGGCGTCATCGCGATCGCGATCAGACCATCGCGGAGCTGGGTGAAATTCTGACTTCGGAACGCAGTCGCAGGGGAAATATCCTGATCCCGGCCTTTTCGATCGGACGCAGCCAGGAGATCATGTATCAGCTTGGCAAGCACTACGACGAGTGGGGTCTGCAGCGGTTCCAGATTTTCCTCGACAGCCCGATGGCGATCGAGACGTCAAAAGTTTACTGGGAAAATACGCACCTTTACGATGAAGAGGCCACGCGCCTGCGAACCGAGAACGGCGGGATGCCGTTGCTGCCAAACCTGACACTGAGCCGTCGCCCGGAAGAATCCATGGCGATCAACCGCATCCGCTCCGGTGCTATCGTCATTGCCGGCAGCGGCATGTGTAATGGCGGCCGGATCATTCACCACCTCAAGCACAACCTGGATCGTGAAGAAACCCAGGTGCTGATTACCGGTTACATGGCCAACGGGTCACTGGGTCGCCGCCTGGTGAACCGGGAAGAGACGGTGCGCATCCACGGGCAGACCATTCCGGTCAGGGCGACCATCCACACGGTTGGCGGACTTTCCGCCCACGGTGACCAGGATGACCTTGCGCACTGGTACGAGAATATGGAAAACCGTCCACCTGTGTATCTCGTCCACGGTGAGGTCGATGCGCAGGAAGATTTCAAACGCTACCTGCATGAACGGAACGGGGCCGCGGTTCACCTGCCCAAACCGGGTGATTTTCTGGAGTTATAAAAACCGGTAGTTCAGCTGCAGGCGTTCATCATACCAGGCGGTCAGGTGCGCTAGCGGCGAGCCTCATTGCGCTTTTTCGTTCTCCAGCGCCCTGGTGATGATCTCTGAATAAAGATCGAGAGCGCGAATCCGGAGTTCATCGTATTCCGGGTGGCGCTCGAACAGGGCGGAGGTGTTTCTGCTGTCGTTGTAAACACGCTTGAGAAACGCGATATCATCATCGCTGAGCTTTTCTCCGGCATTGACTCTTTCCTGCATGCGCTTGGCACGTGGCAAGCGGTATTCCTTCAAGCGCATCATCAGGGCCTCGATCGTTCCTGCATCCTTGGTGTTCTGATCCATCATAAAAAATCTTCGGCGAAGTATTTGCGGTTGCTATACAGAAATAGTCTACTTGAAAGTATTAGTCAATGATGGTGCTGCAATTGTTAACGGCATAATATGGGGTTATTGATTGCAGGAGAAGACCATGCCTGATAAAGCCACCTCCAACTTCATGCGCTCCCTGTGCATGGGGCAGATTGAGCAAGATGTCCTGTTTCCCTTCCCGGCGCTTTCTTCTGACCAGAAAGAAACGCTGCATGAAATTGCCGGCGCAGTGAGAGACCTGCTGGATCCGCGTACTGAGGATTTCCGGCAATGGGATGTAGCAGGCGAAATGCCGCCTGATTTTATTGACGAATTGAAGGAGTTCGGGCTATTTGGGCTGATTATCCCCGAAGAACACGGTGGTATGGCACTGGGTAATATGGCGTATTCGCGCACGTTGCAGGAAGTTGGGCGCTATGATGCGTCCGTTGCCGTCACGATCGGTGCACATAGCTCCATTGGCATGCGCGGCCTGGTCCTGTTCGGCAACAAAGAGCAGAAGGCCCGGTATATGCCCCAACTCGCCAGTGGAGAAATGGTCGCTGCATTCTGCCTGACCGAGGCGGGAGCCGGGTCCGATGCGGCTGCGATCAAGACGACCGCCGTCAGGCAAGGCGATGAATGGGTCCTCAATGGCAACAAGCTGTGGATTACCAATGGCGGCTTTGCCGAATTTTTCACCGTTTTTGCCCGCACGGCGGCTGAAGGTGAGCACGGCAAGATGACCGCATTTATCGTGACCAGGGATATGCCGGGCGTCAGTACCGGGCCGCATGAAGACAAGATGGGCTTGCGCTCCAGTTCCACGACTTCCGTGCTTCTGGACGACGTTCATGTACCGGCCGAAAACGTGCTGGGCGAGGTTGGCAAAGGCTTCAAGGTCGCGATGCAGATTCTGAACAGTGGACGCACCGGCCTGGGTGGCGGTTCGGTGGGGGGGATGAAGCACCTGATCGAACTGTCGACCCGCCAGGCCAATGAGCGCAAGACCTTTGGTCAGCCCATTTCGAGCTATGGCCTGATCAAGGAAAAAGTGGGTCAGATGGTCGTTGATTGCTATACGTCAGAGGCCGTGGTCACGATGGTTGGCGGCCTGATCGATGGCGGGTACGAGGAGTATGCCGTCGAGGCGGCGATTTCCAAGGTTTATGCTACAGAATGCCTGTCGCGCAGCGCCGACGAAGCGCTGCAGATCGCCGGCGGCAATGGGTTCATGCGCGAGTATCCTTATGAGCGTATTGTTCGGGACTCCCGCATCAACCGGATTTTTGAGGGCACCAATGAAATTCTGCGGCTGTTTATCGCGCTGACCGCGATGAATGAAGTGGCCGAGCCAGTTGAAGGAACTATCCAGCTCGATGAAGGGTGTGTTCAACGAGCCGATCAAGGGCTTTGGCGTGCTGTCCGACTATGCACGCAAGCATGCCCAACTGCGGACGGGTCGTGGTGAAACGGGGAAACTGCAGGGCCTGGATGAGTCGATCAGGCCGCAGGCGGACATATTCGAGAAAAAAACCCGCAACCTGGCCCAGGCAACCGACCGGATCTTGCGCAAACACGGCAAGAACATCATTGGTAAGCAGTTTGCCACCAAGCGACTGGCCGACATCATGATCGACCTGTTCGTGATGGCATGCACCCTGAGCCGCGTACAGGCATCGATTGACGCCAATGGTGTTGAGAAAGCCGCGAAGGAAATCGATATTCTGAAGGTCTTTGTGCGCGAAGCCCGGATCCGGATAAAGCGGAATTTCCGTCGTATCGACAACAATGAAGACGAGCTGTTAAAAGCGCTGGCGGACGATGCGTTCGAGGTTGAGCGCTTCCGCTGGGATACGATTTAAGCGGCTCCTATACGGATCGCCACTTTGCCAACGGTATGTCTTGATTCGATGTGGCGGTGGGCGTCGCCAGCCCGTTCCACCGGGTAGGTTTCTTCAAGGAATGGCCTGAGCAGGCCTGCATCAATCCATTCCCTGAGTTGTTGCAGGTCCCTGGAGCTGGACCGAACAAAGACGAGCCGACTCCTTCGGGATAGTCCCATCATGGCCATGGCTTCACCCAGAAACGTTTCCCGTTTCGGCACGGTGCTTACATAAATGCCATGCTTGCCCAGATGCCTGGCGAATGCCCGGCAGGTCTGTTTCCCGAAAACATCGAAAACGGCGTTGAACGACCGTTCGATCGAGTTTGCGGGTTGGTCCTTGTAGCTATAAACCCGGTCCGCTCCCAGCGATTCGACGAACTGGATATTCCCCGGGCCGCAGACGGCGTGAACTTCAACACCCAGCAGTTTTCCAATCTGCACGGCGAAGTGACCCACCCCGCCACTGGCTCCGTTGATCAGCAAAGCCTGCCCGTTCCTGATGTCGCAGTAGTCCCTGAGGGCCTGCAGTGCCGTCTGCGCTGCGAGTGGAACTGACGAAGCCTCGACCAGGGAAATGGTTTCGGGCGCCAGGCATATTTCAGTTTCCTTCAGGCTTGCCAGTTCAGCATGCACGCCGCCGGAGAACCGGTTGGTCATGCCGAATACTTTGTCCCCAGTGGCGAATTTAGAGACACCGGGACCCACCGCCACAACCTCGCCTGCCATATCCAACCCGGACACCCGCGGCAGGGGATCACGCGCCAGGGTCCGGCTGAATTTACCCTTGCGCAATAGAATATCCTTGGGGTTGATGCCGCCGGCTTCCACCCTGACCAGCACGTGGTGCGAGGAGACCCCGGGTTCCGGCCATCCATCGACCCATTCCAGCACATCCGGTGGGCCAAACTTTTTGTAGACGAGGGCCTTCATTGATCGAGGGTTTTGGCGATTCCTACGTGGCGTGGCGGGATTGCAGAACCGCTGTGACTTCGGCCAGCGTGAGGTCGCAGGAGCGCAGCAATACCAGCAAGTGGTAGAGCAGGTCAGCAGATTCGTTGACCAGTTCTTCCATGTCGCCCGAGGTGGCTGCCAGGGCCGTTTCTACACCTTCTTCACCCACTTTCTGGGAGATACGCTTTACGCCGGCTTCGAACAGACGTGTCGTATAACTGCCTTCAGGGCGCTCGATTTCGCGCTGCGCGACCAGCCGTTCCAGGTAGGCCAGGAAGGCCAGTTGCGGCGCCGTGTTCTGTTCGCCGTCAAAGCAGGTATCAGTGTTGCGGTGGCAGGTGGGGCCGGCCGGGACGGCCATCACCAGCAGGCAGTCGCTATCGCAATCGGCGTGAACCGCCACCAGCTTCAGCGTGTTGCCGGAGGTTTCGCCCTTGGTCCAGAGTTGCTGCCGGCTGCGGCTCCAGAAGGTGACGCTGCCACTTTGCAGGCTGTGAACCAGTGCTTCGCGGTTCATGAAGGCCTGCATCAGCACCCGTCCGTCAAATGCGTCCTGCACGATGGCGGGTATCAGGCCGTCCATTTTCTGCCACTCGAGCAGTCTCGATATCTTCAGCGTTTCGTAATCATCACGGGCGCACCTCGATGCCGGCTTCAGCCAGCGATTGTTTCAGGCCGGGAATCGGAATCTGGCCAGAGTGGAACACCGTAGCGGCCAGCGCGGCGTCGACATCCGCCTGCTCAAATACGTCAACGAAATGTGCGACACTTCCGGCGCCGCCAGACGCCACCAGTGGGATCGGCAGTACATTTCGTGCGGCGGCCAGTTGCTCAATATCGTAACCGGCCCGCGTGCCATCTGAGGACATGCAGTTGAGCACGACCTCGCCGGCTCCACGGTCAACTACTTCCTTCAACCAGTCGAGCGTTTCCCTGCCGGGGCTCTGCATCGCATCCGGCGTGCCGGTGTGGGAGCGAACGGTGCATAGGCCCGGCCATCGGCAATGGAATCGACCCCGATCACCACGCATTGGCTGCCGAAAATTTTGACCAGTTCGTTGATCAGGCCGGGGTTCTCCAGGGCCGGGGTGTTGATGGAGATCTTGTCGGCACCCTGGGCGAGGATTCTGCCGGCACTCTCTACGCTGCGGATGCCGCCGGCCACGCAGAACGGGATGTCGATGGTTTCCGAAACCCGGCGCACCCATTCAATATCTACGCTGCGGCCCTCGGGGCTGGCCGTGATGTCGTAAAAGACCAGTTCATCGGCGCCCTCGTCACGGTATCGGGCGGCCAGTTCGATGATGTCGCCCATCACGCGGTGATCGCGGAACTGTACGCCTTTGACGACCTGGCCGTCGCGAACATCAAGACAGGGGATGATTCTGCGGGCCACGCAGCCATGCTGCGAAGCAAGATTGGTTACTGCGGTCACGATAGTGCCTTGACGGCTTCGGCGACCGTGAAGCAACCCTCCAGCAGGGCTTTGCCGGTGATGGCCGAGTCGACGCCGGTCGCGTTTAGCTTTTGCAGGTCGAGTAATCCACTGACGCCGCCGGAGGCCTGCACAACCAGGTCGGGATAGCGGCTCGTGAGTTCGCTGTACAGGTCCAGGTTAGGGCCCGTCATAGCGCCATCGCGGCCGATATCCGTGCACAGCACGTGTTTCAGTCCTTTGTCTGAATAGTAATCCAGCATCTGCCACAGCGAGCGGTCTGAGCCCTGGGTCCAGCCGTGCGTGCGTGGCCAGGGTATGCCTTCTTCATCGATGCGGACGTCCAGTGCAGCGACCAGCCGGTCTGCACCGAAGTTGTCCAGCCAGCCGGCGAACCGCTCCGGTTCAGTGACCGATATGCTGCCTACTACCACCCGGCGCGCGCCGTTCTCCAGTCGCGTCGTGATGTCGGCTTCACCGCGCACGCCACCACCGGTCTGCACGGACTGGCTGGTGTTTTCCAGCAAACGCAACAGGGGCCTGATATCTGCTTTTCCGCCATCCCGGGATGCTGCGAGATCAACTACGTGCAGCCACTCGGCGCCTTCCTGCGCATAGGTGGCAGCCAGCCGGATGGCATCCAGCTCGTAGACTTTGCACTTGTCGAAGTCGCCGTGAAGCAGGCGTACGCAGCTGCCGTCCAGCAAGTCGATTGCAGGAATTATTGTTATGCTCATTGCAATGGAGCTCTCCAGGAATCCCCGTAACAGTTCGGCCCCGGCTCTCGCAGAACGTTCCGGGTGAAATTGCGCGCCATAGAAATTGTCCTTCCGTACGATGGCGCTGAAGGTCATTCCATGGCGACTCGATGAAAGGGTGAATTCAGCTGATTGGCGCGGCGTATGAATGTACGAAATAGAACCAGTTTTCGTCGAGCGAGTCGGTTAGCGCATCGGGCTCTCTGATTGCTGATCGAATTCCACCCCATGTGAGGCACGCGCAAGCCTTCGCGCTCTTCCAGCCGGGTGAGGCGGCCCGGAATCAATCCAAGCAATTCGGCGTTGTCTTCCTCGGATGACTCGAACAACAGCTGCATGCCCAGGCAAATTCCAAGAACGGGCTGTGTCAGGCTGCCTGATCACTTCTATCAGTCCACGCTCTTCCAGTACCTCCATGGCCCGGCCGGCGGCGCCGACACCGGGCAGGATGACACGGTCGGCGGCCCGGATTTCTGCGGCTTCAGACGGTGAAGACGGGCTCTGCTCCCAGGCGCCGCAAAGCATGCAGTACCGAGGAAATATTGGCACCGCCACTATCGACTACTGCGATCGACATCAGAGCATTCCCTTGGTGCTGGGCAGTTTGCGGCCCTGTCGTGACAGGGCCGGCTTCAGCGCCCGCCCGGCGCCCTTGAACAGGGCTTCGATCATATGATGTGTGTTCTCACCCCGGACTTTCAGGTGAATGGCAGCGCCCAGTGACTGGCTCAGCGAGGCAAAAAAGTGTTGCACCATCTCGGTGGAAAAATCCCCGACGTTGTCACGGGGAAATTCAGCATCGAACACGATGGCCGGGCGGCCCGACAGGTCGATCGCGACCTCGGCCAGCGATTCATCCATCGGCAACACGAAAGCCGTAGCGGCCGATGCCGCGCCGGTCACCCAGGGCGCTGTTCAGCGCCTGGCCCAGGGCCAGTGCGCAATCCTCGACGGTGTGGTGTTCGTCGATCTCCAGGTCGCCGCGGCAACTCAGCTCCAGCCTGAAGCCGCCGTGGCTGGCCAGTTGGTCCAGCATGTGGTCAAAAAAGCCGATTCCGGTTGCAGCCAGGCAGCTGCCGCCGGCGTCCAGGTCGACAAAAACGCGGATGTCGGTCTCGTTGGTTTTGCGCTCCACGGTCGCTTCCCGGGGGCGGTTCACCAGTGTGTGCGTGATGGAAGCCCAGTCCTCGAATCCGTCGCCCGATACGTAGGCCGCCGATGCCCATGTTCTCCGCCAGCTGCAGGTCGGTTTCACGGTCGCCAATCACCCAGCTGTCGGCCAGGTCGAGTTCGCCTGATTTCAGGTAGTCCAGCACCAGGCCGATGCCGGGTTTGCGGGTGGGGGCATTCTGGTGCTCAAAATGCGGGTCGATCAGGACGTCGCTGAACGTGATGCCCTGCGACGCGAAAATATCGATCATTTTCTGCTGCGGAATCTCGTAGTCCCGGGTTGGATAAGAATCGGTTCCCAGTCCGTCCTGGTTGCTGACGATGACGAATTCGTACCCGGCCTGTTTTAGTTCCAGCAGGGCCGGAATGACCCCCGGGATCAGTTCCAGCTTCTCCAGCGAGTCGATTTGCTGGTCCTCGGGTTCGATGATCAGTGTGCCATCGCGGTCGATGAACAGAATCCGCCGTTTGGCTGTATTCATTTCTCGTTCTCCCATTGTTGCAGGACGCTCGCCAGTGCGTTGATATCCTCCATGGTGCCGACCGAAATACGTACGTAATTCCGCAACAGGGGGTCGGCGGGAAAGCCTCGGATGATCACATCTTTGTTGGCACAAAAGCGGAGGAGTTCATCCGGTTCATCAACCCGAATCAACACAAAATTGGCCTCTCCGGGGATGATTTCACGGATCCGCGTAATACGGTTGAGCATATGCAGCAGGCTCTTTTTGTTGCTTTTGAGCTCCATCAGCAGCGCCTGCTGTTTCTCAAGCACATCGTCTTCCAGCATCCGTAATGCCAGCCCCACCACCGGGCTGGGTAAGGGGTAGGGTGCAATCACCCGTCGCAGCAGCGAGATGATGGACGGTTGGGCCAGCACGGAACCACAGCGCAATCCGGCAGCTGCCCAGGCTTTGGACAGGGTGCGCAAAACGACCAGGTTTTCATGTCCCCTGATCAGGGAAGTGGCTGAAGGCCGGTCACAGAATTCGGCATAGGCCTCGTCCATGACCACGATCGCTTTATTGCGGGTGATGTTCAGCAGGCGCTCAAGAAACTCAGCCTCGATGAGGTCCCCGGTCGGATTATTCGGGGAGGTCAGGAATATCAGCTTTATCCGATCGTTCTGCCCAATGGCCTCCAGCACGGCTTGCCCGTCGAGTTGAAAACCTCCCCGGCTCTCGCGGGTAACCGAAACAACCTCGGCTCCCTGGGTCTGTGCCGCTATTTTGTACATGCCAAAGTTAGGCGGGCAATGCAGGATGGCATCCTGCCCGGCGCGGCAAAATACCCGTGTCAGCAGGTCAATCCCCTCGTCGCTGCCGCGGGTTACCAGGACCCACTTTTCAGGCACGTCGTAGAGACGGGCCAGCCGGGCAACCAGTTGGTCGGGCTGGGGTTCCGGGTAGCGGTTCAACGAGTCCTGATCATCCAGCAATGCGTGCGGCGCTTCGTTGGCATTGAGCAGGATGCCTTCACCCGGCGCCTCTTTACGCGCGGATGAGTAAGGCTTCATGGCCACGATTTCAGGCCGCGCCAGCGATTCGATACCCATCAACTTTCCTCTTCGCTGTTCAGCCGCGCACGAACGGCCATGCGGTGTGCGTCCAGGCCTTCCACTTCGGCCAGCTTTTCAGCGGTGGGTCCAACCGCTTCAAGGCCTTCGCGGGTGGCCTGTTGCAAGGTCATCCGGCGCATGAAGTCGCCCATGCCCAGGGCGCCATGGGCGCGGGCCCAGCCATAGGTCGGAAGAACGTGGTTGGTGCCGGAACAATAGTCTCCAAGCGATTCCGGCGTCCAGGGGCCGATGAAAACCGAACCGGCATGGCGAACGCGCTCAGCCAGTTCGGCTGCATTTACCGTATTGATGATCAGGTGCTCCGGAGCGTAATGGTTGGACAGCCGGATGGCGCTCTCCAGGTCTTCGACAAGGATGATCCGGGATTCAGCCAGTGATTTTTGCAGGATGGCGGTGCGTGGTGACAGCGGCGCCAGCTTCTCCAGCCAATTAATCACAGAGCTTGCGACTCCATCACTGTCAGTCAGCAGCACGCACCTGTGAATCAGGGCCATGCTCGGCCTGGGAGAGCAGATCCCAGGCAATAAATTCCGGGTTGGCATTTGCATCCGCAATGACCAGCACTTCCGACGGACCCGCAGGCATATCGATGGCTGCGCCGTTGGGGTCCTGGGAGACCTGCTGCTTGGCCTCGGTGACCCAGGCGTTACCCGGGCCGAAAATCTTGTTGCACCTGGGAACGGACTCTGTGCCATAAGGCCATTGCGGCGATCGCCTGTGCGCCGCCTGCGCAAAATACCCGGGAAACACCACACAAACGTGCAGCCGCAAGGATATTTGCAGCGACCTTCCCATCTCTGCCCGGCGGTGAACACATGACGATGTCTTCGCAGCCGGCCAGTACGGCCGGTATGGCGAGCATCAGCACGGTCGAGACCAGCGGGGCGCTGCCACCGGGAATGTACAGGCCGACCGGCGACAATGCCTGGTAGCGAACTTCGCAGACCAGTCCCGGCGCGGTTTCGATCGAGTTGTCCCGCGGCAGGTCGGCACGGTGAAACGTCCTGATCCGGCTGCTGGCGTCACGAATGGCGGCGATCAACTCCGGGTCCGCTGCCGCCACGGACGCTTCAAGTTCCGTTGGGCCGTACTCGAAGGGTTCCGGCCGCACTTTGTCCAGTTCCAGGGTCAACTCAGACAGGGCCGCGTCGCCGCCTTGCCGGACCCGGTCCAGGATGTTCCTCACCGACTCGCCCAGGCCGGGGTTATGGAACACCGGGCGCTCCAGCAAGCAATTCTGTTCGGCCGGATCGAGGCCGGACCAGCGGAGCATTTTCATATCAATCATGATGTTCAGGCCAGCATCTTTTCCACGGGAAGGACCAGTATGGCCGAGGCCCCTTCAGCTTTCAGGGCTTCGAGATGCTCCCAGAACACGGCTTCGCCACATACGGCGTGAATGGCGATACGGTCCGAACCCTCCAGCGGCATGATCGAGGGGTGTTCCACGCCCGGCAGCAACTCGGTGATCTTTTCCAGGGCTTCGCGCGGAGCATGCAGCATCACGTATTTGCTCTCCCGGGCCTGCATGACCCCTTCCAGTCGCGCCAGTAAGCGGTCCAGCAGTGCTTGCTTCTCGGCAGAAATATCATTAACACGACCGTACAGCGCGGCCTCGCTCTGATACAGCTCCTCCAGTTCCACAAGGTGGTTGGCCCTGAGCGTGGTACCTGTCGACACAAGGTCGGAAATGGCGTCGGCTGTGCCCAGCCCAGGGGCGATTTCCACCGAACCGGATAGCTCGACGATCTCGGTGCTGACACCCTGCTGTTCCAGCAGGTGGCTTGTCAGGGCAGGATAGCTGGTGGCGATTCGCAGCCCGGCCAATTTGCTGATGGCGTCAATGTCGCTGTTCTCCGGGACGGCGATGGATAGCCGGCAGTGGCCAAAACCCAGTTTGCGCAGGCGCTTCAATTCGGATTCACTATCCCGTTCCAGCATGACTTCACTGGCGATGTTTTCACCCACAATGCCCAGTTCGCAAACACCATCCAGCAACATGCGGGGGATGTCGTCATTACGCACCAGCAGCACATCGACAGGAAAATCCCGGCCATACCAGAAAAGCTTGTCTTTACTGCGGGCGAAGCTCAGCCCGCAGCTTTTCAGGATATCCAGGGATTTTTCCGACAGGCGACCGGATTTTTGTATGGCAACTCTCAAACGACTCATGATTGGGTTTTCTCCAGGCGGTCCAGGGCGGTTCGGTAACCACCGGTTCCTTGTTCAATGAAACGTGCCACGCGCCCGATCGTCGTGACACTGACTTTCGTCATCTCCCTGATGTCACGGTAGGAATAGCCCTGGTTAACCAGCTGCGCAACCCGCCAGCGGTCTACCATGGCCTCCAGTTCCGCCGGCGTGCACAGGTCTTCGAGGAACTGTTTAACCTCCTGGGTGGTTTCCAGCGAGAGCAGGGCTTCGGAAAGTGATCGGGCCGCGGATTTTAACTCGCGTTTTTGCGACGGGTCATGGTGTTTCATGTCTGTGATAA
Source organism: uncultured Gammaproteobacteria bacterium (assembly GCA_963759035.1). Classification (GTDB taxonomy): domain Bacteria; phylum Pseudomonadota; class Gammaproteobacteria; order Xanthomonadales; family SZUA-36; genus JAHEFT01. Next base: position 32,913 of record CAVWXL010000038.1, read on the forward strand.
TGTACTAGTGTGTTAATACACTGGAATGATACGGTATTACCCACGGCCAGGCAAATAATTTTTGCCTGTTTAAACCCTGTGGCGGCTGGTAGCATCAAATACATCAGGAAACAAAATAAACAGATTTCGAAACAGGAGTGACAATCATGAAAACTGGTGCACTGGTAAGCGTTGCACTGTTGTTTTTTTCGGCAGCTTTAAGCGCGGCTGTGAAAGAAACAGAAGAAAAGTCGTTTGAGGTGGACCCGGGCGCACGGATTAGCCTGGAGAATATAAATGGGGATATCAGCATTACCGGCACCTCGGGTTCCACGGTTCACATCGTGGCGCACAAAAAAGCCGCCAAGCAGGAATACCTTGATGAGCTAAGGATCGTTGTGTCGGCTGAGGACGACTATGTCCGCATTGAAACCCGGCATCCGAAAAGTGAAGGCGGCTGGTTCAACTGGGGTAACAACGGTAGCGGCAGTGTTTCCTACGTGCTGGAGGTTCCGGCTGACGTCAACCTGGATACGATCTCAACAGTCAATGGCGATGTCGAAATAAGCGCGGTCCGAGGCCTGGTCAAGGGCGAGACGGTCAATGGTTCGCTAGTTGCCAGTGGTCTTGAGGGAGACGTAGACCTTGAAACCGTGAATGGCAGTGTCAGGGCAGAATTTGACCTGCTGGGAGACGGCCAGCGTGTGTCGGCTGAAGCGGTGAATGGCAAAATCGTACTGATCATTCCGGGGGATGCCAGCGCCCGGGTTGAGGCCGAAACGGTCAATGGCAGCATCAATGCGGATGATTTCGGGCTTGAGGTTGAGAAGGGATTTGTGGGCCGTGATCTGTCCGGGAAAATCGGTGCTGGTGATGCAAAGATTTCTCTGGACACGGTCAATGGCTCAATCCGGATTGAGAAACAATAATCTCCCTGCAATATTCTCGAAGAATGACCCGGCCAACAGGCCGGGTTTTTTTATTCCCCGGTCTGATATATCATCAACCTCCCTGCCTACCCCGATGGATTAGAAAAACATGAAACAGGTGCAATGGAGCGGCGTATTTCCGGCTGTGACGACTAAATTTACCGCTGCGGATGAAATTGACTGGGATGCCATGGGGAAGCACCTGGAATTTCAGCTCGACGCCGGCGTTCACGGCATCATTATCCTGGGTTCACTGGGTGAAAACTCGACCCTGAGCGCGAAGGAAAAGCTCGAAATGGTGAGGTTTTTTGCCAATGCCGACCTCAGGGGTGTGCCTCTGATTACAACCATCGCAGAATCCTCTACCCATGATGCCAGGGAGTTTGCCGCAGCGGCAGAAGAAGCCGGCACAGACGGCCTCATGTTGCTGCCACCGATGCGCTATCCGAGTGACAAGCGCGAAACGATGACCTTCCTGAACGACGTGGCAGCATCGACTTCGCTGCCGATTATGCTTTACAACAACCCGGTCGCTTACGGAACGGACCTCACGCCCGAGGACTTTGTCCGGCTGGCGGACAATCCGAAATTCGAGGCGATCAAGGAGTCTTCAACCGACACCCGCAGATTTCCCGAAATCCGGCGACGGGTTGGTGACCGGTTCGCCTTATTCTGCGGCGTTGATGACCTGGCGCTGGAGTGTTTCGCGGTCGGCGCAGAAGGCTGGGTAGCCGGCCTGGTGGTCGCTTTTCCGAAAGAAACCGTCAGGTTATGGGAACTCTGCGAGGAAGGCCGCTGGGATGAAGCGCGCGCGCTGTATGAGTGGTTCCTGCCTTTGCTGCACCTGGATATCGGGCCGAAATTCGTGCAACAGATCAAGCTGGTCGAGGCACTGGTGGGCGTGGGTAGCGCCAAGGTCAGGGCGCCCAGGCTGCAATTGACAGAAGCGGAGGCATCGGCGGTCGAGAAAATTCTGGCTGAAACGCTTGAGCAGCGGCCGGAGCTTCGGTGAACTCAGCCGTTCTACCATCCGCCAGCCTGGCAGAGCAGGCCTACCAGCTGCTGGAGCAAAAACTGGTGACGCTGGCCCTGGCCCCCGGGGTCCAGATATCTGAGGGGCGCCTGATCGATATGACCGGATTCGGCCGCACCCCGGTCCGCGAAGCGATCCAGAGGCTGGCACAGCAGGAGTTTTTCCTGGTGATGCCGCGCAAGGGAGTGGTGGTGACCCCGGTCAACCGTGCCGGCATGGCCCATATCCTGGAAGCCAGGAAACCTCTGGAGCAGGTCATTGTTTACCGCGCAGCCCTGAATGCGATCGATACGCAACGCAGTGAAATCTCGGCGATAGCCCGCAAGTTAAGTATTTCGCACGAGAGCTTCGAAGAGTTTCTCCAACTGGATACCGGCCTGGACAAGCTGCTGGACCGTTGCGCAGGAAATCCCTACGCCAGTGCCGCACTGGCCCCGTTGCGCAGCCACTGCCGGCGGTTCTGGTACTACCACCGGCACCAGATGAAGCTATCTGATGCGATATCCGCCCACTCCAACATGGCTCGCCTGGTGGCTCGCAGGGACTACAACGGGGCCAGGAAAGCTTCCGATGCGGTTATCGCCGTGATGGAGCGGCTGGTGGCCGGTATAGAGCGTTAATTTCATGGCAAAGAAAACGACCTTCCATTGCATCGACGCCCATACCTGCGGTAACCCCGTGCGCCTGGTCTACAGTGGTGGGCCGGAACTTGACGGCTACAGCATGCTTGATAAGCAGCAGCATTTCATGGCGGAGTTCGACTGGGTTCGCACCTCCCTGATGTTCGAGCCACGTGGCCACGCCATGATGTCGGGTAGCATTTTGTACCCCAGCAGCAGGGACGATTGCGATATCGGAGTGTTGTTCATTGAAACTTCCGGCTGCCTGCCGATGTGCGGCCATGGGCTCATCGGCACGGTCACGATGGCGGTGGAAAATGGCCTCGTGACGCCGCGGATTCCCGGGCAACTCGCCCTGGAAACGCCGGCCGGGAAGGTCATGGTTTCGTATCAGCTAGAGAACAGAAAGGTCCGCTCGGTGCGCATGACAAACGTGCCATCTTTTCTGCACTCGAGCGGGTTGGAAGTGGAGTGCCCGGAACTGGGCGGTAAGCTCCGGTTCGACGTTGCCTACGGCGGAAATTTCTACGCGATGGTCGAGCCACAGGATATTTACCGTGACCTGGCAGAGTTAACGGCCGCCGATATTGTCCGGCTCAGTCCGCTGCTGAGGGACCGAATCAACCAGCGTTATACCTTTACGCACCCCGATGACGATCGTTTGTCATACATGCGCCACCTCCTTTGGGCAGGTGAACCACTGCGCCCCGGCTCTGACGCACGTAACGCCGTTTTTTACGGTGAGTCTGCGATTGACCGTTCCCCCTGCGGAACGGGCACGTCCTCCCGGATGGCGCAACTTGCCGCCCGCGGCGAGCTTGCGGTCGGTGATGAGTTTATCCACGAGAGTTATATTGGAAGCCAGTTTACCGGCCGTGTCGAGGCTGAAACCCGGGTCGGGGATTTCCCGGCCATCGTACCCAGCATCGAGGGCTGGGCGCGGGTTTACGGACACAACGTCATTACAGTGGATCCGGATGACGACCCCTTCTGGGAAGGGTTTGTCGTTACCTGATGCCACAGATTCACACAGGAAAAACTTTATGAGAAATCTATGGACAGCCGGCCTGGCCCGGCAACTGACCGTGTCGGTGCTGATCGGATTGATACTGCTCACCACGGCGATGCCGGCAGCGCAGGCGGCCGGAGACAGTGCCGCTTTCAAAGCCATCTACGAGAAGGAATGGGCGTTCCGGATGAAGGAGTTCCCGATGTTTGCCTCCTACGCCGGTATGGACGAATACCAGGACCAGCTGGGAGATGTCAGCGAGGAGGCCCAGCTGCGGCGCCATGAATTCTGGAAAGGTATCCGATCCGAGCTGAATGCGGTTTCCTGTGAGCGACTGGACCGTGACGATTGCATCAACTACCGGATTTTTGTCAAGCAGATGGATAATTACCTGGCGGCGTATGAGACCCGGTCGTACCTGATTCCGTTCACCAGTGACACGGGTTTCTACATGGATCTGGCCCGCTTGCCGGACGAGAGCAAGTTCTCAAGCCTGCAGGATTATCGCAACTATCTGGCCCGGCTGCATGCGATGCCGCTCATGATGGACCAGTACATCGCACTGATGCGGACAGGCATTGAGCAGGGCATCACGCAGCCACAGGTAATCCTTGCCGGACGCGATGAGCCGATCAAGGCGCAACTGGTGGGTTCTGCCGAAGAAAGCCCGTTTTTTACACCCTTTCAGGATCTGCCTGAGTCGGTAGCCGGTGGCGAACGGGCTGAGTTGCTGGCCACAGCCGAAAGCGTGATTGCAAGTGAAGTCATTCCAGCCTGGCAGCGCCTGTATGACTTTTATCAGCAGGAATATCTGCCCGGTGCACGTCAAACCCTGGGGGCAACCGAATTGCCAAACGGCAAGGCTTTTTACCAGGCCAAGATCCGCCAATACGTCACGCTGGATATGACAGCCGATGAGATCCACCGCATCGGGACTGAGCAGGTTGCACGGATTCGCCAGGAGATGGAGGCGATCATTGCCGAGGTGGAGTTTGAAGGGAGCTTTGCCGATTTTCTGCAGTTTCTCCGAACCGACCCGCAGTTTTATGCCAGGACGCCGAAAGAGCTTTTGGCGCATGCGTCTTACTACGCCAAAAAGATTGATGGCCGTTTACCGATGCTGATTGGGCACTTGCCACGCCAGCCCTATGGCGTTGCCCCGGTTCCGGAAGCGATCGCGCCTTTCTACACTTCGGGCCGATACGTAGGGGCGCCTCTGGAGGCCCTACGCGGCGGTTACTACTGGGTTAATACCCATGACCTGGCAAGTCGGCCGCTTTATGCCATTCCCGCGCTGACGCTGCATGAGGGGGCGCCTGGTCATCACACGCAAGGAGCACTGGCGCTGGAGCAGGACGACCAGCCGCCATTCCGCCGTTATGACTATATCTCGGCCTATGGAGAAGGTTGGGGTCTGTACTCGGAAAAGCTGGGGCTGGAAATGGACATTTATGAAACTCCGTATGATCATTTTGGCCGGCTGACCTATGAAATGTGGCGGGCCTGCAGACTGGTCATCGATACCGGTATTCATGCAATGGGATGGACCCGCCAGCAGGCGCTGGACTTCCTGTCATCCAATACGGCCTTGTCGATCCACGAAATCACCACCGAGATCGATCGCTACATTTCCTGGCCGGCGCAGGCGCTCAGCTACAAGCTGGGTGAATACACGCTGTGGCAGCTCCGGGGGCGTGCCGAGCAGGACCTGGGCGATGACTTCGACATCCGTGAATTCCATGATTTCATCCTCTCGCTGGGTTCCGTACCGCTGGATGTACTCAGCGAGGAAACCGGCGTCTGGATTACTCAACAGCAGGAAGAAGGTTAAAAACTCTGATGAAAATTGAAGACAAAAAGATCGTTTCTTTTCACTACACATTGAGCAACGCGGCAGGTGAGCAAATGGAAAGCTCGCGTGAGCGCGATCCGATGAGCTACCTGCACGGCTCCCGCAACATCATCCCCGGCCTGGAAAAGGCCATGGCTGGAAAGGCGGCCGGCGACAGCTTTGAGGTCACCGTGGAACCGGCCGATGCCTATGGGGAGCGTGATGATCAGCGGGTCCAGCGGGTTTCGGCCAAGCATTTCAGGCAATCCGACCGGCTCGAGCCTGGCCAGTTGGTGACTTTGCAGACCAAGCAGGGGCCGATCCAGGCCACGGTAGTAAAGGTCGGCCGGTTCAACGTTGATGTTGATACAAACCACCCGCTGGCGGGGCAGTCTCTGACTTTTGATGTGGAAGTGACCGACGTTCGTGATGCGACAGAAGAGGAGTTGTCACACGGCCATGCGCACGGACAGGCGGGGTGGAGCACTAAAAAGCACTCCACTGCGTGATATCGGTTGGTTGGTTCAGGACTTGCGGGCGACTGTTTTCAGTTCGTCCATGTCCATGATGCGGACCTGCTTGCGATCGACCTTGACCACACCGGCTTTCTGGAATCGCGCCAGCACGCGGCTGACGGTTTCCGTGGCCAGTCTCAGGTAGCTCGCGATGTCCCGGCGTGACATGGCAAGAATGAATTCTTTGTCGGAATAGCCGCGCCTCGAGAAGCGCTCGGACAGCGACAGCAGGAACATGGCGATGCGCTCATCCGCACTCAGGTCGCCGGCGATGGTTTCCAGTTCGCTGATGCGCTGACTCATGACACGGAACAGTTCCGATTGCAGTTCCGGCATGTGGCGGGCCATGCTGGTGACGGTGTCGAAGGTCAGGCCGCATACGGCACTGGTATCCAGGGCAACTACGTTGGCAACGTGCTTGCAGGAGTGGATGGCATCCAGGCCGATGATTTCGCCGGGCAGGTGGAAACCGAGGACCTGTTCCTGTCCTTCGTGGTCGATCACGTAGCTCTTGAAGCAGCCCGTGCGAACCGAAGCAACCGAGCGGAATTCGTCTCCAGCGCGGAACAGGTGTTCGCCAGGCTGGATGGGACGGGAACGATGAACGATCTGTTCGAAACGCTCGGTTTCGTCCGGGGAAAGCCCGCGCGGAAGGCAGAGCTCTCCGAGCGCACAACGGCTGCATGCAACCTGTGAACGGGAGGGTTCACGGCGATAATCGCGGATATTAGCTACTCTTAATGAACTTTCCATTATGCACTCTCCAAATAATTAGTTCTTTTGAATGCATTATATGGCTCGAGGCACCCCTTTACGCATGCGTAGAACTACGTATGTGAGGGTTCCCGGCGGCTCGGAAAAGGCTAGATAACGCGCGAAAATTTTGGCTTGGTTTCCGGGGTTTGCATGTACTCGTCAAAGGTCATGGCGACGGCTCTTAACAGCAGCCGTCCTTCGGGCGTGGCCTTGAACTCGTCGTCGCCCATTTCGATCAGTCCATCTTTCTCCAACTGCTGGAGATTTCCCAGTTCAAGGGCGAAATGGTCATGGAAATCAATGGCGTAATTGGCCTCGAATTCGTGGAACTGGACTTCACCATGACACATGATGGATTCGATGATGCTGCGGCGCAGCCGGTCTTCGGTGGTCAGGCTGACGCCTCTCCAGACAGGCAGCGTGCCCTCGGCGACCACCGATTGCCAGGTTGGGATGTCCTTGATGTTCTGGGCGTAGCAGTCACCTACCTTGCCGATCGCGCTGACACCCAGGCCGATCATGTCACATTCGCGGCGTGTGGAATATCCCTGGAAGTTGCGTTGCAGACCACCCTCACGCTGAGCAATGGTCAGTTCGTCGTCCGGCAGTGCAAAATGATCCATGCCGATATAGACGTAACCGGCTTCGGTCAGCTTGTCGATGGTTATTTCCATCTGTTCCAGCTTGGTCTCCGGAGACGGGATGTCTTTCGAGTCGATCATCCGCTGAGCGCGGAAGATGTGCGGCAGGTGCGCGTAGTTGTATACAGCCAGCCGGTCAGGCCGCGAGCTGACCACCGTGTCGATGGTCTTGCCGAAACCTTTGGCCGTTTGCAGGGGCAGACCATAGATCAGGTCGATGGAGACGGAATTGAAACCCAGTTTGCGTGGAGTCCTCGACCATGGCGAGGGTTGCATCCGGATCCTGGATCCGGTTGACGGCTTTTTGCACTTTCGGGTCGATATCCTGTACGCCCAGGCTGATTCGGTTGAATCCCATCCCGGCCAGATGCAGCCAGGCGTTCGTTGCCAACGGTACGCGGGTCGACTTCGATCGAAAATTCGCGGCTGTCGTCGTCGCTCAGTGAGAAATGTTCTCCCAGGCAGGCCATCAGGCGGGTTAGTTTTTCATCGTTGTGAAAGGTGGGGGTGCCGCCGCCGAAGTGGAGTTGAATGACTTCGCGGTCATGATCGAACAGTTCACCCTGCATCGCGATTTCCCGTTCCAGCAATTCCAGGTAATGGTCGGCCTGGGTTTCATGCCGGGTCACCTTTTTCATGCAGCCACAGTAGTAGCAGAGCGATTTGCAAAAGGGCAGATGTACATACAGTGAAAGGGGCTTGGGAATCAGTTCGCTGTTGCTGGTCGCCGTGAAACGCCGGTAGGCTTCCGCATCGAAACCTTCCATGAACTGCACAGCCGTTGGATACGACGTATAGCGAGGTCCTGCTATGTCGTACCTTTTGATCAGTTCCGTATTGAATTTGACTCGTTGTTCCATCGAAGTCTCTGGCCCTGCCTGTTATAGGTGAAGCGTAAACGATGCCGGTCGGTAGAAAATTGACCAGAGTCAAAAGCGTAGCGTGATGCTTCACCAAGCACCTAATATAATTCAAAATCTGGCAACAATTCTGGGGTAAATGAAAAACTAAAACATGACGCAGGTCAATTACCCGTCATGCTGCGCGCCCGTAAACTACTTCCATCGACGGACCAGCAGATCGGTTCTTCGAGTGAACACGATTGTGTGAAGACTCTCCAAGTCTCAAGAATTAGGCCAGACTCATGTCTGGCCTTCTTTTTATCCGGAATAAATACAGCCGGCGTTGCAGGTTTCCTGCACCACCACTTTGGAGAGTTCGGGAAGATCCGGGCAGCAGGCGTTCCCAGATCCAGCGGGCCAGGTTTTCGCTGGTCGGATTTTCAAGTCCTTCGATGTCATTCAGGCAGTGATGATCCAGTTGATCGAACAGCGGCTGGAAGGCGCGCCGCAGATCGGCAAAGTCCATCACCCATCCGGTATCCTGACCCACCGGGCCGCTGATGTGAATTTCTATGCGGAATGAATGCCCGTGCAGGCGTGCGCATTTGTGCCCGTCCGGAACGTTGGGCAGGCGGTGTGCAGCTTCGATTTGAAAAACGCGAAAAACATCCATGGGCGGATTGTGCCGCCCATGGACAGTCTGCGCAATAGCTCAGCCGGTCTTGAACCCAGTCCGCGAATGCGAGCCGTCACAGAACGGCTTGCTGGCCGACTGGCCACAGCGGCAAAGTGACCCGCGCATTTTTACGCATTCCTGCCCGAACTGGTTGTGCATACGCAAGCGGCCCCGGAACGTGATCGGTCCATTCCTTGATGCACGAGATGGTGATTTTGCTGGGGTTCTGTGATGCTGAAATTTCCGATGCTTCCGAGATCTTTCCGGAATTCAGGAACTCCTTGTCCAGGTGCTGCCCGTTGCAATTGGGTTTGCTGCCGGAGTGACCGCAGCGGCAAAGCGTCAGGTGGTTGGCGTATTGCACAGATCCGTCTTCAGTCACCAGGGTAATGTTTCCGGTGATCTGCAGCGGACCGGCATTGGTCACCAGTGCTTCGTTGGGGACTTCGAGCAATCGCGGCGCACCGATGGTTTTTCTGGCGTTCTTTGAACCAGCGGTCAAGGGCCTTCGCGGATGTGGTAAGGTCTTTTTGTCCGGCCAGCGGTTGATTCGCCCTGGTCGGCGGAATCGTCCATGTAAGCGACAAATGCCGTCACCGGATTTTTGGCTGATAGATTCCGGATCTTGGTCGATCCGTGCAGCGGCGGATGCCGCCCGCTTGGTAGTGTCATCCATGACAATATCCTCCAGGAAAATCCTTTTCCTGAATATACTGTAGCAGTTGTTTTTAAAGAGTGCGAGAAATATTGTGCAAAAAATAATCAAGTATACTGGCCATAACCACGCTGTTTTTCATCAGTTTTACAGCGCTTTGCGCGCCTGAACCGGTACCCGACCGCGATCGGGGCGAGGGTCCATTCAAACGATTGATCCTGCGAGGGGTAACCGTTATAAATGGAGAAGGGGCTCCGCCAATCGGCCCGATGGACGTCGTGATAGAGGGTAATCGGATTGCTTCGATCCACAATGTCGGCTTTCCCGGCGTTCCAATAGCGGACGACGATCGCCCGAAAATAGAAGAAGGCGACCAGGTGATGGAACTGGAGGGTTACTACCTGCTGCCCGGTTTTATCGACATGCATGCCCACTTCGGCGGGGACGACCAGGGCGTGCCGGCGGAATATCCGGCAAAGCTGTGGCTGGCGCATGGCATCACGACCATCCGCGAACCCGGCAGTTTCAACGGCCTTGACTGGGTGCGGAATCACCAGCAGCGCAGTGAAAACAACACCATTGCCGCGCCCCGGATCGTGCCCTACGTGGGGTTCGGCATGGGTACCGATGGCCCAATCCTGGAGCCCGAAGAAGCCCGTGCCTGGGTTCGTGACGATCGCCCGGCAGGGTGCCAGTGGCATCAAGTTTTTCGGCGCGCCGCCGGAAATCATGACAGGCAGCGCTGGATGAGGCAGGCGAACAGGGCCTGGGTTCCGCGATGCACCACGCGCAATTGGATGTTACGCACTGGAATGTCCTGGATTCAGCACGCGCCGGCCTGACCACCATGGAGCACTGGTACGGCTTACCGGAAGCGATGTTCGAAGACCAGGTCATCCAGGACTATCCGGCGGATTACAACTACAGCAACGAACAGCATCGCTTTGGCCAGGCAGGCAGGCTGTGGAAACAGGCCGCCGCTCCCGGCTCGGAAAAGTGGAATGCGGTGCGTGATGAACTGATCGCACTGGATTTCACCCTCAATCCGACGCTGACCATCTACGAAGCCAGCCGCGACCTGATGCGGGAAATGAACGCGGACTGGCAAACAGATTATGCGCATCCGACGCTGTGGGAATTTTTCCAGCCTTCGCGACGGGCCCATGGCTCCTATTGGTTTGACTGGACGACCGCCGATGAAATCGCCTGGAAGGAAAACTTCCGGTTGTGGATGCAATTCCTGGACGACTACAAGAACCATGGCGGAAAGGTCACGCTGGGCTCCGATTCGGGTTATATCTGGAAACTCTATGGTTTCGGTTACATTCGCGAGATGGAACTGTTGCAGGAAGCCGGCTTCCACCCTCTGGAAGTGCTCCGTTCGGCCACCATTGTCGGCGCCCAGGTACTGGGCATGGATGACCGGATTGGCTCAATTCGCCCTGGCAAACGCGCCGACCTGGTGATAACGAAAGACAACCCGCTGGAGAATTTCAAAGTGCTCTACGGCACCGGGCATTTCCGGCTGGATGACAATGGAGAGCCGGTTCGCTCTGGCGGCGTGCGCTACACCATCAAGGACGGGATCGTATACGACGCGCGGGAGTTGCTGTCGGATGTCCGCGAAATGGTTATACAGGCCCGTGAGGCGGCCGGAACCGGTCCAGGACCGCTACGACTCCCATACATACCCGACTAGCAGGACGGGCGTGTTGCCCGCCCTGTGGGGTCAGGAGGTGCTGAAAATCAGTTTCGGCCGGTTGTACAGGTTGGCGGCCAACGCGGCCAGCAACAAGCCGATCACCAGGGTGCTGGCAATGGACAGCGCGTACCAGGCCAGCGGCACCGCTTCATCGCGGATGATTTCGCCGATCAGCAGGTTCTGGGAAAACAGCGGTATGCTCATCATCCAGGTTTCGGCCTTGATCGGGTTGGCCATGAAAATCAGGCTGGGAATCATCGGGATCAGGATCACCAGGCCCATGTAACTCTGCGCTTCGCGGTAGCTCTTGGCGAAGGCGGCCAGCAGGGTCAGCAGGGCCGCCGCCAGGATTGCCACCGGTGAAATAACCAGCAGGATCATCAGCAGTGTTTCCAGGCCCAGCGTCAGGTCCATACCGAACGCGCCGACCGGCATGTAGGGCAGCACGATGCGGAACGAAACCAGGGTCAGCGCCAGCGAGGCCATCGCGAAAACCATCGTCGTGATCATTTTTCCGGTCATGATCTGCCAGCGCGGTACCGGGTTGATCAACAGCGGCTCCAGCGATTTTCGTTCTTTTTCCCCGGCCGTGGTGTCCATTGCCAGATGGGTCGCACCGGTGAACGCGGTGATCATCAGCACATAGGGCAGGAAAATCACCGCCAGAATGGCGCGGCTTTTCGGCGTAGAGAGGTCAACGTCCTTGATCATGATGGGCGAGGCCAGTTGCGGTGAAACGCCGCGCAATTGCAGACGCAGCGAGCCGATCTGTTGTCCGTAGCCCAGCAGCAGACCTCTTGACCCGCCGTATCGGCGCATTGGATTCCTGTCGCGACGGATCCGAGATCACTTCAACCGGGGCCGGCAGTCCCTTCCGACCATTGTTCGGGAAACTCCGGCAAGAATACGCAGCACGACAGGTACTTCCTGGCTGAGCACCATTTCTTCCGGGTCTTCAGGTTCCGGCAGGATGACCGTGCCCTGCTGTTCGAGGAAGCGGATCAGGCTGGGTGCATAGTGCGCACCGATGACCGGCAACTCGAGGGTTTTCTCCGCGCGTTCTTTCTCCGCGCTTTCCAGGAACCACATCATGCCGACGAACAGCAATGGGAAACAGCAAGGGGCCCAGCAGCAGGGAATTGAACAGCGCCCGCCGGTCACGAATGTTTTCGCGCACTTCTTTTTTGAAAACGGTCAGCAATCCATTCATGCCAGCAATCCTTCTTCGGAACCGATCAGTTTGACGAACGCGTCTTCCAGCGAAGTGCAACCGGACCGCTCCAGCAATTCCTTCGCGGTTCCGTCGGCAGCGACTTCGCCCTTGGCGATAATGACGATGCGGTCACACAGCGCAGCGACCTCCTGCATGATGTGGGTCGATAAAACCACCGAGTGCCCTTGTGCTTGCAGATCTGCGGATATATTGCCGCAACGCCCGCGTGCTCATGACGTCCAGGCCATTACTCGGTTCGTCCATCAAGACGGTTTGCGGCTGTGTGCACCATCGCGCGGGCAATCGCCACTTTCACGCGCTGGCCCTGGGAGAAACCCTCGGTGCGCCGCTCAATGAAGTCACCCATGTCCAGGGTTTCGGTCAGGTTTTCGATCCGTTCCCTGATGGCATCTCTGCTCATGCCATGAAGTTCGCCATAGTAGGCAATATTTTCGCGCGCGGTCAGTCGCGAATACAGTCCGCGACTGTCGGGGACGACACCGAGTGTGCGCTTGATTTCCATGGCATCACGGGTCGGGTCGAGGCCGTCGATTCGAATCTCGCCTTCATCCGGCGGCAGCAGCGAGTAAAGCATGCGCAGGGTGGTGGTCTTGCCGGCGCCGTTGGGACCCAGCAGTCCGGTGATTTCACCGTCCCTCGCCGTCGAATGAAACGCCATTGACCGCCTTGACCTCGCCGAAAGATTTACGCAGGTTTTTTACCACGATCATGGCGTTGGCCCCGTCAGCGAAATAAAGAAAGGCGTGGGTTGCAGATTGGAAATGCAATCGGTTTCCAGTTCGTCTGCACTGCCTTCGATAATGAATTCGGAAACAATTTTCCCCATGCAACCACGGGTGGTTGCGATATGGCCTTGTCCCGGTGCGACCAGGTGTCGGCTGTTCGGGAAATGGACGGCAACCTGGTCGGCATATTCCGGCGGGGTGACCGGATCCAGTTCGCCTGAAAGCAGCAGGACAGGCACATCGCCGCTGACCGGTTCGTGGAAACCTTCCGGGACCGGCCCGCGCGGCCAGACACCGCACTGGATGTGCGACCGCTTTTTCCATCATGTCGCCCATCAGGTAAGTTGTTGGGGACAGGCTCGGCGGGAAGAGCGGATAGTCCTCGGCGCACATCACGGACATTTCCATGCCCTGGGAAATACTCTGCTGCAAGTCCGGTGGCCGCGATCAGCATCTGGCTGGCCAGGCGGTCAAAGCGCTGCTCGGTGGCCGCTTCGTGGATCAGCAGTGGCAGCATGGCCTGGGTGTCGGCTGAATAGGTCAGGAAAGCGCAGCGAGGTCGAAAGCACTTCGCGGTTGAAGGTCAGCGGGAATGGCTGACCGGTTGTCGGGTGCTCCACGACGATGTCTACCGGGTTTTCCTGCAGGGACTCGGATCAGAAAAGTCAGCTTGCCCGCGGAGTCGGGAAAAGCCTCGCCGCACAGCGGGTCTTCATCACAGCCCGCGAGCACGCGGAAAATGGCCTGGTCGAGCTTTCTGGCATGTTCGGTTCCCAGCGCCAGCGTCTGCGGCACGACCCCGTCCAGCACGACGCTGCGTACCCGGTCGGGGAAAAGCCTCAGGTAGACCTGTGCCGCGCGGGTGCCGTAGGAGCCGCCGTACAGATTGACCTGGTCATAGCCCAGTGCGTCGCGGGCCGCGTCGATGTCATGCATGGCGATGGTGGTGGTGTAAAAGCGCGGATCGCCATCCAGTGAATCGAGGCATTCCTGCGTGTGCTGTCCCAGTGTCATCCCAGTCCAGCGCCAGCGCTTCTTCAAGTTCGACCTGCGGACATTTCAGCGCGTTGGACTGGCCGGTGCCGCGTTGATCGACCAGCAGGATGTCACGGGATTCTCGTCAATTTACTGAGCGCACCGCCGACGATCGGCCAGGCCTTCGGTGGCGGCCTGGCCCGGGCCGCCGGCGAAGAAAATCAGCGGATCCGGTTCCGTGGTCCGGCCACGGGCCGGAACGCGGGCGATCCGCAACTGGATTTTTCGCCCCTCCGGTTCGTCCGGATTTTCAGCCACTTCCAGCCAGCCGCACTCGGCGACCGTGGACAAAGGCGTTCCGGGAACAGTCAGTTCACAGGTTTCCAGTTCCAGGCTGGATTCGCCTTCGGCAGGCTGGGCAAAAACAGCAGCGGAGGCCGGCATCAGGCTGCCAAGGAGCAGGGCCAGGGCACTCAGTTGTATTGAAACGCATAGTGGTCTTTTGTTTAGGTGTAAGCGAGCGCAACAGGTTAGGACGAAACCGCTGACCCTGTCCATAGGTGAATGGTCATTGAATTCGCACGCACGTATGCTCCACATTGGTCAGCATACGTGCTCACAGGTGAACCTCGATCTTATGTATGCACTGGAAGTCAATAACCTCAAAAAGACCTACAAGCAACGGAGTAGAAGCGCTGAAGGGCATTTCCCTGCAGGTGGAAGAAGGTGATTTCTTCGCACTGCTGGGACCCAACGGCGCCGGAAAATCCACGCTGATCGGCATCATTTCCTCGCTGGTCAATGCGAGCAGCGGAGAGACGCGGGTATTTGGCACCAGCGTTCAGCAGGAGCGTTCAAGGCCATGTCTTTTATCGGGCTGGTGCCACAGGAGCTGAACTTCAACCAGTTTGAAAAACCCATGGAGATCGTGGTCAACCAGGCCGGGTATTACGGGATTCCCCGCGATATAGCCTTGCAGCGGGCGGAAAAGTATCTGAAACAACTGAGTCTGTGGGACAAGGCGGACAAAATTTCCAGGACGCTCTCCGGCGGAATGAAGCGCCGACTGATGATTGCCCGCGCCATGGTGAATGAGCCGCGCCTGCTGATCCTGGACGAACCGACCGCCGGCGTGGATATCGAGATTCGCCGCTCGATGTGGGAGTTCATCAAGGAGATCAATGACAACGGCACGACCGTGATCCTGACCACGCATTACCTGGAAGAGGCGGAAAGCCTGTGCCGCAATATCGCGATCATCGACCATGGTGAAATCGTCAAGAACACGGACATGAAATCCCTGCTGGCAACGCTGGACGTGGAAACGTTCATCCTGGACCTGCGCGAATCGATCGACCAGTGCCCGTCACGTGGACGGCATGGAAATCGTGGTGCGGGATGACAAGACGCTGGAAGCGTCCCTGCCCAAGCAGAAATCACTGAACAACCTGTTCGCTGAACTTGAGCGCCAGGGCATCCATGTCCTGAGCATGCGCAACAAGGCCAATCGCCTCGAGGAGTTGTTCATGGACCTGGTCGACTCGGGCCAGTCAGGAGCAGCGCGTCATGAGCGGCGCCTGATGTGGGTTGGTTACAAGACCATCGTACGCAAGGAAATTACCCGGATTCTGCGTATCTGGGGTCAGACGATCGTTCCGCCAGCCATCACGATGACGCTTTACTTCATCATTTTCGGAGAGCTGATCGGCGCGCCGGATCGGGGAAATGGGTGGCTTCAGCTACATGCAGTACATCGTGCCCGGACTGGTCATCATGTCGGTCATCACCAACTCATACGGCAACATGGTTTCCTCTTTCTTCGGGGCCAAGTTCGGAAAGCACATCGAGGAATTGCTGATTTCGCCGTTGCCCAACTGGGTGATCCTGGCCGGTTACGTGACCGGGGCACTGACGCGGGGCTTGATGGTGGGCGTGGTCGTGATGGCGGTTTCGCTGTTGTTTACCCGGATTGAGGTACAACACCCGCTGGTGATGCTTAGCATCATGCTCCTGACCGCCATGGTGTTTGCCCTGGCAGGAATGGTCAACGCCATATTTGCCCAGAAGTTCGATGACATTGCGATCATCCCGACGTTCGTACTGGCTCCGCTGACCTACCTGGGTGGAGTTTTTTACTCGATCGCCCTGCTACCGGAGTTCTGGCAAAAGGTCTCCGTCGTCAATCCCATCCTGTACATGGTCAACGGCTTTCGCTACGGCATGCTGGGCGTGTCCGACGTCAGCCTGGGTGCTACCTATGGCGTCATCCTGGTGGCCGGCGCAATTTTGT
Organism: uncultured Gammaproteobacteria bacterium; assembly: GCA_963759035.1. Lineage (GTDB taxonomy): Bacteria > Pseudomonadota > Gammaproteobacteria > Xanthomonadales > SZUA-36 > JAHEFT01. The sequence continues at coordinate 49,325 of CAVWXL010000038.1, forward strand.
TCAGCTGGTGTCTTGTTTTGCTCAACAGGGGAACCGGTTTGCGCACCTGATGTCTACGATTGCCCAGGCTGTTTTAGTGCGCTCTTAGCCCTGTTCGTTTAAAATAGGGGGCTATACGGATTCAGAATCCGGCCTTACTCTTTAGCAGGTACTCAAATGTCAGAAGTTACTCAACGGGAAGAAAAAGAGGTAGCCCCGGTCAACTGGGCTGTCACCGCCGTTCTTGGTGGAACCTTTCTTGCCGCCATTACCATCGTCCCGTGGTACGGGTTCAGCCATGGTTACAGCGGCTGGGCATGGTTGTTTTTCGGAATTTTCATCGTCCTGAATGGCATTGGAATCGGTAGCGGTTATCACCGCCTGTGGTCTCACCGGACCTACGATGCGCACCCGATCCTGAAGTGGTTTCTGGCCATTGTGGGCGGCATGTCACTGCAAAACAGCATTATCGTCTGGTCGGCACGCCACCGTGTTCACCACCGTGATGTAGACGATAACGACAAAGATCCGTATTCCATCGGCCGCGGTTTCTGGTTCGCACACATCGGCTGGATGCTGCGGGATTACCCCAGTGGCGACGTCGATTACAGCGTGGTTCGCGATCTTGAAAAGAACCCGGTCAGCCGCCTGGCAGCACCGTTGGTACTGGACCCTGGTCTGGACGCACCAACCTGGTCTTGCCGCTGTTCCTTGGCTGGCTGACCGGCGACATGCTCGGCATGTTCCTGCTGGTGGGCATCGGCCGCCTGGTGATCACTCACCACGTCACGTTTTTCATCAATTCACTGGCCCACATGTGGGGCAGGCAACCCTACACGGATGAGAATACGGCGCGTGACAGTCATTGCTTGCGCTGATCACTTACGGTGAGGGGTATCACAACTACCATCACCTGTTCCAGAGTGATTACCGCTGCGGTATCCGCTGGTGGCACCTGGACATCAACAAGTGGTTTATTTCGACCTGTGCGCTGCTGGGCCTGGTTAAAAACCGCAAGCGCGCGCCGGCGTTCAAGGTCATGCGCGCCCGGCTGAACATGGAATTCAAGGTGGCCCGGCAGAAACTCGAGCAGAGAAGGCGTCAGCCCTCGCTGGCAGGAACAACTGGAGCAGTGAATACGCGCAGTTCGTGGATACCATCAAGGAATGGCAGCAATTGCAGATGGAGCGTGTACAGACAGGCCGACAGAAGCTGGCAGAGCGTTTCGAAACCGAAACCGCCTCTTTCGCTACGCGTTACCGTGAACTGGAGATGAGCCTGAAAATGCAGCACAAGCGCCTGGCTTTGCTGACTTCACAGGTTATGTAATTCGCGGAACCTGAAAAACCGCCGTGCGTTGGCGGTGGTCTGTTCCGCCAGCGCCACCGGGTGTTCGTCCCGGGCAGCGGCCAGTGTACCCAGTATCCACGGAAGCCAGCGGGGTTCGTTGCGGTGGCTTTTTACCCGCGGCCGCAGGTTGCGTGGTTTCAGGTATGGTGCGTCCGTCTCGATCATCAGGCGATCGGCCGGAATGTCCTTCAGAAACTCCTTCATATGCGTGCCGCGCCGCTCGTCGCAGATCCAGCCGGTGATGCCGATGTGGCAGTCCAGCTCGAGGTAGTCATGCAGCTCTTCCCGGCTGCCGGTGAAGCAGTGCACCACTACATCGCTTAATGTCCGCGCGGACTTCGCGCAGATATCGAGAAGAAGTCCTCGTGTGCATCGCGCATGTGCAGGAACAGAGGCAGGCCGGAGTCGATCCCTATGCGCAGTTGCCTGGTGAACGCCTCACGTTGAGCGTCGCGCGGTGAGAAATCGCGAAAATAGTCGAGGCCGGTTTCACCAACGGCCACCACGGCTGCTTGCGTGATCAGAGTCACGCAGCAGCGCTTCGGTTTCGTCGGTGAAAGTCGGATGCACGGTGCGGGTGAACACCGGCCGTGGCAAACAGTTCTCCCGGGTGCTGCAGGGCCAGATCCAGGGCCTTTCTGCTGCCTTCTTCGCTGGCGCCGGTCACGATCATCTGCACAACACCGGCTTCCCGCGCACGCTCCAGCACCTGCGTCCGGTCGCTGTCGAAAGAATCGTGTGTCAGGTTACAGCCGATATCAATTAGTTCCATGGCGCGCATTCTAGCGGATTTCCGCCGCGCTGCCAGCGGCGCACTTGCACTCCTTCCCAAAGCGGTCAGAATATCTCCGATGACCTTTCAGTGGAACGCCTACTGGCGCCTGATGCGCTTTGACAAGCCGATCGGCATCCTGCTGCTGCTGTGGCCGACCTGGTGGGCGCTGCTGTTTGCGGGTGACGGATTGCCCGGCTTGAAGAATGTGCTGATTTTCACCTGTGGCGTGATCCTGATGCGGGCTGCCGGTTGCGTGATGAACGACATTGCCGACCGGAATTTCGATCCGCACGTGGAGCGAACGCGCCAGCGGCCGCTGGCTTCCGGTGAACTCAAGCTGAAACAGGCTCTGACACTGTTCTTCATCCTGATGTTGCTGGCGTTCCTGCTGGTGCTGATGACCAATGCCCTGACCGTCAAGCTGGCCCTGGTGGGCGCCGTGCTCGCCTCGACTTATCCCTTTTTCAAGCGTTTCACACACCTGCCCCAGGTGGTGCTGGGTATCGCGTTCGGCTGGGGTATACCGATGGCGTTTGCAGCCGAGAATTTGTCCGTGCCGCTGCTGGCCTGGTGGCTGCTTGGCGTGAATACCGTCTGGTCTGTGATTTACGACACGCTTTACGCGATGGTCGATCGTGAAGACGATCTCGCGGTCGGGATCAAGTCAACGGCCATCCTGTTCGGCCGGTTTGACCGACTGATTACCGGAGGATTGATGGCTTTGATGATTGTCATGCTGGCCGTTATCGGAAGCGGGCTGGAATTGCATTGGCCGTGGTTCGCGGCTGTGCTGGTTTCCGCCGTCTTGTTCTGCCGCCAATTGGTCCAGATCAGACATCGCGACCGGGACGCCTGCTTCAGGGCGTTTCTGAGCAACAACTGGGTCGGTGCGGTTATCTTCCTCGGCCTGCTGGGCCATTTCGTCGTGGCGGGCGCCTATTCCTCCCTGTGAACCGTGGTTCAGGCGCCCTGGCTGCAACCCAGACCGAGACACGTTGCACGCCTGCCCGGAGCAGCACCTGCGTGCATTCGGTCAGTGTGGCCCCGGTTGTCATTACATCATCCAGCAGGACTACGTGCCGGTACATGACCTGTTTGTGTGCGGGGATTTTGCAGCTGAATGCAGCCTCGATGTTAATCCGCCTGCTGCCTGCATCGAGACCCGAATGGGCCCGGGTACGCCGGCGCCGCCGCAACACCGATCCGCCCACCGGTACCTCCAGTGCTTTCCCCACCTGCCTCGCCAAAACGTCGGCCTGGTTGAATGCACGCAGGAACAGGCGGCTGCGGTGCAGTGGAACCGGCACAATGCAGTCCGGTAACTCGGTGCAGCGTTTACGTGCAGCCAGGGCGATTTCGCGGCCGAGAATCTGACCGCAGGGTAGTTGCCGGCCGAACTTGAATCGACAGACCAGCTGGTCCACGGGAAAGCCGTAGAGCAAAGCGGCGATGGCGGACTCCCAGGGCGGCGGTGTGCACAGACAGTGATTGCAGGTCTGCTTTATGGTCTGCCCCCTGGTCTGCGATAGCGGCAGACCGCATTGCAGACAGGCCTGGCCGATTCGCGGCAATTCTGCAAAGCAGGGCCGACACAGGTTATGGGCGCCGCTGCCGCAACCACACATCACGCAATGACGCGGCAACAGAGCATCCATTGCCGCGACTCGCAATGGCGACCATCTTTTTCCTGGCATTCACATCCGGCCTTGATCAAACCGGTAGCGTAGACCATGACGCCCGTCGCCACATGAGGATATCCATGCGATAGAATGCAGGAAATATGCCCTTTTGCCCGGAGTAAGCCTTGTCTGAACCCCATACCATTGCGCAGGGATTCGAACGCATTGCAGATCGCTATGACGCGCATGCGGCGCTGGAGCAGGAAGTCGGCAGGCGGTTGCTGGAGCGGACCACCTTCAACCGCCGTGAACCGCTGCAAATCCTGGACCTGGGATGTGCCACAGGGGACGGCAGCGCGCAGTTGAAACGCACTTTCAAAAAAGCCCGGATCGTCGGTCTCGATGCTTCGACCGCCATGCTGACGCAGTTGCGGCGCCGCTCCAGCCTGCTGCGGCCGCTGCGGGCCGTTTGCGGAGATATCGCAGCCTTGCCGTTTGCCAGTCGCGTTCGGTGGACATGGTGTTTTCCAACCTGGCGAGCTACTGGTGTCGCGACCCGATGGCCATGTTCAAGAATTTCGCCGAGTACTCACGCCCGGATGGCATGTTGTTGATCAGCACCCTTGGGCCTGAAACCATGGCGGAGCTGAGGCATGCCTGGTCGGGGGTTGACCCGCAGGTTGAATTGCCGGTGTTTCCGGACTTGCTGGAGATCGGCGATGCCCTGATGTCCGCCGGGTTCAGGGAGCCGGTAATGGATATGGAACGTAATTACGCTGAGCTATCCACAGCCTGGATGCTTTGCTCGATGAGCTCGAGGCAACCGGAATGTCAATGCTGGTCGGGGATGGGAGCGTAGAAAGGAGCTCCATGGCCGGAGCGGCTGGACGTGGCTTATGCGCAACCAGTTGCTGGAGGATGGAAAATACCCCCTAAGCTTCGAGATTATTTATGGAATGGCTTTTGGGCCACAGGATGGCCAACCGGTGAAAACCCGCAAGGTGATGTCGCCACCTTTTTCGATGGATGCGCTCAGGGACGGACTCCGAAAAAGTCCTGAATCCGAGACTTTGCCAAAACCCATCAGCTGGGCTATGATTAATTAAGGGCAAAGATCTACCAAAGAATTCAAGAGATTGATCAAATCGGATATGTCGTCCCCCCTTACGGTATATCTGGTTCGAGACCGGTGTTCCCCTTGCATCGAGTCTCACGAAAGGGCCGGTTGACCCCTTACCGGCCCTTTCTCTTTTTCAGGGCAGGTGCGGGCGCGCCAGGTACTCGTGTGACTGCATTTCCGTCAACCGGCTGACCGTTCGCTGGAATTCAAATCCCAGCATCCGTCCCGTCATACAGTTCCTTGATCGGCGCGTCTGCCGAAATCAGCAACTTGACGTTACGATCGTAGAATTCATCCACCAGTGTGATGAATCGCCTGGCCGCGTTGGAGTCGGCTTCTGCCAGTCGTGGCATGTTGCTGAGCATCACGGTGTTAAAGGTCCGGGCGATTTCGATGAAATCGATACTGCCGCGGGGTTGCACGCACAGTTCTTCAAACTCGAACCAGATGATGCCGTCACCGCGCCTGCGGGCATGAAAGTTGCGGCCGTTGATCTCGCAGGTCGTGATCGAGTTCGCATTCGGCCGCCATGCGGTTGAAACTCTCGCGTCATGACACTGTCTGCGGCCATCATCCAGCGGGTAGTGGAAGATCTCCGATTGCTCCAGGATGCGCAGGCGGTAGTCGGTGTTTCCCGACAATTCGAGCACCCGGGTGTTCTGCTTGATCAATTCAATGGCCGGCAGAAACTTGGCCCGCTGCAGGCCGTTCCTGTACAGGTCGTCCGGTGCGATGTTCGACGTGGTCACCAGCGTCACGCCCTGTTGAAACAGGTTCTCAAACAAGCCGCCGAGCAGCATGGCATCTGCGATGTCGGAGACGAAAAACTCATCCAGGCACAATACGCTGCAGTCGCGCGCCCAGTCAGCGGCGATCCGGGGCAGGGGGTCGCGTACGTTCCCCTGGTCCTCGAGGCTTTGATGAATGCGTTGCATGAAGCGGTGAAAATGAACCCGCTGTTTGCGTTTGACCGGCAAATGCTCGAAGAACAGGTCCATCAGCCAGGTCTTGCCGCGGCCTACCGTGCCCCAGATGTAGAGGCCCTGAATGTATTCGGGCCCGTTGCGGCGGATCCTGTCCAGCAGACGCGGGTTGCGTTGCCTTTGCAATGCGTGCCAAAGGTCATCCAGGGCACTGACAACGATTTCCTGCTGCGGATCGGAAATGAACGTGCCGTTGCCGGCCAGTTCCCTGTAATGAAGCAGCGGAGAGCGGGTTCGCAAAACCTGGCTTTTACGGTTCTTCCGGACCGGCTGGCCGGTTCGGGCAACTGGTCGCGCACGCCGTTTTTCAACAGGCCGCGCAGGTCCATCAGGCGCCGGTGGAAAAAGTGGTCGGCTTCCTGCATGACGACCAGTCTCGGGTGGCGGTTTAAGCGAGCTTACCCATTGCCTGACCACGTCGATGTTGACGACCTCATCCTCGTCCCCCTGGATGACCAGCCAGGGGCATTCCGGGTGAGTGCAGGCTGTCAAATGGGTAGCGGTCCACCGGTGGTGCAATGGTGATCAGCTGTCCGGTATCCAGGTTCAGTGCGGCTCTCATGGCCACGTAAGATCCAAAGGAAAAACCGCCCAGCCACAAGAGCATCATCGGGGCGCGTACGCCGGACCCATTCCGCCACGGCGAACAGGTCGTCGGTTTCGCCGTAGCCATCGTCGTGTTCGCCTTCGCTTTCGCCGACGCCGCGGAAGTTGAAGCGCACGGTGCGTAAGACCCAGTTCACGCATGGAACGTTCTATGATGGTGACCACCTTGTTACGCATGGTGCCGCTGTGCAGGGGATGTGGATGGCAAATAATGACGGTGGCAGGGCGTTCTTCCGACGCGCTCGGGAACATCCGTGGCGCACTCAATCGCACCGGCCGGCCCGCGAATCAAGAAACTCGCTGTGCTCGGTCGGAAACTGTTCTGGTTGCTCAAATGTTCCGGCTTCTGACATGTCCTGGTAGATCGCCTCGGAGGAGCGACCATGATACCGCACAGAGGTGGCGGCAGGCCAGACAGATTCTTTTCTGTTACATTGTAATTTATGAGTTCCTTTCCTTGTCCCAGCGACCTGCTGAATTGAATTTTCTCGCCCATCTTGCTGCTGGCCGGGGACGACGAGGGCCTCAGGCTGGGTGCGATGCTGGGTGACTTCGTGCGGGGCAGGGAGGCATTGTCCGGATTCGACGAGGATGTGCAGCGCGGCATTATGCTGCACCGGCATATAGACGCCTTCACAGACTCACTGCCCTGCGTTGTTGCGCTACGCTCCTCTCTTGACCCTCCCTTCAGGCGCTATGGCGGAATCATCATCGATTTGGCTTTTGACCACCTGCTGGCCCGCTATTGGAGTGACTACTCTGAGCCATCACTGGAGGAGTTTGATGAGGCGGTGCGGGATATGCTGGCCCGGCATAACGACCAATTACCGGAGAAGCTTCAAGGCTTTATGCGTTACGCAGACCGCCGGGGCCTGTTTGCGGCGTATCGTCTTGAATCAGAAACCCTGCTCAGCCTCAGGCGGCATCGGCCGCCGACTCAGCCGGCCAAATCCCTTGCACCGCGTGAATGAAGTGTGGCCCGAGTTCGAGCCGATGGCTTCTGCCTGCTTTGCAACGGTGTTTGAGGAAATTCAGTCGGACGTCGCGGACTGGCTGAAATCGAAATCGACGACTACCGGGTCATGATCCGAAGCACGCAGCCAGGGCAAGGGTTGTTTCATTTCACGCGGCCAGTCGGCATTGATATGCCAGATTATGGCGCTGCGTGCGAATTCAGCCATGGCGGGGGTGGCCAGGGCATAGTCCAGCGTGCCGGTCTGTCCCCAGTAAAGGAAACTGTGTTGCGGCAGGCCTGAAAGCTGTTCGACCAGTTCGATGTATCCGGAGTCCACGAATCGCCGGATCGGGTCTTCAAGGCGCCAGGCGTTCATGTCCCCCACTACGATCATGCGGTCCGTACTTGAGTTGGTAGCGAGGTCTTCCAGCCAGGGCAGTTCAGCGTTGACGGCTGACAGGCGTGCCTGGTTCCAGCAGCCCTGCCCGTCGTCCTGGTCGGCATTGCCGCCGTTGTCGGGGCAGCGTCCCTTTGATTTCAGATGGTTGGCGACGGCCACGAACGTTACACCGCTGTCGATATGGCGGAACAACTGGGCCAGTGGTTGCCGGCTGAGGCCCTGGAATTCCGGGCTGTCGAGCACTTGGGCGGGGCCGACACTTTCCAGCACCTGTTTACGGTAAAACAAGCCAACCGTGATGACGTCGGTGCCGATCTTTTCCGTGCCGGGCTCGATATAGGTCCAGTCTCCGTTGCCGGTCTCATTGAGCAGCGCCAGCAGTGACCGGGCTGCGCTCAATGGACCGAATCCATCATTCTCCAGTTCCTGCACGGCCAGCAAGTCCGGCTGTAACCTGGCCATGACAGCCCGAATCCGCGCAGACTGGTCGACGAATTGTTCATGGCTTTCGGCGCCGCGCTCTGTCGGGAAGCCTCCGCCCTGCCCATCGCCGTTGAAAAAGTTGAGCAGGTTGCTGTTGACGATACGAACCGTTCCGGTAGATCGTGCAGGGGCGTCGACAAACATGGGTGTCGTAAAGTCGGGGGTAGACTCCAGCATTAACCGCGGGTTGCGGCCGTTGTTGCCCATCACGCCGGTCAAAGCGGGCACCGTGCTGCCGACCGGTACCGGACCATTACGGGTTGGCAGGGTGGCGACTACTGAATGTGCGCGATTCTCTTTTTCCAGGGCCTGCGCCGGCTCTCCAGGCATTTGAACCTCGGTCGGCACCCTCAAAACGCCGTTGGCGCTGAGCGTCACTTCGCCGCCGGACAGCTTATATACGTCGGTAAGCGTCAGGGTCTGATCAAAAGTGATGCGCATTCCTTCCAGCGCTTCCCGCCCGGCAGAGTCCAGCGGCAGGGCCACCCGGGTCAGCGGCAGGGCGATGTCAGCGCCACAGCTTTCATGGGCGGTAGTGTTCACCAGCGAGGTCAGTGTGTCGCGCGCCTTGCCCAGCTCATCCACCCGGCCGTTGAGTGCCAGCAACTGACCCGGCCGGACTTGCGCAGAGAGCAGTTCATCGGAAATGAACAGGGCTTTGGAAGCGGTAGTATCTGTCAAAGTGCCAGGGTCTTCGAGGTAAAACCCTTTGCCCTTCGAGACGAAAGTGACGACCCCGCGCACAGTAAGCACGGAGTCTATAAGCGACGACTGGTATGCACTCCCCTGGATGGAGGATAAGGAAGTGAAATCTGACTGGCAAAGCGTTTTAGCGGAATCCAGCGGAGGGCTGGTTTCCGCACAGGCTGCGGCTAGCAGCAGGCCCAGCAGGGCCGGTATCTTACTGCAGCATGAATTCAACAGCAGCCTGGATTTGCTCGTCGGTCAGGGTCGGGTTGCCACCTCTTGGCGGCATCGCGTTCAGGCCGTTGATGGCGTTTTGCACCAGTCCTTCAAGTCCGCGCTCGGTTGCCCGCGCAGCCATCAGCTCAGAGCCCGTGATCGGCGCACCGGCTATCCCTGCATCGTGGCAGGTTTTGCACAAGCCGCCATACACTTCGGCGCCATCTACTACCACTTCACCCGCCGGGACGGCTGATGCCGCGGCGACCTGGGCTTCGGCCAGTTCGGCAGCACCTTCGTCACCGTAGCGGACAGCGCCCACTGGCGCCACACGCTGCTCCGCCAGTGCGCCCTGGCTGGGGTTGGCGTCGAAATCAGATTCCGGTTTGATATAGCGAGCCAGGAAAATAAGCGCAATGGTCAGCACCACGAAACCGGCGATGACACCGCTGAATTGACGATAAAAAGCGCGGTCTTCTTTATTGGACATTGGAACCTCTGGAGCATCTGAATTACGAATTGGCAAGCCGTATAGTATAGCCGCTGCAATTGACTATCGGAAGCATTCCCTCGTTTACATCAGCTGGGTAAAACCGCTAAACTACGCGCCCTGAAGAATAAAGCGCCCGCAGGGCGAGCCACAGGATGTGGCGAGTCAATCCTGTCGTGCGACAGGTACAATGTAGAAACAGAGCGCCCGTAGCTCAGCTGGATAGAGTACTGCCCTCCGAAGGCAGGGGTCACAGGTTCGAATCCTGTCGGGCGCGCCATTAATTAACGGGTCTATTCCGGTCTATTCTATGACGTCACAGTCTTGTGACATAAAGGCTCGCAATTACTTGAGTTTTAGACTATTTTAAAGCGTATGAAACTGTTGATCTTATTTCTTGTCCTGGCGATCAGCGCCCAGCCTTTGCAGGCCGGGTTCTGTGATATGGACATGGGAAAGAGTCAGGAAACACCGCACCACATGGACATGTCCGATTCTGAAGGGCATGACTGCTGTGATACCGATGAAGCTGATTCTCAGGAAGGCTGTGACAGTGGAATGAACTGCGGAATGTGTTTCGTCAGCGTTTCAGCATTACCCAGCATTATTAAAATCAACGCCTCCTGGGGCCAACCGATTTACCATCAAATTTCTTCCAGTGTGACTCTGCCGAGCCACTCTTCTCCACTTTTCCGACCTCCAATCTCCTGATCTGAACAGAACCTGGGGTTAGTCCGTCCAGCCCCGGTTCAACGCTGTTTTTATCACTATCAACGCCACCGGGCGTTTGCAGGAAATTGGAGAGTGTCATGTTATGGATGCATAAGCGCATCATACTCAGTCAGGCCGTTGTAATGACCCTGGTACTGGCTGGTATTGCAGTAAGTTCAAACCTCGCGGCTTCCGCTTTGAGCCTGAAAGTAGTGGAAGAGTTAGCGCTGGCATCAGATCCTGGTGTCCAGTCCGTTGAATCCAATCGCCTGGCATTGGAAGAAATGTCCATTGCTGCCGGGCAACTGCCTGATCCATTGCTGAAAATGGGATTGGTTTCGTTACCGACCGACACCTTCAATCTGGGTCAGGAAGCGATGACCCAGGTTCAGGTTGGGATGATTCAAAAATTCCCACGTGGAAACTCCCGGTCACTGAGATCTGAACAAATTGGAATGAAATCCCAGGGGTTGAATGAACTTGCCCGGGATCAGGAGCTTCGCATCCTGCTGCAGGTTCGGGAGCAGTTCCTTGAGAGTCGCAAAGCAGAAAGCACCTGGCCAGGATCAACGCCGAGGCCATTACGGCGTTCTCTGATGTAGCAGACATCACCAGCGATTATTACGCTACTGGCCGGGTCCATCAGCAGGACGTACTCCAGGCTGCGGTGGAGTTGGCAAAGGTAGAAGACCGCGCCACGCGCATTGCCCAGGATGAAGTTCAGGCACGTGCCCGTCTGGCGATGTGGATTGGCGAGGCAGCCTACCGGGATCTGCAGGATACCTGGCCTCAGTTCAATACTCACTTGTCGGCAGACGCCATTAAAGAAAGCCTGTTGGATCATCCCAGGATTCAGGCCCTGCAAAGAAACATCTCTGCAGCAGAAACGGGTGTGGAGCTGGCCAAACAGAAATACAAGCCGGAATTTGCGCTGGACGTGACCTATGGTGGGCGTGGCGGCAACAACCCGGATGGAAGTTCCCGGACTGATTTGCTGACTTTGATGGTGGTCATGGATGTCCCCCTGTTCACCAAAAACCGCCAGGACCGGGTTGTGGCCGCGCAGCTTGCCGAATCCTCAGCCGCCATGTTCTCCCGCGATGACATTTTCAGACGCATGAGTAGCGAAGTAGATTTCCATGTGGCTACACAGCAAAAGCAACAGGCGCGGATTGACCTGTTCGAAGACACTTTATTACCCGAAGCCGCGTTTAGTTCAGAAGCATCTTTCGGTGCCTATCAGTCATCCATCGAGGATTTGACCACGTTGCTGCGCACCCGCATTACAGAATTTGATCTGCAACTGGAACATGCTCGATTACAGGCCGAGGTATTGAAAACGCAAGCACGCCTGCTGTACCTGGAAGGAGAGCAAAATTGAATACCAAGATCATTATCGCCCTGGTGGCAGTCGTTGCATTCGCAATCGGTGTGGTTGTGGGACCAAGACTTGGAGACACGCCGCTCTCCGACTCAACCGGAGATGAGAAAGCGAGTACAGAGAAAAAAGTGCTGCACTGGGTGGCGCCAATGGATCCGAACTTCAAGCGCGACAAACCCGGCAAGTCACCCATGGGAATGGACCTGGTTCCTGTTTATGAGGACTCCGCAGCGGATGGCGACTCGGTCACCATCAGTGCAGCGGTTGAAAACAATCTCGGTGTCCGAACGGAAAAAGCAAAAGTTCGGCCTCTTTGGCGGCGGATTGAAGCAACAGGGTATGTTGGATTTGATGAAACCCGGATCAGTCACATAAATACCCGGGTTTCGGGCTGGATTGTCAGTTTGAAAGTTGATGCAGAGGGCGAACGGGTAGCAAAGGGAGATTTGTTAATTGAGTTCTATTCTCCCGAATTGGTTAACGCTCAGAAAGAGTACCTGCAGGCGTTAAAACGAGGTGGGGCCAGCCTGCTCAGTGGAGCCACTGAAAAACTGGCAGCGCTCGGCATGATCCCATCGGATGTCAAAGCCCTGGCAAAAAGAGGTACGGCATCGGAAAAAATTAAGATCATCGCCCCCCAGGACGGTGTCGTTACTTTGCTGAGTGTCCGTGAAGGAATGTACATTCAGCCAAACAGCAAGATCATGAGCCTCGCCGACCTTTCCAGCGTTTGGCTGCAGGCGGAAGTCTTCGAGTCCCAGGCAGATTGGGTGTCGGCCGGGCAGGCGGCTGAAGCCAGGCTGGACTATATGCCGGGCACCGAATTCAGCGGCCAGGTTGAATACGTTTATCCGGTTCTCGATCCGGTCACGCGCACACTTAAAGTTCGCCTGAAGTTTGATAATCCAAGCGAACGGCTCAAGCCCAATATGTATGCACAGGTTTCGATCTATGGCCGCCTGAAACCCAATGCGCTCAGCATACCCAGAGAGGCCCTGATTCCTGCACCCGGCAGGGATCGAGTGGTTGTTGCCGTGGGCGACGGAAGGTTTCACGTCCATGAAGTCATGACCGGCCTGGAAAGCGGTGACTTTGTGGAAATTCTTGCCGGTATTTCAGAGGGTGATGAAATCGTCACCTCCGCTCAATTCCTGATTGATTCCGAAGCCAGCCTGGCCGGCAGCATCAAGCGGCTTGAGTCCGGTGAGCATCTGCCGGAGCGGGAAAGCATTGGGGCCGTCTATGCCAGTGGGTGGGTCGATGAAATCGACCTGGAACAGCAGCGCATACGTGTTTCGCATGGCCCCATTGACGTGCTGGGCTGGCCCAGCATGACCATGGTGTTTGATGTCAGGCCCACGGTGGATCTGACCCGGGTAAAAGTTGGCCAGGATATTCGTTTCTCCCTGGTCCAGGAACATGCGGGTGAGTACGTCATGGAGAGAATTCATGCCGGAGAGAACGAGGCCGATGGCATGACAGAGGTGCAGGCCGAAGAGGACGTCAGCAATGATTGAATCCATTATCCGCTGGTCGGTGGCCAACCGGTTCATGGTCGTTCTGATGAGCACCATCCTTGCCGTCAGCGGGACCTATGTGATGATCAACACACCGGTGGATGCGATTCCGGATTTGTCGGACGTGCAGGTCATCATCAAGACACCCTTCCCGGGCCAGGCGCCCCAGGTCGTGGAAGACCAGGTGACCTATCCCCTGACCACGGCCATGCTTTCCGTGCCTGGAGCATCAACCGTCCGCGGCTATTCCTTCTTCGGTGACTCCTATGTTTACGTGATTTTCGAGGACGGCACAGACCTGTATTGGGCACGTTCCAGGGTATTGGAGTATCTGAACCAGGTTTCCGGACAACTTCCGCCATCTGCCAAACCCGCGCTGGGTCCCGATGCAACCGGCGTGGGCTGGATTTATGAATACGCGCTGCAGGATAAAACGGGAAAACACGACCTGGCACAATTGCGATCCATCCAGGACTGGTTCCTCAAGTATGAGCTTCAGACGGTACCGGGTGTTGCAGAAGTCGCCACTGTTGGCGGCATGGTCAAGCAGTACCAGGTAGTGCTTAACCCGGATGCGCTGCGGGCGTATGGCCTGCCGTTGGCCAAGATTCGATCGGCCATCCAGCGCGGCAACCGGGAGGTTGGCGGTTCGGTTATCGAGATGGGTGAAGCGGAATATATGATCCGTGCCACCGGTTATCTGAAATCGAAAGAAGACCTCGGCGCCATTCCGCTGGGCATGAACCAGCAGGGCACCCCCATTCGACTGGCAGATGTCGCCGATATTCGCCTCGGGCCACAAATGCGGCGCGGAATTGCCGAACTCAACGGTGAAGGCGAAGTCGTTGGTGGAATCATCGTGATGCGTTTTGGGGAGAACGCGCGTAAAACAATTGCCGGAGTGAAGGAAAAGTTGGCCGAGCTTGAGAAAAGCCTCCCGGAAGGCGTTGAAATCGTCGAGACCTATGATCGTTCTTCCCTGATTGAAAGGGCGGTGGAAAACCTTCAGACCAAGCTGCTGGAAGAGTTCCTGGTGGTTGCTCTCGTGTGCCTGGTATTCCTTTTCCACCTGCGATCTTCACTGGTCGTAATACTCAGTTTGCCGCTTGGCATCCTCGCTGCTTTCCTGGTTATGAATGCACAGGGCCTCAACGCAAACATCATGTCGCTGGGCGGCATCGCCATCGCCATTGGCGCCATGGTCGATGCTGCAATCGTGATGATTGAAACGCTTCACAAGAAAATGGAGGATGCGGATTACGATCCAAAGATGCATTGGTCAACGGTAACCGAAGCAGCCGTTGAAGTCGGTCCGCCGTTGTTCTTCTCGCTACTGATCATCACGCTCAGTTTCCTTCCTGTGTTCACACTGCAAGCCCAGGAAGGCCGGTTGTTCGCCCCGCTGGCTTTTACCAAGACCTACGCTATGGCCGCTGCGGCAGGCCTGTCGATCACGCTGGTACCCGTACTCATGGGGTATTTCATTCGCGGCAGGATTATTCCGGAACATAAAAATCCTCTTAATCGTTTTCTGATCTGGGTTTACAGGCCGTTGATTGGACAAATTACCGGCCACCCGTGGCGTGTTGTTTTGGTTACATGTTTGCTCGTGATGGTGGGGTTCTGGCCGGCAAACAAGCTCGGTTCTGAATTCATGCCGGATTTAAACGAGGGCGATTTGATGTATATGCCGACGACTTTTCCCGGTATTTCCATCGGCAAGGCCCAGGAATTGCTGCAGCAAACGGACAAGCTGATCCGCACGGTGCCCGAGGTCAAAACCGTGTTTGGCAAGATCGGGAGGGCCGACACGGCAACGGACCCGGCACCCCTGACCATGATTGAAACGGTTATCCAGCTAAAACCGGAGGAAGAATGGCGGGAAGGGTTTGATATCGATGACATTAAAGAGGAATTAAACCAGCGCGTTCAATTGCCAGGTTTGACGAATGCCTGGGTATGGCCGATCAAAACCCGGATCGACATGCTGGCTACCGGTATCAAAACCCCGGTGGGAATCAAGGTCGCAGGCCCCGACCTGGCCGTGATTCAACAGATCGGAAAGGAAATTGAGTCGGTGCTGAACGAGGTTCCCGGAACAGCATCGGCCTTTTCGGAGCGGGTTGCCGGGGGACGTTACGTGACCGTGGATATTCTCCGCGACCAGGCCTCGCGTTACGGGCTGAACATAGACGACGTTCAGGACATTGTACGCACGGCCATTGGCGGAATGAACGTCACCGAAACCGTCGAGGGACTCGAACGTTACCCGGTTAACCTCCGCTACCCCAGGGGGCGCCGCGACTCGGTCGCGAAGCTGAAAGACCTGGCCGTGGTGACGCCATCAGGACAGCAGATTCCACTGTCGGCCGTCGCAGATATCCGGGTCGAAGATGGCCCCCCGATGATCAAGAGTGAAAACGCCCGCCTGAACGGCTGGATTTTCGTCGATATCGAAGGGGTGGACCTGGGCACCTATGTGGCTGCTGCCAGGCAAGCGGTTTCCGACCAGGTTGAACTGCCCACCGGCTACTCGCTGAACTGGTCAGGGCAGTACGAATACATGGAACGGGCCAAAGAACGTTTGGCCATCGTGGTTCCGATCACCCTGGTGACCATCATCCTGTTGCTGTTCCTTAATTTCCGCAACATGACCGAGGTGCTCATCATCATGGGTACTCTGCCCACGGCCCTGATTGGCGGTATCTGGTTGCTCTACTTGCTGGGGTATCACATGTCGGTTGCGGTCGGGGTTGGCTTTATCGCGCTGGCGGGTGTTGCGGTTGAAATCGGTGTCGTCATGCTGGTTTACCTGAAACAAGCGCTGGCCAGAGAAAAGTTGAAGGCGAAGAGGGAGCAGCGGGTACTCAATGCCCGGGATCTTGCGACTGCCGTGACGAACGGCGCACTGATGCGTGTGCGGCCCATCATGATGACGGTGGCAGCGATAATCGCAGGCCTGCTGCCGATCATGCTGGGTAGTGGTACCGGGTCTGAAGTGATGCGGCGCATTGCAGCGCCAATGGTTGGCGGAATGATCAGTGCGACGCTGCTCACGTTAGCGCTTATCCCTGCCGTATTTCTGTTATGGCAACGAAAAAATCTCAGTATCAATTGAGGAAATTGAAGTGAAGACTATGAAAATACTATTTGGGGTCGGTGATTAGATGGATAATCGCATCGACTTTGAGCTTTTTGAATCGACTGATGTTGGCTTCATGCAGGATGCTGATCCGGGCGCTGACTCGGTGGAAAGTATTGGATCAATGACCATTGTTTTTGACAGCTGTGATAGCGGAGTCGTGACGTACGAGACCCAGAATGATGAAGTCGGAAGTGGCTCGTTCAGGATAGAACGACTGCTCGAAATCATGAACACTCACTGCACCGGCGGAATTTCAGACGACATGCATTCCGACGGCATGTTTGGCAATCAGAACCTCAAACTAAATCCAGCCAGAGAGGGTATTATCGGCGGCGGTTTCGCAGTTCATGAGGGGCACGGGGATGTGAAATTTTCCAGCCCGGCTGAGGATGGACACCGGTTGATGAACTTCGACCCCCGCGGCGAGCGGATCGAGATTCACGATGGTGATGTATATGGCCATCTCAAGTTCAGGGATCCTGAAAACCACGGCCGGGAACATCTCGATTTTGACCCCCGTGGGCAACTGATCGAAGTATTCCAGGCTGATGTCGTCATACTCAATGTTGAGTTTCCAACGGAATAGGAGCTACGTTGGCCAGATCTTGCGACCGCCTCGCGGCTCGACTATCTGGTAGATGAATGCAATGTCCTGACTATTCAGGGCCGCCCGCAAATCCAGGCCGATTTCCGTAATCTCAATGCCAGATTTGCCAGGAATTCGTTTATTTACGGTCATAATTGACTCCTCTGTTAGTGACCTGATTTCTCTTTTTCCAGTAAACGCCAAAATCACACGAGCAGACATTTTCTGGCATAGTTATATTTATGGACAGGGGGGCAGATCAGAACCATCAACCTGGACCGGCCACTCCAGAGCCCCGAGTGAAATGGAGCATTGGTAAAACCCTGCTGGGTGCTGCGCTATCGCTGCTGATTCTATTGGCTTGTTTTGCCCTCGGCCTTCTGCCACTTAACCTGTTTTTCCTCAAAACCACGATCAATGAAGCCGTCCTGGAACACACCGGGCTGGAACTCATGGTTGAGGGCCCGCTGAGACTGAAACTCGGGTGGAGCCCGCAGTTGACTGCCAGGCAAATCACGCTCGGTTTCCCTGCAACGGCTCAACAGCCGTCCGTATTCATCGATAATGTATCGGTCCAGACCCGCATGCGCAGCGTGCTGCGCGGTGATATTGATCTTTCCAGCCTTAAGGCCCGGCGCATCGCGATCGACCCCGGACCTATGGAGCCTGGTGTTGCATTGCCTGAATATCTGAACCTGGATGCGGCAGCACCGCTCGATCAGAAAATGAGCCTTCAAATCACCGGGCAGCTGGAAGGAGAGGCCTTGAGCGTCTCCCTGGCCGGAGCCAGCCTGAACGACCTGCTGGGCGCTTCGTCAGAGTATCCAATTGAGGCAGAACTCAATGCGGTTGGATCTGCTTTGCAGGTTCAGGGGGCTCTCCTGTTGCCATGGAGCGCACTTGGGTATGCTGGAAATCTTGCCGCGGATTCAAGTGACCTTTCTGCGTTGTTGAGGCAATTCGGCCAAGAGATCGCGGGGTTGGGCCCACTATCAGCAAAAGCTGATATCCAGGTAAGTCAATCGGTTGTGAAGATCGAACGCCTGGAAGGAAATCTGGATGGATTTGCTTTCATGCTTTCAGGGTTGGCCCGGGACTGGTCGTCCCGCCTATGGCTGGAGCTGAACGCCCATCTTCCACTGCTTGACCTGGCGGCGATACCGGGCGTAAGCAGGGACGCCGTGCCCGATGAAGCAGGCAATGCGCTGGAACTTCAGGCGATACTTGATCTGCTAGCGGGATTCGACGGGCAGGCGGAAGTCACCGTTGACCAGGTGAAAAACGCCCCTCTCCCCATCAAGGAACTGGACATCACGGCGGGCTTGCGTGAGGGCCGCCTGGTCGTTGAAAACGCCGCAAGCATAATTTCCGGCTCTAAAGTCTCAGCGCAGGTTTCCCTGGATACTTCTGAAGACTGTGCCCTGCTGATCACCTCGATCCGGGTCTCCAGTTTTGACCTGGAGACGCTGGCCCCGGTCCTCAAGGAGGATTCCGGCCTGGTGGGCAGGCTTGAAGATGGCTGGGTAAAAACAAGCAGCTGCGGTGCGTCTTTTGAGCACCATCTTCACAGCCTTGAAACGGCCATCACAGTGGCTGATTTAGAACTCATTCAACCGGAAGATGATTCGCCGCTGCTCTTCGCGAACATCGACGCCGAGCTGAACTGGCAAAAAGCCAACCGGATTTCATTCGAATCAGTACTGATGGAAGAGCCGCTGACCGTTGCGTTCAAGTTCGGCTCCATTGAGCAATTAGGAGCGGATGTCCCATGGCCGGTTGAGCTCAGCGCCAGGTCGAAAACCTATGGGCTGGATTTTTCCGGGCATACTGCGATACAGGATAGCGGCTTGATAGTTGACCTGTCGCTGGATAGCTACCTGGGATCTTCAGACGTCAGTGGATCATTGGCCTGGAGTGGGCACGGCAGTGGCAAGCCTCTGAAAGTGAGCCTTCATTCTGACCTGCTGGACCTGGCTGAGATTGATCGTCTACTGCCCAAAATTGAAGGTGAACTGGAATCTGAACAAGACTGGATCGAGTTGCTGGATCAAAATGGTCTTTTGGAAAAGCATCTGAATATTCCCAACGTTGATGTAGATTTGACCGTGAACCAACTCCATGGTGTGCAGGTTGACTTCAGTAACGCGGGTCTCAACGCCCGCCTGCAGGACAGAAAGCTGGAGGAGGGCCGAATGCGCCTGGATTATGAAGGCGTTCAGCTGGAAGGTGTCTTGAATGCGGACATGAGAAATCCAACATGGCTTGTTGACTACCGGGGGACCCTGAAGAACCTGGAAATTGGCCGCGTAATGACGTCCCTGGATCTTTCTGATGGTGTAGACGCCCGGGCTGAACGGGTGGATTTTCTGTTTAAATCTGAAGGCTCAACATTCGGTGAATTGGCACGAAACATCCGGATTGATTCGAGTTTGAAGGCATTCCAATGGACCTTTAACGCCGGTCCCGAGAACCGTCAATTCGAGATCAACTTGTCAGATTTGAGCCTGGCAGCTATTCCGGGGTCAGGCGCTGTCTGGGAAATCACTGGCGCCCTGAATGGCTCGCCGATCAAGGCGTGGATGAAAACGCCCAACCTGCGAACCATGTTTGATAAAAACCAGCCACTTCCTGCCAGGCTAATAGTGGGAACGAACAACAGACTGACGATGCTCGATGTCGTCATCCAACCCGAATCAGAAAATGGCCTCAACTCCGGGATTCGTCTCTCGGGTCGGAACGGAAATACCGAAAATATCGATTTTTCCACGTTACCCGTACCGTTGGAAGATTTTTCCTTCAGCACGAATTTAACCATCAAAAAGAATGAGTACCTGGCTTCTGATATCAATTTAAAGATCGGTTCCAGCAGCGCCACCGGTTCATTCCAAATTGAACCCTCTGGCCAGGGGTTTCACTTCACCCTTGAGGCCGACTCCCCTCTGCTTGAAACTGACGACCTGATCCACTGGGCAGAAGAGTTCCGCCAAGCAAGTGAGGCTATCTCCGCACCCGAATCAGTCACTACAGACGGCGAGGGCATGAACGTTGGAGTTATTACGTTAATGGACCAGTATTTAGATGAGTTTATCGGCGACAACTCCTGGAGTATCCGGTTGAATATCAACGAATTGAGGTCCGGTGGTAAACTGCTGGGCGATACCGAACTCGGGTTGGAAATGGACAGTCAACACACCATCCTTGACCCGGCTACGATCCGGCTGCCAGGGGGTAACGTCATTGCCAGTTATCACGCTCAACAGCTGGCATCGGAATGGAACTATGACTTCGAGTTTTATGTGGAACGCCTTGAGTACGGTGGACTATTGCGCCTGTTCGATCCGGATACCACGGCCGGTGGTGTACTCCACGTAAACACGTCTCTTCACTCGCGTGCCCAGGGCCCCAGCCAAGCCGTGAACCGCCTTGAAGGAACCGTTGACCTTGCCCTCTTTCCTGACGATGTAGAGGCTCAATTCCTGGACTTGTGGGCAGCCAACGTGGTTTTCGCATTGTTGCCGATTGGAGATAACCAGACAAAGAAAATGAACTGCATGGTTGCCCGTTTCGAGGTCGAAGAGGGCGTTATGAAGTCCCGGGAGACCTTTCTTGATTCGACCGATATTATCGTGCGGACACGTGGTGAAATTGACCTGGTTAATCGGCAACTCGATTTGCTGGCGATACCGCAGGCAAAGGTAGAGAAGTTCCTGAGCATATCAACTCCGATCGCAGTGACCGGGCCTTTCGATAATTTTTCGGCTGGTGTGGCCAGTGGTGGCTTCGTTATGACCATGATGCGCTGGTATTACGGACTGATCTACGTTCCGTGGAAGTGGCTCACCGGCGAACGTTATCCAGCCGACGGCATCGCGACCTGCTTCCGCGCGATGGATTGGGAGCTTCCTGAGAGTGCTGAATAGGGTAGGTCATGGTGCCGTCCTGCGATGGCCCACCCCAAACAAAACAATGGTCACACTCGAATCAGTTAAAAATTACAAACTAAAGGGGAGTCTACTTTTCGTTAATAAAAGCTTGCCTGACCTCTTGTTCAGCCTGGCTTGTCTGGGCCGGTGAAATTTGAAATCCGGACCATGCGTGACTTGCCGTGATCTGACAGTCGTTTTAATATGATGGATTGAAAGGAAATGATGGCTGGTGGATTTACCCCGACAGACGGTATCAGGTCCTTACAACCAAGCAACTATAATTGCAATGGAGTGCGCTCGTTCAGGGTAATCCAGGATACCAAGGAGAGAGGGTTCATATGACTGACAGGTCAGTGAAAAAGCAAAAGGCTGCGCCCTTAAAGCCTGACAGTATCGGTGCTGAAACCGAAAAACCGGAGCACGACTCGAGGCCACAGAAAATCGTCGCGTATTTCCTGAACCCGGTCTGCGAGCACGATTGGGTCACACTGGCGGATGAACTCCAGACACTTGAGGTTGAGGGTAAAATCATCTGGAAATGCCGCACTTGCGGGGAGATCACGAACACCTACGACTGGCAGATACCCTAGCTACCTTTACCCACACATGGGTTATTTAACCGATTTCTCGTTCTCCAGGCCCTTCGTAATGATTTCGGTGTAAAGTTCGAGCATGCCCACGATCAAATCATGGTATTCAGGATGGCGGCTCACCAATGGCTGGCTGTCCCTGCTGTCTTCGTAAACCCGGGTTAAAAAATCAATATCCATTTCACTCAATATTTCTCCGGAACTCACTTTTTCGAACAATCGTTTCGCTCGAGGTAAGCGATACTCCTTCGTTCTGATCATCAAAGCGGTAATGGTGCCGGCATCTTTTGTTTCTTGGTCCATGGAAACTCCTGACGTTCAGATGTATTAAGGTTACCTCGCGCGGGCCTGTTAAGACTAGGTGTTTTGCGGTAAAAACGATAATCACACCCGCCGGACTTTCTGCTGGCTTGCTGGAGAATGCTTTTGTTCAGGCGAACGTTTAAAATAGCGGACTCGGATTTTTCTCGGCCAGCCGGTGTGCTGGTTTATTTATTTGGAGAGTTTTTGTGAAGTCATTCCTGCTTTTTTCAGCGACCTTCCTGGCGTTGGTCTTTTCAACCGTTGACAGTCAGGCATCTGATCGTGAGACAGAACTTGAAGAAAAGGTCCGCATGCTGGAGCAACAGCTTGAGGGCGCCAACAATACCATTGCCGAGTTGCAGTCACAGCTGAAAATAGCCGGGGAAACCCAACAGCAGGCTGCGCCGGACAGCGATCCACAGGTAGCCGTTGCCGCCACAGCACCCGCCAGTGGCACGGACAGTGTCGTTGTCACCGGAGAGGTGATTCCGCTCTATTTTGGACCGGGTGAGGGCGCCCTGCAGCAAAAACTTGAAGAAAACGCAGTGACACCCGAATCCATCACCAGTCTCGGGCCGACCGAGTTGGCCCTGGGCGGAGTTGAAGATGTATCCCGCCTGGAATTCCTGGCGCCTGGCTTGCGCTACGGCCAAACCGGCCATGATGTGAGGTTGGGCATGCGCGGTGCACGCAGCAACAGCATCGGGCCTGAGTCCACGAACGTGGTCGGCATGTTCGAGGATGGCGTCTACATAGCGACCAGCACCGAAGGCCTCAACACCTTCGTGGACGTGGAGCGCGTAGACGTATTGCGCGGCCCGCAGATCACCACCTTTGGCCAGCACGCATACGCCGGAGCCATCAGTATCGTTTCCAACAAGCCGACGTTTGATGCAATCAATGGCTATGCTGAGATGGAAAATGGCCTGCCGGATAAGACACGCTGGAGACTGGCGCTCAATCTGCCCGCCACCGATACGCTGGCATTCCGCGTGGCCGGTGTCTCCGAGAGCCGTTCCGGCTGGATCAACAACTATTACCTCGAGTCGGATTCAGACGATCTGAATGACCGCAAGGTTCAGACCATCCGCGTCAGCATGTTGTGGCAGCCCAGCGATCGCTTCAGCATTCTGTATTGGAGCCGGTACCAGGATGAGAACGGCACCGGGTCGGCGCCGTGGGGTTACCAGCAAATAGGTGGTTACGTGGATGGAGAGCTGCAGCCGGGCAACCAGCTCTTACCCGATGGGGTCAGGCCGGATGCCGGTCCCTGGGACGTATACCGCAATTTTATATCTGCCGCGCAATATGAAAACTGGGTCAACACGCTGGATACGAATTGGGACATGGGGTTTGCCAATCTGCAGTGGCTGGCCAACTTTACATCATTCCATGGCCAGCAGATCTATGATAATGATTACAGTGAAGCGGGCTTGCCCCGGACCAGCGCTTTCTCCGGTTGGGACACCAGTCAGCGCGGCTGGCAAAACGAGCTGCGCATGACATCCGATCCCGGTGGGGCGTTCAACTGGGTGGCCGGACTCTACTTTTCAAATCGGGACGCGGAATGGGGCTGGCTTGAGTCCTTTGGCGGCGACAGCGAACAGCCGGATTGGGACGTGCACGGCAAGTACACCACCAAAACCAAGGCAGTATTTGGTCAGGCCAGCTATGACATCACCGATCGCTTTAGCGTGACCGGTGGAGTGCGCTGGAACGATGATCACAAAGAGATGAAGACCGGTGAAAAAGACAGCTGGGATGACGTCCTTTGGAAGGCTGCGTTGCAGTACGACTTCTCCGACGAAATGATGTCATATTTCTCGGTTTCTACCGGCTACCGTGCCGGTGGTATCAATACCGCGCCGGGCGTAAACCCGACCTGGGAACCTGAAAAGCTGACGGCCTACGAGCTGGGTCTGAAGACCACGCTGGCCAGTGGCAAGGTGCAGATGGACCTGGCGGCCTGGTACAACGATTTTAAAGATGTTCAGTCGCAGTCCTTCCTGGTGCTGCCGTACCCGGGCTCGCCAGAAGCCACTGAGTACACAGGTAATGGCGGGGCCATGGATGCCAAGGGCATCGAGGCGGAAGTCCGATGGGCGCCGATGCCGCAGTGGAACATTTCCACCCAGCTGTCCTACACGGACGCGAAGTTTGGCCGTTACTCGGCCGCCAACCTGGCAGGCCTGGGAGATATCCCCGGACATACCGATGGCGACCAGTTGCAGTTCAAGGGCTGGCGCCCGGCCCTGTCTCCCGAGTGGGTCTGGGGTCTGCAGACCTCTTATACGTTCCAGATTGAGAGCTATGGAACGATAACGCCTTATTTCCAGACCACTTATGCCAGTGCTTATTACGCCAACGACATTAACCTGGCAGGTGTTAAATACGGGTCTCACTCAAGGTCGGATATCCGGGTTATCTGGCAGGCGCCCAAAGGTAAATTCCAGCTTCAGTTCTACTACCTGAATTTCGAGGAAGAGGCGGTCCTGAATTGGGCCAGGGTCTACAGCCCGGCGGCACGTCCGGACATCACGACGCTGCAGGCCAACTGGGGCAATCCGAACACCTACGGAATAATTTTCGACTACCGGTTCTGACGGCCTAGACGGATCGCCTGAGTACGATAATAGCCCCGGTGGCCAGCAGCGCAGCTGGCAGTAACTGGGCGGCCAGGGTGGGCAGATGGTAGACGCTTGCAAACTGCTGGATGACCCGCTCTACGATCATAAATAGCCCACCCAGGATCATGCCAAGGAATAACCGCATACCCAGGTTGGGTGAACGCATCGCGCCAAACACGAACGGCATACCGGCCAGCACCAGGGCAATCACTGTGAGTGGGTAGAGTGCTTTTTCCCAGAAAGCCTCTTTGTAGATCAGGTCATCCAGGCCATTTTCTCCGAGGTAATCCAGGTAAGTGATCAGGGAGCGGATGGATAATAGCGAAGGCCGGGTCACTGCCGAATCCAGCAGTTCCGGCCGGATCTCGCTCTGCCAGATTTGCTGCTCCAGTTCGCTCCGCTGTGCGCCGGATTCAGTAAACTGAACCGTTGAGATATTTTTCAGTGTCCATTGCTCGCCATCGTGGGTTGCGTTTTCGGCACGGGTTACGGTATCCAGCCTGACGCCATCTGAGTACTTGTAAATCACAATGTCCCTGAATTCCACAGATTGCTCACCGCGGTCGGCAGTAAGCACCGGGCTCTGGATATTGACGATGTCGCCACCATCCCTGATCCACATGCCACGGACTCCCCCGATGATGGCCTGGCCGACCATTTCGCTCAGACGAAACGCGCGGGCCTGTTGCTCTGCAGCCGGCGCCACATATTCGCCCATGATCACAACGGGAGTGGTGATCAATAGCGCTGCGGCCATAGCAGACAAGGCCAGCCTTAAACGGGAGACACCTGATGTGCGAAACGCGACCAATTCGTTGGCCGAGGCCAGGTTGCCTACCCCGACCAGTGTGCCAAGCAAGGCGGAAACGGGGAAAATCTGGTAAGCCATGCGTGGTGTCGTTAACGCCACGAACCAAAGCGCATCGGAAGTACCATAGTCGCCCTGGGTATCACGCAGCTCGCTGAGGATGCCGAACATGGCAAAGAACAGGGTCATGATCAGCCACACGGCCAGCAAACCGGTTATGGCCGCCTGGCCAACGTAGCGATCAACCACTTTTAACATCTGTTCATCTCACCGGGTGCGTGCACGCAGTATAAGCCCTTGGCCCATGCAGCTCTATTCGTAATCCTTGTTGCGCAGTTTCTTCAGGGAAGAGCGCTTTTTCTTGGACTCCAGTCGTCTTTCCTTCGCGGCCCTGCCCGGGCGCGTGGGGATGCGCTTTCGTTGCGTCCTGGTGGCCGCCAGTATCAATTCGCGCAGTCTTTCGATGGCGTCTGAGCGGTTCTTTTCCTGGGTTCTGTGGCTCTGCGCTTTGATGACGACCACGCCGTCGGCTGTGATTCGCTGATCGCGGCTGTTCAAAATGCGCTCTTTGACCGTGTCCGGGAGTGACGATCCTGGTACATCAAACCGCAGGTGAATGGCGGAAGACACCTTGTTCACATTCTGCCCGCCGGCGCCTTGCGCCCGGATGGCGCTGAGTTTGACTTCATCGTCCGGAATCTCAATCCGGTCATTGATGAAAATCATGACTAAGCAGTTGCCCTGCGTCTTTCGCGGTAGATCCGTGCCAGGCCAACAAGACTGATCAAAAGCCAGAAGAGCTCAACCAGGAAGGCGGACATGTTGAACTCGTAATAGAGTGAAAACAGGATGCAGGCGGCGCCCACGGTATTGCCCAGGGTATAGGCAAGGCCGGTGGCGGACATTTTTCCTACCTGTATCAGGAAATAGCTGCCGACGATCAGGATCACTCCCAGGTTGCCGACCAGATCGTAGAGTTCGTAGTCCATGTTGATTAATGATACTGGAAAACGCTGCACCTTCTCAGTGCACTGCTTTGGTGCGCGCACTTCCTTTGCACACCCGGCGTTTTTGAGTGCTCGATTAAAATTAATATAAACAATAGATAGGCGTCGTTTTTGGGTGGCATGAATTCTGCATCTACAGGGAGTGTCAATCCAGACCCATTATAGAGAGGAATATTCATGAAACTGGTCACAGCGATCATCAAGCCATTCAAGCTCGACGATGTGCGCCAAGCGCTGCACGAAGTCGGCATCGCCGGCATCACCGTCACCGAAGTTAAAGGCTTCGGGCGACAGAAGGGCCACACCGAGCTGTACCGCGGTGCGGAATACAACGTCGATTTTCTTCCCAAGCTGAAGCTGGAAACAGCCTGCACCGATGAGGTGGCCGAACAGGTGGTCGAAGCCATCCAGCGCATCGGCGGCAACCGGCAAGATCGGGGATGGAAAGATATTCGTCAGTTCCCTGGAGGAAGTGATCCGCATCCGGACCGGTGAAACCGGATCGCAGGCTATCTAAGGCCGCTAAGAGCACAAGAGCAGGAGTGTAATAATGGAAAGCCCATATTTTTGAACTGCAGTATGCAATCGATACCTTTTATTTCCTTATTTGTGGAGCCCTCGTCATGTGGATGGCGGCAGGTTTCTCGATGCTGGAAGCCGGTCTGGTCCGGGCCAAGAACACCACGGAAATTCTGACCAAGAACGTAGCCCTGTATGCGATTGCCTGTTTCATGTACCTGGCGTGTGGCTACGCCATCATGTATGACGGCGGCTGGTTCCTGAGCGGAATCGAGGCATTCAGCCTGGATGGAGTGCTGGCCAGTTCAGCTGAAAATGGATTCGACGGTGGCGCGGTTTATTCCGGCGCGTCGGACTTCTTCTTCCAGGTGGTGTTTGTCGCCACGGCGATGTCCATCGTTTCCGGCGCAGTCGCCGAACGAATGAAGCTGTGGGCCTTTTTCGCCTTCGCCGTTGTTATGACCGGCTTGATTTATCCCGATGGAAGGCGCCTGGACCTGGGGTGGCAAAGAGGTATTCGGCCTGTTTAGCCTGGGTGATGATTTTGGATTCAGCGATTTCGCAGGCTCAGGCATTGTCCACATGGCAGGTGCGGCTGCAGCCCTGTCCGGCGTATTGTTGCTGGGCGCCCGTAAGGGTAAATACGGACCGCAGGGCCAGACGCTGGCCTTACCGGGCGCCAATCTGCCGCTGGCGACCCTGGGCACCTTCATCCTGTGGATGGGTTGGTTCGGCTTCAACGGTGGTTCAGTACTGAAACTGGCTGACGCCAGCAGTGCGCACAGTGTGGCGATGGTGTTCCTGAACACCAATGCAGCTGCGGCGACCGGCCTGATTGGTGCACTGATCGTTGCCCACTTCAAATTCGGCAAAGCCGACCTGACGATGGCGCTCAACGGCGCGCTGGCCGGACTGGTGGCGATTACGGCCGAACCTTCAACGCCGACCGCTTTGCAGGCCTCTTTGTTCGGGCTGGTTGCAGGCGGGTTGGTGGTCTTCAGCATTCTGGCGCTGGACAAGCTGAAGATCGATGATCCGGTGGGCGCCATTTCGGTGCATGGCGTGATCGGCTTTCTGGGTCTGATGCTGGTGCCGGTAACCAATGGCGATGCGTCTTACGTTGGTCAGTTGGTTGGCGCCGCGACGATATTCGTCTGGGTCTTCGGCACCAGCTTCGTGACCTGGCTGGTGATCAAGATGGTCGTTGGAATCCGGGTCAGCGAGGAAGAAGAGTACACCGGACTGGATATTGGAGAATGCGGCCTGGAAGCCTATCCGGAGTTCACCGCTTCGTCCTGACGAAACGGTAATACGATCACCTATGGTGCGATTTTGGCCCGGGCTCAGACCCGGGCCTTTTTTTATCATTCGGACTGACCGACGCGCCAGGGCGAGTCCGGCATGCTGAACTCCTCGGCCACGTCCAGGAACGCCCGCGCCTGCGCGGAGAGGTACTTGCCGCTGACGCATCACGGTCCCATAGCTTCGCTTGGGAAAGTAGTCGCTCATGTTCTTTGCGACCAGCTTGTCGTCTTCACGCAGGCAGATCCCGGTGACGATGGAAATACCGAAATCCAGTTCAACATAGCGCTTGATGACTTCCCAGCCGCCCACCTCGAGGGTCACGTTAAAGGGTACCTGGTGCTGCTGGAATACACGGTCGACCATTCGCCAGGTGGTCAGCCGGCGGGGTGGCAGGATCAGCCCATAAGGTGCGATGTCTTCGATGCGTATCTGCTTACGCTCAGCCAATGGATGACCCAGCGGCATGATCAGTGCGGGCTCGAATGAATAAACGGGCTGGTAGCTGATGTCGGAGGGCACATCCAGCATGGAGCCGATAGCCAGGTCGACCTCGTCATCGCGGATCATCGCGAGCCCGTCACGGCCGGTCACGTTGCGCAGCTGCACGTGGATATTCGGGTAGCGCTGCCGGAACTCCTTTACCAGTCGCGGCAGCAGGTAAATGATGGTGGATTCACCGGCCGCAATGATGACCTCGCCACTGTCCAGGTCACCCTTCATATGACGGTTGAAGCGGGCATTGAGCGTTTCCAGGCCTTCCACCAGCGGCCTGGCCATTTCATACAGTTCCTGGCCTTCGCGCGTCATGTTGATTCGCGGGCCGTGGCGTTCGAACAGGACCGTATCCAGTTCGCGCTCCAGCGCACGGACCTGCAGACTGATGGCGGGCTGGCTGAGGAATAGCTGCTCCGCCGCGTCGGTCATTTTTCCGCTTTTGGCGACGGCGCAAAAGGCACGGAGTTGCTTGAGCTGGTTGCCTTTATAGTAGAAGCGCGGAGATTTTTTGGCCAAAACCAATCACATCAAGTGTTAACAAGGCTTATATTTAATCCTGAAACATTTGATATGTCAAAGATGCAGATCAGAGCAATGTAATCAGGCTGGATGTATCCCAGCGCCCTCCGCCTTTGGCCTGTACTTCGGAATAAAACTGGTCCACCAGGGCGGTCACCGGCAGGTGAGAGCCGTTATTGCGCGCCTCGCTGAGTACGTAGCCCAGGTCTTTGCGCATCCAGTCGACGGCGAATCCGAACTCGAACTCACCATCGATCATGGTGGGGGCGCGGTTCTCCATCTGCCAGGACTGGGCAGCACCTTTGGAAATGACATCCACAACCGAGCGGACATCCAGACCGGCCCGGTCCGCGAAGTGCAGGGCCTCAGACAAGCCCTGGACCAGGCCCGCGATGCAAATCTGGTTGACCATCTTGGCCAGTTGGCCCGCACCGCAATCGCCCAGGCGGGCCTGCATGCGGGCATAGCAATCGATCAGCGGCGCAGCCGTGGCAACCGCCTCCTCATCGCCACCGATCATCACGGTTAACTGACCGTTTTCGGCACCGGCCTGTCCGCCGGAAACCGGCGCATCTATAAACGCAAATCCCAGTTGCCCGGCTTTTTCATTCAGTTCGCGCGCGACGTCGGCGGAGGTGGTCGTGTGGTCAATAAAAACCGAACCCGGCTTCATGCCGGCGAATGCGCCTGCCTGCACCAACGGTAACCGCGCGCAGGTCGTCATCGTTGCCAACGCAACAAAAAACAAAATCTGCATCTTGAGCGGCTGCCTCCGGCGTGGCGGCTGCCGCGCCTGGATACTCGTCGATCCAGCGCTGAGCCGTGGCGGCGGTCCGGTTATAGACCGTGACTTCTTGACCTGCTTTGGCCAGGTAACCCGCCATCGGGTAACCCATGACGCCCAGGCCGATAAACGAAACTTTGAAACCCATGAGATGAACCTCTGATTAATTCGAAATAGTGCAGGTGCCGTACGCTTAGTTCTACCAGTCCTTCAGCGGAAAGTCGATGGGGCTGGGGGGCGGCCAGGGCAGGTTGGATTCTTCCAGCATTGAAGAAAATACCGGCGTTGCATCGCGGTCGAACGGAGCACCACAGGTGCAATGGTAGATTGCCTGCATCAATGTCATGTAACCAAAAGGCCGGCCATCAATAAATCCTGCCAGGCGGTTGGCCTCGTTATGGTCACCCTGGGCGGCCGCCATCATCAATGAGAAATAATCGTTGGGGCCATGTTTGCCAAGGAATTCCTGTTGCAGGGCCCTGGCAGTCCGAGCATCGCCGGTTTGAGCTGCGAGAATGGATTTTGAGAAAAGGCGCGCGTCGTCTTTTCGCAGCAGGTCGTCAATGGCCTGTGCAGCCTCTCCTGCCCGGCCTTCGGCTGCAAGCGCCATGACGTAAGCCGTGACGATCCATAGGGGATTATTCGCCTGTAACCTGCTCTGCGCCACTTCAATGGCCCGTTTCGCGTCACCAAGCCACAGGAAGGCATGTGAGAGGTGGACCCAGGGCCTGGACTCTACCGGGTCGCACACCGCGAATCGCGAAAAAGCGTCGCGGAGCAAATCAGCCTGGCCGAATGCTCCACTGGCCAGTTGAGACCAGTAAGCCGGGCTGCAACTGGCTGCACGTAGCGCGCGGGCGCTGCGGGCAGACAGACCCCGCCAGTCACCCTGGCTGAGCGCCATGTCGAATTCCGCGGCCAGTCTTGATTCGCTGTTACCGGCAGATTGGATGGCGCTGACCAGGTTCTTTTTTAAAGCCCGCGGTGCGGCGTCGAGATCTTCTTGCGAGATGTTTCCACTCAACTCCCCGTTGGCATGGGTCATCAGGAAGTGAACGTATAGGTCGGAACGCCTCAGATAGGCGGAATGGAAGTCAGGCGCCAGCGCAATCGAGCGGTCGAATTGCTGATTATGCCTGGCGCAGCAGGCTGAAAATATCGCCTTCGCCGTGGGCTTTTCTGGAGAACTCCATACCTTTTTGATAAGCAATATAAGCCTCTACATTGGGCACCCCGACGCGGCGCATCCTGGCCCGTTGCTTTTCATCCAGCACCACATCCAGCGCCACTGCGATTTTTTCCGCGATGTCTTCCTGCACGGCAAATGTGTCCTCGGTGCGGCGATCATAGGTTTCAGACCACAGGTGGAAACCGTCTTCGGCCCGGATGAGCTGGGCGGTAATGCGCAATTGTTCACCGGCGCGTCGCACAGAACCTTCGACAATGTGATCGACGCCCAGTTGACGGGCAATCTCGCCGACCTGTACGTTGCGGCCCTTGAAGTGAAAAGCCGAGGTTCGGGCCGTCACCAGTAATTCCGGTAACTGCGCCAGGGCGTTGATTATTTCCTCGGTCAGGCCATCCGAGAAATAGTCGTCATCCGGTCCATTGCTCATGGCGACGAAAGGCAGGACAGCGACTGAATTCTGCGCTCCGCCAGCAGGCAGGGCAGGCGTCTGGACCGCATCCGAAGCGTATTCCCCGGGACCTGTTTGCACCGTCACGGGGGGCGCTGCCTGGTCCTGCAGTATGAACTTATCGGTTAGCAGGAACCCTGCGGCCAGTACCAGGATCACGATTTCGAGCTTCACACCCTCGAGGGTCATTTCTAAGACCCAGGCCAGGATCAGCGCGGGAAAGACGCCGATGGCCAGCAGGAACAGGGCATAACGGGCCACTTGTTCAGGCAGGTGAATGATGGGCCCGATGACATCGATAACCTGCAGCAGCAACCAGCTTCCGACCAGGTAGGCGATGCCGACCCGAAACACATTGCGGCGTTTGAGCTCCTCGAAAAGACTCGCTTGTCGCCGCCTCCTCATTGCGTCCTCGCGACTGGCTGGAGACTAGTGTCTCCTTCGCTGATCATCGTTTGCAGATTGATTCGCTGTTGCGCCATATCCGCTTCCAATTCGGAAACCATCGCCTGAAACTCTCTGGACTCGCGCAGTCTATTAAAATTGGGGTTGAGGTCGGTTTCCCAGCGCCAGGCGTAGCGCCAGCCGTTGTCGATAATGCGTCTGAGTTCAGCGAGGGCCGCCTGTTCCTCACCCAGCAGGGCCAGGGCTTCAGCTTTTGCAGAGACGACATGGAAGCGTGCGGCCCCGGTGGTGAAGTAGGGCTGGTCATAGGCTTCGATCACGGCTTCCAGCAGTCGGTCGGCCTCGCCTGTCCTGCCCGCCAGTTGCAGTAAAAGCGCAAGATCCGTGGCCTGAACGATATTGTTTTCAGTGACCAGCGGTTGATCCCGCAACAGCTGCGGATGCTGCCCGGCAAATACCTCGATTCCTGCGCCGGGATCGCCGTTGGCCAGGGCTTCGTCCCGCTTGATGCGCATGAAAATGCTGTCAGAAGTCCAGCGATCGGGTAAATTCAGTCGCAAAGCGAGGTTGCTCAACTGCAGCGCAATCTCGAAGCGGTCGGTCAGGTAATGGTGCATGGCCTGCATGGCCATGGGTTGTGGCTGCTTGGTGACCCATCCGTCCAGCCAGTCGGACCACTCTGTGGCGGCGGCGTAGTCCTCCAGGCAGTCGTTCGAATAGACCATCCAGCCGGCGATCTCAAAGTCCTTCGGATCGACTTCCAGGCCTTTGATCAACCATTTCATGGCCTCGTCAAAGCGTCCTTGCGGAAAATAGGTGCCGGCTACCGGCCCGTAACCCAACGTGCTATCCGGGTCGATTTCCCGGATACGGCCATATACGGTGCGTGCCTGGTCATAATCTGCCAGGGCCTCGTAGGTCCGGGCTAATATGAAAAGCGTGTTTTGGGCCAGGGGATCGAGTTCACGGGCTTGCAGCAGCAATGGGAGGGATTGCTCCGGTTGGCCGTTCCGTACCAGCATCGTGCTGTATTCCACCAGGGTTTTGGAGTTACCCGGATCCAGTTCCATCGCTGTCTGGAAAGAAGACTCCGCCAGTGGGTCGCCTGCCAGGAACTGGTAGTAGCCAAGCGCGGACCATGCCGGCCCATAATCCGGGTTCAACTCCATGGCCTTGTCTATGGCCCCGGCCAATTCATCACGCACTTCGTCAATGGGGTTCATGCCAGTGGCTACTGAACTCTCGAGCGCCACTGCAAGCGCAACATGTGCGTCGATGTATTCAGGATCCTGTTCAACAGCGGTACGAGCGTATTCGATGGCTTTTTGCAAGTCGTTAAACCCGCTTCTGCTATCAAATTGCCGGGACAGTAATACGGAGCGGTAGGCTTCCAGGTTGGTGGTGCGGGCTTCGCCAATAGCGGAATCTTCCTCGGTGGTCAGCGTGGCCTCGAGGGCCGCAGCAATCGCCCGAGCGATCTCGCCCTGGGTCTCAAAAAGAGATTCGGCGCTTATCGTGTGGTCATAGGTTTCCGCCCACAAGTGCTGGTCGGTTCGGGCATTGATCAACTGAACATTGATCCTCACCCGGTCACCGACTTGCTGCACACCGCCTTCCAGCAGGCTGGTCACTCCGAGTTCCTCACCAATCTGCCGCATGTTTTTCGTGGTGTCGCGATAGGCCATCACCGAGGTTCGGGAAATGACCTTTAGCTCATGAATTTTTGACAGCTTGGTCAGCAGGTCGTCGTGGATGCCGTCGGAGAAAAACTGTGTGTTCTCGGCACCCGAGCTGCGATTCACAAATGGCAGCACGGCGATGGACTTGTCGGCAATTTCGAGGTGCTCCGAAGTCGACTCTTGCTGATGCGCCGAATTTTCGGCGGCCGGAAATGCAGTTGCATTATCCCTGGCCCCGGGCAGCCACAGACGTTCAGCGCCCATCATCAGGATGACCAGCACCAGCACTGCAATAATGATCCGGTTCAGCCCGTGGGCTGTCTGCCGGGTCAGCGATTGCGAGCGATCCACGTCTTTTTCGCGTTTGACGCCCCCAGGCGTCAGTTCGAAGGCCCAGGCGAGTACCAGGGCGGGGATGAAGCCAAGCGCAATGACCAGCAAAACCCGTTTTGACACCCACTCCGGCAGTTCCAGAATGGGCGCAATGACATCAACTACCTGCAATATCAACCAGGAAATGACGATGTAAGCGGCGCCAACCCGAAATACATTGCGGCGTTTGAGCTCCTTAAAAAAGCTCAATGCTGCTCTTCCTCCAGCATGGCGATGGTGAGTTCGCGCTGTTCATGTCACTGGCGTCTCGGTGTCTCCGGCCTGGGTGGCGGCGCAAATTCCGGAAGTTCGGTCGATTCTATCACCTGCCCGAAATACAGCGCGTTTATGAACAGCTTTTCGGTGCCGCGCCAAAAACCCCTGAACACGGGATTATTGGCGAATTGGACGACCAGTCCCTGACCGTGTTTTTCTGCTATCACGGCGGGTTGGCCACGGAAGGCGGCCAGACGGTCATCGCCGATGAAGCCTGCTAAAAGTGGATCACTTGTGTAGCGAACGGGAGTCGAATAGGCATTCCGGCTTGGGGTCAGAACCGTCGTGCCACGACGGAACAACGGCAATTCCGGACGCTGGTATCCGAAAGCCAGCGGATGGCTCAGGTCTATGATGGAGGCAACGATGGCGCCGCCAATCACCTGTTTTGCGTTGTCATCCGTGAAATCGGCATAAGCCCGGGGTTTAACGGGCTCATCTGTTTCGGATTCGTTTTCGTCTTCTTCACAGGCTTCCGGGTTCTTGTCAAAACACAGGTCGCCGGCCCAGCTTGCAGCCCGGTCGATCGTGACCAGAACGCCTCCGTCCAGGACCCAACGCCGGATGGACGACTCCTGTTTTTTGGTGATGTCGTCGTACTCGCCATCTGCCAGGAGCAGATGGGTGTAATCCCACAAGTCAATAGAGCCCAGTTTCTGTTGCTCGACAACCGTGGTCGGAATACTGAGTCGCTCATCCAGCACAAACCACTGCTCACCGACACCGTATGACGATGTACCCGGGCCACCCAGTAGAAGCGGATTGACCGGTTTGATCAGTTTGAAGTGCTTCGAGCCGAGATCCGGTCCAGAGACTGTCAGGGTGCTGTTCAAGCTGTTGATTTCGAGTCCATCCAGGGCAGCTTTGCTCAATAATTCGATGCTTATTTGCAGTGCCTCCGAAGTCTGGATACCGGCCTGAACGATCAGTGTGCCGGGTTCAAAGGCTTTCATCCCGCCGCTGGTTTGGGCAGAGAAGGCTTTGGTTGATGTGCGAACCCGGACCCCGTTGGCCAGGAGTTCCTGCAGTAAAGCCGGTGTGTCCAGCTGGTTCCAGCTTACGGCCCAGGCCCTGGCGTTTTGGTCCGGTGAAAGACCACTGCTGGACTCGGCTGCTATCCGGGTTTGCGGCAGCCGGCTGACGGTTGCAAACGGCAGGTTGTAGGCCAGCGGCAGTGTCCAGGCTGACACGTCATAGAAAGTGTTGTCCTGAAAACGGGTGCGCTGCTCCATCATGGCTTCGAGCAAACCGAACTGGCGTTGGCCTGCGGGCAGAACCCAGGCATGTCCTGGAGCGAAGTCATATCCCCCGGTGCGTACGTTTTCGGCCAGTGCCCGGTATTCTATCTGGTGGAGGTCCAGCATCTCGAGAAAAGCCTCTGCCCGGGCAGGGTCACCATCATCACCGATTATCCAGCCTTTGAAATTTCGTCCGGACGCTCTTTTTTGCATGTTGTCATGAAAGCCTGCCTGGTAGGCTTTGAGCCGCGCCCTTGTTTCCCATGAACCCTGCAGGGATGACAGCGACATTCTGAGTTGATTGGCTACCGCTGACTGGAATGTCTCTGTTCCGTTGGTGGTAGCGAGGGCCTGGCCGCGAATGGCTTTTTGCTCAAACAGGATGCCGATGCTGCCATTGATGTCCGGGTAGGTTGAGCCCTTGCCATAGTAAAAGTCATCGTAGGCATCCTCTGTAAAATGCGGCTGCCCCACCTGGTCCATTGCCCTGGAGTGATACTGGGCCAGGGCGCGCGTCAGCTCCAGGTTTTCTGCCGGTGTCAGCGGGTTTTGCCTTGAAGGCACGCCGGGCTGAAAAAAGAAACCGGGGTAGCCGCCCTGTTCGTGGTGATCGGTCAAAACGTGGGGCAGCCAGCGATGGAACTCAACAATACGGGCTCTTGATTCCGGATGCACCAGGGGTAGCCAATCACGGTTCAGGTCAAACCAGTAGTGATTGGTACGCCCGCCGGGCCAGTGCTCCTGGTGTTGACGCGTTTCCGGGTCTGTAACAGGCACCTTTCCCGCATTGCTGTTGGCCCAGCTGGCAAAGCGGTTGAGTCCGTCCGGGTTGATACTCGGGTCGATCAGGATTACGCTGCCGGCCAGTAATTCATGCACATACGCCGATTGTGATGAGGCCAGGTAGTACGCGGCCAGCATGGATGCATTGCTGCCACTGGGTTCATTGCCATGAACGCTGTAGCCGAGCCAGACGACCAGAGGTCCGTTTCCGTCGAGGTGCTGTTGGCGCAGCGATTCGAGGTTTTCCTGGTTTTCAGCACTGGTGATGGCCAGCTGAAGCAGAGGCCTGCGCTCGTAGGTGTAACCGGTCACTTTTATGGAGACCCGCGGAGATGCCTCGGCGAGCGCGTACATATATTGTACCAGTTTGTCATGGCTGACATGCCAGTCACCCACATCCCAGCCCAGTAGCGATTCAGGGGTTGGGATGGACGGATCCGGGTTGGCGTCCGGTGGCAAGTACTCCTGCGCGTTACGCGCATGGAGATTGAATACGAACAGTAATAAGGCCAATCCGGTAAAAAATTTCATGTTTTATTCCATCCCTGCAAGCGGGTTATTCTATGAGATACTGCGGCGAAATTCTCTTGTGGCGTTTTTTTAGTCTGAATTCTCAGGGTGACATCCATGAAGATCATCAACACCATTTTGTTCTGCTCATTCCTCATCGGTGTGGCCAGCGCGTCTGTCGCTGACGATGTGAGCAAGAAACTGGACCTGATAAAGCTGCCCCCGGGTTTTCAAATCCAGCTGTATGCCGAAGGCGTAGAGAACGCCAGGCAACTGGCGCTGGGTGACCATGGCACCGTGTTTGCCGGCTCGCGCAAAGCCGGACTGGTCCATGCCGTGGTGGACGCTGACGGCGACCATTTCGCGGAAAAGGTCTACGTGATTGCAAAGGACTTGAAGCTACCATCGGGTATCGAGTTCAAGTTCGGCTCGCTTTACGTTGGAGCGCTGAACCGGATTCTGCGATATGACGACATCGAGAGCTGGCTCGATCAGCCGCCGGCGCCGGATATTGTGACCGAGGGCTTTCCGGACAAAACACATCATGGCTGGAAATACCTGCGTTTCGGGCCGGACAGCCTGCTGTATGTCCCGGTCGGCGCACCCTGCAATATTTGTGATGAACCCGGGTTTGCCCAGATCCGCCGCATCATGGCGGACGGCAGTGGCATGGAAGTATATGCCGAAGGCGTCAGGAACAGCGTTGGGCTGGCGTTTCATCCGGATACGGAGGAAGCTGTGGTTTACTGACAATGGCCGCGACCTGATGGGCGATGACCTGCCTGGTGATGAACTGAACTACGCACCCAAGGCGGATATGCATTTCGGTTACCCCTATTGCCACCAGGGCGATACGCTGGATCCTGAATTCGGCCAGGGCAAGTCCTGCGAAGATTACACGCCCCCCGTGCTTACGCTGGGCGCACATGTGGCGGCGCTCGGGCTGACGTTTTATACCGGCGAGCATGTTTCCTGAGTCCTACAGGAATCAACTGTTCATTGCACAGCACGGTTCCTGGAACCGCAGCGAGAAGGTCGGGTACAACATCATCCTGGTGAATTTTGATGAGCATGGGCAAGTGGAAGGAAGCGATGTGTTTGCCAGCGGCTGGCTGCAGGGTGAGAATTCCTGGGGCCGCCCTAACGACGTTCTGCAGATGCCGGACGGCTCGCTGCTGGTATCTGATGACCAGGCGGGAGTGATCTACCGAATCAGCCGTCTATGACCCTGATACAGTTAATCGTACTCGCCCTGATCCAGGGTTTGACCGAGTTCCTGCCTGTTTCCAGTTCAGCCCACCTGATCCTGGGCAGCAATGCATTTGGCTGGCCGGACCAGGGGCTGGTCTACGATACCGCTACCCACCTTGGCACGCTGTTCGCCGTGCTGGTCTATTTTCGCCACGAACTGCTGGCCATGGGTAAATCCTGGTTGAGGCCGGCCGTTAACGAAGAGGATCGCCAGAACCGGTCGCTGACGTTGTACCTGGTGCTGGCGAGCATTCCCGTGTTGCTGGTCGGTGCACTGGCCTCCGGATTTGTTGAGCAGCATCTGCGCGATGTCCGGATCGTCGCCTGGAGTACACTGGTTTTCGGTTTGCTGCTCTGGCTTGCCCACGCCATCGGGCCGCGCATAAAGACCGTTGCCGACTTGAATCTGAAAAGTGCGCTCATTATTGGTGTGGCGCAGGTGTTTGCATTGATTCCCGGCGCATCGCGGTCCGGTGTAACCATCACGGCCGCCCGCTTGCTGGGCTATACACCGGATGCGGCGGCCCGTTTTTCTTTTTTGCTGGCGATCCCTGTCATTTCTGCGGTTGGCCTGTACAGCATGTTGCGTATTGCGAACGGTGACTCGCAGATCGACTGGATGCAGTTTTGTATCGGTGTTGTGTTCGCCGCCCTGGCCGGCTGGGTCTGCATCGCCGCCTTCCTGGAGCTGTTGAAGCGCGTCGGATTGATGCCATTTGTCATCTATCGCCTGCTGCTCGGCGTATTTCTTTTATGGTTCCTGGTCTAGACGCACCAAAATAGAGCGCATTATCTTTTTGATTG
Organism: uncultured Gammaproteobacteria bacterium; assembly: GCA_963759035.1. Taxonomy (GTDB): domain Bacteria; phylum Pseudomonadota; class Gammaproteobacteria; order Xanthomonadales; family SZUA-36; genus JAHEFT01. The sequence goes on from CAVWXL010000038.1 coordinate 88,166, forward strand.
CACCAATGTAGTGCATTTGCGATACTGGGGTAGTGGTTTCCCCTGGCGTCAGGTTAAAACTGTGTCAGCAATGTCGTCGAATGTGCCGTCTAATGGGCCTATAATTGATTGAACCCCTGTTTTTTCCGGGCTATCTGACTTGGCATGACTCCTGCATTTATATCCTGACCCATTTTGGAACACCACGATAGGAAGCAAAGTAATGAGCACTGAAAAGATTCTGAAAACGCTTGAAGAGAAAAAGTACAAATTTGTAGACCTGCGGTTTTGCGACACCCTGGGCAAAGAGCAGCACGTCACCCTGCCTATGAGCGCGGTCGATGAAGACCTGTTCGAGGAAGGCAAAATGTTTGATGGATCTTCCATTTCGGGCTGGAAAGGTATCAACGAGTCTGACATGGTCCTGATGCCTGATACTTCAACCGCCGTTAAAGACCCGTTCGCCGAACACAAAACCATGATCGTTCGATGCGACGTGCTTGAGCCGAACACGATGGAAGGCTACAACCGGTGTCCGCGGTCACTGGCCAGGCGTGCCGAAGCCTACCTGATCTCCAGCGGCATCGCTGACACCGCGTTTTTCGGTCCGGAGCCTGAGTTTTTCGTGTTTGATGACGTCCGTTTCGAAGTCGATATGCACGGTTGTTCCTACCGCGTTGATTCAGAGGAAGGCGCCTGGAACACCGGGGCAGAATACGAAGGCGGCAATATCGGTCACCGTCCGGGTGTGAAAGGGCGGCTACTTCCCGGTTCCACCGGTTGACTCACTGCACGACATCCGCGCCGAAATGTGCCAGATCATGGAGAAAATGGGCATTGAGGTCGAAGTGCATCACCACGAGGTGGGAACGGCCGGTCAGTGTGAAATCGGCACGAAATTCAACACACTGGTTAACAAGGCCGATGAACTGCTGACCATGAAGTACGTGATCCACAACGTGGCTCACGCTGTGGGTAAGACGGCAACCTTTATGCCCAAGCCACTGGTCGGCGACAACGGTTCCGGTATGCACGTGCACCAGTCCATCGCCAAAGACGGTAACAACCTGATGATGGGTGACGGTTACGGCGGACTTTCAGAAACCGCGTTCCACTACATTGGCGGAATCTTCAAGCACGCCAAGGCGATCAATGCCTTCGCCAATGCCTCGACCAACAGCTACAAGCGCCTGGTTCCGGGTTTCGAGGCACCGGTCATGCTGGCTTACTCGGCGC
>CAVWXL010000039.1:0-11210 GCA_963759035.1 uncultured Gammaproteobacteria bacterium
GCGAGCTGCGCAGGTAGGCCTCGAGATCATGCTTGTGTGGTTCATAGAAAAAACCGGTGTAGACCAGTTCAGCCCAGCGGTTACTGATCTGCTGGCGGAACTGGTTCTGGAAGCGCGTATTGACGGTATCCTCCAGTGCCTGGTGAGCCGTCAGCAGCCCGTCTATGCCCGGGCACTCGAAAGCGATACGGCCCTTAAGTCCGATAGAAACATCACCCGTGTATATATGGCGACCAACGCCCCAGGCACCCAGCTGAGTATTGAGCGCCTTGAGAATATCCGGACCGTTCATCCGCTCACCGTCCAGGCTGACCGCAACCCCCTGCTCAAAACCCACCCGTATTTCCAGTGCGCCGCCGGGCCAGTCTTCACGGGCAGCCGTCATGCTCCAGGCATCGTGCGCCGGCGGCAGGTACTCATCGATTTCGCTGCCTGAAATGGTCACCCCCAGCAGGTTCTCGTTGATCGAATACCGGCTGGCCGATGCTTCCACTTCGATCCCTGCATCAGCCATCACCTGGAGCTCATAATCGCGCACCGCCTGGACCCTCGACTGCAGGTCGCGAATGGGGGCGTGAATTTCATAATCGCCCAGGCTGCGGACCGTTTGGTCGAAGCGTAACTGGTCATTGCCCATCCCGGTGCAACCGTGACCGAAATGCCGGGTGCCCAGTTCATCGCACAGCTGCAGGCAACTCTTCACGATCAGGTAGCGGTCGGAGCACAGCAAGGGGTACTCCCCGAGCATCCGCGCATGGCTCCAGACCAGCGGCTTGACAAACTCATCCCAGATTTCCTCGGAAACATCGATTTCGTGGTGCTGCGTGGCGCCCAGACTCTGTGCCCTGTTCCTGATCCAGGCCCTGCCCTCTTCATCCACCCCACCGGTATCAATGAAGGCCGTGTGGACCTCAAAGCCGCCTTGCACCAGGTCCAACACGCAGTAACTGGTATCCAGGCCACCGGAAAACGCCAGAACGATTTTTTCAGTCATCTCTTTTTACTCTCAATTTCAATTACAGGCCAAGCAGGTTCAGCATCACGGCTTTTTGCACGTGCAGGCGATTTTCTGCTTCATCCAACGCTACACAATAATCCGAATCCATTACTCCATCCGTTGCCTTGACGTTGCGGCGCAACGGCAGGCAATGGCTGAAAAGACCATTATTGGTCAGCGCCATTTTTTCCTCGTCGACCATGAAGTGGCGGTAGTTTTTACGCAGCTCCCATTCCTCTTCGGGTCTGCCATAAAAAGGCAGGGCGCCCCAACTCTTGGCGTAGACCACGTCAGCGCCGGTATAAGCCTCTTCAATATCATGCGTTAACTGGAAGCTTCCACCCGACTGGTCGGCAAAAGTGCTCGCCGCCGACTCAAATTGGGGATCCAGCCGGTAAGCCTCTTCCGGGCACAGCAAAGTTACGTCCATTCCGAATTTGCTGGCAATCAACAGGGCCGAGTTGGCGACGGCCGTGTTCAGTGGTCGTGGATGCCAGGTCCAGGTCAGCAGGAATTTCCGATTCCTGACTTCGCCAAGATGCTCCTTCAGCGTCATCATCAGGGCCAGTTCCTGGCAGGGGTGAACGATGGTTTCCATATTGATGACCGGCACGGAAGCGTGTTTGGCCAGTGAGCGGATGACCGCGTCTTCCCGGTCGGTAGACCAGTCCTTGAATAATGGAAAAGCACGCAGGCCGATCAAGTCGCAATAGCGCGACAATACACCGGCTACCTCAGCAATGTGTTCCTCGGCATCACCTTCCATCACCTCACCGGTATTGAATTCGACACCCCAGGCATCTTTGCCCGGCTGCAAAACAATCGCGATGCCGCCGAGTTGTTGCATACCCAGATCAAAAGAGGTGCGCGTGCGCATCGACGGGTTCAGGAACATCAGGGCAACAGATTTTCCCTTCAAGCGGTCCTGCACGGGATCCTGCTTCAACTCGACGGCCAGCTTCAGCAGCCCGTCCAGTTGTTCCTGCGTCCAGTCCATCGTGCTCAAAAAATGTTGCATTTGCAGTTCTCCAAATCAAAAAACCCAGCCACTGGCTGGGTTTTCTGCTTTAATTAGCGATCTATCTGACTTACACGGCAACCCGGCCCGGAATTTTGATCCAGGATCGGCGCAGGTGGCGAAAACCGATGGTTGCTGATGTAGTCTTCATGCCATTGAATCTACGTAATTACGTGGTTGATTGCAACCCATTTCTAAGCCGCCAAGGCTGCATAGGGATTACCGGCTACTGAGCCGATTTGGCCTGTGCTTCCAGCTCTACGCCCAAAGGCTTCTCCGCCTGCGCGCGTTTGTGCTTCGGATAGACCAGCCAGCGCACCAGTGCAGGCAACAGGATGATCGCACCCACCATGTTGGCGAGGAAAATAAATGCCAGCAGAAGGCCCATGTCCACCTGGAACTGCAAATCGGAAAACATCCACGTACCGACACCGGCCGCCAGTGTGAATCCGGTGAAAATGACGGCCCTGCCGGTCAGCCTCAAGGTACGGTAGAACGCTTCGCGCAGGGAAAAACCCTGCCGTAGCAAATCATCCAGCCGGTTGTACATGTAAATGCCGTAGTCCACGCCAATACCGATGCCCAGTGCGACCACTGGCAAGGTATTGACTTTCAGGCCAATACCGTAGACCGCCATCAGTGCTTCGGCCATGGTGGACACGAGCACCAGCGGCAGAACAATGCAGATCGTTCCGCGAATTGACCGGTAGGTTACCAGGCAAAGAACAATAATGGCGGCAAATACCAGCGCCAGCATGGGTTTCTCCGCTGCCGCAATATCCTCGTTGGTTGCAGCCATTACGCCGACATTGCCTGTGGCCAGGCGGAACTTCAGCATTTCTTCGGTAACCGGCTCATCACCGGAGGCCAGCTCTTCTAGGGCCTCGTGCTCCATCCGGTAATCGAGAGCCTGAATACTCATTTCCTCGCGCAGTTCCTTGACCCGGTCCACCACGCGGGCGATGGTCTCTGCCCGGTGGTCCTCGGTGAAAACCAGGATCGGCATCGCACTGCAGTCACTGTTCAACAAACCGGTACCGGTCTCTATTCCACCCAGCGCCTGTCGCATCAGGTAATTGTCGCGCGGCAGGATGCGCCATTTAACATTACCCTCGTTCCAGCCGGAATTTACGACCTTGGCCACCTTGGGCAGGGTAATAACCTGTTGCACGCCATCTACATTTGACAGGTTCCACGCAAACCGGTCGATGGACTCCATCACCGGGTAGTTTTCGGTGCAGGCATCCGGCGCCGTTTCGGCAACAATGGTGAGCAGATCCACACCCAGTGAGAATTTCGAGGAAATTAAAACAGCGTCCTGGTTATAGCGTGCTTCCTCCCGTAACTCGGGAACACCCACTTCGGAATCACCGATCTTCATTCCCTGGGCCAGCCAAAGGCTAATAAAGAACAATATGAAGCCAACACCAATGGCTGCCGCCGCCCTTCTCGGTTCCGTGGAGTTGGTAAGAAAAAGCCAGAAACCGGAAAGCTCATGGGCGTTATTCAGGAGCCGTTCGCGGTACTTGTGCGGATTGCGTAATTGCACCCACGACAACAGAACGGGCAGCAATAAGAGGTTGGTCAATATAATGACCGCCACGCCGATGCTGGCGGTAATGGCCAATTCCTGAATGATCCTGATGTTAATGAACAGCAGGGTGAGAAATCCTATCGTGTCCGAAAGCAGGGCGATCATGCCCGGAGCAAGGAGCTTTTTCATCGTTTCCCGGGAACCGTGCATCGGGGAACGTCGCGGAATTTTCGATACTTCGGTTACACCATCCTGAGCCCATGCATCCGGTGTCCGGCCATCAAATTCCTTTTCGACAACCCACGCACTGATTTTTTGCACGCCATGACTGACGCCAATCGCGAAAATCAGAAACGGCGTGAGAATATTCATCGGGTCGAGGCTGTAGCCCATCAGACTGAGCGTACCCATTTGCCAAATTACCGCGATCGATGAACAAGCCAGCGGAAGGAACGTCAACCAGAGGGAACGGGAATACAGGTACAACAAAATACCTGTGACAATGAACGCCACCAGGAAGAACCAGATGACGGATTGAGCTCCATCTGAAATATCCCCGACGATCTTGGCAAAGCCAATGATATGGACCGAGTAATCGTCGTTCTCAAATTCCGTGCGGATGTCCTCGAGTTGGCTGGCCACCTCCCGGTAGTCCAGCTTCTCACCCGTCTGTGGATCTTCCTCCAGCAGGTTGGCCCAGACCATTGCACCGGAAAAGTCACCGGAAACCAGGCGTCCTACTTCTCCCGATTTGACAATATTGGAGCGCACGCGCTCGAACATTTCAGGCGAAGGTGCGAAATTCGAAGGGATAACATTGCCCCCGGCGAAGCCGTCTTCAACAATTTCAACGAAGCGGACGTTGGGCGTGAAAATGGAGCGAACACTGGCCCGGTCTACGCCCGGAATGAAAAACACCTGGTTCGTGATCGTCTCGAATGATTCGAAATACGCCGGCGTGAACATGTTGCCGTCGCGGGCCACCAGAGCAACCAGCACACGGTTTGCGCCACCAAACTCCTTTTCATACTGCAGGAAAGTCTGCATGTACTCATGCTTCAGCGGCAGTTGCTTCTTAAAGCCCGTCTCGATTTTGAGGTTCGACATGGCCAGCATCATGCCAATGGTGATTACCACGAAAAGCGATACCAACCCGTAACGATAGTTGATCAGGAACGTGGCAAGATTGTGCATCCGCCGTGTGGTTGCTTCAGTGGTCATGGCTGGGCGCCCTCTGCAACCGACTCAGGAAAAACGTGGGTCCCATCCTCACCCACCAGCAAAAAACGACCGTCATCAATCGGCAGCGCTGAAGCGAAATCCACACCGCTGGAGTGAAGGTACTGAGAGATATTCCCATCTTCCACGGTCAATACGACGCCACTGTTACCCACCAGCACCAGCAAGCCATCCTGTTCAGCCGAACCGGAAAGACTGGACTGCGTGCCGGATTGGATCTCTGTCCAGCTGCTGCCAAAATCACAACTTTTCATCATGTGGCCGCGCAGGCCATAGAAGACCACGCAGTCATCGGGCATTCTGACCGCACCCCACATCGAACCAATGTACGGCAGGTCCATCATCTCCCAGGTTTCGCCGCCATCGAAACTACGATAGGAATAGCCGGCCTCGCCGGCAATCATTTGCCGGCCGTCGTCGAATCGAACCAGGCTGTTGAGGTGGTAATCATTTTCCTCATCGATCATCGATGAGGTCCATGTTTTTCCACCGTCATCTGTCCTCATGAACATGCCATATGAACCGATTGCCACTCCGTTATTGGGGTCCGTGAATTCAATGTCCATGACCGCCTGCATACGTTCCGGATCAAAAAACTCGCGGGACCAGGTTTTACCGCGGTCGCCACTGGTAATGATCACAGCATCGTGACCACCGGCCCACAAGCGGTCACTGAGGGCAAATACGGTGGTCAACGTGGAGCGGGTGGGAACATGGTCGGCTTGTTGCCAGGTTTCCCCGTCATCGGAATACACGACATGGCCACGCTCTCCGACGGCAACCAGCCTGTCACCGATACGGGTTACATCGAGTAATAAAGATTCCGTGGCAAGTCTCTGAGGCTCCGCATAATCAATGTCCAGTCCGGCCTGCGCCGAACAATCGGTGTTGAATAGAAGGCCTGTCGTAAGGATAGTGACTGTGGCAATGAGAGTCTGAACTCTTATCATGATAGGAATCTGTTACTCCCGGTATGGGAAAAAGGCCAGCTAATGCTGGCCTTTTTTAAGTACTTTAGCGGCGGCCGCGTGAGCGTAACGCCTGTGGCGTGAACTGCGCAGGCTGCATTTCAACATTGAACGTATTCACCGGCATGGTGTTATCAAAGCCCTGCCCAACGTAGCGGCCGGACTGGAGATCGTAATGAACCTCGATCGTGGACCAGAACGTCGGCACGTCGTAATAATTAATCGAATGCGCTTCAGATGCACGCCACAACTCCATCCGCGCATCGTAGTGATCGATCAGCACGATCTGGTAACTGTCTTCGTCCAGGTAAAATGTACGCTTGGGATTGATGTGGCGCATGCCGTCTTTCAGGTTAGCCTCTACAACCCAGACCCTGTGCAATTCATAGCGCATCAAATCCTGGTTGAGGTGTCCGGGCTGAATAAACTCGTCATAGGTAGTGCCTTCGGCATGAGCACCATAGGAATTGTACGGCACATACATTTCCTTCTTCTCGACAACTGTCCAGTCGAAACGATCCATCGCGCCATTGAACATATCCGTCATGTCGTTGGTGCGCAGCCCATCAGAAGCGGTGCCTGGATTGTCATAGGCCACATTGGGTGCACGCCGCACACGGCGCTGACCCGGGTTGTAGATCCATGCCTGCCTGGGTAACTCTCTCTGGTTCAGTGTCTCGTGAACCAACAGGATATTGCCGGCCAGCCGGGCTGGGGATTCCACTTCCTGGAAGAAATACAGAAGAATATTATTGATGTCTGCGATTGTCACGCCGGGCTTGTAGTACAGGCCCAGCAACTCTTCACGAATCACCGTAACCGAAAATTTACCACCAGCCGTTGGTGCAATCTGGGTGTTATAACGAACGCCGCCAACACCTTTGTACTTGAGCTTGTGGTTCCACATCAACTCGTAGGCATTCTCCGGGAATGGGAACGGGAAGCCTTCCGCGGCATCCAGCACGCCTTCCCCGTTTTCAGCCAGCCTGGCGGTCTTGCCGTTTTCCATCGTCTTTTCATAGATGTGTTCCGGAAAAGACGTTGAACGCCGGCTCGGATACACGTCCATAAAGTAGGTGTCAGAATACTTCGCAAAAGTCGCTTGCTGGCCGGTGCTCAATTGCCCGGCATACTGTTGGTAATTACTGCCGTCAATCCGGAACAGGGGCTTGTCGTCCGGCCATGGATTCTGGTGGTGGTCGCCGGGATTGTAATTTGCAGGAGGCGATGTGATGCCTCCCGTCCATTCTGGAATAGTACCGGCTGCATTGCCGGCGCGCTCGGACCCCATCGGGGTCAGGTCTTCATTCAGGCGATTAATCTCGTCAGGTTTTGCACCCGCCCAGGCCTGGCCTACACCGATCGCGAGGCCTATACAGGCTGAGAGTGTGAATTTGGTAAAAGTTCGCATGGAATCCTCCGGCGATCAGAATGAGTAACGGACACTGGCAGCAAAGAAATCCCGGTCCTGAAGCATATTGAATTCTCCTGCACCAAAGTAAGTGGTGTAGGCGAAATCGAAAATCCATTCGTTCAAATAATTGAATGCTACACCGAGGGTCAGTTGTTTACGGCCATCGATGAAAGAACCACCCGGTCCGGGCGTTGTGCCGCTGACATCATGGGCCCAACCCAACCGGGGGCTGATGGTTACAGCGCCAATCGCATTGTTGTAGTCAAAGCGTGTCGCCAGGCGGTAACCCCAGCTGAAGTCGTCGGCGAAACCACCGATCTGCTGTTCGGGGTTGTTATAGTCGCCATTGGTCCAGTCCCAACCGCCACCGGTATCGGTGCCGGGTCCTTCGTAGCGCTGGAAGTCCTTACTCGGGAGATCCGAAACATAGTTCAAACCGACTTCGGCGACGAAGGCGACCTGGTTGGCCTTGAAAATGTTCTCCGGCCCGAACAGCTTGGTCGTTGTCATCTGTCCCTGCCATTGTTTGTGCCGCTCCCAACCCTGGATGTATTCGCCGGGGCCGAATTCGCCCAGCTGGCTCTTGTACTGGAAGTAGTAAGAGGGCTGGAGAAAATTGATAGGCGTCAGGCCGGCAAAAAGCACTTCCACGTCGTCATACTGTAATGGCGTGTTGGGGCGATAGCTGACTTCACCAGCCAGTGCCCAGGTACCAATATTCGAGTTGAAGCTCACGCCGTACAAGTGGATGTTTTCAGCGTATTCAGTCCAGTAGGAATTACTAAAGCCACCAGGCCGTGGCGGTAGCGGAATTTGAGAGACAGTGGAACCACTAACCGTTGGCAGCCTGCTATGGTAGTTCAGGTAGTAAAAGCCCAGTTCCGTACCGCCCAGGTTCTCCAGGAACCAGCGCAGCGCCGCACCGTACTGTCCACTGTCTTTCGGCTTGACTGTCTCCGATCTTTGCAAAGCAAAACCGCAGCCAAGAACAACAAGATCCGCTGGGAGTGCTGAGTCGGAGGCACCAATGTTGCCTTGCTGGCAAGTCGGGTCAAACAAATCAGGATTTGTTACCGGTTGCGGATATACAAACCCAAGCATCGCATAGGAAGCGCCAGGCGTACCGATGTCATTGGTCGAGAAATAGGTTCCGGCAGGATCCGGCCGGATGTTCCTGTACTCAAACATGTACAAGCGCTTCGATGGAGACCGCATCGGTCAGGCTTAAAGAGCCATAGAGCATGTTGACGCCTTCAAAGGCCTCTTTCAGCTCCGCGCCGGCCACCCGTAACTTGGACACATCCACCGGGTTGATGATATTGATACCGCCCTGGATGAAAGTCGATTCACCCCAGCTCACAACCTGTTTACCCAGTCGCCAGTTCAGGAATTTACCGCCGGGCTCGTGGTTGCCATAAATGTAGGCATCCAGCAGCCTGGCTTCCTTGCCGGTTCGCTTCTGTGCGAGGTCGGACAGGCTGTCTTTATTATGGTTTTCGAAATCATAGAAACCGGTGCCACGGGCGAAACCACCGTAATTGCGCCATTGCACGTCCAGTTCTATGGTTGCCTTGATCGCGTGCGAAATCAGATCGCCGCTGTCACGGTAATTCAGGTTGCCGTCATCACCATTGGCCGACCACCGACCGATCACGTCCCGTTGGGCCAGCCTGTCCAGGGTAAACGTCAGCGGATTGTTGGCTTGCTTGCCAACCAGGCTGGGGTCGTAGTCCTTGAGCCGCCAGGACGCACCATAGGAAATGGTGGTGTCGATGCTGCCGGTCCACTCGCCGCTGGAAAACTCCCAGGCCTGTGCAGGAAGGCTGAGTGCACCGAATACGGCCAGCGCAAGCGCGGCGGCCAGTTGATGTTTACGAACGGAGGACTTTCTCATGCCGGCATCCTCATTGGACTGATACGGTGTTTTGTTTTGAACTTTGCTCATCATGATCTCCCGCTACTCCCGCGCCAATTCTGGTTTTGGTCGAGGCTGTGGCAGCACTGCCGGCTCTGACCCAACGTCCGGATCAGGCTCCGTTCCGGGTCACTACAGGCTCGGGCTCGGGTTCAGGCACCGGCACCTGCACCATGGTCGCCGAATTTTCAACCAGGACCAGGGTGCCCAGCGAGGCGATGAACGAAGCCAGTTGTTTTTGCATTTCAGCCGTGGCCGCAGGTGAAGAAGCCGGGCTCAATAAGGAACCGTGTGATGCTGGCGGCGGAAACCGCCCGACGACATCCAGGCCTTCAGGATTGGCCTGAGTGGTGGAATATGGCGTCAGCCCCATCGCCGCAATCATCGGTTCTGTACCCGACAATGGAGCCGTGGGTACGAAGTTCGGAACGACGGTGTCACCGATCACTTCGTGCAAAACGATGTTTTTCAAGCGGGCGGCCTCGGCCGACCAGTTGATCGGATCCATCGAATCAATCACGGTTTGGAAGACGGTGAAAACCACTCGAACTCGGCGGTGCCAGGCAAAATACCCAGCGAAGCCAGAGCCGGCCCGAATGGAAGGGCCAAATGTTGGGGATGCTTCCAGCGCCGCGGGCCAGGCCGCCCATCGGGACCGATAGGAAGGCAGACGTTACCATTGGTTCAACGGCTGCGAATGGCGTACCCAGGATCGGCACCCATGGAAATACCCGCATACTTGTGGTGGAGGCATCGAGGTCGGGCAATGAATCGCCGTCGATGTCCATCGTCGGTAAGGTGACGGCAAGCACCGAAAGATCCACTTCCCCCTGGCGCCGTTGTCACGGCTGGTCAGCATGCTGGTGAAGTTGAAGATGTGCGCACCGGAAGGGTCCACAATTCCGTCCGGGCCGGGAGCACCGGTGGCGTTGTCGATATAATCCACATTAAACGTTCTTTCATTGGATGAATCAGCCCATGGTGATTTCAACGTAAATCGGTGCCAGCGCAGTATCCTGAGGTGTCACTCCATGCAATGGCGTATCGATGCCAATGACGGCGTACCCTGCCGCTGCCAGTGTGTCTGCCGCTGCCAACAGGTTGGCGCGGTTACTCGCCCAGCCCATGACCGAAAATAACGACCGGCCAGCCGGCAGCAGGTTTTTCAACGCCGCGCGGAACGGTCAGCAACACCGGTACCGTTTGGTCGCTGGTCTTGACCGGAAACGGATTAGCCACGGTGACATAGGTTGATGTCGGATCGAGACCCAGCTGCATCAAAAGGCGGAACGTAGGCGCCGGGGGCAGCGGTCCAGAAGTCCGTCAGCGGAGCAATCGGGTTTTCAGCACGGGGTACACCGAGGTAATACGGCAACGTGATGACACCGATATAGACGTCAGCCGCCCCTGCCCCGCCGACTGCGGCGGTTGACATGCCGGTATACAGAAATTCCGTCGGCGCCGGCCGGGCAATGCTACGCAGGTTTTTTGTCACCGGCGTAATGGACTGCGTCTGCACGGTCCAGCTCAGAATGATGTCTTCCTTGGGAATACCCACGCTGGCGGCCGCGGCTTCCATTGAGTACGTGATCTGCCTCAACCCTTCCAGCGCTTGCTGCACAACGCGTCATCAAAAAACGGGTGACGTACTGTTGCCGTTCTCGTCTACCCATGGTGTCTGGGACTTGGTCAAATGATAAAACTGTGGACGGTGTCGCATCGTTACCGGCCGTATCGTTGATGTCATTTGTTACGACGGCCATGTAGGTCGTCAATTTCACTCAGGGGTTTCAGGGGAATAATTGCCAGCACTTCATCGGTCGCCATGGTCGCGACGTAGTCAACACCCGGCGTCAGCTCACGCACGATGCCGCTCACGATAACGATCGTTCCGAACACCGTGCTGACTTCGAACATGCGAACGCTTTGTCCGGTAGCAACCGAAGACGTATCAATCTTGTTCGGGAAACTGGAAAAAGTCGTCATCCATCTTTCCGTCGTACTGAACCCATCAAGGGCATTCATGGCGACTAACGGATTGCTGAAATCGTTCGGATCACCATCAACCGGAATATTCAGCGTGAAATCCGTCGTGCCTTGGAAAAGAAGATTGAACGGAAATGGA
>CAVWXL010000040.1:0-68843 GCA_963759035.1 uncultured Gammaproteobacteria bacterium
TCTTTAGAAGCTGTTAATTTCAGCGGCCGAGATATACGCCAGCCCGCGCATTGCTTCGGTTCCGGACTTCATCAGCATCAGCATTCGCCGCACGTCGGGAAAGTCAATGATCGGATAGCGGGTGCCATCGCTGCGCGTACCCTGCAGGCGCTCCTTTGCCCAGCCCAGCGCCTGCTGGTAAGAGCGTTCAGAAACGGACAGCCCCTGCAGACCAACAGCCTTGGCGGGCATCATTCATCATCGTGAACATGGCCATCAGGCCACGGTGCGGCTCGACCGACCAGGTAACCGACCGCGCCACCGTTGTCGCCAAAGGACATCACGCAGGTTGGGCTGCCATGGATGCCCAGTTTATGTTCCAGCGAAATTGCGCAGTGCATCATTGCGCTCACCCGGTTCGCCGTTTTCATCCAGCAGGAACTTGGGCACCAGAAACAGCGAAATGCCTTTGACTCCGGCGAGGCGCATCCGGCAACCGCGCGAGCACCAGGTGAATGACGTTATCCGTCATCTGGTGGTCACCCCAGGTGATAAATATTTTCTGACCGGTAACAAGGTAATGATCGCCTTCGGGTTCCGCACGCGAGCTCACCGCAGCGAGATCAGAGCCGGCCTGGGGTTCGGTCAGATTCATGGTGCCGGTCCACTCACCACTGACCATCCTGGACAGATATCGTTCCTTAAGTTCTTCAGAACCATGCTTCAACAGGGCTTCGACGGCGCCATGTGTCAATAGTGAGCACAGAGAGAAACCGAGGTTGGATGACTGCCAGACTTCGCTCACGGCTGTGGCCAGAATCTTGGGCATGCCCTGGCCGCCAAATTCTTCCGGAAAACCGAGCCCGGCCCATCCACCTTCTACATATTGCAGGTAGGCTTCCTTGAAACCCGGGGTTTCCCTGAACGCCTTTTTCATCCAGGGTTGCGCCCTGCTGGTCACCCACGACGTTGAGCGGTGCAATGACTTCCGACCCCAACCGGTTGGCCTCTTCCAGGATGGCGGTAACCAACTCGCCGTTGACCTCATCCAGCCCGGATTCCTCGCAGAATCGATCAAAATTGATGACATCATTGATGATAAATTCCGCATCCTTGTAGGGATAGCTGTAGTCACTCATGGTGGGGTCTCCGGTTCGGGGTAGCTCGTAGCTAATAAGTGTGATCTTTCAGGGCACAAAACAACCGTGAAGCGCCCATTTATACACCCTGATATTAAATCGGCAACTGCGATGTGTACTTGATCTCTGACAACACAATATTGGAGTGCACCTCCTGAATTTCAGCCAGGTGCGAAAGTTTCTCAAAAAAGAACCGTTCATACTCCTCGATGTCGCGGGCCACGATTCGCAACAGAAAGTCGATATTCCCCAGAACAAGATGGCATTCCTGGACCTCCGGGAACTGCCGGATGGTTTCAGCAAACTCGGGCACTTTACTGCGACCGTGTGCGGTCAGTTTGACCTGCGCGAAAACCATCACGTCAAAACCCAGCTTTTTACGGTCAAATCGCATGACCTGACCGAGGATCAACCCCTCATCCTTGAGCCTCTGAATCCGTCGCCAGCAAGGCGATTGGGAGAGGCCAATTTTCTCGCCGACCGCTGCGGCCGAAAGCTCAGCATCATCCTGTAAAAGCCGAATTATCTCCCTGTCTATCCGGTCAAGCTCTATTTTCGACATGATCTATCCAATTAATGATACTTTTATGCATTATAAATATGTAGCGATATAATCAGATTACTCATTTTGCAATCACATTTCCATTAAATTGAGCTATTCTGGATAGATGACCAAAAACACAAAATTTCATACACCACAACCTGCCGCCCGCCCCGGGGATAAGCCGGATTTCAGCTACCTGGCCTTGTCTGAAGCAGGAGCCGTGGAGCGCCCGCCGATCGATGCCGACCCGGCCGATATCGAAAACCTCGCCGTGGAACTGGTGCGCGTGCTCGACGAAGACCATGTCGCCCGGGGGCCATGGAACCCCGAACTGGATGCGGAAACGCTGATCGAAGCGCTGCGACTGATGATGCTCACGCGCGCGTACGACGACAGGATGCAACGGGCACAGCGCCAGGGAAAAATCAGTTTTTACATGCAGGCCCTGGGCGAAGAAGCGGTATCCATCGGCCAGGGATTGGCGTTTGAGCCCGGCGACATGCTGTTCCCCGCCTACCGCAACCAGGGGCTCTACATCATGCGCGAAACCGGGCTGGTCAACATGATCAGTCATTGTTTGTCCAATAGCCGCGACTTTTGCAAAGGCCGCCAGATGCCGGTGTTTTATCAGAACAAGAAACACAATATGTTCACCATTTCAGGCAACCTGGCAACGCAGTATCCGCAGGCCGTTGGCTGGGCCATGGGCGCATCCATCAAGGGCGAAAACGACATTGCCGCATCCTGGGTAGGTGACGGCAGCACGGCGGAAGCGGATTTCCACTATGCCCTGACCTTCGCAGCCGTCTACAACGCGCCGGTTGTCCTGAATGTAACCAACAACCAGTGGGCCATTTCCACCTTCCAGGGTGTTGCCGGCGGCCAAAAGAGTTCGTTTGCAGCACGCGGGCTCGGCCTGGGCATCCCCGGCATCCGTGTGGATGGAAATGACCTGCTGGCCATTTATGCAGTCACCCGCTGGGCGGCTGACCGAGCCCGCAGTGGCGGAGGTCCGACCCTGATCGAACTGGTCACTTACCGCGGTGGCGCCCATTCAACCAGCGATGACCCTTCCCGCTACCGCCCAAAAGATGAATGGAAAGCCTTTCCACTCGGAGATCCGGTTGAGCGCCTGAAACAGCACCTGATCAAGAACGGCTGTTGGTCAGAAGAGCAACACTCTGCGACTGAACAGGAAATGAAGGAGACCGTCCTGGCCGCCTGGAAGGAAGCCGAATCGTATGGAACGATGACCGAACCTCCGTTCCTGGACGTCAAGCTGATGTTCGAAGACGTATTCGCGGAAATGCCCGAACACCTCAAGAAACAACGGGACAAACTTCTCCGTATGCGGGGTGACCAGTCATGAGCCAGATGAACATGATCCAGGCCATACGCTCCGCCCATGACGTCATGCTTGAGAAAGACTCCAGCGTGGTGCTGTTCGGGCAGGACATCGGTTATTTTGGCGGTGTTTTTCGCTGCACCGAAGGGCTGCAGAATAAGTACGGCACGCACCGTGTGATCGATGCGCCGATCGCCGAAGGCGGCATCGTAGGGACCGCCATTGGAATGGGCATCAATGGCCTCCGGCCCGTGGTGGAAATTCAGTTTGCAGACTACATTTACCCGGGGTTTGACCAGATTGTCAGCGAGCTTTCCCGCTTGCGTTACCGCAGTGCAGGAGACTTTTTCGCCCCGGTGACCATCCGCACACCCTGCGGTGGTGGTATACGCGGCGGGCAAACCCACTCGCAGAGCCCGGAAGGAATCTTCACCCACCTGTCCGGCGTCAAGACAGTCATGGTGTCCAACCCATACGACGCCAAGGGGCTGCTGATCGCTGCCATCGAATCCGATGACCCGGTGGTGTTTTTTGAGCCTAAGCGTATCTACAACGGTCCTTTCGATGGCGACCCGCACAAACCATCCGTTTCATGGGCATCTCACCCCAAGGGCGAGGTTCCTGACGGCTATTACACGGTCCCACTCGGCAAGGCGGAAGTGGTTGAGGAAGGCGAGGATCTGACGATCATCACCTATGGCACCATCGTCCACGTCGCCCAGGCTGCAGCGAAAGCCGCCGGCGTGAATGCCGATATCATCGATGTGCGCACCCTCATGCCGCTTGATGTCGATACACTCCGCGAATCGGTTAACAAGACCGGCCGCGCAATGGTCGCACACGAGGCCACCCGCTTCTGCGGCTATGGCGCCGAACTGGTGGCTACTATTCAGAAAGAATGTTTCTGGCACCTGGAGGCTCCGATTTCCAGGGTAACCGGTTGGGACACGCCCTACCCCCATGCCTTCGAGTGGGAATATTTTCCGGTCCAGAAACGCCTGGTTGACGGTATCCGAAAACTGATGGAGGTCGAATGAGCGAGTTCACTTTCAAACTGCCTGACCTGGGCGAAGGCACGGTTGAGGCAGAAATCGCCGAGTGGATGGTCAAGGTCGGTGACGTGGTCAACGAGGAAGATCCGATCTGCGCCATGTTAACGGACAAGGCTGCCGTTGAACTCACCGCACCCGTTGGCGGCACCGTGATATCGGTTGCCGGCGAAGAAGGCGACACGGTCTCAGTGGGGTCTGCACTGATCGTATTTGAGACCTCCGGTGAGGCCGCAGAGAAAACGCCTGGAGAGCCGGCGCCCCCGGTTCTGGAACCAGTCACTGAAGCCTCTGCGAGCATCGCTGTAGCCGGTCCTGTTGCGGCCAGCGCTCCCGGCGGAAAAGTAATGACATCACCGAGTGTCCGCGCACAGGCCAGAGCCGCGGGTATCGATCTGTCCAGCGTAACCGGAAGCGGTCCGCGCGGGCGAATTCTGAAGAAGGATTTCGATGCATTTGTCGCCGGCATTGCGACACCCGGCCAAACTACTGCAACGGCTCAGCCACAACGCACGCTGCAGCCACAAACGGACATTGCCGAAATCAAGGTGATTGGTCTGCGCCGGAAAATTGCCGAGCGCATGGCGCAAGCCGCCAGCGAGATTCCGCATTTCACTTATGTTGAGGAAGTCGACGTAACGGCGCTGGAATCACTGCGGGAACACCTGAACTCCAGGAAACAGTCCGGCGAGTCAAAGTTGACGCCGCTGGCGTTCCTTGGCCTTGCGATGGTGCGAGTCTTGCGGGACTTCCCTCAATGCAATGCACTATATGACAAGGAACGCAACGTGATCATACGTCACGCCGGTGTGCACCTGGGGATCGCCACGCAGACCCCCGACGGGCTAAAGGTTCCGGTGGTCAAACACAGCGAAGCACTGGATCTCGAAGGTCTCGCCAATGAGATCAGGCGCGTCTCCAGCGCAGCACGCGACAACACCGCTACGCGCGCCGAATTGACCGGTTCCACCATCACCATCACCAGCCTGGGAAAAATGGGCGGCATAGCCAGCACCCCGGTCATTAACCAGCCGGAAGTCGGCATCGTCGGTGTGAATAAAGCCGTAGATCGCCCGATGGTGATCAACGGGCAAATCGTCGTCCGCCGGATGATGAACCTGTCGTCGTCTTTCGATCACCGTTTTGTGGACGGCTATGACGCGGCCGCCATGATCCAGGCACTCAAAGACCTGCTCGAACAACCCGCACTTATGTTCATGCCATAAAAAAAGAGGACACTATTTTCAGAGTGCGATTTTTGCTTTTCAGTACCCCCTGTCAATATCCACAACCGAAAGCAAAGGCTCGCCGGAAATGTACCTCCTGAGATTTTCCTGAACCAGCAGGAAAAGCCTGGCACGGCTTTTGTCCGACCGGCCAGCCGTGTGCGGGCTAATGATCACCCGGGGCGTAGTCCACAGTGGGTGTCCTTCAGGCAGGGGTTCAGGGTCCGTGACATCCAGCCCGGCACCAGCAATTTCGCCGTTTTCCAGTGCGGTGATCAGGTCGGCAGTTACCGTACTGGCACCGCGTCCGACGGATATAAAATAGGCCGTAGGTTTCATCGCCGCAAATACTTCCGCATTGAACATTCCACGGGTCTGCTCCGTCAATGGCGCTGTGTTGATGATCACGTCGGCTTGCGGAACCAGCTGCATTAACTCATCAGCCAGGCCGACATATTCTATGTATTCCGGCCCTTCGCGACGACTGCCCCGGGTTGCAATCACGCGCATACCCAGTGCGTGCGCACGTTTTGCAGTCTGTGTTCCGATGCCGCCCAGGCCCACCACCAGGGCGGTTCTGCCCTCCAGCTCCATGAATTCGCCGCTGCCGAGGTCGGCGTTTCTTTGCCACGAGCCCCGCAACTGGTTGGTATGGTAAACATCGAGCCCGCGCACCAACTCCAGCATCATCGCAATCGCATGTTCAGCCAGTGCAGGCGAGGCAATACGTTGTCCGTTGGTGAGCAATTTATCCCCGTCGTGCATCCCCGGGTTGGCCACGCAACGTTCCACTCCTGCGCTGTAAACCTGTACCCAGTGCAGATGCGGCCCGGCTGCGAGGATATCCTGGGTGCAAAAGCCAATCAGGGCCTGAGCGTTGCCCGCGGCCGCCACAGCCTCTTCCGGCGTCGAAACCGGAACCAGTTCCACACCCTGAGCGACCACCTGCATCGAGGACAGGTGATCCGGATCAAACAGTCGAATCAATACTTTCTTCGGCTTGCTCCAACCCTCCATTTCACGGGACGGAACCGCAGACTCACGGATCCCCAGGTCCTCAATCATGGACTGAACCGCCGACGCCCTCAGAAATTCCTTTTCCTCGGCCAGTTTGTCAGCCGGCAACGTAATTGGCAGGGCCAGCAATAACAGGGCAACTAACCTGCAAAGCCTATCGCAACCTTTCATATTCATAATAACGATTCCATGTAGGCTTCCATTTCCCGCCGCAGCGCTGCATCCGGCAACCGCCCTTGCATTGCGCCGAGGTTATCAGCTGCGTGGTGTGGTTTGCTGGTTCCCGGAATCGGAATCGTCGCGGCCGGGTGAGCAATAATGTACTTCAGGAACACCTGGCCCCAGCTTTGCGCATCAATATCGGCTGCCCAGTCCGGCAACTCCTGCCCTTTCACGGCGGTAAACAACTTGCCCTTGCCAAATGGCCGGTTGACCAAAACTGCAATGCCACGGTCCTGCGCCAGCGGCAGTACGCGGTCGGCAGAAGCACGGTCGGACAGTGAATAATTGACCTGGATGAAGTCCAGCGGGTACTTGCGCATGAACTGCTCCATATCCGCGTGCTGACTGTCGCGGTGGGTCGTGATGCCGATATAGCGGAAACGTCCCTGCTCTTTCCAGGCCATCATCGTATCGAGTTCCGCATCGGTGCCACGCAGATTATGCACCTGCATCAGGTCGATGTTCTCGCCCAGCCGTCGGAACGAACCCTCCATCCGCTCGACGCCTTCCGCCGGGTCTTCACGGTCCACCTTGGTGGCCATGAAGACGTCATCACGCAACCCCAAGCCTGGCAATAACTTACCCAGCACCTCTTCGGAGTTTCCATAGTTCGGGGACGTATCAATAACCCGCCCGCCCAGTTTATGGAACGTCGCCAAAGTTTGCCGGAACGACTCCATTTCTGCAGAGGCCAAATCGCCTCTGAATTTGACCGTACCAATCCCAACGCAAGGAAGCTGTTGTCCGCTGGACGGGATTGCAGTCTCGATCATGGGACTGGTCCCGGCCATCAGCGGCCTCCATCCAGTTGTCAGTGAAGCAACGCCAGCACCGGCACCCAGTTTGAGCAGATTTCTTCGCGACAATTTCATTCTTCGTCTCCTTGTTCTCTGGCCAGCAGTTCTTCCCGCCGGCCCAGTTTCCATCCAAGTACAGCCCACATGCCCGCAACCGGGGCTGCAACCAGCGCAATCGCGCCGATCGAAAGCCCAATGGCCGCCAGACCAGTGTAGATCCAGCCACTGGCCAGGTCACCTCCCCGGTATACCGCGGCGTCGAGAAACGGCTTGGCCTTGTATTTATCTTCCCTGTCGAGCACGGTCCACAGCATCTCGCGCGCCGGCTTGGTCAGGCCGTAACGGCCTGCACGATAAATTACCTGGACCACCACCAAAATGGCGAGTGTCGGGTACAGGCCCAGCGCGACGAACCCGGCCATGGTTACGATCGGCACAATCGCCAGGGTCAAGCCAACTCCCAGCCACTTAACGATACGTGCCGTGAGGTAGACCTGGAAGATGACCGTCAGGATATTGACCGCAAGGTCGATCTTGGCGAAAAACGCCGTTCGCACCCCACGGTCACTGAATGCGTCGGCGATCAGGTTCGCCTGCTGAAAATAGAGCATCGTGGAAGCAAACGTCATCAGCGCTATGAAACCCGCGATTCCCAACAGGTACGGTGAGGCGAAAACGGCCTTCATCCCGCTCCATGCGTTTCCGCCGATGGCGCGCTTTGCTTCGCCCGCAACCCGGACATTGCCGGTGGCGAACCGCCGGTCCAGCACCCTTGCGCACCATGAAGCCAACTCCAGCGGTACGCAGGCAATCAGCAACAAAGAAAACGACGGCAAAATTTCGGCCAACAGCGCGGTTACCGTTGATCCCAGCATGCCGCCGATAGAACTGCCGACGGCGATGAAGGCAAACAAACGCCTGGCCTGGGCGCTGCTGAAACAGTCTGCCATGAAGCCCCAGAACACGGTGACCACGAACAGCGCGAAGACGCTGGTCCATACGTAAAACACGCGGTCGATCCAGGGTCTTGCTGCCTCGGGCAGCAGGGCCAGGCAGAGCCAGAAACCGACCAGGCAGGCAATGAAAAAGCGGTTTGCCAATGGCACAAACACACCGCGGGACCAGCGCGATGCGGCCCAGGAGTAAAGCGGTACGGCCACCAGCATGACGAAAAATACCGCTGTCCAGAGAATCTGGAGATTACCGCGATCAGCGGATGAGATCTCGTCCCGCACGGCCCGCAGGATGTAGTAGGAAAACATGATGAAAAAGCCGTAAGTCGTAGCCCACATCAAACCCTTGAGTTCGTTGTCATCCCGGACATCGACCAGTTTGGTGATCGGATTTTTTATCATGTGATTATTGTCCTGGGGCCTCTATCAATCGGTTCGGCGATACTTCATCGATATATGCCTTGACAGGCAAAAACTCTGCTTCCGGCTCGGTGCCCGTAATCAGCAAACGGGTCAACTTGGCCAGCGCGGGCGAACTCTGGATGCCATAGCCACCTTGCCCCGCCAGCCAGAAGAAGCCTTCACTGCGCGGGTCAAAACCAGCCACGAAAACCCGGTCCGGCGCAAACGTCCGCAAGCCCGCCCAGCTGTGATTGACGCGACGGATATCCAGACCGGTGGCTTGCTCAAACCGGTAAACGCCGGTTGCGACGTCAATCTCCTCCGGTTGCGCGTCGCAAGGCTCGGAGGGTGTCTCATCCGCGGGAGATATCATTACTTGCCCTGCGTCGGGTTTGAAATAAAAATCCTCATCGGCATCGATCATCTCCGGCCAGTCTCGCACATCCATGCCGTCCGGAGGGTCGATCGTCAGTGCCGTGCGCCGCATCGGCTGGATTCCCAGTGACTCCAGGCCGGCCAGCGCTCCGACACGGTTCACCCAGGCGCCGGCTGCATTGATCACCACCGGGGCTTCGAACGTCCGGGCACCGGCGCTGATACTCCAGGCGCCACCGGTTCGCTTCATGCTTTCCACGCGGTGACCGGCGAACAGCTGCCCGCCACGCCGGCGGAACAAGCGCAAATACCCCTGCAGCAGCACATCCACGTCGAGGTCACCGCCTTTCACGTCCATCAGTGCACCATACAAGTAGTCCGGAGAGAACACCGGCACCCGCTCACGAACAGCAGCAGCGTCCAGAAAAGTCAGGCCGGGGTTGTCTTCCTGCATCGCTTTAAGCGTTTTGGCCTGGTCTTCCCGGCCGAAAAACAGCACATTGCGCGGCCGGAAAATTTCAACCTCGGTGAACCCTTCCGGCGGGTTGCGCATAAATCCTTCACAACACGCCGTTATGTCACGAATGATTTTTTTGCCATAAGCCGCAGCGAAAAATGCGGCAGACCGGCCGGTCGCATGATAACCCGCTTGTGACTCCGCCTCCAGCACCACAACGCGGGCATCCGCCGCCAATTCCGCAGCGGCTGAAACACCAGCGATTCCACCGCCTATCACAATGATGTCTGCTGTTTGCACCTGCCGAACCCTCTGCAACATTATCCGGCTAAATAATCTTCTTCCCGGAGCCAAATAACAAGAAGAATGCCAGTCCAAAAAAATAAATGCCGGCGGTCACGTAGAAGGCCGAGGCGTAACTTCCCGTCTGATCGACCAGTATGCCAGTAAGAGCAACACCGATAATGCCGGGAATGGTCCCGGCCGTGTTGGATATCCCGAAGATGGCTCCGGCATGGCGCGGAGAAATGTCCAGGTGGTTGGAAGCGAATCCAGCATATGAAAATGCGCCAAGGCCGAGGGCAAGTGTTAACAGGGTGACAGCAACCAGGGCGCTTTGCGTTGCGCCCAGCGCGATCAACGCAATCGCCGGACCGCCCGAGCCCACTACCTGGAGTGATTTTCGAACAAAACTGACAGACCGGCCGGAGGCAATCATGCGGTCACCCAGCCAGCCGGCAATATTGGCCACCAGGAAATTCGCAATCCAGGGCAAACTGATGTAGATCCAGACGGCCCGCAGGTTGATACCCAGCTGGGACGAAAAATAGCTGGGCAACCAGGCCAATAACACATAGAGCCCCCAGTTATTACAGAAATGGGCAACGATAATGGCCCAGACGGGACCTTTATTGAGAATCTCCCGCCACGGCACACCCTTCAATTTCTGCCCCGAATCATCGACCGCCTGCTGTGCCTGTACCTGTGGATCCAGTGACACTTTGGGACGGTCCCCGGCCAACCGCCACCAGAAGAAAAACCACACGAACCCGAAGGCGCCGAAACTGTAAAAGACCGCCTGCCAGCCAAAAGTCAGAGCGATGATGGGCGTGGTAGAGACGGCAAACAAGGTACCCAGCGGAATCGCACTCAGATTAAAGGACGCAGCCCGGGTTCGCTCCTTCGGCGGCACCCAACGGCCCAGCAGGTGATAAGTGGCAGGAAACGCAACCCCTTCTCCCAGCCCCATCAAAACACGGGTCACGATCAGAATGGGAAAAGAGGCCATCGCCGAGAGTGGCGTTAGAATCGTGAACAGCGACCACCAAAGCACACCGAAACCAAGCACAGCCTTACCACCGAAGCGCGCCGCCAGTGAACCGCCGGCTATCTGGGTCACCAGGTAACCCACGAAGAAAGACGACAACACGATGCCCCTTTGTGTGCTGGTCCAACCAAAGTGCTCGGCCATCGGGATGATGGCCACGGAGATATTGACGCGGTCGATATAGCAGATAAAAGTCGAAAAAAAACACAACAACACCACGGTGTGGCGGCGTTGCCAACGGGATGGACGATTGTTCACTGCTGGACTGCTCACTGATTCAGGGAGAATTTTGAGGACTGGCTCAGTCGCACATCAACCCCCGGCTGATTCCTTCGCTGCTTTTTTTGCCTTGTATTGACGACGCAGACGTTCATCCACCTCTTCGTCGTAAGCCCGGGCAGCCGCCAGCAGCACGTCCGGGTGCAGGCGCACGGAGTAGTCGGGGTTGGTGTACTGAAAACGGATAACGCCGCCTTGCGCAATGATAAATGTGGCAGGTGCCGGTAACACGTGATGTTTTTCGCCCGACGAGCCCTCCAGGTCGATATCGTGAGTCAAATATCGCTCTACGGTCTCGTCATCCACCCTGAACGCCAGACCGAATTTGCGGGTCGCGTCCAGCCTGGAATCTGACAACACGGTGTAGCCGATGTCAGGTTGCTCAAGGCTCTCGTAAAGCAATTCCGGCCGGTCGATACTGATAAACCAAATATCGAAACCCATGTCCCTGAGCTCACTTTCTGCTTTTCGCATCTCAGCCAGGTGCAGGTTGCAATAAGGGCACCAACCACCGCGGAAGAAACTGAGAACCAGGGGTTTGGTCATGTTTTCAGGGTCGAACTGAACCCCCTGCCCCTGCGCATCCAGCACATCGAAAGCAGGTGCCATCATCCCGGGCAACAAGGGCTGAACGTCATTGGCGTCCGGATGAATGTCGGTGCGCTGATACTGTGCGAAGGCACTGCCGGTGACAGTGAGCAGAATCAGTACGGCAAAGAGTCTGAACATTTGGGTATTCATTTCTTCACTTACTCCAGGTGACTGGTTAACTCGATGGTGATTCCCACCATCATAAGGAACAAAATCAATAGCGCACTAAATTTCAGGGTCGTTCGAGGCCAGCTTTCCTGGTACACATTATGCAGTGCACCAAGGAAATACGCTGCTATGTAGAGTGTAAATACTGCTTGTACCAGCGCCACCAGGATAAAACGGTCGGCAAGAGACTCGGTCGCCAGGAGTATTCCGAACACGATGAACATGGCGCTGAAAAGGTGAACCGAAAAAACCAGGTGATTGATAAAAAAGACCGGCCGGTAGAAAAGCTTCAGCAGCAGCGCAAATGCAGGCAGCAACAAAAACATACTTTTTGAATAGAGGTCGACCGATAGCTTATGGTCCGGGTTCGTCACTGAAATCGAAGGCAGGAACAACGGAAGCACCAGGAAAAACACAAGACTGATGACCAGGTAGAGCCGCAGGGGCGAGGTGTAACTGACCCGGCGCCCGGCGACATATTCCATTGTCAGTAAGCCTGGCCGGGTCAGCAGCAGGCGCATCGAAACCAGCATGCGACCATCTACATCAAACAATTCAGCCAGTGCCTCCCGGACAAATTCTGTCCATGGCCGGGATACTTCCTTCACGGACTGGCCACAACCAGGGCAAAACCTGGCTCCGGGCGGCATACCCTCCGAGCAGTTATTACAGTTTGATCCGGACACAGATTCCCTCACAACAACACGTAAGCAACGATCAGGGGCAACAGCAGGAACGACAGCAGGGTGGACATGACCACCATACCCGCAACCTCGCCTGGCTCTCGACCGTAGCGCACTGCCAGCAGGTAGTTAAACACGGCAACCGGCATCGAGGCCTGCAGAATCAGAACACCCCGCTCTACCCCTTCCAGGCCGAACAGTTCAGCCACCAGCACACTTATTCCAAAACCACCCATCACACGTGCCGCACTGAACCACAGACTGTGGCGCCAATTCCCGACTTTCAGGTCCGCCAGGGAAACGCCCAGCGTGATTAACATCAACGGGATGGTGAAGCCTCCCAACAGGCGGGTGGTGTTAGCCAGCCAACCAGGCAGCGACCAGTCTCCCAACACCATTGCAACTGCAACCGCCGTGGCCCACAGGACGGGTTGCTTCAACAGTTCGCGGATTTTCCCGTGTCCTGCGACCAGCAGGATACCAAACGACATCTGCAGGGTGAAAACCACAAGGAAAACGGTCAGGCCCAAAGCCAGGCCCGTTTCACCGAAAGCGAAAAGGCAGAGAGGCAGGCCCATGTTGCCGGTATTGGGGAACAGCAGAGAAGGAACAAAGGTGCTTGTCTTGAGACGCAACAGACGGATCAGGACAACACTGGCCAACAAAACCAGCAACATCACTGAGAGCGTTGCAGCTGTAATCTCTCCCAATAGCCCGACGTCGATTTCGGACTCATTGAAAGAGGCAATGATCAGGCAGGGGGCGCCTATATTCATAACGGCCCGGGTAACGAATTCCACCGGGTAGTCAATGCCTTTTCTGGCCCAGGCAAAACCCAGGCCGGCACAGATCAGTATGGGGGCGATAATCGCCAGGAGCTGCTGAAGCATATGCGAAGTATATGCTGATGCCCGGTGCGCGCATATCATGATCAAAATCAACTGGCAGGCGTAAATGATGCCCTACCATTCATCAATAGGTACGTCTGCAATAACTGGAGTTGAATCGGTATGCACGAGCAAACAGACAACAAACCTCATTCCATTCGTCAACCGGCTGAAGGTTACCGGTCTTCTGGCATCGAAATCGTCAGGCGTGAAGATTTTTCTGATGTCACTTACCTGCTGGAGATAGACCACCCGATGATGGCCCGGGCCGCCCGCCCCGGCCAGTTCGTGATTGTCATGTCGCACGACGATGGCGAGCGTATACCGCTGACCATTGCCGATTTCGACCGTGAAAAAGGAACCGTCACCCTGGTCATCCAGGCGGTCGGCAAAACTACCTGTGAAATGCAGCGGGACTGCCAGGAAGGCACTCACCTGATCAGTGTGACCGGACCCATGGGCGAACCCAGTCAGATCAGCAACGCCGGCAAGGTCGTTTGCATAGGCGGAGGCCTGGGCGTCGCACCGGTATTTCCACAGGCACGGGCTTTCAAGGAAGCCGGCGCGTACGTCATCGGCGTGGTCGGATTTCGCAACCGTGAACTGGTGTTCTGGGAGGACAAGTTCCGCGAGTACTGCGATGAGTTCATCATATGTTCCGATGACGGTTCAGCCGGGATCAAGGGACTGGTCACCGATGGACTGGAGCTGGCCATCGCCAAACACCCGGACATCCAGGAAGTCGTCGCCATCGGGCCGCCGGTGATGATGAAGGCCTGTGCCGATACCACCCGCCCCTACGGCATCAAGACCATGGTCAGCCTGAACCCGGTGATGGTCGATGGCACCGGCATGTGTGGTGGTTGCCGCGTCAAACTGACCAACGGAATGAAGTTCGCCTGCGTGGACGGCCCCGACTTCGATGGGCACCTGGTGGACTTCGACGACCTCATCAACCGCCTGCACCGCTTTTCGGAAGAAGAAAAAGAAGCCGTTGAAAAATGGACGGACAGTTGTAAGGCGAGGCTATAACCGTGGCCAGAAAAACAATCCGCACCATTCCGCAGGACCGCACTCCGATCCCTACCCAGCAACCGTCTGACCGGGTACAGAACTTTGATGAAGTTGCGATCGGTTACAGCCTCGAACATGCCCTGGTCGAGTCCGAGCGCTGCCTGATGTGCCCGCAACCCGCCTGCGTTCCTGCCTGCCCGGTAAACATCAACATTCCCGGCTTCATACAGAAAATCATTGACAAGGATTTCCGCGGGGCGTGGGAAGTGATAGGTGATGCCAACCTGATGCCGGCTGTTTGCGGTCGCGTTTGCCCGCAGGAAGATCAGTGCGAAGGCGTCTGTCCGGTAGGCGAAACCCTGGAACCGGTCGCGATTGGTCGTCTCGAGCGTTGGGTCGGTGACCAGGCTATTGCCGAGGGCTGGACCAACACGCCCTGGATCCAGCCAAGCGGCTTTAAAATCGGTATCGTCGGCTCCGGCCCGGCAGGAATTGCCTGCGCAGCCGACATGGCCAAGGCCGGTTGCGACGTGACTGTTTACGAGGCCTTTCACAAATCAGGCGGCGTATTACGTTACGGAATTCCTGAATTTCGTTTGCCCGAAACCGTGATCGATGCCGAGATCGATAACCTGGTCGGGCTGGGTGTGAAAATAGAGTGCAACACGCTGGTCGGCCGCCTGTTCACCATTGAACAGATGATCGACGAAATGGGCTTCGACGCAGTTTTTGTCGGCACCGGCGCCGGCACGCCACGATTCATGGACATTCCGGGTGAATACCTGAACGGGGTGCTCTCGGCCAACGAATTGCTCACGCGCTGCAACCTGATGCAGGCCGGTGACTTTCCCAACCACGATACACCGCTCGGACTGGGCAAAAAGGTTGCGGTGATCGGTTCCGGCAACACGGCGATGGATGCCATGCGCGTTTCCCTCCGCCTCGGCGCCGAAAAGGTGTATTGCGTCTACCGGCGGACCTTTGAAGAAAGCCCGGCGCGCAATGAGGAAATCGAACACGCCGAAGAGGAAGGGGTCGAGTTTCACTGGTTGAGCGCACCGGTAGAAATTCTCGATGACGGCGATGGCAATGTTCGCGGCATGCGTTGCATCAAGATGGAACTGGGGGAACCGGATGAATCCGGTCGCAGGCGGCCCGTTCCGGTCGAAGGCAGTGATTTTGAATTCGAGGCCGATACCATCGTCTATGCCATTGGCACCAGCGCTAACGCCATCATCGGGCAGACTTCGAATATTGCCCTGAACCGCTGGGGCTTCATTGATACCGATGACAACATGGCAACCTCGCTGGCCGGCGTTTATGCAGGCGGCGACATTGTTACCGGAGGCGCCACCGTGATCCTGGCGATGGGTGCCGGCAGAACCGCCGCGCGCTCGATGAAAGAGTACCTGGGGATTCGTGACAGCGACAGCATTTACGCCGACCGGCGCAGCGACCTCGAAAACTCGCTGTTTGGCATACCGGTTGAAGAAAGAAATTTTGTTCGAATAAGAACATATCAGGAGAAGGACGCGCGTGGCAACCCTACCCAATGAAGCTGGCAATGATACGCTCGCTGTAAAACTACGGCCGAAGAAGCCCCTGGCCAAGAGTCGTCCGGCGCTGGTCAAAAATGCGCACACCGTCGAAATTGTCAGCGACTCGGGCGAAGGCGCGCAAAAATGTGGGCAGTCATTCGGCTCCATCGCAGCACGGATGGGCATCGGCATCTGGACGGTGGAAATTATTCCCGCTGAAATTCAACCACCCGCGCGAAGCATAGAAGGGGCAAGCGGTAATCGAATCCGACTGGCGTCCCATCGTGTGACCAACGGCGGTGACGAGGCCGACCTGTTGGTCGCGCTGAACGACCAGGTGATGCTGCGCCGCGCCCGCGAAGGTGAACTCAGTCCGGGCTGCACCATACTGCTCGAAGACAAGTGGAAGACCCACGCAGACCCAGCTATCGTGGCACTGTACGCCGATGCCGTTGACGAGATGGTACGGGGTGGTTTCGATGTCCGCGAAATTCCGATGGAGCAGGAATGCCTCAAGCTGGTCAAAGACCCGCGCCGCGGCAAGAACATGTTTGTGCTGGGGATGTTGTGTCACATCCACTCCTTCGATCTTCAAATCGCCCGTGACCAAATCGCATTTATCTTCAAAAAGAAATCCGATGCCATCATCAAGTCCAATATCGCATTGCTGGAATCCGGTTACGCCTGGGCGGGAGAGAACCTTGATCTCCACTTCAAGATTCCGCCATCGGATGTCACGCACGCCCAGATGGTGGTTAACGGTAATGTTGCACTCGGCATGGGTGTAGTGGCTTCGGGCATGGAGGTGTGCGCGATGTACCCGATCACCCCGGCCACCTCGGCTTCGCACTACCTGAGCGAGATATTCAACAACGTGGGGGGCCTGGTGCACCAGGCGGAAGACGAAATCGCGGCCTGCGCTTTTGCCATCGGCGCCTCCTATGCCGGCAAGTGCGCCGTCACCATTACATCCGGCCCTGGATTTTCGCTCAAGCAGGAAACCCTGGGACTGGCCGTCATGGCCGAAATCCCCCTGGTCGTGGTTGATGTCATGCGCGGAGGGCCCAGTACCGGCCTGCCGACCA
The DNA here is from genome assembly GCA_963759035.1 of uncultured Gammaproteobacteria bacterium. Classification (GTDB taxonomy): domain Bacteria; phylum Pseudomonadota; class Gammaproteobacteria; order Xanthomonadales; family SZUA-36; genus JAHEFT01. The sequence goes on from CAVWXL010000040.1 coordinate 17,078, forward strand.
AGACCGAACAAAGCGATCTCCTGTTTGCCTGTTTCGGCGGCCATGGAGATGCTCCCAAGGTTGTATTTGCAACCTCTGACATCGAGGACTGTTTTTACTCGATGATCACGGCCCGCAAGATTGCTGAAACGTTCAACACGGTCGTTGTGGTATTGACCGACGCCAACCTGGCCTCGGCACAGCAGCCTTTCCCGCGCCCGGTGATGAACCCCGACTGGCACGCCGCTCCGTTCGACCAGAGCCCTGTTACCGAGGACACGATGGCGTATGACTGGAATGACACCACCGGGATAGCCCGCCGCATCATTCCGGGTCAGCCCAATGGCATGTATACGCTCACCGGCCTGGCGCACAACCGCAAAAGCGGAGTCGCTTACGACAGCGCGGTCAACCAGGAAGGCGTGCTGCATCGAAGCCTGAAACTGGCCGCACTGCAAAAGACCCTGAAGACCCCTTCGGTATGCGGAGACCCTGAAGGTGACCTGTTGATCATCGGTTGGGGCAGCACCAAGGGCGCCATCGAAGAAGCCGTTGAGCGCCAGCGCAGGGATGGTAAACGTGTTTCATCTCTTCACCTGAAATTTATCCAGCCAATGGCGTCGGGCATCCGTGAAATTCTGGGTCGGTTCCAGAAAGTCATGACCATCGAAAACAACTGGTCGGATCGTTACGAAAACGAAATCATTGACGAAGATAACCGGCGATACACGGAGTTGGCAACACTGCTTCGCGCCCGTTTCCTGGTCGATGTAGATTGCTGGTCCGAAGTGAAAGGCCAGCCACTAAAACCCGGCACGGTTGAGCGTGTGATCGTCGAAACACTCGAACAGATGGAGGCCCGGTCATGAGCGAATCCGTTTCCCATTGCCTGCTGGACCTTGCAGAAGAAGAGTATGCGCTGGAGGATTACCAGAGTGCCGTTCCACGTTGGTGCGTGGGCTGTGGTGATCATGGTGTGCTTACCGCGGTACAACGCCTGTGCCGCGACGAGAAATTACCGCCTGAAAAAACAGTTTTTGTCTCCGGCATCGGCTGTTCCAGCCGTTTTCCCCATTACCTGAAGACCTATGGCTTTCATGGGCTGCATGGTCGCGCGCTGCCGGTTGCCCAGGGCGTCAAGATAAAACGGCCGGACCTGAATGTGTTCGTCATCATGGGTGATGGCGACTGCTGCAGCATCGGCACAGCGCACTGGATTCATGCCCTGCGCTACAACATGAACATGACCGCGATCGTGCTGGATAACAGTATTTACGGACTCACCAAGAACCAGGCGTCACCCACATCACCACAAGGCCTGATCAGCAATACCACTCCCAAGGGCACCCGGATGGTGCCACTGAACCCGATCGACGTGACGCTGGGTGTGGGTAATGCCTCCTTCGTGGCCCAGGCGGTTGACTGGATTCCCGACCTGACACACGACATCATCCAGGCCGGCTTCCGCCATAAGGGCTTCGCGTTTATACGCGTATTGCAACGGTGCCCGGAATACATGGGGCACCGCTATGACGACTGGGTACAAAACCCGGAACGGATGTTGCTGCTCAAGCATGAGAATGGCCTGCAAATCAACGATGACCTCGGACGGATTTACCGCAACCAGGAGGAACACGACCCATCCAATCGAAACCGTGCCCGTGAAATCGCTGCGGTCGATGACCCGATTCCTGTCGGAATCCTTTACCGCAACCCGGACATCCCCTGTTACGAAGACTACCAGGTACCGGACACGCTCAACACGGCACCCAGCGTGATGAATTTCCTTGAAACCGAATTCGACAAGTTCACCATCAACCCGGCAGGAGATGCCTCATGAGCCACGCCGCCTCACCGCTTGCTGCTTTTCACCGGGTGGGTGACCGGAGTGAACTGGCCATAGTAGAACCGGTAGATTCGAATCTGAGGCCGGCGCTTTTCGGTTCGTATCACAACCTCGCAAAACTGCGGTACGATTTTCCGCTGGTGCTGGTCGGCTCGTCTGCCGCAACAGAATGGGTCATGTCGCTGAGCGATATTATTGATGGCGTGCTTCGTGCCATGGTGCCACACGGGGTTGAAGGAGAGGAGACCCGCCAACAGCTGCTCGCCCTGGAACAGGCCATCCGCTTGCGTGTCAGCCAGGGTCAGCGCGGACTGTTGTCCGTGTTATGGGAAGAGGCGCAACAGGAACTGACTACTGACGATGACCTGAGCAACACTTTGCAGTCGGCCTGGACAACGGTGGGTCTGGACGGCGAAGTCATTGACTGCGACGAGAATCTGGCCAACAGGCTGCTGACCCATGCCTGGCAGACCAGCGAACAGGTCAAGGCAGAGCGGTTACACGCCCGCGTGGAACGCCTGGCGCAAAAATTGGCAGATATCCTCGAAGTCGATTTCATGCACTCACCGGCGGCCCGAAAAACGGAGCGCCTGCAAGCCTCCATGGGCCCGTCCGACAATGATGTTTTTGATTTTGAAGCGATGTCGCAGTTGTTGAAATCAACTCCTTCGGTCAAGCCATTACCGGCGGCACGCAGAAAACGCATTGAAGAGGCGATCAGGGTTCTTGGCACGCAACGCTTCGTTTCCGCCCCGGGAGCCGCCGCATCGACCACGGAAAAAAGCTATGTCTTTGCTTTCGACAACTGCGATCCGGCGCTGCAAGCCTTTCGCGAACGACTTCCGGAAGTGGCTTCGCTGGTCAGGGCCATAAGCATTGCCGAACTGGAAATAGACAATCACTATGTCGAAGCCCGGCACGACAGGTTCTTCGAAAACTTTGACCAGGACCGGCTGGGACCAGCCGATATCCGGCTATTCCCGCGCTACCAGGTATGTCTGGCTGCTATGGACGCCAGCGACCGGGCCGAGGTGCTCGACATCCTGGCGGCCGGTCTGCCGTTCAATATCCTCGCTCAAACCCGTGACGTCCTCGGTGAGGACAGCATCCAGGACGGGCGTCTGTCCTTCGGCCTGCAAGGCCAGCACCTGGCGCAAATGGCCATGGGGATGGACCAGGTATTCGTTATGCAGGCAGCCAATTCGGCGCTGTATCGTCTGCGGTCCACCGTGGAACGAGGAATGCAAAGCGAACGCCCGGCTCTCTTCAGCATTTTTGCCGGAGCTGATTACCTGGAAAGTGCCGCGGCCACTGAATCCCGGGCTTTTCCATGCTTCAGCCATGACCCGGCCTGCGGCAAAGACCGCGCCTCCCGGTTCTCACTGGAAGGAAACCCACTGCAGGAAGCGAACTGGACCGAGCATACCCTCCACTATGAATCCACAGACCACTCCATTGAAGCCGCACCGGCCGTATTTACACTGATCGACTTCATCGCCGCACACCCCGGGCATCTGTCACACTTTGTCTGCGTCCCGCAGGAAGATTGGACAGATGAAATGATAGCTGCCGACCGTTTTCTGGAGCTCCCGGCCAGGCAGCGACAAGCAGCACTGCCCTTTGTCTGGCTGATTGACGAAAACGATGTCCTGCTGCGCGCCGTCGTTGACGAAAAACTGGTCGATGCCGCTGGGCGCTGCCTGCATGCCTGGAAGATGCTGCAGGAATTGGGCGGTATCAATAATTCGTATGCATCGGCCGCAGTTGCCAAAGCAAGGATGTCATGGGAAGAAGAACAGGCACAGGCGTCCGGCCCGACCGAAATGACGGTCGCCGGACCACAGCCAAAAGTCGCGGCAGATACCCAGCCGGTAACTGTAGAACAAGCCGAACTGGAACCAGCCGACGAGCCTGCAGCCACGCCCTCCCCCGGCGAACCATGGATCGAATCGATCCGTTGCACGACCTGCAACGAGTGCACTCAACTTAACGACCGCTTGTTCGCCTACGACGGCGAAATGCGCGCCTACATAGCCGACCCCGACGCCGGTACGTTCCGGGAACTGGTGGAGGCCGCAGAAACCTGCCAGGTGGCGATCATCCATCCGGGCAAACCGCGCAATCCGGATGAACCGGGACTGGAAGAGCTGATCAAACGCGCAGAGCCGTTTATCTAACGAAACGAACTGCCGGAAGTGAGACCGGCTGACCTCAAATGACCGAAGATATTATCCCCGGCAAGCAACACAGCATTGATATGGACCGCTTTATCAGGGCTGTTTTCATTGGCAGCCTTGTGATCATCGTCTTTCTCATCATCGCCGATTACATTTTCAATTACGTGGATGTTCTGGATGAACTAAGTTTCAGGCGCATCTGGAATATCGCCCGGGAACAATCCTTGCCTACCTGGTTCTCTTCTATCCAGGCGCAACTGCTGGGCGTGACCGTGATGTTGATCGCCTGGGTACAGGCCGGCGAGATTTCACGCGTCAAAACGATAATCTGGCTCCTGATTGGCTTGTTTTTCCTGTGGATAGGAATCGATGATTTCGCTGAAATTCACGAAAAACTCGGCGGCGTTCTGGAACGGCTGGCGGCCAGGGGTGAAAACAGCGCAGTAACGGAAATCATGTTGCAAAATCCATCGTTTTCCTGGCATACATTCATCGCGCCATTCTTTGCATTGTGCGGTCTCGGCATCCTGCTGTTTCTGTGGCTATCGTTCTGGCGCCTCAGGCTGGTCCACTTCCTGATCCTCGGATTTGGCTGCTGGGTGGTCGCCCAGGGTCTTGATTTCATCGAAGGGCTGGACAACGTTGACGTCTTTTATGAAGAGGTTCAGCAGATGCTGGGCATCCGGCGGAAATATGGCGTGACGCACCTGTTCAAAGTCGTTGAGGAGGTCTTGGAAATGCTGGGAACCACTTTACTCTGGGTCGGGTTCCTGCACTATTTCGCACATGTCTCGAACGGGCACCATTTCACCCTTAAAGCAAAGGCTGGATCACCGTCCACACTTTCTCAAGAATGATGGGTTGGGCCGATGCCGTCGGGTGAATTCCATCCGTCTGCATCAGGCCTTCCTGTAACGCCACGTCCTGCAACAGGAAGGGGAGCAGGACGATACCATACTGATCGGCAAGCACATCGTAGTTCGCGTTGAACTTTTCACTATAGGTTCGGCCATAGTTGGGCGGGATGCGCATTTCAGCCAGAATGACCGAGGCACCCGTCTGTTGGCCGAGTTTTATCATGGAAGAGAGGTTCTCCCGAGTCACATCGATGGAAATGCCGCGCAAGCCGTCGTTACCTCCAAGCTCGAGTAAAACGATTTCGGGCTGGTGCTTTTTCAGCAGGCGCGGCAGACGGGCAAGCCCTCCTTGCGTGGTGTCTCCGGTGATGCTTGAGTTGAAAACCCGGTAAGCGTAACCATTATCAGTTAAGCGGTCTTGCAACAGGCTGGGCCAGGCCTGGCTTATTTCCATGCCGTAGGCTGCACTCAGGCTGTCGCCCAGGATGAGAATGGCTGGCCCGCCGGCAGGGGCAGCAAGCACATCCTCCGCCAGTGTAGAAACGGGCAAAAGGCCAATTAAAACGACTAACAACAGTAACTTGAGACGCATGAATACCTCTGAATCTGAAACAACACAATCTGCACTGAAGGCTGAACTCCTGAGTAAACAGGTTAGCAGTCCCGAAGGTGAACTGACCATCCTCGATAACGTCAGCCTGGATGTCCGCGCTGGCGAGTCCATCGCAATCGTCGGAGCCTCCGGTGCAGGTAAGTCTACCCTGCTGGGACTGCTGGCAGGCCTGGATGTTCCAAGTAATGGAAAAATCTGGCTGGGATCGCAGGAAATCACTTCTCTCGATGAAGACGGGCGCGCCGCGTTGCGTGCCGAGAAGGTCGGCTTCGTTTTCCAGTCATTTCACCTGATTTCGTCCCTGACGGCGCTTGAGAACGTCATGCTGCCGCTCGAACTCGCTGGTATGGATAACGCAGCAGAATCCGCGCTGGAGGCAATCCGCACGGTTGGACTGGAGCCGCGCAAGGGTCATTATCCCCACCAGCTCTCGGGCGGGGAAAAACAGCGTGTTGCGATCGCCCGCGCGTTCGTGGTGCAGCCAACCGTGCTTTTTGCCGATGAACCGACAGGTAATCTGGATAACCGCACAGGAGACACCGTGGTCGAACTGCTGTTTCGCATGAACGAACATGCCCACACGACCCTGGTTCTGGTGACACATGACCTGGGCCTGGCGGCCCGCTGCGAACGGATACTGCACATGGAAGCCGGGCGCATCGAACGGGAAGAGCGCATTGAATAAAAGCCTCAAAACAACCGCTGGCCTGGCCTGGAAACTGTTGCTACGCGACTGGCGTGCAGGTGAACTGACGGTATTGGTGATTGCACTGCTGGTTGCTGTAACCGCACTGACCGGCGTCGCATTTCTGACCGACCGGGTTGGCCAGGCCGTGGAAATGCGGGCGGCAGAGTCCCTGGCAGCCGATCTGCGGCTTTCCTCGACCACAGCTATCGATGCCGCCTACGAAAACCTGGCGGCACAAAACGATATTGAGACAGCGCGTGTCACCAGCATGCCCAGCGTCGTTTTCGCCGGCGAAGCAAACACCCTGGCTGCTGTTCGTGCTGTCACCGCTGGCTACCCGCTACGGGGAAAACTGAAGACGTCAGCGCGACTGCTTGGTGAAGCCCGGGAAACCACGGAAGTTCCCGCTGCCGGAGAAGCCTGGGCCTCTCCTCGCCTGCTGGCGCGCCTGGGAGTTGAACCGAACACCGAGATTGAAGTGGGAAGTGCTTTGCTCCGGATTACCCGTGTGCTGGATTTCCGGCCGGACGAGGGCTGGAGTTTCGTCGACCTCGCACCCACACTGCTGATCAATGACGCCGACCTTGCAGCCACGCAGTTAATACAACCCGGCAGCCGGGTTGGCTATCGTATGCTGTTTTCGGGGCAGCGGAACCAGGTGGATTCATTCAAGGGCATACTTGAAGAACGTTTGGTTGATGGGGAGAAGCTCAGCGATATTGCAGATACCAATCCACAAATCCGTTCTTCAATGGAACGCGCCGGACGGTTTCTCAACCTGTCGTCGCTGGTCTCTGTCCTGCTGGCAGCCGTGGCGGTGGCGATGGGCGCACGGCGCTATTCCCATCGGCACCGTGACCGCATAGCGCTGATGAAATGCATGGGCGCCAGCCAATCCATGATATTTCGCAGCAGTGTGATGCAGCTGCTCATGCTGACGCTGGCCGGGGGCATCATCGGTGCGCTGCTGGGATACCTCGCTCAAATGGGGCTGGCATGGTTGATGCGCGACTTTATCGGACAGTCGCTTCCACAGCCCGGCTTGCAACCCGCAATCCTGGGCATGGTTACCGCCCTCAGTATCATGGCTGGCTTTGCTTTGCCCGACCTGGCCCAGATGGGCAAAACCCCGCCTCTGCGGGTATTACGGCATGACATCGATCCTCCGCCGCTGCGTTACGGCATTAGTTGGCTGGCCGGAGTTGGCGCCATCCTGGGACTTCTTTTATGGATCATGCGCGACACCCAACTCGTACTGACCATTTTTTCCGGCGCCGCCCTGACGTTCCTGGCACTCGGCCTGGCCGGGTGGCTGCTGGTGAAGTCTTTGCAGGGCTTCAGGGGCGCAGCCGGGGTTGCCTGGCGTTATGGCCTGGCCAACCTCGCCCGCCGCGGCCGTGAAAGCGTGGTCCAGGTCGTCGCCTTCGGGCTGGGACTGATGGTGTTGCTGCTGCTATCAACGGTACGCACTGAGTTGATGGACAGCTGGCGGCAGAGCCTGCCGGAAAATGCCCCCAACCAGTTCCTGATTAATATCCAGCCACACGAAGTCGACCCGATGGCGGTTTTCCTGCAGGAAAAGAACCTGCAGGCCCCGAACTTTGTTCCATTGGTCCGAGCTCGCATGACGACGATTAACGGGCAGGATGTTACGCAAATGACTTTCGAAGACCCGCAGGGTGAGCGCTGGGCCCGGCGCGATTCCAACCTTAGCTGGACAGACACATTACAGCCTGACAACCGGATCACCCAGGGTGCCATCTGGGACAGCGGCTTCAGCGGCAGCGAGGTTTCCGTCGAATTGGATTTTGGTCAGGAACTGGGGCTCAAGTTGGGAGACTTGCTTGGTTTTGATATTGCCGGTGAAACAGTCACCGCGACGGTCACCAGTTTTCGAACCGTCGAATGGGATTCCTTCAGCCCGAATTTTTTCATGGTGTTCTCACCAGGCGTGCTTGAACCTTATCCGGCGACCTATATCACCAGTCTGTTCGTGGAGGAGGCCAATCGTGGCGCGGTACTCGACCTGATGCGAAATTTCCCAAGCGTTACGGCGATAGACCTTGACGCGATCCTGGGTCAGGTGCGCGATGTGATGGATAAAGCAGCCCTTGCGGTACAGGCGGTATTTATCTTCACGCTGTTCGCCGGCCTCACCGTGTTGTGGGCGGCCGTCCAGTCGACCCGTGATGAACGCCGCTATGAAAGTGCCATGCTACGCACATTTGGCGCGTCGAAACGTCGCGTTTTGAGCGGTGTTGCAACCGAGTTCGTGGCCATCGGCCTGTTGGCCGGCCTGCTCGCCGCGGCCGGCGCCAGCCTGGCCGGTTACCTGCTGGCCACCAACGTGTTCGAACTTGATTACTCTTTCAGCTGGGTATTGTGGCTGGCCGGTCCGCTCAGTGGCATTTTGTTTGTCGGTGTCAGCGGCATGGCAGCAACGTGGCGGGTGATTACCCATGCACCTGTCAGTGTTTTACGAGCGGCCTGAGAGACTGACCCGTGTCCGGCTAAGACGCAATTCAATTTGAACAGGTGGGTGTTTTCCGCTACATTCTCCGCAAAGAGGGCAGCCCCGAGGGGAGGCCCTCATCTTTTTACAGGCAGGAACCCATGACCATTAGACGTTCACTCATTTTGCTGGCGCTCATCTTTCTCAGCACCTCTGTCCACGCACAGCGCTTCAACCAGAACAAATTTCGCGACGGCCTGCGCAACGGAAATTGGGAAGCCGGCCTGCTGCTTCAATACCAGAACAGCTTTGGCGATGACTTTGAGAACGGGTCTGATATCGATGTCGACAGCTCAATGGGTTTCGGTTTCAGCCTGGGCTGGAACTGGACCCAAAAATGGAACCTGTCATATCGCTTCTCGCTGAACAAACCCGATTATATCGCCACCCTCGTTCCTGAAGACCCGGAATTGGAGACGCAGACTCTGGACTACCAGATGTCCAAGTATTCGCACCAGTTCAACGTGACCTATCATTTTTTGAAAGGCCCGCTGACGCCTTACGTCCAGGCCGGCATTGGATGGACCAAGCTGGATTCAAATGTTCCGGACAGCCCACCGTCAGTTGGCTGCTGGTGGGATCCTTGGTGGGGCTATATCTGCTTCGAAGAATGGTCAACTTACAAAACGAACAAGTTCACCTATAACCTTGGTCTGGGCCTGCGCTGGGATGTCAACGGCGTCCTGTTCCTGCGCGGGTACTGGAACCGCCAGTTCATCAGCGTAAAAAATGGCAACATGAACCTGGATACCATTAGCATGGAAGCCGGCTTTATGTGGTAAACACCGGGCCTTAACCCATCCGGAATACTCCAGTCTGCAGCGGAAGAGCCATAAACAGTATCAAAATTATTAAGAGTTATTACATTAAATACATCAGTTATATATTTGTTTTATATATATTTATAGTGATCTTAAGCTAATCCGGTCTTTTTCTCCAGCAACACACGTTTTTCGCCTTCCGGCAAAAAGGCCATCTCAAGAGCGTTTGCCTGGGACTGACGGGTCATTTGCGGCGTGAGTCCGGCTTGCCTGGCAGCCGTTTCGTACTCGTAACGCAGATCAATGCCACTGATAGCCGGGTCGTCTGTATTCAGGTTCGCCAGCAATCCAAGCTCAAAAATTTGCCGGGCAGGATGGTTTACGTATTCATCGACTGTGCCGGTATGAATATTGGACGTGATGCTCAACTCCAGTCCGATCCGGTGTTTGGTCAGGTACTCAACCAGCACCGGGTCGCGGAGCGAGTGGATTCCATGGCCGATCCGTGTAGCGCCCAACTCGCGGATCGCAGACCAGACACTATCGGGCCCGTCAGCTTCACCTGCATGCACGGTCACTTCCAGACCGGCGTCGCGAGCCCGCTTGAAGTGTTCAGCAAACAATATGGCTGGAAATTTCAGTTCATCTCCCGCCAGGTCAATGGCCACCAGGTGGTCACGATGCGCCAAAAGCGCGTCGAGTTCGCGGTGGCAGGTTTCAGCGTCATAAGTGCGGCTCATGATGCCGATCATCTGCGCACGCACGCCGGTATCGCGTTCAGCCGCCCGGATGCCGTCGGCGACCGCTTCGACAACGCCCGCAGGGTCGAGGTCATGGGTCTCGCTCATAAACCAGGGACTGAAACGCAGCTCGATGTAATCGATGCCCTCCCGCATGGCATCCTCAACATTTTCATAAGCGACACGCCTGCAGGCATCCAGGTCGCCCAGGATAGCGGTCAGGTATTGAAATCGCCCGATGAAATCCATCAGGTTGGCCGCCCTGCCCTCCACCACAACGTACGGACGCAGTGACTCCACGTCGCTGGCCGGCAGTTCTATGCCCTGCTGGTCTGCCAATTCGATGACTGTCTCCAACCGTACGCTACCGTCAAGGTGCCGGTGTAAATCGATTAACGGCAACCGGGGATCTATGAAGTTGTCCTGTTTCAACGCTGTTCCTTCGGAGTAAAGCGCATATTCTGGCACGAATTCGGCGAGGGTATATACTTCTGAACCATGGCAAGTCACTTCAACAACATCCTTGAAACCATAGGCAATACCCCGGTTGTCCGCATCAACCGGCTCGCTCCGGCGGGCATCGACCTGGATTCCGCCGCATACCAGGCAGATGACTGGGGTGGGCAGATTCGTGCCGTACTTAAAGCGCGACTTGGCAGCAGTACCCTCCCGCAGGTCTTCGTTAGCGGAGAACATATTGGAGGGGCGACTGATACGTTTGACGCCGTCAAATCCGGAGCTTTGGCGGAACTGCTGGCCCCACTGGGGTTAAAGCCACGTGATCCCGGTGACTCCGATCCTTATGAATTGCTTCCCAACTGGCTACACAAACGTTGATCCGTTCCAAATTACGATGGCCCCTTCTGGCCGCGCTGCTCCTGCTATTCACCACCCAGTTATCCGGCCACCCGGAGGATGAATTCTGTAGCGCAGACTCAGGCCTGGACCCTGCGCTTTGCGCCGCCCTGGCCAAGGCTGATCAGGCCGCTGATATCCAGGCCATCGCAGACGACAGCGGAATGCTGGACGCGGAACAAACCGCCCGGGTCAGGAGCACGGTCAAACTGGACCGCCCCTGGTGGAAAACGGCAGGCCTTTATATCAAGCTGGGTTTTGAGCACATCCTGCCCAAAGGCCTGGACCACATCCTGTTCGTACTGGCCCTGTTTTTTGCTTCGACCCGCCTGAAGCCCCTTCTGATACAAATTTCTGTTTTCACGCTGGCGCACACAATCACGCTGGGATTGGCTGCGTCGGGCCTGATCAAGGCGCCGGGCGCATTCGTTGAACCCCTGATCGCAATCAGCATTGCATTCGTTGCAATCGAAAACCTCTTGACACGGGAGATGACTCCCTGGCGTCCGTTGGTCGTATTCGGTTTCGGCCTGTTCCATGGGCTCGGTTTTGCCAGCGTGCTGCTGGACCTTGGCCTACCCGACGACCAGTTCCTGACGGCGCTGATCGGGTTCAATGTGGGGGTGGAACTGGGCCAGCTGAGCGTCATACTGGCCGCGTGGTTACTGCTGCACCGGTGGTTTTCCCAGCCATGGTACAGGACACGGGTGGTACTTCCGGCCTCGTTTTTGATCGCGGTTACCGGTTGCTGGTGGGCGATCCAGAGGATCTTTCTGAACTAATTGTCGGAGCCGGCCTGGCAGCTTGCCGCCGGCAAAGCCGGCCCCAACGGTTTCCTGATTTAGCTATTAATCCAGGCCACGAATTTCCAGCAATGGTTCAATGGACGGATCTTTTCCGCGGAACTCACGGTAAAGCACGTCTGCGTCACGTAAACCACCGGACTGGTATACGCTTTTTTTCAGCCTTGCCGCCAGTTCCGGATCATAGATATCACCGGTTTCCTTGAACGCGGTAAAGCCGTCAGCATCCAGGATTTCGGACCACAGATAGGCATAGTAACCGGCTGAATAGCCACCGGCGAAAATGTGCGCGAAGTAAGGACTGCGGTAACGAGACTCAATTTCTCCGGGCTTGCCGTAGGCCAGCATGGTTTCATCTTCGAATTTAGTCGCGTCCTCAACCGCCGATGCTTGGTTGGGCGACAGATTATGCCAGCTCAGGTCAAGCAGGGAAGCCGCGATGTACTCAGTCGTCTTGAAACCCTGGTTGTGGGTGCTCGCTGCGCGAATTTTTGCCACCAGTTCCGTCGGAATCACCTCACCGGTTTCCGCGTGCATGGCATAAACCTCCAGCACCTGCGGCTGCGAAGCGTAATGCTCCATGAACTGCGCCGGAAATTCAGTGTAGTCCCTGGGGCTGCCACTGGTGCCGGCAAAACGCGGGTAGCGGATCTGGGTCAAAAGCCCATGCAGGCCGTGACCGAATTCGTGGAACAGGGTCTCAACCTGGTCGTAGCTGAGCAGCGTTTCCTCGCCTTCAGCCGGCACGGTAATGTTCAGATTATTGGTCACGATAGGCCGGATAAGATTGCCCTGGATGTCGGATGTATCGCGGTACGTGCTCATCCAGGCGCCACCGCGCTTGGAGTCCCTGGCATAGTAGTCGATCATGAACACGCCGAGGAATGACCCGTCGGCGTCATAAACGGCGTAGGGCTGAACGACCTCGTTCCACAGGGGTACGTCATTGAGCGGTTCGAACCTCACACCGAAAAGCTTGTTGGCCACATGAAATGCACCATCCCGGACATTTCCAAGTTCAAAGTACGGTTTGACTTCAGCCGCGTCGATGGCGTATTTCTTGGTTCGCAGCTTCTCGGCGTAATACCACCAGTCATGGCCCTCGATGATGAAATCATGGCCTTCTTCCTGGACGATGATCTGCATCTCAGCCAGTTCTTCATTGGCACGTTCGAGACCGGGCTTCCAGACTTCAAGCAAAAAGCTCTCGGCTTTTGCAGGGGTTTTCGCCATGCGGGTCTCGAGCTGGTAGGCGGAATGGTTGGGATAACCCAGCAGAACGGCCCGCTCTGCCCGCAGCTTGGCTACTTCGGCCAGCGCGTCACGATTGTCGTTATCTCCGCCCTGCCCGCCGCGTGCACGGTAGGCTGCATACATCTGGGCACGTAACTCGCGGTTGTCAGCGAAGGTCATGAACCCTTCATAAGTGCCCCGGTCCAGGCCAAAAATCCATGCATCCGGCTGGTCCTTGCTTTCGGCCTTGGCCTTGGCGGACCCGACCATGCTGGGCGCCAGGCCCGACAGGTCGGCCTCGTCAGTGACAACGAGTTCAAACGCCTTGGTTTCCTTCAGCAGGTTTTGGGCAAAAATCGTGTTGAGCTCGGAAATCCGGGCGTTAATTTCCTTCATCCGTGCTTTGGCCTCATCATCGAGCGCCGCGCCACGCCGCACAAAATCCCGGTGGGTCAGTTCGGTCAGGCGCAAAGCCTGCTCATCCAGCCCCAGGCTTTCCCGGGCCTGGTAAACCGCGTCGACGCGTTCGAACATTTTTTGATCCAGGAAAATGGCGTCCGTTTCACGGGTCAGGATCGGATAAATTTCGACCTCGAGTTCCTGCAGTTCATCATTGGTGTCGGTATTGGTGATGTTGCCGAATACGTTTGAAGTGCGTTTGAGCGACTCGCCCGCCAATTCCAGGGCTTCGATCGTGTTTTCAAAGGTTGGAGGTTCCGGATTGTTGCGAATAGTGGCGACATCGGCTCGTAATTCTTCGATTCCGGCTTCAAAAGCCGGCTTATAGTGCTCGTCACGAATCTGGTCGAACGGCGGTATGCCATAAGGTGTTTCCCACTCCGTGAAAAACGGATTGGTCTCATCAACGATTACGACTTCCTCCAAAACAACTTCGTCAGATGTCGCCGTCATGCCGGCGTCCGCCGGGTCTTCTGCCTTGTCGGAACAGCCCGCCAGAGTAGCAGCCAGGCTCACAGCCAGCAGGGTTTTCAGGGGTAAGGTCTGTTTTATAGTCATTTGGGTACTCGCTTAGGTGGTAACCGGAATAAGCTACCATTGTTGTAAGGAAAAAGTCAGTGATTAATGACATGCATCTGCCACAAGTCTTTCCGTTCGATTTGCAGGAAAGGCTTCATCGCGAGGCAGCCGGTTTTACCGATGCTTTTTTCGAGATAATGTAACTCTTCAAATTTCTCACGGGTGCGCTCACCCACCGGTATATCAAGGCCGTTTTCGCGGGCGATGAGCGCCGCCTTGGCACGTATCGCAAGCTCGGTGTACACCCGCAGATAACACAACATGTCTACCACGATCGGACCCTCGAACTTGCCGCGCAGGTCTTCGAGGAACCGGCCAATTTTCGATTCGGAAAACTCGCCGGATTCGATCATCGTGATCAGGTCAGCATCGGCATCAAAATCCAGCTCAAGCCAATCGTGCAATGCCTTTGAGCTTCTGTGAAACACCAGTTGCAGTAACGGTGGCAGGATAAACAGCGTGCCAATGGTCTGCAGCACCGGCGCCACCAGGAAGTGATTGAATATCGAATGCAGGAAGATCGCGACGGCCAGTCCCGGCAGGTAAAACAGGGGATTGATTTTCATTTGCCGCTCGGTCAGCGCCTGGGACATTATGGCGAACATTGCGACCACCCCGCCGTGCATGATCGCGGTGCCGAATCCGCGCACGATCCACACAGCAAAGCTCGCAGTAGGCTGGATCTGCAGGTACTGGTAATTCTCAACCAGTGCAAAGCCGGCTCCCACGGCGAAACCCATGATGGCCGAATCAACCAGGAACCCTATCCGGTTCGAACGAAACAGGTAGACGATCACCAACGCCTTCATGGTTTCTTCAACTACCGGCGCTACATAACGCGCATAGGACAAGAAAGGCATGTCCAGCGTATTGAGCAGCCAGCCGTTGACGAACATCGCTGCCAGCGCAACCAGGCCGCCCACTACGATGACGGCCAGCACGGAACGCAAACTGACCAGCTTGTAGCTGTCCATGTAGACGAGTATCACCAGGAAAATAAGCACCGGCAGCAACCCCACCGGCGCCCGGGCAAGCATATCAATTGACATAGTCAGAGGATTTTAAGCGAAATCATCCATTCGTTGTCTACTTTATCACCACTTGAATAGCCCTGTGCGTAACCAATAGACAGAGTCATCGGCAAGCGGTGGACGATCGTAAAATGCAGATCAACCTGGGCGCCGAAATTGGTATAGGTTTCATTGTATTTACTCTTGCCGATATCGGTGAACAGTCCACTGGCAAACAGTGCGGGGCGAATCCATGTCAGGTAAAAACTCGGAGTGCCTACTTCTTTGAAACGAATCGGTGGCAGGTTCCACTCCAGCAAGGTTTTAGCGAAATTCTGCCCGTCGATTGCATCGATATTAAACCCCGGCATGCTGTAGAAACTGCGGTAACGTTTAATATCACCGTCATCCACGTAATTATTCCCGAAACCACCGAAATACCAGTTGGCCAACGAATTATCGCGGTCGCCCCCGCTGATGCCGCCGGAGCTATACAACCACACAGAGGAATGTTTCCACGGCAGCGCAAATCCAAAATCGAAGCCTCCCCGAATCTTCGGCACAAAATCGCTCAGGGCATAATCGGCATAACCCATCGCATCCCAACGAAAGCCCTTTTCATGATCTACAGCACCCAGGGACCTGCGGGTGTTCCGGTACGTTAGCCCGGCCCTGCCAGAGGCCAACTCCGAGAAAGTTGTCGGCACGTTCTGGTTGTTTGGCAGCGTATCCAATCCGGTGTAGTACGCAGCACTGACATCCAGGTCCAGTCGCCGTGGCACGTCATAAATCAACGGCTTTGCATAAGCGACAATGAAAGCATCACCTTTTCTTGCCCGCTTGGTTGGCCCGAACAGGTCATAAAAATCCGCCAGGTTATGCCAGTATCTAAACCTCCAGTTGAACCTGCGGTACTCGATATCAGCGTGCAGTTTCTCACTGGATTCCAGTGAATTATCAAGGCTATAGGAAACTGTGGCAGATAAGGCATTCAGGCCCATCGGATCGGCCAGCTTCAGGTTGTAACCCAGCGCGAATGTGTCCCGGTAGCCTTCCACAACGGGGTAACCCGATGAGATGCCCAGCTCGCGGAACGGATGAAATTTGCCGCGATGCGTGACCATATCGTCAAACGGTATGTCAGCCGGCGATCCGACTGCCCAATCCCTTACGACCGGGTGCTTCTTCGCAATCTCGTTGCCCAAAAATGTGATGGAACTCAGGTCTTCGAGCGGTTGCGGGTCGATGATCCCCGGCTTGAAACCGTCGCCGGTATACTCAAAAACCATCAAACGCCCATCTTCCATCGGGATGGGTCTGAAGAAGCCGGTTTCCGCATTACTGACGGCCTGGATATCGCCGTTCGCCAGCTCGTAACGAAATATGTTTGAAATGCCCGTGTAGTAAGAACTGCCATACAGGTAACGCCCGTCCGGAGAAAACACAAAACCTTCCGGAACGGCGAAACCAAAATCGAATTGCATCTGGGCATCGCTACTTTCTGCGGCCAGGTCTTCCAACCGAAAAACGCGCAGATACTGCTTACCATTGATTTCTGCCATCGACGCTGAAAGCAGTGTTCCATCCGGTGACACATCAATATCGTAAAGAACTTCACCATATGGCCAGCTGAAGACCTGCTCCCATTCCTGGTAGGGCGGCGGTATTTTTACCAGCGTGACAAAACCATTCTGGTGCCGTAAGCCGTAAATAAGGCGGTTCTTTCGATCAAACACGAGGTCGCCGATGCGCGCATCCTTCATCAACAGACTGGGCTTGCCCCCGTCCAGGCTCACCGACATCAGGTCGCGGTAATCGTTGTTGTCCGTCGTAAAATAAGCCATCCGGTTTTCAGCGTCGTAGGCCAGCGAAGTGACCTTGAAAAGCGCGGGGCCTTTGATATCCGTTATCCGCCTGGCAGTCCGCTCCTCTAGCGAAAATTCGCCGATATGGGCAACCACGCCTGGATATCGATAAGCCGCAACCAGGCTGTTGGAGTTGGAGTCAACAAAGGAACGGGAAATAGAGCCCACTCCCCGCTCCGTCAGGGATTCAATGGGTGTCAGCGGATTTTGGCGTACAGACTGCAAATTGCGTTCCTGGAACTCGTGTTCAAAAACGATCCAGTCGTCCCATGCATCCACCAGGGGTTTGCCAAAAACATGTTCGAATTGCGTTGCGTAGTAACGCTTGCTGTCCTCGTCCCTTGAAAGCCACTGGGCTACCTGCTCAGGCGAGTATTGATAAGCCATGTAACTGAAAAAACGCGTACCGTACAGATAGGCGTTTACACCGACCTGGAAGTCTATTTTCATTCCCTCGGAGACGAGCCCGAGATTGCTGTAAAAGTGTGCGTCATCACGCACCATCGAACGGAATACCATTTCATCGTACGCGCCCTGTGCACGCCCGATCCCACCTGCCATCCAGGTCTCGAAGAACACCGCACTGCCCTCGGTGTACCAACGGGGTGTGGCCACCCTTGGCGTTGTCAGGTAGAAGTACAGTATGGACTCCGGGTGAACCTGTTCAGGCCCGACCTTCCCGAGGAAGAACTTGCGCCAGCGCCGGTCCTGCTGGTTCCATACATCACCGGTAGCGATATGGACCATTTCGTGGTTCATCGTCATGTAAACCCGCTCAGAGGCAGGAAAGGTTTCGAAAGATCGACTGAGGGGTGCGATATCCAGCGAAACCGCATTTTTGGGAACGACTCCGGCAGCGGCATTACCGTGGTCGTAGAAATCCGTCAACATGACGGTCGTCTTCTCCCACGGTTCCCAATTAAAGATGTACCTCTGAAACTCGACTGAGTTCTCAAAACTTCGGCCGACATGAGGCACCAGGTAAGTCTGAATGGGATCAAAATAGAGCAGCCTGAGATTATCTGTCTCAACCATGTCAAGGACGAATGGATCGGCCCTGAGTATGCCGGATGCCACTAATAGAAGCAGCGCGTATACCTGCGCCTTAGATCTGATTTTTGTTTTCAAATTGGACTCTCCCTCCTTTATCAGAATACACCGGCCTGCATTTTTTTGCTGAGCGTTGAAAATTTTTTGATTTAAAAAAAAACCGCCTGAGTTTTCAGGCGGTTAACATCACAAAGAAAGATTAGTCTGCAATTAGCGTTCTGTCGCTCTGTTGAGACGTGCTTCATTACGCAGTGCGTTGACCATTGCCGGGTTGCTCAAGGCACTGCTAATTGCCGGGTTACTCAACGCGTTGCTTACTGCACGGTTACTCAACGCGCTGCTTACTGCACGGTTGCTCAACGCGCTGCTTACTGCACGGTTGCTCAACGCGCTGCTTACTGCACGGTTGCTGAACGCGTTGCTTACTGCACGGTTGCTGAACGCGCTGCTTACTGCACGGTTGCTGAACGCGTTGCTTACTGCACGGTTGCTGAACGCGCTGCTTACTGCACGGTTGCTGAACGCGCTGCTTACTGCACGGTTGCTGAACGCACTGCTTACTGCACGGTTGCTGAACGCACTGCTTACTGCACGGTTACTGAACGCACTGCTTACTGCACGGTTGCTGAACGCGCTGCTTACTGCACGGTTGCTGAACGCACTGCTTACTGCACGGTTGCTGAACGCGCTGCTTACTGCACGGTTGCTGAACGCACTGCTTACTGCACGGTTGCTGAACGCGCTGCTTACTGCACGGTTGCTGAACGCACTGCTTACTGCACGGTTGCTGAACGCGCTGCTTACTGCACGGTTACTCAAAGCGCTGGTTACTGCCTGGTTGCTCAGAGCACTGGCAACAGCCGGATTGCTGAGCGCATCCCGGACCACTTGATTGTCCAGCGCACGCATTGCAGATTCATTACCCAGGGCAGCCACGAACGCGTCGTTACCCAGCGCCTTCTGGAAGGATTCGTTAGCCAGAGCTGACTGGAAGGACTCATTGGCCAGGGCTGACTGGAAGGACTCATTGGCCAGGGCTGACTGGAAGGACTCATTGGCCAGAGCTGACTGGAAGGACTCATTGGCCAGAGCTGACTGGAAGGACTCATTAGCCAGAGCTGACTGGAAGGACTCATTAGCCAGAGCTGACTGGAAGGCCTCATTGGCCAGAGCTGACTGGAAGGCCTCATTAGCCAGAGCTGACTGGAAGGCTTCGTTACCCAGAGCCGCCTGGAAGGCTTCGTTACCCAGAGCTGCCTGGAAGGCTTCATTACCCAGAGCTGCCTGGAAGGCTTCGTTACCCAGAGCTGCCTGGAAGGCTTCGTTACCCAGAGCTGCCTGGAAGGCTTCATTACCCAGAGCTGCCTGGAAGGCTTCGTTACCCAGAGCTGCCTGGAAGGCTTCATTACCCAGAGCTGCCTGGAAGGCTTCGTTACCCAGAGCTGCCTGGAAGGCTTCATTACCCAGAGCTGCCTGGAAGGCTTCATTACCCAGAGCTGCCTGGAAGGCTTCGTTACCCAGAGCTGCCTGGAAGGCTTCGTTACCCAGAGCTGCCTGGAAGGCTTCGTTACCCAGAGCTCGGGTAAACGCCTCGTCACTGAGCGCGTTGATCAGATCATCATTGGTACGAAGCACCTCAAACTCGTCGGTTTGCATGAACTTCGCCAGGGATTCATCCCCTAAAACGACATCACTGCTGTCGATCTGGTCAGAGCGATAGCGCTCGGCCGGAACTATGGTGCCGGCGGCCTCGTCACCCGCCGGGGGAAAACCATTGCCAAAAAACATGATGCCACCGGCGATCAATACCAGCGCGCCCACCAAAACAAATACCTTGGTATTACCTAGCTGTTTAAACTTCATCTCTCCACTCCCGTCCACTGTGTATAAAATTCAACTTCGAAGCACACCGGAAAATACCTGTGCGCCCGCCATAGAAACATCGATACTGATTTCCCTGGAACCACTTTTTACATTCGTGACTTCAGGCAAAAACACTGTAAAAGCCTGCCGTCCCTGGTTTTCCACACGCAGAACACCCTTCGATATCTGGTACGTTTCAACGGCCGCAGACCGGTCGTTAACATCGTTCGCAGCATGTGCTATTCCACTGAAACGTAAACCGGCTTCAGCATAGGCGACCTCAATTTCCACTTGTTCGCTGGAATCAAGGTCGAATTCAAGCATTAAAACATTCCTGTTCATTTTCAGGGCCACAGTCCCGTCCAGTCCGGCACCTTCGAAAGCGAGTACATCTCGGCTCTCTGCCGGCCGACTGGCGGGGTTTGCCACCATGGTTCCGACCATTCCGCCGGTATCCAGCACTGTGCCCTTACGAGGCACCAGCTCATAAAAAGACACCGTCACCAGCAGACCTGCCGCAAAGGCGAGCCCGGCGGCAGCCGGCTTAAATGAAGGAAACAAGCGGGACAGGTAAAAAGAAGCTTTCTCTCCCGGCAATGTGATTTTGTTCAGAATCTCCCGCGAAAGACCGGCAGGTGGTTCCAGATCCGGCAAGCTGTCGAGCAGGTTATTCAGCTTGAGCAATTCGGTACGCATGGCGCGGGCCTCGGCCGAACGGTTCAGAATATCATCCAGTTCCAGACGCTCCGACGCTTCGAGTTCCCCGTCAATGTCGGCATTCAGTAACTGTATGGTGCGTTCATCTATCATCGACGATATCCTTTCTACACCACGCCCCGGGCCTGCAGTGATTCCTTCATCAACTGCCGGGCCGAGTAGAGCCGTGATTTCACGGTTTTTTCCGGAATCTGCAGAATCTCGCTAATCTGGTGATAACTGCACTCGGAAAAATGACGTAAAACAACCACGGTACGGTAGTCCTCCTTCAGGCCCATCAATTCTTGCTGGATCTCCCGGGAAATATCGCCTGCCTCGACGGCGGCTTCCGGGCTGCGGGTTCCAGTCTCCTCTGTATCATCCAGAGGTTGCTGATTTCTCACCCGCTTCAGTGAATTAATGGACTCATTAACTGCAATTCGGTATATCCAGCTAAAAAATTTGTACCTGGGGTCGTACTGACCCAGGCGCTCAAAAACTTTCATGAACACCACCTGTGTCGTATCGGCGGCGTCATCCGGATTTCCCAGAATCCGGTAAGCAGCGTTGTAAACGGGCTTTTGGTAGTACCCGAGCAGTTCTTCAAGCGCCCGCCGGTCACCACTTTGGCATCTTTCAACCAGTGCAAAATCCCGGTTATTACCCATAACTACAGTCCACCGGGAAAAAAGTTGGTAAAAAATTCATATTGTCTTGATCACGAACAGTTTGTCGAAGCCTGAATAGCGAAATATATCTGCTATATGCTTGTTTACATTTATTAACTCCAAACCTTCTGCTCCGCCCATGAGACGCTTGTGAGTTCGCAGCAGTACACCCAGCCCGGCACTGGAAATATATTCCAGCGCAGACATATCGAGCACACAACGACCGTTCACACCGTCGAGAACTTCCTGTGCCCTGGCCGCCTGCGCCGCATCCAGACGGCCGCTGACAGCAACTTCACCACTTTCCTTGATGTCAATTTCAAACATTCCGTTCAGTCACCTTCTTGTACACTGTTGGTAAACGTAATTTTGCTCTTCCGGTCCTTGTATTCGTAGTGGATCGAATCGGCCATTTTCAACACCAGGTAGAGCCCCAGCCCACCGGGCGTCCTCTCGGACAGCGGCGCATCGATATCTACATCTGCAGCCAGCGTCGGGTCGAATCTTTCGACGTCGAAATCGGTCAGGCTGACTTCAATACCCTTTTCGATGCAGCGCATTTCGATCAGGATGTCCTGGTCCGTCTCCGTGTTGTAGCTGACCATATTAACGAACAGTTCCTCAACCGACAGGTCTACTTTCATCCGAAGGGAGTCATCGATACGCTCTTCGGCGAAGAACCGCTCGGTATCAGAGACAATTTCCTGAATGTTATCAAAGCTCCTGCTGTATCTCTTTTTCATCAACTCTCCTCGGGTAAACGTCTGAGCAATACCAGGGTGATATCGTCCTTCTGACCGGCTCCCCCACCGTGCTCCAGGGTAGCGGCCAGAATTTGTTTGCTTAACTCAACCATAGGCAGACGGTGATGATACTTCAACAAACGGGCTACACGTTCTTCACCAAACTGCACACCCTGCTTGCTTTCATATTCATAAATGCCGTCCGATAGCAGCACCAGGACATCACCGGGTTCCATGTCCAGCAACTTCGGCGATCCGGCAGTTTCAAGATCCATGATGCCGACCGGAAAGGACGTGGGACGATGCCACTCACAACGTTCATCATCTGCCCTGAAGTGCAAAATAGGCCCCTGCCCCCCCGAGTGAAAACAAACTTCGTTTTTGTTCGCATCCAGAAACCCCATGAACGCGGTGATGAAGCGGTCATCCGGCAGGTCTTCTGCCAGTTGATTGTTGACATGGACGTAGGCCTCGTCGAGATCTGCACCACAGCGAAAAGCCACGCGCAACATGGCTTGCATCTGCGTGGCGGACAGCGCCGGACCAAAACCATGCCCCGTCGCGTCGCCGAGCAAAATAAACAACCGCCCATCCAGTATCACCAGGTCAAACAGATCACCACCGGCATGGCCGGCTGGCTCAAAATGCCCATGCACATCGTAGCCGGGAACGACCGGCATCACGGTGGGTAAGGTGCTGATCTGGATTTCGCGGGCCAGAGCAACCTCTTCATCCAGACGCTCCTTCAGTAGAAGCGCCTCGGTCAACTGGGTGCGCTGTACTGCGACAGCGCACTGTGCCGCCAGCGTTGCCGCGAGCAATTCGTCCTTCCGGTCGAACACCCCCATATTCTTGTTGAGCATTTGCAGTACGCCAACCGGTTGCTTCTCCCAACCCAGCAGCGGCACATTCAGCACAGACTGGGTTTTGTAACCGGTGATTTTATCCACTGCCCTGCTGAATCGCGGATCTGAATAAGCGTTGGGGACATTGATGACTTCCCGCGAAGCAAGGCACTCGCCCACCAGGCCCTCTCCGGAAGCCATGCGGGGAGCAAGCTTGAATGACGGTACCTTCATGGTGAGATCGTCCGAGGTAGCGTTGTAAAGCCAAACGGTGCCTTTATCCGCACCAAGCACAGACTCACTTGCCTCGACGACTTCCGTCAGCATGTGCAAAAGGTCATAGGGTTGTGCCAGCTTTCTGGTAACTTCAAGTATGCGCGCAAGCGCATCTTCGCTTAGCCGCGGCGGCTTGATCGACAGGCTCATTGTCGATTAATTCTCCCTCATCCTTTACCCGGGCACTAATGTAACAGAGAAAAGGACCTGCACAACCATAGGTAATTGCTTTTAACTATCACAACAATAACTTCAATCGATTTCATATATGTAGAAACAACGCTTATCATTCCGGCATCATTCAACAGAGGACGACCAAATGACACAAAATACAGGCATGAAAGTACCCGCAGTGACCTTCAAAACCCGGGTTCGGGATGAGACCGTGGAAGGCCCCAACCCCTTCCGCTGGCAGGACGTCACTTCCGATGAAATCTTCAGCGGCAGGAAAGTGATTGTTTTTGCCTTGCCCGGAGCGTTCACACCGACCTGTTCCAGCACCCACCTGCCCGGTTACGAAAAGCATTTCGAGGATTTCAAGGCACAGGGCGTAGACGATGTTTATTGCCTCAGCGTCAACGACGCCTTCACCATGTTCCAGTGGGGTCAACACCAGGGTGTTGAGAACGTGAAGTTGCTGCCGGACGGAAGCGGCGAATTTTCCCGCCTGATGGGTATGCTGGTCCGCAAAGATAACCTTGGGTTTGGAGACCGCTCGTGGAGATACTCCATGCTGGTAGAGGACGGCCAAATTTCCGCTCTTTTCTCCGAGCCCGGAAAATGCGACAACTGCCCGACCGACCCGTTCGAGGTGAGCGACGCCGAAACAATGTTGAAGCATTTGCAAGCATAAACGAACCAAAGAGGTCTTTTGTTATCATATGAAATGAAGTCGATTAACGACACAGGACGTTTTAATGATCCAAAAGACACTCTTAAGCAGCATACTGATTGCCGG
Source organism: uncultured Gammaproteobacteria bacterium (assembly GCA_963759035.1). Lineage (GTDB taxonomy): Bacteria > Pseudomonadota > Gammaproteobacteria > Xanthomonadales > SZUA-36 > JAHEFT01. The sequence goes on from CAVWXL010000040.1 coordinate 41,154, forward strand.
CATGGCCGCGGCATCCGCCGCGGCTTTTGCCGATCCCCAGGCTCCTGAAATCTCACTGGATGGCCTCGAACTTGTCGAAAAGGATCGCCGTGGAGAGATTTACGCTGAGCCCGGAGTTGACTGGAGCACTTACTCCAGAATCCAACTGGACAAGGCTACCGTCTCTTTCAGGAAAAACTGGATGCGTAACCAAAACCGCAGTCGCCCATTCAAAGTTAAAGCCGAAGACATGGAGCGGATTAAAGCCGAACTTTCGGATTTATTTGACCAGGTATTTTCCAAAGAGCTGAGCGAGAAAGGTGATTACACTATCACTACTGAAAGTACTGACGACGTAATGCGGATCACACCACGGATCGTCGATCTCGATGTCTATGCACCTGACACCAGGTCACCCGGGATTACATATTCGTTTACCGAGCAATCGGGACGAATGACTCTGAAGCTCGAAATCTACGATGCCGTGACCGGCGATCTGATCGCAGCCGCCAGCGACCGCCAGGAATCACCCCGTCGTGGCTATTATCAGTGGACGACCAGCGTCAGCAACCGGGCTGATGCCCGCCGTATGCTGGAAAGATGGGCCAAGGACCTTCGCAAGCGACTGGAAAAGGCGAGCACACCCAGTCAGTAGTTTTTACTGAACAAGAAAAAAGCCCCGCTACGGCGGGGTTTTTTCGTTAAGTTCGCCCGAAAACGGGGCACCCGACGGCGCAACGCTTGCTGGCGTGACGCCTTAAGGCTCCGTTCCTTACTTCGGAGACCACTGGGGCAGGCGGGCGGGCGTCCAGGGCGCACCTGCAGCCTCCAACTCTGATTCGAGCCGCTCCAGGTCCGCGGAAATGGATTCCATCTCGGACAGTATCGCCGGGAACTCCGCAGCAGCCACATCAAAAGACGCCCGGTAGTTACCCGTTACGGCTGACTGCGATCCCCAACTGCCACCGGCAATAGTTGCAACGCGGCTGGTGAGGGATAGCGGAACCGGTTCCGCCCGGCTGGAGACCGTATCGTCACCGGACAGCCTGACCTGCAGATCCTGTATGCGTGTACTCAGTGCCCGCACTGCCTGGGCCTGCTGCTCGGTTGCCGAAGGCGTATCCGTTACAGCAGCTACCAGGTGCGCGATACGGTCTTCGATCTCGCCCGCGGCGCGGTTTGCTCCCATTACAGCGCGGTACAGCTCAGCCGTTTGCTGCTCGAACTGCAGGACAGCTTCACGGTTTTCTGCCACCAGTCCACCGCTGAACAGCGCCTTGAGATTAAAGGCCTGAGGACCTGATATCTCTTCCAGTGCACCCTCTACGCGTTTGGAGAGCGTCACATTGTAATTGCCCTGGAAGCACCATTGGGCCCTGGGGAACGCCTTCCCATGGCGCAAACTCGGTTCTCGGATCCAGGTCGACGGGATCGGGCGCCGGATAGCGCATGTCCCAGGCAACGCGGTGAAAACCCTTACCGGCCGGCCCATCGATTCTCCTGATCACATTCCCGGCTGAATCACTGATCGTCAACGTAACCGATGGGGCCTCTTCGCGGTCTTCGCGTCTGAGTTGATCCCAACTCGGATAAGGATTGTCCTCCCCCTCCTCCGCCCGCTCCTTTTCCTCTTTTCTTCGTTGCTCCTTCAGCGACTGCAGATCTTCAGCCAGGTAATAGGAGAACACCGCGCCGTAAGGCGGATTATCAGCAGCATAACGATCCTTGCCCCAATCACCCTTGCCACCCCAGCCCCTGCGGTTGTCCGGGTTAAACAGCCAGGTATCCCGGGCGGGGAACAGGGACGCCCCGGAATCCAGCTGCTGGCTGGACGTACGCAGTGGGGCATAATCATCGAGGATGTAAAAGCCGCGGCCAAAGGTCGCCACCACCAGATCACCCTCGCGGCGCTGAATTTCCAGATCACGCACAGAAATGGTGGGTAAGGCGGTCAATTCCTGCCAGTTTTTTCCGCCGTCATTGCTGAAAAACAGGCCGAATTCCGTGCCAACGAACAACAGCGCGGGATCCACGTGATCTTCAACGATCGTGTGTGCGGTTCCGCGTTCCGGCAGGCCATCTGTCATCAATGACCAGCTGTTGCCCGCGGTCGCTGGTTTTCAGCACATAGGGTTTGTGGTCGCCGCGCTTGTGGTTATCGAAAACCGCATATGCAACGTCGGCGTCATGACGGGAAGCAATGATGTCCTCAACCAGTGACATGTCGGGTACACCTTTGAACGAGCCTTGCTGCCGCCAGCTCTGCCCGCCGTCCTCACTCACCTGGATCAGGCCGTCATCGGTCCCGACATAGAGCAGCCCCTCCACCAGCGGGCTCTCGTCGAGCGCGATCATGCTGCCATACATGGACGTGGATACGTTCTTGGCGATCGCATCGACACTCCAGACCCGGCCCATGACCTCGAGCGTGTTGCGGTCTATTTGCCGTGTCAGGTCACCGCTCACAGCGACCCAGCTTTCGCCCCGGTCGTCTGAGCGGAACAGCCGCTCGGAGCCGTAGTACAAGCGGCTGCTGTTGTGCGGAGAAATGATCAGCGGCGCATTCCAGTTCCATTTGTAGTCTTTTTCACCTGCGCCCGGCTGTGGCGTAATCGCCAGTTGCTCACCGGTGACCCGATCAAATCGTGCCAGCCCGCCATATTGGTACTGTGCGTATACGACATTCGCGTCGGTCGGGTCGATCTGTGCTTTGAAACCATCACCGAACTGGGCGATCCACCAGTCCGCATTGGTGATCCCGTCGGTGTAGGTGGTCCGGCTCGGACCACACAGTGTGAAGTTGTCCTGGGTCCCGCCGCAGACATTGTAGAAAGGCACATCGTTATCGGGCGTGCCGCGGTAAAACTGTGTGGCCGGCAGGTTGCTGACGTGGCGCCAGCCTTCACCCTTATCCCAGGTCTCGTACACCCCGCCGTCTCCACCGATATACAGGTGGTTACTATTGTTTGGGTCAATCCACAGCGCATGGTCATCGACGTGCCTGTTCTTGATACCGAGACGGTTCCAGGTTTCACCGCCATCTTCGGAACGGTGGGTAAAGGTATCCACCGAATAAACGACGTCGGCGTTGTTGGGATCAACATACAGCTCGTTATAGTACTGCGGGCTGCTGGTCATGTGATCGGAGCGCTTCTCCCAGCTTTCGCCAAAATCCGTGCTGCGATAAACACCCTGGTCTTTTTCATCTGCTTCGATAATCGCATAGACCACGTTAGGTGAAGTGGGCGCGCTGGCCAGGCCGATTCGGCCCAGGTCGCCGGAAGGCAGCCCTTCTGATATCTTACGCCAGGTCTTACCGCCATCGCTGGTCTTGTGGATACCACCACCAGGTCCGCCATCGATCAACGTCCAGACATGCCTTCTGCGCTGGTAGGTAGATGCCAGGATTGTGTCGCGGTTGGCCGGGTCGATCACGAACTCGTTGGCCCCGGTATCCTGGTCGATCTCCAGGATTCGGGTCCAGTTCTCACCACCGTCCATGGTCTTGTACAGACCACGGTCGCCACCGGAATTCCATAGAGGTCCCTGGGCCGCAACCCACACGATATTACTGTCTTCCGGGTGAATGCGGATCATCGAGATGTGACCCGAATCCTTCAGACCCATGTTTTTCCAGGTCTTGCCACCATCCAGCGACTTGTAAACGCCATCACCGAATGGAACGCTGCGCTGGCTGTTATTTTCTCCCGTGCCGACCCATACTGTGCTGGGGTTGCCTGGATCAAGCTCAACCACACCGATTGAAAACGAACCCTCGTTTTCGAAAAGGGGTGTCCAGGTGATACCGTCGTTCTCTGTTTTCCAGAGGTTTCCGCTGGCAAAGGCCACGTAGTGCATCTGCCACTGATCGGGATGAAAAGCGAAATCAGCTACCCGCCCGGAGGTCAGCGCAGGGCCGATCGAACGTAACGGCATTTCGGCAAGGGGATGCGCATCCTCCGATGCAACGCCGGGTTTACAGGAGATGAACAGGAAAAGGGACAGAACCGACGTTCCCAACAACTTTATTCGCAGCATGAAGATTCCTTCCGGGGACAAAAACACAGGCTGGAAAGTGTACTTAAATTAAAGCCCCGTTGCGACGATCAAGGTCAACCCTGGAGGTATTGCGATAGCGGGCGGACGGCGCCGCCCGCTGTTTGAAATTTCTTCTGCACGCTGTGGCAGTATATTTACAGGGATTACCCCTCAGCGGCAGCTTTGCGTTCCTTGTAGCCACGAACCGCTACATTAAACCGCTCCGCGATACGCTCTTCCATTTCCACAGAGTAGTTAAACGAAGCAACGATCGCAGCTTTGTTACCCGTCGTGTTATCGGGTTGATCTTCTGCTGCCTTGAGGCAAGCGCGGAATACTTCAAGGCTGCCCTGGAATTCGGCGATCTGCTTTTTAGCCGCCACCAGGTCGTCGTATGTAGCTTCTTCCGGAATGGCACCGGGTGATGCCGGCAGGACGCAGTCCTGCGCATCGGGCGGAAGCACCTGTATCAAATCCCCATCATCCTGGGCCTGGGCGCTGCTCAACACCAATGCTGCAGCGAGCAAAATAAAAATGTGTTTCACGGTAAAACTCCTGAATTTGCCGAATGGAGATTATACATTGGGTATTGCCTCTGTTGACAATGCTTTGCTTAGGATTGAATCTAAGCCGCTTATCAACGCCGACGGAGTCCGGGATGTATTTTCCTTGCAAACGCCTTTCAGTCATCGCCCTGACCACTTCGCTTGCGTGTCTGTTTTCGACCACATTACTGGCGCAGCTCGATGCCTCCTTGTTGGAAGGATTGTCGGCCCGAACGCTGGGGCCTGCTGCAGTTAGTGGACGAATCACCTCGATCGATGCGGTCGCCTCCAACCCCAATCACATCGTGATTGGCGCTGCGACCGGTGGCGTATGGATTTCCGAAAATGGCGGCCTGACCTGGATACCGGTATTCGATGAACAGCCGGTCGCCTCAATTGGCGCCGTGGCCATCAACCAGCAGAACCCGGACATTATCTGGGTGGGCACCGGTGAAGGAAACGTACGAAATTCCACCTCTATCGGAGACGGAATGTTCAAGTCCATTGATGGCGGTAAAAGCTGGAAGCGGGCTGGTCTCAAGGGTACCGAGAGAATCAACCGGATCGCCCTTCACCCGAAAAATCCGGACATTGCTTACGCGGCAGCGCTGGGGACCCTGTGGGGAGAAAACCAGCGTCGGGGAATCTTCAAAACCGACGGACGGCGGCACAACCTGGGAGAAAGTTCTTTACGTAGACCAAAAGACCGGCGGAACCGATATCAAGCTCGACCCATTCAACCCGGACAAGTTGTACGCCAGCCTGTGGCAACACCGCCGCTGGCCGTACTTTTTCAAGTCGGGCGGGCCGGGTTCCGGAATGTACATTTCATGGGATGCCGGCCAAACGTGGAAGCAAAAAACCGAGGAAGACGGTCTGCCCGCCGGTGAACTCGGCCGTATTAGCTTTCGCGCCTTCGCCTGCTGAGCGCGGCCGGGTCTACGCCCTGGTCGAGGCGGAAAAGAGCGCAATGCTGCGCTCCGCTGATGGCGGTGAGACCTGGGTGAAAACCAACGAAGAATACGACATTGCCCAGCGACCGTTCTACTACACCGAAGTAGCCGCCGATCCACAAAACCCGGAACGGGTCTACAACATCTTCACCCGTCTGGGCGTCTCAATCGATGGCGGCAAAACCTTCACGCTCAACCCCGTTGTGGATTGCTGTGCTCCCGGCAACACGATTCACATCGACAACCACGCATTCTGGATCAACCCCAATGACGGCCGCCACCTGATTCTCGGTAACGACGGCGGCATCGCGATTAGCCGCGATCGCGGCGAAACCTGGCGATTTGTCCGCAACCTGCCTCTTTCGCAGTTTTATCATATGAGCGTTGACAACGACGTCCCCTACAACATCTACGGCGGACTGCAGGACAACGGCTCCTGGCGCGGCCCGTCAGAGGTCTGGGAAAATGCGGGTATTCGCAATCTGCACTGGCAGGAAGTCGGCTTCGGCGATGGCTTCGACACCCTGCCCGACCCCGAGAATTCGCGCCGGGGTTACGTGATGTCCCAGGGCGGTTACCTTTCAAGCTGGAACCTGGACAGTGGCGAACAGCGAATGATCCGGCCGGCGCCGCCAACACCCGACACCGATCTGCGTTTTAACTGGAACGCCGCAATCGCCCAGGACCCGTTTGATCCGGCGACGATCTACTACGGCAGCCAGTTCGTCCACAAATCTACGGATCGCGGCGCCAGCTGGAGCGTCATCAGTGGTGACCTGACCTCAAACAATCCCGAGTGGCAGACCTTCCGTGAAAGTGGCGGGCTCACCTCGGATGTCACTGCAGCTGAGAATTTCACGACGATTGTATCGATTGCCCCAAGCCCGCTGGAGGCCGGCACTATCTGGGTTGGGAGCGATGACGGCCGGATACACGTGACCCGCGATGGCGGTGAAACCTGGAACCGCATAGACGAGCGGGCCCGGGGCGTGCCCCCGGGCAGTTGGGTACCCATGATCACCCCGTCACCTCACGACGCAGGCACTGCGTTCATCGTGTTTGACAACCACCGTCGCTCGGACATGGAAACCTATATCTACCGTGCCAATGACTATGGCAAAAACTGGAAAAGCCTGGCCAGCGATAGCGTGTCGGGGTATGCGCTTTCGATTCTTCAGGACCACGTTGCTCCGGACCTGTTGTTCCTGGGGACCGAATTCGGCCTGTTTGTTTCAACCAACGGCGGCGGGGACTGGGTGAAGTTCACCGCGGGTGTCCCGACCGTATCGGTAATGGACATGGCCATCCAGCAACGCGAAAACGACCTGGTGCTGGGAACACATGGCCGTTCGATCTACGTGATCGACGATTACAGCGCCCTGCGCGGTTTAACGGAAACTGCCTTCGATGCGCGCCTCGCCATTCTCGACACCAGCGAGGGACAGCAGTACGCAGCCAGCCAGACACCCTCCACCCGTTTCACCGGTTCCGGTGAGTTCCGCGCCGCCAATGAGCCCTACGGCGTGATGATCACGTTCATGGCCAGCGGCGAGGACCTTCCCCACCCTGACTCGATCGCAGAACGCGAGCGCAGCATCCGCCAGCGCGCCGTGCAATCGGCTGAAGACGAGGCCGGTAAAGACCAGGCTCCAAAAGTAGTAATGACTGTAAAAACCACCGATGGAGAAGTCATCCGGACGTATAAATACGAAGTCCACCAGGGCCTGAACCGCATCGTCTGGGGTATGGAACGTGACGGAATCCGGCCGATGCCCGGACCGGACAAGGATGATTTGGAAGACGGTCTGCCAGGCGGCATGGAAGTCCTTCCGGGAACCTACCAGGTCACACTGAACCTGGCGTCCAAATCCGGTGAGCCGGCAAGCAGCAGCGCCCCGGTAGCCGTAGTGGGGGATCCCCGCTCCGGCTTGAGCTCTCAGGAACAAAAATCCAACTATCAGACCTTGCTGGGCCTGCAGGAAATGCAGGAAGAAGCCGTAACCGCGGTTGAGCGGGTCGTACACGCGCAGTCTGGCGTCTCCACTGCACTCAATTTGATCCGGCAAGAACAGAAACCCGGCGCGGAGCTCGATGAAAGCCTGAAGGCCCTGCTGGATCAGGGCAAAGAGGTCCAGGAAGGATTACTCGAACTCGAGAAACGGTTCCGCACACCTCCGCAGACCAAGGGGATTGTCTACGACGATGACAAGGTCAGTAGCAGAATAAGTTTGGCCTGGGGCTACGTCGGCAGCACAAAAGCGGCACCCACTGCTGCTGCGATGACCTACATAGAGCAGGCCCGCGCCGCATTGGCGCCCGCACTCGAAGCGGTTGATCTTTTTATGACCCAGGAGCTTGAAATGTTCAGCCAATCCCTGTCAGATGCCGGTATCGGCCTGTTTGGGGGCGCAAGTCAACCCTAGGGAGTTAATCGTCTTGAATATGGATACATGGGCAGGGGTAGCACAAGCCATTCTCGATGGCTTCAACCGCCACTACACCCTGTTTCGCCAATACAGCCGCGAAGGCAAGGAATGCTTCGAACGCGCAGACTGGGTGCGCGCAACCCAGGTCAGCCGGGAGCGAATCCTGGGCTATGAACAACGGGTACAGGAGACTGTAGACACCATCCATCGTGAATTCCCACAGGCTGGCGAAAACAGTGAGCTTTGGCCCAGGATCAAAATTGTCTTCATCGGCAAACTGATGAACCACCTGCAGTCTGAATGCGCTGAAACATTTTATAATTCAGTTGCTTGTAGAGTTTTACATAGAGATTACTATAATAGTGACTACATCTTCTGGCGGCCCGCCATCAGCACCCAGTACCTGCGCGGCTCACAACCTACTTACCGAAGTTACTATCCGCAAAGCGATGGCCTGCGTCGCAGCTTGCTGGATATTCTGACCCATTTCGACCTGGACACGCCGTTCGAAAACCTGCGCCGCGATATCCGCTACCTTGAGCGTGCCCTGCTGGAGCAGCGCGCGTCGAACTGGAAGGCCAAGCCAAATTTTCAGATCCAGGTTTTGGAGAACCTTTTTTACCGCAACAAGGCTGCCTACGTAGTCGGAAGGCTGATCAACGGGGATGTAAAGCGGCCTTTTGTCATCCCGATTTTACGAAGCAAAAATCGGACCATTACGGTCGACTCGTTGTTGATGCACCAGAAAGACGTCGCCGTTCTATTCAGTTTTTCGAGGGCTTATTTTCTGGTAGACATGGAAGTCCCCTCTGCCTATGTTTCCTTCCTGCTCTCCATCATGCCCCGTAAATCGGCTGTCGACCTGTACGCAATGCTCGGCTTGCAGAAACAGGCCAAGACCATTTTTTACCGTGAACTGCAACACCACCTGCGTCACTCGCGGGATACTTTCCAGGTCGCACCGGGCGTCCGTGGCATGGTCATGCTGGTATTTACCATGCCCTCAATGCCATTCGTTTTTAAAATGATCAAGGACCGCTTCGACCCACCCAAAACCTCCTCGCGCCAGGAAGTGAAAGAGAAATACCTGCTGGTCAAAAATCACGACCGCGTCGGGCGCCTGGCGGACACGCTCGAATATTCGAACGTGGCTATTCCGTTAAACCGGATTGACCCGAATTTGCTGGAGCAGTTACAGCGCGAAACAGCCAGCACCGTGGAAATCGACGGTGAAATGCTGGTCATCCGGCACATCTATATCGAGCGGCGCATGCACCCGCTGGACAATTACCTGGCCCAGGCTTCAAAAGCTGAGAGAAAGGCCGCGATTCGGGATTACGGTTATTCGATCAGGGACCTGGCGGGCGCAAATATCTTTCCCGGCGACATGCTGAAAAAGAACTTCGGCGTGACGCGCCATGACCGGGTCGTGTTTTACGATTACGACGAAATTTGCTACATAACGGAATGCAATTTCCGCAAGGTTCCCCCGCCCCGCGACTTCGACGACGTCATGTCGGATACACCCTGGTACTCGGTCCAGGAAAACGATGTCTTCCCCGAAACCTTTGGCCCTTTCTTTTTTGCGGACCCGAAAGACATGGCCATGTTCCGTAAAGACCACGCCGAACTCATGACTGCGGACTGGTGGAAAAAGGCGAAGGAAGACATCCTGTCCGGCGACCAGGCTGATATCTTTCCGTACCGGAAAAAGCGCCGCTTCAAATATCGCTACGGCTAAGTTTGCTGCATCCAGTCAGCGACGGCGCGCGCCCAGGTTTCCCCGTCCTCTTCCTGGATGAAATGGCGGCCGTGTAAGGTCCTGTGCGGCTGGCCGCGCGTTCCAGGCACAAGCTTCAGAAACGGCTTATCACCTCCGCGCATAATCGGGTCGGCGTCCGAAAAACACATCAGCGCCGGCTTCTCCCATTGCATCAGTGCCTGCCAGGCCCTGCGGTTATCCCCCGCAGCGACATCATCGGGATCGATCGGCACCAGGACCGGGAACTGGCGGGCTCCCGCCTTGTAGTCATCAGTGGGAAAGGGTGCACGATAGGCATCCATTTCCGCGGCCGTCAGGTCGCCGTGACCAAACAGATTCACGATGAAACCGATATCAAAGCCAGGGTCTTCCTGGCTGAAGGTTCGCCAACGGTGGAACGCGTCATTGACCGCGTGATCTCCGGTCGGCAGACCGGTGTTGGACAGGGAGAAACGTGCGAAACGCTGAGGGTTCCAAGCCAGCAGCCGCAGCCCAATCAGGCCACCCCAATCCTGACCCAGCAGCGTGACGTCGCGAAGGTTCAGCGCCGTCATCCAGTCCGTCATCCACTGCACGTGCTTCAGGTAACTATAGTCACTCCGTTCAGAAGGCTTATCGGAGCGCCCGAAGCCTACCAGGTCAGGAGCCACTACGCGGCAACCAGCGCCGGTCAGAATTGGGATCATTTTCCGATATAGGTAGCACCAGGTTGGCTCGCCATGCAGGCACAGTACCAGCGGGCCGTTGGCCGGTCCTTCGTCGAGGTAATGGATACGCAGCTTGCCCAGGTCTGCATCGACCACCTCCTGATAATGAGGCCGGAACGAAAAACCATCCAGTTCCTCAAAACAGTCATCCGGTGTGCGAAGTACGCCCATATTTTCTCCAAATTCGGTAGCCCAGCAGAACCGCCAGGATCATTGCATAGACCAGGGGCTCAACGGTATCCAGTTTAACCTGCCAGTAAAAATGCCACACACCGAGAACCACAACCAGGTACACCAGGCGGTGAAGTTTTTTCCAGCGCCGTCCCAGTCGCCGCATCATGCCGTTGGTGGAAGTCACCGCAAGCGGGATCAGCAACACAAGCGCGGTGAAGCCAATCGTGATGTAGGGTCGTTCGGCGATGTCTTCCAGGATCACGGGCAGATCAAATCGCTGGTCAAGACCAGCGTAGGTCAAAAAGTGCATCAGCACATAGAAAAACGCAAACAGGCCCAACATTCGTCGAAACCTCAGCAGCCAGGCCTTTCCGGTCAATTGCCTTAACGGCGTCACCGCCAGCGTGATCAGCAGGAAGTTGAGCCCCCATATTCCGAATCGATGAATCAGCTGCTCAACCGGGTTTGCGCCCAGGCTCATCCCTGCCACCCCAAATGCTTCCATCGCCAACTTTACCAGCGGTATCAGGCATGCAACGAATAACGCTACCTTGAGCGCCCGGATCGACCCTTTAGGCATCAAAAATTCTTGCGCAGATCCAGGCCGGTATACAAACCGGCCACTTCCTCGGTGTAGCCGTTGAACATCAGGGTCGGCTGTTTCTCGGCAAACAGACCTGCGCCAATTCTCCTTTCGCGTGCCTGGCTCCAGCGCGGGTGACTGACCTGCGGGTTCACATTCGCGTAAAAGCCATACTCATTCGGCGCCGATTTCTCCCAGGAGGTTCTGGGCCTGCGCCTGGTAAATTCAATTTCCACGATCGATTTGATGCCCTTGAAGCCATATTTCCACGGCACGACAAGACGCAACGGTGCGCCGTTCTGATTAGGAAGCTCTTTACCGTAAACGCCGACCACCATCAAGGTCAGCGGGTGCATAGCCTCTTCTATGGTCAGGCCCTCAACGTAAGGCCAGTCCAGCACCCTTCTCCTCTGTCCCGGCATACGTTTGGGGTCATGCAGCGTCTTGAAACGAACGTAGCGGGCATCAGGACCGGGTTCGAATCTCTTGAGCAAATCACCCAGCGAAAAGCCTGTCCACGGCACAACCATTGACCAGGCCTCGACGCAACGGTGCCGGTATACCCGGTCTTCCAGTGTGTGGGGTGCAATGATGTCCTCAAATGCATAGGTGCCCGGTTTTGCACAATCTCCGGATATCGTCACGCTCCAGGGTGTCGCAACGAAATCACCGGAATTGCGATAGGGGTCTTCCTTGCCAGTGCCAAATTCGTAAAAGTTATTGTACGTGGTGACGTCCTGCCAGGAGTTTGGCTGCTCGTCGGTGCTGTAGGGGCCAGGCACCGTGATCAGATCCCGCTGGCCGGCGCCGGCATCCTGGGGCAACATCGACGCCAGTGCTCCTGCGCCTACAGCAAGGCCCGCATCCCGAATGAACTGCCGCCGGTTGCGATAGTTCGACTCACTGGTAATTTCTGAAGGGCAAATTTTCATATTTGATTACACTACTCGATTCATGGCTTCCACAATCAGACCTGCCCCGGGGACTTTTCATTACAAAGGAGCATTTCTTTAAAACGCAATAACTGCTGTTCGCCGAGGAACCTGAGCAAGGTTGATTAGCCTTCCGTAGACCAGTTCATGCTGGGTGTTCAGCCCTGAACGCTAAAGAGGACCGGGCATACCCGGGCCACCCGTTTGCGTTTCGCAAAATGGAACGGCGTCGTTGAGGATGCGTTCAATCGGCACCTCTCCCTGGCGGCCGCTGGCGCCCAGGTCATACCTGACCAGACCTGTGTAGCAATCGTAGAACTCAACGGTCAGGCTGCCATCTGGATCGCTGGCAACCGGAGGAATTGCAGAGTCAAAAATCATTCCTGAGCTCCAGTTGATATCCAGGTTGGCGATGTTGCCCACGATCGGCCCCAGCGCCGTCAGCCATCGATGTCCGGGATCACCAATCATCGCGGCCACATCGCCAGCCGGGCGTTCCAGGTCATAGGTGAACCAGGCCAGGAACATCAGGTTGGCTGCATCGAACACATCGATCAGGAAACCCTGGCCGGAAGTCGGCGGAAAAAACCAACTGCCCGACATGGCGTAAGTGATCAAAAAAGGTGCCGGTGGCGCAAGGACGTAGAAGAACTCGCCATTGGTCGGTACGTCGAAGGGCTGCACGACAAAGTAATAGTCCTGGCCTGTTTCGAGTTCAATGTTGCCTTCATCATCCAGTAACCCGACCCGGTTGGCTTCCGGACTATCCGGGTTGAATGGAGCCGAGTAAACCTGCAGACACACGTCCACGTCGTACGTGAGCGAAATATCCAGGAAACTGTAAGCTCCGTCGCTTGAAACCCGGACCGGTCCGGTTTCCTGATACTGGGAATCGCCGCATTCGGTAGAAGCAGTAGGGTTACCGGAGGTGAAATCCCCTCCGGTAAATTCCGGTACGTCTGCCCTGGCGCTGGAACTGACTTCACCCGGGCCGGAGAAAGTCATTGCCCATGCACCCTGGCGGTTGATCCAGGCACGGTCTGGATTAACGCACCACTGCTGAACGACCAGCACATAATTGGTGCCGGCGCTGAGGCTGATAGCCTCCAGGACGTCCACGCCGAACGGAGTCAGCAGGTTGTCCCCGGGTGAACCCGGATTAAAACTGCCCTGATAAATCTCGCCGACAATATCCACGCCGATATCGTTGAAGACGTCTATTACCGTGTAAAGGCCGCTATCAGACACCTGGAAATTACCTGCATTCTGATAACCGATGGCTTCAGAAGTATTACAAGTACCGGGTAAGGCGCCCGTTTTCGGCTCAGAACCGTCGAACGTGCCGGTGATAACCGAGCTGGCGGCAAACGCATTGACGGGCAGAGCCAGCAACGCACAGAAGAACAAGACCGACAGGAAACGACATTTCATGGTTTGGTCCCCAAAATAAAGCATTCCAGACTAAAGAGATTACACAATACGGGCAAACTAAAAAACCCCAGGCAGCAGCAAGAGCGTGGCTCAAAACAGCCAGCACCTTAAGGGAAAAGCTATTGATATTCGCTTGAGGGGAATACAAACCAGCAAGCTCAGAGACATCGCGCTGGACCTCAAACCGGGCGGAGTGGGTTATTACAAAAAATCAACCTTCGTACATGCAGACACTGCGCGCGTTCGCCGTTGGTAAATCCAAAATCTGAAACGTACAATTTAGTCGGGTTGCTTGACTGAATCGTCGGCTGCTTCCCAGATCCGCTCCAGCCTGGCGCGGACATACTTCACTTCGACTTCTTTGTCTTCCTGCCCAGCCAGCGCAAGGGAAAGGCCCAGCAGCGCGCGCGGCTTCTGCCGCGTGCGCTCAAGCTGAACCTCATAGGCTAAAGCAGCTTCAACGTACTGGCGGGAGCCCCGTAACAAATCTCCCAGGTATTCCGCCGGAGGCAAATCAACGAAAGGCGGACCGAAGGAGAATGGCATTTCGCCTTCCAGCCGGCTGGCCTCGGCAGCCAGGCTAATGGCCTTTTCATTCTCACCCCTGGCGTATTCCATTCCAGCCAGTATTTCCTGCTCCATTACAGCCAGGCGATCGAGGTAAAGCAGGTCTCCGGGGGCCTGCTCCTCCTGACCGGAAATGGCTGCAGCCAACTCTGACTGCAATTGTCTGAACTGGGCAAGATATTGCGCCACCTGCGAAGGAAGCCCGCTTTCGGCCGCTTGCATCGCATGAACAAAACTGATTCGAAGGTTGGGATCGTACGCAGCACCGCTATTGAATGACCAGCCAGCCACCTCGCTGTCCCATGAGCGGGTTTCTATGATGTAACGGGCCCACATCTGCACCACCGAACCGACCAGGGAACGATCCGGTTCCAGTAACATGGGGATCTGCCGGCGCTTTACCATCCGCCTGTGCCTCGGCGTATGCTGCCTTGAGAAGTTCCAGCGCGGTTTCGAACCGGCCCTGCTGCAGATAGCCATAGAGCAACCAGTAGTTGTAGTGGCCCCAGTGGCGGGCAGACAGCCCCTTCTCCTCGCGCATCGCGTTTTGAACTTTGACCGCGGCCTCATTGGCTTTCACGACGTCGTCCCACATGCCGACCGCGGTAAAAATATGTGATGTCATGTGCTGGGAATGACCGGCATCCGGGGCCATCACGGCCAGTGCCCGTGCTGCCCGCAGGCCCAGCACCGCGTGCACCGGGTCATCGACGCCATGTATCAGGTAGTGGGCAGCGCCCGGATGCTCTGGGTTCTCACTGAAAACGTCCTGCGCCAGGGCGGTGCACATCATGTAGGTTGCCGTATCGCGGACGCCGGCCTCTACACCGAATAACGAAAGGGTGTAAAAAAGCTGTATTTCGTGGTCATCGGGATAACGGACAGCCAAGCTGTTCCATCGCCCTCATGTAAGCCAGGTCCCGCTGGGCCTTGGTTCCTGCACCGTACAATAGCTCAACGGCTGCGATGAAACCCTGCTCCCTGGCCAGGGTTGTGCTGGTGATGCGCTGCTCGGGCGTAACGCCGAGCTTTTCAAGCGCAGCACGACCGGCAGCAAGGTCCTGCCTGTCCCAGATCGGGTGGTTGATGACGTCATGGCCTCACCCCAGTAGGCCATTGTGAATCCCGGATCGATTTGCTGCGCTTTCAGAAATTCATCCCGTGCGTAGGGATACTCAAACAGGTGCAGCAGCAGCATTCCCTGTATAAAAGCCTGCTGAGCCTCGCTGGATTCAGTAGATGTCGGAAACTCTATGTGTCCGAGCACCCGGGCTCCGGCCTGCCCCTCTTCCACCGCCTGATCATCACCCTCTTGTGCGATCGCAGGCATACTGGCCAGGCAGGCAAGAAGTAGCGATAGAATCGCCCGAAGAACTTTTAGCCGTAGTTTTCTCATCGCGAAAGTATAATGAATTTACGGCACAGCAGGGATTGGAATCACGGGTACATGAGCGAGCGAAAATTCATCGCCATTGCAGGCAATATCGGCACGGGCAAATCCACCTTGCTCGAATTCCTGACGCGGTCGTATGACATCTCACCGTTTTACGAGCCGAACGAAGCGAACCCTTACCTGCCGGATTTTTACAAAGACATGAGGCGCTGGGCCTTCCAGTCTCAACTTTATTTTTTGAGCAATAAGTTTCGCATTCACCAGGAGGCCGACCGGCTGCCGGGGGTCGTGATCCAGGACCGGACCATTTTTGAGGACGCCGAAATTTTCGCAACTGCACTGCACCAGATGCGCAAAATTGACAAGCGGGACTGGGAGACCTACCGGGCTTTTTACCAGAATATCCTGCGCGCCATCAATCCACCTGACCTGATGATCTACCTGCACTGCCCAATGCGGACACTGCGGCAACGGATTCGCATCAGGGGTCGCCGGATGGAACAAAACATCCCGCTGAGTTACCTGAAACGGCTTCAGCGCCTGTATGACCAGTGGGTAGAGGGCTATTCGATGAGTGAAATTCTCGTTCTCGATACCGGCAAGCTGGATTTTGTCAGCGATCTGGTAGACCGGCAGGATGTCAGGGAGCGGATCGAAAACCTGTTGCCTTCGGCACTCAAACGCAACGGACGCTGAGAAATGCTATATCCTTGCTCGCGATTTCAAATCAGTTATTGGAGTAAACCATGAATTTCAGCTCTTCTTTACGCTGGACCACGGCCTGTTTTCTGCTGGTTCCCGGCCTGTCACTGGCAGAACTCCCAGGCATTGATGTCCGGGTAGCCCATATTTCGCCGGCAGAAGGGACCGTGGAGGTTTCGGTTTTTGATTCCGCAGACTCGTTTATGCGGGAGCCATTCCTTCAGCAGTCCGGCAAACCGTCCGAAGACGGTACTTTCGCAACCCGCTTCGTTGGTCTGCCCGATGGGGACTACGCGGTAGTAGTTGTTCACGATGCCAACGGCAATGGCAAGCTGGACGCAGGATTCCTGGGATTTGGCGGCGAAAAGTTTGGTTATTCCAACCAGGTCAAGCCATGGTTCACCCGGCCCGAATTCGAGGATGTGAAGATTTCCGTCATAGTGCCTGACACCGTTGTCGAGGTTGATCTCGATTGATCAGAACAGGGGTATTCCCCTGAAAAAGTAGCTCAGCGCATCCGCCAGCAAGGCCAGCCCGATAAGCCCCAGCATCAAGGGCATCAGGAATCCAGAGACCTTGTCCATCATTGCGTTGATACGGGCCAGCACCGGCTTGGCCCGCTCCCCCATAACGGCAGAAAGTATCGGCACCAGGGCGAACGGTAATGCATATACGAGGTTGTAGGCCACCAGGCTCATCACGGCCTGTATGGTAGAGAAATCCGCTTTCAGTATCTGGTCGATGGCTGCGAAATACGGCACTGCAAATGGAATGCCGATGAAATTGATCACCGCACCAAAACCAAACGCGCTGACAACCGTAAATTCCGGTGGTTTCTCTTCCGGTCGCTTGCCGGTGTCCTTACTGCTCATAAAGGCGACCCACAGCAAGGCAAGACCCAGGATCAACTCGATCACAAAATCAACGGTGTGCGGGCTGGCCAGATAAGCCGCAATTGACTCCATCGACAGAGCCAGGACGATGCCTGCGCTGAAATAAGCCAGCGTATGGCCCATCAGCATGCTTGAAGCCAGCACAACCGGCCGGTCGGTGCCTGCAACATAGACCAGGAAGGCAAACAAAACCGGGTTCATCACATCCGTCAGGAGAATGGGTAGCAGGATCGTCCAGATTTCCATGGAATGGGCCGGTTTGATTTTGGAAAGTCATTGTAAGCCATTTTTGCTAGACTTCGGATGGCATGGAAAACTACCTGACAGTCAAAAAAACCGCAGATGGGCTTGATATAAGCCTCAAAGGTGACTGGATTTTTTCCAATGTAACCTTCCTGCAGGAGATGCTGGACAGTATCGACCCTGGAGAATCCACGGCCATCCGGTTTTCCTGCGGAGGACTCGGCGCCTTCGACCTTGCCGGGGCCTGGACACTGTATGAAAAGTCCATGGATTTTGAAGAACTCGACCTCAAAACCGAATTTGAGGGCTTCAGGGCGCGACACCTCAAATTCCTTCAGCACATCATCGACATCGCGGCACAAAAAGAATATGTACCGGGTTTCTTCGATCCAAAGCCCAATCACTTCGTAAGCGATGGCATCAAGAAGCTGGGCGCAAACACGATAGACGCTGTCGACTCCGTGGGCTATATCGCCCGGTCCGTGATGGACGGGATCAAACGCCCTTCCCGGTTGGTTATCGGCGAGACCATTCGCCAGGTATTTGCAACCGGGGCAGCCGCCATCCCTATTGTAATGACCGTCTGTTTCCTGATGGGCATCGTTCTTGCGTACCAGAGTGCGCGGCAACTGGAGCAGTTCGGCGCAAACATTTTTATGGTCGACCTGGTGGCCAATGCGATATTCCGGGAATTGGGTGTCTTGCTTGCCGCGATCATGGTCGCTGGCCGGTCAGGCTCGGCATTCGCGGCGGCCCTGGGTACGATGAAATTATCGGAAGAGATCGACGCCCTGCGCGTTTTGGGACTCAATCCCAACCAGATCCTGATTATTCCGAGGATTCTGGGGCTGATGATTGCCTTGCCCCTGCTTACGGTATTCGCTGACATTGCAGGCCTGCTGGGCGGCGCGTTCATCGGCGCCACTGTGCTGGATATCAACTGGTTTTCATTCACTGAACGGCTTGCCGGCACGATCGACGTCAACGACGTAATGGTGGGCATCAGTAAGGCACCGGTATTCGCATTTCTCATTGCAGTTACCGGAACCCTCCGTGGAATGCAGGTCAGCGGTTCGGCCGATGAACTCGGGCGTCTCACCACGGTGGCGGTGGTACAGTCGATTTTCCTGATCATCGTGTCAGATGCTATTTTTACTGTCGTTTACTCACGCATTGGATTCTGATGGCTGCTGAACATGAACATGTGATCACCATTCGCGGCCTGGTTAATCGCTTCGGCAAACAGGTGGTTCATGACCAACTGGATCTGGACGTAAGGCGGGACGAGATCCTGGGAATCGTTGGCGGCTCCGGTACCGGCAAGTCGGTCCTGTTAAGAAGCATCCTGGGTTTGCATGGTCCAAACGAAGGACTGATTCAAGTGCTGGGCCAGGATATCCGGCACCATGGGCCCGGACCGCACAAGGAATGGGGCGTGCTGTTCCAGGGTGGCGCACTTCTATCCGGACTTACCGTTCAGGAAAACGTCGAGCTGCCGATTGCGCTGCATTCAAACCTCCCCATTGAGACCCGGCGCGAACTCGCCGTGTTGAAGATTTTCATGGTCGGCCTGGATCTCACCGCCGCCGCTAAATACCCCAATGAACTATCCGGCGGAATGCGCAAGCGTGCATCCCTGGCACGGGCCCTCGCCCTGGAGCCAAAAGTTCTTTTCCTGGACGAACCAACGGCCGGGCTGGACCCGATTTCAGCAACAGAATTTGACGAACTCGTGCGCTACCTGCACGCCAACCTGGACCTGACGATTGTGATGATCACTCATGATGTCGATAGCCTGTTCGGCGTATGCAACCGGGTCGCAGTACTGGTCAACAAGGGCATCATCGTTGATACTCTTGACGAGATCGTGAAACACCCGGACCCCTGGATACAGGAATATTTCGGTGATCCCCGTGCAGTTCGTGCGCGCAGAGCGGCTACAGCCAAGGTAATTACTTGAGCCATGTTTAAAGGTGACAGGAATTTTGCAGTAGGACTATTCGTCAGCATCGCGCTGGCGTCATTGATCTTTTTTGTTATCTGGTTGACCGGGCGTAGCGGCAACGAAGAGCTCACCCGTTACTCGCTGCTGTTTCACAAGGACGTCAGTGGTCTGGCCGTAGGCGGACCGGTGAAATACATGGGTATGAGCATTGGTACCGTTGTCTCAATGCATATCGAACAGATCGAAGGCATCAAGGTCAGGGTCGACATAAACGTACTGTCTGAAACCCCGGTGGACAGCGGTACTTTTGCCAGCCTGGCCCTGCAAGGCATCACCGGAGTTGCCGTAGTCAACCTGGAGACAGAACCTGGAAAACACGCGCCACTGGAAACACTGCCCGACAGGGAATACCCCATTATCCCGGTCCGCATCGTCGGTTTTTCTGCACTGATGGCCAGCGCCCCGGAGGTCATGGGCAAACTCGACCATCTCTTGACCCAGGCCGGCAAGATGCTGGACGAGAAAAACCAGGCCGCGGTAGCCGGTGCGCTGGAAAACATTGAAAATGTCACCGCCTCACTGGCCGGCGAGCGTGAAGAAATTGCAGCCATTCCGGGCAATCTGAATCAAACCATAATCGACATCCAGGCCACAGTCGCGCAGTTGCAGGAAATGATCAGCGAACTGCAGCCCGGTCTCAACTCGACCGTTGCGAACGTAAACATCAGCAGCAAAAATCTCGCCAGCCTGACAGCGAGGGTAGATTCCTTGGTGAAGCAACATGAAAATGACATAAGCCGTTTTATGGAAGATGGACTGGGCGAAGCTCCCGCCCTGATGAAAGAAACCAGAAATGCGTTAAGGGATCTCGAGAAACTGGTGATGGAGTTGCAGGATGACCCATCACAGCTCATTTACCGACAGGCCGATAATTCAGTGGAGATCAGACCCTGAAATGAAAACAAAACTGCTAGTGGCCGCGCTATTGGCCACATCGATGATCACAGCTTGCAGCGGTGTCATGGACAGCGCCCAACCGGCACGCCAGACCTATATGCTGATGCCTGCGGCGCAGGCCTCAGGCACCGCCAACGACGGACAGGCCCCGGCTCTTTCGGTGAACCTGAGCGCCGTTCCCGGGCTGGATACTGACCGCATTCAGGCCCTGAACAGCGATGCGCAACTCAAGCGCTATGCCAATGCGCGCTGGCCGGACCACCTGCCCGAAGTCCTGGGCTCCGTCGTACAGCGTTCGCTGGCCGCCAGTGGTCGATTTTCAGCGGTCAAGCAATCGGACCGTGCCAGTGGAAACGGCTGGCTGTTACAGCTGGAGGTCCAGAAGTTCTATGGCCTGCAAAGCGCTTCCGGCAGCACAAACAGTGTGGTCGTGGAAATGTCTGGCAGCATCGAATGTGCAGACAACAAAGAAACATTTACCCTGTCCGATTCTCAAGCAGTAAGCGAAGACCGTTTGTCCATAGTGGTCGCCGCCCATCAGCGCGGATTGGATGATGTCACCCGGCAAATGCTGGAAAAAATAGAAGGAAAGTGTCCATGACAGCCCGTATCCTGACCGCCCTGCTCCTCTCCATTGCGCTGGCATCCTGCGCGACCCTGGATCCGAACTACGAGGAGCCCACTGTCACCCTGAGCTCTTTCAAGGCATTGCCTTCCGAAGGCATGGTGCCGGCTTTTGAAATCGGCCTGAGGATCATCAACCCGAACTCACAAGCACTCAACCTGGAGGGCATCGTTTACACGGTTTCGCTTGAAGGCTACGAACTCGTTAAAGGCGTGGGTAAGGACTTTCCGGTTATCGAGGGCTACAGCGAAGGGGACGTAAAGCTCACTGCAGCAGCCAACCTGCTGGCCGGCATCCGGTTCGTGACTAACTTGATGCAGGAACAACGCGACACGTTCGAGTACGAATTCAAGGCCAAGCTGGACCTGGGTGGACTCTATCCGTCGATCAGGGTGAAGGAAAAAGGCAATATCGACCTCAACGGCCCGGCAGCCCGCTAGTCACCAGGGCAATGGGTAGCCTTCCTGGTGCCAGAACGTGCCTGTCTGGCCGATATCCAGATGATCCATTCGGTCAATCAGTCCGGCCGCCGATTGTTCGACGCCAATTCCGGTATTTCCGGTCATGTCGGTGGAAACCCAACCGGGATGGAGCAGAAATACACCTATGCCTGACTCTTTCAGGTCAACACTGAGGCTTTTTCCGGCCATATTGACTGCGGCCTTGGACATCCGGTAGCCGTAGGCGCCGCCGGACGTATTGTCGTCAACAGAGCCCATTCGACTGGTGATAATGAATACACCGGAGCCGTTCCTGAGCAGGGGCTGCATCGCCGTGGTGACACGCACAGGCGCCACGGCGTTAACCCGAAACTGACGTTCGATCGAGGCGGCATCAAAGTCGGAGAATGCATTTTGCTCAAGGATGCCGGCGTTATTGACCAGGCGGTCGATGTGAACCCCGGCCAGCTCTCTCACCAGGCGTGCGACTGACTCATCAGACGTGACATCAATGCCGTCTATTACCCTGACCTCAAGTTCGTCAAGAGCAGGATTTGAGGTTCGGCATACCGCGATAACTTCATCACCACGCTCAGAATACTGCCGTGCCATTTCAAGCCCGATTCCCCGGTTTGCACCGGTTATTAAAACAACTGCCATCAATCAATCCTCGTTTGTCCGTGCCACCATGGGCAGGTATTTTAAGTCATGCGCTTTCAGACGGCACGAAATTAAGTAGCCCATCACCACCGGTGACTTGATCTCCGGCCTGGAAATAGAACTCCTCGACCCTTCCGGCGAGAGGCGCACAAATGGTGTGCTCCATTTTCATTGCCTCCATGATAAGCAGGGGCTGGTCGATTTCCACCTCAATGCCGGGCTCGACCAGGAGCTTAACAATCACGCCATGCATGGGCGCCGTGAAGGCATCCACAGCGGAACCGGATTCCGCTTCGCCCAGATCGGGTTGTGCTAACGCAAACTGCATCGCTCCATTTTTTCCGAACATCGTGAACATTCCATCGTGCGGCACGACCACGACCTTCTGACGGTAGCCATCGATGTCGGCATACAGTTCGTTTCCGTCCAACTCTCCTGCGGCCATGACGGTCTTGCCACAGGCCGATATGCGGAAGCGGCGTTGCTCTCCACTGCCGATTTCCACCACGGGCACATCGTACTCGGTTCCGTTCAAAACGATGGCGCCGGTGTGCATGGCGGGCTCATTCAGGCGCCAGGCGCTTGATGAATTCCACGGCGACCAGGGGTCGCTGCGACCCACCCTTTTGCGCGTCGCCAGTTCCATCCGCAGCAACAGGTAAAGCGATGCCAGCGGCAGGTCCTGTACACGGTCACTCTCGGTAGCGTGAAACAGCAGGTCGTGGTGGGTCTCGATAAAATGCGTATCGACTTCAGCAGCTTTGAACGGTGCGCTCGTAGCCAGGTTGTAGAGAAATGAAATATTGGTACTGGGTCCGCTGACCCGGTATTCGGACAAAGCCCTGGCCAAGCGGGACAGGGCCCGTTCCCGGTTCTCGTCCCACACCACCAGCTTGGCGATCATTGGATCGTAATAGACGCTGACCTCATCGCCCTGCAATACCCCTGTGTCGACCCGTACATGCCGGTTCTCGGCGGGCGGGTGAAGGTAGTTGAGTACTCCCGTGGCCGGGAGAAAATCATTATCCGGATCTTCGGCATAGATACGTGCCTCGAAAGCATGTCCATTGATGCTGAGTTCATTTTGCTCAAGCGGAAGCAGTCCGCCGGAAGCGACCTGCAGTTGCCACTCCACCAGGTCCTGTCCGGTGATCATTTCCGTTACCGGGTGCTCTACCTGCAGGCGGGTGTTCATTTCCATGAAATAGAACGCACCGTCAGAGTCCAGCAGAAACTCCACGGTGCCTGCGCCTTCATAGTCGATGGCACGGGCCGCCAGCACGGCCGCCTCACCCATCTGCTTACGCAGCTCCGCTGTCATGCCGGGAGCAGGCGCCTCCTCGATGACTTTCTGGTGACGTCGCTGCACCGAGCAGTCACGTTCGAACAGGTAGACGGCGTTGCCGTGACTGTCACAAAACACCTGGACTTCAACGTGGCGTGGACGGGGCAGGTATTTCTCGACCAGCATGTCCTCGGCTGCCGAAGCTGGAAGACGCCTCGCGTTGCGCTGCCGCCAGCGCCGCGTCGAATTCTTCCGCCTGGTGCACCAGGCGCATGCCCTTTGCCACCGCCACCGGCGACCGCCTTCAGCAGCACCGGGTAACCGATTTCTGCGGCCGCGGCCTGCCAATCGGCCAGGTGACTGGTCAGCCTCGTGATAGCCGGGCACCAGCGGAACGCCTGCCTTACTCCATGATGGTCTTGGCTGCCGACTTGGAACCCATGGCTTCGATCGCGGCCGTCGGCGGGCCGATAAATACGATGCCAGCTTGTCTGACACAGGCCGGCAAAGCCGGCGTTTTCAGACAGGAACCCATAGCCGGGATGCACGGCCTCAGCGCCGCTGGCTTTGCAGGCTTCGATAATGCGCTCGCCCAGCAGATAGGATTCGCGCGGCGGCGCGGGCCGATGTGAACGGCCTCGTCCGCCATTGCGCACATGCAGGGCGTCGCGGTCGGCGTCCGAGTACACCGCAACCGTTGCGCACGCCCATTCTGCGCGCCGTTCGGATGATACGGCAGGCAATTTCACCGCGGTTGGCTATCAGGATTTTGCCGAACATGGCCTGCTACTCCTTCACATGCGAAACACGCCGAAGCGCGTCTCGTCGATGGGCTTATTGAGCGAAGCTGAAATGGCCAGACCCAGTACCTGGCGGGTCTGGGCCGGATCGATCACGCCATCGTCCCACAGCCGGGCAGACGCATAATAGGGATGGCCCTGCTCTTCATAACGGTCAAGGATCGGCTGTTTGAACTCCGCTTCCGCCTGATCAGACCACGTCCTCACCTGCCCGTTCTTTCTGGTCGCGTTTGACCTGCGCCAGCACACCGGCCGCCTGCTCGCCACCCATCACTGAAATCCGCGCATTGGGCCAGGTAAACAGGAATCGTGGTTCATAGGCCCGCCCGCACATGCCGTAATTGCCCGCGCCATAGGAGTTGCCAATGATGACGGTGAACTTCGGTACCTGGACAGAGGAAACGGCGGTTACCATTTTGGCGCCATGCTTGGCGATCCCTTCCGCTTCGTACTGTTTGCCGACCATGAAGCCGGTGATGTTCTGCAGAAACACCAGCGGAATTTTGCGCTGCCCGCACAGTTCCACGAAGTGCGCTCCCTTCTGAGCTGATTCCCCGAACAGGATGCCGTTGTTGGCCACGATACCCACCGGATAACCAAAAATGCGGGAAAAGCCACACACCAGGGTCGTGCCGTAACGTGCTTTGAATTCATCAAACACGGAACCATCCACGATGCGCGCAATGACTTCCCGAACGTCATAGGGCTTCCGCGCATCGTGGGGCACGATTCCGTAAATTTCCTGCGGGTCGTACAGCGGTTCCCCGGCTTCTGCCAGATCCAGGCTGACCGGTTTGACCCGATTCAGGCGGCTGATGGCCCGGCGCGCCAGCTTCAACGCATGATGATCGTTCTGTGCGTAATGATCAGCGACCCCGGATTCTCGTGTATGCACATCTGCACCACCGAGTTCTTCCGCACTGACAATCTCACCGGTCGCCGCCCGCACCAGCGGCGGGCCACCCAGGAAAATGGTGCCCTGTTCTTTGACGATGATCGACTCATCCGCCATCGCCGGCACATAGGCGCCACCGGCCGTACAGGACCCCATCACGATCGCAATCTGCGGAATGTTCTGCGCCGACATATTGGCCTGGTTGTAAAAAATTCGGCCAAAGTGCTCCCGGTCGGGAAAGACCTCGTCCTGCATCGGCAGGTAGGCGCCGCCGGAATCGACCAGGTAAATACAGGGCAGATTATTTTGCTGCAGCGATGGCCTGAGCGCGCAGATGCTTCTTGACCGTCAACGGGTAATAAGTTCCGCCTTTGACCGTCGCATCATTCGCAACGATCATGCATTCCTGGCCGGCGACCCGGCCAATGCCGGTCACAATTCCGGCGGCCGCGACGGTCTCGCCATAGACGTCGTAGGCGGCCAGCTGGGACAGCTCCAGAAAGGGCGAACCAGGATCGACCAGCGCGTCTATCCGGTCGCGAACCAACAGCTTGCCGCGCGACTCATGCCGTTCCTGGTACTTTTCGCCCCCGCCAAGGCGAATCCGGGCCACATTCTCCTTGCAGGTCTTCGACCAGGAGCCGCATATGCGCTGCGTTGGCCAGAAACTCCTCGGAGCGATTATTCACCTTGCTTTCAATCATGCTCATGATCAGTCTCCCGGGGTGCCCTTTTTAGTGAGGGGCGGTTTCAGCGAACAATTCACGGCCGATCAGCATGCGCCGGATTTCGGAAGTTCCGGCCCCGATCTCGTACAGCTTGGCGTCACGTAACAGCCGCCCCGCCGGGTAGTCGTTGATGTAGCCATTACCACCCAGGCACTGGATCGCTTCGAGCGCCATCTGGGTTGCCCGTTCAGAAGTAAACAGGATCACACCCGCCGCATCCTTGCGCTTTTCCATACCACGGTCACAATTGGCGGCCACCGCATACAGGTAGGCCCGTGATGCGCTTAAGCGTGGTGTACATGTCGGCGACTTTACCCTGCATCAACTGGAACTCACCGATGCTGCGCCCGAATTGCTTGCGTTCATGAAGATAGGGTTCAACGACATCCAGGCAGTTCTGCATGATGCCCACCGGCCCTGCCGCCAGCACGGTGCGCTCATAATCCAGACCCGACATCAGCACCCTGACGCCGCCGTTCTCCTTGCCGAGGATATTCTCGGCCGGCACCCGGCAGTCCTCGAAAATCAGCTCACAGGTGTTGGAACCACGCATGCCCAGCTTGTCGAGTTTTTCACCGCGCGTGAACCCGGGTGTTTCACGTCTCGACGATGAAGGCCGTGATTCCCCGCGATCCGGCAGCTGATATCCGTTTTGGCATAAATCACGAACACGCTGGCTTCCGGGCCATTGGTGATCCACATCTTGCTGCCGTTGAGCACGAAGTCGTCACCATCAAGATCAGCCCTCAGGCCCATGCTGACGACATCAGACCCGGAGTTCGGCTCTGACATCGCCAACGCCCCGACATGTTCGCCGCTGCACAGCTTCGGCAGGTATTTCTGTTTTTGCTCCTCGTTGCCGTTCTTGCGAATCTGGTTGACACATAGATTGGAATGCGCCCCGTAGGAAAGCCCAACCGAGGCGGATGCCCGGCTGATTTCTTCCATCGCCACGCAGTGCGCAAGGTAACCCAGTTCGGTCCCGCCGTATTCCTCTTCCACGGTGATTCCCAGCAGACCCATATCGCCCAGTTTTTGCCACAAGTCCGGCGGAAATAGATTATCCCGATCGATCTGCGCTGCGCGCGGCGCGATCTCTGAGCGGGCAAACTGGTAGACCGCCTCACGCAGCATCTCGATTTCTTCACCCAGGTCAAAATCCAGTGACGGAAAATGTGTATTCATTGTGTTTCCTCTCCGTTGAGGCGCGCGTCCAGGGCCGCCCTGCACTTGTTTTCAGCGTCTGTCAGCTCACGCAGCATGGCCTTGAGATCTGCTTGTTGCCTTTTCAATTCAACACGCTTTTCCTGGATTTTTGCAATCAGCGTTTCCAGCTGCCTGTGGTTACTTCCTTCCGTGCCATACATCAGGATAATTTCCGCACTCTCGCTCAGGCTCAGACCCAGGCGTTTACCGCGCAGGATCAGTCTCAGCTTGGTGCGGTCTGCAAGGCTGTAAATCCGTCGGGTACCCTCGCGCGCCGGATTAAGCAAGCGCTTCTCCTCGTAAAAGCGGATCGTCCGCGTAGTTACATTGAACTCGCCGGCGAGGTCACTGATGCTGTAGGTGCTGGGCATGATATTTTCCTTTCGGGCTGGCGCAGAAGTATAAGTTACGTTTACGTTAACGTAAAGCATTAATGCCAACAGCACTGATTGGAAACCATTACCGTTATGAGCTACTGCACGATTTCCGCGCGTTTATCCGGAAGCGACAGTGGCCGCAAGACACCTGCGGGCGCGCGCCTCGATGGCATCCCAGTTCCCTGCTTCAATATCCGCGGCTACGAACAAGGGAGCAACGAAGCCCATCGCGAACACACCGGCGGCCAGCCAGTCGGCTGCATTGTGTTCGTCCACGTCGTTAGTCGGGACGATTTTCAGATAAGGCATCGGCCCAAGCACCGAGCGAACCCAGTCCGGACCACCGGCGGGCGCCGGGAACAGTTTGCACAATTGGGCGCCTGCACGATGCGCCCAAAGCATCTCGGTCGGCGTGTGGGTGCCTGGCATGCAGGCCACACCCAG
>CAVWXL010000041.1:0-43020 GCA_963759035.1 uncultured Gammaproteobacteria bacterium
GCAACCGGTCCGCTTCCTGCCGCATCCCCTTCGTGGGCAATCCGAAGGCTACCCGTATTGAGGTTCGGTTCGGTGACCCCGCCGGTAACGGCTACCTGATCTTCGCGGCCATGCTGATGGCCGGACTCGACGGCATCAAGAACAAGATTGATCCGGGTCCTCCAATGGACAAAGATCTGTACGACCTGCCGCCGGAAGAGGAAAAACTGATCCCCACCGTTTGTGCGTCACTGGATGAAGCTCTGGCGGCACTGGATGAGGATCGTGAATTCCTGAAGGCTGGTGGTGTCTTTGATGATGACCTGATTGACGGTTATATCGCCCTCAAGATGGAGGAAGTGACCAAATTCCGGATGAGCACTCACCCGATTGAATTTGAAATGTATTATTCTCTTTAAGGCAAACCGCACAACCCCGCGAGTAAGCGGGGTTGGCGGAACTTCTGCAAAAAGGAGCACGATTATGAACAAAGGAATGATCAGGGCAGCCTTCCTGCTGGTGTTTTTATTGTTGCCACTGGTAGCGTTCCCGCAGGGTGAGATTTACAAAGTCGTGGATAAGGACGGCAATGTCACGTTTACAGACCAAAGACCAAGCTCGGACGCCAAGCCGGTAGACTTGCCACCCTTGTCCGTGATTGAAACGGATTCGGTTACCGCGCCCGCCACAGCCGCAAACGACCCTGCGCTCGAAGAGCCGCAAGCGCCGACCCTGAGGCAGCTGAGGAAACAGTTCAGCGACTTCCGGATTACCAGCCCGCAACCTGAAGAGACTTTTTGGGGCACGGCGAACATGGTGATGGTGAGCTGGGGTGGTTCGGAAGCGGTCCCGCAGGAAATGAAGGTTGTGCTTTTTGTCGATGGCGAGCCGAAAGAAGTCCTGCCTTCCGGCAGCACAACGATTCAGTTTGACCGGGGCGAGCATTCTGTCTATGCGGAGCTGTTGGATGACAGGCGCCGGAAGATCATGACGACCGAGACCGTTACCTTTTTCGTCAAGCAGCACTCAGTCGGCCAGAACGTCCGGGTGAATCGCCCCATTCGCGGCGTCTAGCAGGGCAATAGCCGGTGGATGCTGATCAGGCACAGGCTTACCGGGTGCTTGACCGGTTGAATACCGGGGTGGTCAGAATCAATCCGTCAGGGCAGATTCTGTTCATGAACAGTGCAGCCGAGCATTACCTGCTGGCCAGCCGCGACCGGGCCTGTGGGCGGCTGATCTTCGATTTACTCGAGATACCGCCAAAATTGCATGAAGCCATTGGCGAAGTGCCGGATGCCATGAAAAGCATTCGCCTCCATGAACTGAAAATCGGTGGTGGGCTCTTCGACTGTACGATTCAATCTATGAAAGATGGAAACCTGTTGCTTGAATTTCATAATCTTGAGTGGGAAAAAGCACGTTTGCGCCTGCAACAGCGCGAACTGCAGACCGGCATGCTGGAGCTGCTGAGCAGGAACCTGGGGCATGAAGTCAGAAACCCCCTGGGCGGAATTCGGGGTGCAGCCCAGATGCTTGCCGATGAACTCGAAACCGGCGAACTGTCCACTCTGGCTCGATTGATCATGCGCGAGTCCGACCGCATTGACGAGCTGATTCAGAGTTTTGGCCAACCGGAACTGGATCGCGTGGAAATCGATATATACCCGTTGCTGGATGAAGCTCTGGACCTGCTCAGTGCTGAATTCCGCGATGCCGTGCAACTGGAGCGGGATTATGACCCAAGCATTCCATCTTTCAGCGGTGACAGCAGCGCCATCCGGCGGGTGATCCTGAACCTGTTGCGTAATGCGTGCCAGGCGGGTGCCTCGCTGCTGCTGATCAGGACGCGGGTCGAATACGGAAATGCGTTGTTGCAGTCGAGTAAAAGCAGCGTCATTCGCCTGGATGTGATCGACAATGGTCCTGGCGTTCCAGAGTCCCTTCAATCGCTTTTGTTCATGCCTTTCGTCACAGGGCGCAGGACCGGAACCGGACTTGGGCTGGCCCTTTCCCAGCAGATTGCTGCAGCACACGGGGGCTTGCTGACGTTCGAAGCACTCGATCACGGCAGCCAGTTTACCTTGTACCTTCCGTTCGGTAATGGGGCGGGCGAGCAGCAGGTGGCCATATGAGCACTTTTCCTGAAATCTGGGTAGTGGACGATGACGAGGCCATCCGCTTTGTCCTGAAGCGTGCGCTGCAACGCAAGGGGTACAACGTTCAATGCTTTGAGACCGTCGGATCGGTCTGTGAGGCGCTGGAGAGCGATCAGCCCGATGCACTGCTGACAGATATCCGCCTGCCTGACGCTGATGGCCTGAGCGTCGTGGATACGCTGCAAGGGCGTCGAATCGACATCCCCGTCATTGCCATGACGGCATTTTCGGACCTTGATCAGGCGGTCAGCGCTTTCCAGAAAGGAGTGTTTGAATACCTGCCCAAGCCGTTTGACCTGGAGGAGGTAATTTCGGTCATAGAGCGCGCGTTGGCGACCGGTGAGGCCGTGCCGAGAGAAAGCGAAGAGCAGACCGGCAGCCAGTTGCTGGGTGAATCGAAGGCCATGCAGGAAGTATTTCGCACCATCGGACGCCTTTCCCGGTCCGACATATCCGTGCTGATCACCGGTGAGACCGGCAGCGGTAAGGAAGTTGTGGCCCGGGTCCTGCACCAGCATAGTCCGCGCGCCGATGAACCCTTCGTGGCGATCAACACGGCGGCGATTCCATCGGAATTGCTGGAGTCCGAGCTGTTCGGTCATGAAAAGGGAGCCTTTACCGGGGCGCATACGCGGCGCGTAGGGCGGTTTGAGGAAGCTGCCGGCGGTACGCTTTTCCTGGATGAAATCGGCGACATGCCGATCGCTCTTCAAACCCGTTTGTTGCGGGTGCTGGCTGAGGGTGACTATTACCGTGTCGGGGGTCGGGATTTACTCAAGGCGAACGCACGGGTCATTACCGCCACACACCAGGATCTCGAAGAAAAAGTGCGCTCAGGCAGCTTCCGTGAAGACCTGTACCATCGGCTCAATGTCATCAACATGGCCCTGCCACCGCTGCGCGCGCGGACGCGAGGATATCGCCATTGCTGGCGCGGCGTTTCCTGGTCCAGGTGGCAGCTGAGCTGGGCCTGGAAGAAAAACGCCTGCGGCCCGAAACGATCAGGATACTCGAAAGCTTATTCCTGGCCGGGAAATGTACGGCAGTTGCTCAACCTGTGCCGCCAGTTGTGTGTGATGGCGCCGGGTGACCAGATTTTTCCCGACTGACTTGCCGGCCGAAGTCTCGGCAAGGGTGGGCTGGAGGACGAAGGGGCAGCCTGGACCGAGTCACTGCGCCGCTGGGCCAGCCAGGAACTGCTGGCGGGCACGACGGACCTGTTCAGCCGTGGCCCAGGACGAACTCGAGCGCGTGCTGATCGAGTGCGCGTTGGATCAAACCGGCGGGCAAAGGCAAAAAGCCGCGGAATTGCTGGGCCTGGGCCGCAATACACTGACCCGGAAATTGCAGAAATTCGACAGTGACCGGGAAGCTGAAGACTGGTGACCGACTCAGGCCGCCGGCGGTACCTGAAGCCAGAAAGTCACGGGCCCGTCATTGACCAGGTGGACTTTCATGTCCGCGCCGAACACGCCGGTTTGCACACCCGAAGATTCCGTTGCCGCCAGGCTTGCCAGGTGGTTGAACAGGCGCTCGCCCTCGGCAGGTGGCGCGGCCGGCGTGAAGCTGGGCCGGTTGCCGCTGTTGGTGTCGGCGGCCAGTGTAAATTGGGGTACCAGCAGTAATTGTCCACCGGCCTGCCCCAGATTCAGGTTCATGCGGCCTGATTCGTCCGGGAATATACGGTACGCCATGAGCCTTTGCAGCAGGCGGCTTGCCTGCTGTTTTGAATCCCCGCGTTCTACACCAATCAGGGCGAGCATTCCGCGGCTGATCTCCGCCACCATATTTCCGTTAACAATTACACTGGCTTCGGATACCCTTTGTAACAATGCGATCATGCAACACATTCTATAGGAAGCGATGATTTACCTTGCACGCTTTTTTCTCTGGCTGCTCAGCCTTATGCCCGGTGGGATGCCCTTCTGGCTGGCCAAAAAGGGGGCCGGCCTGTGGATGCGTTTGTCTCCGGTCAAGCGCCATACCACGGAGCGCAACCTGGAGCGTTGCTACCCGGACATGGACCCGGAAGAACGTGATCGCATGGTGCGGGAGAGCTTCGAACACTATCTTTGCTCCATCCTGGAAACGGGCCATAACTGGTACTGGCCGACCGAGAAACTGCTGTCGCGTTGTGTCGAATTCGCTAATCCGGAATTGATTTACGAGTGGCGCGCCAGTGGCAAAGCCCTGATTGCAATTGCTCCGCACTTTGGCGCATGGGAATTCCTGGGCATGTACATGCAGGGGTTTGAGGACATTGCGATACTGTACAAGCCGCCCTCAAACCGGGATCTGGAAGAGGCGTTGGTGTCCCGGCGCCGCCGTGGCGGGGCGACACTTATTCCGGCTAATTTCAGCGGCCTGGTCAAGCTGTATGCGCATCTTAAAGCAGGCAAAGGAGTGGGTATATTGCCGGATCAGCAACCGGCACCCTCGCAGGGGGAGTTCGTCCCCTTCTTCGGCAACCAGGCGTTGACGGGCTACCTGGTGCCGCGATTGGTGAAACGGGTCGATTGCATTGTGCTGGCGACCGTTTGCGAGCGGCTCGAGCGTGGATATTACCGGGTCCATGCATTGCCGGTAGATGACGGAATATTTTCAGATGATATGGCAGTGGCGCTGGAATCCATGAACCGCGCAATCGAAGATTGTGTTGCCATTGATCCGCCGCAGTACCTTTGGAGCTACCGGCGTTTCAAAGCCCAGCCGGACGGGGCCGCGCCCTTTTATGACCCTCGCTGAGACCTGACCTGAAGCCGGGTTCTAGTCGCGCCAGAAAGCCGGCGTGAGCAGCACCAGCAGTGTGTAGATTTCCAGCCGGCCAAGCAGCATCGCAAAACTCAGGATCACTTTTGCCATGTCGTTCAGCTCGGCGTAGTTGGGGCCTGCCAGTCCCAGTGCGGGGCCGAGGTTGGTGATGCATGCGCCAACGGTTGAGTAGGCCGTTTCTCATCCAGTCCCGTGGCGGTCAGCAGAATCGTCATGATGGCGAAACTGGCGATGTACAGGAAAAAGAAGCCCCAAACGGCGCTGATGATGGTATCGGACGTTTTCTGGCCACCGATTTTGACCGGAATGATGGCATGGGGGTGGATCAGTCGCAGCACTTCGCGGATGGACTGGCGGTACAGCAGGATGACCCGGATCACCTTCATTCCCCCGGCGGTACTGCCCGCACAGCCGCCGATAAATGCCAGCAGAATCAACAGCACCGGCAGAAAGCCGGTCCACGTGTAGAACGGCGCGGTCGTGAAACCGGTCGTTGTCATGGCTGAGACCACCTGGAACGCCCCGTAGCGGAATGACGAGGCAAGGGTGTCATAAGTGCCGGTGAAATAGAGGGCGAAGCTGACCAGGATGGAAAAGGCGAACAGCAGTGAAGCGTAGACCTTGAGTTCCGGATCCATGAAATAAGGCTGCGCGCTGGCCCGGCGCCAAGCGGTAAAATGCAACGCGAAATTAATCCCGGCGATGGCCATGAACACAACCGCCACGACCTCGACCGTTGGATTATCCCAGTAGGCCAGGCTGTAATCGTGGGTCGAAAATCCACCGATCGCAACGGTACTGAATGCATGGCCGACGGCGTCGAACAGCTTCATGCCGGCCAGCCAGTAGGAAAAAATGCAGGTCACGGTGATGCCGACATAGATCAGCCACAGCGCTTTTGCTGTTTCGGTGATCCGCGGGGTGAGCTTGGCGTCTTTCATCGGTCCGGGTGTTTCTGCCCGGTACAATTGCATACCGCCAATTCTCAGCATCGGCAGGATGGCGACAGCGAGTACGATGATACCCATTCCGCCCAGCCACTGCAGTTGCTGGCGGTAGTACAACACAGCCCTGGGCAACGCATCGATATTGGTGACAATGGTTGCGCCGGTCGTGGTCAGCCCGGACATCGATTCGAAAACAGCGTCTACATAGCTCAGATCCGGCGAGGTCAGGAGCACGAAAGGCAGCGCGCCCACCAACACCAGGGCCAGCCAGGAGCTGACAACGATCAGGAAACCATCGCGCAGACGCAACTCCTGGTGCGCATTCCTGACGGGGAAATAAATCAACAAACCAATCGTCAGCAGCAGGGCTGCGCTGCCCAGGAACAGGGTCGCGGTGCCATCTCCGTAAAAAAACGAAACCAGTACCGGCGGCAGCATCATCAGGCTGGAGCCTGCAATCAGGAAGCCGATAACCCTTTGAACGGCGGAAAAGCCCATCGATGCGTCAGATGAACATCGCGCCGACCTGGAATAAGCGTTCCACGGCCGCAATCTGGCGTTTGTCGGGGACGAACAGGATCACGTGGTCGTTTTCCTGAATAACGGTGTCGTGGTGCGCGATGATTACATCCTCGCCCCGAACGACAGCAGGTATGGTGGTTCCGGCGGGCAAGGCAATATCCTCGATGGCTCTGCCAACCACTTTTGAACTGCGTTTGTCTCCCAATGCCACGGCCTCGATGGCTTCGGCTGCCCCCCGGCGCAGGGAATGGATGCGTACCATGTTGCCCCGCCGGATGTGTGTCAACAACGCACCGATGGTTATTTGTTGCGGTGAAACGGCGATATCGATGGAACTGGATTCGACCAGGTCCACGTAAGCCGGACGGTTGATGATGGCGATCACCTTCTCGGCGCCCATTTGTTTAGCCAGCATGGAAGACAGGATGTTTGCTTCGTCGTCGTTGGTTAGCACGCAGTAGACGTCGGTGGTGTCTATCGACTCCTCGCGCAGCAATTCTTCATCGGCGCAGTCACCGACCAGAACGATGGCCTTTTCCAGGTTTTCGGCTATGGCTTCTGCCCGCTCAGGGTCACGCTCGATGATCTTGACGTGGTGATTGCGCTCCAGTTGCCGGGCCAGGTTACTGCCGATGTTTCCGCCACCGGCCAGGATGATGCGCCGGACCGGGTTATCCAGCGGACGCAGTTCCTTCATCATGGTTCGGATGTTGCGCTGGGCGGCCAGGAAAAACACAGTGTCGTTTTCTTCGATCACGGTCAGGCCATCGGGGATGATGGTCTTGTCCTGGCGGTATATCGCGGCGACGCGGGCTTCAGCGCCCGCTGGCATGTGGTGGCGCAGGGTATGCAGCCGGTGGCCCACCAGTGGGCCTCCTGCATAAGCCTGGGTGGCGACCAGCTGCGCGCGCCCGTCCGCAAAGTCCAGAACCTGTAACGCGCCGGGATACTCGATGAGCCGGGCAATATACTGGGTGACCAGTGTTTCAGGACTGATCAGGACATCGACCGGGCAGTGTTCGCGTTCGAACAATGCCGGGTTGTCGATATAGTCGGATGACCTGATGCGGGCAATCCGGGTCGGCGTGTTGTAAAGCGTATAGGCAACCTGGCAGGCGGTCATATTGACCTCGTCACTGCTGGTCAGCGCGATGATCAAGTCAGCATCTTCAATACCCGCCCGGACGAGTACCGTAGGATGCGAGGCGAAACCTATCACGCCCCGGATATCCAGCCGGTCCTGCAGTTCTCTCAGGTGTGTGGCGTTAGTATCTACCACCGTGATGTCGTTTTCTTCATTGGCCAGGCTGTAGGCGACGGTAGATCCCACCTGACCTGCTCCAAGAATGACGATTTTCATTTTCTGGCCCCGTCAGAAGTTGCCGCAGTCTTGGGGTCCACGCCCAAGGCCCTGAGTTTGCGGTAGAGATGTGTGCGTTCCATGCCGACGGATTCGGCCAGCTTGCCCACGCTGCCGCCGGCCTCTTTCAGCTTGTAGACCAGGTATTCGCGTTCAAATTGTTCCCGTGCCTCGCGCAGAGGCAGATCGAAGAAGGGTGGGTGCCCTGCCTCAGCCTCGACCGGATCGACCGGATTCTGCTGCAAAGCTTCCTCGACCTCGGCCAGCGATACGTCGCCTTCCCCCCCCAGTACCAGCAGGCGCTGGACCAGGTTGCGCAGCTCGCGGATATTTCCCTGCCATCCGTGGTTACGCAAACGGTTCTGAGCAGCGACTGAGAACGGCCTGTAGGGCAGATTTTCCTGGTTTGGGAACATTTCGGCGTAATAGCGGACCAGTTCCGGTACATCGTCCGGGCGTTCCCGCAATGGGGGGACCTGCAACGGCAGCACGTTGAACCGGTAATACACCTGCTGCAGACCCTCGTCATTATTTGCCCGGTCCAGAATGTTGGCTCCGGCGCTGGCCATCAGGCGGCAATCCAGCTTCTGCTCACCTTTTTTAGTCACGACCCTGCCTGCCTCCAGCACCTGGACGATGAGTTTCAGGGCGTCCGGCGGAATTTCCTGTAGTTCGGGAATGAAAAGGGTCCCGCCGCGGGCCCGCTCAAAAATTCCAGCATCGCTGGATGTGCTGTCGTCTTCGAGCAGGTAGTCTCGCATCCGGCCGGGTACGAGTTCACAGTGGTCCATCATCAGAAACGGGCCCTTGATCTTGCTTTGACCATGGATGAAGCGGGCCAGGTTCTCACGGCCGCTGCCTTTTTCACCACTGATCAGCACGGGCAGGTCGTGTTGTGCGGCCTGTTCCGCCTTGCCGCGCAGTACCTGCATCAGAGCGCTGCTGCCGATGGGTTCGTTGCCTGGACCCGTCGCTGTGGACGGGGCTTTTTCAATTTTCCGCCCGGCTTCCAGCGCCTGGCTGACGATGGATAAAAGCCGAGCCAGCGAAAGGGGTTTTTGTACAAAATCATGCGCGCCGAGTCGCGTCGCCTCAATCGCTGTATCGACCGAACCATGGCCCGACATGACGACAACCGGGCATTCCAGACCGGATCCTGATGACCACTCCTTGAGCAGGGTGATACCGTCGATATCCGGCATCCAGATGTCCAGCAGAACCAGGTCCGGTGTTTCACGCGCAAAACACGTGCGCGCAGCTTCACCGTTCTCGGCGGTGCTTACCTGGTAACCCTCGTCTTCAAGAATTTCCCGGACGAGTTCACGGATATCGGGTTCGTCGTCAACGACAAGTATGTGAGCCTGGGTCATTTGCGCCTGACTGTCTGTTGCTTTTGCGCCACAGCTTACTCCAAAGTCAGGGGAAGGGCGATGCTAACCTGCGCTCCGCCATCATCCGGGTTGCTTATCGTAATGCTGCCGTTGTGCTCGGAAACAATTTTCCGGCAAATTGCCAGGCCCAGGCCGCTGCCGTTGGCCTTGTTGCTGACATAGGGTTCAAAAGGTGTATCCAGCACCTTTGGGGGAAAGCCCGGACCATCGTCCTTTATTTCAAGTCTTAGCCAACGCGAGTCACCGCGGTCTTCCCGGCTGGTTTGGATCGAGATCGAGCCTGCCTCGCCTCCGCCGGCCTCCTTGCCATTGCTGATCAGGTTGTGCAGTAATTGCCGCAGACGGCCGCTGTCGGCAGCCAGTCCGTCCGGGCCGGGGCACAGGTCAAGTTCGAAGCGCAGGCTCGAATCGCCCTGCTGATAGAGCGCCACGACCTCCCGGATCAATTCATCCAGCCGGATGGGCTCCAGGCTGAGGCGTGGTTCCTGGGCATAGTCTCCAAAGGCATCTACCAGCTTCCGCAGCGCCTCGACCTGCGACACGATCGTGTCGGACGCCCTGTCCAGAAGTGCGCTGTCGTCAGGTTCGAGCTTGCCGCTGAGTTTCATGCGTAAGCGCTCGGCAGCCAGGCGAATGGGTGTCAGTGGATTTTTCACTTCGTGCGCCAGGCGGCGCGCCACTTCCGACCATGCAGCATCACGTTGCGCCTGGTTCATTATGGTGACGTCGTCGAAAACGACCACGTGGCCATCCCTGGGCTGTTCACCCGGGAGCGTGACCAGGGGGAGTCGTGAGCCACGGAGCAATAGCACCAGTGGCTTGCCCGGGCGGTCTATCTTTATCTCCTGCTGCCATTCGCTTCTGCCGCGGCTGACCGGTTGCCTGATGGCTTCGATAAAGGTATCCAGAAAAGGAGCGAAATCACCGAGACGCTCCAGCGGCTGACCGGTCGTTGTTATTTCCGGATCATTGCCTGCGGATGGTCCGGGCAGGCTGAGTATCTGCCGGCATGCGGCATTGGTCGTTATCAACCGGCATTCATCATCCAGAGTCAGGACGCCGGAAGAGAGGTTAGCCAGGACTGTTTCCAGGTATTCGCCCTGGGCCTGCAGTTCAGCCCGGCTTTCCTCGGCCTGCTGGCTGGCGGTCATCAGGGCCTGGGTCATCTGGTTGAATGACTCGACCAGGAAACCGATTTCATCCCTTTGCCCGGTAGCGACTTCCTTACCGAAGTCACCGGCAGCCACCTCGCGTGTCGCAATGGACAGCGAGGACAGCGGTGAGACCAACCGCCGGGCAGCGAACAGGGCAGCCAGGATGGCCAGCAGGACGGTAAGAATCAACACCAGTGAGAGTACCAGCAGGAAACTCTGTTTCAGGGACTGCCTCAGATAGCTGACATTTTGATAGCGGTGGTACTCCTGCTCAATCGTACCGGCCAGCGTCGTGATGTTCGGCGGCAGGGGAAAAATGGCTTGCAGGAAGCGGGCAGATGACCCCGGGTAAGTTGCCGGCATTAGCTGGATGACCCGTATTTGCAGTCCGCCGCCCTCAGTGGGTTCGGCGGCCGCGTATTCACCTTGCCGGTTGGCCTGCATTATGGCGAAATCGCCAGGTCTTTCGGGCAAGCCGGTCAGCGTATTGATATTTGCGGTGGCGACCAGTGTCCCGCCGGTTTCCATCACCGACAACTCCACCGGGCCGGCGGCGCGGACACGGGACAGCGAGGGCTTGCCGGAGTAATTCCCCGTCTTCCTGCATCAGCGCCAGGTCTCCCGAGATATCCCTGAGCTGGTTTCTGACCTCCAGCGTGCGCGTATCAAGGAATTCCTGGCCGAGCTCAAGAGAGTCTGCAAGAGCCGCCTCGACCCGCACATCAAACCAGCTGTCGATGGTGCTGGTGAGGAACCAGGCGGAAAAGAAGAAAACGATGAGTGCTGGGGGCAGGGACAGGGCGATGAAATTTCTGACCCAGCGGGCAGCCAGCAGTGCACCTGGCACACCGGAGCGAACGTTTCGAACCAGGGAAATGAGCCGGTAGCCAATGCTCCAGAGCAAAATGGCCAGTGCCGCTGCGGTTATCGTAAGCACCCAGATGAAACTGTTATCCAGCGTTGAACCACCCGGCCCCGCGGGTTCGTTCTGAGCGCCGCTGACCAGCAAAAGGGCAACCAGCAGAGCGGCCAGCAAGGCAAGCACCGGCAGAGTCCTGAAAACCAGGCGTTTCATCCTGCTCTTGCTTTTCACCGCCTGGTTCATGACTGGTTCAAGCCTCCGGCTGAATTTCAAGCGGCCACGAAGACCAGGATGAATCGTGATGCCAGCTGGAGGACAGCAGCATCGGCAGCCGCATGGGCGGGGGCATGGTGCGCTGGTCGAGGCTTATGCGTGCCAGCAGTTCGTAGTTGCCTGCCGGCAATACACCGGTTTCGAAAGACAGCCGGATCCGTGATAGCTCGGCCAGGACGTGCCGCAGGCGCGGAAACGTCTTGATGCCGGCTGAACCGGCTTGCACCAGTTGATAGTGCTCACTCATCGGCAGGTAACGGATTTCATAGAGTCTTGTATCCGACCCAACCCGCACCTGGCTGCCCGTATTGCGCAACAGCAATTCCAGTTCGAGTGTTAGCGGAACACCATGGATCAACGCTTCGCGAGCCTCATTACTCAGGGCCAGTTTTTGCTCGCTGTTGACGTATACCTGCCCATTGGTCCACTGGGTATCGACCCGCTCGATGACAAAACGGCTGTCATCGGCAGCGGACTGGCAGCCGGCCAGCACAACCAGCACAACCAGCAGAAAGCCTGTTGCCCGGTCAGGGGTTTTTGCGTAGACCGGCATAGAAAAAGCCATCCATCTCCTGCTCTCCCGGGAGAATCTGTTGTCCGAAATCGAGCCGCTTGCCGCACCCAAAACTCATGTTCAACAATTCGGCGTCCGCATGAAGCCCGGTAAAGTGCGCTACCTGTTTGTTGTTTTCTGCGGTCAGTACCGAACAGGTGGCGTACAAGAGCATACCCCCGGGTTTCAGAAGTGGCCAGAGTTGCCCCAGCAAGCCGGCCTGGGTGGCAACGGCTTCTTGCACCTGCCCTGGTTTCCTCAGCCACTTGATTTCGGGATGGCGTCGGATCACGCCTGTCGCGGTGCATGGGGCGTCCAGCAGGATGCGGTCGAAGCAATTTCCATCCCACCAGCTGTCGGGGTCTGATGCATCGGCGCTGAGCAACCTGGCCTGTTCACCGGGCCGGTACCCCAGGCGCCGCATGTTATCCGCCACACGCTCAAGCCGCGTTGCGCTCTGGTCAAGGGCGGTGAGGCGAACTCCTGGCGCGGTTTCCAGTATGTGACAGCTTTTCCCGCCAGGGGCGGCACAGGCGTCCAGGACGTGTTGCCCATCTTCCAGTTGTAATAAGCCGGCAGCCAGTTGGGCGGCCGGATCCTGCACTGAGAAACGGCCTTTGTCGAAGCCGGGGAGTTCGCTGACCGCCGCCGCGGGGCTGATCCGGACAGCGTCCCGTGCTAGCGGGTGACACTCCAGGGTATATCCTCCGGTTTTCAGCAAATCAAGGGTCTCTGCGCGATCGAATTGCCGGTTCAGCCGAAGCCAGAGCGCCCCGGGTTCGTTGTTGGCGGTAACAATGTGTTGCCAGTCGTCAGGCCAGTCAGTCCGCAGCGCCTGCAACAACCACTGGGGATGAGCGAAACGCTCATCGTGCGATTGCAGGCGGCTGAGCAGATCGTCCTGCTCACGCTGGAAGCGCCGCAAGACGGCATTGATCACCGATACGGCCCACGGTTTGCCCAGTTTGCGGGCACTCTCGGCACTTTCATGAATGGCTGCGTGGGCGGCTGAGTCGCCTTTCCACAGTTGGAACAGGCCCAGCAGGATCAGACGCTGCACGTCGCGGTCCTTGCGCCGGAGTGGTTTGCGTAACAACTGGTTTGCCAGCCATTCAAGTGCTGTCAGCCAGCGCAGGACACCGTAGGCGAGGTGGCGGGAAAAAGCCCGGTCACGGGCGTCAGCCTGCTGGTTTTCAGAATCCGCATCAGCCAGGTTGTTGCCGGAGTCCAGGACACGCTCCAGCAGGGTCAATGCAGCCAGTCGCGAGCCAGTGGCGCCGCCTTTTTTCATCAGAAGTTATCCAGCCGGCCGCTGGGCGTGCGGGCGTTGAGGTAGTCTGCTGCGATCATGACGCGTTTGCCGGGGGGCTGCAACTCCAGCAGCTGTAACACCTGCTCACGGCAGGCAATGTCTATTCCCTGCCTGCCGGTGGCCAGCACCGTTCCAGGCGCCTGTCCGTGATCCCTGTCGATCACGCGGGCCTTCCAGATGCGGGTTCGCTCTTCCCCGATCATGCACCAGGCGACCGGCCAGGGGTTGAAAGCCCGAATGCGCCGTTCCAGCGATGTAGCTGATGCGGACCAGTCGATGCGCGCTTCGGCTTTTTTGAGTTTGCTGGCATAGGTGACGCCGGATTCCGGCTGGGGCTCGGCGGCCGGGAGGATACCTTCCGCCAGTTTATGCATGCAGTCCAGCAGCGCCACCGCTCCCAGTTGTGCCAGCCGGTCGTGCAGGCTGCCACCGGTTTCTTCCGGATCCAGCAGGGTTTTCACGCGGTGCAGGACAGGCCCGGTGTCCAGGCCTTCATCCATCTGCATGATGCATACCCCCGATTCTCTGTCGCCCGTTTCGATTGCACGCTGGATCGGCGCAGCCCCGCGCCAGCGCGGTAGCAGGGAAGCGTGGATGTTCCAGCAGCCGTAGCGAGGTATGCGCAAAATCTCAGCCGGCAGTATCAGGCCATAAGCCACGACGATCATCAGGTCCGGTCGCAGCTCGGAAATCAGTTTTTGAGCCGCCTCATCTTTAAGTGATCCGGGTTGGTGTACCGGAATACTTGCAGCGATTGCGGTTTGTTTGACGGGTCCCGCCTGCAATTTTCTGCCACGCCCGGCGGGGCGATCGGGTTGCGTCAGGACCGCGATGGGCGCGAAGTTCCCGTCGATCAGCTGTTGCAGGGGCAGAACTGAAAAGTCAGGTGTGCCCGCAAACAGGATTCGAAGGCGGGCAGGGTTTGTCATGGGGTTCAGAGCACATTCCGGGAGTCATTCTGGATT
This sequence comes from uncultured Gammaproteobacteria bacterium, assembly GCA_963759035.1. Taxonomy (GTDB): domain Bacteria; phylum Pseudomonadota; class Gammaproteobacteria; order Xanthomonadales; family SZUA-36; genus JAHEFT01. The sequence continues at coordinate 14,250 of CAVWXL010000041.1, forward strand.
TCGGATTTACGTTGTTTCTCGAGCTTCTTCAGGATCATGCGGCGCTTCAGAGGAGACAGGTAATCCACAAAAAGTTTGCCGTCGAGGTGGTCAATTTCGTGCTGCAGGCAAATCGCATGCATACCATCCAACTCCTCCTCGAACCGATTACCATCCGGGTTTTGAGCAGAAACATGTATTTTTTCCGCTCGATTGACCTCTGCATAGATGCCCGGAACAGAGAGGCAACCCTCCTCACAGGTCTCCGTGCCCTCGGCGCGCAGGATTTCCGGGTTGATATAAACCCGCGGCTTATCCTGTGCCTCGCTCACGTCAAGCACCAGCAGTCGCTGGTGAACATTGACCTGTGTCGCCGCCAAACCGATGCCACTGGCGGAATACATGGTTTCCGTCATGTCTTCGATCAGGCGTGTGAGATCGTCATCGAACCGTTCAACCGGCTTCGCAACCGTCCTGAGACGGTTATCTGGTATTTCAAGAATTTCTAGTTTAGCCATACATTTACACGCGCATAAAATAATTTAGATGAAGTTTGCTTCCGTATTTATTATGATAGCCAATGGCGGGCCTGGTCCGCCAGAGTAAAAACTGACCGCATCTGACAGATGGCTGGATGCCTACTAGAGAGGACGGAACGTGATCAGAAGACTCGTGCACATACTCATTGTATCGATATTGCTTACCGGAGTGGCCCTGGCGCAGGATGTGGCCGTGCGCTCCGATCACCCCGACGAATACGTCGTGGTCAAGGGCGATACGCTATGGGATATCTCAGGACGATTCCTGGACAAGCCTTGGCAGTGGCCGGCAATTTGGCAAGCCAATCCGCAAATTGACAACCCCCACCTGATTTACCCCGGTGATGTGATTTCACTGGTGTATATCGATGGTGTCCCCCAGCTCAGACTCCGCCGCGGCGATACGATGAAACTATCACCGTCCATTCGCGTTGTGGATCGTGGCGATGCGGTGAGTGCCGTGCCCTACGAGTCCATCAGGCCGTTTATCAAACATATGCGGGTTCTGACGCCGGCTGAATTCGAAGGTCTGCCTTACGTCATAGCCAATGAGGATGGGCAACTGAACAGCATGTACGGTAATCGGACCTATGTGCGCGGACTGAACGCTCAGGTGGGCCGGGAGTACGTGGTGGGACGTCTCATGAATATCTATGACAATTTCGGCGATCCTCCGGAGATCCGGCGCGTGCTGCCCCAGGAAAACTGGAAACAGGTACCCAATGTCTGGGATCGTCACCAGCATATTTACAACCAGGTCGATCCATGGGACAAGCGGCCCAAGGATCCAATTGGCTATGAAATGTTCCTGGTCAGCAGGGTTCGTGTTGCAGAGGCAGGGGAAATTACCGTCATGGAAATCATCCAGGATCGGACAGAGGTAAAACCTGGAGACTTTATACTTCCCATCGACGGTCTGGGTTATGACAACACATTTTATCCCCGTGCAATGGATACAGTGCCTGAAGGATTGAGAGTGCTGGCGACTGCCGGGCAACGAAGCGGCGTAGGCCTCCACTCGATAGTCTCGATCAACGGCGGCTCCAGTCAGGGAATCGAGACAGGCTACACTTTCGCTGCTTTCAGGGAGGGTCAGCTGGTCAAGGATAGCATCGGCTTCCGTGCGGGCAGCTTCTCGGAAGAGGCCACGGTGCGCCTGCCGTACATTTTTGACGGTATCGTCATGGTGTTCCGGACTTTCGAGGACATTAGCTATGGCATGGTCATGGGTGGCGGCAGGTCTGTCTTGGAATTCGACCAATTGAGACACCCCGATGAGCGGCCTTAGATTGTAACAACACGCTTGCAGAATTAAGCTCAGTGCAGGCAAGGAGATTGTCGTCACTAAGCTTACAAATTGGCTGATTGCACTTCGCGCCCCCCAACTGGGGGGCGCTCGCTTTGTGCGTTTGTTAAACCAGTTCGGTGACATCGACCTCCTGGTGAATGCGGAACGTCGCCAGTTGCAACGTGCCGGTTTGAGTGAAGAAACAATCTCTGCACTTAAAAATCCCGACGCCGTTTTGCTGGCGCTCGACCAGGAGTGGCTTTCAGCCCCTGCGCACCACCTGCTGACCTGGGATGGCGATCGCTTCCCGCCATTGCTGCGCGATATTCCTTCTCCCCCCGCGGCGCTTTACGTAGATGGCGATCCGGATATCCTCTGGCAGCCCCAGATGGCCGTGATTGGCAGCCGCAATCCGACGGCGGGTGGCAAAGACAACGCACGTGATTTTGCGGGACAACTGGCTCGCCAGGGTATGGCCATCACCAGCGGCCTGGCCAGTGGAATTGACTCGGTTGCGCATGCGGCCGCGCTGGAGGCGGGCGGGACCACGGTTGCTGTCATGGGCACCGGGCTCGACCGGGTCTACCCGGCAAGCAGCAAGAGCCTGGCGGAACGAATTCGGGAGGAAGGCGTACTGGTTTCGGAGTTTCCACCCGGCACCGGCGCAAGACGTTCACACTTCCCAACCCGGAACCGTATTATTTCAGGCCTGAGCCTGGGCGTGCTGGTGATCGAGGCCGGTTTACGCAGCGGGACCTTGATTACGGCCCGCATGGCGGGTAACCAGGGGCGGGATGTTTTTGCCTTACCCGGATCCATCCACAACCCGCTGGCCAAAGGTTGTCACCGGTTGATCCGCGATGGCGCAAAGCTGGTCGAGACGGTGGAAGAAATCCTGCAGGAACTGGCGCCCATGGCCGGTCAACTGGCCCTGCAGCTGCAAAAGGAGATCGACGCTGGCGACGACACGGCGGACGTCGGGACGCTTGACATTGCCGCCGAAGACCCCCAATTCGAGGAAGACCCCGAATACCGGTTGCTATGGACGTGCCTGGGATATGACCCCAGGCCCATAGATTCAATTATCGAGCAAAGTGGATTGACGGCGAGGTCTGTCTCAGCCATGCTGCTGTTGTTAGAACTGAGAGGAAAGGTTGAAGCACATCCGGGAGGTGCTTACAGCCGTAAAACAAGAGGTTAATAATGAAAGAAAACGTACTCGACGTCCTGATGTACCTGTTCGAGAATTATTTTTACGACGAACCCGAAGATCAGCCCGATCGGGCTTCAATGGAAGAAAATCTTCATGAAGCGGGGTTCAGTAACGGTGAAATCGACAAGGCATTCAATTGGCTGGACGGTCTGGCGGAGCAGCGCTATCAGCCGGATTTTAAAATGAACACGGACCAGCCCATCCGCGTTTTCGTCGATTCGGAAATTAACCGCCTCGAAACGAATTGTCGTGATTTCCTCATGTACCTGTCCAATTCCGGGATACTCGATGCGCAACGCAGGGAACTGGTGCTGGATCGTCTGATGGCGCTGGAAAGCGATGAAATCAACCTGGAAGACGTAAAGTGGGTGGTCCTGATGGTTTTGTTTAACCAGCCTGGCCAGGAAGCGAATTACGCCTGGATGGAAGATCTGATGTTTGACACGGAGCAAGACTACCGCCATTAATAAAGAAGGGCGCAAGGTCTGAGTTCTATTCAGTCAAGATAATCCCTGAAGTGAATTGCGATCTGAATCGCATAGGTTTGTTTTAACTTTTAATCGTGAGGATGGGGCCATAAAACTACTCATCGTTGAATCGCCGGCAAAGGCGACAACTATAAATCGGTACCTGGGACCGGATTTCAAAGTGCTGGCGTCTTATGGTCACGTCCGGGATCTGCCGTCGCGTGATGGCGCGGTCGACCCAGACAATGACTTCGCGATGACCTATGAGCTCAATGAGGACAGCGAGAAACACGTTCGCAATATCATTAAAGCCGCAAAAAAGGCCGAGGTGGTTTATCTCGCGACGGATTTGGATCGCGAGGGAGAAGCCATTTCCTGGCACATTTACGAAATTCTTCGCGAACAGGGCCTGGCGGAGAAAATTCCTTTCTATCGGGTAGAGTTCTCAGAAATTACGGAAAAGGCCATCAAGGAGGCTGTGGATAACCCCCGCGAGCTTTCCATGGACCTGGTGAATGCCCAGCAGGCGCGCAGGGCCCTGGACCACCTGGTCGGGTTCAACCTCTCGCCATTACTGTGGAAGAAGATCAAAACCGGCCTCTCCGCGGGCCGTGTGCAGAGCCCGGCACTGCGGATGATCGTGGAACGTGAACGGGAAATCGAAGCTTTTGATCCACGTGAGTACTGGAGCATAGAAGCGGATATGAGCTACCAGGACCAGGCTTTTCTGTCCCGCCTGGTGCGGCTTGAAAACGACCGGCTGAAGCAGTTCGACATATCGGATACAAAACATGCGCACCGTGTCCGTGATCGCCTGATACAGGCAGCCGGTGGAAAATTAAGCGTTGATCGGGTCAAGCGGAGCCAGCGCAAACGGCGCCCGGCCCCACCTTTCATCACTTCGACGTTGCAACAGGATGCTTCCCGCAAACTCGGTTTTACGGCCCAGCGCACCATGCGAACGGCTCAGAACCTCTACGAAGCGGGTCACATTACGTACATGCGTACCGACTCGGTGCATCTGTCGAACGAGGCATTGTCGGATCTGCGAACCCAGATCGATAATACCTATGGCGCAGAGTACGTTCCGGAGAAGCCGGTCTTTTACAAGACCAAGTCAAAAAATGCGCAGGAAGCCCACGAGGCGATTCGTACCACTTCTGCGTCTCAAATACCCACCGACCTCAAAGACAGCCTGACCGACGACCAGTTCCGGCTTTATGAGCTGATCTGGAAGCGTTCAATGGCCTCGCAGATGGTTCCGGCACTGGTCGATACGGTTGCAGTCGAGTTTGATTGTGATTCGGATGCAACTTTCCGTGCCAACGGTTCAGTGATCGCTTTCCCCGGTTTTCTTAGGGTATACGAGGTTTCCCAGCCCAAGGGCAAGGAAGAGAAAGAGACCAGCCTGCCGGATATGAAAGAAGGTGATGTCGTCCGGCTCCAGGAAATCCGTGCAGAACAGCATTTCACCGAGCCACCGCCGCGTTTCTCGGAAGCCAGCCTGGTAAAAGCGCTGGAAGATTTCGGCATCGGCCGGCCTTCGACCTACGCCAGCATCATCCAGACCCTGGTGCGGCGCAAATACGTAGAACTCAATCGCAGACGATTCATACCCACCGATACCGGGCGGGTGGTTTCCAGGTTCCTGGAGAAACACTTCGAGCCATACGTCGATTACGAATTCACGGCCAGGATGGAAGATACCCTGGACGAGGTGTCACGCGGGGAAATGCACTGGATTCCGCCGTTGATGCAGTTCTGGAAGCCATTCATTGAACGCATCAGGGACAAACAGGAGACGGTCAGCCGCCAGGAGGCGAAAATGACCCGCATACTGGGTACGGACCCGGCCAGCGGAAAAGAAGTCTCGGTCCGGCTGGGGCGGTTCGGACCGCATGCACAGATTGGCAGCGTGGACGATGAAGAGAAGCCCAGGTTTGCCGGCTTGCAGCCGGGCCTCCGGTTGGAAACCATCAATCTGGAAGAGGCACTGGAGTTGTTCAAGTTGCCTCGCGCCCTTGGGTTTACACCGGAAGAGGAAGAGGTTTCGGTCGGGATCGGCCGTTTTGGCCCTTACATCCGATACGGCAGTAAGTTCGTGTCTCTGAAAGAGGCGGACCCGTATACGATCGAACTTTCCGAAGCACTGGAGCTCGTGGCGGCGAAAAAACAGGCCGACCTGGACCGTATCCTGCGAACCTTTGAGGGCACCGATATACAGATACTGAAAGGGCGCTGGGGCCCGTTCATTACGGACGGTAACAAGAACGCCCGCATGCCCAAGGAACGCGAGCCGGATTCCATGACCCAGGAAGAGTGCCAGGCCTTGCTGGACGCTGCACCGGACAAGCGCAGCCGCAAGAAGAAGGCGTCCAAGAAGAAAGCTTCGAAGAAAAAGGCGTCGAGGAAAAAAGCAACAAAGAAGAAGGCTTCCAGAAAAAAGACACGTAAGAAAAAGACAGCGAAAAAGCGGGTCACGAAGAAAGCCGCTGCTGTAGCCGAAGAAGAGTAAGCTGGCCGTGGCCGGCTCCCGCCTGTTGAGCATCACTGCAGCAGTAAGCTGCCTGCGCGACGGAGCGGTCATTGCCTATCCTACCGAGGCCGTGTACGGACTGGGCTGCGACCCGGAAAACGAAACCGCCGTGCGCGAACTTCTCAATTTGAAAGAACGGCCAGCCGAGGCCGGGTTGATCCTGATCGCGGATTCCTTCGACCGCTTCCTGCCGTTCATTCGACCGGTTTCCCGGCAACAACGGGAGCTTGCCCTGTCGACCTGGCCGGGTCCGGTGACCTGGCTTTTTCCCAGGAACAAACAGGTCCCTGACTGGCTCGCCGGAACCCACGAAACCATCGCCCTCAGGGTGACAGCCCACCCGGTTTGCCGCACCTTGTGTGCCGCATTCGGGGGCGCAATTACATCGACCAGCGCAAATACCCGGCAGTCAGAGCCGGCCAGGAGTGCGCGGGACGTTGAGCGGTATTTTGGGCCGGCCTTGTGCGGCACCGTCGCCGGTGAGCTGGGCAATGCGAATAAACCCAGCCAGATTCGCGACCTGGCCACGGGCCGGATATTACGGGAAGGGTGACAATGGCTGAGCAACAGGAAGGCTCCACGGACCGGGTAAAAAACTACTTGCTGGACTTGCAGGATCAGATTTGCGGGTCTTTGGAAGACGAGGATGGCGCCGGCAGATTCCTGGAGGACGCCTGGGTACGAGACAGCAGTGATGAGACCCATGCAGGGCCGGTGCTCGGAGGAGGCGGCCGCACGCGGGTCCTGGAAGACGGCGATGTGTTTGAGCAGGCCGGGGTCAATTTTTCGCATGTAACCGGAGCAAGCCTGCCCCCTGCAGCAACGGCGACGAGGCCGGAACTGGCGGGCAGGAGCTTTGAAGCACTGGGTGTCTCGCTGGTCATTCATCCACACAACCCGCACGTACCGACCAGTCATGCAAACGTACGGTTTTTCATCGCGGAAAAAGACGGTGAAGCACCGGTCTGGTGGTTTGGCGGAGGTTACGACCTGACGCCCTATTACCCGGTTCTGGAGGATGTGGTCGACTGGCACCGCACGGCGTCGGCTGCTTGTGAGCCCTTTGGGGCTGATGTTTATCCGCGTTACAAGGAGTGGTGCGACCGCTACTTCCACCTGAAGCACCGTAATGAAGCACGGGGAGTCGGCGGTCTGTTTTTTGACGACCTGAACGATTGGGGTTTTGAACGCAGTTTCGGGTTCCTGCAGGCCGTTGGCGATAGTTACCTGGAAGCTTATCTGCCGATTGTCCAACGGCGGAAGGAGCAGCATTGGACTGAACAGCAGCGCCGGTTTCAGTTATACCGGCGCGGTCGCTACGTGGAGTTCAACCTGGTTTATGACCGCGGGACCCTGTTTGGGCTGCAATCGGGTGGCCGCACGGAATCCATCCTGATGTCGCTGCCGCCGCTGGTCTCCTGGCGCTACAATTGGCAGCCGGAAGCCGGATCTGAAGAAGCGGTACTGTACGACTTCCTGGCACCACGGGACTGGTTAGACCCGGGAATTGCTCACCACAGGTAGGGCAGGAATTCCTCCGGGATAGGATTTTCCCTGGTCTCGTTATCCCACATCACCGTTACAATCCACCAGCGGTCTTCCTTATGCAGTAATTGAATGCTGTTGATGCCGCGGGCTATGGGCGCTTCTTTCAGACTATTCCTGGCTTCATAAGTACTGAAAACCTGCATGATGTTTCCGTAACGGTAGATCTGGCGCATGATTTCCGCTTCATAAAAATCATTTTTTTCAAAGTAGTGTTCAGCGTCTTCAATCCACTCATCCAGGCTCATGATTTCGAATTCACCATCCTTGTGTACCCGTTTCCCAATGGGGATCAACCGTGCGCCTTCGACGTAGAGGCTGCGTTCCCGGTACCAGTTACGGGGACCGGCTGGACCTGAGATCGTGTCATACCAGGCCTTGATGATCGCGTCGGGTGTGCAGACATCTTCAGGCCTGGGGATGGGGGGTTTTTTAGCGGAGGTGCTGTTATTCATGCGGATTCACTCCCTGGTGTATTTGCAGTATGTGGCTTGCCCATAGAGTGCAGGATTCCGCGGACGGATGGAAGCCGTCTTCGCAAAATCCGTGCTGTTGAGGATTGATCAGGGTCGGCACATGGCATGCATTGGGGTACGCCTCAATGACTCCGGCGGCGATGTGGTCCAGCGTGGCCGCGCGCAGGCCCAGCGTAAAACGCAGGGGTTGCGGCGGCAGGGGAAATTCAGACATTGGTGGCAGCCCCGCAAAAATGATCCGGGTGCCGGGCCAGTACTCACCCATGAGGTTCAGCAGTTCCTTCAGTTTTGTCCGCCAGCGACGGGTGCTGCTGAGTCCGGTAACGTCGTTGACGCCAACCGAAACCAGGACAATGTCCGGTGGCGTGATGTCGCGCAGTGATTCCAGCCGTTTCAGGACATCATCGATAGCGTAGCCGGACTGGCCTTCCACTCGCCAGTGGACACTTTGCCCCGCCTGATGCGCCAGTAGCCTGGCGAACTGCCCCGGCAGAGATGCCGAGACATCGGCAGTACCCACCCCGTCGATGATCGAGTCGCCAAGGGCCAGAAACCTCATCGGCTCACCGGCACCGGTCGAGCCTTGCCGTGCACCGGGCGCACCGGGCAGCCGGGTAGCGACACGCCGCAACCACAAGCCCTGTACGGCGGATAGTGGCAGCATCAGCCAGAACATCACGCGGTGCACCATGGCCGTTAGTGGGCAGTGTCCCAGTCCGGGCCGGACCCGGTGTCCACGATCAGGGGAACGTCCAGTTTTGCCGCAGCTGACATGCATGAGACCACAGCTTCTTTGACCGGATCAAGTTGGTCTTCTTTCACTTCAAATACCAGTTCATCGTGCACCTGCATGACCAGGTGAGCATCCGGCTGTTCCTTCTGCAGCCAGTCGTCTACGCTGATCATGGCTCGCTTGATGATGTCCGCAGCCGTGCCCTGCATGGGCGCGTTGATGGCCGCACGTTCGGCGCCCTGCCGCCTTTGCATATTGCTGGCATTGATGTCGGGCAGGTACAGGCGGCGGCCGAACAGGGTTTCCACATAGCCTTGCTCACGGGCCTGCTCGCGGGTCTTTTCCATGAACTCCTGGACCGCCGGATAGCGCATGAAATACGTATCCATGTAGGCCTGCGCCTCCACCCGTCCAATCTTCAGTTGACGGGCCAGTCCGAACGCGGACATTCCGTACATCAGGCCGAAATTGATGGCCTTGGCAGCCCGACGGTGGTCGCTGTCTACCTCGCCATAGGGCACGTTAAACACTTCGCGGCGGTCGCCTGGTGAACGTCCACATTGTCCCGGAAGGCCTTCAGCAGGCCGGGGTCACCGGACAGGTGGGCCATGATCCGCAATTCGATCTGTGAATAGTCGCAAGCCATCACCAGGTAACCGTCAGGCGCCACGAAAGCCTCCCGGATGCGCCGTCCCATGCGGTGTCCTGATCGGTATGTTCTGCAGGTTGGGGTCGGAAGAGGAAAGGCGCCCGGTCGCAGCTACGGCCTGGTGATAAGACGTGTGGACCCGCCCGGTGCGCGGGTTGATTTGTCGCGGAAGTTTATCCGTATAGGTGGATTTGAGCTTGGACAGGGAACGGTGTTCCAGGATCAGGCCGGGTAATTCGTAGTCAACGGCCAGTTCCTGCAGCACGTCTTCCGCCGTCGAGGGCTGGCCTTTAGGGGTCTTACGGATGACCGGCAGGCCGAGCTTTTCGAACAGGATCTGCTGGAGCTGCTTGGGCGAACCCAGGTTGAACGGCTGCTCGGCGGCACTGTGCGCGTCCTTCTCAAGTTGCAGGATCTGCTTGGACATTTCCGTGCTTTGCCGGGCCAGTTCGTCGCCGTCAATCAGCACGCCGCGCTGTTCCATCCTCGCCAGCACCGGGAATCAGCGGGATTTCAATTTCCGTGCAGCACGGCAGCCAGCTCCGCTTCCTGTTGCAGACGGGGCCACAGATGCTGGTGCAACTGCAGCGTGATGTCGGCATCTTCGGCGGCATAGTGGCTGGCTTCTTCGACGGTGACCTGGCTGAACGAAATCTGCTTCGCGCCTTTTCCTGCAATCTCTTCGTAATGGGTGGTCTGGCGGCCCAGGTATTTCAGCGCCAGTGAGTCCATGTCATGGCGGCTGCCGGTGCTGTTGAACACGTAGGATTCCAGCATCGTGTCAAAAGCGACCCCCTGGACCATGACGCCATGTGTTGACAGCACATTCATGTCGTACTTGATGTGTTGGCCGACTTTTGGCCGCTGCGGGTCTTCCAGCAAAGGCTTGAGCTTTGCAAGCACCTCGTCGCGGTCCAGTTGCTGCGGTGCCCCGGCGTAGTCGTGTCCGACCGGGATATAGAACGCCTGCCCCGCGTCGATACAAAAGCTCAGGCCAACCAGGTCGGGCCTGCATCGAGTCGAGGCTGGTCGTCTCGGTATCGAAGGCGATCAGCCGGGCTTTCTCGAGCTCTCGCCAGCAGGCTATCCAGTTGCTCAGTCGTGGTGATGGTCTGGTAGTCCGTGCTCGACCGGCTCGGCCGCATCGTCCTGGTCCAGTTCCTTCAGCCAGCTGTTGAACTCGTAGCGTTTCAGCGCTTCGATCAGCGGTTCCTTGTCGATTTCGCCACGCTGCAGTTCCTGTGGGCTGGAAGTCCAGGTCGAGGTCACGGCGGATGGTGGCCAGTTCCCGCGACAGCGGCAGTTGCTCCAGAGCGGCCCGCAGGTTTTCGCCAATTTTTCCGCCGACCTCGTCTGCGTGCTCAATCACCTCGTCCAGGCTGCCCCACTGCGCGAGCCACTTGGCGGCCGTTTTCGGGCCGCACTTTTCCACGCCGGGAATGTTGTCGGACTTGTCGCCCGTCAGCGCGAGGAAGTCAACGATCTGCTCCGGAGTAACGTCAAATTTTTCCTTGACGCCGTTCCGGTCCATGTCGGTGTCGGTCATCGTGTTGGTCAGCGTCGTCTTGCCGCTCACCAGTTGCGCCATGTCCTTGTCACCGGTTGAAATGACGCAATTCATGCCAGCCGCTTCGGCCTCGCGGGCCAGCGTCCCGATGACGTCGTCGGCCTCAACGCCTTCCACCTGCAATAGCGGTAACCCGAGCATTCGGGTGAACTCCAGGATCATCCTCGACCTGCTGGCGCAGTTCAGCGGGCATCGGTGGACGGTTCGCCTTGTACTCCGGGTAAAGCTCGTGCCGGAAGGTCGGCCCCTTCGCATCGAACACCACGGCGATGTACTCCGGGTCATCCTCGTTGAGCAGGCGTTTGAGCATGTTGGCTACACCCAGCAGAGCACCGGTGGGTTCACCACGGCTGTTGGTCAGGTTGGGCAGGGCGTGAAAAGCGCGGTAGAGATAGGACGATCCATCGACGAGAAATAGGGTGGGTTTGTTGCTCATCTATTACCTGGAATTATTTTCTGGGTTTGCGGGTCTGATATTATGAGAGTCTAACTCAGAGGGAAGCCGAGTCGATGAGAAACCTGTCATTCATGTCCAGGGGTATGTTGGCTGCCATATTCGCAGCTACGCTGGGTGCAGGTCTACTATTTGCGCAAGATGATCTGGAGAAACCACCGCCGATCCCGCCGGAGGATAGCGAAGAAATCCCAATCCCTCCTAAAATCCAGGAGGAGCAGATCGAGCCCACTGTAACCATTCGCGAAGAAGAGGAGCGGATGATCGAGGAGTACCGTCTCGATGGACAGGTATACATGGTGAAAGTTACACCGAAAGACGGTATTCCCTACTACTACATCGACACGGATGGCGACGGCAAGCTCGAGCTTGATGTCGACCAGCAGGCGCTCAACCCGGTGCGACCGGTCTACTGGAAAGTTCTGGAATGGAAGTAGGCAAGGCGGCAGCTGCTCCAGGGGGTCCCGGCCTCGCTGCGGCGCTCGTCAGCCGACTTGGCCGTGGCGTCGCCTGGATGACACTGGTCATGGTGGTGCTGATCTTCAGCATCGTGGTTTTGCGTTATGGTTTTAACCTGGGCTGGATCTGGTTGCAGGAGAGCGTCACTTACATGCATGCCCTGGTGTTCATGATGGCGGCCGCATGGGCCCTGCAGACGGACGATCACGTCCGTGTAGACATTTTCTATCGCAGCAAATCCCGGCGTTACAAGGACTGGGTCAACCTGCTGGGTACCGTGCTGTTCCTGGTTCCGTTCAGCCTGTTCCTGCTGTTCATCGGCTGGGACTACGTCTCGGCCTCATGGGAGACGCTGGAATCTTCCCGGGAGGCTGGAGGCTTGCCGCTGGTCTTTGCACTGAAGAGCCTGATTCTCGTTTTGCCGGTTCTCTTGTTGCTGCAGTCATGGAGCACCGCCAGGCAATGCCTGTCCAGTCTCAGGCAGTCCCGGGGCTGATTCCCCTTCGTGACCGACCTGCGCCGGCAAAAAATCGACAGCGTATTGGCAGACCGCCAGCCTGACCTGACGGTGCTCGCTGAACAGCTGCACAAACCCCGCAATTTTTCGGCCATCGTCCGCACCTGTGACGCGGTAGGCATCAATGAACTGCACGCCGTGCGCGGGGAGAAGGGCCTGGCCATCCACTGGAAGACCTCACAGGGCGCTGAAAAGTGGATGCGGGTCAGGCCGCACGACAACCTGTCTTCTGCCTGCAGCTACCTGAAGGACAGAGGCTTTCAGCTTGGTGGCGGCGCACCTGTCTGAAGATGCGCTGGACTACCGGGACGTGGATTTCACGTTGCCGACAGCGCTGGTTGTTGGCACCGAGTTGTTTGGCGTCAGTGAAGCGGCTCTTGACCTCTGTGACCGGCAGATCATGATCCCGATGAAAGGCATGACACAGTCGCTTAATGTGTCAGTCGCCTGTGCGATCGTGTTGTACGAGGCGATGAGGCAACGCGAGGCAGCGGGTATGTACGGGGGAGACCGCCTCGATCGCGCCACGCGCGAGATCCAGCGCTTTGAATGGTTACACCCCGCGGTGACCCAATTCTGCCAGGAGCGTGGCTTTGACTACCCGGAGATGGATGCAGAGGGCAACATCGTCGGGAAGTTACCCCGCGGAAGCGCGTAGCTGTTTCAGCACCGCTGAGGAATCAGGGATCTGCCCGGTCCACAGCCTGAACGCAAGCGCGGCCTGCTCGACCAGCATGCCAAGTCCGTCCGAGTAGCAGATGTTTTCCTGTCCGCAATACTGCCGCAGTGGCTCAGCTGCCTGGCCGTAATTCATGTCGTAGCAGACTCCGTCCGGCTGCAACCACGACGCGGACAGTTCCGGAAGCTTTCCGCTGTGCCCCAGTGAGGTGGCGTTGATGATGACATCAAAAGGCGCCTTCGAACTGAGTGCCGCCGGCAGGCAGGTTTCGACGGTTCCCAGGTCGGAGTGATTTTCAGCCAGCTCATCAGCCCGTTCCACGGTTCGGTTGGCAACCACCAGGGCTTCCGGGTTGGTGTGGAGCAGGGCGCCGAGCACGCTTGACGCCGCGCCGCCGGCGCCTAACAGACAGATCCTGGCTCCCTGCAGGTGGCAGTCGGGAATCGCGAGCAGGTCCGTGACCAGCCCCTTGCCATCGGTGCTGTCAGCGAACCACTCGCTGGCGCCATAAAAAACCATCGTGTTGGCTGCATGGGCCCGCAACGCTGCTTCACTGCAGCGGCTGGCAAGCTCCCAGGCAGCCCGTTTCAGCGGCACGGTGACGTTGCAACCCCGGCCTCCGCCGCCAGCCAGGGAGGCAACCTTGCCGCGGAAATTTCCTTCCGTGGCCTCGATGGCCTGGTAGTCAATCTCCAAACCGCACTGATCCGCGAACATCTGGTGGATGCGCGGTGAAAGAGAGTTTTCAACAGGGCTGCCAAAAAGAGCGAGTTTCATCACCGGTCGCGCAGCCATTCGGCGGCCTGCACTGCGAAATAGGTCAGGATTCCGTCAGCGCCTGCACGCCGGAAACAGGTCAGCGCCTCGAGCACCACGGCCTCTTCGTCCAGCCAGCCGTTTTGGGACGCAGCCTTGAGCATCGCGTACTCTCCGGAAACCTGGTAAACAAAAGTGGGTACTTCGAACGCCTCTTTCGCGCGGCGGATGATGTCGAGGTAGGGCATGCCGGGCTTGATCATGATCATGTCGGCCCCTTCTTCCAGGTCCAGCTCGATTTCCCGCAGTGCTTCATTGCTGTTCGCAGGATCCATCTGGAAAGAGTACTTGTTGGCGCCGCCCAGGTTTCCTGCGGAGCCGACAGCATCACGGAACGGGCCGTAGAAGCTGGAAGCATACTTGGCCGCGTAGGAAAGAATCTGCTTGTTGGGAAAACCCTCGGTTTCAAGGGCCAGGCGGATAGCGGCAATGCGTCCGTCCATCATGTCGGAAGGCGCGACCACGTCAGCACCTGCTTCCACGTGTGACAGGGCCTGCTTGACCAGCACGTCAACTGTCTCGTCATTGACCACGTATCCGGTGTCGTCGACCAGGCCGTCAAGTCCATGGGAAGTAAACGGATCGAGCGCAACATCGGTGATGACGCCCAATTCGGGAAACCGCTGCTTCAGGGCCGTAACGGCCCGTTGCGCCAACCCCTCCGGATTCCAGGCTTCACGCGCATCGTCTGATTTGCAGTCAGCAGAAACTACCGGGAACAACGCGATAGCGGGAATTCCCAGTTTCAGGCAATGCTCGGCCGCGGGCAACAGCCGGTCGATTGTCATGCGCTCCACGCCCGGCATTGAGGCAATCGGCTCAACGGCGTTGTCGCCCTCGAGTACGAACACCGGCCAGATGAAGTCATCACTGCTCAGCCGCACCTCGCGCATAAGCCTGCGTGAAAAGTCGTGCGCTCGCATTCTGCGCATACGTGTTGTAGGGAAGGTCATTGCTGGGTTCCTTTAGGTTCCGAGGTCCAATTTTAAACCGGAGACTCGATCTGATACCACTGGTTCAGGCGACTGATCAGTTCGCCGAGGCCAATTCGCTTGCTGGAAGAAAAGACCTGCGCGGTCGCGCCGTGCGGCAGTGCCTTGCGAACCTGGAGCAGGGTTGATTGTGCCGGACCACGTTTGAGCTTGTCTGACTTGGTCAGCAACACGTGGCACGGCAAGCCGGTTGCCGAACACCAACTCAGCATTTGCTCATCAAATTCGCGCATGGGATGGCGCACGTCCATTACCAGCACGACACCCCGCAGGCATTTACGCTGTTCGAAATATTTTTGCATGACTTCGCGCCAGTGCGCTTTCAGCTTGACCGGCACTTTGGCGTAGCCATAACCCGGCAAGTCGGCAATTCTACGCTCCTCATCGATGTCGAAAATGACGATTTGCTGTGTGCGGCCAGGTGTCTTGCTGGTTCTCGCCAGTGACTTCTGGTCGGTTAATGTGTTGATAGCACTCGATTTTCCGGCATTTGAGCGGCCTGCGAAAGCCACTTCAAAACCGCTATCTGGCGGCAATTGGGCCAGGCGGTGTGCACTGATCACATAGCGGGCCACGCGGTAAGGGTTGTATTTTGTATTTTCTGATGTCATCTGATTGTCTTGTTAAGGTGGAACGTGGCAAGAGAAACCGCGATAATATCGCGCTATTCTAGCCTGAATACAGTTCATACAGACTCTGGGAGATTTTGATAATGAGTTTTTTGCTCCGGGCCATTGCCAGTTCACTGGTACTCTTCAGCCTGCAAGCTTATGCACAGGGCGATGCAAGCGCAGGACAGGCCAAGTCCGCCATTTGCGCCGCATGCCATGGTGGCGACGGCAATAGCGTCGTTCCCAACTGGCCCAAACTGGCCGGCCAGCACGAAAAATACCTGGTTCGGCAGGTGACCCTGATCAAGGACGGCGCCCGGCCCGTACCCGAGATGATGGGGATTACACCGGGTTTGAGCGACCAGGATATCCTGGATTTCGCCGCTTATTATTCCTTGCAGACCGCATCGGGTGGCGTTGCGGACGAGTCGAAAGTCGAGTTGGGCGAGCGGATTTATCGCGCGGGTAATGCCGAGTCCGGCGTGCCGGCGTGCATGTCCTGCCACGGCCCTGCAGGCGAAGGCAATCCGCCTGCCGGTTATCCGGCGTTGGCTGGCCAGCATGCCATGTACACTGGCAAGATGCTGACGCAGTTCCGGGACGGGCAGAACTGGGGTGAAGATGATGCCCCCAGCAACATCATGAACGGGGCAGCTGCAGAGCTGAGCGATGAAGAAATCGAAGCCGTGGCCAGCTACATCCAGGGACTGTACCTGGCCACCGAATGAACTGAATACGCAAACGGTGGTCAGTTAACTCTAACCACCCAGACCACGATTTGCGGGAGTAAAAAATGAGAAAATCTGTTTTCCGGTTGTTCGCGGCCTGCGCCATCACGCTGTTGTTCAGCAACGTGGCCATGGCACAAAGCGAAGAAATGGTTCCCTACCAGGAGGGCTTGCACTACTTCGAGATCGAGGGAGCCCCTGCTGTCAGCGGCGACACGATAAAGCTTGAAGAGGCCTTCAGCTACCTGTGCACGCACTGTAATACCTTCGACCCTTACGTCCAGGCGTGGCAAAAACGCGCACCCGACAATGTCGCGTTCAGGAGAATCCCCGTGGTGTTTGGACGCGGATCCTGGGAGCTCTATGCGCGCGGTTACGTGACAGCCGAAATGATGGATGTCCCGGACGAAGCGCACTACGCGCTGATGGACCGCATCTGGAATGAGAAGAACATCATCCGCAATATGGATGAACTGGCCACTTTTTATAGCCAGTTTGGCCTGGATAAAGAGAAATTCATGTCGACCTCCCGGTCTTTTGCGGTCGATGGCAAAATGCGCAAGGATCAGAGCCTGGTCCAGACCTATGGTATTCGTGGCACCCCCTCGCTGGTGGTGAACGGAAAATACCGCATTGCCGGAAGTGCTGCTGTCCCCAGTTATGACGTCATGTTCGACGTTGTGGATTATCTGATCGAGCTGGAAAGACTGGGTTCGAAGCAAACGGCCAGTGTCGCAGCCGACTGATTCAGCAAAAGATCAGGGCAGTGAACCGGGCCGGAAGCTCCGTTTGCTGAGCTTCAATATCCAGGCCGGCACTTCAACGGCCCGGTACCACCACTACGTCACGCACAGCTGGCGCCAGGTTTTGCCGCACGCCAAACGGGTTGAAAACCTGGATGCTATCGCAGAACTGGTTTCGCCCTATGACATGGTGGCGCTGCAGGAAGTTGATTCGGGCAGCCTGCGTTCGGGGTTCATCAACCAGTCACGCTATCTCGCCAATCATGCAGGTATGCCTTTCTGGTGTCACCAGTCCAACCGCAAGGTCGGAACACTGGCCTATGCCGGTAACGGTTTTCTGAGCCGCTACGAGCCGGATGCGGTGGAAGAACACCGTCTGCCGGGTATTATTCCCGGTCGCGGAACCCTGCTGGTGCGTTTCGGTAGCGGGTTTAACGGGCTGGATATCGCCGTTGTGCACCTTGCCCTGGGTAAGCGGGCACGGGCGCAGCAGCTGAAATTTCTGGCCCGTGAACTGGACAGCAGCCGGCACCTGGTCGTGTTGGGAGACTTCAATACCCAGGTGGATACGCCCCACGTTATGGAATTGCGTGAAGCGCTTGCCCTGCAGGCCCCGACCCAGGGAATGGCGACCTACCCTTCGTGGCAGCCGCAGCGCGCCATCGACCATGTTCTGGTCAGCGATACGCTGCGTGCAGGAGTGGCTGAAGTGATCGACGTGGCTTACTCTGATCACTGCCCGGTGGCATTGGAAATTCAGTTGCCCGTCGAGGTTAAGCTGCAGGAAGCGACCCGGCCGGTGATCAGCGTGGAATCCGGCTCAAGCCTTAAAATCCGGCCAGCATCCGCAGGCCAACCAGCAGTAGGAATCCGCCGAACAGCCTTTTCACCAGTCCTGGTGGAAGGCGGTGAACTGTCGCCACCCCAAACGGTGCGGCGATGGCGCTGGTCAGGGCTATTCCGACAAACGCCGGCACATGGACATAACCCAGTGCGCCTGCCGGTAGTTCACCCCCCATTCCAAGCACGACAAACGAGAAGGTTCCGGCCAACGCGATCGGATAACCACAGGCCGCCGACGTGGCCACGGCATTTTGTGCCCTCACCCCGTGCCATAACTGCCAGGGGCCAGTCAGCGCCCCGCCACCAATTCCGATCAGGCTTGAAATGGCGCCAATGATAAGACCGACGATACTGGCGCCCGGCTGGCCGGGTAGCGGTTTTTCTCCGGCGGGCCGGCGGGCCAGTATCAACTGCAGCCCACCCAGCATGGCAAACGCGCCGAACACCCTGATCATGGCCTCCCCCTTTAGCCTGTCGGCGAGGATCGCTCCGAGAATGGCTCCCAGGGCCAGTCCGGCAACCAGCGAACGCACCAGTGACCAGCGAATGGCCCCTTTGCGCTGGTGTGCGATGATGGAACTGAGGGACGTTACCAGCATGGTTCCCAGACGATGTCGCTATGGCCATGTGTATGGCCCAGGGTGCGGTCACCGAGTCTTGCAGGAACAGGTAAGTGAGTGCGGGGACGACGACAAAACCGCCGCCGATTCCCAGGAATCCGGCCAGGTAACCGGCCACGACACCGATCAGGGCAAACTCAATGAGCATTTTGTTCTGTTTCTCCCCGTGGGCCTTGCCGGCGGGCGACCGTTTCCATATTCTGTGGCATGTGATCAACAACCCCATCCAAGCCGCCACCCATCGTATCATTCTGACGGCAAGGATGGTGTTGGTTTGCAGCCTCGGCGGCCCCGGCTTGCTGGCGGCAGATGATGCGGAATTGCAGCGCGAGGATTTCAGCCGGGCCTGGCGGGCAGCCACATGAAGGCCAGCGTGATGTGTTCATGCAACTGATGCCCACGCTGCAGGATTATGTGCTCTACCCCTATCTGAAATACGAAGACCTGAGGTTCCGCAGGGCCATGGTCAGCGACGAGAAAATGGCGTCGTTTCTGGAAAGTCACCAGGATTGGGCGTTTACCGCCGGTTTAAAGAGAGCCTGGTTACGTACGCTGGGTGAACGTGGCCAGTGGGATTCCCTGCTGCTGTATGCGCAAGATTCGAACGACACGGAAGTCCGGTGCTCACTCGCCCGTGCGCGGATCAAGCGCGGCCAGACAAAAGACCTGATTCCGGTCGCGCAAAAACTGTGGGCGGTCGGAAAATCCCAGCCCGATGTCTGTGACCCGGTTTTCTCCTGGCTGAAAAAGCAGGATGGAATCACTCCCGGCCTGGCCTGGGAACGAATCCGCCGGGCGATGGATGCCCGCCAGCCGCAGCTTTCACGCTACCTTGCCCGTTATCTGCAGCAGGGCGATCAGGTGTGGGCGGACCGCTGGTATCAACAGGACCGTGGCGGTTACCGCCAGTCTGAACCAGGCGCTGAACTGGCAGGACACTGAAAAAAGCCGTGACATAACAGCCTATGGCTTGCGGCGCCTGGCGCGCAGTGATCCCGACAAGGCTGAGAAAATATTTACCCGGATTGAAAGTCACTTCGCATGGTCTGATGACCTGCGTGGCGGAATTCTGCGGGATATAGCCCAGTGGTCTGCGGTTGAAAAGCTGGAGGCAACGCCGGCACGAATGCAGCGTGTGCCTGCTGCATTGCTGGACGGCAATTTGCTCGAGTGGTGGGCCCGTTACGAACTCTCGGCTGGAAACTGGCCGGGGGTTAAGGCGGTCATCGCCGGCATGCCGGCGGAACAGCGGGACGATTCGCGCTGGCGCTACTGGGAGGCACGGGCACAGTTGGAAACCGGCGATTCTTCTGCCGCATCGGATCAGCTGGGCGAACTGGCCCTGCAAGCCAACTACTATGGTTTCCTGGCCGCGGACCAGTTGGGAGCGCCGTATACCATTTGTCCGCAGGAGCCGGATGTTGCGTTGGACGCCATCGAAGCGTTGAGAAAACAACCGGGCTTTCACAGGTCGCTGGAACTCAGAAGCGCAGGCATACAGAACTGGTCGCGAAGTGAATGGCGAATGGCCGTCGAAGGACTGGATAAAGCCGGCTTGCGGGCTGCGGCCGCATTGGCCACAGAACAGCATTGGCCGGACATGGCGATTTTTGCACTCGGCAACAGCGGTGATCTGCGCTGGTACCAGTGGCGCTTTCCGGTCGAATACGGATCCCTGGTATTCACCCAGGCGGCCAACAGGAACCTGGATCCCGCCTGGGTCATGGGTCTGATTCGCTCGGAGAGCGCCATGGCGCCTGACGCGATTTCCCCGGCCGGCGCCCGCGGCCTGATGCAGGTGATGCCCGGTACCGCCAAACTGTTGGCCAGGCAGCATTCCTTCAAATACAGCGGGCGGCAGCAGCTGATGCAACCCGAAGATAATATAAAATTTGGCACGGCTTACCTGCGGGACCTGCTGAACCGTTTTGGAGAAAACCCGGTGCTGGTTTCAGGTGCGTACAATGCCGGCCCACACGTGGTTGACCGGTGGATGGATGAACGGGCTGACCAATGATCCGGCCATTTGGGTTGAAACGCTGCCATTTTTTGAAACCAGGGACTATATTCCGCGGGTGTTGGCGTTTTCAACCCTCTACGACTGGCGGTTGGAACAGCCTGTTTCCCGCCTGTCCTCGCGTATGCCGGCACTTGATTCAACCGCGACGACCGGTACCATGAAGCTAATCGAAACCACCGAAATCGTCTGCCGGGCTCCCGGCTAGGCAGACAAAGGCAAGGAGTTGAATATGCGAATCGTGTTGCTGGGTGCGACCGGCTTTCTCGGACACCACCTGTTGCCGCAGCTTACCGCTGCTGGGCACCATTGCATTGCACTCAGCCGCTATCCGCAAGGCTGCCGTGAGTTGAACGTGATCCCGGACGTCGAAGTGCGGCAATCCGATGTGTTCGACGACGAAAAACTGCGGCAGCAATTGGCCGGGGCAGATGCGGTTATCAACATGGTCGGTATCCTCAACGAGTCCGGACGGAGCGGAAAGGGGTTCGAACGCGCCCATGTGGAATTGACCGCGAAGGTTCTTTCTGCCTGCCAGGACTCTGCCGTGCACCGATTCATGCAGGTCAGCGCGCTGGACGCCGGTCAGGGCAGCAGCCACTACCTGGTCAGCAAGGGCCGCGCAGAGGCGTTGATCCGGGCGGCTGATTACCTCGACAGCACCATCGTGCAGCCGTCGGTCATTTTTGGCGACGGAGACGCGTTTTTTAACCGTTTTGCAGGCCTGTTAAAGCTCGCTCCGGTGTTGCCGCTGGCTTGCCCGGATGCGAAAATGCAACCGGTCTGGGCGGGTGACGTGGCGGCGGCGATGACCCTGGCGCTGACCGACGCGGAGTCATTCGGGCAGACGCTGATCACTGTAGGACCCACAGTCTATACGCTGCGGGAACTGGTTGAGTTCACCGCCCGCACGGCCGGGCTGAAACGAAAAATCATCGGTCTGCCGTCCGGCCTGTCGAGATTGCAGGGCCTGCTGATGGACTTCGTTCCGGGTAAGCCGTTCTCCAGTGATAATTACCGTTCGCTGCAAACAGACAACACCAGCGAGGAAAACAGCCTGTGGCAGTTTGGGATCACGCCACGCTCCATTGAGAGCGTCGTTCCGGGCTATCTGTCCGGTTCACCGAACCAGCGCCGCCTTGACCAGTGCAGGAAGCAGGCCAATCTCTGAGCTCAACGCAGCGATCTACCTGGTGGGCGGAGCGGTTCGCGACGAATTACTTGGGTTGGTCCCAAAGGAACGTGACTGGGTCGTAGTGGGTAGCAAGCCGGAGGAACTGCTTGCCCGGGGCTTTCGCCAGGTGGGGGCATCGTTCCCGGTCTTCATCCACCCCGACTCGGGTGAGGAGTACGCGCTGGCCCGCACCGAACGCAAACAGGGCCATGGTTACCATGGCTTTACAGTCGATTTTCACCCCGGGGTTACGCTGGAAGAAGACCTGGCGCGAAGGGACCTGACCGTCAATGCCATTGCCAGGGATACGGAGGGCGGGCTGGTCGATCCGTTCGGCGGCCGGCGTGACCTGCAGGACCGGGTCCTGCGTCACGTCTCAGAGGCCTTTTCCGAGGATCCCCTGCGGGTCTTGCGTGTAGCCCGTTTCGCGGCCCGTTTCGCGCCACTCGGATTCACGGTGCACGCGTCTACCCTGGCGCTGATGCGGGAGATGGTGACGTCCGGGGAGCTGGCGCACCTCGTTCCGGAACGGGTATGGGCCGAAATCGAGAATGCCATGTCTGCCGCTGAGCCGGCCGTTTTCATCGAAGTGCTCCGTGACTGCGGCGCGCTGGCCGTCATTCTGCCGGAGGTCGATTGCCTGTTCGGTGTGCCGCAACCGGCCAGGTTTCATCCCGAGATCGATACCGGTGTCCACGTGTTGATGTCAATGAACCAGGCGGCGGTAATGGGGGCTTCAGCTGAAGTAGTGTTTTCACTTTTGCTGCATGACCTGGGAAAGGGCGTCACGCCGGATTCTTTGCTGCCTTCCCACACCGGCCATGAAAAAAGCGGGGTGCCGCTGGTGAACGAAGTCTGCGCGCGGCTGCGCGCTCCGGGTGCTTATCGCGACCTGGCCCTGAAAGTATGCGAATTGCACCTGCGTTGCCACCGGCTGCTCGAGGCACGGCCTTCAACCGTTATGAAGCTGATTGAAGACGCTGACCTGTTGCGGCGCCCGGAACGCGTCGATGCGTTTGTGCTGGCCTGCGAGGCCGATTACCGGGGCAGGGAGGGGATGGCCGGGCGGAGCTATCCGCAGGGCGAACGTCTGCGCTCTGCATTGCCGGCTGTGCTGGCCATACGGGCCAGGGATATTGATACAGAAGGGTTGGATGGGAAAGAGGTTGGCGAACGGCTCAGGCAAGCGAGAATTTCTGCTATAGCCGGTACCGGAGATCCTGCAGCCTGAAGCCACGCAGTGGCTGATCCAGGCCGCGTCCCAGTCCCATGACCTGGAATTTTTCACCCATCATGCCCGGCATGGTTAAATGGCGGGCCTGGGTTGCCAGCGCGAGTCCGCCGTCTTCGCTCTGGAGACTGTTGTCCGCAAGTATCGTGTCCAGCCCGCAACCCAGCAGGAACATGCACTGGCTGGTGTAGCCCTCAACATCCAGCATGCAGTGATCGGCCGCTTCGGCCAACGCCGTGAAATCCACCCAGCTGGTGATGTCCTGCAGGCCGGGCCAGAAAAACACATCGTCGTGCGCCTGGTGCCGGTAGTGGCACATCAGGGTGCCATCTGTCCGGTCCTGGCGGTAATACTCTCGGCGCGGGTATCCGTAGTCTATGAACAGGGCCAGGCCCCGCGTCATCATGCAGGTGACTGCGTCCAGCCAATCAGCCGTGTGAAGATTTATTTCAGAGCGATAGCCCAGCGCAAATTCATTTTTGGTGTCGGCCGCGAGATGGCCCACTGCCTGTTCGAGTGCTGTCGGGGCATCCCGAAAAGCCCAGCCGAACCGGCCATTTTCCCAGTTCACGCAAACCTGCTCCGCGCCGTGTTTACCCATCCGGAAACGCTCCACGGCGAGTGCATCCAGCACTTCGTTGGCAATCAGCACGCCCTGCCAGCCGGATTCAGGCGGATGGTCCAGCCACTCCACACGATCCAGCAGATCAGGCACGCGGGCCGCCAGGTGTTCGAGTTGCACGGCGCGCAGGTCCGCGCTGCGTTCGAGGATCCGGTAGCGGCCAGGCCGCTTGCCGGCACCCAGTGCCGCCAGCAAATCGGCCGCCAGCCGGCCGCTGCCTGCGCCCACTTCGAGAATCTCATAGCTGCCGAGGGTTTCCGCCAGTTCGGCCATCTGGCCGGCCAGGCAACGGGCGAACAGAGGTCCCAGTTCCGGTGCGGTCACAAAATCACCCGATTCGCCCAGCTTGTGCAGGCCCGCGGAGTAATAGCCCAGGCCGGGCTCGTAGAGCGCCATTTCCATGAACTTTGAAAATGGCATCATGCCGTCCGTTCCGAGTTTTTCCCGTATGTGTTTACCCAGCGTATGGCTCAGTTGCTTGAGCTCTTCGGGGGGTTCGGGCAGGATGTTGCGGGACATAGCTAACAAGTTTGTTTGAGTGAAAAGACCGTGTCCAGTAGAAAAACAGCTTTAGTCACCGGAGCCGCCGCCAGGATTGGCGCGTCCATTTGCAAAACACTGCACGGCCGCGGCTGTGACGTGCTGCTTCATTACAATTCAAGCCAGGAAGCTGCGCAGCAACTGGCCGACGAACTAAACCGGAAGCGGGAGGGTAGCGTTACCCTGGCCCAGGCGGATCTTTCTTCGCCGACGGGTGTAGAAAGCCTTGCCGGACAGTGCAGATCGTTGTTTGGGAATCTCGACATCCTGGTAAATAATGCGTCGCGGTTTTACCCCAGCGAGGTGGGAGACACGCGCGCCTGGCAATGGGACGACCTGATGAACAGCAACCTCAGGGGCCCTTTCTTCCTGGTGCAGGCTCTGCTCGATGAGCTGCGCACGGCTGGCGGATCTGTCATCAATATCGTCGATATCCATGCAGACCGCCCGATGCCTCGCCATGCGGTTTACTGCATGTCCAAGGCAGGCCTGGCGATGATGACCAAAGCCCTGGCGGCTGAGCTGGGGCCGGCCATCCGGGTCAACGGTGTAGCGCCCGGCGCGATTCTCTGGCCCGAAAACGAGCCCGATTCAGCGGAGAAACAGGCGATACTGGGCGCCACCGCGCTGGGGCGGATCGGAGCACCCGGGGATATCGCATCTGCCGTTGCTTACCTGGCCCTGGATGCGCCGTACGTGACCGGCCAGATTCTGGCCGTAGATGGTGGACGATCCCTCAACGTTTAAGGGGTTTCGCTTCCCTGCTCCAGCTTCTTCGAAGCTGAAGGCGGCTGCGCTCAACGGCATAGTTTGAGCACCCCTCTGGCTGCGCCAACCGGGTTGCTGGTGCTTCGCCGCTACAACTCGATCGGTGTCAGTGTCAGGTCGTCTTGCGGGAAGTTGTTCCATAGCTCGCTGAAGGGTATCCGGCAACCGGGTGGTGCAGGTCCGGTGCCAGGTCGGCCATGGGTTTTAGAACGTAGGCTGCTTCCAGGATTTCGTTGCGGGGTATTTCCAGGGCCGGGCTGAGCAAGTACAGGTCGTCGTACAGCAGGATATCGATGTCCAGGGTACGGTCAGCGAATTTCGGCGCGCTTGCGGTCACGCTTATGCTGGTTTTCGAGCTCGGTCAGGAAGTCTTTCAGTTCAAGCGGGTGTGAGCGGGGTTTCGATTCTTGCGACCAGGTTGATGAAGTCATTGCCGTCGAAGCCGTAGGCGGTCGCCTGGTAAACGGGAGACAGGTCGACTCTGGCGAACGTATCGCGCAGATGGACAATTGCCGAGCGGATGTTGTTCCTGGCATCGATGTTGCTGCCCAGGCCGAGGTAAGCGGTGCTCATGCGTTCAACCTTTTTGCTGTTCCAGACTGCGTTCGATGATGACGCCAACGGCGCTTGACCCGCGGACCGCTCCGGGTTTGCTCAGTTTCAGCTTCAGGCGGCTTACCGGGAACTCCTGCAGCACGATGCTTGCGCATTTCTCGGCCAGGCTCTCCACCAACTGGAATTCGCTTTGCTCGATGAATCGGATCAGGCGTTTCGAGACGGCTTTGTAGTCCAGTGTGTCTTCGATTGAATCGGATGCTGCGGCCTGGCGGATATCGAATTCCATTTCCAGGTCGAGGCTGACGGCCTGGCGGATTTCCCGTTCCCAGTCGAAAATGCCGATCACGGTTTCGACCGTCAGGTTTTCTATAAATACTCGATCCATGGATTCATCCATCCGCAGTCATTAGTTCGTGCAGGGGCCAGCGCGGGCGGGCGCTGATGATTTGCGATTCGGATGCGCCGGCCAGCAGGCGGTGGTAGCCGGCGTAGGCGATCATTGCGCCGTTGTCGGTGCAAAAGCGGATGCGCGGATAGGAAACGCCCCAGCCATATTTCTTGCCGGCCCGTGACAGGGTTTCGCGCAGACTGCAGGTTGGCGCCGACACCGCCGGCAATGATCAGCTGCGCTGCAACGGGTCTGCTGCATGGCCCGCCGGCACTTGATCACCATCGTATCGACCACGGCTTGCTGAAACCCGGCGGCGATGTCAGCCTGTGCATTGTCATCCTCGCTGATGCTTGTGCCACAGGTTGCGCGTGTGGGTTTTCAGGCCGCTGAAGCTGAATTCCAGGCCCGGCCGATCCGTCATCGGGCGCGGAAACCGGTATTTGTCCGGGTCTCCGGATTTTGCGGCTTCCGCCACCACCGGGCCACCGGGATAGCCCAGGCCGAGTAGCTTGGCCGTCTTGTCGAAGGCTTCCCCGGCTGCATCGTCCAGTGTTTCTCCCAACACCCGGTATTCGCCGATCCTGCGCACCTCGACCAGCATGGAATGACCGCCGGAAACCAGCAGGGCAACAAACGGGAATTCCGGCGGGTCGGGTTCCAGCAACGGGGCCAGCAAATGGCCTTCCATGTGGTGGACTGCAACCGCCGGGACATCCAGCGCCTGGGCAATGGCCCGCCCGGCCGAGGCACCGACCAGCAGTGCGCCGATCAGGCCGGGGCCTGCGGTGTAGGCGACTCCGTCGATCATCTCCTGCTGCAGCCGGCTTTTTCCAGGCATTCGTCCAGCAGAGGGCACCAGTTTCCTGACGTGATCCCGCGAGGCGATTTCAGGAACCACGCCGCCATATTCGGCATGGATGTGTGCCTGTGAATACAGCACGTCGGCCATCAGGCCGAGCTCACCATCGTAGATGGCGACCCCGGTTTCATCGCAGGAAGTTTCGATACCCAGTACACGCATACCCCCTTTATAGGGTTCCCGGGGCACAACTGCAATGGCTTTGCTGTTTTATGTCGGCGGGGCTTGCGGCATGATGTGGGTGTGTTATCTTTTCCGGCTCGATTTTTACAGGGTAAATAATTGGCAAAGGGATTGGGCGTGGCGGCTTCCGGTAGTGCGGAGGTTTCGCAGACAGCCGTTGAAATACTGAAGGCCGGCGGCAACGCGTTCGATGCGGTGCTGGGTGCTTTGTGCACGGCATCGATTGCCGAACCGCTGCTGGCCAGCCTGGGTGGCGGCGGGTTTCTGCTGGCGCTGCCCGATGGGCACAAACCCCGTGTCTACGATTTTTTCTGCCAGACGCCGAAGCAACGGCGCCCGGATGATGAGCTCGATTTCTATCCCGATCATCGCCGATTTCGGCACAGCGGAGCAGGAATTTCACATCGGCATGGGCTCCATCGCGGTCCCTGGGGTTGTAGCGGGCATATTCGAAGCGCATCGTGACCTGGGACGGATGCCGATCCGGGAAATCATGCAGCCGGCCATCGACCTGGCTCGCTCGGGAGTGCGGGTCGATGCCTTCCACCATTACGTGATACGGATTTTGAAGTCCATCATGCAGGCCACGCCGGAGTCTTTTGCGCTTTACGAGTCACCCGCCCGGCAGGGACATTTGATCGGTGAAGGCGAGTTACTGTGCAACCCGGCGGCGGCAGACAGTTTCGAGGCTTTGATCAGTGAAGGCCCGGAGCTTTTTTACCGCGGTGAGTGGGCAGCACAGCTGGCCCGCGACAGCGCGAAAAAGGTGGACACATCACCCTGCGAGGACCTGGAGGCGTACCGGGTGGAGCTAAGGAAGCCGGTCGTTTTCAGGCACCGTGGCGCCCGCTGTGCGATCAATCCGCCGCCTTCACCGGGAGGAAGCCTGGTGGCTTTTGCGCTGGGCGTGATGGGTGACTGGGACTCGGAAAAGGACGCCTGGGGCAGTACCGGGCACGTGCTGAACCTGCTGCGCGGAATGCGGGCAGCCAGCGTTGCGCGGCATGAATACTCCATGGAGGCAGGCCTGGACCTGGCCAGGATGGAAGACCTGCTGGGCCCGGAGACGGTTCGGCAGTGGCAGCAGGGACTTGAGCTTGCATTCCCTGTTCAGCCGGGGTACCACGCACATCAGCGTCGCTGACGCGGAGGGCAATATTGCCAGCCTGACCGCCTCCAACGGTGAGGGTTGCTCCTACGTGTTACCCGGCACCGGCATCATGCTGAACAACATGCTGGGAGAGGAAGACCTCAATCCGGGCGGTTTCAACCGCTGGAAAAAAGGCGCCCGGCTGGCCTCGATGATGTCGCCAGCCGTGGTTGAACAGGCCGACGGCACACGGTTTGCACTGGGTTCCGGCGGATCGAATCGTATCCGCAGCGCCATTACCCAGGTGCTGGTCAACTTGCTGGATTTCGACATGACGCCGGAGCAGGCGGTTGCGGCCCCCCGCATTCACCTGGAAGGCGACATGCTGAGCCTGGAACCGGGTTTCAGTGAAGATCCCTGGCCGCGCTTCGAGTCCGCTGCGCCCAAAACCCATCTCTGGCCCGAGAAAAACCTGTTTTTCGGCGGCGTTCACACGGTTTCGGTCAAGCCCGGCGGCATTTTTGACGGTGCCGGTGATCCGCGTCGTGGCGGTGTTGTGGCTTACGCCTGAAAAACAAATTTCATCAAACCTTTGCGTCAGGCTATTAACCCTTGGTAAAATAAGCGGCTAACTTGAATCAACGCCAAATTTTGGCACAAAGGAAGAGTGAAATTTAATGCCGAGTGTAAAAGTTCGCGATAACGAGCCTTTTGAGTACGCACTGCGCCGCTTCAAGCGCTCCTGTGAGAAAGCCGGTGTGCTGGCTGAAACCCGTCGCCGTGAGTTCTACGAAAAGCCCACCCAGGAACGCAAACGTAAAGCAGCTGCAGCTGTGAAGCGCAACATGCGTCGCCTGTCACGGGAAGCCGTTCGCCGCACCCGC
>CAVWXL010000042.1:0-22734 GCA_963759035.1 uncultured Gammaproteobacteria bacterium
GTAACCGGTCTGCTTCCTGCCGTATCCCCTTCGTGGGCAACCCCAAGGCTACCCGTATCGAAGTTCGGTTCGGTGACCCCGCAGGTAATGGTTACCTGATCTTCGCCGCCATGTTGATGGCAGGCCTGGACGGCATCAAAAACAAGATCGATCCGGGTCCTCCGATGGACAAAGATCTCTACGACCTGCCGCCGGAAGAGGAAAAACTGATCCCGACCGTTTGTGCGTCACTGGATGAAGCCCTGGCGGCACTGGATGAGGATCGCGAATTCCTGAAGGCAGGTGGCGTTTTTGATGACGACCTGATTGACGGTTATATTGCCCTCAAGATGGAGGAAGTGACCAAATTCCGGATGAGTACTCACCCGATTGAATTCGAAATGTATTATTCTCTTTAAGCGGCCAGGGTGTGATTGACCCCTTTCGAGTGGTCATGCCCCGGGCGAACCGCACAACCCCGCGACCAAGCGGGGTTGGCGGAACTTCTGCAAAAAGGAGCATGGTTATGAACAAAGGAATGATCAGGGCAGTCTTCCTGCTGGTGTTTTTACTGTTGCCACTGGTAGCGTTTTCACAGGGTGAGATTTACAAGGTCGTGGACAAGGATGGCAACGTCACGTTCACAGACCAGAGGCCAAACTCGAACGCCAAGCCGGTGGACTTGCCACCCTTGTCCGTGGTCGAAACAGACCCGGTTGCTGCGCCTGCAACGGCCGCAACCGACCCGGCGGCGCAAGAGCCTCAAGCGCCGACCCTGAGGCAGCTGAGGAAACAGTTCAGCGACTTCCGGATCAACAGTCCGCAACCTGAAGAGACTTTTGGGGCACGGCGAACATGGTGATGGTGAGCTGGGGTAGTTCGGAGCCGGTCCCGCAGGAAATGAAGGTTGTACTGTATGTCGATGGTGAACCGAAAGACGTCCTGCCTTCCGGCAGCACAACGATCCAGTTTGACCGTGGCGAACATTCTGTCTACGCGGAGTTGCTGGATGACCGGCGCCGGAAAATCATCACGACCGAGACCGTTACCTTTTTCGTCAAGCAGCACTCCGTCGGCCAAAACGCCCGGGTCAATCGCCCCAGACCCGGCAACTAGCAGGGTAGAAACCGGTGGATGCTGATCAGGCACAGGCTTTCCGGGTGCTTGACCGGCTGGATACCGGGGTGGTCAGAATCAAACCGTCAGGTCAGATCCTGTTCATGAACAGTGCCGCTGAGCATTGCTTGCTGGTCAGCCGTGATCGGGCCTGTGGGCGGCTGATCTTCGAATTGCTGGAGATACCGTCAAAACTGCATGAGGCCATTGATGAAGTGCCGCATGCCATGAAAAGCATTCGCCTGCATGAATTGAAAATGGGTGGTGGACTCTTCGATTGCACCGTTCAATCTATGGAAGATGGAAACTTGTTGCTTGAATTTCATAATCTGGAGTGGGAAAAAACGAGATTGCGCCTGCAACAGCGCGAATTGCAGACCGGCATGCTGGAACTGCTGAGCAGGAACCTTGGGCACGAAGTCAGAAATCCCCTGGGTGGAATTCGTGGTGCGGCCCAGATGCTGGCCGACGAACTCGAAACCGGCGAACTGTCTACTCTGGCTCGATTGATCATGCGAGAGTCCGACCGCATTGACGAGCTGATTCAGAGTTTCGGCCAACCGGAACTGGATCGCGCGGAGATCGATTTATACCCGTTGCTGGATGAAGCCCTGGACCTGCTCCACGCTGAGTTTCGTGATGCCGTGCAACTGGAGCGGGATTACGACCCAAGCATTCCGTCTTTCTGCGGTGACGGCAGCGCCATCCGACGGGTGATCCTGAACCTGCTGCGCAACGCGTGCCAGGCGGGTGCCTCGCTGCTCCTGATCAGGACGCGGGTTGAATACGGCAATGCGCTTTTGCAGTCGGGTAAAAACAGTGTCATTCGCCTGGATGTGATCGATAACGGACCGGGTGTTCCAGAGTCTCTTCAGTCACTTTTGTTCATGCCTTTCGTGACAGGGCGCAGGACCGGAACCGGACTGGGGCTGGCTCTCTCGCAGCAGATTGCCGCAGCGCATGGTGGCTTGTTGACGTTCGAAGCGCTGGATCACGGCAGCCAGTTCACTCTATACCTTCCGCTTGGTAATGGTGCGGGCGAGCAGCAGGTGGCCATATGAGCACTTTTCCTGAAATCTGGGTGGTCGATGATGACGAAGCCATCCGCTTTGTTCTGAAACGTGCTCTGCAGCGCAAGGGATACAACGTTCAATGCTTTGAAAGCGTGGGCTCTGTCACTGAGGCGCTGGAAAGTGATCACCCTGATGCACTGTTGACAGATATCCGCTTGCCGGATGCGGATGGCCTGAGCGTGGTGGATACGCTGCAAAGGCGCCGAATCGACATACCTGTCATCGCCATGACGGCATTTTCGGACCTTGACCAGGCCGTCAGCGCCTTCCAGAAAGGCGTATTTGAATACCTGCCCAAGCCGTTTGATTTGGAGGAGGTTATTTCGGTCATTGAGCGCGCGTTGGCGACCGGTGAGGCCGTGCCGAAGGAAAGCGAAGCGCAGACCGGCAGCCAGTTGCTGGGCGAATCGCAGGCCATGCAGGAAGTATTTCGCACCATTGGACGCCTTTCACGGTCGGACATATCAGTGTCTGATAACCGGTGAAACCGGCAGTGGTAAAGAAGTCGTAGCCCGGGTTCTGCATCAGCACAGCCCGCGTGCCAATGAACCCTTCGTGGCGATCAACACGGCCGCGATACCGGCCGAATTGCTGGAATCAGAGCTGTTCGGTCATGAAAAAGGCGCTTTTACCGGGGCGCATACGCGGCGGGTAGGGCGTTTTGAAGAAGCCGCTGGCGGTACGCTGTTCCTGGATGAAATTGGCGATATGCCGATCGCACTGCAAACCCGTTTGCTGCGGGTGCTGGCTGAGGGTGACTATTACCGTGTCGGCGGCCGGGATTTACTCAAGGCGAACGCAAGGGTGATTACCGCTACACACCAGGATCTTGAAGAGAAGGTGCGTACTGGCAGTTTCCGCGAAGACCTTTACCACCGGCTGAATGTTATCAACATAGCCCTGCCTCCCCTGCGTGCGAGGACGGAGGATATCGCGATGCTGGCAAGGCGCTTCCTGGTCCAGGTGGCAGACGAGTTGGGTCTGGAAGAAAAGCGTTTGCGGCCCGAGACGATCAGGATACTCGAAGCTTATTCCTGGCCCGGAAACGTACGGCAGTTGCTCAACCTGTGCCGACAGATGTGTGTTATGGCGCCGGGCGACCAGATTTTTCCGGATGACCTGCCGTCCGAAGTCTGCGGCAAGAGCGGTTGGAAGAGGAAGGGTCGGCATGGACGGAGTCACTGCGCCGCTGGGCCAGCCAGGAACTGTTGGCGGGTAACACCGACTTGTTCAGCGCGGCCAGGACGAACTCGAACGCGTTCTGATCGACTGTGCGCTGGAACAGACCGGCGGGCAGAGGCAAAAAGCCGCTGAATTGCTTGGTCTGGGTCGCAATACACTGACCCGGAAACTGCAGAAATTCGACAGCGACCGGGAAGACGAACTGGCGGCCATCAGGCCGCCGGTGGTACCTGAAGCCAGAAACGTCACCGGGCCGTCATTGACCAGGCGGACTTTCATGTCCGCACCAAACACTCCGGTTTGTACACCCGCAGATTCCTTTGCGGCCAGTTCAACCAGGTGATTGAACAGGCGTTCACCCTCAACCGGGGGTGCGGCCGGCGTGAAACTGGGCCGGTTGCCGCTGTTGGTATCGGCCGCCAGGGTAAATTGCGGCACCAGCAGCAACTGGCCGTCCGCACTGTCGCAGATTCAGGTTCATCCGGTCTGTCTCGTCAGGAAAAATCCGGTACGCCAGCACACGCTGGAGCAGTCGGCTGGCCTGCTTTCCGTGTCGCCCCGCTCTACTCCAATCAGCGCCAGGATACCCGGCCGATTTCACCCACAATATTTCCGTTAACAATTACGCCGCTTCGGATACTCTTTGTATCAATGCGATCATGAAACCCATTCTATAGGAAGCAATGATTTACCTGCACGCTTTTTTCTGTGGCTGCTCAGCCTGATGCCCGCCGGCATGCCCTTCTGGCTGTCCAAAAAGGGCGCCGGCCTGTGGATGCGCTTGTCTCCGGTCAAACGCCATACGACGGAACGCAACCTGGAGCGCTGTTACCCGGACATGGATCCGCAGGAACGTGATCGCCTGGTGCGCGAGAGCTTCGGGCACTACCTGTGCTCCATCCTGGAGACCGGCCATAACTGGTACTGGCCGATCGAAAAACTGCAGTCACTGTGTCGATGGCTAGTGGAATTGATTAGAGTGTCGGGCCAGTCGCAAAGCCCTGGTAGCGCTGGCACCGCATTTTGGCGCCTGGGAATACCTGGGTATGTATCTGCAGGGGATTCCGGATATTGCCATTCTGTACAAACCACCTTCAAACCGGGACCTTGAAAAGGCCTTGTTGTCCAGGCGCCGCCGAGGTGGGGCGACATTGATTCCGGCCAATTTCACCGGCCTAGTCAAGCTCTATGCACATCTGCGGGAAGGTAAAGGAGTGGGTATATTGCCGGATCAGCAGCCGGCACCCTCTCCGGGAGAGTTCGTCCCCTTTTTCGGCAACCAGGCGCTGACCGGCTACTGGTGCCACGGCTGGTGCAGCGGATCAATTGCATCGTGGTGGCGACCGTTTGCGAACGACTCGAGGGTGGACATTACCGGGTCCAGCATTGCCGGTAGATGACGACATCTTCTCAGATGATATGGCGGTGGCGCTGGAATCCATGAACCGCGCGATCGAAGCCTGTGTTGCGATTGATCCGCCGCAGTACCTGTGGAGTTACCGGCGCTTTAAAGCGCAGCCGGAAGGGGCTGAGCCGTTCTATGACCTGCGCTGAGAGCTGAAACGGGCGGGGTCTAGTCGCGCCAGAAAGCGGGCGTGAGCAGCACCAGCAGTGTGTAGATTTCCAGCCGCCCCAGCAGCATGGCAACACTCAGAATTACCTTGGCGACGTCGTTCAGCTCGGCATAGTTGGGGCCGGCGCAGCCCAGCGCCGGCCCCAGGTTGGTGATGCAGGCACCAACGGTTGAATAAGCGGTCTCCGCATCCAGTCCGGTGGCGGTCAGCAGCATCGTCATGACGGCGAAATTGGCGATGTACAGGAAGAAGAAGCCCCACACGGCGCTGATCACGGTATCGGATGTTTTCTGACCACCAATTTTGACCGGAATGACGGCGTGCGG
Organism: uncultured Gammaproteobacteria bacterium; assembly: GCA_963759035.1. GTDB lineage: Bacteria > Pseudomonadota > Gammaproteobacteria > Xanthomonadales > SZUA-36 > JAHEFT01. The sequence goes on from CAVWXL010000042.1 coordinate 5,251, forward strand.
GTGGATCAGTCGCTGGATTTCACGGATGGACTGACGGTACAGCAGGATGATCCGGATCACTTTCATGCCACCCGGCAGTACTTCCGGCGCAGCCGCCGATAAATGCAAGCAGAATCAACAGCACGGGCAGAAAGCCGCCCCAGGTATAGAACGGACGCGGTCGTGAAGCCGGTGGTCGTCATGGCCGAGATAACCTGGAAACTGCCGTAGCGAAATGAGGAGGACAGGGTGTCATAGGTGCCGGTGAAAGTACAGGGCGAAACTGACCAGGATGGCAAACGCGAACAGCAGCGAGGCATAGACTTTCAGCTTCGGGATCCATGAAGTAGGGCTGCGCGCTGGCCCGGCGCCACGCCGTGAAATGCAGGGCAAAGTTGATTCCGGCAATCGTCATGAATACAGCCGCGACGATTTCAACCGTTGGGTTGTTCCAGTAAGCCAGGCTGTCGTTGTGGGTCGAGAACCCGCCGATGGCAACGGTGCTGAATGCATGCCCTACGGCGTCGAACAGCTTCATTCCGGCCAGCCAGTAGGCGAAAATGCAGGTCACGGTGATGCCGACATAAATCAGCCACAGGGCTTTTGCGGTTTCGGTGATACGCGGTGTCAGCTTGGCGTCTTTCATCGGTCCCGGGAGTTTCCGCCCGGTAGAGCTGCATGCCGCCGATTCTCAGCATCGGCAGGATGGCGACGGCCAGTACGATGATGCCCATGCCGCCCAGCCATTGCAGTTGCTGGCGGTAGTACAGCACGGCTCTGGGCAGCGCGTCAATGTCGGTGACGATGGTCGCGCCGGTCGTGGTCAGCCCGGACATCGATTCGAAAACCGCGTCAACGTAGCTCAGATCCGGTGAGGTCAGCAAAACGAAACGGCAGCGCCCCGACCAGCACCAGTGCCAGCCAGGCGCTGACGACGATCAGGAAGCCGTCCCGCAAGCGCAGTTCCTGGTGTCGCGTGCCGGACCGGGAAATAAATCAGCAGGCCAAGTGAAAGCAGGATGGCGGCACTGGTCAGGAACAGGCCGGCGGTGCCATCCGAGTAGAACAGCGAAACCAGCACCGGCGGCAGCATCATCAGGCTGGACCCTGCAATCAGGAAGCCGATGACCCTTTGAACAGCGGATAAGCCCATCCATGGCCTCAGATGAACATCGCGCCGACCTGGAAAAGACGTTCCACGGCCGCAATCTGGCGCTTGTCCGGAACGAACAGAATCACGTGGTCGTTTTCCTGAATGACGGTGTCGTGATGGGCGATGATCACGTCTTCACCCCGCACGACGGCCGGAATGGTGGTGCCCGGCCGGCAGATCGATGTCCTCGATGGCCCTGCCAACGACTTTCGAACTGCGCTTGTCACCCAGCGCGACGGCCTCGATGGCTTCTGCGGCGCCCCGTCGCAGGGAGTGAATGCGCACCATGTTGCCGCGACGGATATGGGTCAGCAGTGCTCCAATGGTGATTTGCTGCGGCGAGACCGCGATATCGATGGAACTGGATTCGACCAGGTCAACGTAGGCCGGGCCGGTTGATGATGGCAATGACTTTTTCCGCGCCCATTTGCTTGGCCAGCATCGAGGACAGGATATTGGCCTCGTCGTCGTTGGTCAGGACACAGTAAACGTCGGTGGTATCGATGGACTTCTTCGCGCAGCAGGTCTTCGTCGGCGCAGTCACCGACCAGCACAATCGCTTTTTCGAGGTCTTCGGCGATGGCTTCGGCCCGTTCCGGATCACGCTCGATGATTTTGACATGGTGGTTGCGTTCCAGCTGGCGGGCCAGGTTGCTGCCGATATTTCCGCCGCCGGCCAGGATGATCCGGCGCACCGGATTATCCAGCGGGCGCAGTTCCTTCATCATGGTGCGGATGTTTTTCTGGGCGGCCAGGAAAAACACCGTGTCGTTTTCTTCGATCACGGTGAGGCCGTCGGGAATGATGGTCTTGTCCTTGCGGTAGATGGCGGCAACACGGGCTTCGGCGCCGGCCGGCATGTGGTGGCGAAGTGTATGCAGCCGGTGGCCGACCAGCGGGCCGCCGGCATAAGCCTGGGTGGCCACCAACTGGGCTCGCCCGTCAGCAAAGTCCAGCACCTGCAACGCACCTGGGTATTCGATCAGGCGCGCGATGTGCTGTGTGACCAGTGTTTCCGGGCTGATCAGAACATCAACAGGGCAGTGTTCACGCTCGAACAACTTCTGGTTGTCGATGTATTCGGAGGACCTGATCCGGGCAATCCTGGTCGGTGTGTTGTAAAGCGTGTAGGCAACCTGGCAGGCCGTCATGTTGACTTCGTCACTGCTGGTCAGCGCGATGATCAGGTCGGCATCCTCGATGCCGGCCCTGACCAGGACGGTGGGGTGGGAGGCATGTCCGATCACGCCCCGGATATCCAGGCGGTCCTGCAGGTTTTTCAGGTGGGTGGCATTGGTATCGACAACGGTGATGTCGTTTTCTTCGCTGGACAGGCTGTGGGCGACGGTCGAACCCACCTGGCCGGCGCCCAGGATGACAATTTTCATTTTCTGGCCCCGTCGGACGCTGCCGCGGTTTTCGGATCAACACCCAAGAGCCCTGAGTTTTCGGTACAGGTGTGTGCGTTCCATGCCCACTGATTCAGCCAGTTTGCCCACGCTGCCACCGGCTTCCTTCAGTTTGTAGACCAGGTATTCGCGTTCAAATTGTTCGCGTGCCTCGCGCAAGGGCAGATCGAAAAAGGGCGGGTGTTCGGCCGCAGCTCGACCGGAGTCGACGGGGTTCTGCTGCAGGGCTTCTTCGACCTCGGTCACCGAAACTTCGCCTTCACCGCCGAGAACCAGCAGGCGTTGAACCAGGTTGCGCAATTCCCGCATATTTCCCGGCCAGCCGTGATTGCGCAGGCGATTCTGTGCGGCTACGGAAAACGACCGGTAGGGCAGGTTTTCCTGGTTCGGAAACAATTCGGCATAATACCGGACCAGTTCCGGTACATCATCCGGACGTTCCCGCAATGGCGGGACCTGCAGCGGCAGTACATTCAGCCGGTAATAGAGCTGCTGCAGACTTTCGTCATCGCTGGCGCGGTCCAGAATGTTGGACCGGCGCTGGCGATCAGGCGGCAATCGAGCTCTGCTCACCCTTTTGGGTCACGAACCTGCCCGCTTCCAGTACCTGGTCGATGACTTTCAGGGCATCGGGCGGAATTTCCTGCAGTTCGGGAATGAACAGCGTTCCCCCCTGGCCCGCTCAAAAATTCAGCGCCGTTGGAATTCCCGTCGTCCTGGAGCAGATAGGCACGCATCCGTCCGGGACGAGTTCACTGTGGTCCAGCATCAGAAACTCGCCTTCAAATTTGCTTTGGCTGTGAATAAAGCGGGCAAGGTTTTCGCGTCCGCTGCCTTTTTCACCGGTGATCAGCACGGGAAGATCGTGTTGGGCGGCCTGTTCCGCCTTGCCGCGCAGCACCTGCATCAGGGCGCTGCTACCAATGGGTTCATTGCTGGCCGGTCGCGGGAGCTGGTGGTTTTGCGATCTTCCGCCCGGCTTCCAGCGCCTGGCTGACGATGGACAGCAGTCTGGCCAGTGAAATGGGTTTCTGCACGAAATCGTGCGCGCCCAGCCGGGTCGCCTCGATCGCGGTTTCTACCGAGCCATGGCCGGACATGACGACAACCGGGCATTCCAGGCCGGCTCCTGAGGACCACTCCTTAAGCAGGGTTATGCCGTCGACATCCGGCATCCAGATATCCAGCAGCACCAGGTCCGGGGTGTCGCGCGCAAAACTGGTGCGCGCCGCTTCACCGTTTTCGGCGATGGTCACCTGGTAGCCTTCGTCTTCCAGAATGTCGCGCACCAGTTCGCGGATATCGGGTTCGTCGTCGACGACGAGTATATGTGCCTGGGTCATTTCTTGACGGTCTGTTGCTTTCGCGCAACAGCTTACTCCAAAGTCAGGGGAAGGGCGATGCGAACCTGCGCTCCCCCGTCATGCGGGTTGCTGATCGTGATGCTGCCGTTATGCTCCGACACTATTTTCCGGCAGATGGCCAGGCCCAGACCGCTGCCGCGGGCCTTGTTGCTGACATAGGGTTCGAACGGCTTTTCCAGCACCTGCGAGGGAAAGCCCGGACCATCGTCCCTTAATTCAAGTTTTAGCCAACGCGAGCTACCACGGTCTTCAACGCTGCTTTGGATCGAGATCGAGCTTGCAGCACCTTCCCGGGCCTCCTTTGAATTGCTGATCAGGTTATGCAACAACTGCCGCAGCCGGCCGCTGTCTGCAGCCAGTCCATCCGGGCCGGTACAGAGCTCAAGTTCGAAGCGCAGGCTCGAATCGCCCTGCTGATAGAGCGCGACAACTTCTCTGACCAATCCGTCCAGCCGAATAGGCTCCAGGCTGAGGACCGGTTCCTGGGCATAGTCACCGAAGGCATCCACCAGTTTTCGCAGGGCTTCGACCTGGGACACGATGGTTCCGGATGCCTTGTCCAGCATTGCACTGTCGGCCGGTTCGAGCTTGTCGGTGAGTTTCATGCGCAGGCGCTCAGCAGCCAGCCGAATCGGTGTCAGTGGATTTTTCACTTCGTGCGCCAGGCGGCGCGCCACTTCAGACCACGCTGCGTCTCTCTGCGCCTGGTTCATTATGGTGACGTCGTCGAAAACGACCACGTGGCCTTCCCTGGGCTGTTCACCCGGAAGCGTGACCATCGGGAGTCGAGAGCCACGCATCAGCAGCACCAGCGGCTTACCCGGACGGTCGATCTTGATTTCCTGCTGCCATTCACTTCTGCCGCGGCTGACGGGCTGCCTGATGGCTTCAATGAAGGTGTCCAGGAAGGGTGCGAAATCACTTAGCCGCTCCAGCGGCTGACCGGCCGTTGGTGTTTCCGGAACTCCAGCTGTGGATTGCCCGGGCAGGCCGAGTATCTGCCGGCAGGCGGCATTGGTCGTGATCATCCGGCACTCATCATCCAGGGTCAGCACACCGGAAGACAGGTTGCCCAGCACGGTTTCGAGGTATTCACCCTGGGCCTGCAGTTCCGCCCGGCTCTCTTCGGCCTCCTGGCTGGCAGTCTTCAGGGCCTGGGTCATCTGGTTAAATGACTCGACCAGGAAACCGATTTCATCTCGTTGACCGGTAGCGACCTCCTTACCGAAATCGCCGGCAGCCACTTCGCGGGTCGCAATCGAAAGCGAGGAAAGCGGTGAGACCATCCGCCGGGCAGCGATACAGCGCGGCAAGGATGGCGAGCAGGATGGTGAGAATCAACACCAGCGAAAGTACCAACAGGAAACTCTGCTTCAGGGACTGTCTCAGGTAGCTGACGTTCTGATAGCGGTGGTATTCCTGCTCAATGGAACCGGCCAGCGTGGTGATGTCCGGCGGCAGGGGATAGATGGCCTGCAGAAAACGGGCGGATGATCCCGGGTAGGTGGCGGGCATCAGCTGGATGACCCGTATTTGCAGGCTGCCGTCCGCGGTCGGTTCGGCGGCGGCGTACTCACCTTGCCGGCTGGCCTGCATGATGGCGAAATCGCCAGGGCGCTCCGGCAGGCCGGTGAGCGCATTGATGTTGGCGGTGGCGACCAGCGTGCCGCCGGTTTCCATCACCGACAGTTCGACCGGTCCGGCTGCGCGGACACGTCGAGACGAGGGCTTGTCGGAGCAGTTCACCGTCTTCCTGCAATAGCGCCAGGTCTCCTGAGATATCCCTGAGCTGGTTTCTGACCTCCAGCGTACGCGTATCAAGAAACTCCTGTCCGAGCTCAAGGGAGTCCGCCAGGGCTGCTTCAACCCGTACATCAAACCAGCTGTCGATGGTGCTGGTGAGGAACCAGGCGGAAAAGAAGAACACGATGAGCGCAGGAGGCAGGGACAGGGCGATGAAATTTCGGACCCAGCGGGCAGCTAATAGGGCACCGGGTACACCGGAACGAACGTTTCGAACCAGGGAAACGAGCCGGTAGCCAATGCTCCAGAGCAGAATGGCCAGTGCCGCTGCGGTTACTGTGAGCACCCAGATGAAACTGTTGTCCAGTGCTGATCCCCCGGGCCCCGAAGGTTCGTTCTGGACGCCGCTGACCAGCGCAAGCGCAACCAGCAGAGCGGCCAGTAATGCAAGCACCGGCAAAGTCCTGAACACCAGGCGTTTCATCCTGCTCTTTCTTTTTACCGGCCGGTTCATGCCTGGCTCAGGCCTCCGGTTGAATTTCGAGCGGCCACGAAGACCAGGATGAATCGTGATGCCAGCTGGAGGACAGCAGCATGGGCAGTCGCATGGGTGGAGGCATGGTGCTCTGGTCGAGGCTAATACGGACCATCAGCTCGTAGTCACCCGCCGGCAGCACACCAGTTTCGAACGACAGCTGAATCTGTGACAACTCGGCCAGGACATGCCGCAGGCGCGGAAACGTCTTAATGCCGTCCGAACCGACCTGCGCCAGTTGGTAGTGTTCACTCATCGGCAGGTAACTGATTTCATAGAGCCTGGTATCCGAGCCAACCCGAACCTGGCTGCCCGTGTTGCGCAACAGTAGTTCCAGTTCGAGTGTTAGCGGTACGCCATGGATCAGCGCTTCGCGAGCCTCATTACTCAGTACCAGTTTCTGCTCACTGATGACCCTTACCTGCCCGTTGGTCCACTGGGAATCGACCCGGTTGATAACAAAACGGTTGTCGTCGTCAGTGGATTGGCAGCCGGCCAACGCGATGAGCATAAGCAGCAGAAAGCCTGTTGCCCGGTCAGGGGTTTTTGCGTAGACCGGCATAGAAAAAGCCATCCATCTCCTGCTCGCCCGGGAGAATCTGTTGCCCGAAATCGAGCTGTTTACCGCACCCAAAATTCATTTTCAACAACTCCGCGTCTGCATGAAGTCCGGTAAAATTTGCGACCTGTTTATTGTTTTCGGCGGTCAAAACCGAGCAGGTGGCGTACAAGAGCATACCCCCGGGTTTCAACAGTGGCCAGAGCTTGCTCAGCAGGCGGGCCTGGGTGGCGACGGCTTCCTGCACCTGGTTTGGTTTTCGCAGCCACTTGATTTCGGGGTGGCGCCGTATCACGCCGGTCGCTGTACAAGGGGCGTCGAGCAGGATGCGGTCGAAGCCGTTTCCATCCCACCAGCTGTCGGGGTCTGAAGCATCGGCGCTGACCAACCTGACCTGTTCACCGGGCTGGTAACCCAGGCGCCGCATATTATCCGCTACACGCTCAAGCCGCGTTGCGCTCTGGTCCAGGGCGGTTAAGTGAACTCCTGGCCCGGTTTCCAGTATGTGACAGCTTTTTCCGCCGGGGGCGGCACAGGCATCAAGGACGTGCTGTCCATCCTCCAGCTGTAATAAGCCGGCAGCCAGTTGGGCGGCCGGATCCTGCACCGAAAAACGGCCTTTGTCGAAGCCGGGAAGCTCACTGACCGTGGCTGCCGGGCTGATTCGCACAGCGTCCGGCGCTACCGGGTGACCCTCCAGCGTGTAACCTCCAGCTGTCAGCAGCTCGAGGGTCTCTGCACGATCGAATTGCCGGTTCAGCCTCAGCCACAGCGCCCCGGGTTCGTTGTTGGCGGTAACAACCTGCTGCCAGTCATCAGGCCAGTCAGCCCGCAACGCCTGTAGTAACCACTGTGGGTGAGCGAAACGTTCATCGTGCGATTGCAGGCGGCCGAGCAGTTCGTCCTGCTCACGCTGAAAGCGCCGTAAAACGGCGTTGATCACCGATACGGCCCATGGCTTGCCCAGCTTGCGGGCGCTTTCGGCGCTTTCATGAATGGCTGCGTGAGCGGCTGAATCGCCTTTCCACAGCTGGAACAGGCCCATCAGGATCAGGCGCTGCACGTCGCGGTCTTTGCGCCGCAGTGGTTTTTTTAGCAACTGGCCTGCCAGCCATTCAAGCGCTGTCAGCCATCGCAGGACGCCGTAGGCGAGGTGGCGGGAAAATGCCCGGTCACGGGCGTCAGTCTGCCGGTTTTCGGAATCCGCATCGCTAAGGTTATCGCCGGAGTCCAGAACACGTTCCAGCAGGGTCAATGCAGCCAGTCGCGAGCCAGTGGCGCCGCCTTTTTTCATCAGAAGTTTTCCAGCCGGCCGCTGGGTTTGCGGGCGTTGAGGTAATCTGCTGCGATCATGACGCGTTTGCCGGGGGGCTGCAACTCCAGTAGCTGTAGCACCTGTTCGCCACAGGCAATATCGATTCCCTGCCTGCCGGTGGCCAGCACGGTTCCCGGCGCCTGTCCGTGTTCCCTGTCGATCACGCGGGCATTCCAGATGCGGGTTCGCTCATCCCCGATCATGCACCAGGCGACCGGCCAGGGGTTGAAGGCCCGAATGCGCCGTTCCAGCGATGTCGCTGAAGCGGACCAGTCGATGCGCGCTTCGGATTTTTCGAGTTTCCTTGCGTAGGTGACGCCTGATACCGGCTGGGGTTCGGCGGCCGGGAGGGCGCCTTCGCGCCAGTTTATGCATACAGTCCAGCAGGGCCACGGCCCCAAGTTGTGCCAGCCGGTCGTGCAGACTGCCACCGGTTTCTTCCGGCTCCAGCGGGGTGTTCACGCGGTGCAGTACCGGCCCGGTGTCCAGGCCTTCATCCATCTGCATGATGCACACGCCCGATTCCCTGTCGCCCGCTTCGATGGCACGCTGGATCGGAGCGGCCCCGCGCCAGCGCGGTAGCAGGGAAGCGTGGATGTTCCAGCAGCCATGGCGGGGGATTTGCAAGATCTCTGCCGGCAGTATCAGTCCATAAGCCACGACGATCATCAGGTCCGGCCGTAAATCCGAAATCAGTTTTTTGCGGCTTCATCTTTTAGCGTTAAGGGCTGGTGCACCGGAATCTGTGCCGCAACAGCGGCCTGTTTGACGGGGCCGGCCTGTAATTTTCTGCCACGCCCGGCGGGGCGGTCCGGTTGGGTCAGCACCGCGACGGGCGCAAAGTTCTCATCGATCAAGCTGTTGCAGGGGCAGTACTGAAAAGTCAGGTGTGCCCGCAAACAGGATTCGAAGGCGGGCATGGCTTGTCATCGGATTCAGAGCACGTTCCGGGAGTCAGTCTGGATTGCGGACTTTCGTTGTTTTTCCAGTTTCTTAGTGACCATGCGGCGTTTCAGCGGAGAAAGGTAATCCACGAACAGTTTGCCGTCCAGGTGGTCCATTTCATGCTGCAGGCAAATCGGCATGCATACCGTCGAGCTCTTCTTCGAAGGATGTGCCGTCGGGGTTTTGGGCGCGAGACACGGATTTTCTCCGCCCGGCTGACCTCGGCATAGATGCCGGGAACCGACAGGCAGCCCTCCTCGCAGGTCTCGGTACCCTCGCTTGCGAGGATTTCCGGATTGATGTAAACCCGCGGCTGGTCCTGTGCCTCGCTGACGTCAAGCACCAGTAATCGTTGGTGGACATTGACCTGGGTTGCCGCCAGACCGATACCCTGGCGGAATACATGGTTTCCGTCATGTCTTCGATCAGGCGTAGCGAGATCATCGTCGAACCGTTCGACAGGCTTTGCAACGGTTCTGCAGACGGGGATCTGGGATTTCAAGAATTTCTAGTTTAGCCATATATTTACACGCGCATAAAATAATTTAGATGAAGTTTGCTTCGGTATTTATTATGATAGCCAATGGCGGACCCTGTTCGCCAGAGTAAAAACTGACCGCATCTGACAGATGGCTGGATGCCTACTAGAGAGGAAGGAACGTGATCAGAAGACTCATGCACCTCACTCTTTGCGGCGATATTGCTGACTGGAGTTGCCTTGGCACAGGACGTGGCCGTGCGCTCCGATCACCCCGATGAGTACGTCGTGGTCAAAGGCGATACGTTGTGGGATATTTCAGGAAGATTCCTGGATAAACCCTGGCAGTGGCCTGCAATTTGGCATGCCAATCCGCAAATTGACAACCCCCACCTGATCTATCCCGGTGATGTAATTTCGCTGGTGTATATCGATGGTGTCCCCCAACTCAGACTCCGCCGCGGCGGACACGGTGAAGCTATCACCGTCCATTCGCGTTGTGGATCGTGATGATGCGATCAAGCCATACCCTTCGAGTCCATCAGCGCCGTTTATCAAGATCTGCGGGTTCTGTCGCCCGAGTGAATTCGAAGGCCTGCCTTACATCGTTGCCAACGAGGAAGAGCGCCTGAACACGACTGTACGGCGACCAAACCTATGTCCGTGGACTGGATGCCAAGGTCGGCGAGGAGTACATCGTGGCTCGTCTGATGAGTATTTATGACAGATTTCGGCAATCCACCGGAAATCCGGCGTGTGCTGCCCCAGAAACACTGGAGACGGGTAGCCAATGTCTGGGATCGTGATCAGCATATCTACAACCAGGTCGATCCCTGGGACCGCCGGCCCAAGGACCCGATTGGCTACGAGATGTTCGAGGTCAGCCGGGTGCGTGTTGCCGCAGGCCGGGGAGATTTCCGTCATGGATATCATCCGTGACCGGACAGAGGTCAAGCCCGGAGACTTTATACTTCCGGTTAGCGACATGGGTTATGACAACATGTTTTATCCCCAGCGCGATGGACACACGTTCCTGAAGGATTGAGGGTGCTGGCGACTTCCGGGCAAAGAAGTGGTGTTGGCCTTTACCAGATCGTCTCGATCAACGGCGGAACCAACCAGGGCATCGAGGCCGGCCATGTTTTTTCTGCATTCCGGACAGGGTGAACTGGTCAATGACCGGATCGGGTTCCGTGTGGGCAGCTTTTCCGAAGAGGCCACAGGTGCGCCTGCCGGATGTTTATGACGGCCTTGTCATGGTGTTCCGGACCTTCGATGACATCAGTTACGGCATGGTCATGAGTGGCTAACAGGGTGGTCATGGAATTCGACATGCTGCGACATCCCGATGAGCGGTCTTAAATGTAAGGCAAGCTTGCAAGCAGGCTTCTGCCTGCAGACAAGGGGTTTGCTGTCACGAAACACACAAATTGGTTGATTGCACTTCGCGCCCCCCAACTGGGGGGCGCTCGACTTTGTACGCCTGGTGGAAACCATTCGGCGGCATTGAGCCCTGGTGTCTGCGGACCGTGCGCGCAGTTGACAACGGCCGGTCTGGATGAGGAAACCATCCAGGCCTTAAAACATCCCGACGCTGATTTACTGGACACTCGACCAGCGAGTGGCTTATCAGCGACTGCGCATCACCTCCTGACCTGGGATGCGAACGCTTTCCGCCACTGTTGCGGGATATTCCTTCACCACCAGCTGCGCTTTTCGTCGATGGCGACCCGGATATCCTCTGGCAACCCCAGGTGGCAGTCATCGGCAGCCGAAATCCAACCGCAGGCGGCAGGGATAATGCCCGTGATTTTGCTGGACTGAACTGGCTCGCCAGGGCATGACGATCACCAGTGGGCTGGCCAGTGGAATTGATTCGTCGCCCACGCGGCCGCACTGGACGCTGGCGGGACTCACGGTGGCCGTCATGGGCACTGGTCTGGACCGGATCTATCCGGCCAGCAGCAAGAACCTGGCGCTGCGTATTCGTGAGCAGGGTGTGCTGGTTTCAGAATTTCCACCCGGAACCGGCGCCAAACGCTCTCATTTTCCATCCCGAAACCGAATCATTTCGGGTCTCAGCCTGGGTGTTCTGGTGATCGAAGCGGGTTTAAGAAGCGGCACTTTGATTACGGCACGGCATGGCCGGCAACCAGGGCCGGGATGTTTTCGCCCTGCCGGGATCCATCCACAATCCCATGGCCAAGGGTTGTCACCGGCTGATCCGGGATGGCGCAAAGCTGGTTGAAACGGTGGAAGAAATCTTGCAGGAACTGGCGCCCATGGCGGGTCAGCTGGCCGGAGAACTGAAAAGGCAGATCGAACTCCAGCAGACGAAACGGGGGCGGTATCGCTTGATTCAAAGCCGTTGATGAACCCCAATTGGACGAAGACCCGGAATACCAGTTGCTCTGGTCCTGCCTGGGTTTTGATCCCAAGCCCATTGACTCGATAATTGAGCAAAGTGGATTGACGGCGAGGGCTGTCTCAGCCATGCTGCTCTTGCTAGAGCTGAGAGGAAAGGTTGAGGCACATCCGGGAGGTGCCTACAGCCGTAAAAATAAGAGGTTAATAATGAAAGAAAACGTGCTCGACGTGCTGATGTACCTGTTCGAGAATTATTTCTACGACGAACCCGACGAACAACCTGATCGTGCTTCGATGGAAGAGAATCTGCACGAAGCCGGGTTCAGTAACGGGGAAATCGACAAGGCTTTCAAGTGGCTCGATGGTCTGGCAGAGCAGCGCTACCAGCCGGATTTCAAGATGCACACGGATCAGCCCATCCGGATTTTCGTCGATTCGGAAATCAATCGTCTCGATACGACGTGCCGGGATTTTCTGATGTTCCTGTCGAATTCCGGGCATTCTCGATGCCCAGCGCAGGGAGTTGGTGCTGGACCGTTTGATGGCCCTGGAAAGTGATGAAATTCAACCTTGAAGATGTCAAGTGGGTGGTCCTGATGGTGCTTTTCAACCAGCCGGGCCAGGAAGCCAATTACGCCTGGATGGAAGATCTGATGTTTGACACGGAGCAAGACTACCGCCATTAATAAAAAGGGCGGCACGCAGTTCGCAGACTGTCAAGGCAAGCAATCCCTTGTAGTGAACAGCGATGAAGAATCGCATAGGGTTGCTTTAACTTTTAAATCTGTGAGGATGGGGTCATCAAACTTCTCATCGTAGAATCGCCGGCCAAAGCGGCAACCATTAACCGGTACCTGGGAACGGATTTCAAGGTGCTGGCGTCGTATGGTCATGTCACGGGACCTGCCGTCCAGAGATGGTGCGGTCGATCCTGACAATGATTTCGCCATGACCTACGAGTTGAACGAAGATAGCGAAAAACATGTCAGGAACATCGTCAAGGCCGCAAAGAAGGCCGAAGTGGTTTATCTCGCGACGGATCTTGATCGCGAAGGCGAGGCCATTTCCTGGCACATATACGAAATTCTGCGTGAACAGGGTCTGACGGAAAAAATTCCATTCTACCGGGTGGAGTTTTCAGAAATCACCGAGAAAGCCATCAAGGAAGCGGTGGACAATCCGCGTGAACTGTCGATGGACCTGGTGAATGCGCAGCAGGCCCGCCGGGCGCTGGACCACCTGGTGGGCTTCAACCTGTCACCGTTGCTGTGGAAAAAAATCAAGACCGGCCTGTCTGCCGGCCGGGTACAGAGCCCGGCCCTGCGCATGATCGTGGAACGCGAGCGGGAAATCGAGGCATTCAATCCGCAGGAATACTGGACTATCGAAGCGGACATGAGCCACCAGGACCAGGCCTTTCAAGTCCACGGCTGGTCCGCCTCGAAAATGATCGGCTGAAGCAGTTCGATATCTCCGATGCTGAGCATGCGCACCGGGTGCGTGACCGTCTGAGCAAGGCGGCGGGCGGCAAACTGCAAGTTGACCGGGTCAAGCGGAAGCAACGCAAGCGGCGCCCGGCGCCTCCGTTCATCACTTCGACCTTGCAACAGGATGCCTCGCGCAAGCTTGCGGTTTACGGCCCAGCGAACCATGCGAACAGCGCAGAACCTGTACGAAGCAGGTCAGATCACCTACATGCGAACGGACTCGGTTCACCTGTCGAACGATGCGCTGTGCAGATCTGCGGACCCAGATCGGGAGCGTTATGGCGCAGAATACGTGCCCGGAAAAGCCGAATTTTTACAAGACCAAGTCCAAGAACGCCCAGGAAGCTCATGAAGCGATTCGCCCGACCTCGGCGTCACAGATACCCGCTGACCTGAAGGCAGACCTGACCGACGACCAGTTCCGGCTGTATGAATTGATTTGGCAACGTTCGATGGCATCACAGATGGTTCCGGCGCTGGTTGATACGGTTGCAGTGGAATTTGATTGTGATTCCGATGCCACTTTCCGGGCCAATGGTTCGGTCATCGCTTTTCCCGGTTTTCTTCGCGTATACGAGGTGTCCCAACCGCAGGGAAAGGAAGAGAAAGAAACCAACCTGCCGGACATGAAAGAAGGCGACATCGTTCAAGCTGCAGGAAATCCGGGCAGAGCAGCATTTCACCGAGCCGCCGCCGCGATTCTCCGAAGCCAGCCTGGTCAAGGCGCTGGAAGATTACGGCATTGGCCGGCCGTCGACCTACGCCAGCATCATCCAGACCCTGGTGCGGCGCAAGTACGTCGAACTGGATCGCAGACGGTTCACGCCGACCGATACCGGGCGGGTGGTTGCCACGTTTCCTGGAAAATCATTTCGAGCCTTACGTGGATTACGAATTCACGGCGCAGGATGGAAGACACGCTGGATGAGATTTCACGCGGGGAGAATGCACTGGATTCCGCCGCTGATGCAGTTCTGGAAGCCCTTCATCGAGCGCATCAGGGAAAAGGAGGAAACGGTCAGCCGCCAGGAGGCCAAGCTGACCCGCGTCTTGGGCAAAGATCCCGCCAGCGGTAAGGAAGTTTCGGTGCGCCTGGGGCGTTTCGGACCTCATGCACAGATCGGCAGCGTCGAGGACGAAGAAAAACCCAAATTTGCCGGTTTGCAGCCTGGCCAGAGACTGGAAACGATCACGCTGGAAGAGGCGCTGGAGTTGTTCAAGTTGCCGCGTGAACTCGGTTTTACTCCGGAAGGTGAAGAGGTATCGGTCGGTATCGGCCGTTTCGGCCCCTACATCCGGTATGGCAGTAAGTTCGTTTCACTGAAAGACGAAGACCCGCATACGGTCGAATTTCCCGATGCGCTGGAGCTCGTCGCGGCCAAGAAACAGGCGGACCTGGATCGTATCCTGAGGACCTTCGAGGGCACCGATGTGCAGATTCTGAAAGGTCGCTGGGGACCGTTCATTACCGATGGAAACAAGAATGCGCGCATGCCCAAGGACCGCGAGCCCGATTCGATGACCCTGGAAGAGTGCCAGGCGTTGCTGGATGCCGCACCGGACAAGCGAGAGCCGCAAGAAAAAAGCGGCCAAGAAGAAAACCTCAAAGAAGAAGACATCCAGAAAAAGAAGCCAGCAAAGAAGAAGGCTTCCAAGAAGAAAGCCTCGAAGAAAAAACCAGCGAAAAAGCGCGTCACGAAGAAGGCCGTTGCTGAGTCGCAGACGAGTAAGACAGCCGTGGCCGGCTTCTGCTCAATTGAGCATCGCCGCAGCAGTGCAATGCCTGCAGGATGGAGAAGTCATCGCTTATCCGACCGAGGCGGTCTACGGACTGGGTTGCGATCCGACACAATGAAACGGCCGTCCGCCAACTGTCTGGCGCTGAAGGAACGGCCGGCTCGAGGCCGGATTGATCCTGATCGCCGATATCTTCGAGCGGTTTGAGCCTTTCATCGAACCGGTTTCCCCGCAACAACTGGAAACGGGCCCTGGCGACCTGGCCGGGACCGGTCACCTGGCTTTTTCCCAGGAGCGAATCATGTTCCGGACTGGCTGGCCGGAAGTCCATGAAACCATTGCCTTGAGGGTGACGGCCCACCCGGTTTGCCGTGACCTTGTGTGCCGCATTTGGTGGCGCCATCGTATCGACCAGCGCAAATACCCGGCAGGCAGAGCCAGCCAGGAGTGCGCAGGACGTCGAGGGTATTTTGGTTCAGCCTTGTGCGGCATCGTCGCCGGTGACCTGGGTGGTGAGAATAAACCCAGCGAGATTCGGGACCTGGTCACGGGCCGGATGTTGCGGGAAGGATGACATGGCTGAGCAACAGGAAATCGTCTCCGGACCGGGTAAAAAACTACCTGCTGGATTTGCAGGATCGGATTTGCGCGGCCCTGGAAGACCGAAGATGGCGCCGGCAGGTTCCAGGAGGACGCCTGGTCAAGGGACAGCAGTGAAGAGACTCAGGAAGGGCCGAGCTCTGGGCGGAGGCGGCCGAACCCGTGTACTGACCGACGGCGCTGTGTTTGAGCAGGCCGGCGTCAATTTTTCGCACGTCACCGGCGCGAGCCTGCCGCCTTCCGCGACGGCCGCGCGGCCGGAACTGGCCGGGCGCAGCTTTGAAGCACTGGGTGTCTCGCTGGTTATTCACCCGGAAAATCCGCATATGCCGACCAGTCATGCCAACGTACGGTTTTTCATTGCGGAAAAAGAGGGCGAAGCACCGGTCTGGTGGTTTGGCGGTGGTTATGACCTGACGCCCTATTACCCGGTTCTCGAGGACGTGGTCGATTGGCACCACACGGCACCGGCAGCCTGTGAGCCGTTTGGCGCAGATGTTTATCCGCGCTACAAGGAATGGTGCGACCGCTACTTTTACCTGAAACATCGCGACGAAGCCCGGGGGGTGGGTGGCTTGTTTTTCGACGACCTGAACGAATGGGGTTTTGAACGCAGTTTCGAGTTTCTGCAGGCCGTTGGCGACAGTTACCTGGAGGCCTACCTGCCCATTGTCCAGACGGCGAAAAGACCAGCCCTGGACAGAGCAGCAACGACAGTTTCAGCTTTACCGGCGCGGCCGCTACGTCGAATTCAACCTGGTCTACGACCGCGGAACGCTGTTCGGGCTGCAGTCGGGCGGGCGCACGGAGTCCATCCTGATGTCGCTGCCGCCGCTGGTGTCCTGGCGCTACAACTGGCATCCCGAAGCCGGTTCGGAAGAAGCTGTCCTTTACGACTGCCTGGCCCCAGGGACTGGCTGAGCCCGGGACGATCACCACAGGTAAGGCAGGAATTCCTCCGGGATCGGGTTCTCCCTGGTTTCGTTGTCCCACATCACGGTCACGATCCACCAGCGGTCGTCTTTTTTCACTAACTGGATACTGTTGATGCCGCGCGCGATGGCGGTCCGTCCAGGCTATTGCGGGTTTCGTAAGTGCTGAAAGCCTGGACGAGGTTCCCATAACGGTTATCTTGCGCATGATTTCGGTTTCGTAGAAATCATTTTCTTCCAGGAAATGTTGGCATCTTCAATCCACTCGTCGATGCTCATGATCTCGAATTCGCCTTCTTTGTGCACCCGTTTACCGATCGGGATCAGCCGCGCGCCTTCCAGGAAGAGGCTGCGTTCCCGGTACCAGTTGCGGGGGCCGGCCGGGCCGGAAATGCATACGGCAGCTAGATCGCCAAGCACCATCAGCGCCAAGCCCAGCAGCAAGAGCAAAACTCCGGCCCAACTTCCGGTAAACGGCACTTTGGATATCTGATCGCTTTTCTGCCAAACGAAGAAGAGCGCCAAGAAGGGGATAATAAAGCCGTAACCGTATTCTTGAGACGTGCTCCACTGCTCGACCATGAAGCGCAAAGCATCGTAAGATCCGATAGTTAGCAGAATAATAGCGCCCACCAGTATCGCCAGATGGTGAACGGATAATTTCCACACCGTGGAACGATCATTCATTAGTCAGGAATCTCCAGGAAATAAACTGCAATAAAACTTAATACCATTAATATAATCCGGGTTTTTACGGCTTAAATAGGCAATAAGCTAGCGTCAACCGACTTCTGCCGAAATTTGAATTTGGAGACCAGCGCGCTGCCCTTTCCCGAAACTTTTACCGTAGTTATAAATTACTATTCTGATTCCGAGTCCGC
>CAVWXL010000043.1:0-62437 GCA_963759035.1 uncultured Gammaproteobacteria bacterium
GGTGTAAAGTCGGCAGCATCCTCGCGATCCGGTAAAGCAGCCCAGTGTTCCAGGTGAAATCCATCCGGTGCCGGTGGTGTCACCGTTTCGGCAAATGTCGTCGCCGGCTTAACGAAGGTCTTGACACCATCAACATCACCAGGTCCCGGTATACAAAACCAACAAGCAGTGCGACTCTGCGATGAGCCCGCCGAAGATCAAAGCTAACTTTTTCACCTGATAAAATTCCCTTGTTTAAAATGATGTGAGCAACACACAAGAACAACACACTCATTGCCTGTGAAGATGTCCAGCGTACTGGTTATAAATGCTTATGAGTGACACCGCAACCGTCTTTAGTGAGTAGAATGTCTCCGTCACCAAATTTTCAAGGAACAATATATGTCCGACCTAAGCAACAAACTCATCCTGGTCACAGGCTCGACCAAAGGTATAGGTAAGGCCATTGCCGAGGCATTCATTGATAAAAATGCACGGGTAGTGATACACGGTCGCAATCGCGCTGAACTTGAAAGTGTGAAGGAATGGATTGGTGCATTTGCATGTGTTGATGGTGACCTGGGCACTACTGATGGCTGTGATAGCGTGCTTGGGCAGGTGGCCGCATTGGGCCCGGTAGAGGTACTGGTCAACAACGCTGGAATTTTTGGTGTTGAAGAGTTCTTCAATATTGACGATGAAGAATGGCTTAGATATTTCCAGGTCAATGTAATGAGCGTGGTGAGGCTTTGCAGGGCGATAATGCCTTCGATGTTAGAAAGTAATTACGGCCGGATCATCAATGTATCGAGCGAGGCGGCAATTAAGCCATTGCCACAGATGATCCATTATTCGATGACAAAAACCTCCTTGTTTCTCTCTCCCGCGGTATGGCCGAACTGAGCAAGGGTACCCGGGTAACCGTCAACTCGGTGCTGCCGGGCCCGACCTGGACCGAAGGCGTTGAAAAGTATTTTGATGGTCTCGCCGCCGAGGAAGGCAAACCGCCACAAGAATTAATCGACAATTATTTTGCCGAGCACGAGCCAACTTCACTGCTGCAGCGTTTTGTTGATGTGAAGGAGGTTGCGCATGCGGTGGGGATCTCAATGACTTTGGCGCCAATCCAGCGGCGTTCGAAGCGATAAGCGACGCCGCTACGCAGGTAGGCCAGGCGTTTTCGGATTACGGACTCGAGGTCTTCATCGCCCAGCAAGCCGCGCTCTGCATTCAGGCGGATCAGTTTCTCGATCGGCTGCCCCAGGTAGACGGTGCCTTCGGGGTATTCCATCAGTTCCAGGTAGCGGCGGTTCCAGCCAACCAGTCGCAGATCCTTGTCGACCACGGCCACGCCCTGGGACATGTTGTCCAGTGTTGATTCGAGAAGTTCACGGTTGAACTGGACCGCCTGTGAAGTCCGATTGAGTAATTCCAGCACGGCGTCCGGCCCCAGGCCCTGGTGATGCAGCGCAGTAGCCAGAACAGTTCTGGCTGAAGCCGAACCAATCGACCCCGCCAGCAGGCGCTCGCCGAACTGCACCGTTGCGGGGGTTGCCAGCGATGCCGGTTCCAGATTTTCTTCGCTGGTGCCAAGATGGGTGGCTATGGCGGCACGGGTATTCTCGATGCCGAGGAACCTGCCGACCGTGCTTTCCAGTTCGCCGAGTGTGATCAGACCGCCCTGGTCTGGGTCTTTCAGGCCGGTTTCAGTGGCCAGGTGCCGTTCCGGGAAAACCAGTGAAACCAGCACAATTGAAGCCGCGTTCAGGAGCAGCGACAGCATCGCGCCTTCGTTGAACGATATCGCAGAGAACAGTGGCGGCATCGTCTCTACGCCCATGAAAGAGGGCAGCAGCAACAGGAAAAACCAGACCGTGATGCCGATAGAAAGACCGGTAGTGGCGCCCCTGTGGTTGGCGCCCTGCCAGTACAGGCCGATCAGCATGGCCGGAGCAAACTGCGCCACTGCAGAAAAAGACAGCAGCCCGATGGACGCCAGCGGTACACCCGCCTCAATGGCACGATAATACAGGTAGGCCACCAGGGTAATGGCCAGGATGGAAACACGCCGGACCCTGAGCAATGTCTGTGACAGGTCTGCCTGCCCGCGCTTTCTGGTCAGCCCGCTCCTCAGTATCAGGGGCATGACGATGTCATTGCTGACCATGATGGCCAGGGCTACCGTGGCCACGATGACCATGCCGGTCGCGGCTGAGAATCCCCCGAGAAAAGCGAGTACCGTCAATGCAGGCTGGTCGAAAGCGATGGGTAAAGCCAGCACGAAAGTGTCGGGGTTTACGTCCTGTCCCGAAAATTGAGTCAGACCGGCCAGCGCAATGGGGATCATCAATGCGGCAAAGATGAACAGGTAAGCCGGAAACAGCCAGCGAGCCACCTTGAGTTCGCTGATGTCGCGAAATTCGACGACCGCGACGTGGAACTGGCGGGGCAGGCACAGGATAGCGGCCATTGCCAGTACGAGCTGAATGCCAAACCCTTCCGGAATACGCCAGGGTGAGAACAGCGCCTGGTATTCCTGATTTTCCCGCACCGTTGCCGCGACATCGGCGAAGCCGTTAAAGACGCCAAAAATCACGAATATGCCGATGGCGAGGAAGGCCAGCATCTTGACCAGGGATTCAAACGCGATCGCCCACATCAGGCCCCTGTGGTGTTCGCTGGCGTCCATGTTCCGGGTGCCGAAAAGAATGGCGAAAAGGGCTAGCGCCAGGGCCAGGTAGAGTGACAGGTTGCCGGACAGTGGCGCCCGGTCGCCGGACGCTCGCCCGATAACCTCGATACCCGTCGTGATGCCTTTGAGTTGCAGGGCGATATAAGGCACCGAACCGATAACCGCGGCCAGTGTGACCACTACGGCGATGGTGTGGCTGCGCCCATAACGGTATGCAATATAATCGGCGATCGAGGTAATACGCTGGTCCCTGCTGGTTACCGCAATGCGCTTGATCACATCGAAGCCGAGCAGCATCACAAGGGCTGGTCCGAGATAGATAGGAAGGAATCCCCAGCCGGTCGTGGCCGCACTGCCCACCGCTCCGTAAAAAGTCCAGGAGGTGCAATATACGGCCAGCGACAGGGAGTAAATAACTGCCTGGATGTTGCGGTGGTCCCGGGCTATGCGTTGTTTATCACCGACCCAGGCAATCGCAAACAGCAGCCCCATGTAGGCCAATGCGATGAGAATCAGGGACCAGGGATTGAGCATCGGTAGATTGTATACGACTAAAGTAGGGGCGTTTCAATTTGAGCCGCAACGTAACATAGCCGTCGGGAAACTACCATCGGAGAGGCTACCCATGAGTACACAGAAAAACAGGCAAGATTACTGGAAAGCAAACCTGAGGCTGGTGACGTTTTGCCTGGCCATCTGGTTCGTTGTCTCCTACCTGTTCGGAATCATCCTGGTCGATCAGCTCAACGCCTTCAGTCTCGGCGGATACAGGCTGGGGTACTGGTTTGCACAGCAGGGTTCAATTTATGTCTTCGTCGTCCTGATCTTCTTTTATGCATTCCGCATGAACAAGATCGACCGCGAATTCAACGTCCACGAGGATTGATGGAGACTCATTATGGAACTTCAAACATTAACTTATATTGTGGTCGGCGCTACTTTTGCGCTGTACATAGGCATTGCCTTTTGGGCCCGTGCTTCCAGCACGGGTGAATTCTATGTTGCCGGTACCGGCATCCACCCGGTTGCCAACGGCATGGCGACAGCGGCCGACTGGATGTCTGCCGCCTCGTTTATCTCGATGGCGGGCCTGATTGCCTTCCTGGGTTACGACGCATCGGTTTACCTGATGGGTTGGACCGGCGGCTACGTCTTGCTGGCCTTGCTGCTGGCGCCTTATTTACGCAAGTTCGGCAAGTTTACGGTTCCCGAGTTTATCGGTGACCGTTACTACTCCAAGGCAGCACGCCTGGTGGCCGTCATTTGCCTGATCGTTGCCTCAATCACTTATGTAATTGGCCAGATGAAAGGTGTTGGCGTTGCCTTCGGCCGTTTCCTGGAGGTTGAATTCGAAACCGGCGTCGCTGTGGGTATGGGTATCGTCTTTATCTATGCGGTTATGGGTGGAATGAAGGGCATCACCTACACGCAGATTGCACAGTATTGCGTTTTGATTTTTGCTTACACTGTACCGGCCATCTTTATCGCCCTGAACCTCACCGGCAACCCGATACCGCAGCTGGGCCTGGGTTCCGATATGGCTGATGGCTCTGGTGTATCGCTACTCGACAAGCTGGATCTGGTGGTGACAGACCTCGGATTTGCTGCGTTTACAGCGCAGAAAGGGTCCTCCTTAAATATCTTCCTGCTAACCCTGTCGTTGATGATCGGTACGGCTGGTCTGCCGCATGTAATCGTTCGTTTCTTCACGGTTCCCAAAGTGTCGGATGCACGTATTTCCGCCGGTTGGGCGCTGGTCTTTATCGCCATTTTGTACACGACGGCTCCGGCGGTTGGCGCCATGGCCCGCCTGAACCTTACGGAAACTATCCAGACCGGTGAAGTGGGTTCTGTAGATGGCAACCTGGTGTACGAAGAGCGTCCTGCCTGGTTCAGGAATTGGGAAAAGACCGGCCTCCTCAAGTTTGAGGACAAGAACGGTGACGGACGCATCCAGTATTACAATGACAAGAACGAGGCATTTGCAGTCAAGGCAGCAAGCTACGGCTGGAAAGGCAACGAGATGATTAAAGTGGACCGGGATATCATGGTTCTCGCCAATCCGGAAATTGCCAAGCTGCCCAACTGGGTTATCGCATTGGTCGCAGCAGGTGGCCTGGCGGCCGCACTATCAACGGCTGCCGGCTTATTGCTCGCTATTTCCTCTGCGATTTCTCACGATGTGCTCAAAGGCATGATTGCTCCGAATATCTCGGAAAAGAAAGAGTTGCTTGCCAGTCGTTTTGCGATGGCCGGTGCGATCGCGGTAGCGGGTTACCTCGGCATGAATCCACCGGGCTTTGCGGCCCAGGTGGTGGCACTGGCCTTCGGCCTTGCCGCATCGTCGATCTTCCCGGCGCTGATGATGGGTATCTTCAACAAGAAGATGAACCGCGAAGGCGCGATTGCGGGCATGTTGACCGGTCTGCTTTCCACGCTGATCTATATCTTCTGGTTCAAGGGCTGGTTCTTCGTCCCGGGAACGGAGATGGCCGCCAATACTCCGGACAACTGGTTCATGGGAATATCCCCTGAGGCCTTTGGTGCAGTTGGCGCTCTGTTTAACTTCGTAGTCGCAGTCATCGTTTCCAAGGTGACGGCAGCTCCGCCGGAACACATCCAGCACCTGGTGGAAGATATCCGTGTACCGATGGGTTCAGGCGAGGCAGTAGAGCACTGATCTTTGCCAGCTACTTTAAGCAAGCGACAGGGCCGGTTGAGAGACCGGCCCTGTTTTTTTGCATCCGTCATTCATTATTGGCCGCCCAACCATTAGAATCTGCTCATGCATGACGTAACCCTCGCTACAGAATTTCTCCATACCGTCGCGCCGTTCAATACGCTCGAAACGGATGAGCTCAAATCGGTGGCGCGCGGACTGGAAGCGGCCTATTACCCCCAGGGGAAGTTGATTTTTTCATCGTCGCAGTCTCCGGGCCTGGCAATCATCCGTAAGGGTGTGGTTCGCCTGGTGGACAGTGGTAATAAGTTTCTGGACAAGCGCTCCGAGGGCGAGTTATTCGGTCACAGTATCTTCTTTCACGGGAAGCAAAAAGACTACCTGGCTGAGGCTGAAGAGGACTGCTTGATCTGGCATCTGCCGCCCGAAGACTTTGAACGGGTTTGCGAGCAACATCCGCTCATCGGTGAGTACTTCAGCAGCCTGCTGAAAACCCGCCTGAGTGCGGCGACCGAAGTGAGGCACTCGGTGACCCAGGTGCGTGACCTGATCCGACGGGAGCCGATCCTGATTGAAAGTAACGCCAGCATCCGGGAAGCGGCCCGCCTGATGAGCCGCGAGAACGTGTCCAGCGTTCTGGTGATGCGTGATGAGCAGTTGGCCGGCATCGTTACAGACAAGGATTTGCGCCAGCGCGTACTGGCGGCTGACCTGGACCCCGGCTTGAGTATTGAGCAGGTTATGACCTCCAGCCCGATGACGCTGGATATCGCTTCCGGCATTGATGCCGCGCTTTTGTTGATGATGAGGGAGAATTACCACCACCTGCCCATCCTGGACGATGGAAAACCGTTAGGGCTGGTGACTGCCGGCGACATCCTGCGTGCACAATCAGAACACCCTTTACGCCTGGTGCGGGATATTCACAAACGGGAGTCTGTGGAACAACTGATCAGGTTGAGCCGACGCCTGCCATCCTTATTTGAACGTATGGTCATTCTTGGCCGCGATGTTGAGCAGATCGGTCGCATGGTCACCCACATCACCGATGCATTTACACTGCGTTTGATACAACTGGCAGAACAATCGCTGGGTAAACCGCCGATGGCTTACGCCTGGGTTGTATTCGGCTCCCAGGCCAGGGAAGAGCAAACGGCCCGTACCGACCAGGACAACGGTTTGATCCTGAAACGCAAGGCCAACGAGGAAGAGGCGAAGTACTTCTCAAAGCTGGCGGGCTTTGTCTGCGATGGACTGGACAAGTTGGGCTATGTTTACTGTCCGGGTGAAATCATGGCGCTGAACAGCAAGTGGCGGGTTTCCCTGGCCAAGTGGAAACGCCATTTCGACAACTGGATCGATGAACCCGAACCGAAATCCGTGATGCACAGCAGCATATTTTTTGACATGCGTTGTGTGCACGGAAAAAGCCGCCTGGTGGATGAGTTACTCAAATACGCTACGGGCAGGGCGAAAGATAACAGGATTTTCAGGCGATTCATGGCCGCAAATGTGCTCAGCCACAGGCCGCCCATTGGTTTCTTCCGCCGCTTTGTACAGGAGGATGACGGAACGCAAAGCGAAGGCCTGAATCTCAAACACCGCGGTATCGTCCCCATTACCGACCTGGTTCGAATGCGTGCGCTGGAGGCAGGTATCAGCGCAGCGAATACCTTTGACCGCATTGCACTGGCTACCGCAGCAGGTGTGATGAACGAAGACGACGCCAGCAGTCTGCGGGACGCCCTGATCCTGATTAACCGGATTCGCCTGAACCACCAGGCCGAGCTTATGTCGCAAGGCCAGGCTCCCAGCAATTTTGTTCCCCCGGACGAACTGTCGTCGCTGATGCGCAGGAACCTGAAAGCAGCCTTCATGCTGGTAGTCGAAGCGCAAAATGCACTGGCGCATCGCTACCAGGTGCACTAGGACGTGTTCAGGCGATGGCGCCATAAAAAGCGATGCGCTGCCCTCGTTGGGCAGTGTAGCCAACCGGCACTCAAGACCTACCTCGATGGCTGCAGCGGCCTGGAAGTTGGAGATATCGCGAATACTCCACTGATTTCTGTTGACCTGGAGTTGACCGGCCTGGACGCCAACAGCAACAAGATTATCTCCATCGGCTGGACGCTGATCGATGGCGGTCGGGTGCATATGGGATCGAACCGGCATGTACTGACTAACGCAGACCAATCTGTCGGGGCCAGTGCAACCATACATGAACTGATGGATAGTGAAGTTGCGGACGGTGTTGAACTTGATACCGGACTGAAACGTCTTTTCAAGGCCGCTGCCGGGCGGGTCTGGGTGTTCCATCATGCCAGCCTTGACGTGGCATTTTTGCAGCAGGCCTGCCGCGCCTGGGCCGGAGTTGTGCCCCCCTTTGTCGTGCTCGATACCATGCAGATCGAACTGGCTTTGCGCAAGCGCCGGGATAATCCGATCGGGCAGGGCGACCTGCAGTTGAGCCAGTTGCGCCGCGATTATAATCTACCGCGCTATACCGCTCACAACGCGCTGATTGACGCGTTTGCGACGGCTGAACTCCTGCTCGCCATCGCGGCCCGGCTGGACCGCAAAGCACCTTTGAAACTGTCTCCCTA
The DNA here is from genome assembly GCA_963759035.1 of uncultured Gammaproteobacteria bacterium. Classification (GTDB taxonomy): domain Bacteria; phylum Pseudomonadota; class Gammaproteobacteria; order Xanthomonadales; family SZUA-36; genus JAHEFT01. Next base: position 7,955 of record CAVWXL010000043.1, read on the forward strand.
CCTGCGTTTCATCTGACTAAAGTCTTATGGTTTGTTGACGATGGTCATCCTAGGATAACCAACTGGACCGTATTGTATTTTTCTCATCATCAGGCAGCAGGCTAACCATGTCCTATAAAGAACTGTACCGTCAATCCATCGAGCGCCCACAGGAATTCTGGGGTGAGGCAGCCACAGACCTGGATTGGTCAAAAAGCTGGGAAAAAGTACTCGATGACTCGAATCCGCCGTTCTACGAGTGGTTTGCCGGCGGAGAGATCAATACCTGCTATAACGCCATTGACCGGCACTGTGCTGCCGGCAGAGGTGATCAGGCGGCCCTGATCTACGACAGCCCGGTAACCGGGCAGGTGCGGACCTACAGTTACGACCAGTTGCTTGACGAAGTATCCCGCTTCGCCGGCGCGCTGAAAGACTGCGGCGTTGGCAGGGGCGACCGGGTCATCATCTACATGCCGATGATTCCCGAGGCAGCCATTTCCATGTTGGCCTGTGCACGAATCGGCGCGATTCATTCAGTGGTGTTTGGCGGCTTCGCCGCGAAGGAACTGGCCACCCGCGTGGTCGATGCCAGCCCCAAACTCATCGTCAGCGCCAGTTGCGGTATCGAAGGGAGCCGCATCATTCCCTACCTGCCGTTGCTGGAAGAGGCGCTGGAAATTGCCGGCGCGGGTGATATGCAGCGGATACTGGTTTCCCGGCCGGAATTACCCGTTACAGACCTGCACCCGCGCGCCCAGTTGTGGGAACAGGCGATCGAGAGTGCCAGCCCGGCAGACTGTGAAGCAGTGTCGGCTACCGATCCGCTGTACATTCTGTACACATCAGGAACCACCGGCGAGCCCAAAGGCGTGGTGCGCCCGAACGGCGGACACGCGGTCGCGCTGAAATGGACCATGAGCAACATATACAACGTCAAACCCGGTGACGTTTACTGGGCCGCATCGGATATCGGCTGGGTCGTCGGGCATTCCTACATCGTTTACGCGCCGTTGCTGCACGGCTGCACAACCATTCTTTACGAGGGCAAGCCGGTCGGAACACCGGATGCGAGTGCATTCTGGCGGGTCATCGAGCAACACAAGGTGAAATGCCTGTTCACAGCGCCTACTGCTTTCCGCGCAATCCGGCGCGAGGACCCGGAAGGAAAACTGCTGCACCAGCATGACATCAGCAGCCTGGAAACCCTGTTCCTGGCCGGCGAACGATGCGATCCGGATACCTTGCACTGGGCTGAGAAACAACTTGAGATACCTGTCATAGATCATTGGTGGCAAACGGAAAGTGGTTGGGCAATGGCAGCAAACCCGATGGGGATTGAGCCTTTGCCGGTGAAGGCGGGATCGCCCACGGTGGCGGTTCCCGGATACGATATCCAGGTGCTTGATGATGAAGGCAATGAACTGCCCAGAGGCGAGTCCGGCAATATCGTTGTGAAGCTGCCTCTGCCCCCCGGTACGCTGCCCACGTTGTGGGGTAACCAACAGCGTTTTTTCGATGCGTACCTGGCGCGCTTTCCGGGTTACTACCTGACCGGTGATGCCGGCATACTCGATGAGCAGGATTACCTGTGGGTGATGAGCCGCATCGATGACGTCATCAACGTGGCCGGCCACCGGCTGTCGACCGGCGCGCTGGAGGAAGCACTCGCCACGCACCCGCTGGTCGCTGAATGCGCCGTGATCGGTGTGGAAGACAAGTTGAAAGGCGAAATGCCGCTGGGATTTGTTGTGCTCAACAGTGGTGTGGAAGTGGAAGGGGAGGAACTTCAGCGCGAATTGATACAAACCGTTCGCTCGCTGGTTGGGCCCATCGCAACCCCGCGGGAGATCCTGATCGTTGGCCGCCTGCCCAAAACCCGCTCCGGAAAGATTCTGCGCGGAACCATGCGCAAAATCGCCGATGGCAAGGACTACATTACTCCGGCTACCATCGAGGATCCGGCAGTGCTGGAGGAAATCGAGACCGCGCTGGAGGCCTGAGGGCCAGGAACGAAAGGTTCTCTATTACGCGTGCTCAAGGTGCTTTTTCAGCCCATTCAGGCCTGCGCGCATTTCTCTTTGGACGACAAAGCGAACAAACAGCCAGTCGAGTAGCGTACCGATCAAGCCCAGCTTCATGCTATAGGTGACGGAAGTCGTTACGGTTGAGAATCCGTCCTGCTGGCCAATTCGCCAGGATTCACTGACATCCTTCATCGGGAAGGGCGCGCGTTCGACGTCGAAAGAGAAGCCCTCGCCTTTGTTCCAGGCGGTTACGGTCTCTTCAAAACGGAATCCCCACGAATGCAGCATGCCACGACGCATACCTTCTGCGAAACGGGTTTCGCCGATCAGATGGGAACTCTTCATATAGGGGGCCCAGTCGGAAACAGCGCCAAAATCGGCAAGTGTTTCCCACACGCGCTGCGGCGTTGCGTTTATTTTTATGGCCAGTGTAAGTGCGCGCATTTCAAGAAAAATATCCCTGCTGAATGACCTGAATCATGTTTGAGTTTGGCAGCGACACCGTAGACTAACAGAACCGCGGACACAGAAGAAGGGAGGGTGATGACACTCTCGAGCTCACACGTCCGTAGCGGATTCGTTTTCAGCGATTGTCGAAAATGAGGAAAAGGATTTCACCCTGCGGGATGGATCACGAATTGCCGTCGTTGGAGGCGGACCGGCGGGTTCTTTTTTTTCCTATTTTCTCCTCAAGATGGCCAACGACATTGATCTCCAGGTTAATGTAGACATTTTTGAACCCCGTTCCTTCAAGTCCTGTGGTCCTGCCGGGTGCAATCACTGCGGTGGCATTGTCTCTGAATCACTGGTGCAGGTGCTTGCTACCGAAGGCATCGTTCTGCCCAGGAGCGTCGTGCAGCGCGGGGTCGAGTCCTACGTCGTTCATATGGATGTCGGTGACGTTGCGATTGAAAGTCCGGTTCATGAGCGCCGCATTGCCGCCTTGTATCGTGGCAATGGTCCACGCGAGGGCGGCGATACAGAGCTGGAAAGTTTTGACGACTTTCTCCAGGCCAAGGCAACAGGCCAGGGCGCCACGGTTGTTCGCAAACTGATTACCGGTGTGACACAGCGGGAAGGAATGCCATTTCTGCACTGTTCTGATGGTACGGAGGAGTCATACGATCTGGTCGCTGTCGCTTCCGGTGTCAATAGCAATCTCATCAACATGCTGGATGACCTGCCGGGAGATTTTGAACCCCCGAAAACGACCCGCGGCTATATTTGCGAGTTTCACTCTACGCGGGAAGAAATTCTTGCCACGCTGGGCCAGGCCGTTCATGTTTTTCTGCTTTCAATCCCCCGCTTCGAGTTCGCGGCCATTATTCCCAAGGGGGAGTTTGTTACCGTCGTCATGGTTGGTGAAGACATCGATCAGGAATTGGTCCACACCTTCCTGAATGACCCGGTCGTCCGGCGAACTTTTCCAACGGGCTCCACACCCTGTGTATGCAGTTGTTCCCCGCTGATTAACCTGGGTGCGCGAAAAAGGCCTTACGGAGATCGTGTGGTGATGATCGGCGACAGCGGAATCACACGTTTATACAAGGACGGAATCGGCGCTGCTTTCAGAACGGGGAAGGCGGCCGCGACTGCGGCCATCTTGAATGGCGTGTCTTCCAGGGACTTTGAAAAGCACTACTGGCCAACCTGCAGGAATATCGTAAACGATAACCGGGTGGGCAAGGTCATGTTTGCAACCAACGCCATCATGAAAAATTCCCGGCTAACCAGAAAAGCCATGCTCGAAATGGCACAAAAAGAGCAAAGCAAGGCCGGGGCGAAGCCACATATGAGTTCATTGCTGTGGAATATGTTCACCGGCAGTGCGCCCTACCTGGAAATGTTTCGCGGCACGCTACATCCGGGGTTTATCTATAACCTGGTGTTGAGTGTCTTTTCAGCCGCCTGGCCGGGTAGAAAAAATGTCCGGCCGAAACCGAAGGTCGCCTGATCATGGTAAGAGGCGCGCTGGGCAGAATCTACGAAGATGGCGACTGCATCGTCGAGCAGGGTCACACCGGAGACAGCATGTTTGTTGTCCAGGGCGGACGCGTGGAGGTGGTTCAAAAATCCCGGAAGGGCCGTGAACAACACCTGGCATTTCTTGAGTCGGGTGATTTCTTTGGTGAGATGGCCGTATTCGAGAAAGAAGTTCGTTCAGCCACTGTTCGGGCCGCCGGAGAGGCACGGGTTTTGAAAATTGACAAAAAAACTTTGTTGACAAGAATTGAGGAGGATCCTCTGTTGGCCGTCAACCTGCTCAAAACCATGTCCCATCGCATAAGGCAACTTGACGATGAGGTTGCCTGGCATAAAAAGACCCACCTGTGAGAATCGGGCGCAACAAGTCGGAAGCATCGACCTGGGCGCACCGCCCGGATAGCTCCTGTTTTCCGGCCGGCACAAGTTGAAAAAGCTGCTCCGTGCCAGGCGGGTTGTGCAAATTGCGGTGATATCCGGGGCTGGATTGGTAAGGTCGCGCAAAGGAAGAAGACGGGCATTACCCGGAAAGAGGCATATTCACAGGCGTGGAGGATCATCGCGGAGGTTAACCCGTTTCCGGCTAGCCTGGGCCGTATTTGCCCTCATCCCTGTGAAGACCACTGCAACCGCTCGGACCTCGACGAACCGCTTTCGATAAACGCCATGGAACGTTTCCTGGGCGACCACGCGATTCACAGCGGTTTGCCGCTTCCCCGTCTCCAGGGCCCAGAGGTGAAAGAGTGGATAGGCGTCGTCGGCGCTGGACCTTCAGGCCTCTCCTTTGCTTACCAGATGTCCCGCCGGGGCTATCGCGTGTCGGTCTACGACGCCCGTGAAAAGGCCGGTGGGATGCTTCGTTACGGGGTGCCGGATTTTCGCCTGCCGCAGGAAGTGCTGGACGCCGAGATAGAAAGAATTCTTGATTTGGGTATTGAACTGGAACTGAATTGCAAAATTGGCGTGGATGTCAGTCTGGCGGATTTGCGTGCCAGGCACGACGACCTGTACCTGGGAGTCGGTGCACAAAGAGGCTGTGATCTCAGCATTCCGGGTGCAGATGGCCCGTCGGTCGCTGACCGGTAGCGAATACCTGGCCCGGATCAATAGCGGCGAGAAGATCAAGCTCGGCTCGCGGGTCATCGTGGTCGGCGGAGGCAATACTGCAGTCGATGCAGCGCGATGTGCGAGGCGTGCCGGCTCAGAAGTTACGATTCTTTATCGGCGCAGCCGCAAGGAAATGCCGGCTTTTCCGGACGAAATCGAAAACGCTCTTGAAGAGGGTGTTCAATTAATGCTGCTTGCTGCGCCGGCAAAGATTGAAAGAAATGAAGACGGCAAGTTGATTGGGGCCCAGTTGAGCCGGATGGCTCTGGGTAAGCCGGATTCTTCAGGAAGACGGCGGCCGGTTCCTGTTTCCGGGCCGGAATGTTGGTTGACCGCGGATGCGGTGATTACTGCAGTTTCACAAATCCCCGCCCTGGAAGGCCTGGAATCGGCTGAGCACAAAGGAGATTGGCTGGTTGCTCATCCCGAAAACAGAGGGAATCACGTGCTTCTCGCAGGGGGTGATGCCACCGGCGCAGGCATTGCCGGTGACGCGATCATGCAGGGCCGGCTGGCCGCGGAGCAATTGCATCGCAGGCTGTCTGGCACAGATCCCGAGGATGAAAAAGAAAGTGATTTTCAAGCAATCGATTCTGAACACGTATTGCTTAGCAGCAAAGATCTGTGTGCAGGAGTTCAACCGGCCAAATTGTCCGGTGAGGCTCGAATTACCGCAGACCATGCAGAAATCACGGGGGCCATTACCGAGAGCCAGTTTCTTGCGGAGGTCGACCGGTGTTTTTCCTGCGGATTATGTTTCGGCTGTGAACAGTGTCATATGTACTGCACTTCGGGGTGTTTTACCCGGCTTGACATCACCCGGCCCGGGTCGATACTTTTCACTTAACCTCGACAGTTGCAAAGAGTGCGGAAAATGCGTTGAGGTTTGTCCCAGTGGGTTCCTCGAAGTCATCCAGGCATCAGTCTGAGCGCCTCAGTATTTCCAACAACCTACCTCGCTGTCTTTGCTGATGATGGTGTGGGGCAGTGAAGACATCAGTTTTTTGAAGTCCCTGCGGTCAAGCCAGATCAGGTGCTCATGGTCGCCTGCTTCGATATAGACATCAGCAGTGTACTGAAGGTCGTCGTCCCAGATCACCTGGATACCGTAAGCTTCGCCGAAGGCCGGCACAGCTCCGGGCTCACAGTCGACAAACAACTCCGCGAATTCCGCTTCGGTAGCCTTGACCAGGCTCCGCTTGAGCTCTTCATTGACCCATTCGATTTCAAGCGTATGGCTGGCTGGTAGAACGCTGAGTACGTAACCTGCCTCATCGCGTAAGACGACGGCCTTGGCGACCTGGTGGGCCGGAAGACCTGCTGTACGGGCCGATGCCCTCGCGGTTGAAGAATGCGCGTGTTCAACCAGGTCATAGTCAATCCCGGCTGTCTTGAGGTAGTTCATCAGTGTGGGTGCAATGGCCATGATTCCGTATTCCTCCTATACAGCAATGTATGGACGATATTCCGGGTGGTACATGCAATCGCGCACATACTCCCGGATGTCATCCGGTTCGGGGTAGCTTGCCAATCCCTCATCCCAGGCCAGCCTGCAGACCGCAGCTGCAATTGCCAGTGAAATCTGCCGGATTTTGCCGAGGTCCGGATAGATCGTGCCAGCGGCCAGCTCTTCTTCCGTGACCATGTGCGCCAGCGTTTTGGCAGCGGTGAAGAACATTTCATCGGTGACCTTGCTGGCGCCGCAAACTACGGCGCCCAGTCCTACACCAGGGAAAATGAACATGTTGTTACCCTGGCCCGACACGTGGATTCGGCCTTCGATCCGAACGGCGGGGAAGGGGCTTCCGCTGGCGAAAATAACATGGCCATCGGTCCACTCATAGGCTTCCTTAGCGGTGCATTCTGCTTTGGTTGTCGGGTTGGAAAGAGCAAATATCACGGGTTGTGGGCAGTGCTTGTACATGCTCTTCACGACGTGCTCGGAGAAGGAGTGTGCATGTCCGCTGGCGCCGATCAATACCGACGGTTTTACCCGTTTGACGACTTCAAGCAATTCAGCAGCCGGCTCTTCGTCCCTCGCGTAAGGGATCTTGTGTTCTTCCAGTCCGCTTTCGCGGGTCGTCGTAACCAACCCCCTGGAGTCGCACATCCAGACCAGTTTGCGCGCCTCTTCTGTGGTCATGCTGTGTTCGTCGGCGATGCCGGCGCAGATCATGTCTGCAATGCCCACGGCCGCCGAACCGGCGCCGCAGAACACGATACGCTGTTCGGAAAGGTGCTCCTTCCTGATCCGCATGGAGGCGAGCAGACCGGATAATGCGACAGCGCCGGTGCCCTGGATATCATCATTGAAAGAGAGCACGTCGTCACGGTAGCGATTCAGCAGGGGGAAGGCCTTGTCGTTGGTAAAGTCTTCCCACTGGATCAGCACGTGTGGCCAGCGGGCAGTGGCTGCCTGTACAAACTCATCGACCAGTTCGTAGAATTCATCGCCATGTACACGACGGTGCGTGATGCCCAGGTACAGGGGGTCGTTGAGCAACTCTTCATTATCGGTACCTACATCCAGCAAAATGGGTAATGTGCGATTGGGATGAAGGCCGGCACCGACCACGTACAACACCAGTTTGCCGATCGGTATTCCCATACCGTTAGCGCCCAGGTCGCCCAGGCCCAGAATCCTGCTGCCATCCGAAATCACGATGATATCCACTTCTTCGGCGGGCCAGTTGTCCAGAACCTCGGCGATGCGTCCTTTCTGGTGAAGATGCAGATACATGCCGCGGTTTTTGCGGTAGATGTGTCCGAACTGCTGGCAGGCATAGCCGACGGTTGGCGTGTACATGATGGGCGTCATTTCCTGCAGGTTATCCATCAGCACGCGGTAAAAGAGAGTGGCGTTCCGATCTGCCAGGCCGATCAGAAACGTATATTTGTCCAGCGGGTCTGTGTGATGCCAGTAATTCTCCATCACCCGCTGGGCTTGCTCCTCCATGACGGCGCGGAACGGCGGAAGCAAGCCGCTCAATCCCAGCGCAACGCGCTCCTCGAATGTGAATGAAGTTCCTTTATTAAGCCAGGGGTCGTTGAGGATTTCGAGACCTCTTCTCTTGACTTTAACAGGGTCTGTTTTGCCGGGTAAGCTGAATGGCGCTTCCTGTAGCATGGCGGGTATCCTTCCTGCGTTTCTGTTTCGGAGATGACGATTGTCATGGGCGAAACGCTATTGAACTGGATACTTACAGTATTGATCAAGACGCCACAGCGGCAGCTGATCTTTGTCAGAGAATCAGGTATTTATGTTCCGGCTTGCAACTACAACGCAACGGCCATAGCCCCACCAACGATCTTCATCCGGAGACACAATTTCAACATTCTGAAATCCCTGTTGTTCGAGACGATTTACTATGTCCGCTCCGTAGTTTCGAAAACAGAGTACCTGACCCTGCCCGCGAATATGATCATCATGGAATTCGGGGGGCAAAATGTGCTGAATTTCGTCTTCAACCATTCTTGCCCGTTCTACGGTTTCACGATCAATATTCAAAGGCACGGTAAAAATGAAATGCCCCCCGGGTTTTAGTACGCGGTAAATTTCGCCAAAGGCACTATCGTCATCCGGCACATGCTCAAGCACGTCCAGCGATGTACAAACATCGAATGAATGGTCGGGGAAGGTCAAGTTCTGGACATCCTGACAAAGAATCCCGTCTTTGGAGCCACCACGCGGCATGTCGTCAAAGTACTCAGAAAAAATGAGTTTGCCGGCACGCTCCTGCAGGAATATGAAAAAGGGACCGCGTGAAGATAATTCGTAAACGGATTGTGTTGAGAGGTCAGGAACATGGTTTAGAAGCGCGTCCACCATACACATTGCTGAAGGATTGGCGCCACAGCGTAAACAACGTACCGAGTGTTCGTTATTGCCGAATTTCACCAGATACCAAAATCCGCACAGAGAACACTTCTGCTTGCGAATTCGGAGTGCGCGCCAATCAACCAGCCGTCTTGCCAATGCGAGATTTCGAAGCAGATTTTTCATCACGGAAGTTTATCGGAAGAAAGCGGTCAAAGGATTTCCTATCTTCATCACATCGAGCAATAAAAAAGGCCACCCAATGGGTGACCTTTTGTATTGGTGGAGGCGGCGGGAATCGAACCCGCGTCCGCAAGCACTCCGCCCTTGGCTCTACATGCTTATCCGGTCTATTAATTTAGTCGATGATTACCCGACAGGCAGGGAAAACCATAAACGATCCTGGATAAGTTTTAACGAGTCCACACCAGGCGTGCTTCGTCGCGATCCCATATAGGGTGACTCCCGTGATCCGGACGTATGGGCACGAACCGGGCGGAAGGCTCTACGCAGGTTTTTAAGCTGCTAGTGCGTAGTTGTCGTCGTTGGCAACTAAAAGTTTGCAGTCAGTTTAACGAGTTAATTGCAGCTCGGCATGCACCTCAGGTTTCATCACCCGCGTCGAATCCAGGTCGCCCCCAAAGTTCGCGCATTGTACCGTTTTTGAACGTTTTTGACAGCCTTGGTTCCTTATCACCCACTTATTCCAAAAAAGCATGATCAACATCAGTAGCTTCTTGGCTTTTCAGGGATAAGCTTCTGTTATCCGGTTCTTTCTTATGCGCGTTACTCAATGCACCACCGGGCCGGTCAAAAAACAAAATGGGATTCATCCAATGATCGAGATCAGGATTCATGGACGGGGCGGGCAGGGCGGCGTCACGTTAGCCAAACTGCTCGCGGCTGCCGAACATCGTGAAGGAAAATCAGTCCAGGCATTCGGGGTTTACGCCGCGGAACGTTCCGGCGCACCGGTTCAGGCCTATCTGCGCTGTGACGACGAGCCGATTCACAACCCCAACCAGATTTATGAACCTGACCACCTGATTGTGCTGGATCCGACGTTGATTTCCCCGGCCATTCTGTCCGGGCTGAAGCCCGGTGGGTGGATCCTTCTCAATTGCGAGAAGTCCCCGGAACATTACGCGGGGCAGGAGCGGGTTGCGGCCTTCAGAATCGCAACGGTGGATGCTACTTCTATCGCCGTCAAACACGGTTTGGGCTCGAAAACAGTTCCCATCGTTAATACGGCACTGGCGGGTGCAGCCGCACGCCTGCTGGGCATGAAACTACCCTCTGTTATTGACGCATTCGATGATTTCGGTTTCCACGGCGGAAACGCGACTGCAGCGGAAGATGCCTGGGAAGCACTGCGCGTTCAGCAAGATGAGCCGCGTCCCGGCACCTTTCATAAGCAGGAAATTTCCCACGCGCGCGGACATGGGTTCCTGGATGACAATTCCGGTGCTGAACCGGCGATCAAGACCGGCCAATGGGCGAATCAGCAGCCGGTCTGGCAAAACGCGACACCGCCGTGCAATTTTATTTGCCCGGCCGGAAACGACGTGCAGGGGTTCCTGGCGGCGCTGGGTGAGGAAAACGTTGACGGCGCCCTGGAGATCCTGCTCGAAACTTCACCGTTACCCTCGGTCTGCGGCCGTGTCTGCCCGGGCTTTTGCATGTTGCAATGTAATCGTTCCGAGCTGGAAGGCCCGGTCAACGTGCGTGCCCTGGAGCGTTATGCCGGTGATCATGGCGAGGTCAGGGTCAGCGCAGGCGAAAAACGCCCGCAGACGGTCGCCGTGGTCGGTGCCGGTCCTGCAGGACTAACCGGCGCATATCACCTGGCCAGGCTGGGTTATTCCGTGACCCTGTTTGAGTCGGGTGCGGAACTGGGTGGCCTGATGCGCACCGGTATTCCAAATTACCGCCTGCCGCGTGAAGCGCTGGACCGGGACATTGCCCGCATCATGGACCTGGGCGTTGAAGCGGTGCTCAATTCTCCCATCGACCACGATCGCCTGGACCAACTCGCCCACGAATACGATGCCGTTTTGGCTGCCACCGGTCTGCAGAGCCTTAGCTCCATCGACCTGGGGCTGGATCTCGGCACCGGCATGGGGCGTGTCATGCAGGGAATCGAGTTCCTGGACCTGGCTAGGTCTGGAAAAGCCACCGTGGAAGGGGAAGAGATTGTCGTCGTAGGCGGCGGTAATACGGCCATTGATGCCGCACGCTCCGCCTTCCGGCTGGGTGCGCGTGACGTACGAGTCATTTACCGGCGTACCCGGGACGAGATGCCTGCGATACCTGAGGAGGTCGATGAAGCCATCGATGAAGGGATTGCCATCGATTTTCTGTGTTCACCCGTGCGAATCTCCCCGGAGCAGGAAAAACGCCACCTATCCTGTTTGCGCATGGAATTGGGTGAGCCCGATGAAAGCGGCCGGCGTCGGCCCGTGGCGATCCCCGGGTCAGAGTTTGAAATTCCCTGTGACCGCGTCATCCTGGCGGTAGGGCAGGCCGCAGACCTGTCGCTGTTGCCGAGCGGCGCTGAGCTCTCCAGGGACCATCCGATCGAAGCGGAAGGAGAGGCGCCTGTCTATCCCGCCGGCGATCTGCTGACCAACGAAGGCACGGTTACAGCCGCCATCGGATGCGGCCGTGATATGGCCCTGTTGCTGCATGAACGGTTCAGCGGAGAAAAACTGTACAGCGATGCACCTGCCGCTGATTCCGTGGTGCGGGCAGATCGTATTCGACTGCAACACTTCAAACACGAGCACCGGCATGAAGGCGGGGTTCTGCCGTTTGAGCGCAGAAGCACCTCGTTTGAAGAAGTGCATGAGGGTCTGCTGGATGTCGCAGAAGCCAAACGCTGCCTGAGTTGCGGAGTGTGCAACAGCTGCGACCGCTGTGTGACCTATTGTCCGGACGGTGTTTTGAAACGGGTCGGCAAAGAAATTGTTTTTGATTATGACTATTGCAAGGGCTGCGGGGTCTGCGTCAGCGAGTGTTCCCGTGCCGTGATTTTCATGAAAGCCGGATAGGCGAGGCGATAGAAAATGAACATGCACCTGGTGACAGGAAATCATGCCGCAGGCCATTCCATGAGCCTTGCCGGAGAAGCGAATCGTACAGCGCGCGGGGCCGTGTGTGGGATTTACCCGATCACACCACAAACCGAGATCGTCGAATACGTTGCACGCTTCCCATTCTCGAAGGGCAGAGTCATCCCGGTTGAAAGCGAACACAGTGCGATGGGCGTGTGCATCGGTGCGGCGCTCAATGGCGCCCGTACTTTTACGGCGAGTTCTTCAAACGGGCTGGCCTACATGGCGGAGAACGTCATGGTGGCCGCGTTCTACCGTCTGCCCATCGTGATGGCGGCGGTGAACCGTACGCTGGGCCCGCCATGGAACATCTGGGCGGACCAGGGTGATTCACTGATGTTTCGGGATTTCGCCTGGATCCAGCTTTATTGTAATTCTAATCAGGACGTTGCGGACACGTCACTGCTGGCCTTCCGGCTGGCAGAGGATCCGAGGGTGATGCTGCCGGTCATGGTCTGCATGGATGCCTTTATCGTGTCTCACACATCGATGGAAATTGAATTGGCCACACAGGAACAGGTGGACTCGTTCCTGCCTCATTGTGAGATTCCTCACAGAATTGATATGGCGCATCCTGTCACCATCGGTGGCATGGCCTTTCCGCAGGAGACACTCACCCACCGCATGGATCTGGATGCCGCTATTCGCCAGGTTCCGGCTGTTCTGGAAGAGCACAGGGCCGGTTTCCGGGAAGTATTTGGAAGGGATGTCAGCGGCGCCGTTGAAGGCCACCGCACAGAGGATGCCGACCGGATTTTCGTAGCTTCCGGAACGATCGCGATCACGCTCAAAGACGTGATTGACGAGTGGCGGGAGAGGGGTGAAAAAGTCGGGATGGTCCGGATCAAGATGTTCCGGCCGTTTCCTGTACGGGAGGTTCTTGAACTCTGTGGAGACGCCCCGAAAATCGGCGTGCTGGACCGTAACTATTCGGCCGGCACCGGCGGCATATTTTGCCAGGAGATAAAGGCTTGCCTGCAAGGGCAGGGGGATCAAATGCTGCAAGGCTACCTGACCGGAGTGGGTGGTGGTGACGTGGTGCCCGAGACTGTCCGCGAAGTCCTGCAGGACCTGACTGACAGATCGAAGCCAGGCAAACCCGTTTGGAAAGGAATTGACTCATGAACGCTGTAGTCCACGAACATAGCAAAGCCGACTGCCTGCTCAGGCCGGGCAACACCAATTGCGGTGGCTGCGGAATGAGCACCGGCCTCACGATGCTGGGCAGGGCGCTGGAAGATGAGAGCTACTCCCTGGTGATTCCGGCCTGTTGCGGCATTGTTACAGCCGGAGCATTTCCGACCACGGCCTACAGCGTGCCCGTGGTTGCCTCGACGTTTGGCTCTGCACCGGCCTTATGCCAGTGGAGTGGCCGCAGTGAACGATCTGAATGCGCAAGATGGCACCAGGCCGGAACGCGTTATCTGCTGGGCGGGTGATGGCGGTACTTACGATATCGGCATTGCCACGCTTTCTGCGGCAGCGGAGCGGAATGAAAACCTGATTTATTTTTGCTACGACAACGAGATTTACGGCAATACCGGCGGGCAACGCAGTTCAGCCACACCGGCAGCGGCGAAGACGACCACTACGCCGGGTGGTAAGGGCGAAAGCAAGAAGGAGATCATTGAAATTCTTGCTGCACATCGGATTCCTTATGCAGCCACTTTATCAATTGCGCACCCGGAGGACTTCACGCGCAAGGTCAGGAAAGCACTGGGCATGACCGGGTTCCGCTTCTTTCTGATTCATGCGCCCTGTCCGACGGGTTGGAAAACCGAACCCGCCGAATCAATCGAACTGGTCAGCCTGGCCGTGCGCAGTGGTGTTTTTCCGCTGTATGAAGTGCTGGACGGGGTGGACTATCAAATCAACGAGGAGCCGGATGGAACGGATCCGGCAGAGTATTACGACAAACAGCGACGTTTCAGTGGGCAGGAGATTGACCTGGAATCCGCGCAACATTCGGCTGAAAACAGGCTAAAAAGGCTGAGGCAACTGGCAGGCCTTTGATAGCGGCGTCAGGTCCCCTTACTCGTCGGTCAACTCGCCTGACCAGACCTGGCAGTGTTGCGGGTCGACCGCAGCGAGTTGATCACGAAATAGCTCGTCATTTTCAATAAACAAATCGATTTCGACCTGGCTGGCCTCCCGGTGTTTTTGCTCACATTCTTCGTGGGTTGTCTTGTCCCAGGCTGAATCAGGACATTCCTCAGCGATTAAAGCATTAATTCTGTTTACTGCTTTTTCCCAGGCTGTTTCGTTCTCTCTGACTTTGGCCCTCAATCCCTTTTTTTGCTCTTCGCACTGGCGGGCGTAGCATTGGGCAATTGGCGCCCCGTCAACGGAGTATCCCAGGGAGACATAAAAAGACTGGTAGCGATTACGAAAAACATCATCGTCCGGTCCTTTCTTGAGTTGCAGATTAACCCGGGCCTTTTTTTCGGGCTTGATATACCCGGTCGGATTGTGCGTTTCCACTACCTGGTTGGTCCAGGGATCCATTCGTTCGATGCACATGGTCCAGCTAGCCGGTCCCGGGCAACGATTTTCCAGAACGATGTCAAATTCCCGGTAGCGGTTGGACAGATGGCTTTTGCCCCAGACACGATATTTCATACACGAAAAATCGATTTCAGCGGCCTGAACGGCTGATAGAGGAACCACCATTGCAACAATGGCCAGTATCGCGGGTATGCCTGCCTTGATTTTGCTGTTCATAGTAGGGCTCCCTTAGAGCCCTACTATATCAAAGCTCAGGCGCTTTGTTGCAATGGCGGGTGTGGCTGGATGCTGCCCGGAATGTCGGCCAGGTTTCCGACCACGTAGTCCGCCCCGAGTGACACGGCCGGTACGCCGGTGTAACCGTCCGGAACCAGGATGACCGGGACACCGGCAGCCCGCGCGGCACCGACATCGGCACCTGAGTCACCTACCATGAGTGCGTCTTCAGCCCGTACCTCCAGCTCCTCCAGGCAGGTCAGCAGTGGCAACGGGTGCGGCTTGCGTTCGTTTGTTGAATCGCCCCCTTTGATGCTGCTGAAGAATCCGGTGATGTCCAGCGCGGCCAGAATCAGTCGTGTGACCGCAATAGGCTTGTTGGTGCACAGGCCCTGCTTGACGCCGGCATGGTAGAAATGGGTCAGCACGTCCCGGGCATGCGGCACCAGGTGTGTGCTCTCGGTAGCGCAGGCTGTGTACAGTTCCATAAAGCGGGGTACCAGTTCATCCCGGGCATTTTCATCCAGAGGGGCGCCGGCAGCCCGGAATCCCCGCTCGATCAGTTTAGCCACACCGCCACCAATCATCGGGCGGACACTGTCTACCGAATGGGTGTGCTGCCCCTGCTCGTTCAGCAGGGCATTCAGCGCAGTGGCCAGGTCAGGTGCAGACTCGACCAGCGTGCCGTCGAGATCCCACACGATGGCAACGGGGTAGTTACCGCTATGTTGGGTTTCAGGCTGCAACATTTAGTTTGTTCCTCCATCCGGGGTAAAGCTGGTCGGCATCGCCAGGGAAGCTTTCAAACGCACGTGCGAACTCCAGGTGCTCCTGGGCAAAGGTAATCGGGTCTGCCTTGTCGCGCCAGCAAATTTCAGCCTGGCGTAACGAAGTGGCACCTGCGGCCGGGCCATCAATGTGGCCGTAACTGCCGCCGCCAGCCGTTAGTATCAGGTTGGAATGTCCCAGGTTTTCGAAGAAACCGGGCAGGCGCAACGCGTTCATTCCGCCCGAGATAATCGGTGTGGTGGGTCGCATGCCTGCCCACTCCTGGTGGTAAAAAGGACCGTCAGCGCTGTCCTGTTCGATCATGTACGCGATGTTCCGGTCGTCCACTTCGCCTTCCATCTTGCCATGGCTCATGGTGCCGACATGGATCCCGGAAGCGCCTTGCAGGCGTGACATCTTCGCCAGCACAAAGGCAGTATACCCGCGCTGGGTCTGTGGCGATGTGATCGCGCCATGACCGGCACGGTGGTAGTGCAGGTACTGGTTCGGGAAGTGGCGCCGTGCTGTGGTAATCGCCGCCGGGCCGGCTACATAGCCATCCACCAAAAACGCTACGTGGTCGGCGTTTTCTGCAAAGGTTTCAAGGATGAAGTCGCCACGCGCGATCATTTCCCGGTAATCGTCGGCGGTGATGTTGGCCGAAAATAGCTTGGGCTGGCCGGTGTCATCCTGTACCCGCCGCATCGCGTCAGCCACCGCAGTAATGGTCTCCTTGAGCCTGGCAAAGACCTGGTTTCCCTGTGGTTCATCGTTCTTGATGAAATCACCGCCTAACCAGAAATCGTAGGCTGCACGGGCAAACGGTTGGGGCCGCAGGCCCAGTTTGGGTTTGATGATGGTGCCAACGATGAAACCGCCATCAACGACCGGTCGGCCAAGAACACGCCACAGGTCAGAGATGTCCGTTGCAGGTCCATCGTGCAGGCGCAGGTATTCCGGCCCCATCCAGAAGTCGTACATCTTGGCGTACTCGACGTCGCCCATTCCCTGGTTGTTGCCGATGGTCAGTGTCAGGAACGACGCCAGCATGGCGCGGCCATCGATGATGTTGCGGTCGAACAGGTCGTTGGGGTAGGCGATCTTCATGATCTCCTTCTCTTCGTCGATTTCGTACACCAGTGCGTCGATGCCGCGGGTGAAGTCATCGGTCGTAGACACCTTGACGTTGGTTCCGGTCGATGATTCAGCAGCGAAGTGGGCGGCTGTTTCCAGGTAGTTGCCGAAGCCGGCTTTGGGTTTCATGATATAGGCGCACAGTACGTGCTTGCCGCCGGCTATCAGGTCTTCTTCGCGCAGGTTCAGATCTGCATATCTTTCTGATTGGTCCATTATTGGCTCTCCTTTAGTTAAATAGTTGTATCAAGCTGTTTTCTGAACAGCTTGAACGGCTTTTCGCGGTCCGCCGGCCCGGCGGCTGCGCTCCATTAGTTGCATGATCATTGGGGTCAGGACCAACTGCATGGCCAGGTCCATCCTGCCGCCCGGAATAACAATTGAGTTGGCCCTCGACATGAAGCTGTCGTGGATCATTGAGGTCAGGTAGGGAAAGTCGATACCCCTTGGATTCGCAAAGCGGATCACAACCATCGATTCATCCGGTGTCGGTATCCAGCGCGCGCAGAATGCATTGGAAGTGTCGACGGTCGGAATGCGCTGAAAATTGATGTCCGTCTGCGAAAATTGCGGGCAGATGTAGTCCAGGTAGTCGGGCATCCGCCGCAGTATCGTGTCCTTGATGACCTGTCGGGAATAGCCGCGGTCCAGGTTGTCGCGGTGGATTTTCTGAATCCATTCCAGATTGACCACGGGCACGACACCTATTTTCAGGTCACAATGTTGTGGCACGTTTATCTCGTCTGTTACGGCAGCGCCATGAAGTCCTTCATAGAACAGTAACTCGGTATCCCCGGAAATATCTTCCCAATCAGAAAATGTGCCGGGTGGCGTACCGTAGAGCTTTGCTTCGTCCTCGTCATGAACATAGTGACGGGTTTTACCTGTGCCGGTCTCGCCGAAATCCCGGAATGCAGCCTCCAATTCTTTAAGGAGGTTTGCCTGCGGACCGAAATGGCTGAAATGCTGGTTGCCTTTTTTCTCTTCCTCCTTCATCACTCGCTTCATGCCGGCCCGGTCATAGCGGTGGAAGGCATCGCCGTCAATAAATGACGCGTTGATGCCTTCGCGAGTGAAAATTCGCTGAAACGTCTTTTTTACCGAGGTCGTGCCGGCGCCGGATGAGCCTGTGACAGAGATGATGGGGTGTTTGATTGACATGGATTCTCTCCTTGATTATCCGGTCCGGAAAAGCCCGCGTTTGCCGAACAGCTGTGAACTCTTGTGGCTGGGGTGAACTTCCTGGTAATAGTGATCCACCAGCTCAACTTCTTTTTTGGAACCGAAAATCAGCGGTGCCCGTTGATGGATGTCGGTTGGCGCAAGGTCCAGTACACGCTGCTCGCCTGTTGATGCTGCGCCGCCGGCCTGCTCAACCAGCATCGCAATGGGGTTGCACTCATAGGCCAGGCGCAAACGCCCGCTGCGATAGGCGGGCCGGCGGTCGCCCGGATAAAGAAAGATACCACCGCGCACCATGATCCGATGGCATTCAGCAACCAGCGATGCGATCCAGCGCGTGTTGTAATTCTTGCCATGCGGCCCTTCGGCGCCATCGAAGCAGTCATCGATATAGGCCTTGATGTGACCGTCCCAGCGCCTGAAATTCGAGGTATTAATGGCAAACTCCTGGGTTTCTTCCGGAATCTGAAGGCGGTGTGCCGTCAGGCAGAATTCACCTGTATCAGGATTCAGCGTAAAGACATGGGTGCCTTCACCCAGGGTCAGCACCAGGGCTGTCTGTGGTCCGTAGATGACATAACCAGCCGCCAGTTGCTGCGTGCCCTTTTGCAGGAAGCAATCAGATTCGGCATCGCCCTTGTCACAGCGCATCGGCATTACGGAGAATATTGTTCCCACCGAGACGTTGGTGTCGATGTTGGATGAGCCGTCCAGCGGGTCTATGGCCACGTAGAGCGGCGCGCCCTGGTTGATCGGAACCGGCAGTTCCAGCTCTTCGGACGCCAGGTACGCAACCGGGGCATCGATCATTTCATCGATGATCAACTCGTTGGCCCGCATATCCAGTTCGTACTGGGTGTCGCCGTCGACGTTTTCGCCTTGTGCCGTATTCAGGTTTCCGGCCAGCGGGCCGAGTGCGATGATTTCCGCAATCGCACAGCAGGAATCGGCAATTGAAAGGGTCGTGATGCCCACTGCGCTGCGTAATTCGTCGGCTCCGGCCCATTCCTGCAGATAGCATTTCAACGTTTCATGTTCTGTCATGTCCCGTGCCCTCCCGGCATTGCCTGGCCTGGGAATTAGTTTAAAAGATGGGACGAATTATCGAGCCATCCATCGGGAGGGGCAGGGTGGGTTAAACGGGTAGGGTTTTAGCTACCCTTTATGATGGGTTCAGGACTGGAGGTAGAGCGCAATCGCCTGGCTTCGGCTGTTCACGCCAAGCTTCTGGAAGAGATTCCTGACGTGGAATTTGACGGTATTAAGGGAGACGCTCATGTCACGGGCAATTTGTTTGTTGGTGCGTCCCGAAGCGAGGTCTGCCAGCACTTCCAGCTCGCGCCGGGTCAGCGTGGTGAGCGGATTGTCATAAACAGTGCGGACATCGATATAGGGGAACACCATCCTGCCGTCTGCCACTGCCTCGATCGTGTCCAGCAGGAACGCCGGCTGTTCCATTTTAGAAACGAAGGCCGCAGCACCATGCGTCAGCACCATAGAGGGGATCTTCTTGCTCTCATGGCCGGTATAGACAATGACCCGGGTCGGGCTTTTTCCGGCGTTCAGGTGGTCAAGGATGAAGCGCCCGTCGCATGGACCGATAATCCAGCCAATCACGCCTACATCAATCGGCGTTTTCTCTATCTGGCGAAAAAACTCATCGCAATTGACGGCCATGAAAACCAGCTCAAAGCGGTCGTCTGCTGAAAGCAGTTGCTTTATCGCCGCGTGGATCAACGGACTTTTGTCCGCCAGGCCGACGCGGATGGGTTTTTTTCGCTGCATATTCATGACAGCCTTGATGAGATTGGCCTACACAGTTTAACGACCCTGTAGAGCGGGTTTCTTGATTGGGGTCACCCGCGTTTCATGATGCGTCCTTTCTGGCGCTCCCAGTCACGGTCTTTTTCGGTTTTGCGCTTGTCGTGCTGTTGTTTACCCTTGGCAAGCCCAAGCTCGACCTTCACTTTGCCACGCGACCAGTACATGGCCGTGGGGATGACCGTATAGCCTTTACGGTCCACCGCACCGGTGAGGCGGTCGATTTCCCTGCGGTGCAGCAGCAACTTGCGCGTGCGCACCGGGTCGGGCGTTATGTGGGTGGAGGCGGTTGGCAGCGGGCTGATCCGGCAACCAAACAGGATACGCTTCGTTATCCTTGAGCAGCGCGTAGCTGTCTGCGAACTGGATACGACCTTCACGCAGGGATTTCACTTCCCAGCCTTCAAGTGAGATACCGGCTTCAAGCCGTTCCTCTATGTGGTACTCGAAACGTGCGCGCTTGTTGAGTGCGATGGTTTTCGAGCCTTTTTTTGTTGTGTTATTCATAATGCGGCCTATTCTACGTTCTGCGGCGTTGCTCATGCTATGCTTGCCGCGCCTTGCTCAATCCTGTTAATACCGATAACGCATGGAAATCAAGCGATCAGCCCTCGTACTTCACTCGGCAATGGACATGTTCCGGCTGGTTCAGGACGTGCCCTCCTACCCGGAGTTCCTGTCCTGGTGCCTGTCTGCGCAAGTGCACGAGCAAACCCATGAGCAACAGCTCGCATCCCTGGTGGTGAAAGCCAGCGGGATCACCCAGACGTTCACCACGCGAAACCGGTTTGTGCCCGGGGAGCGTCTCACGCTTTCCCTGGTCGAAGGCCCGTTCCGGCGCCTGGCCGGCGAGTGGCTGTTCGAACCACTGGGCACGGATGGCAGCAAGGTAACCCTGATGCTGGGCTTTGATTTTTCCAGCAGAGTGCTGTCTTCGGCATTCCGCAGGGGATTTACTCATATCGCAGACCGGATGGTCAACGAATTCAGCGAGCGGGCCGACGATGTCTATCGGCGCTGAAACCGATGTCAAACAGATCCGGGTCGAGGTGGCTTATGCGACACCGGGTAAGCAGTCCCTGGTCAGCCTGGATGTTCCTGTGGGTTGCACCGTGGCCCGCGCGATTGAGCTGTCCGGAATTCTGCAGGAGTTTCCAGGGTTGGAGCCGGATCCCAATGCCCTGGGTGTTTTCAGCAGGAAAGTGCCAGCCGACCATTGCCTGTCCGAAGGTGACCGGGTGGAAATTTACCGTCCCCTCATCGCTGACCCCAAGGAACAGCGCAAGCAGCGAGCCCTCAAAAAGGCCAAATCCCCTTAACCGTCTATATCAGGTGAGGACAGGTCGTCGTCCGGAGTCTGGTCGAGCATCTCCATATCCCGCTGATAGTCGCGGTCTTCGGCATTGCGTTCGTTAATGGCTTCGATGTCGGGATCAACACCCTTCAATACTTCATCGCGGGCTGATTCGACCGCTTCGTCCTGCGGGCTTCCTGACGATGTTCCACCGGAATCGACTTCAGTACCGGTGGGGGTTTTTTTGACGAACGATGCAACCTCATTTGAGCCCCCGCCCGAAGAGGTGCCAAAGGGATCATTCTGGCCGTCGATTTCTGTCAACAGGCCATCCTTGAAGCGCAGCGTGACGGTCCTTTGCACCATGTCACTTCCGCGCCGGCTGAAAGTCTGCACGTAATCCCACCGGTCCGGGTGAAAAGGATCCTTGACCGAAGGCGTTCCCAGCACGAAAAGCACCTGCCGCTCGTTCATGCCGACGTACAACTCGTCCAGGTCATCCTGCTCGATTGCATTGCCCTGCTGGATATTTTGTTTATAAATCAGGTTGCAACCGCTGCAGGCAAGCGTGCACAAAAGTAGTAAAAAAAGATAGCGCATGATCATTGAAATTCCGGGCTGGATTTTTAGCGTGGCACAGAGTGCGTGAATGATACAATATCTGCGGCCTTATAAAATAGTGGTATTTCGGTGAAAGACAACAACCTCAAGCGGGCGGGTCTCAAAGTGACGCACCCGCGCAAGCGGATTCTCGAGATTCTGGAGACCCAGCGAGATAAACACCTCACTGCCGATGACATCTACCGCTGCCTGATCGAGGCTAAAGAGGAAATCGGCCTGGCGACCGTTTACCGTGTTCTGAGTCAGTTCGAATCTGCCGGCCTGGTGGAGAAACACAATTTCGAGAGCGGGCAGGCCTACTATGAACTCGATTCAGGGCAGCACCACGACCATATGGTCTGCGTTGAAACCGGCAAGGTTGTTGAGTTCATCAGCGAGGAAATCGAAGCGGCGCAGCGAAAAATAGCTGCAGCCCATGGTTATGAAATCGAGGACCACAGCCTCGTGATCTATGTTCGCCCCAAACGCAATTAGTGTCGTGTTGAAGCCGTAGTCAGCAATTCACTGGCATGCGCCCTGCTTTGCTCTGAAAGCCGCCCGCCCAGCATTCGCGCAATTTCATCTACGCGTTCTTCGTCCGCCAGCAGACTGGTCTGAATTCGGGTCTCACTTTCCCCGGCGTTCTTTAATACCCGGAATTGATGGTCCGCGAACGCTGCGACCTGCGCCAGGTGCGTAACGCACAGCGCCTGGCCGCTGGCCGAGAGGCTTTTCAAAAGGGCGCCCACCGCGTTGGCCGTATCCCCGCCGATGCCGGCATCCACTTCGTCAAAAACCTGCGTAGGCGCGGCGGATCCCGCTTTGGCCGCCACTTTGATGGCCAGGCTGATGCGGGAAAGCTCGCCGCCGGAAGCGACTTTGCGCAACAGACCGGGCGCTACGCCCGGGTTGGCACTGACGCGGAGCTCAAGTTGATCGGTCCCCCGCGATGTGGGTGTGGCGTCCGTACCGGCGATCACCTGGAATTCAAATTTTCCACCTTCCATGCCCAGTTGCTGCATCAATGCGGTTACGCTGTCAGCGAGCTCCTGCGCGTGCTTTCCCCTTTGCGCATGCAGTGTGGCGGCGGCAGCGCGGTATTGGCCGAGTGCGGCGTTGAGTTGCTCCTGAACCTGCGCCAGGCGCTGCTCCAGCGAACCGGCGCGATCGAAGCGCGCTTTCAACTCGTCAAGCACCTGCTGCAGATTATCCGGCTGAACCCTGTGTTTGCGAGCCAGGTCATGCTGGGTGGAAAGTTGGCGCTCCATCTCCGCAAGTCGTTCCGGGCTGAGATCAAGGCGTATGCGGGCCGACTGGATGTTGTTGTGTGCTTCGTCACAATTTATGGCTGCACTACGCAGCAGTTCAACTGCGCTGGCAATGTCAGGATCCAGTGGTGCATGCAATTCGAGTTGGTCGGCGACTCTGTGGATCACCTGGCTGGCGCCTGCATCTTCTGATTCCAGAGACCGGGATGCAAACTCCAATGATTCGAGGACTTCACCGCCCCGGGCCATGATCTTGTGTTCTGCTTCGATCCTGGTGAATTCGTCAGCGGGGATCATGCTGCCTTCAAGTTCGCGAATCTGATAACGAATCAGGTCCATATCACCCGCGTCGAGTGGTGTTTCATCCAGCAGGCTCTGTTTCACATGCTCCAGGGCTGACCATTTTTCGTAGCTCTGGTTAACTTTTTTCAGTTCAGCCGGGTAATCTCCGCTGCCATCCAGTAAGCGAAATTGTTCTGAGTTTTGCACCAGCAGAATGTGTTCGTTTTGTCCATGGATTTCGACCAGCAGCTCACCCAGTGTGGAGAGCTGCTGTAACGTGACGGTGGTGCCGTTAATCCAGGCGCGGGAACGTCCGCCCTCACTGATCACCCGGCGCAGTAGACAGCTGTTCCCGTCATCCAGTTCTGAATCCTGCAGCCAGAGCAGGGCGGTATTGTCCTTCTGCAGTCTCGAACTCGGCACTCAACTCCGCCCTGGTGGCGCCGTCCCTGATGGCTGAGGTATCCGCCCGTTTACCGCAAAGCAGGCCCAGCGCATCAACCAGGATGGATTTACCGGCGCCTGTTTCACCGGTCACGCAGGTAAAACCGCCAGCGAATTCCAGGTCGAGAGAATCCACGATGGCGTAATTACGGATTTGCAGAAAATTGAGCATTTTTTAATCGAGCGTGAACAGCCGATGAAATTAGCACGCGTCAGAGCATCGGGCAATCGATTCCATGTAGGTAAGCCGCTTGAATCGTATTCCGGCAACCCCATATTTCGGGGGGATTACAAATTAGCTTTTGTTTGGTTCCGGCGCCATCGCTTATGCCGGGCCAGGGGAGATAGACAACGTGACAGAAATGAAGAACAACCCATTCGAAGAACCGGTTGAGATAGAAATGGAATCCGCTGGTGAGGCCGGACCGGAGGGTACCGACTCCGAAGCAGCCACTGGTTCGGACGATGCAACCAGTGAGCTTGCCGCTGCTGAACAGGATCTGGCGAAGCATCGTGAAGCGATGCTGCGTATGCAGGCTGAAATGGACAACACCCGCAAACGTCTGATGCGTGACCTGGAAAAATCACGCAAGCTGGCGTTGGAAAAAATCATGAAGGATTTGCTGCAGGTCTGGGACAGCCTGGAACGCGGCCTGGGTGTTGGCGGCGAGTCGGTGACCGTTGATTCGCTTAAGGAAGGCCAGCAATTGACCCTGAAGTTGCTGGAAAAGGTCATGCAGGACCACGACCTGGAGCTCATCGACCCGACCGGGCAGCGATTCGACCCTGAGTTCCACCAGGCAATGACCATGCTGCCATCGGCAGATGTCGATGAGAACACCGTGCTGGAAGTGCTGCAGAAAGGTTTCAGGCTGCATGACCGGCTGATTCGCCCGGCAATGGTGATCGTCTCGCGCAAACCCTGACTTTTCGGGCTTCAGATCGTTGAAAATGCCCTGAACAACCCCATTTCAGGAGCATCAATTAATTTAATATTTTTTCGGGAGAACAAACACATGGGTAAAATCATCGGGATTGACCTTGGTACGACAAACTCCTGCGTCGCAGTGATGGAAGGCGGACAGCCGAAAGTCATCGAAAATGCAGAAGGTGATCGCACCACGCCCTCAATAGTCGCCTTTACCAAGGACGACGAAGTATTGGTAGGACAGCCGGCAAAGCGCCAGGCCGTTACCAATCCGACTAATACACTGTTTGCCGTAAAGCGGCTGATTGGCCGTAAATTTTCGGAAGATGTCGTTCAGAAAGACCAGGACCTGGTCCCTTACAACATTATTGAAGCGAAAAACGGCGATGCGTGGGTAGAAGCGGGCGGCAAAAAAATGGCGCCGCCTGAAATTTCTGCACGCGTTTTGATGAAAATGAAGAAAACGGCTGAAGACTACCTGGGTGAAGAAGTCACCGAGGCGGTGATTACAGTACCGGCATACTTCAACGATTCGCAGCGCCAGGCCACCAAGGATGCCGGTAAGATCGCCGGCCTTAAGGTCAAACGCATCATCAACGAGCCTACTGCTGCGGCACTTGCTTACGGCATGGATAAGAAAGGTGGTGATCGCAAAATCGCTGTCTATGACCTGGGTGGCGGAACCTTTGACATTTCGATCATTGAGATTGCCGATGTTGACGGTGAACACCAGTTCGAAGTGCTGGCCACTAACGGCGACACATTCCTGGGCGGCGAAGATTTCGACAAGCGCGTTATCGATTACCTGGTGGAAGAGTTCAAGAAAGACCAGGGCGTTGACTTGCGGAACGATCCACTTGCTTTGCAGCGCCTGAAAGAAGCCGGCGAGCGCGCCAAGATTGAATTGTCAGCAGGGCAACAGACCGAAGTGAACCTGCCGTACATCACGGCTGATGCGAGCGGCCCGAAACACCTCAGCATCAAGCTGACCCGCGCCAAGCTGGAGTCACTGGTCGGCGACCTGGTCAGCAAAACCATCGGCCCATGCCGGACAGCACTCGACGACGCCGGGCTGAAAGTCGGCGATATCGACGATGTCATCCTGGTTGGCGGGCAGACCCGCATGCCGAAAGTCCAGGAAACTGTGGCTGAATTTTTCGGCAGTGAGCCGCGCAAGGATGTGAATCCTGACGAAGCTGTCGCCTGCGGTGCTGCGATCCAGGGTGGTGTGCTTGCCGGTGACGTGAAAGACGTGCTGTTGTTGGATGTAACGCCGCTATCACTGGGCATTGAAACCCTCGGTGGCGTAATGACCAAACTGATCGAGAAAAACACTACGGTGCCGACCAAGGCATCACAGGTTTTCTCCACGGCCGACGACAACCAGACGGCGGTGACGGTCCACGTGCTGCAGGGTGAGCGCGACATGGCTTCGGCTAACAAGTCGCTGGCGCGGTTTGACCTGGCCGGAATCGGTGCAGCGCCCCGCGGTATGCCACAGATCGAAGTGACTTTCGATATCGACGCCAATGGCATCATGCACGTCAGTGCTACTGACAAGGCAACCGGCAAAGAGCAGAAGATTGAAATCAAGGCGGGTTCCGGTCTGTCTGAGGATGAGATCGATCGCATGGTGCAGGATGCTGAGGTGCATGCTGAGGATGATCGCAAATTCCATGAACTGGTCAGTGCGCGCAACAACGCAGACGCCATCGTTCACGCTACCCGGTCCAGTCTGAAAGAGATGGGTGATAAGGTCAGCGACGAAGAACGTGGCAAGGTCGAGAGCGCAATCGAGAGTGTCGAGGAAGCCATGAAAGGTGATGACAAGGAGGCGATCGAAGCAGCCATTGAAAAGCTGTCCGAAGCCGGTCAGGTCATTTACCAGAAGGCCGCCGAACAGGCACAGGCAGAAGAGGCTGAGCCTGCTGAAGCCAGCTCCGGCGATGACGATGTGGTCGACGCCGAGTTCGAAGAAGTTGACGAGAATAAGAAGCAGGATTGATTTTTCAAAACTGCACAGGAACCAGAAACCCGGCCCCGGCCGGGTTTTTTGGACCTTGATTTTCCGGCAGATGGTCCTTAGGTCTGTCGCAGAACAATTGGTATAAAGGCATGGCAAACAGGGACTATTACGAAATTCTGGGTGTTCAGAAGAACGCCAGTGACGATGAGCTGAAAAAGGCTTATCGACGCCTGGCTATGAAATACCATCCGGATCGTAACCTGGACGATGAATCAGCCCAGGAACGCTTCAAGGAAGCCAAGGAAGCTTACGAAATCCTGAGCAGTCCGCAAAAGCGTTCCGCCTATGACCAGTTTGGCCATGCGGGCGTAAATGCGCAGGGCGGTCCGGGTGGCCCGGGTGGTTTTCAGGGTGATGTCGGAGATATTTTCGGAGATATTTTCGGTGACATATTCGGTGGTAGCGGGCGCCGCAGACAAACTCAGCAACGCGGGTCGGACCTGCGCTTCGCACTGGATCTGGATCTGGAAGAAGCCGTCGCCGGCATTGATCGGGAAATCAGGGTTCCTACGCTGGGAGAATGCAAGAACTGCCATGGTAGCGGGGCCAGTGACGGGAAGAAGCAAACCTGCACGACCTGCGGGGGTGTCGGCCAGGTCAGGATGCAGCAGGGGATATTTTCCGTGCAGCAAACCTGTCCCACCTGCCAGGGTGCAGGCCAGCAGATCAGCAACCCCTGCGCGGAATGTAATGGCCAGGGCAGGGTGCGGGAAACGCGTACACTGTCCGTGAAGATTCCGGCAGGTGTCGATAGCGGCGACCGGATCAGGCTGGCTGGTGAAGGCGAGGCTGGCGCCAATGGTGCTCCCGCCGGTGACCTTTATGTCGAGGTCCGGGTCAGGCCGCATACGATATTCGAACGCGACGGTGATGACCTGTATTGTGAAGTACCGGTGTGTTTCACACTGGCCGCCATGGGTGGTGAGCTGGAGATTCCGACCCTGAACGGGCAGGTGAATCTGAAAGTGCCTGCGGAAACCCAGACTGGCCGCATGTTTCGCCTGAAAGGCAAGGGTGTGAAATCCGTTCGCAGCCATCGTACAGGGGATCTGATGTGCCGGGTGGTGTTGGAAACCCCGGTCAAGTTGACCCGTAAACAGAAAGACCTGCTGCGGGAATTTGAAGAAACCTTCACCAAGGACAATAGCCTGCACAATCCACGCTCCCAGTCCTGGTTGAAGGGTGTGAGAGAGTTTTTTGACCGGATGACCTCCTGAGGCAATGATGCGCATCGCCATTCACGGAACCGGGCGAATGGCCGCCGCAATCGTTTCTGCGGCAGTCAGGCCGGCATGACGTAACCATCATTGGTCTGGATGGGCCACAAGCGCCAGAGTGGGAAACCACGATACCCTGGTGCCCAACGCTTTCCGGTTTGAATGAACTACCGGACTTATTGATTGATTTCACGCTGCCGGAAGGCACGCGGATTGCCGCTGACTGGTGCGCTGAAAACCGCGTGGCCCTGGTCAGCGGTGTGACCGGTTTGCCGGCCGATGTCCTTGATGCCCTGGAATCAGCAGCGGCCCATGTGCCTGTGTTGTGGTCGCCCAACCTGAGCCTTGGTGTAAATCTTTTGGCGGACCTGACCGCACGCGCAGCGGCGGTGCTGGACCGCCAAACACCGGTGATCGTGGAGGACATCCACCACCAGTGGAAAAAGGATGCGCCCTCGGGCACGGCATTGATGCTGGGAGAGCGCATCGGAACCGAGCGGGGCGGTGACGCCGGTGCCATTGAATACCGGTCTGTCCGGGAGGGCGAAGTGATCGGTGAGCATACCGTGACGTTTAAACTGGCCGGCGAAGAATTTGACCTGGTGCACCGGGCCCATGACCGCTCGATTTACGCGAGCGGCGCACTCGATGCCGGTGCCTGGCTGATTCAACAGCCGGCGGGCCTGTATTCTGCCGCGGACTGGTTATCGGGTTTGCGATAGTTTCCGGTAGAATGGTTAGACAAGCGAGGGGCGGCTCCGTTAAAATCTGGATGCTTAGGACACAACCGGAAGCTGAATGGCCGGAAGGCTCTAGCAGATAAATTTTTTCTAAGCGGGAATAGCTGAAAAAGCTTTCCCGTTTTGCACATCTGGAGTAAGTAAACTTGACTGATCATGCAGTGCTGGCTTTGGAAGACGGCAGCGTTTTTCGCGGCCTGGGTATTGGAGCAAACGGTGAAACCACGGGCGAAGTGGTCTTCAACACGGCCATGAGCGGTTACCAGGAAATTCTTACCGATCCATCCTACGCATGGCAACTCGTCACTTTGACGTACCCCCATATTGGGAACACGGGTTGTAACGCTGAGGACGAAGAATCTTCGAGGCCGATGGCGGCCGGGCTGATTGTTCGCGATTGTCCGGATTTACACAGCAACTGGCGGGCCACGGAAAGTCTGCCTGACTACCTCAAGCGCAACGGCATCGTGGCGATCTCCGATATTGATACACGGCGCCTGACCCGGATCCTGCGGGAGAAGGGTGCGCAGGGCGGAGCCATCATGTCAGGTGAATCTGCCAGTCCGGAAGCCGCGATCAGCCTCGCACAGTCGTTTCCCGGCATGAAGGGGATGGACCTGGCGCGCGAAGTGACCACGCCGGAGACCTATGAATGGGCGCAGGGCAGTTGGGACCTGGATGAGTGCAGCTGGCGGCAAACGCCGCAGGAACGCCATGTCGTTGCCTATGACTTTGGAATCAAGCTGAACATCCTGCGCATGCTGGCCGATCGTGGCTGCCGGGTGACCGTGGTTCCCGCGACAACGCCGGCTGAAGAGGCACTGGCCCTGCAGCCGGATGGTGTGTTCCTGTCCAACGGACCCGGCGATCCGGAGCCCTGCGATTACGCCATTGCCGCTATCCGCACGTTCATTCAGAAAAGAATTCCCCTGTTTGGCATTTGTCTCGGTCACCAGTTGCTGGGTCTGGCGGCGGGGGCGCGCACGGCGAAAATGAAGTTCGGCCACCACGGCGCCAATCATCCTGTCCAGGACCTGGCCAGCAAGCAAGTCATGATCACCAGCCAGAACCACGGGTTCGCGGTTGATGAAGACAGTCTGCCCGGCAACACCAGGGCGACCCACCGGTCACTTTTTGATGGTTCACTGCAGGGCATGGAGTTAACCAACGCTCCGGCTTTCGGCTTCCAGGGCCACCCTGAAGCCAGTCCCGGTCCACATGATATTGCCGGGGTATTCGATCGCTTTATTGCCGACATCGACGCGGCGCGGGTGGCTGGCAACGTCACCGTTTTGCGGGAGGCCTGAAGCCATGCCAAAAAGAACTGACATAAAGAGCGTGCTGATAATCGGTGCAGGCCCCATCGTTATAGGCCAGGCCTGCGAATTTGATTATTCGGGCGCGCAGGCCTGCAAAGCACTGCGTGAAGAGGGTTACCGGGTCATCCTGATCAACTCGAATCCGGCCACCATCATGACGGATCCGGAAACAGCGGATGCGGTGTACATTGAACCGATCGAGTGGCGTATCGTAGAGCAAATCATCGCTGCAGAGCGCCCCGATGTGCTGCTGCCCACGATGGGCGGTCAGACAGCTCTGAATTGTGCACTGGATCTGGTTCGTGAAGGCGTGCTGGAAAAATACGGTGTCGAGATGATTGGCGCTTCCCGCGAAGCGATCGATATGGCCGAAGACCGCGAGAAGTTTCGCGATGCCATGCTGGAAATCGGGCTGGAAGTGCCCGGCGCAACCATCGCCCACAGTATGGAAGAAGCCCTGCAGCAACAGCCGACCATTGGTTACCCGACCATCATCCGACCGTCTTTCACGATGGGCGGTTCCGGCGGTGGCATTGCCTATAACCGCGAAGAATTCGAGGCCATCGTCAGTCGCGGACTGGAGTTGTCACCCACCACCGAGGTGCTGCTTGAAGAGTCTGTGCTGGGTTGGAAAGAGTTCGAGATGGAGGTGGTCCGCGACCGCGAGGACAATTGCATTATTGTCTGTGCAATCGAGAACTTCGATCCCATGGGCGTGCATACCGGTGATTCCATCACGGTCGCGCCGGCCCAAACGCTGACCGACAAGGAATACCAGCGGTTGCGCAATGCGTCGATCGCCGTGTTACGCAAAATCGGTGTGGACACCGGCGGTTCCAACGTGCAGTTCGGGATCAACCCGGAGGACGGGAAGGTGGTCATCATCGAGATGAATCCTCGGGTGTCACGATCATCGGCCCTGGCATCGAAGGCCACCGGTTTCCCTATTGCTAAAATTGCGGCGAAACTGGCCATCGGCTACACGCTGGATGAGCTTCGAAACGAGATCACCGGCGGCGCCACTCCCGCCTCGTTTGAGCCGGCCATCGATTACGTGGTAACCAAGATCCCGCGCTTTGCGTTTGAAAAATTTCCGGCAGCAGACGCCACGCTGACAACCCAGATGAAATCCGTCGGCGAAGCCATGTCGATCGGGCGTACCTTCCAGGAGTCACTGCAAAAAGCCCTGCGCAGCCTGGAAACCGATCGCGATGGCTTGAACGAGATACTGGAAGGTGGTGATCCGGAATCCAGGATGGCCAACCTTCGACGCGAGCTGCGCGAAACCGGCCCGGAACGGATTCTATATGTCGCCGATGCTTTTCGTGCCGCTATGAGCCTGCAAGAGATCCAGGATTTGACCGGGATCGATCCCTGGTTCCTGGATCAGATCGGCATACTCGTGCGTGCTGAGGACAACATTCGGGGTTGCGTGCTTGAATCGCTGCAAAAAGAGCAGTTGTTCCAGCTGAAGAGAAAAGGCTTCTCGGACAGCCGCCTGGCGGAACTGCTGAATGAACCGGAAGAAAAGGTTCGCGCTTACCGGCATCAGTTGGGTATACGACCGGTCTATAAACGCGTGGATACCTGCGCAGCCGAGTTTTCGACATCGACAGCGTACATGTATTCAACCTACGAGGAAGAATGCGAAGCCGAGCCAGGCACACGGGACAAGATCATGGTGCTCGGGGGAGGGCCTAACCGTATCGGGCAGGGCATTGAGTTTGACTATTGCTGTGTTCACGCGGCGCTGGCGCTGCGCGATGATGGCTATGAAACCATCATGGTTAACTGCAACCCCGAGACCGTCTCGACGGATTACGACACTTCGGACCGGCTGTATTTCGAGCCGCTTACACTCGAAGACGTCCTGGAGATCGTCCATAAGGAAAACCCCAAGGGTGTGATTGTCCAGTTTGGCGGGCAGACGCCTTTGAAACTGGCACGCGACCTCGAAGCAGCGGGTGTACCGATCATCGGTACTTCGCCGGATTCGATCGACCTGGCCGAAGATCGAGAGCGCTTTCAGCAATTGCTCGAGCGACTGGAACTGCGGCAGCCCCCGAACCGTACGGCCATGAGTGCCGAACAGGCAGTCGGCCTGGCGGAGGAAATCGGTTACCCGATTGTCGTGCGGCCTTCTTATGTGCTGGGTGGCAGGGCCATGGATATTGTTCACGGTGAGGAAGAGTTGCAGCGTTACATGCGCGACGCCGTGCAGGTTTCCAATGATTCTCCGGTCCTGTTGGACCGATTTCTGGATCACGCCAAGGAAGTGGATGTCGATGCCATTTGCGATGGGCAGGACGTGTTGATCGGGGGCCTGATGGAGCACATCGAACAAGCCGGCGTTCATTCGGGCGACTCGGCCTGTTCACTACCGCCGTACTCGCTGTCCGGAGAGATACAAGACGAAATGCGGCGCCAGATCAAAGCAATGGCTTTGGGGCTCGGTGTCGTAGGATTGATGAATACGCAGTTTGCGGTACGGGGTAAGGACGTTTACGTCCTGGAAGTAAATCCGCGGGCATCACGCACAGTACCCTTTGTTTCGAAGGCAACCGGGTTACCGCTCGCCGGCATTGCCGCGAAAGTAATGGCAGGAAAATCTCTTAAAGAACAAGGACAAACGAGGGAAATAATACCTAACTTCTACTCCATAAAGGAAGCCGTATTCCCGTTCATGAAATTCCCTGGAGTGGACCCCATTCTGGGTCCGGAAATGCGTTCGACCGGCGAGGTGATGGGTATCGGCTGGAGTTTCGGCGGCGCCCGCGCAAAGTCGATGAAAGCGGCCAGTTACGGCTTGCCAAAGGTTGGCAAAGCGTTTTTGAGCGTCCGGGATGCCGATAAGCAGGTATTGGTATCAATCGCCCGCGAGCTTATCGGACGGGGTTATGAACTGGTTGCAACCAGCGGCACAGCGAAATTCCTGCAGGAGAATTTCATTAAGTGCGCATCGGTTAACAAGGTTCTGGAAGGCCGGCCGCACGTTGTCGACCTGATCAAGAATGACGAGATCAGTTTCATTGTGAATACGACAGAAGGCGCACAGGCGATTTCAGACTCGTTTTCGATCCGCCGTGAGGCCTTGCAACGAAAAGTCAGCTACACCACGACGATTGCGGGCGGACGGGCCACCTTGCGCGCGCTTGATCATGAAAATGACTACACCGTGCACAGCCTGCAGCAGTTGCACAGGGGACTGGAAGTATGACAAGAGAGCCAATGACCAAGGCAGGCGCTGAACGCCTGCGCGAAGAACTGGCCACTTTGAAGAAGGTGGATCGCCCAAAAATCATTGCGGCGATCGCCGAAGCCCGCGCGCATGGTGATTTGAAGGAAAATGCGGAATACCATGCCGCCCGCGAGCAACAGGGATTTATCGAAGGCCGCATTCAGAAACTTGAATCGACTATCTCCCATTCACAGATAATTGATGTAGAAAAGCTGAATCCCGGAGAGCGCGTTGTTTTTGGCGCGACCGTGACACTGTGCGATGAAGAAACTGCGGAAGAGACCACCTATCAAATCGTTGGTGATGTCGAGGCCGACATCAAGCACAACCGGATAGCGGTTAGCTCACCCATTGCCCGCGCTCTGATCGGTCAGCCGGTCGGGGAAATTGTCGTGGTTCGGGCGCCCGCCGGGGACCGGGAATATGAAATTGTCGACGCCGAGTACAAGTGACAGCAACTCACATCACGCTGCTGGTTGATGAATTCCGTTGCATGCTCACTGCGGTAGAGGGTCCTCACCGCTTTCCCGCCCTGGAGCAGGTGTTTTCCCGCGGCCAGCCCTGCAGCATCAATGCGCCAAGCCCCAACCACCTGAGGTTTGCTCTTTTCGGCATTGATGCAGCCGGAGAACTGCCGGTAGCTGCACTCACCCACGTCAGCGATCGCAAGGCGCCCCTCGATGGTGATTACTACTGGTTACGCAGCGATCCTGTGACCATGTGGGCCGACATGGCGCAGGTATTCATGACCAGTCATGGGTTCGCCGACCTGGATACACATGAACGCAACGGGATTGAGGACTGTATCCGCGGCGTACTGCTGGACGAAGGAATTAGCGTTCATGGTGAGCACCCCGAGCGCTGGTGCATCGCGCTGGACGAACCCCTGGAATTTGAATTCACACCCTTGGACCAGGCGCTTGGAATGGACGTTTCCGAGGCGCTCCCGGGCCACCCGGAGGCTCGTTTCTGGCGGCGGATACTGAACGAAATCCAGGTGGCGCTGCATAATTGCCCGGTCAATATCCGGCGGCGGCAAGAGAGGCGTCAGGAGATCAACTCTGTCTGGTTCTGGGGAGGCGGTTTTCTGCCGGAAGTGGCCATGCATAATCCCTTCGATTCGGTTTACTCGAACAATCCGGTCAGCCGCGGGCTGGCGATCATCAATGACTGCCAGCTGAAGAAACAGAAACAGGCTGTGCGTGGAGATTTCAGCCAGGATGGTCGTGCCGTACTGATTGACTGGGCGTCTTTTTCACAATATGCCGTGGAAGAACTCGAACGGCTGGAAGCTCTGGTAGGACGTCTGCTGGAGCAGGTTGATGACGGAAAAATCATTCTGAGACTACTGGACGGCAAGGGTGAGGGGCGAGATTACGATCACCGGGCCAGGCGCCGTTTCTGGCGCCGCAAAGTGTCACTCGTCAAACCTGCCACTCCCGCCAGGGCATGATCAGCAGCAGGATCATCCGGTCCCGGGACATTTCCCTTCCTGAGGATGGCCAGGCCGCAGATCTACCCGGTGACCTCCACCCCGTGATTCGCCGGATTCTGCTGGCCCGGGGTATCCATACACAAGAAGAATTACTGCTGGGACTGAAAAATATGCTGCCGCCGGATCTTTTGGGCGGTGTCAACGAGGCGGCCACGCTGCTGGCTGACGCCGTTGCAGAAGACAAAAAGATCCTGGTTGTCGGCGACTTTGACGCGGACGGAGCGACAGGTACTGCATTGGCGATGCTCTCGCTGTCCGCGATGGGTTGTAAGCAACTGGATTTCCGTGTGCCAAACCGCTTCGAGTTCGGCTATGGCCTGACCGTGCCGCTGGTCGACACCCTGGCGGAAGATCCGCCCGACCTGCTGGTCACGGTCGATTCCGGAATCAGCTGCATCGAGGGTGTCGCCAGGGCGGTTGAGCTGGGCTGCCAGGTAGTGGTGACCGACCACCACCTTCCCGGCGAGGTGATTCCCGCCGCCGATGCGATCGTCAATCCAAATTGCAGGGGGGATACGTTTCCCAGCAAATCCATGGCCGGCGTGAGTGTCATGTTCTACCTGCTCAGCGTGGTGCGCCGTGTGTTGCGGGAACGGGGTTGGTTTGGCACTACCCGGGCCGAACCCAACCTGGCGCACTACCTGGACCTGGTGGCGTTGGGGACCGTGGCTGACCTGGTCCCGCTTGATCACAACAACCGCGTACTGGTCCGCCAGGGGATCGAGCGCATCCGCCGTGGAATGGCACGTCCCGGGCTGATGGCCCTGCTAAGACTGGGAAAGCGGGACTACCGCTATGCCTGTGCCGCCGACCTGGGCTTTGCAGTGGGGCCGCGACTCAATGCGGCGGGACGACTTGAAGATATGGGTACCGGAATTCGTTGCCTGCTCTGTGACGATCCACAGGAAGCGATGTTGCTGGCACAGCAGCTGGATGAGCTCAACCAGCAACGCCGTGGCCTGCAGGAACAGATGCAGCAGGAAGCCATGAGCCAGGTCGACGAACTTGTGGCCGCCCTGCGGGACAAGGAACCGCCGCCCGCGATGTGCCTGTTTGATGAGTCGTGGCACCAGGGTATCGTCGGGCTGGTGGCCTCGAAAGTTAAAGACGCCGTGCACCGCCCGGTCATGGCTTTTGCACCGGAATCAGACGGAGCCGATAGGCTCAAGGGGTCGGGCCGGTCCATCAGCGGCTTGCATATCCGGGATGCACTGGCCTTTGTTGACGCCCGCCAGCCTGGACTGATCCTTGCTTTCGGCGGTCACGCGATGGCTGCTGGACTCACGCTGGAACGCGAGCATTACCCAAATTTTGTGCAGGCTTTTGAGGAGGCAGTCACGACCATTCTTGATGGTAATGAACTCAATGCCGAGATACTGACCGACGGAGAACTGGAGGCGCAGGATATTTCCACCGGATTTGCGCTCAGCCTGGAACAGCTGGGTCCCTGGGGCCAACGCTTTCCGGAACCCGTATTCGATGGCGTTTTTGACGTGATCGACCGCCGCGTAGTGGGGGGCGCTCATCTGAAGATGGTGGTTCAGCCGATCACTGGCGGTGAGCCGGTAGACGCCATTGCATTTAACCGCTTGCCTGAGAACCTGCCGCCAGCGGGCCCGGTTCGGCTGCTGTATCGTCTCGGCGTAAACCGTTGGCGCGGCAGCGAGAGCTGCCAATTGCTGGTGGAGGAAATTATCGCTTGAACAGCGGCGGCATGTGTTGCAGCCGGTCAAGCAATTCACCGGCCTCATCGGGAGGCGGGTTCCAGGCGGGCTTCACCGGGGAGACGGTTATATAGCCCTCCAGGTGGGCGCGCACATCGCCTTCCTGTTCATCTGGTCGCTCCGGATCTACACCGGGGTAATAGCGCGGAATCAGATGGCCGGTCTGATCGCACTGATGGTAGCCCAGGTGGATCATGTGACCGGAGGAGACCTCCGGATACAGCACGCCTTTGATCGCCTCTTTTGCCAGCGCTGGATAGTTGATGTTGAGCATGATTCCCGGTGGCAGCAAATTGTTGTCCTGCCCGGGTGAGTTAACCAGAGACTCGATCAACTGACAGGTGAACTCAGCGGCCGGCCGGAGTATGCCGTGCGTGCTGGGAAAGAGCGCAGGCTTCTGCCGGGCTTCCTGGAACAGCATACCGGCCGACACCGCAATCGCCGGGAAACCATGCAATAAGGCGATGATCGCAGCGCCAATGGTACCCGAGGCATGCAGGCCAATCCCGAGGTTGGGTCCGAAGTTGATCCCGGACAGCACCAGGTCGGGAGGGTCCTCCTGCAGCAGGTGCGTCAGTGCAACCTGCACGGTATCCGCCGGCTGCGCGTCAAGGTGCCAACTGCCGGCGCCCGTTTCCTCCAGCGCCATGTTGCGGCGCGTGGTTGTGCTCATGCTGGTGGCGCTTTGTTCGCTGCTGGGGGCCACGATACTGATTCGGTGGCCACTGGCTTTCATCACCTCGGCCATCATGCGGATACCGGGCGCTTCGTGGCCGTCGTCGTTGGTCAGTAAAACGTGCAAGGGATGTGCTGTGTTCATAGAAATCCATTGTACCCCTCAATGCGGGCTTGCTAGCATGTAATCCTGACCATCACGGCAAGGAAATCTCATGGAAATCAACAATCGCATAGCGCTGGTAACCGGCGGCGCCCATGGCATCGGACGTGCAGTTTGTCGGGCGTTTGTGCTGGAGGGAGCAAAGGTTGCAGTCGCTGACCTGGATTTTGAAGCGGCAACGCAACTGGCGTCTGAATTGGGTGGGATGGCCTTGAAGCTCGATGTGTCCAGCGAGGAGGAAATCCGGGCTGCGGTAGCGCGTGTCGAGGATGAGCTGGGCCCGGTGGATATTTTTGTTTCCAATGCAGGCGTAGCCTTCGGCGATGGGCCGCAGGGCGCGGCATCGGCGCCGAATAAGCACTGGCAGGCCTGCCTTGATGTAAACCTGATGGCACATGTTTATGCCGCCCGGGTGATGATTCCGTTGATGTCAGAACGCGGTGGAGGTTGCCTGGTCAACGTGGTTTCGGCGGCTGGATTGCTGTGCCAGATCGGTGAGGCCGCTTATACCGCCAGCAAGCATGCGGCCGTGGGTTTTGCTGAATCTGTAGCCATCACACATGGTGACGACGGTATACAGGTTTGCCTGGTTTGCCCGCAGGCGGTCGCAACGCGAATGATTGGCATGGACGAAGAGACAGGTGACGAGGGCGGCGAGGGCTTCGGCGGTAACGATGTGGATGGAATTCTCAGTACCGAATACGTGGCGGACTGTATCCTGGCGGGCATAGAGCAGGAGCGCTTCCTGGTGTTGCCACATCCGCAGGTCGCCAGCTATGTTCAGAGAAAGGCTGAAGACCACGATCATTGGATCGGCGGCATGCGGCGGTTTCGCCGTAATCAATTGGGAGGAAAGGAATGAACCAGGCGGAATTGAACGGAAGAGTGGCGGTGGTCAATGGCGCTTCAAGGGGCATCGGCGAAGCCATCGCTCGTGGCCTGGCTGCATGTGGCGCACAGGTCGTACTGACCAGTCGGCGCAAGGAGAGTGCCCAGGAGGTCGCTGATGCCATCACGGCCGCCGGGGGCAGTGCGGTCGCTGTTGCATGCCATGCCGGCCACATGGACGAAATCGAAGAGCTGTTCAAGTACGTCGAGGCTGAATTTGGCCGGCTGGATATTTTGATCAATAATGCGGCGACCAATCCCTTCTACGGACCGGCAACCGAGCTCCCGCCGGCGGCTTTTGACAAGACGGTCGAGGTCAACCTGAAGGGTCCATACTTCATGAGCAGTGCAGCTGTGCCTCTGATGATCGAAAGTGGGGGTGGCAGTATCGTCAACGTCGCCTCAATCGCGGCACTCATTCCATTGCCCGGCCAGGTCGTGTACTCGATGACCAAGGCGGGACTGATCAGCCTGACCCGGGGCTTTGCCAAGGAATACGGCCAGCAGGGTGTTCGTGTCAATGCAATCCTTCCGGGCGTCGTGGAAACGAAGTTTGCCTCAGCCCTGGTCGATGATCCCGGAGTGCAGAAGTGGTTATCCCGGCTTCCCGTACCCCGGGCAGGTCAGCCGGAGGACATGGTAGCTGGTGTCTTGTACCTGGTTTCAGACCAGGCTGCCTATACCACCGGCACCACGCTGGTCATGGATGGCGGGGCAACGCTGGGTTAAACGGGTGATGAGGCGAACGGCAACGTGTAGTGCCGGCGGATAGTTTCCCGGTAGCGGTCCAGTTCATCGGTCCAGCGCTGATCGTTCCAGCCGCAACCCTCTGCAAACAGCTGGCGGACCTGGTCCAATACCTCCTCGCCACCGTTTTCAAGCAGGATACCCAGCCGGCTGCGGCGCAGCATCAGGTCGTCCAGGTGGACAACCGCTTCGTGCTCTATAGACCAGCGCAACTCCGCCAGGCAGCTGGCTCCACCCGGAACAGGCAGAAGCGTACCCTCGCTTGCAGCATCGACCAGTCCGCGGGCTGAGTCGCCGTAACGTCCCAGCAGTTTTTCTCCCCAGGCCGGGTTTTCCGGCAAAATTTCGCTTCCGCTGAAGGCGACAGGAGCGAATAAATGCTCGCCGGCTAAACGGCTGGCCGGTGGCAGAAATTTGCGGGCCTGGTCCATGACATCTATTGCCATGTGGTGGAATGTAGTCAATTTACCGCCGCTGCAACTGACCATGCCGTCTTCGACCCACACTTTGTGTTCGCGGCTGGCACGCGATGGGTTTCCTGGTTTATTGGACGCAATGATGGGTCGTACGCCTGACCAGCTTGAGATGACGTCGTCCGCGACGGGTGGTCTGCGGGTGAACAACAATCCGGCGGCAGTCAGCAGGTAGTCCAGCTCCTGTTGCGTGATACTGGCAGCTGTGTCCAGGTCCTGGGGGTGAGGGATATCGGTGGTGCCCACCACGGTACGTCCTTCCCACGGGTAGATAAAGAGCCGGCGGGAATCTCCGGGGTGCTGTAAAAATATCGCATCAGAAACGGGGAATTTTTCGGCCGACAGGACCAGGTGACTTCCGCGTTGTGGGCGAATGGTCAGGCCTGGCTCCGGCTCCTCACCCAGCCGATTGGCCCAGGCGCCTGTGGCGTTGATCACCACGCGCGCATTGACCGTTTGCTGTTCACCGCTCTCCACATCCAGCACGGTGACCCCCTTCACCCTGCCGTCTGCTTCCACCAGGCGGGTTGCCTTGCTGTAATTGCGCACGAAACCGCCTTCAGCGACGGCTTCGTGCAGCAACCTCAGCGTCAGTCTCGCGTCATCGGTGATGGCGTCGGTGTAGTAGAACGCGCCGTTCATGTCACCCGTATCAAGCTGCGCAAATGTTGTGCCCAGTTCCTGGTTGCTGACGCTGCGGTGGTTGCGGATGCCGGCAATCCGGTCATACAGCCAAAACAGGATGCCAGCGGCGAAACGGGGCGGGAACTTCCTCTTGTACAAGGGAAAGTAGTAACCGAGCCTTTCGACCAGGCGTGGCGCCTCGCTCACAAGCCGCTCACGTTCCAGCAGCGCATGACGGGTCAGCGTGAAATTACCGGCCGCGAGGTACCTGAATCCTCCGTGCACCATTTTAGAGGAGCGGCTGGATGTTCCCCAGGCAAAGTCACTTTGTTCCACCAGCAGGCAGCGGTACCCTTGTTTCACGGCTTCACGAAAGATTCCGGCTCCGGTAATGCCACCCCCAACGATGATGATGTCCCAGTCGGGCAGGGAGCCGTCGGCCAGCTCACGCCAGAGTTTTTCACGGTCGGGGAAAGAAATGGACATCGGCGTCAGGGCAGGGTCAGAACGACTTTGCCGCGGGCCCGCCGTTCGGTAAGAGACGCAAATGCCTGCTTGAACTGGTCCAGAGGGTATGTTTTTGTGACACGCGGACTCAGCGTCCCTTTGTCCACCAGAGCGGCCAGTTCAGCGAGGTTCTGCAAAGAGTCATTCGGGTTGTGGGCAGCCCAGGTTCCCCACCAGACGCCGATCACACTGGCTTCCTTTAGCAACGCGATGTTGGCAGGGAAATTCGGGATTTCACCGCTGGCAAAACCAACCACCAGGTATCGGCCATGCCAGGCCAGCGAGCGGAAAGCCTGCTCGGCCAGTTCACCGCCCACCGGGTCATAGACCACGTCAACGCCCTTGCCGCCGGTCAACTCCCTGACCGCCTCCCTGAGTGAATTGCTTGAATAATTGATCGTCTCATCTGCGCCTGCCTCGCGGGCAAACTCCAGTTTTTCCTCGGTGCTGGCGGCAGCGAGGACCCTGGCGCCCAGTGAGTGTGCAATTTCTACAGCGGTGATGCCCACTCCACCTGCAGCGCCCAGCACCAGCACGGTTTCACCGGCCATCAGTTCTGTGCTCTGGCGAAACGCGTGGTACGAGGTGGCGTAGGTGATGGTGAAACCTGCTCCCTGTTCAAAGCTCATGCCGGAGGGCAATGGCAGGCAGAAATTTTCTGCTACGAGACACTTTTCGGCAAAGCCGCCACCGATGGGGGTGGCGATGACTCGGTCTCCCGGTTTGAAACGGGTTACGCCACTTCCGACTTTCTCCACAATGCCCGCGACTTCGCTTCCGGGTACGAAGGGTGGTGGTGTTTTGACCTGGTAGTTGCCGCCAATCACCAGGATATCGGGGAAGTTGATCCCTGCGGCACGGACCTCGACCAGGACATCGAAATCTCCGGGTACCGGATCGTCACGTTGCTCGATGACGAGCGTTTCGGGCGGGCCGTATTCATTACAAACCAGTGCTCTCACAATTTCAGCCCCAGGCTGGCAGCGCCCTGGAGGGCAAACTTCTCGGTTTGTTCGAAGCCACCCTGCAGTTCACGCATGCTGTCTTCGCTGTTGATATCGTCCCAACGTTGTGCAATCACATCCGCATCGACCTGATCCGGCGCGAGGTTGATGCCCTCTGTTTCCAGGCCTTTGTAAACCGCGAAGCTGCCGCCGCCCGCGGCCAGTACCGTGCGGCTTGGCGCCTGCTCACTGGCGAGAAAAACGACGCCCTGGCTCACGTACTCGGGCGCCAATAGCTTGAATACCGGTTCCGGCAGTAACCCTTCCGTCATCGCAGTACCGGCGACCGGGGCGAGGCAGTTGACCCTTATGTTGTACTTGGCGCCCTCCAGGTGCAGGGTATTCATCATTCCGACCATGGCCATTTTGGCCGCGCCGTAGTTGGTCTGGCCAAAGTTACCGTAGAGGCCGGAACTCGAACTCGTAAACACGATACGGCCATAGCCCTGTTCCCGCATCAATTCCCAGACAGCCTTGGTGCAATTGGCAGACCCGATCAGGTGCACATCAATCACCAGGCGAAAGTCCTCCATGGACATTTTCAAAAAAGACTTGTCACGCAGGATGCCGGCATTGTTGATGAGGATGTCGATCCGGCCCCAGGTGTCCACGGCTTGCCTCACCATGTCCTCTACTTGTCCCAGGTCTGCGACGTTGGCGCCATTGGCCAGTGCCTCACCACCCGCGCTACGGATTTCAGCGGCGACAACTTCCGCATTACTTGAAATTCCATCGGCTCCCGCCAGGTCATTAACGACTACCCGCGCGCCACGTGCAGCCAGTGCATGGGCATGGGCACGACCAAGGCCCTGGCCTGCTCCGGTGATGATTGCGACTTGACCATCCAATCTAATGTCCATTATAACTCCTATATATCAATATGATAGGTAAATTATCTAACAATTAACATCGCCAAAAATTCGGAAATCAGCGCCGGTTTATCCTGGCCTTCTATTTCAACCGTGACCAGGGCCTTGGTTAGCCATTGGCCACGCCCTTTTTCGGTAACTTCGAGCAGCTTTTGATGCGCGCGAATCCGGCAACCAACCGGTACGGCCTGCAGAAAACGGACTTTGTCCGATCCGTAATTGATGCCCATGGCCAACCCTTCTATTTCTTTTGCTGTTTCGGCCAGCAGGCCCGGTACCAGTGACAGGGTCAGGAACCCGTGGGCGATCGGTCCGCGAAAGGGTGTTTTTGCCGCTTTCTCAGGATCAACGTGGATGAACTGATGGTCGTTGGTGGCGTCAGCGAACTGGTTGACCCGTTGCTGGGTGATTTCCAGCCAGGATGAGGGTTCCTGCTCTATTCCGATCAACGAAGCGAGTTCGGTAGCTTTGATAGTTTCTGGCATGATTTAAAAC
Source organism: uncultured Gammaproteobacteria bacterium (assembly GCA_963759035.1). Lineage (GTDB taxonomy): Bacteria > Pseudomonadota > Gammaproteobacteria > Xanthomonadales > SZUA-36 > JAHEFT01. The sequence goes on from CAVWXL010000043.1 coordinate 50,627, forward strand.
CCTGTGACTAATAACCGCGCAGGCGCGCGAAACGGTCGAGGTGAAAGTAGCGGTCACCGAATGCAGTTTCGAGTATCCGGTATCGTTTCAGGAAAAACCCGATGTCGAAATCATCGGTCATGCCGATTCCTCCGTGCATCTGGATGGCTTCGGTGGTAGCCAGGTGGGCTGTTTCGCTCAACTTGGCCTTGGCGAGGCTTGCCAGTTCCGCGCAATCTTCGATGCCTGAATCCAGCGATTGCAGAGCCTTGAGCACCAGGGATTTGCACATCTCGATTTCTCCAAACAGGTGAGCCGCCCTGTGTTGCAGCGCCTGGAAACTGCCAATAGGCTGGCCGAATTGTTTGCGCTCTTTCAGGTAGTCCAGTGTGCGCTGGAAAGATTCCTGGGCGATGCCCAGCATTTCCGCTGATGCCGCGATCCGCGCGACATCCAGAACCCGGTCAAGCAGCGCTGAGCCGTTGCCGGGTGCGCCCAGCAGGCTGCCGCTATCCAACCCAACACGGTCAAAGGTCACGTTTGCCGCTGCGTGAGTATCCAGGGCAGGGTAGCGCTCAACCTGCACTCCGGCAGCGCCGGCCGGTACCAGGAATAGAGAAACACCGTCGCCGTACCAGGCGCTGACAATAAAAGTATCGGCAATATGGCCATCGAGCACCGCGGTCTTGGTTCCCGTCAGCAGGTAACCGTTTGCGGACTCTTCAGCCTCTGTACGTACCCGGCCGGGGTCATGAGGATTGCCTTCATCGCAAGCGAGCGCCAGTAGGTGATCGCCCGCGGCGACGGCTGGTAACAATGAAGCACAGTGCTCGTCGGAGCCGGCAAAACGCAACGCCGCCACGCCTGTCATAGCCGTGCCCAGCAGTGGACTGGGGGTCAGCGTGCGGCCGCATTCCTCCAGTACGATACCCATCCCGGTGAAGCCATAATCCAGGCCGCCGTATTCTTCCGGCACCAGGATGGCGGTCCATCCCATTTCAACCATCCCGGCCCACAATTCGCGGGAAAAGCCATCGCTATTTCCACTGTCGCGCAGCGCGCGCAAGTGGCTGACAGGTGCGCGCTCTGTTAGAAAGTCCCGGGCGGAATCGCGCAGCATCAGCTGTTCTTCGTTCAGTACCAGTGCCATGTGTTTTTACTCCTTACCCGGGCAGGCCGAGAATTCGTTTGGCGACGATGTTCAACTGAATTTCCGAGGTTCCGCCCTCGATCGAATTCCCCTTGCTGCGTAACCAGCCCCTGGGTAATTGGCCATCATGGCTGTCGCCGCCTTCCCAGACCAGCGCGTCGTTTCCGCCGATAGCCATCAACAGTTCATTGCGCCGCTTGTTGAGTTCTGTTCCGTAATACTTGAACAGGGATGAAACAGCACCCAGGCTGACCCCTGCCTTGACCTCGTCACGTGCACGCTCAATGGTCAATTCCAGGCAGCGTTCGTCCATCTCGAAGCGGGCAATGTCGCTACGCAACATCGAATTATGCAGAATGCCGTTTTCCGTACCCAACAAGTGGGCTGCGGTTTTGCCGACCGATTTCGTGCCGGCAGTGCTGAGCCCGCTTTCGGCGATCATTTCACGTTCGTGGGTGAGCAGGTACTTGGCTACCGTCCAGCCCTGGTTAACGGCGCCAATTACCTGGTCTTTTTCTACTCGAACGTCTTCAAAGAAGGTTTCGGTAAACGGCGACTTGCCACTGATCAGGAGGATAGGCCGCGTGGATACGCCGGGCGTTGACATGTCGAACATCACGAAACTGATGCCTTCGTGTTTCTTCGCCTCAAAATCGGTCCGCACCAGGCAGAACATCCAGTCTCCCTTGTCACCGTATGAGGTCCACACTTTTGACCCGTTCAGGCAGTAGTGATCGCCCCTGTCTTCGCAACGCGCTGCCAGGCTGGCCAGGTCCGAGCCGGCGTTCGGCTCGCTGTAACCCTGGGCCCAGCGGATTTCGCCGCGGATGATGGGGGGTAGATGCCGTTGTTTCAGTTCTTCACTGCCGAATTTGAGCAAAGCTGGGCCCAGCATCGAAATTCCGAAACTCAGAAGGGGCGGACGGGCATGTATCCTGGCCAGCTCTTCTTTCAATATCTTGACCTCGGCCCGACCGAGTCCACCGCCTCCATATTCGCGCGGCCAGGCCGGCGCCGTCCAACCGCGGGAGGCCATATGCTGCAGCCACAGTCGCTGGTCCTCGCTCTGGAATGCGAAATCCCGGCCACCCCAGCAAACATCCGCTTCGGAGCGATATGGCGAACGCATGGACTCGGGGCAATGGGTTTCCAGCCAATCACGTACTTCCTGTCTGAATTGCTTCATTTGATTCAATTATTCTGCCTCTTGAAAAAAAACCCGCGGCATCGCTACCGCGGGTTTTGATGCCGTTCGTATTTATGTTGAATTTAGTCTTCGCTGTCCATCGACAGTTCTTCCTGGTGCTTCCAGATCTGGAAATCTGATGTCCAGGATGATTCGGCAAATTGCTGCAACAAAGTGGAAGCCTCGGCTTCGCTCATGTGCTCGGTCAGGAACTTGTAAAAGGTCTGGTCCCCGCGATCCATGCTGGCGAAATTGACATGCGGGATGATGACGCTCTGCTGCTGCTTGCCCCCGATGGTTTCTGACCACAGCCAGGGACGTTTATCCGTTGCCCAACCCTGGTCCAGAGCGATCTGGCTCATCTTCTCGCGTGCCGCATCGAATTGCGCGACCTGTCCGGGTTTCAGGTTAAAGTTGGTCACCGCATACAGGGTGTAAGGCTCATCGCCCTCTACCCAGTGAGAGTTAGCCCAGTCGAAGGATTCAAAATGGTGAGTCCACGTCTCGGTGTGCGGTGCGACGTGTTTTTTGAAATGCTCGTTGATTTCGTCAGCATTGTCCATTTCTGCGTCGTAGGTGTCCTGATCCGCCCAGTTGAAGCAGCAAAACCGAATGGCTATACGGCTGAGATCGTCGCCCAGCACGGGGGTGTAAGCCTGCCATTCACGTTTGTCGCCATGCTCGGATCGAAAAGCCATGTGTGCGGTCAGTCCCTTCCACAATTCCGTCGATTGTCCATCTTTAGGTGTAACCACCCACGCTTCAGCCAGCGGTGGCGTCGTATCCTGGGCTACGACAGCAACAGGGAGCATGAAAAACAGGACGGTAAGCGCGCTCAGAATGAGCTTCACGGGTTTTTGGATCATATGTATTACCTCAGGATGATTGACCGTCTAATTTATCACAGTATAAACACGCAATGTCATTGTGTAGAATGCAGCCCTTCGTAATCCATGGACCTGCCCAAGTGGAAACCAACCAGTACACGAACCTGATGGAAGACCTCGAACGCCGAGCACAGGCGCTTAGGGGGTACCTTTGACTACGCTCACAAGCGGGACCGGCTCGAGGAAGTAAGCCGCGAACTGGAAAACCCGGACATCTGGAATAACCCCGAAAAGGCCCAGGAACTGGGTCGCGAACGTGCCCGGCTGGAAACCATCGTAACGACCCTGGACGACCTGGATGGCGGCCTGAACGATGCCGCAGAAATGCTGGAACTGGCGATCGAAGAGCAGGATGAAGAGATCGTCGATTCGGTCAGCGAAGACCTGGCGCTGATGCAGGACAAGGTCGAACGGCTCGAATTTCAGCGCATGTTCGCGGGTGATATGGATTCCCGTCCCTGTTTCCTGGACATCCAGGCGGGTTCCGGCGGCACCGAAGCACAGGACTGGGCTGAGATGCTGCTGCGCATGTATTTGCGCTGGGCGGAACGGCGTGGCTGGCACGCCGACCTGGTCGAGGTTTCCTCGGGGGATGTGGCTGGAATCAAGAGCGCCACGATCCACATCACCGGTGACTACGCCTATGGCTGGTGCCGCACGGAAACCGGCGTTCATCGCCTGGTCCGTAAATCACCGTTCGACTCCGGTAATCGCCGCCATACATCGTTCGCTGCGGTATTCGTGTCTCCCGAAGTGGATGACAATATAGAAATTGACCTTAACCCGGCCGACATCAGGGTCGATGTGTATCGCGCGTCCGGCGCCGGCGGGCAGCACGTCAACACGACCGACTCGGCGGTAAGAATGACCCACGTTCCTACAGGGCTCGTGGTGCAGTGCCAGAATGACCGGTCGCAACACAAGAACCGCGACCACGCCATGAAACAACTGCGCGCGCGCCTGTATGAGCATGAGATGCAGAAGCGTACGGAGGAACATCAGAAAATGGAAGACTCCAAGTCGGATATCGGCTGGGGTAGCCAGATACGTTCCTACGTGCTGGATGCATCACGCATAAAAGATCTGCGTACCAACGTCGAGATTGGCAATACACAAGGCGTCCTGGACGGGGACCTGGATCCGTTCGTGGAAGCTTCACTGAAACAGGGTTTGTAAAAGGACCACAAAATGAAAGAACAGGAACAACCAACAGTCACCGAGCAGGACGAAAACCGCCTGATTACCGAGCGGCGCGACAAGCTGGATGCATTGCGCGAAGCTGGACAGGCTTTTCCCAACGATTTCCGTAAAGACACTACCAGCGGTGAGTTGCATGCGCGTTTCGGTGACAACGATGCAGAAGAACTGGCGCAGCTTGATCAGCAGTTTGCAGTGGCTGGACGCATGATGGCCAAGCGGGTCATGGGAAAAATCGCTTTTGTGAGTCTGCAGGACCGCAACGGCGCGATCCAGCTGATGATCCAACGGGACAGCCTGCCCGAAGGCCTTTTCCAGCAATTCAAGCACTGGGATATCGGCGATATCGTCGGCGCCCGCGGCACTATCATGCGCACCCAGAAAGGTGAGTTGTCGATCCGTGTGAGTGAATTGCGGCTGTTGACCAAGTCGTTACGGCCGTTGCCGGAAAAATTTCACGGCCTGACCGACACCGAGATGCGCTACCGGCAACGCTATGTAGACCTGATCATGAACGAGGAATCACGTGCCATATTCAGGGTGCGTTCGCGAATCATCACCTTTATCCGGTCTTTCATGGAAGCGCCCGGGCGCGAATTTCTCGAGGTGGAGACACCGATGATGCACCCGATACCCGGCGGCGCAACGGCCCGGCCCTTTGTCACCCATCACAACGCACTCGACCTGCAGATGTTTCTGCGTGTGGCCCCGGAGCTGTACCTCAAGCGACTGATCGTTGGTGGCCTGGGCCGGGTATACGAAATCAACCGGAATTTCCGCAATGAAGGCGTTTCAACGCGGCACAATCCCGAGTTCACGATGCTGGAGTTCTACTGGTCATATGCTGATTACAATGACCTGATGGACCTGACGGAAGGCATGCTTGTTGGGCTGACAGAGTCTCTGACCGGTGGAAATGTTGTGACCTACCAGGGTCAGGAAATTAATTTCGCTGGTCCTTATGAACGATTGACCGTGGAAGAGTCTGTGCGGCGTTACAACCCGGACCTCGCAGATGCAGACCTCTGGGATCAGCAGGTGCTGCGTGCCGCCTGTGATGAACGCCAGATCCACACCGAGAAGAGCTGGGGCGCGGGTAAGTTGTTGACCGGGCTTTTCGACGCCACCGTCGAGGAACACCTGCAGCAACCCACTTTTATCACCCAGTACCCGACCGAGGTATCTCCCTTGTCGCGGCGCAATGACGACAACCCCGACGTCACCGACCGCTTTGAGCTGTTCATTTGCGGACGGGAAATTGCCAATGGCTTTTCCGAGCTGAATGATCCGGAGGACCAGGCGGAACGGTTTCGCGCGCAAGTGGAAAACAAGGACGCCGGTGATCTGGAGGCCATGCACTACGATGACGATTACATTCGTGCGCTGGAATACGGCATGCCGCCGACGGCCGGCGAAGGGATCGGCATCGACCGGCTGGTGATGATCTATACCGATTCCCCGTCCATCCGTGACGTGCTGCTGTTTCCCTATATGAGGCCGGAGGCCTGATCGCCGGGTAATCGATGAACCCCGTTGTCTCCGTCATCATGCCGGTACTCAACGGCGGTAAGTACCTTGCACAGGCGGTAGCCAGCATCCTTGGCCAGTCTTTCCAGCCGCTGGAATTGCTGCTGGTGGACGACCACAGCACGGACGGTGCGATAGCCGGCCTGGCCATTTCCGACCCGAGATTGTCACTGCTAATAAACAAGGGGACGGGTGTGAGTGCCGCGTTCAACACGGGCCTGAAACAGGCTCGTGGCGACTTCATTGCAAGAATGGACGCCGATGACATCGCCCTGGCCGAGCGGATTGAACGCCAGCTTGAATACCTTGAAGATCACCCGGCCATCGATGTCTGCGGCGCCTGTGTTGAAATTTTTAGCGATAAGGAATTGGCAGGCGGCAATATCCGCTACCAGGCGTGGTTGAATTCCTGCCGCTCACCTGAAGATATCCAGCGTGAACTCTTTGTAGAAAGCCCTATTCCGAATCCGACGGCGATGTTTCGCCGTGAAGCCATTCTCAGCCTCGGAGGCTACGCCGATCCAGGCTGGCCTGAAGACTACGACCTCTATCTGCGGGCCGACGCACTGGGTATGCTCATGGGCAAGCCAGAGGAAGTGTTATTGCGTTGGCGCGACCACGAAGGGCGGCTGACGCGCAACGACGAGCGTTATGATCTGAAACGTTTCCAGGCCGCCAAGGCTCATTTCCTGGCGGCTCATCGATTGCGCGGCAAAGGACCGGTCATCATCTGGGGCGCTGGCCCCAGCGGACGCCTGATGCATGACCTGCTGGTTCAGGAAGGTGTTTCGGTCCTGGGCTTTCTGGAAGTGCACCCGCGGCGAATTGGCGGCACCAAGAGGGGCCTGCCCGTGTGGGCGATTGACCATATCACCCATGGCGGCGAGGCGTTTGTACTGGTTGCTGTGGGTGCAGCGGGTGCGCGGGTTGAGATTCGCAAATTCATGCAGCGTCACGGCATGGTGGAAGGCGAACAGTACCTGTTCGTCGCCTAAGCCAATAGAATAGTCGGGATGAACACACTCAAAGCACTGCTGGTACAGGCGCAACTGTGCTGGAAAGACCCGGCCCGCAACCGCGAGCACCTGTCATCACTGGTCGCCACGGCAACCGGTACATTCGACCTGGTGGTACTGCCGGAAACCTTCACCACCGGATTTCTCGGCGACGCCGATCTGACATCCGAAGGATTGCAGGGTCCAACGGTCAAATGGATGCGGGAGATGGCTGTCCTATACGATTGTGCGGTTTGCGGAAGTGTGGTCATCGTGGAAGATGGCCAGCGTTTCAACCGGATGATTTTCGTCACCGCGGATGGCGTGCAAGCCAGCTATGACAAGCGCCACCTGTTTGCTTTTGGCGGCGAGAACAAACGCTACACGGCGGGAACCGAGCGCGTCATCGTTAATTACCGGGGCTGGCGGATCAATTTGCAGGTCTGCTATGACCTGAGGTTTCCTGCCTGGTGCCGTAACCGGGAGGATTACGACCTGATGTTGCTGGTCGCCAACTGGCCTTCAAAGCGTGTTCACCACTGGTCGCGCTTGCTGGAAGCCAGGGCCATTGAAAACCAGTCCTGGGTGATCGGCGTCAACCGGGTAGGCGAGGATGGTAACGGTCTTGCGCTATCCCGGGCGCAGCGTGGTTCATGACCCGATGGGTGCCTGCATTGCCGACCTGGGTGAAGTGGAAGCTGCGAAAATCGTTGAACTGGATCTCGGCATGACTGAGAAAGTACGCGCTGAATTTCCGTTTCAGGCCGATGCTGACCGCTTTATCATCACTACCCTAGGACGAACGCTTCCTGGCCAGTTTCCGCATGATCAACCCACGTGGTTGTGGCCGCCCGGAGGCCAGGCTGACCAGTGTTGTGGGTTCACGTAATGCAAACAGCATCTCAACGCTCGCGGCGCCGCGGCCGGCAAATAACAGGCGGTCACCTTCCATCAGCACCTGGCTGGTGTCCGGCAAAAAGAGCCGCAGCGAACCCCGTTCCAGCATCAGGCAGACACAGGGCAGGTTTTCGGTGCTCGGTATTCTCGAGTTCTGGATCAGGTGCTCGATTTTTACCGGCACATTTTCAACAACTGCCTCGCGGATACTCTGCGCCCAGACACCGGTCAATTTGACCGCCCACAGGCTGGGCGACCGGCCATCCAGGATGGCCTTCAACCGCCGCTTTACCGACTTGGCGAAGGTTTCGTCCTGGTGAATGAGGTGTTCAATGAAAACCGTTAGCAGTGGCGTGGTTGCCACTGCCAGAATGCGACGGGCGACGATCAGGCTGCGGCGGGCCACCAGGTCGGCACCCGATGTCTCGAACAGTTCGTCGTTTTGCGGGTTTTCCTGGCGGGCGACAACGAACAAATCCGGGTTCATTTCACGGGCGGTCATGATGATGGACAGGTTGTCCATGTCGTCACCGGTTCCGGCGATGATTCCAACGGCGTCGCTGATGCCTGCTTTTTGCAGGGTCCTGGCCTCGGTCCCGCGTCCCAGCACGGAACCAGGCCGCAGGTCCACGCGATCCGGGTGAACATCGATTACTGTGTAATCAACTTCGGCTTCGTCCATCTTGGCAGCCATCCGGGATCCGAACCGGCCGATACCTGCCAGGATCCAGCGCCCGTGAAGGCGGATGCAGTTCTTCCCGAAGCAGGGAGCCCGGTACGCTGATCAGCCAGTCCTGCACCAGGTACTTGGTCGGCGACGATCAGCGCCAGGTAAAAACGTTCGGCAAAAATCGTGTAGGGATCGACCGTGATATCGGTGCCGAAGGAAGCCATGTTGGCAACGACCCGGCGGGTTTCCGCACGCGCCAGCAACCGGCAGTTCGGGGCGCAGCAACTTGCTGGTGATGGCAATCGTCAGGTTGGCATGGTCATCATTGGTGATGGCAATGACGCCGATGCAGTTCTTGATTTCCGGGCTCAGGCCGGCCATGTCCAGCAGGCGGCGGTCGGTCACGTCACCTGACTGCGCCGGCAAATGGGAAAAATCCTCGTGCAGGGCCATGCTGTGGATAATGCTTTCCTCGCGTTCAAGTACAACGGCGCTGATGCCGCGCTTGAGCAGACCGCTGACAATCATTCTTCCGGTGTGCCCGAAACCGCAGACAATGTAGAAATCGCTGCTGATGCGACGGACCCTGCGGCTGAACCGGCTGCGCGCCAGTACCGCCCTGAACTGCGGATCGACAAACAGGCTGATGATGGTACCGATCGAGTACAGCCAGGCGATGACATTCGGAAACAGGATGATAAACGCATAAAGCCGCTGCGCGTGGGTGAAGGTGTACGGGCATTTCTCCAAAACCGATGGTGGTGGCCATGATCGATATAAAATAGACGGCGTCCAGATAGCCGACCTGCACCGGGTTTCCGGCTGCATCCTGCCCGGGAATCTGCACCATGCCGAAAACCGACAGGGAGTACACCAGGATCATCAGGATCAACGGCGTACGAATACGCCGCATCGTCAGCCAGACAATATCGTTCATTAACGGCGTATCGTAATGGTTTCGGCCACCAGCAAGGTCACAGACACGAAATTAGCAAGCAGGGCGCCGCCGGAGACAGACACGACGCTGGCAAGAATTTCAGTGGTCATACCGGCCTCGGTCGCGTATAGCCGCATAAGCCCAGATCGAGATGGCAATCAGCAACTGCAAATCAGCTACCAGGCTGGTGGCCAGCAATACAGCGCCCATTTGTGAACGGTCGCCGAATTTCATGATGGTCGCGATCAGGCTGACGGCCAGCGCGGCACCCAGTTCCATCGCATGATGGTGGTCCGGATTATCGATGTCGCCGATGAAAAAACCGAAGTTCAGGGTCAGGGCAAGGACAATGAAAAATCCAAATACGACTTTTTCAAAATTCACGTTACGAAATCTCCCTTCAGGTGCTCTGCCAGTCTAGCCTAGACCGTTTCCCGGTTTGCTTCCAGTCACTCGATCATCTTGCCGTCTGCGTCCATGAACTCGATTTCAGCGATGTTCAGGTCCAGCAGGGCAGATTCGATTTCAGAGCGATCACCGACGATCACCCAGGTGAGCGAATCCGGGCTTGATGACTTGTTCCGCTGCACCCTGCATGTTTTCCAGGGTGACCGCTTCATAGCGGGATTTTAGCGTGGCGAGCATAGTTGTCCGGACGGTTGAACCGGTCATTTGCCTGCAGCGCGCCCAGCACCGACGCCGATGTTTCGTAGCGTCCGGGCAAGCTGAATGCACTGCTGCGGAAAACCCGGGTCTATTCTTCATTGGTGACCGGCTCATTGGCCAGAAAACGCTCAAGTTCATCGCGCAGTTCTTTGACCGATTCGGCGGTTTTGTCAGACTGCACCGGAGCGTAGACCATCCAGGGGCGCTGCCCTCGGGCGTCGCGCAAAAAGGTGAAAGCGCCATAGGACCAGTGCTTGTCCACCCGCAGGTTCTGGTTCACCCGGGCGGAGAATTTCCCGCCAATCACATCGTTCATCATCTGGATATCGATGTTGTTGTCAACCCCGGTCGGGGGTGCTATGTGCGCAGCCAGGATCAGGGACTGCGGTGAATCCGGTTTGTCGATGATGATGATGCGTGGTTTGTCGGGCAGAGCTACGTCATCGATGTTTTTTGCCGGAATTCCTGTTCGCGGCGCTTTCCAGTTCCCAAAGTTTTCTTCCAGCATCGGCAATATTTTGTCCATCGTTGTATCGCCGACGACAAACAGCGGTGGCATTATCGGGCCGGATCCAGTTTTCGTGAAACGAAACCAGATCGTTCCTGTTCCAGTGCCCGGATCGAGCTCTTCCGTTCCGCTGCCGGTAAAGGGAATCCCGTACGCGTGGCCAGCGCCGTAAATCAACGGTGGCAGCGTGCGCAACGCAACCGACACAGGCTGGTTTTTCTCGCGCTCGATCCCGGCCAGCCAGCGGATTCGCTGACGTTCCATTTCGTCTGCGGTGAATGCCGGGTTCCTGATCACGTCGGCAAACAGCTCGATGGAAGGCTCCAGGTTTTCCGTCAGGGCAGAGAGGGATACCCGTCGAAGTATCGAGGTCGGACGCGGTCGAAATTTCTGCGCCAAGCGCATCGGCTTCCTTCTCGATTTCCAGGGCAGATCGTGTGCGCGTGCTTTCGTCCATCATCGCCAGCGTGAAGCTGGCCGTGCCGAGCTTTAGTCCTGCATCTGCGGCGTAACCGGCATCGAATTGCAGCGCCAGTGAGACCACCGGGATGGCGTGACGTTCAGCCAGAACCACGTTGATGCCGTTACTGAGGCTGGCTCTTTGTACATCGGGAAATGCCAGTTCGGGCAGGTCGGCTACTGCCGGCATACCTTTAGACCGGTCGACGCTGGACGGCGCAACCTTGTGGTCACCGAACGGCAACACATCCAGTTGGTACAGGCCTCCGGACAGCCAACGCCGCGCGGCCTCTTGGACCTCGCCGGCAGTGGCGTAGTTTGCCCAGTCCAGAGCCGTCTTGAAGAAATCCGGATTGCCATCGTACAGTTGGCTCTGGGCCAGAGTACTGGCCTTGCCATAGAAGCCGCCGACCCGCTCGAGCCCACGGATTACACTTGCATTGATCTTGGTTTTTGCACGCTGCAGTTCGTCCTCACCGGGCCCATCCTGCAGGAATTTTTCCATTTCCTGGCCGATGATTTCATTGACTTCGTTCAGTGAGGATCCGGGGGCCAGCGTGGTCTCGATGGAAAACAGACTGGCCAGCTCAAACGGCTGGACATCGGCCGATACGCTCACGGCGTGCTGGAATTCATAGACCAGGGCCTGGTACAGGCGTGAATTCTTACCATCTCCCAGGATACTTGCCGCCAGTTGCAGCAGCATGCGGTCTTTCATTGTCCAGCCGGGAACCGCCCACAAGACAATGTGGC
>CAVWXL010000044.1:0-31367 GCA_963759035.1 uncultured Gammaproteobacteria bacterium
GTACCGCTGGCAAGCAATCAGTCCCCCGATGTCCAGACCTCAGCCGCGGCGGTTCCGGGTGACCAGTCAAGACTGGAAGGCCTGATGGTACTTTGCATCGACAATGAACCGGACATTCTCGAGGGGATGAAGATGTTACTCGAGCGCTGGGGTTGCCATGTCCTGCTGGCTGAAAACATGCAACAGGCCAGGCAGGAACTTGCTCACGGCGGCACCCCGGGCCTGGCACTGGTGGACTATCACCTGGATGACCAGTCCAACGGCATCGAGGTGATGGAGCAGCTGGACGACTTACTCGGCGTGCGGCTACCGGCCATCGTGATCACTGCTGACCGCTCCGTCGAACTCGAGGAAAAAGCGCGTATATGGAATTACGGATTGTTACGCAAGCCGATTAAGCCGGCTGCGTTGCGCGCATTGATGACGAATATGCTGAAACAGTCCTGAACAGCGTATTACGCTACAGGCGGTTATTCGGATCGGATACCGAAAGCTGGTTGGCCGCCAACACCGCCTGGGTGCGGTTGTTAACGCCCAGCTTATTCATGATGGCGGTGACGTGCGCCTTGACCGTCGCTTCTGAGACACTCAGTTCATAAGCTATCTGCTTGTTCAGCAGGCCCTTCGACATCATCATCAGCACTTTGAATTGCTGCGGTGTTAGTTGCGACATCCGTTCCGCCAACTCCACTTCGGAAACGTTATTTCCCGGCAAGTCGGACACTGTGGTGTCGGGTGACCAGATTTCTCCCATCAGCACCTGCTGCAATCGCCTCGGTGATGGTTGCAATACTGGAAGACTTGGGGATGAATCCGGCGGCTCCGTGTTCCAGAGCCCTCTGGATGACCACCGGGTCTTCGTTTGCCGAAATGATCACGACCGGAACGCTTGGGTAACGCTTGCGCAGGTACACGAGACCGGCGAACCCACTGATTCCAGGCATGTGCAGGTCGAGCAGCACCAGGTCGACTTCTTGCTGTTCGTCGACCAGTTTCTGAAGACTCTCAAACGAATTGGCCTCCAGGAAGCGGGTCTGACCCTGCTCCGCTTCGAGCGCCTCTTTGATGGCAGTGCGGAACAGCGGGTGGTCATCAGCCACGATCACCGTTTCTGCCTGTATGGCGATTAGTCGGTTCATCAGGGTTATGGATTTTCCCAGCAATCGGTCCAGAAGTCATCCTAGACCATAGTAGAAGAATCCCGCATTTATTAGACCAATGGCTAATACCCGCAGCCACGCAAAATTCGGATCATTCACGTGGGATTACGTCTGATGAGGAGAGGCTATGATGGCCCGGAAATCTATGAAGAAAACATTATTGAGTTTGTCCGTAGCAGTTGCTCTTGGCTGTAGTTCGGGCAGTGTTTTCGCCGAAGGGAACCGTGTTGAACAACTGGAAACCCGGGTAGCAGAACTGGAAGCACTGGTGATGCAGTTACTGGAAAACCAGCAGGTTGAACAGGAAGAAATCGTCGTCGACAACGTCGTGGTCGAAGCCCGCGCCGAGGCGATTGCAGAAGAAAAGGTCAACATGATGCTCGCCGAGCACCACGCCGAAGAAGAGGCGAAAGCCAAGAAACACACCTTCAAGGTTGGCGGGTATGTCAAAGCTGACCTGATCTACAGTGACTACGGTGACGGTGCCGTCGCGTCGGGCAGTCTCGGCCGTGACTTTTACGTTGCAGGCACGGTACCTGTAGGTGGCGAGGGCGAGAAGTACTTTGATATGTCTGCCAAGGAATCCAGGGTCAACCTGAAGACGACCCATAACCTGGACAACGGCGCCAAGATGAGCACCTTTGTGGAGGTCGATTTCCTGGTCAGCGCACAGGGTAATGAGCGTGTATCAAACTCCTATTCGCCACGCTTGCGCCACGCATTCTTCACCTACAACAAATGGCTGTTCGGCCAGACCTGGATGACTTTCTTTAACGTAGGCTGCGCTGCCTGAAAACCTGGACTTCGTTGGTCCGGCAGAATCCACAATCTTCGGCCGCCAGACGATGGTCCGTTACACCAGCGGCAACTGGCAGTTCGCGGTTGAGAATCCCGAAACCACGATTACTCCCTATGGCGGCGGTGGAAGGATCATCGCCGATGACAACAAGGTTCCGGATTTCGTTGCCCGCTATAACATGTCGGGGGACTGGGGCGGCATGACCGTTGCAGGTATCGTTCGCGAACTTCGCTACCAGAACAATGCACTCGATATCAAAGACTCCACGATGGGTTATGGCCTCAGTGTATCCGGTAAGTTGAAGGTCGGGGAGCGTGATGATTTCCGCTGGATGGCCAGCGCCGGCAAAGGCATGGGCCGTTACATGGGCCTGAATACGGCCAACGGCGCGGTCCTGGATATGGATGGCGATCTGAAAGCGATCAAGTCCTGGGGCGCATTCGGATCATACCGCCACTTCTGGAATCAGCAGTGGCGCAGCAACCTGACACTGGGCTACCTTTCGGTTGATAATGACATTGAGCGGACCGGTACCGGGGTGACCAGGAAAGCGTCGAGCGTTCATGCCAACCTGATTTACAGCCCCCTGCCCAAACTCGATCTCGGTATAGAATTCATGTATGCCAAGCGGAAAATCGAGAGTGACGCAGACGGTGACCTGAAACGGGTGCAATTCTCTGCGAAATACGCATATTGACCTGCATTTAACTCACAGCAACCGCAAAAGGAAAAGGGCCACTAGAAGTGGCCCTTTTTCCGTTCACAATCACGCATAATCCCTCAGGCCAGGTCGTTCCGGACCATCCAGCGGACCAGCCAGGGCGCCCAGCGCTTGGCATAGTAAGCCCCCCAGGCCTCCGCTGTAACCGGGACCAGTGCCCGGTTATTCCGAATCGCCTTGAGGATGGCGATCGCGACACGCGCCGGTGAATAGTTTCGTTGTTCGTAGACCGCTTCGATTTCGGTTCTCTTGGCCTCGACATCCACAGTGGCCGACTCCAGCACACCCGCACTGATGATGTTGGTGTGGACCATACCCGGGCAGATGGCACTGACGCCGATGTTATGGTCTTTCAATTCGGCCCGCAGACTCTCGCTGAACCCCAGTACTCCGAACTTCGTCGTGCAATAGGCGCTGACTCCCCTGGCGCCGATGTAACCCAGCATGGAAGCCACGTTGACCACATGTCCGCCCCTCCCTTCCTGCACGATCGCCGGGATAAACTGGTGACAACAGTTCACCACTCCCATCAGGTTGATCGACATCACGCGCTGCCAACTCTCGGGACTGCTGTCGAGAAAAAACCCTCCCACCGCAATACCGGCGTTGTTGATCAAAATGGAAGGGCTACCCAACGTTTCTTCGATGGTCAGCGCTGCCCGGGCCATGCTCCCCCGATCAGACACATCCAATTCGAATGCCCGCGCCGACATCCCCTGCTCACTGATAAGCTGCACAGTGCCCTGTGCAGCTGTAAAGTCGATATCACTGACCGCCACCCTGGCGCCCTCCGCTGCCAGCGCCAGGGCCGTCGCCTGTCCGATACCGCTGCCAGCGCCTGTAACCAACGCAACCCTGCCCCTGATGTCTCTCATATGCCGGTACCCGTCAATGATCCCAGCGCTAATTGAAACATAATTGATCTGAATTTTGTCGTGCCGGGGCAACAAACCACACAACAGAGTAGAATTCTGATGATGAATGACATCCTGGGTAAAATCGAAGAGATTGTTGGGCCGAGTGGCCTGTTGCGTGATGCGGATGTGCTGGCTCGCTCTGATACCTGGCCTCCACAGGGCGGTTGCCTGGCCAGCGCACTGGTCCGCCCGGCGAGCACGAATGAAGTATCCGCTGTTCTGCAACTGTGCCATCAACATAACCAGTCCGTCGTCACCCATGGCGGCTTGACCGGACTGGTCGGAGGCGCCAAGGCGGCGCCCGGCGACATCGTGCTGTCACTGGAACGCATGGGTGCCATGGGTCCTGTCGATACGGTCAATCGCACGCTCACTGTCGAGGCAGGTGTGCAACTGCAAAAGGTCCAGGAGAGCGCCGAGGACGCCGATCTTAGCTTTCCGCTCGATCTTGGGGCACGTGGAAGCGCCACCATTGGAGGCAATATCGCCACTAATGCAGGCGGCAATGGCGTCATCCGGTACGGCATGATGCGCGACCAGGTGCTGGGCCTTGAAGCAGTGCTGGCGGACGGTACCATCATTTCTTCCATGAAGGACGTCATCAAGAACAATACCGGCTACGATCTGAAACAGCTGTTTGTTGGTTCAGAAGGAACCCTGGGCGTGATTACCCGCGCCACCCTGAGGCTACGTCCCCGCCCCCGCAGCCTGAATACAGCACTGGTCGCGATAACGGACTTCGAAAAACTGGGCCGCTTTTTGAACGCCATGGATTCCGCCCTTGGGGGCACACTCAGCGCATTCGAAGTGATGTGGAACGATTTCTACACGCTGGTCGTCGGTAACGGCGAAAAGCATGAGCCACCACTTGACGCCTCTCACGCCTTCTACGTGCTGCTGGAGTCCAGCGGCGGGAATGCTGAAAACGACGGCATGCGGTTTGAATCGGCTTTGCAGGAAGCTTTTGAGTTGGAGCTGGTGGCCGATGCAGTCATCGCCCAAAGTAAACAGCAACGCAACGACCTGTGGTCCATTCGCGATGACGTCGAGGCCCTGTTTGCGAATCTGTATCCGCCGATGGCTTTTGACATCAGCCTCAACATCCAGCAAATGGAAGGCTATGTCGATGAAGTCCGGCGCGAAATGGCACTGCAGTGGCCGCAGTCCCGGATGGTCGTATTCGGCCACCTGGGTGACGGCAATATACACCTGGTAGTGACGGTCGGCAGCCTGGAACCGGATGCTGTCCACGCGGTTGATTCCGTGGTCTACCGGGCACTGGGAAAACGCGACGGTGTGATCTCCGCAGAGCATGGTATCGGACTGGCCAAGCGCGCATTCCTGGACCAATCGCGCAGTCCGGAAGAAATAGTCCTGATGAAAACCATCAAGCAGGCAATGGACCCTAAAAACATTCTTAACCCGGGGAAGATCCTGGAAATCGATCGGCAGGAGCAACAGTGACCATGAACGGAGCGGAAAAGCTACTCGAAACCCTGGTAGCCAACGACGTCGAAGTGTGTTTTGCAAATCCGGGCACTTCGGAAATGCAACTGGTCTCTGCGATCGGCACCAACGATGGAATGAGAGGGATCCTTTGCCTGTTTGAGGGCGTGGTTTCCGGCGCGGCAGACGGTTACGCGCGGATGGCCGACAAACCCGCAATCACCCTGCTTCATGTGGGCTCCGGATTCTCCAATAGCATGGCCAACCTGCACAACGCCCGGCGCGCGCACTCACCGGTGATAAACATCGTCGGCGATCATGCCACCTATCATCTGCAATACGATGCCCCGCTGACGTCCGATGTTCCGGCCCATGCGGCAATTTGTTCTGATTGGGTCAAGGTTTCCATTACGGCAGACGACCTGGCTGCATCCGGCGTCCAGGCCGTGCAGGCGGCCACCACCGGAGCAGGCCGGATCGCCACGCTGATTGCCCCGGCAAACCATGCCTGGGAGGAGACTACTCTTCCCGTACCCGAGCTGCCCGACACGGAGCAACCGGAGGTGGCAGCGAACAGTATCAACTCCGCAGTGAATGCCCTGGGTAACGGTAAACGCACCGCTATCCTGCTGGGTGGACTGGCATTGCGCGAAGACAGCCTGTCCATCGCCGGAAGAATCTCCCGGGCCAGTGACGCACGGGTGTTGTGCGAGACATTCCCCGCCCGGCTGCAGCGTGGAGCCGGACGCTTTGCACCGGAACGCCTGCAGTACTTTTCTGAGCACGTCACGGCCCAGTTGGAGGGCCTGGAACAACTCATTCTCGTGGGCACAACGGCGCCTGTTTCATTTTTTGCCTACCCGGGAAAGGAAAGCTGGCTGGTTCCCAAGGGCTGTGAGGTCATCGAACTGGCGGACGTCGACCATGACTGCCTCGCGGTACTGGAGGAAGTGGCGCGGCGTATCGACGCTTTCGAGGAAGCGGAGCCAACGTCATATGCCGCCGACCTGCCACCAGTCACCGGTGAATTGACGCCGGTTGCGATCGGACAGACCCTCACCCGGCTGATGCCTGAAAACGCCATCGTATCGGACGAGGCAGCAACCTGTGGCCTGGGCATCTTTCCTGCGACCGAAAATGCCCGGCCGCACGAATGGCTGATGCTCACCGGCGGAGCCATTGGCCAGGGATTGCCGCTGAGCCTGGGCGCGGCGGTCGCCTGCCCGGAACAGAAAGTCATCGCCCTGCAGGCGGACGGCAGCGCCATGTATACCATTCAGGCCTTGTGGACCATGGCGCGGGAGAACACGGACGTAACCGTTGTGATCCTGAACAACCGCAGTTATGCCATCCTTAACATCGAACTCGCCCGCGTTGGCGCCGGCCAGCCCACTCCAAAAACACTTTCAATGCTGGACCTCTCGCGGCCGGACATCGACTGGGTAGCCCTTGCCGAAGGCATGGGAATTCCTGCCACACGGGCGGTAAACGCCGAAGAGTTCCAACAGCAGTTTGCCGATGCTATGGAGGGACAGGGGCCATGCCTGATTGAGGCAATGGTGGTTCAACAAATGCCCGGATAAGTAATATGTACAAGCTGTCAGCGCTGGATTCAGGTTTTCTGCTGACTGAATCCCAACATAGCCCAAAGCACGTGGGTGGTGTGCAGGTTTTTCGCTTACCCAAAGGCAAGGGTTCAGCCTGGCTGCGAAAAGTACTCGACGAATTGAAACGGGTTCCCCCCGGTTTCCCCTTCAACCAGCGACTCAAAGACAATAGCCTGCTTTCGCCATCCCTGGTGACAGACGATTGTTTCGATGTCGAATACCATGTCCGGCATACCGTAATACCGGGGCCGGGAGATAATGCGCAGCTGGTCGAAATGATCTCGAGGCTGCACGCAAACCTCCTGGACCGCGAACGGCCGTTATGGGAATTTCACCTGATAGAAGGCTTACGCGACCGCCGGTTTGCTTTTTATACAAAAATTCATCACAGCATCGTAGACGGCATCACGTTCGCCCGCTGGTTTGCCGAATCAGGATCCATCTCTCCTGCCGACCTGCATTCCCGCCCACTTTGGCAGCGGGATGAGGAACCGCCGGAGTCTGCTGATGACGGCGATTTTCCGCAGCTTATCCTGGAGAGCGTAAAGATGCTGGGCGGTGGTGTTAAAACGGCTTTCCAGCTGTCTGCGCTCGGTGCAAAACTCATCCGGAAAAGCCTGTTTGACAGGGATCGCAATGCAGTCCTGCCCCTGGCTGCTCCCAGGACCCGCCTGAATGTACCCACCGGCGCCGCGCGGAGCTTCGGCATCGCCGAATACCCGCTGGAAGAGATACACGCCATTGCCAGCGCACATGGGGCAAGCATCAATGACCTGGTCATGGCCTTGTGCGATCTTGCCGTGAACCGGTATCTCAGTGAAAAAGGTGACCCACCCGCTGAGCCACTGGTCGTTTACATGCCGGTCAATCTCAGAAAGGATGAAGATGAGGAAGGTAACCTGATTTCACTGCTGCAGGTGAAACTCGCGTCTGACCACGACCACCCACTCACCACGCTGGAGCAAATTATCGAGTCTTCAAAGTCAACCCGGGAGCTTTACGGCACCGTGTCGCGGCCGGCTATCCAGCTGTACACCCTGGCGGTAGCCTTGCTTCCGTTGGGAGAGGAACTCCTGAAGCTCGACCAGTGGT
The DNA here is from genome assembly GCA_963759035.1 of uncultured Gammaproteobacteria bacterium. Lineage (GTDB taxonomy): Bacteria > Pseudomonadota > Gammaproteobacteria > Xanthomonadales > SZUA-36 > JAHEFT01. Next base: position 7,743 of record CAVWXL010000044.1, read on the forward strand.
TGCCACCGGCCATCAACCTGGTGATTTCCAATGTCCCCGGCCCTCGGCAAAAAATGTATTTCAGGGGAGCTGAAGTAGTAGAGGTATACCCGGTCAACACTTTGCCGCCTGCCGTGTCACTGAGCATTACCGTGTGCAGTTACGCAGGAAAAATGTTCTTTGGCCTGGTAGCGGGAAGAACCGCCGTTCCCGATCTTCATAAATTGACCGCCGGGCTGGATCAGGTATACCACGAATTCAAGGCACTATAGCCCTGATTTCAAACTCCTGGATTTTCTCAGCCCGGGGTCCGTATAAAAAGGGCCGGGCATCATCCGGCCAGTTGCCCATGAAAGGCGCGATCAGGATACCGGGAAGCTCATGCCAGGTGACCGCTGCCATGGTGAATGCGTCAGCGGAATTCGACAGCAACTCGACTTTAACCCTTCCGTTTTCGGGATACATCACCTGCAACAGGTCCAGTGGTCGCTTGTGCTTGCTTTCCACCGAGTTGTCCAGAGCCAGCTCACCATTAACCCAGGCTTTTTCCACACCAGCTGTTTTCGGAATCGCCAGGCGCAAAAACCGGCCGTCACCCGGCACTACAATATCAAATTCACGGGAATATCCATCTCCCTCGGGAGCGGCGCTCTGCTCTTCGATCTGAATTCCCGGTAAACCGATTGGGTCCACCTCGCGCACCGGGCGCTGCACCGTGCTCAGCCGGCCGGAATTCACTGCCTGCATTTCGAAGGCATGACCTTCGGCATACTTCCGGTCGTGTCTCTTGTAAATGCTCTCAAGCACGATATAACCGGATTCCTCACCCTCCACTTCGCTATACATCAGCGTCATATCCCGGGGGCGTTCACTGCTGTATCCCGGTATGAACAGGTGGACCAGGCAGACGCCCAACACGGCAACCAAGAGCCACCGGGCAGGTTGCCAGGTCAAATCCATGTCCTTAACGAAGGCCAGTAACATGGGCATGACGACCAGCGCCATCATCCACAGTGAAAGGGCCTTGATCAGGCTCTGGTCAAAGTTCATCACCACGTCGAGCATGAAGAAGTGGTAGAAGGAAATGAGTGACGCGCCGGCAAATCCCAGCACGGAGGCCAAAAGCAGGGGTGCGGGAGATTTCTTACGAAACAGGTCGACGATCGAGCCCAGCGCGAACAGGGCCAGCGGCAACAATGCGATGTGTGCAGCCGTTGGCATGAAAGAAGTCAGGCGCATCGCGAGGACAAAGACCAGGGCCCAGGCAATGATCAGCCACGCACAGGCTGACACCCTGCCGGTAAATAGTTTCAGTGTGGTGTATCCGGCCAGGACCACCATCAGCAACAGCGCGAGACGCCCGGTCCAGGGAGCTGGATGCTCCAGAGGGTGCAGATCCGGCCAGTGCCCAAGGGGCCAGGACAGAAGGTAACCGCCAAGCGCAATGGCAAGCAAAAGAAAAGGCACCGCCAGCAAACCCCATCGCAATTGCCGGAAGCGGAAAACTTTGCGGAATGCCAACCCGATCGCCAACATGACCCAAACGCCCAGGATCAATGCAAGGCCGTGGGTAATACTGACCGGGTAGTGAACGAACCAGCTTCCGAAAACATCGATGTAACCGGCGTCCTCTCGAGAGACAATAGAATCGAGATTACGCTCTCCAAATGCCTTCATCATGCCCCAGGCATTGTCACCATGGTGCTGCAGGCTGCCCATATCCAGATGGTCCGGGTCATCGATGACAGAATGGTAGACCGGCACGCCCTGGGCAAATGCAAAATTGACACCCATCACACCCTTGCGCTTATAAACCGTGTAATCAGTGTCGTTAGGCATCCGCTTGTAGATTTCATACACCAGCGAACTGCCGGACGGCCGTTCAACCGCATCGGCAAACATACGAATAACCCGGCGGTTTCCTTCCCCGGTCTCAAACAGGCCGCTCGGACCGGTCACGCCGCGTGCCTCCAGGTTGATAACAGCCTTAACCATAGGAAATAGGGGATGATGCTCAGCGAAGGCATCCGCCCCGATCAGTCCGTTTTCCTCTGAGTCCGAGATCAGAAATACAATGTCGTTTTCGAAGGGCGGGAATTCTGCTGCCATCCGGGCAATTTCAAGAATGGCTGCTGTACCCGCACCGTCGTCCGCCGCGCCAGGGCCTGCCCAGCCACTGTCGTAGTGCGCTGTCAATAACACCGCACCTTTGCCAGCCTCACCGGGTTTGACAGCGATGATGTTTTCCACCGGGCTGCAACTTCCAAACATCGGGTTACAGTGATACCGAGACTGGATTTCCGGCTCGTAACCAAAAGATTCCAGTTGGGCAACGACCCGGTCGCGAACCACTGCATTTTGCAATGAACCTGAAACATGCGGCAGATTTTCCGCTAACAGGTCACGTAGTATGGCTTCGGCACGAACCGCGGAAAAAACAACATCGGGAACATCCGCACCGAGCGGCGCAGGCGGGGAATACGAGCGCAGCACACCCGCCAGAATAAGCAGGCAGATCGCCAATAAAGAAACCGGGTGTCGTAGCAGAAGCATCAGCCCAGTCTACGATGACTGACCCGTGAATGCAGCCCCTTCAGGCCAGTCCAAGTTGTTTTTCCATTTGCTCCCGCATTTTGAATTTCTGAACCTTTCCGGTCACGGTCATCGGGAACTCCTCGACCAGGCGAATATACCTTGGCACCTTGAAGTAGGCGATGTGGTCCTTGCAAAATGCTCTGATCTCGTCCTCAGACAGACTCTCGCCTTCCTTGAGTTGTATCCACACGCAAACTTCTTCGCCGTATTTTTCGTCTGCGATCCCGACCACCTTGGCATCCTGGATTTTCGGATGGGTAAACAGGAACTCCTCGATTTCACGGGGATAGATATTTTCGCCTCCGCGAATGATCATGTCCTTGAGCCGGCCTACCACCTGAACATAGCCTTCATCGTCCATGATTCCCAGGTCGCCCGAGTGCAGCCAGCCATCAGCATCAACGGTTTCTGCGGTACGTTCCGGTTCTTCCCAGTACCCGCGCATGACCGCGTAACCGCGGGTGCAGATATCTCCGCGTTCACCGATGTCAACGACTTCTCCGTTCTCATCCAGGATTTTGACTTCGAGGTGCGGGCCGGCCCTGCCAACCGTCTCTACCCGTTTCTCAATCGGATCATCCGCCAGCGTCATGTGGTTGACCGGGCTGCATTCGGTCTGTCCGTAGGCGATCAACACCTCGGACATGTGCATGCGGGAAATGACCTTCTTCATGACTTCCACCGGGCATGGTGCGCCAGCCATGATACCGGTGCGCAGCGTGGACAGGTCGTAGCGGGCGAAATCCGGATGCTCCAGTTCCGCAATGAACATCGTTGGCACGCCATGCAAAGCAGTGCAATGCTCCGCTTCGACCGTTTCGAGCACGGCTCCGGGTTCAAACGCCTCAGCCGGGAAAACGGCTGCCGCACCGCGGGTTACACAGGCCAGTTTTCCCAGCACCATGCCGAAACAGTGGTACATCGGGACCGGAATGCAGAGCCTGTCCCGCTCCGTCAAGCGCATTCCTGCCGCCACCTGGTTCGCATTATTGAGGATGTTGTAGTGGGTCAGCGCCGCGCCTTTCGGGTTTCCGGTTGTTCCACTGGTGAACTGTATATTGATCACGTCCTGCGCGGACAGCTCATTTTCGATCTCACTTATCCGGCTGAAATCACCCTCGCTGCCCATGCTGCCAAGGTCATCAAAATTAAACATACCCGGTGAGCGTTCCTGACCCATGCGGATGACGATTTGCAATGCAGTCAACTTCTCTGCCTTGAGCTTGCCCGGTTCACTTTGCATGAGTTCCGGCGCCAGCCTTTGCAGCATTTCCAGGTAGTGACTGCTCTTGAATTTTTCCGCCGCCACAATCGCCTTGCAACCAGACTTATTCAAAGCGTATTCCAGTTCGAAGACACGGTAGGCAGGATTAATGCAGACCAGGATGGCCCCGATTTTCGCAGTGGCAAACTGCGTCAAACACCATTCGTATCTGTTTGGCGACCAGATACCGACGCGGTCCCCCGGTTCAATTCCCAGCGCAAGAAATCCGGCCGCCAGCTTGTCGATAGCCGCCAGGTATTCAGCATAGCTCCAGCGGATACCCTGATGTCGCGACACCAGGGCTGGCTGGTCAGGAAACCGTTTTGCAATGCGGCCAAGACACTGGCCAATAGTTTCTTCAATCAATTCGGGGGCGTCAGCACCCTTGAAATAGCTTTTTTCCATAGCCGTATTATCCCGCATCAGATGCCGTCTTCTCCTGCCATTCTGACCCAGCCTTGACCTTTGTCACCCTACCCCAGCAAGCCCAGCGACAGCCAGGGCCAGAATGCTATCAGTGCCACCGAAGCGAGCAGGATGAAGAAAAATGGCAGGGTCGACAGGTACAACTCGGCGATCGGCCGGTCGAAACGATAGCTGGCGATAAACAGGTTCAGGCCGACCGGTGGCGTAATGTAACCCAACTGCATCGTCGCGAGGAAAACGATCCCAAGGTGAACAGGGTTAACCCCGAATTGCAACGCTACTGGCAGAATAAGCGGTACGACCAGAACGATGGCCGAGAAAATATCCAGCAACGCGCCCAGGATCAGCAGGAAGATCAGCAATAAAAGCAGGAAGGTCAGCTGGCTCGTCACCAGGAGGCTGACGTATTCCAGCAATTTTTGGGGAATACCCGCGTCGATCATGTAGTTGGTAGAGGCCAGCGACATGCCGAGTATTACCAGGATTCCACCCACCAGGACCATCGATTCACGCATGATACCGGGCAACTTGCGAAATGGAATCTCACGCAGGATGAGCATATCCACGATCAACACGTACAGGGCTGTAACCGCAGCGGCCTCGGAAATTGCAAAATAGCCGCTATAGATGCCACCCAGCACAACGATCGGTAGTGGGATTTCCCAGGCGGCCTCGCGCACGGCCGAGCGGACTTCTTTCCAGGAGAAGTCGGATATTGGAACACGCAGTGCCCGGTTCTTCCATACACTGTAGCCGGACAACATCAACAGCATCAGGAAGCCCGGCATGACGCCGGCCAGGAACAGGTCTTCGATAGAAATCCCGGCCACAATACCGTACAGGATCAATGGCAGGGAAGGCGCAAACAACAAGCCGAGGCTGCCAGCGGAAGTGATCAGGCCCAGGCTGTATTTTTCCGGGTAACCCGCTTGCTGCAGGGCCGGAAACAGCAACGCGCCCAGGGCGATAATGGTAACCCCTGACGCACCGGTAAACGCCGTGAAAAACGCGCAAGCCGCCAACGAAACGATGGCCAGTCCGGCGGGCATCCAGCCTATCAAGGCCTGGGTCAGGCGGACCAGGCGCCGCGGTGCGCCGCTCTCACTGAGCAGGTATCCGGCAAACGTGAATAACGGTATGGCCAACAGGATCGGCATTTCGGCGATGCCGTAGAACTCGATGGCAATGGCCTGCAGATCGATCCCTTCTTTAGTGAACCCCCACATGGCGCTGGCTGCAATAACGGCAAACAGGGGTGCACCCAGCAGCGCGAGTAGAACCAGCAGGGGGCCAATCGCGATCATGGCATTTCACCCGGCTTGAAAAACCCCCAGAGGTCCTTGATGACAAACAGCGAATAGCGGTAACAAATCAGCGCGAACCCGACCGGCAGGACCGCTTGCGCCATCCAGGCCGGAACGTTGCCCATCAGCACATCGCCAAATTCATGCGACATCTGCACAAATAGAAAGCTATTCCAGGCGACAATGCCACAAACCCCTGCGGTGAACAAATGGATCAGCGCCTTGACTGCCAACCGGGCCCGTTTCGGCAGGAATCGGTCCAGGATCGCAATGTTGATGTGTTTATCCGTCCGGCTGGCAGCCACGGCGCCGGCAACAGCAATCCACAGCACCAGCATGCGGAGCAACTCATCGCTCCAGATAAAACCCACGTTGAAAAAATTGCGCATGACAATCTGCGCACCCGCCAGGAAAATCATGGCGATCAGAATAATCACCAGCACCGCGTCCTCACCGGCCCGACCCGCTTGCTCGAGCCGGGACAGTTTTTCTTCAGCCTGGCTCAAGGCGCCGCAGCAACGGCATCGCTGCGATAGGACATGATCAACGCCTCCATCTGCTCAAGCAGGGAGATATCAAACGTATCCGCTTTGGCCAGTTCGCGGGCTGATTGATTGACAATTCCGCGCCATTCGCCGATCTGTCCGGAATTCGGAGGCACCAGGCTCAGCCCGTTGTCCAGCAGCGCGGCCAGCGCGTCGCGATTGTCTATTACGCCATTCTGGTCGAATTTACGGTAGATACCCTCCATGACCTCTCGGACAATCAACTGGTCCTCAGGGGAAATTTTTTCGAATGCACGCTTTTCGATCAGTAATGACGCATAAATATAGGAAATCGGCAGTTCGGTGATGTACTTAAGCCGGGTATGCCACTGGAACACCACCGCGCCCACCGGCGGAACGGTAACGCAATCCAGCAAATCTGTTTGCAGGCCTGTCATGACATCGGTAACCGGCATGATCACGGGAGCAACGCCAAGTGCACGTAGAGCAGCAAAGCCTACGGGGTCGCCCTCGGGTATCCAGACTTTCTGTCCTTTCAGGTCTTCCAGGTTCTCCAGCGGTTTATTCGACATCATGTAGGCAAAACCAGCCCCGGCGAAACCGAAATTGACATAGCCGGCATCCTCCAGCAGCTGCCGCAGTTCACCATCCATTTCACTACGCACGAAGCGGGCTTCTTCAATAGAATTGAACATCAGCGGCATCGAAAACAGGTCCGCGTCCTTCTGGAACTTGTTGAGCGCGCCGGATGAAAAAGCCCCGCCATGGATCTGCCCGGTCCGCATCTTGCGCTGAACCTGCTTGTCATTGCCCTGCACACCACCACCGTAGAGTTTGAACTTCACCCGCCCCTCGGTGTGCTCTTCGATCGCTTTCGCACCGGCGCGCATGTCGTTCATCCATGACGAACCTTCGGGCGCTATGGTTGCGATCTTCAGTGTCTGTGCACTGGCTGTGATTGATGTCCCCAAAACCAGGAAAATGACCAGGAAAAGCTTGGCTTTATTGATTGAACTCATATTCAGAAATCCTGTTTAGAAATAGTCGTCCGCGCTGTCGAGCAGCGCCTTTGCTTCCGTCTGGGCCAGCGTATTGAACAGCGTGTAACCGGGGTGGACCGGGTCAGCCTCCAGCACCTCGTTTAACAACTGGTCGTGCAATTCGCGCTCATACAGCGTCCGCGCATAGTATCTGGCAAAATCAACCATGACACTGAGGTCATAGCCACCGGACAGCGACATGGCGCGTTCGAAGTGACGCAAACCAGCGTCAAAATCCCCACCCAGCGCGGGCGGGCGAATGGTGTCCAGCACAGCCAGGAAATGTTCGATATCAGCTTGCTTTAAAGCCTGGATCAAGCGCCTGTACATGCTGGAACGTAGCCTGGGCCTGGGGCAACTTGGCCAGTGCCGACCAGTCATCACTGTGTGCCTGGATATATGCGATCCAGCTCAGCCCGAAGGTGAACAGTGGCTCGATATTTTTGACGTCCATTCTATCCAGCTGGACGGTAAATTCATCATAGTTCAGTTCCCAGATTCCGCAGGCTTTTTCATCGGCTGCACAAAGCGCCCGCTGCCCGTAGGAACGGCCCCGGCTGGTCAACTTGCGTGAACGTATCGGATCATCAACAAAAACCACCCCGTATGCCGAGTAAAGTTCGGCAGCGGCACTCAATACCGCTACGTTCTCCGGTGCTCCCTCAACGAAACTGTCCAGCATCAGCAGGTAAGCTGGCGCCCCGTCCCGCACCAACGCCGGATCGTCCTGGTTCATGATGGCTTTGTTCAGGTTACCGGCGAGACCGCTGCCAGCGGTCGCTACGACACTGGCGCAACCGGATATAAAAACGGTTGATGCAATAACAAGCATGCCTTGGATGAGTACTTTCATTACGGGAGTCACAACAATTTGCTTTTTCGGGAGTCTACCATGGTGCTTGACCACGGTTGGACACTCTCATGTTACGCTGAGTTCTCAACCAAATACAGATCACCGATGTGAACGACCCTGGTAAGACTCCCCGGAAACCTCTGCCCAGAACAGAGGAAACGTTGCTGGCCCGCTGGCTGAGCCCGCGACACATACGATTCTGGCTGGTGCTGCTGGTGCTGGTCTATACGCTGGCAGGCTTTTTCCTGGTACCGCTGGTCCTGCAAAATTGGGTCACAGATAAGGCCCGTAATGATTTTGGACGTGAGGCCGGTTTCACACGTGTGCAGTTTAATCCCTTTGTAATGAAACTCAGGCTCGAAGGCTTTCACCTTGATGACACGGACGACGTCAAACTGGCCAGCTTCGATGAGCTTCTTGTTGATTTTGAGCTCACCAGCCTGTTCCGATGGGCCCTGACCTTCAAACATATCAAACTCGACGGGTTTTACTTGCTGCTGGAGCGCTTCGAGTTGGACGAAAGCCGCCTCAGCCGCCTGTTATCAGATGCAGCAGCGGCTTCATCCCCTTCAGACGCAGAACAGAAAAAGAAAGGTGGATTACCGCGATTACTGATTCAGGACCTTACGATCAGCAAAGGCTTCGTTGCCTTCACGGATCATGTGCCTGAATCCCCGGTAGAGTTGACCGCCGGACCAGTGGACATTTCCATCCAGGCGTTAAACACCCTGCCCGACCGTCATGGAGAGCAGTCAGTCGTAATTAAATTGCCCGGGGACGCGACCCTGCAATGGCAGGGAAAAATCGATTTGGCACCGCTGGCTTCGGAGGGGCGACTGAGCATTGAAAATTTGCCGCTGTACAACACGGCCGCTTACCTGAAGGGCATGCTGCCACTAAAGTCGTTTGCTGCCACGCTCTCCCTGGGCACAAAATACAAGATCAGCACACTGGCTGATGGCGGCCTGGATGTCGACCTCGATGACATTGGGTTCACACTGGCTGACATCTCGGCATCCGGTCTCAACCCTGCCGGTGAGTTCCTGTCAATTTCATCCCTGGCCGTCCAGGGCGGCAGCCTCCGCTATCCGGAAAAAGCGCTGCAATTCGCTGGCGTGGAGCTGACCGACCCTGCTGTAACGGCATGGCTTGATGAGCAGGGAAGACTCAACCTGCTTGACCTGGCGCCTCAGCCCGGCGATAAGAGTCCTTCCCAAACCGCCCCGCAAGCCACAAACAGGGGTTGGAAAGTGGATATCAATGAATTCCTCGTCGAAGGCGGACTGTTCAATATCACCGACCAGGGCACATCCCCGCCAGCGGCTTTCGGGGCAACCGCGTTGCAGCTGAAAGTGACTGGCATCAGCAACGAAGGCGGCCGATCCATGCCACTCACTCTGGTGGGGACGCTGCTCACAGGCGGCGATGTCGAGTTCGAGGGCGAGGTCATCGCCCTGCCCGAATTTTCAGTGACGGGCCGCGCCACAGCGAGGGATATTGCCCTGCGCTTGGCGCAGCCTTACGCACAGCAACGCCTCAACATCGGCATCGAGGGTGGAACACTCAGCTCACAAAGTGATCTGTCTCTTCAGGCCGGCAAAGCTCTCAGTTTGACCGGGAACATTGTCGTTGATGAGCTGAAGGTGCAGGACACAAGGCTTAACGAACAACTACTCGGTTGGGAAAACCTCAACATCGACCTTTATGAACTGGATGTTCCGGCCAAACGCATCGGGTTTTCACGCGTGTCGTTTGACCAACTCTATGGGCGCTTCAGGATAACTGAAGACCGTACAACCAACATTTCCGGCCTGCCCATTGCGCCGGAAGCGACCACGGAAACGCCTGAGCAGCCGGAACCACCCGCGAAACCTGCCTGGTCCGTTGTCATTGGCGGTATCGATGTGAATCAGGGCTCAATGGATTTTTCCGACTTGTCTCTCCCTCTGCCCTTTCAAACGCGGATTTCCAGCATGGAGGGCACCGTATCCACGATTGACCTGGGCAGTGCCGAGCCTGCGAATATCAGGCTCGAAGGCCAGGTTGATGAATACGGCTTGGCCCGGATAGAAGGCACCATGAACGTTTTCGACCCGATAAACCACACCGATATTTCGGTTGAATTCCGTAACCTGTTGATGTCCAACCTGTCTCCCTACAGCGCACAGTTTGCCGGCCGGAAGATCGACGAAGGCAGGCTCAATCTCAATCTTGGTTATGTCATAGAACAGGGGCAGCTAAAGGGCCAGAACAAACTCGTTCTAAGCGACCTGGTGCTGGGCGCCAAGGTAAATAGTCCTGGTGCTGTCAGCCTGCCATTGGATTTGGCGGTCGGACTACTGAAAAACTCCGACGGTGTGATCGACATCGACCTGCCGGTTGAGGGCGACATCAATAGCCCGGAGTTTCAGATAGGTGGCGTGATCATGAAAGCGTTTGCTGGCCTGATCACCAGGATCGTCTCGGCCCCATTTCGCTTGCTGGGTAACCTGATCGGGATCGACTCCGAAGACCTTGGGAAATTTCAGTTCCTGGCAGGGCGCTCCGACCTGACGCCACCGGAGATCGAAAAAACGGCTCAATTGCAACAGGCACTGGCACAACGGCCTGAACTCCGCATAGAAATCAACGGCCCATACGACCCCGCTCTGGATACGCCAAAACTGCAGTATTTCCGCCTGCGCGACCAGGTAATCTCGCAACTTGGAGAAACTGCTTCTGATCAGGACGATGAAAGTTCGATGCTGGATGCCGACATACGCTCTACGCTGGAAGGCCTCTTCAGCCAACGCTTTCCAGAGGTGCCACTTAAAGAACTGAAGGCTGCCCACACCGCCCCAACTGCTGCTGATCCGGAAGGCAAGCCCGTATTCGACGCCCTTGCTTATTCTGCTGACCTGCGCGACCGCCTGCTGGCTGCAGAGACGATCAGTCAACAGGATCTTGAATCTCTGGCCAATCAGCGCGCCGGAACCATTCGCGATGCGTTCCTGGCCGGAGGGGAGTTTGAAGAAAAACGCATAGTTATCGGCGCACCACTTGCGGCACCCTCAGAGGATGGCGAATGGGTGGTGACCGAACTCGGTGTCGCTACCGATTAGTTTTTTCCGTCGGCTATTCCCCGTAGGGTATCCAGATATTCTTTATTTCGGTTGCCTTACGCAGGAATGTGGGGTTCTGCCCCTGTTCGTCATCTTCCCAGTCGTGGTACAAACCGTAGTTCACCCAGGTGCGTTTCATATCCGCCGCAGATGCCTCTTCGACCACGCGGCTGCCACGCCGGCTGCCCCAGTACCACATGCCCTCGACGTCGTAGTGATTAGCGAGAACCTCTGCCAATACTTCCTGGTCGCCCGTTACGATATTGACGACCCCACCCGGCAGATCGGACGTATCCATGATTTGGTAAAAGTCCGTAGCCAGCAAGGCGTAATGTTGCGACGGGACCACCACCACTCGGTTACCCATGGCCATGGCCGGCATCACGGTCGAGATAAAGCCCAGCAGCCCGGCCTCCTCAGGCGCCACGATGCCAATCACACCCAACGGCTCCTTCATCGCCAGCGTAATGTTCCGGAGCGGGGTTGAATGCACCCGGCTTTCGAATTTGTCACACATGGCGGCGTAGTAGTAGATACGCTTGATGCAGCGGTCCAGTTCAATTCTCGACTGGATATCGTCTTTGCCGCTCAGGCTTGCGATTCGCCGCGCAAACTCGCCGGCGCGGGCGCTCAGGTTTTCCGCCATGTAATACAGCACCTGTGCCCGGTTGTGAGCAGTCGTGGTACTCCAGCCAACCGCCGCACGGGCGGCTTCAACGGCATTGCGGATGTCTTTACGGTTACCCGCAGGAATTTCGGCCACTACCCTGCCCATCGCGTCATAGGCTGCATTGCAGTAGCCGCCATCGGGCCTGACCTGCCGACCGCCGATGTAGAGTTTGGCAGTCCGGTCGATTTCTGGAAGATCATTGTCGGGCACCGTATCTACCGGTGTGAAACGCGGTAACTGCTGAACCGGCTCTTTGCTGAGGCGTGATTCCCAGAACGGCTTGAGGTATTCGTACAGTCCTTCCTTGCCGCCCTCGCGGCCGAAGCCGGATTCCCGATAGCCGCCGAAGCCGGATGCGGCATCGAATACATTGCTGCAGTTGACCCACACCGTACCCGCCTTTAATTTAGGCGCCACGTCCAGCGCCAGGTTCAGGTTTTCAGTCCAGACGCTGGCGGCCAGGCCATAGCGGCTGTTATTGGCCAGCTTGACCGCTTCGGCCGGCGTTCGGAAAGTCATTGAAATCAGTACCGGTCCGAAAATTTCCTGCTGCGCCAGTATCGAAGACGGTTGCACGTCGCTGATCAGCGTGGGTGGGTAGTAGCAGCCTTTGGAAGGAAGTTCACAGCGGGGTTGCCAAAGTCTCCCCGCCTTCCTCCACTCCCTGGTCTACCAGGCTCCGTATGTTTTCGAGCTGGACCGGGTCAACTATGGCGCCCATGTCGATACTTTTGTCCAGTGAATCGCCCAATACCAGCCTGGACATGCGCCGTTTGATTTTCATATGCAGCCGGTCTGCTATGGACTCCTGCACCAGCAGCCTGGAGCCGGCACAGCATACCTGGCCCTGGTTGAACCAGATCGCGTCCACCAGTCCTTCGACCACGCTGTCGAGATCCGAATCGTCGAATACGATGAAGGGTGACTTTCCACCCAGTTCCAATGTCAGTTTCTTTCCGGTTCCCGCAGTAGCCCTGCGCAGTATCCGGCCGACCTCGGTAGAACCGGTGAATGCCAGTTTGCCGACCTCCTGGTGATTGGTCAGCGCCTTACCGGCCTTGTGGTCACCCAGCACCAGGTTAAAAACACCGCGTGGCAGACCGATGTCCCGGCATATTTGTGCAAACAGTACCGCGGTCGCAGAAGTAAATTCGGCGGGTTTCAAAACTACGGTGTTTCCCATGGCCAGAGCCGGAGCCACTTTCCAGGCCAGCATCAGCATGGGGAAATTCCAGGGTATGATCTGGCCGACCACCCCGATCGGACGGAAACCCGGCAATTGGGTCTGCATGACCTGTGCCCAACCGGCGTGGTGATAGAAATGCCTGACCACCAGCGGTATGTCGATGTCCCTTGACTCGCGAACCGGCTTCCCGTTGTCGAGGCTTTCGAGCACCGTGAACAGGCGGCTGTGTTTTTGAATTTGCCGCGCCAATGCATAGAGATAACGTGCCCTGCCGTGGCCTCCAATGGCAACCCAGCCCTCCAGCGCGTCGGCTGCTGCTGCAACGGCCCGGCTGACATCCGCATCGTTTCCATCCGCCACTACAGCCAGCAACTCACCTGTTGCCGGATTGTGGGTCGGAAAATACTCTCCGGAATCAGGCGCAGTCCATTCGCCACCGATGAAATGATCCAGCGTGCTAGCGCGCTCTTCAAGCCATTGACGGGCTTCGTTCGGGCTTTCAGGGGCCGGGCCGTATTCCAAATTCTCAAAAAGATCTCTGACTTCCATGATCAATCCTTCCCTGTCTCAACCGCTGGGGTGGCGATGTTGCGCGGAATAGCTGCCGGTCACATAGTGCTCCAGTTGACGCTCAATGTCGCCCAGAAGACTACTTGCACCAAAACGAAATAAAGATGGGGTAATCCATTGATTACCCAATTCTTCTTTAATCAAAAACAGATAGTTTAAAGCATCCTTGGCTTTGCTGATGCCACCGGCCGGTTTATAGCCGATCACGGTAAGATGTCAATGCGTGGTATTCCCTGATCGCCCGAACCATCACCAGGCTGAACGGCAGCGTCGCGTTGACCGATTCTTTACCGGTACTGGTCTTGATGAAATCAGCCCCGGCCATCATGCAAACCCAGCTGGCCTTTGCCACGTTGGTCAGCGTGCCCAGTTCCCCGGTTGCCAGAATCGTTTTGAGGTGCGCCTCGCCGCAGGCCTCTCGAAAGGCCCTGACCTCGTCATACAGCCCCTGCCAATCCGCCGTTAGCACCCTTGCCCCGGCTTATGACGATATCGATTTCTGAAGCACCGGCCGCCACCGACTCCCTGATCTGCGCCAGTTTCATGTCCATCGGGATCTGGCCTGCCGGAAAACCGGTCGAGACCGCCGCCACCGGAATGCCCGTGCCCTGCAGTTCCGCCACCGCAGTTTCGATCAGGTTGTGGTAAACGCAGACAGCGCCCGTGTGGATATTCAGGTCGCTGACGCCCAGCGCTCTGCAGCAGGTCATGCCTTACCGGGCGGCGCGCCTTCTGGCACAGGCGACGCACCGTGCCCGGAGTGTCGTCACCCGCCAGTGTGGTCAGATCGATACAGGTGACCGCCTTTAGCAGCCAGGCTGCCTGGTATGCCTTCTTGACTGTCCGGCGGGTACCAATGGTGGCTGCCCGGCGTTCGACGGCACTGCGGTTGATACGAATTTTCCCGAACAGGTCCGGGTTGAATTCCATACCGGCATTGCGCTCAACGGGGCCGCCGTGCCGGTCGATCGGATGAACGTTTGTATTGGTTTTAGCTGTCATGCGACTCAGTATAATGTGTGTCATAATTCGCGCCTAATTTTCTGCCTGTAGCCGACACGAATGGCGTTGCCCCGAAGGGGGGACACAGCGCAACAACCGGAGATACCTGCATGAACACATTTCAACGTGCAATGTCATTGCTTTGCATCGTCGCCTTATCCGTCCACTCGGCGCTGCTGCCGGCCGCCGAAGAGATCAAACCGGGCCTGAACGAATCGACTTTCAAGGGACTCGAGTGGCGCGGGATAGGACCGGCGCTTATGTCCGGGCGAATCGCTGACATCGCGTTCGACCCGACCGATCGCAGCACCTGGTATATAGCTGTCGGCAGTGGTGGTGTATGGAAAACATCCAACCGGGGGACCACGTGGACGTCTGTATTCGATGACCAGGGAGTCCTACTCAATCGGGGCCGTTACGGTGGATCCGAACAACCATAATGTCGTCTGGGTGGGCACCGGCGAAAACGTCAGCGGCCGGCATGTCGGTTATGGGGATGGCGTCTACAAAAGCCTGGACGGCGGGGCTTCCTGGAACAACATGGGGCTGAAGAAGTCCGAGCATATCGGCATGATCGCCGTAGACCGACGGGACTCCAGTGTCGTCTATGTCGCTGCACAGGGCCCGCTCTGGTCGGGTGGAGGCGAGCGCGGCCTTTATAAAACAACCGACGGCGGCGGCAGCTGGGCACAGGTTCTTTCTGCTGGAATTTACACCGGGGTCAGTGAAATTCACATGGACCCGCGCAACCCGGACATTCTGTACGCGGTCAAACACCAGCGCCTGCGCACGGTCGCCGCACTGGTCAACGGCGGTCCCGAGTCCGGCATTTTCAAATCCACCGATGGCGGCTTGAACTGGCGTGAGCTCAAAACCGGTTTGCCGGAAGAAAACATGGGCAAAATCGGCCTGGCCATTTCGCCCATCGATCCGGATGTGGTGTACGCCACGATCGAGCTCGGCCGCCGCACCGGCGGATTCTGGCGCTCTGACGACGGCGGTGAGAGTTGGGAGAAGCGCAGCGACTACCTGTCCGGTGGTACCGGCCCGCATTACTACCAGGAGATATTTGCCAGCCCGCATCAATTCGACCGTGTCTACCAGATGGATGCGACCCTTCATATTACTGAAGACGGCGGCAAGACCTTCGTGCCGCAGCCGCATGGCTACAAGCACGGCGACCACCACGCCATGGCTTTTGACCCGAACGATCCGGACTACCTGATGTACGGAACCGATGGCGGTCTGTACGAGTCGTTCGACCTGGGTGAGACCTTCCGCTTTGTATCCAACCTGCCGGTCACCCAATTCTACAAGGTCGCCGTGGACTACGATGAGCCCTTCTATAATCTTTACGGCGGCACCCAGGATAACAACACCCAGGGCGGGCCGTCGCGCACCGACAACGTCAACGGTATCCGCAACAGCGACTGGTTCATCACGGTGTTCGCCGATGGCCACCAGCCGGCCGTAGATCCGACCAACCCGGACATCGTTTATTCGGAATGGCAACAGGGCAACCTCGTTCGCTATGACCGGAAAACCGGTGAGGTTGTTTATATCCAGCCACAGCCCGAAGCTGATGAGGAAACTGAACGCTTTAATTGGGACGCCCCGATTCTGATCAGCCCTCATGACCCGGCCCGCCTGTACTTTGCCAGCCAGCGCGTCTGGCGATCGGATGACCGGGGAGACAGCTGGACAGCAATCAGCGCAGACCTGTCGCATGGTCGCGACCGGCTGACCATGCCAATGATGGACCGCGTATGGAGTTTTGATGCTTCCTGGGACCTGATGGCCATGTCCAAGTTCGGCACCATTACGTCCCTCTCGGAGTCCCCGCTGGTTGAGGGCCTGCTTTACGCCGGTACCGATGATGGCCGTATCCATGTCAGTGAAAATGGCGGCACAACCTGGCGCCCGATCGAGCGCCTGCCGGACGTCCCCGATCACTTTTTCGTTAACGACATCAAGGCCGATCTGCACGATGCGGATACGGTCTACGTGGTGGTGGACGATCACAAGTCCGGTGATTTCAGCCCATATATACTCAAAAGCACAAACCGCGGCGGAACCTGGACCAGCATTTCAAAAGACCTGCCTGAACGTCATGTGGTCTGGCGACTGGTGCAGGACCATGTCAAGCCCCAGCTCATGTTTGCCGGCACTGAATTCGGCGTGTTCTTCACCATTGACGGCGGTGGAAAATGGATCCGGCTGGGTGGTGAAAGCCCAACCATCTCTTTCCGTGACCTGGTGATCCAGAAGCGCGAAAACGACCTGGTCGCCGCGTCATTCGGCCGCGGCTTCTGGATTCTCGATGACTACTCTCCACTGCGCCACGTGACCGAAAAGCAATTGAAAACCGGTGCCGTCCTGTTTCCAGTGCGCGAGGCCGACTGGTACATACCGAAGATTCCAATGGGTGACTTCAAGGAAAACGGCAAATCGAGCCAGGGTGACGCCTACTTCGTTGCGCCCAACCCGCCGTTTGGCGCGGTCTTCACCTACTACCTTGCCGAAGACCTGAAACCCGCAAGCGAACAGCGTAAAGACTCAGAGAATGCGCTGGAGGAAAAAGGCGAAGACACTCCGTATCCCGGCTGGGATGCCCTCAGAGGCGAAGAGATCGAAGAGTCACCGGCCATCGTGCTGACGGTCACGGACAGCGAAGGCGACGATCATCCGGCGGATCGAAGGACCGGCAGACGCCGGCTTCCACCGTGTCGCCTGGGACCTCAGGTACCCGCTGTCCTCGCCCTGGACACCCGAGCCCGCTGGTGACCAGTACATTGATATCCCCGGGCCAATGGCTGCTCCCGGCAGTTACAGCGTAGAGCTGGCAAAGCGGGTCGACGGAAAGCTCACCCCACTCGGCAGCAGCCAGTCATTCATGGTCAAGCCAGTCGGGCGAGCGCGGTTTACCCGGCGCACCGGTGGAAGCCGTGATCGCTTTTG
Organism: uncultured Gammaproteobacteria bacterium; assembly: GCA_963759035.1. GTDB lineage: Bacteria > Pseudomonadota > Gammaproteobacteria > Xanthomonadales > SZUA-36 > JAHEFT01. The sequence goes on from CAVWXL010000044.1 coordinate 25,197, forward strand.
CAGCAGAACTGGACAACCTTTCCCGGCAGGTGACCGGTGCAAACGCTGCCGTCACAGCATTGCTGCAGGAAACCGCTGCCATCAAGGAAACCTTGTTGCGTTCCGGCGCACCCGACGCCCTGCGAGACCAGGCCCGGACCATCGAGCTGCAGTTGCTCGATATCCAGCAAACTATCAACGGCAATGAAGCACGCGATCTTTACGGTGACGAGGGTCCGGTCTCTATCAACCGGCGACTGGACGTCGCGATGATGGGCACGTTCCGTTCGACTTACGGCCCAACACCAACGCACCAACGAGCCATAGAGATAGCAGAGCAGACATTTACGGGTGTGAAAACCCGACTCAGGGAGATCAGTCAGACCGGATTGCCGGCATTGCGTCAGGAGCTGAACAAGGCGGGTGTGCCGTGGACACCCGGCCGGGTCGTTCCAGCCGGGGACTAGACAAAAATGTATCCGTATTCAAGGGGGCGGTTTCCCGCCCCCGTCCTGCTCTTGATGTCGCTTTCTTCGGGATCCGCCAACGCTGATGCAGGAATCCAGTGATGAAGAGATTGAGCGCTCCCGAACGATGGAATCGGTCGTTGTCACCGCGACACGCAGCGAAGAGTCCATTCTGGACGTGGCCGAGGCAGTCTCGGTAGTCGGCGCCGAAGACATTGCCCGGCAGGCACCTGAGCTATTGGCGGAAATGCTGCGCGGTCTTCCCGGCGCCTTCTTCCAGCAGACCACACCCGGCCAGGGCATTCCGATCATCCGCGGATTGAAGGGTTCACAGGTGCTGCACCTGGTCGACGGCATGCGCCTGAACAACGCTTTTTTCCGCAATGCGCCTAACCAGTACCTTGGCCTGGTGGACGCCTATGCAACCAGCCGTACCGAGGTCATCAGGGGCGCCGCTCCCTCACTTTACGGTGCAGACGCCATGGGCGGCGTGCTCCAGATACTGACCGCCGAACCCGTCTTTGACAGGCGCCGACTGGACTACCGGAGGGCGCTTCTACGGTTCCTTCAACAGCGTGGACTCCAGCTGGATCGGGCGGATCGAAGCAGCGGCACGGGCAAAGACGGCAATGTTCTGTCCGGGGGCGTGACCTATCAGTATCATGGCGATCGCAAGACCGGCGGCGGCGAGACGATCTCCCCAACCGCGTACAAGGTCAAGGCGGCAGACCTCAAGTGGCGCTATGACATCAGCAGCAACTCGGAGCTGATGCTATCGGCACAGTACCTTGAACAGCCATCGACCCCACGTATAGACGAACTGGTACCCGGGTATGGCCAGGACAATCCCAGCTCTGAGCAGTACGAATTCAAGCCAAACCGGCGCGAGTTTCTGCATGCCCGCTACCGGCTGGACAGCCAGTCGCGGTGGTTCAGCCATTTCGAAGCCCACCTGGGCCGGCAGGTCATTACCGATGACCGGCTCACCCAGGACTGGCAGGAGCCCACCATCAACCGGGAGTTCAATGAGAGCAAGCTGGACGGCCTGACCCTGCAGTTCAATTCCCCATGGGGCGGAGGCAGCGGTCCGAACCGGGAACTGGTCTGGGGCTTTGAATACTATGCGGACAAGGTCGCCAGCAGCCGTTTTCGAAGCGAGCAGGACAGTGACGAGCGGGAAGCGGTTCGCGGCCGGTTTCCGGATGACTCAAAGATGGACAGTGGTGCACTCTATGCCTCGAACCGTTGGCAATGGGATCGCCTCTCCATAGACGCCGGCCTGCGATACAGCTGGTTTAAAATCACCCTTCCCGCCTCGGACGAAGTCGCCGCCGTTAAACTGACACCATCCGACCTGACCGGGGACGTTCACCTCAATTATGAATTCAGCCCCGGCATCCACCTGGTCAGTAACATCGGCCGTGGTTTCCGTCCGCCCAATATCTTCGACCTGGGTACGCTGGGTTCACGTCCGGGTAACCGTTTCAACATTCCAAACCCCGACCTGAAACCCGAATCCGTCTGGAGTTACGACCTGGGAATCAAGGCTTCCAGCGGGCGCTGGGAGCTTGAATTGTTTGGCTGGTATTCCGACTACCGGGACAAGATCAGCTCGAGGTTCACCGGTGAGGAAACCCCGGAGGGCCGCCTGGTCGTGCAAAGCGACAACCTGAACAGCGCCAAGACTATACGGGATCGAATCCGGACTGCGTTTTCTGGCCAGCGACGAACTGGAACTCTATGCGGTATTGAACTACACCCACGGCAAGGAGAGCGATGGTGCGGAGACTGTTCCGGCGGACCGGATTCCGCCGCTCAACGCGCGGCTTGGCCTGGTCTACCAACCCTCCGAAAAACTCAGGTTCGAACCCTACATGGACTTTGCCAGGCCGCCAGGACCGCCTGAGCCCCCGGGATGTTCGCGACCCCCGGATCAACCCGCTGGGCACTGCGGGCTGGGGTACAATAAACCTGTTGGCCAGCTGGCAGGTTCGCGAGCACCTGGAACTGGGCCTGAGGCTGCAGAATATTGGCGACAAAGACTATCGTGAACACGGTTCGGGCATTGACGCCCCCGGACGCAACCTGGGGTTGTGGCTGAACACCCTGTTCTGAAATTGAAGATACGATAGAAAAGCCTATGAATGATTCCGCTGTCCAATCGATTGCCGTCCTGATCCCGTGCTACAACGAAGAAGCCGCGATAGCCCAGGTGGTCGAGGGTTTTCGTTCCGAACTTCCCGAGGCCCGCATCTGCGTCTACGACAACAATTCGAGTGACCGCACGCGGGAAGTAGCACTCGCGGCGGGCGCCGAAGTGATGGATGAGACCCGCCAGGGTAAAGGTAATGTCGTGCGCCGGATGTTTTCCGATATCGAGGCCGATGTGTACCTGATGGTAGACGGTGACGCTACTTACGACGTTGCCAGCGCACGGGCCATGATCAGAGAATTGAATGAGAACAGCCTCGACATGGTCGTAGCCAGGCGAAAATCCACAGAACAGGAAGCCTACCGGGCGGGACATCAACTGGGAAACCGTCTTTTGACCGGTGCCGTTGCCTGGATCTTCGGCCAATTGTTGACCGATATTCTGTCCGGTTACCGCGCCATGTCCAGGCGCTTCGTGAAATCCTTCCCGGCCATGGCCAGCGGTTTCGAAACTGAAACAGAACTCACCATCCACGCTTTGCAATTGCGCCTGCCGGTCAGCGAAATCGAAACCCCTTATTTTGCCCGCCTGGAGGGGTCAGACAGCAAGTTGAACACCTGGTCTGATGGCTTCAGGATTCTCGGAACCATCGCCCGTTTGTTTGTGCTTGAAAAGCCCTTTCATTTTTTCCTGCTGTTGTCGCTGCTGTTCATAACTGCCTCAACGGCGTTGTTTGTTCCAGTGCTGCTCGAGTACTTTTCTACCGGCCTGGTTCTGAGAACTCCCAGCCTCATCGTAGCAGTAGGCGGTTACGTGATGGCGCTGATCTCAATCATCATGGGAACGTTGCTCTACACGACCTCGATAAGCAGGTTGGAAGCCAAGCGGTTTCAATACCTGGACACCGCCAAAACCACGCCCAAATCAATGGCCGAATGACACTCAGCAAACAGTTTTTGAGCTTCAGTGTCATCGGGGCCATGGGCTTTGCCGTCGATGTAGGCGTTCTCTACCTGATGCGCTACCTGGGACTGGACCTCTACTCGGCACGGGTCATTTCGTTCCTTGCAGCGGCCAGTATCACCTGGCTCGGCAACCGGGTGTATACCTTCCAGTCGCAACCCGGCGGAACAAAAAGACTTACCGGTGAGTGGGCCACTTACCTGCTGGCGATGACCCAGGGCGGGTTGGCAAACTATGCGACCTACGCGCTGCTGATCACTTATATCCCGTTCTTCAGTCAACACATCTGGCTGGCTGTTGCCGGCGGCACGGGAGCAGGACTCCTGATCAATTTTTTCCTGGCCCGACGAATCCTGTTCAACAAGCCCAAACAAGGATCATCCGGCCGTCAGCTTTGATCACCGGATCTCTTTTTTACGCAGTCTTTTCGGTTGCCTGTTGTTCCGCTTCTGCCTGAAGAAACGTCTCAGTTGTAAGGCGCAATCATCTGACAGGCAACCACCGGTGACGACAGGATTGTGGTTATGTCGCGGATCAGAAAGAACCTGGAATCGCCCCCCGGCCGCCCCGGTTTTCGGGTCTTGTGCTCCGTAGACCACACGATCCAGCCTGGCGTGGATTATGGCTCCGGCACACATGCAACACGGTTCCAGCGTGACGTAAAGCGTGCAGCCGGGTAAACGGTAATTCGCCGTGACCCTGCCCGCCTCGCTCAGGGCGATCATTTCCGCATGTGCTGCCGGGTCGCTGAGGGTGATGGTCCTGTTCCAGCCCTCACCGAGCACCTTGCCATCGCGTACGATCACCGCGCCGACCGGAACCTCGCCTTCAGCTTCAGCCCGCTCTGCAAGTGACATGGCATACCTGATCCACTCCTGGTCTGTTCGGGTGTGGCTGGCGCTATCATTCACGGTCAATCGCCGTAACTCAGGATTTTGCGGTAAACAGGCGCTTGGCAGCCCGAACTGGTGCGGTCAGGCGCCAGGATGTGGAAGTTTCAAAATCGTACACTTTCTGGCGCAGGTCCTGGATCATTCGGGCCGCCGACCGCAAGTCTTCGGGGACCTCATCCAGATCAAGTACAAGCGAAGAATTGCTGCTCCCGGAGTAACGTGCCTCGGCCAGTGTTCATTGAGGTTTTTGATGTTCTGGTAGAGTCGTTTCAGGTGTTGGTCGCGACGTGCCAGCAGGCGCTTTATTTCACCTATGTCCTCCTCTGCCAGAGCCACTCCGCTTTTAATACGTGCTGGCAGATGCCTTTCTACATAGATCGTTGAGTGCTCGTCAGCCGGTTTCCGCGGCAGGACGCTCATCGGTGTAAAAATAGACTGCAAATGACTTGCGTGACAGGTGCTGCTTGTCTTCGGGCAACTCGATGCGCTCGAAACCGTGCCAGGAATGTTCTGTGGTTTCGAAAATCACGCAGCGGTTCATCAGGGGCGTCACCGTGACGATCTCATCCTCGTCAGGCTCGAGGTAGGGGTCGCGGTGCAGTTGCAGTGATCCGCCCCACGCATCATCCCATTCATCGTTGAGGTAGATAATCAGGTTCAGGCGACGGTGTTGGTTGCTGACCGGGTGGTAGTTGAAATCAACGTGCGGATCGAGATCCTGGCCCGCTCGATTTTCATGCGTGCCGCCGCCGAAATAAAACGGATCGTAATGAACTTGTTGAATCCCTGTCAGCTGTTCAACCAGCGTGAGAAATTCAGCGGACTGGACCAGGTCATCGGTCTGCTGGAACGCCGCGCCCAGCGACCTGACTTTTTCACGTGTCGCCTTTCCGCCCACCTTTTTGTTTTCGTCAACAGCATGCCTGGATTCAAAAGCCGGAAATTCTTCACAAATTCGCTCACAGAACTCCGGTGTCAGAAACTGGTCGATCACCACGTGGCGAAACGGCTGACCGTTCTGAAAAGACTGCGCATATTCGGTAACCGAATCGATCACCCCGGAACTGACATATTGTTCCAGGTTGGGGATGTCCTTCACCATGGGCCTACTCCCACTCTATAGTCGCCGGTGGTTTTCCAGAAATATCATAAACAACGCGTGATATTCCATTGATTTCATTTATTATTCTCAGGGAGACCTTTTCCAAAAACTCGTAGGGAAGATGAGCCCATCTGGCCGTCATGAAGTCGATGGTTTCCACGGCCCGGAGTGCCACGACGTATTCATAGCGGCGTTGATCACCCGTAACCCCGACCGACTTCACCGGCAGGAAAACAGCAAAAGCCTGGCTGGTTTTGTCATACAGGTCGTGCTGTAACAGTTCCTCGATAAATATGTGGTCGGCCCTGGCCAGCAGATCCACGTACTCCTCTTTCACCTCGCCCAGGATTCGAACCCCAAGGCCCGGCCCCGGGAACGGATGCCGGAAGACCATTTCGCGCGGCAGACCCAGCTCTACACCAATCCTGCGGACTTCGTCCTTGAACAACTCGCGCAAGGGCTCGACAAGCCCCATCTTCATGTAGTCCGGCAACCCGCCCACGTTATGATGCGATTTGATCACGTGTGCCTTGCCGGTCTTGCTGCCGGCCGACTCGATCACATCAGGGTAAATGGTTCCAGCAATACGTAAACGCGCCGAAGAGCAGCATAACA
>CAVWXL010000045.1:0-18947 GCA_963759035.1 uncultured Gammaproteobacteria bacterium
AATATCAACAAGCCAAGAATTGTCAGAACATTCGTGATTCTCATGTGATCCCTCAGTGAAGCTGTGACGACTTCATTTGTCTAGCAGTATAGGTGAGTGAGTGCAGCCACGAAATTATCTCATCTGCCGTTTCATAATAGTCCAGCTGCACACTTTCGTGATCAAAACCACAGGAGTACAGTAATTGGATGGAGGAAAAAACGATGACCTCGAAGAAAAGTGAACCGACAGGCAAAGCCAGGGTTGTAGACCTTTTCACCGCCGCACCCTGGCCACCGGCCAACCGATTTCGCGACCTGGTGGAAGTGGCTATTGAAGCCCTTCACGTGAAGCCACCGGATTATTTTCGCTCGGTCTTTGGCAATCCCTTGAGCTGGCTTCCACCCCATCGCAGGTTTTCCGAGTACAACATGATTAGTCCATGGCGGCTGCTGACCACAGCTCGTTTCCTGATGGATACCACCATTCCGTCCTATGCAGTGACCACGCCCGGCTGGGCCAGGACACTTTTTCCAGCCATCATCAACCGGCGATTCTGGCGCCCCACCAGTTTCTTCCGCCAGCCGGATGAGTATGGCGGGGTATCGAGTTTCCCTGACGAACACTGGTTCTTCATCAATGGAATCGCGACCAATCAAGATGTCGCAAAACTGAACGGAGCTTATCTCGCACACCTGTTTCACCGGCCTGTAACAGTGATTCAAAACGCCACCAATTCATGGCCCGTGGATGTTTATGAGTGTGCCATCGGCAAGGGCTTTAAAGATGACCCGGACCACGCAGACCACAAGACCATGACAGAACCAGCGTGGCGGGCCACCGCCGCCATTCTGGAGGCCCTCAATGCAAATCAGACCCGGCGTGTTGTCGTTATTGCGCATTCACAGGGCACGATCATCCTGGCCAACGTGCTGCGAGCCGTCGCAAAAGCACTGCGCAGTAAACAAGCCAGGCAGGCAAAGCCCCGCTGGCATCCGTTCACCCATGAGTTGATGGGGGAAGTAAAAACCGAGACCCAGAAAATACTGCGTAATAACCTCGCTCACTCGTTGTCCGAGTTCGCCAGGGGCGGGCCGGACAGAGCGCTGGAACGTCTCAGCAAACTCGAGATCTACACGTTTGCAAACTGCGCCGATAAGATGTGCTATGTCTACCCTTCCAGACAAGTGCCCTACATGGAACACTTTGCCAACGAACAGGACATAGTGGCGCGGCTGGGTATTCTGTCACCGTTGCGTGATGGCGCAAAACCGCTGATCGAAATCGACGGCTGCGTTTTCGAGCAAAAAGCAGCCTGGGGCCATCTGCTCAACGAGCACTACATGGCCCCCATTGATGACTATCTTTACCCGGGTGAACATCAGTACCGCCGTGAACAGGATCCCTACCCTGGCGGAGGTAAAAAGCCTGAAAAACCGAGACTCTACGGCTACTTTCACGGAAAACGTCCGGATTAGGCAGCAAACGCATTCAGGCAATCAGATTTACTCTCACTCGGACTCCTCTATGGACCGTCTTCGCTTTTTGCCAGTGCAAATGCGATCAGGCGCCGGGTATGAATACCCAGACGATAGCGGCCGTCCGTTGCTTTACCCCAAATATCCAGGTTGGCAGCAAAGGCGGCGTTGATGCATCTGCCTACCCGGGCGCCGGCCGTAAAGTCATGTTGATAGACACCGCCTGCAGCGCTGTATGGTGGTGCCAAAACCGCCGCCGTTTCGGTGTAGATACCCACGATGCTGGTGGTTGAGAGCGCGTTTGATCCGCGTTTTATCGTGAAATCGAAAACGGCGTGATTGTTCGGATGTGTTGCTGTAAATTCAACGTGCACGAAGTCGCTGTCGCCAGGCTTACTCACAAACCGCGGTGATATCGAAAAGCCCAGGGTCATCTAACTCACCGGCCGCCACCAACTCCCGCACCAGGTCATCAGTGAGTGTCGGCGCGTCCAGCCTGGCGTAATATGCACGTTGCTCCATCACCCAGGCACTGTCGAGCTGCGGGCAATAACCTTCCATGGTCTTGCGAATCCCTTTCCACCGCCGCGGACTGTAGGTATTGGGATTCCAGGATTCATCCCATTTCGGGTAAATGTAATCACGAATATCAAACCTGTCGGAGAAGTACCAGCGCTCCTGCTGCCGGTACAACAGGGGTTCTTCACCGTGGCATAACTGCTGGTAAAACAGCAATCCCTGGTAGTTGGCTTCCAGGTCAGCGGGCGAAAAAACGCCTGTCATCGCGACACCCTGAATGGACCTTTCGAGTTTTACGCCGAATTGAAACATGCTGCGCTGCAATTCATCCGGTGTCAGCTTATTACGGTTTTTTCTCCAGTGATTGTAATACCACCAGCCTTCTGAAAAAAAATGTGCCAGTTTGTCTGAGCCGAAACGAATTTGATTGACCTCCAGGGTCGGGCTGGGCGCCAGCCAGCGTGCGTAATCAAATGTATATGTTTTAGAGAGCAGGTAGTGCGAGCGGTAGTCACGATTGGATTCATCGCCACGCGGAATCCTGTCCACCAGGTCGCTGGAGATAATCCATAACTCAATTGGCTGGTAAATCGAGTGTTGCAAGCTTTTCTGCAGAAATTTAACGGCCGACTCGCAATCTTTTGGAGGGCGGTCAGATCGGGAATCCAAGGCCGACTGGATCTTCAACTGGACCCAGGCATTCAGGTACAGGGTCGAATCTTCGATCGGCTTACCCCAGGCGTAGAACTGGTCGGTTTCCAGAGCATATGCTGGAGTGGTTAACAGGAAACCCGCCAGCAGCACTGCATGACGTCTCACGGTCGTTTTCATCCGGCTCAAAACCCCCACCCAAAGCCAGTCGATATAACCCAGTCCTGGGTGTATTGATCACCAACGCCCGAGTACAACGACCGAAACACGCCGAGTGAAAAATTCATGCGGATGATTGATACGCCTGCTTCCATGCCCGCAAGTGTTTGCGATTCAGGATAGAGCGGGTTGTCGCCATACGTGCGCATGACCACTCCGCGCACGCTCCAACCGAAATGAACCGTGTGCATCAGACGCTTGGTTCGGCCGGTCTCCCCGACCAGCCTGCCCCAACCCACCCCGGCCTGGATTCCATTCAAGCCCGGCTCCAACGTCACATGCCATCCACTGATTGCACAACCGGTCGTGCAACTGACATTTTTGGATTGCTTGACAAACATGGCGCCCATGCCGCCGGAAATCCCCTGAAGATCATGCCACCGGATACGCATCAAGCCATACCAGCGCCGCTCCACGGTATCCAGCTCTTCGCTGACCTGTTCAAGGGCCTGTTCCCACTCTGCAGGGTCGCGGTCCGGATCTGGATCAGCAAGAGCCTCCCCGCCTGAACTTGCAGGCTTATGAACAACAGGCATAGGAGCCACCCGATGCCGTGGGCTGTTGGTCGCACTCTCACGCTATACCCAGTATGGAAGATTGTGCCGCCCTAAATCAACCGGCAATTTAGCTCCTCTCCCCGGCTATTCTTCGAAGTAATAAAACCCGACGCCCGCAGTCAGACGGTCCTTACCATACGACTCACTTTCCCAGGGCTTGATTCCGGCTTCAGAATTGCTCTTGAAGCTTTCCAGCATTTCCCGCATGGTCTGCCTGAACCGCTCCCGGTCGGCCGGATCAAGGCGGAAAGTCCAGGACTGGCGCTGGAAGAACTTCTCGTCCCGCGGCGCCGCCATGTTGTGTTCGAGAGTGGAAACCAGGTTGGAAATGGCCGAAAGGGCCGCGTTCAGCATATTGGGTTCATCATCTGACAGGTAAGGGGAAAACTCCTCCACCACCAATTCAAGTGAGTGGTTCTCCCGGTCCTGCACGATGCTTTTGGTAGCCACCAACCGTTCAATGATGGATTGGATCGTTATACCCCTACCAGAGATGGTAGCCCTAACTAATTGTTCAAATTGCTCTTTCTCGTTTCCATAATTCAAAACAGAAGTTGCACCCGCACCCTCCCGCCGTATCCGCTCGGCCCAGGCTTCTACGATCGCGCTCTCCGGGGTCAGTTCTGCAAGGAACTGCTGGCGGTACTGTTTTTCATTCTCTTCCAGGCGTTTTCTGACCAGCACCAGCGTTCGTGTATCCAGCCCTGTAATAAGGCCCAGTTGTGTCAACGGAACGTTCTTTCCGGGATTTTTTGCGCGCAGGCTCTTCTCCGCTTCTTCGACATAGATATAGCGGATCATCTCCTGCAAACGGATCAGTGAAATCCGGCCCACCAGGAACCTGATGAGCTTTCTGAATACGTTTTCTACCGCTCGGGCGAGAATCGCGGCTTCCTGGAATCGGCTTTGATCAACGGCTGGCATGGTGCTCTCCTTTTCACTGCCATCATAAACTAAGACGGGCCCGGGCCAATACCGGCCCGGGCCGTCCTATTACCGTGAAAACAATCCTGGCCGCACAGGCCGGGTTGGTGTCCATCCCCTATTCGTGTCCCGGTCTCCAGAACCAGTTTTCGTTCGGTTCCTGATGTCCCCTCGTATTGACAATACTGTCAAATATTGACATTAATGTCAATTTTCTGTGCGGAACAGTTGCTTGAATAGTTGTAGGAAAACCCACAGGAACGCGATCGGAAGTATCCCCGTCTGCAGGATGAACACCACGCTCAGCTGGATCAGGTGCTCAATCAGGTCGGATGCCCGCTGTCCTATGTATTCGACTTTCTCAGAAAAATCCATCGAGTCTTTCGTGCTTTCGAACATCCGGCCCAGGGATTCGAGCATACCGGCCTCGTCTTCCTCTACAGATGTTTCCCCTTCATCGCCGCTGTCGCTGACTTGCTGGATGTCAGCACCCGCCGTTTCAATCACCTGGGTGCTTTCCAGGTAGCGGGACTCGAGAAATACGCGATAGAGACCTTCGTTGGCAATCATCGCAACGGGCACCGCAAACCGGACAAAAACCACCACGATGAAAATCCGGAACAGCACTTTTGCTGCCCCACCCTCCCCTGCTTGCCCGTTTCTGGACTGGCGCAAACGGAACCAGCAGCCAGGCCACACCGAGCAGACCGAGGAGAAGGCGCACGCCCCACCACTGCCCGACGTCCAGCAGAACCTGCTGCACGCCCAGTGAAAGGGTCGCGCCCAGCATGATCCAGGAAAAGCGCTCGACCAGGTCGTTGATCGGGTCCAGCACCTGGCCGGGCGTCAGCGTGACGCCGACACCGGCCGGCTGCAGGGCCAGCTCGGTTCCCTGTACGGCTGATATGACGCCATTCAACGTTCTGGCCAGCGCGAAGGTGATCAGGGCCCGCTGAAACAGCGCGTCGTATTCTTCTTCCGCCATCCGATCAATCGGAGTCAGGGTTGAAAGCACTACAGTGACTGACACGGCACAGAACCATCAGCCAGCGGGTCAAGAGGCTGCTTTTTTTCGGCTGAGTTGCGTTGTCGGTCATTTCATCAGTCTCTGTCAGGTGTTCAAGCCAGCAGCATGATGATCACGCCAGCACTGGTCAACAGGATGCCAGCAACTTTTCTCGGACCGATGGACTCACCCAGCATCAGCCAGGCCAGTAACACGATCCAGGCGTTGGCGGTCTCGTTCAGTATCGACGCTTCCGAAGCGGGAATCAGCTTGTACCCGGCCAGCCACATCATCATGGAAACATAGGCGCCAAGGAAACTGCCGGGGATGATCAATCGCCACGGCAATGGTTTTGCGAATCGCTGCCTGACCTCAGCCGACCCGGCCGCGCACCACCATGTAGATCAGCATTCCGACAATCCCGCCGACCAGGCGCAATTCGGTCGTCCAGATAAAGGGCCGGGTTTCCAGGATTTCCTTGACCATGACGATACCGACGGCCATCAGGAATACCGCGCCCACACCGTAAAAAACGCCCTTGCCGAGGTGGGCCGCATCGACTTCCCGGCGGTTCTGACGCCAGGTCACCAGCAGAATACCGCCCATCACCAGCGCGAAACCGACCAGTTGCCAGCCGCGCAGCGATTCGCCGAGAAACAGGATCGACAGCAGGATGACGAATGGGCTGAGCAGGCTGGCCACGATGCCGGTGCGGCTGGCGCCCATCAGGCTCAGTGCGCGCAAGTACCAGGTATCCGCCACGGCAATTCCCAGGAAACCGGAAACCAGCGCGATACCAATTTCCTGTGGTGTAAACGCAGCCTAGCTGGAAGCCCTCCACGATGGCGAGTGGTCGGCACCATGAGTGCAAAACCCCAGCAGGTTTTTAAACAGGTTCAGTTCGAATGGCGGCAGCGCATCTCCGGCTCGCCGAAACAGGATGATGGCCAGGGCCCAGCAAAGGGCACTGGCCAGCGCAAAAAACTCACCCCATCCGATAGCATCATCGGCCGGAGATCAGTGCGGCTCTTCCAGGACGGTGGCCGACAGCAGTTTTACCGGAACCAGCGGCACGTCCGACGCGTCCAGGTTCTCGCTGTAGCCGGTGTCGACGCCCGAGATGGCCTCGACCACCTCCTGGCCGGAAATGACCTGGCCGAACACCGCATAGCCCCAGCTTTTGGAATTGGGATCCAGTGAAGAGTTACCCGACAGGTTGAAATAGAACTGGTTGGTGGCTGAATGCGGATCGTCAAAGCGCGCCATGGCGATGGTCATCGGCATGTTTTTCAGGCCGTTTCCGGATTCGTTGATGATGGGGGCATGCAGTTCGCGCTCTTCCAGCGTCTCGGTGTAACCGCCGCCCTGCACGACAAAGCCAGGCATCACGCGGTGAAAAATTGTGTTGTCATATTTCTTGTCCAGCACGTAACGCAGGAAATTATTGGTCGAGACCGGCGCCCTCAGCCGGTCCAGTTCAACCACGATATCACCCATGCTGGTCTCCAGCCGGACGCGTTGGAAACATGTTTTCCGGCATGACGTCTTCGGGAAAACACTCCGGCGTATCGGCCCAGCTGATGCTTGCCACGCAAGGCCAAGGAGGATGACGAGAAATTCGGTCTTCAACGATAAGCGCATCGGGACTCACCCTTATCTCAGGATTCGGAATCAGGAGCGCCATGATATAGCTTTATGCTTCAGGCCTCATCACGTCTGATGAACTTCTTTCGAATGCGGATAAGCGCCCTGCCTTGCGCAGGGCGTCCCTCAGCACGTACTCGATCTGCGCATTGACACTGCGCAGTTCATCGTCCGACCAGCGCCGAACGGCCTCCCAGGTCTCTTCGTTGATCCGCAGCGGAAATGCTTTCTTCGTAGCCATAATCGCCAGGGGGTTCAGTCCCCCTGCTCCGGGATCAATGTACAGGACTGCCGGTATTCAAAACGGGCTGCGCATTTTCCTCGCCGCACAGGACCACCAGCAGGTTACTGACCATGACTGGCCTTACGCTCTTCGTCCAGGTCGACGATACCCTGCTCTTTGAGCTCGATCCAGGGCCATCTTCACCATGCCCACCGCGCCGTCGACAATCTGCCGTGCGTGCCGCCACAATGGCCTGGGCCTGCTGGCGCTTGAGCATGGCGCTGGCGATTTCCTGCGCATAAGCCAGGTGGCTGATACGCGCCTCGATCACCTCCACACCGGCCTGGTCCAGCCGGTCCTGCACTTCCTCGCGCAGTTTTTCGGCAATTTGCCTGTGGATGGCTTCGCAGGGCGATTTCTTCACCACCATGCGCCTCGTAAGGATAGCTGGTCGCCATGTTGCGCAGCGCCGCTTCCGACTGGATCTGAACGAAACTCTCGTAGTCGTCCACCTCAAACAAGCGCCTCGGCAGAATCGACCACTTTCCAGACGACCACGGCTGCGATGTCGACCGGGTTGCCGGAACTGTCATTGACCTTCATCTGGCCGCTTTCGAAATTGCGTACGCGCAGCGACACCGGATCCTTGGAATAAAACGGATTGGCCCAGCGCAGACCCGTCTGGCGCACGCTGCCCACGTAGGTGCCGAACAACTGCAGAACCTTGGCCTGGTTCGGGTGCACCATGAAAAACCCCTTGAAGCAGATCAGGATGGCGACCAGCCGCAAGGATGCAGAGAACGGCCAGCAGGATCATGGCCCCGTTGCTGGCCATAACGAAAATGACCAGAACCCGAACAAGCAAGGCAGAGCCGGTAGCACCACCAGCGCAAGGTATCCGGACGACAGCCGTTCGTGTTTGTTCCTGAATTTTCATGACATTCCTCCTATTGATATCATTTCATATATCATTATGTATCATGTCGCCAAACGAGTCACCTGCCAAAAGTCACAGCATTAGCGGTTATACTTTGCGCGGCACATAACAAGGAGATTCGAAAAATGCGCCAACTGTTGCTTGCACTGTTATTACTGACACCCGCTTGCGGCGCAACGCCAGCAGCGAGTCCAGTACCGGACCGTTGTTCATGAAAGACCTGGTCGATGAGGGGGATTTCTTCGCACCCTGGGGCGTCGGAATCGATTTTTTCACGATGGACCAGGACTATGACATCAAAAACATGGAACTCAATGTTCCAGCGCTTGGGGGAGATATCGAGATCGACCCGTCACAAGTCCAGGTTACCAACAAGCTTCAACACTACGATCTGAAGCTTGATGCCTGGATCACGCCGTTTCTGAATGTGTTTGGGCTGATCGGAAGGGTAGATGCCGATACGGTGGTTGACCTCGGCAGTGTTGTCGTCCCCGGCCTCGGAGCGCTGCCTGCGTTTCCGGTGTCTTATGACGGCACGGTATGGGGCCTGGGCGCCAACCTGGTCTACGGCACCGACCGCTGGTTCGGGGCACTGAACAGCACATGGACCAAAGCCAACCTGAGTGGTGACTACGATTCCTCGGTGAAATCATTCACCATCCAGCCGCGCCTCGGCCTGATCATCGAAACCAATGGACGGTGTGGGTAGGAGGAATGTGGCTGAAAACCAAGGAAAAGCATAGCGGGACGTATGAACTCGAGTTGCCCGGCATTGCTCCCATTCCGATCAATTTCGATGTCGATCTGGAAACCAGGAACAGATGGAACTACGCCGTGGGCGTCGGCTATATTTTCAGCCCGAAAGCGACGCTGTCTTTCGAATACGGCTTCGGCGACCGCACGCATACGCTGTTCAATTTCACCTACAGGTTCTGATTGAAATCACCTGGTCTGCATAAGCATTGTTCTGATTGCGGCCCTGCTCATGGCGCCACGGCTCTGTGGCGCCTACGAAACCGATCAGTTCACCAATCGCCTGCAACCCATCGCGGACTCTACCGCCGTGCTGGACGAGCAGGTCAACCTGTCGATTGCAGAGGCCGTGGCCGACTGGAAAGGCCCGCCGTAACGACTGGAAAGTGGTCACCTCCATTTATAACGACATCGGCGGCCATCACTGGGTCGACAAGATCGAACGCTGGGCGATGAAATCCGATGATGTCGAAAGGCTCCAGCCATACCCGCTGGGATTCCATCTACCGCGGACACCCGCTGTGGGCCACGCGCGTTGCGGCCCTGTTTGGCGTCGGTCCTACCATCAAGGTCAATGACCAGTTGATCGGCTCGGACAAGCTCGGGCACTTCCTTTCACAGGGCCGAAAATTCTATCGGCAGGTACCTAAAATACCAGGACGAAGCAAAGGCCGCCGAGCACTCCGCCTATACCGAGCGGGCGCTGTTTGGCCAGATGACCACCGGCGTCTACTCAAACGCCGACCTGGTGGCGAATTACGAGGGGTTCCTGTTTCTACCGCAGCCTGTTCGAAGACGACATCATTCCCGGCAAGCCGGCTATCCTGGCCTGGACCGGTGAAGGCTGGGAGATCCAGCGATCATTTACCTGGGCCGACCACGTCAACGAGTACTGGGACGAGGCGCTCAACATCAACCACTTCGACGGCCTGCTGTACCCCCACATGAAAGAGCGCATCGAAGGGTTCTGTCCGGACTACTACGAAGCGCCGGATGCTTGTACCAGATCGAGGACGAGGAATACCTCAAGGAACGCTACAGAGACATCCAGCTCAGGGAAACTTCGGAATTGAGGCTGAACAATCTCTGTGTCAGCGCCGAAGTCGACGGTTCCCCGGTCAGTGCGGCTACGGCGCGGCGGCTCGAACTGAACCGGACTTCTTGCAGCGGACTCTCCAGGATCGTCACACGGCGGATAGGTCTTCGGCCAGGTAAGCCTTGACTTCTTCCATTTCCCCTGGCGGGATATGCACCGCGACTTTTAGCGGCGCATTCATGATACTGGTTGATCACATCAGCCCCGGGACCTGGCTGAAAAATACCAGAACGGGATCATCACCACGTCGAGCTTGACCTGGTCCAGGCCTGCCCGCTGGAAATCCGCCGGGTCCATCGCAGCGTCGCCGATGTGCAGCACGGTCACCCCCCCGATTCGATCAGATGCCCGTAATTCTGAATCCTTGCGTACTTCCGGGTGCCGTGGCTGAGCGGGAACACGGTAATCTTCGCACCGCCCTGGTACTGAACTCTGCGGCTCACCGTATTGCGGATCGATTTCGCGTAACCCGCGGATTGGTCGTGACCAGCTTCCGGCATTTTTCCCGCATCAGGCCCAGCACCTGGGGTGACGAAACGAACTGCTGTCCCTGGCTGTTCTGCATGAACTGGCAGGCGAAACGCGGCTGGTTGTGATCGTGGTGCCGGTGGCTGGACCAGGGCCAGGTCCATATCGGCGAACGCGCCGGAAGCCTGCTGAACTGCGCAGCAGCGGCTTCGCGGCAGACCGCCGTAAACGGAATAAGGCTCCACCACCATGCCATCGATCATGATGCGGGTGTCGCCATCGCTGAGGATCACGCCGTCGTTGGCCAGTTGCGTAATGATCGACGTCTGCCTGCAGCGCACTGATGAAGCCAGCAGCAACGCAATGTAAACTAAAAAGTCCCTTTTTTAACCGCATATCTAACCACTCCATGTTCTGATCCGGGTCCCGGCAAACGACAGGCCGTTTTTCTCCATCACGCGAATGGACTGCTTCAAATGGGCAGGGTTTCCGCCGTTACCTCGATCACGTGCTGGTGACTGAAAGCCCAGGTACATCAAGCGCGCCACAGCTTCCGTCGCGATAGCCCTGAACCTGAAACTGTCGCAGAACAGAATATCCGATTTCGACGGAACCCGCTGCATCGGGCATGCCTTTGAAGCCACAAATACCCATCAGCTGACGCTTTTCGGCACGTCGTGAACAGCAGGTACCAGATCGACCAGCCGTGCTCGGCCGGGTCCTGCAATTGCTCCAGTGACAACCCGCATGGCAATGCTCTCATACAGTTTCGGCGGCCAGTTTTCGGGTACTTCCGCGCCGATGGCCTCGCTGAAAGCCTGCGCCCCGCCAGGTCGGCAGCGACCAGTTCCGGGGTGGCGGCCACCAGGGTCATCCTGCGGGACTCGATGACCCTCAGCGGATGGCGCGGCCGGCGGGTCATGACGCGTCACTCCCGCTGTCATAACCCGCCAGCAGTTGCATCCAGCACGACTCCAGACTGGCGCAGGTGCGGCTTCGGCCAGAATTTTCTGCAGTGACCGGTGCAACCGTCGCAGGTTGAGCTGAATGCGCGGGAATCTGCCTCACGACATACGCGCACGGTCAAAGTCGATCAGGTGAATTTCGTTCGTCCTCACCGACCAGGATGTTGCGCGCATTGAGGTCAGCATGGATCAGCCCATGGTCGTGAAACCGGCGAATACAGGCACCGATCTCACGCCACAATTCCGGTCGCACCCTGGCTGCTGGGGATCACGTCAGCCAGCGGTGTGGCAGCAGGGATCATGCGCATCAGCAACCAGCCCGGTATAAACGCGCCATCCCGAACACACATGGCTGCCAGCGGCTCTGGCACCGGCAAACCAGGGCCGAGAGTTGCTCCAGGATGGCAAATTCCATCACCGGCCGGGATTTTTCAAACCCAGAAAAAACGTAGCGGTCACGGCTGGCCCGTGCTGCCCAGCCACCGCGTAAATACTGCCGCAGATACGGCCGGCCCGAACCCGGTTTCCAGAAACAATGCCTGTCCGCGACCCTGCCGCCTCACCGGTCACGCAGCCCTGTTCCTTCCCAGTACTCCGGATCAAACAAAAACGTGCCCGGATGCTGAATAGGTCAGCATCGTATACAATGAGCGGGAATCCTGTTTGTGGGCACGGGTTTTCACTCGCAGCTATTGTGCTGTTGCCCCGCAACAAGGTCAATCGAGAGCTGCGTCTACCAGGGCCGAATTTCGATGCCAGGAGATCGTACAATCAAGAGCTTATGCATCCTGAGGCTGTCAGCCCTGGGCGACGCCACCCATGTCGTGCCGGTTATCCGCGCCATCCAGGAACATTCACCCGAAACCAAAATCACCTGGATCATCGGCAAGTCGGAGCACAACTTGCTGGCCGGACTGGAAGGCGTCGAGTTTATTGTTTTCGACAAACGCGGCGGCTGCCAGCCGTAGGCGAATTACGGCAGAGAACTTCGCGACCGCCGCTTCGACGCGCTGTTTCACATGCAGGTCGCGGCCCGGGCCAATTTTCTGAGCAAGCTTGATCCGTTCCCCGCTGCGCCTGGGCTGGGACAAATCGCCGATCCAGGGATATGCATTATCACTTTACGCGCCAGAAAGTGGCCGAAGTCCCATTTCAGCACCAGGTGCAGGGCTTCCTGGAGTTTCCACGGGCCATCGGCATCGAGGTTGAAACGCCCCACTGGGACCTGCCCATCAGAGCGGGAAGCCCAGCGAGTGGGTAGCAGGGCAAATCCCCGCCGAAGCAACCGGTGTTGCTGATCAGCCCCTGCTCCAGCCATGAACTGCGCAACTGGCGCAGCGAATACTATGCCGAGGTAGCGGATTACGCGATCAACGAGTTGGGCATGCAGGTCGTGCTTTCCGGCGGACCAAGCGAACTGGAAGCTGCAGGTCGGGCAGCGAAATCGAGGCCGCCATGAAAGGCTCCTGCATCAACCTGGTCGGCAAAGACACGCTGGAGCAATCCAAGGCCCTGCTTGAGCGGGCCGACCTGGTCATTTCACCGGATTCCGGGCCGGCACATATCGCCTCGGCGCTGGGCACACCCGTCATCGGGCTGTATGCCGCCACCTGGTCGAAACGTTCCGGGCCCTACAACAGCCTGTACCTGTGCGTCGACCGTTTCGAAGCGGCCGCCCGCAGTTCCGCGACTGCGAGGCGGCAGATCTGCGCTGGGGCATCAAGATCGAAGAACCCGGCGTGATGGACCTGATCCAGCCCGAAGATGTCATCCGGCAAATGGAAACCTGGAGAGAGCTGGAAAAGGGGTGAAAAAGACGGGTCAGTGGGATCAGGGGTGATTGGGGTCAATAAAGTGACTGTTTAGGACAAGCCATATTGTCATTCCAGCAAATATACTCTGGCTCAAATTCACTGATGGTGGTAAAAAATGAACACAGTTGCTGAACTGACCCCCAGAGAGTATTACCGTCTGCCCTGGTCATTGACCGACAATGCCATTTCCTGGCTGGAAGTGACCGATGACTGCAACCTGGAATGTGAAGGTTGTTACCGGCCACATCTCAAGAATCACAAATCACTGGCCCAGATCGCCGAAGAACTGGCCGTATTCAAAGCACGGCGCAAAAGCGACTGCATGAGCATTGCCGGCGGCGACCCCCTGGTTCATCCCCAGATTGTTGAAATTGTCAAAATGGTCAAGGACGGTGGCTGGAAACCCATCATCAATACCAATGGGCTGGCGCTTGGCAGGAAACTGCTGCGAAAACTGAAAGAAGCCGGCGCCTACGGTTTTACCTTCCACATCGACACCACCCAGGTCCGCAGCGACTCAAAGGCCAGACAACGAGAACGACCACAACGCCCTGCGCCTGAAGTTTGCACAAATGCTGGCCGAAGAAGGCGGGCTGTCCTGCTCTTTTAACCAGACCGTATCAGTCGATACGCTGGACCAGGTCAAGGACAGCATGGCCTGGGCCCAGCAACATCCGGATATCGTTCACACCATGGTGTTCATCCTGTTCAGAACACCCGAACTGTTCGGCGATTTCGAAGTCCACGCCAACGGTATTCCGGTGGATATCACCAACACCTATGAAAAGCCTGAATGGGGCGGTGACTCCATGCTCAAGGCCAAGCACGTGGTCGCCAAGATCCAGGAACTGGACGCGGATTATCAACCCTGCGCATACCTGAGCGGCGATCAGGACCCCAATTCCACCAAGTGGCTGGTGGCCTCACGACTGGCCAGCAAGAAGCGCGGATTCGGCTACGTGGGCCCGAAATTCATGGAGGCGATCCAGGCCGGCAACCACTTTTTCAAGGGCACCTGGCTGAGCTACACAGCGCCCAAGAGCAACCGCATGGGCCGCACTGACGATGTCCTTTTTCTCGCTGATAGACGGCCGCGTCCGCAGCATCGCAAAACGCTACCTTCGGAACCTGCTGAAAAATCCATCGTCGCTGTTTGACCGGGTCCATCTGCAGACCTTCATGATCATTCAGCCCGTTGATGTCATGCCTGACGGGCGCACCAACATGTGTGACGGCTGCCCCGATATGACGGTGCACGAAGGTGAGCTGTACTGGAGTTGCCGCCTTGAAGAAATCAAGGAACACGGTTGCTTCCTGCAAGGCCGCAAACCCCAGGGCTGTCCGGTGAATCAGACCGCCCACTGACGTACCAGTACTTTTCGAACTCCACGGTACATCACCGTGGACATGCCAACGGCTACCCAATGAGCGTAAAACATCTCTGCGTTTCAATGGCTGTAAACTTCATTCTCAATTTCATTGGGTTTTGCCCCCCCGATTCCGCGCTCACGCGACGCTACGTACCTTGCCCTGCTGGCGGTAGTGACGAACCGCCTCAAACCCCTGCTCCAGGTCAGCCAACAGGTCTCCGACATGCTCGATCCCTACGGACAAGCGCAGCAGGCAGGAACTGATGCCGGCGGCCGCCTGGTCCTCTGCAGACATTGCCGCATGGGTCATGCTGGCCGGGTGCGCCACCAGGCTCTCGACACCACCCAGCGATTCGGCCAGCGTGAACAGCTTGATTGCTGACAGAAACACCGGAATTTCCTGCTCCGTGGCGTCGATCTCAAAACTGATCATCGCACCAAAGCTCTCTTGCTGTCGCCGCGCCAGCTCATGACCGGGGTGGCTGGTCAAACCGGGATAATAGACTTTGCTGACCAGGTTGCTGCCGTCCAGGAAGTCAGCAATCGCGGCGGCGTTCTCAGCGTGCTGCCGGTAACGGACACTCAGTGTCCGCAAGCCGCGCAGCGTCTGGAAGCTGTCAAACGGCGAACCGGTCAGGCCCAGGCAGTTGGCCCACCAGGCCAGTTCTTCCACCAGGGCCTCATCTTTGGCCAGCACGGCACCGCCGACCACGTCGGAGTGGCCGTTGATGTACTTGGTGGTGGAATGCAGCACGATATCCGCACCCAGGCTGAAGGGACGCTGGCCGGCCGGGGAGAGGAACGTGTTGTCGACCACCACCAGCGCACCGACCTCGTGTGCGGCTTTTGCAATCGCCTCGATATCTGTAATCCGCAACAGCGGGTTGCTGGGCGTTTCGATCCAGACCATCCGCGGGCTGCAGCTCGAGAATCTGCTGGACCGAATTCTCCGTTTCCCAAAGCGGCAGCCAGCGACAGGTCAAACAGGCCGCTGACTGGAAGCCGCGGTAAACAACCGGTGACAGCCGCCGTAACAATCATGCGGAGCCACGATCAGTTCACCCGGCTTGACCAGTTGCGTCGCCAGGTGCACCGCCGACATGCCCGGAAGCCGTAATCACGCCCCCTGCACCGCCTTCCAGCGCCGCCAGCGCACCCGCCAGCTGGTCGCGAGTGGGATTACCGGAACGGGTGTAGTCGTACTCGCGTTTCTCACCGAAACCGTGGAACGAGAAATTGGAACTCATGTACAGCGGCGGAATCACCGCGCCATGCGCGTCATCGCTGTCCACTGCATAACGCGCAGCCAAAGTGTCCTGGTGTACTGTGTCGGGGATTGTGCTCATGCCGTTGTTCCTTTGCGATTCCGGTTGTCAAAACATTCTCAATCGGAAACCCCGCAAAGCAGGCTGAGCATGACCAGTTCCATCAGATGCGCTACCTGGTCACTCATTTCCCGAAAACACCGACTGTGTCTTCGCAGGAGTTGGCACCTTTTCGAAGGGGTTAGCTTCGATGGTTGCCCCGGCGTCTAAGGGCCAGTCCCTCAGCCGGTCTGAATGAGTAAGGCTCGATAGTAAAAGGAAAATGGCGGTCGATGCAAGGATAAATTTCCAGACGGCTTCCGCGGAGCATTGACCGCAAACCGGAAGAGGTGACGGTTAGCGGTTTTCGGGACACGCTCGAGACATCCCTGTTCGCTCGGTAGCTCAGGCAACGCAGTCAGTGCGGTTTCGCCGCAGGCGAAGAAGCGCTGACGGAGTGCCGTCGAGCGTTTGTTCCCGACAAATGACGGTCCGAAAACCGCCAACCGCCCCTTCTGCTGCACTCGGGGGAACACGCCGCCGAACAATCTTGAGGTGGCAAAAGCACCCACCGCCTTTTACCACGGTGAAAAGGGGTGTTGCCTGCGCGTGTCGCTGAAGGTTGGGGTGTGGGGCGCATGCGGCAGGACCGTAAGGCCGAGACGTCGAGCGAACAGGGATGTCTAGAGCGCGTCCTGCCGCATGCGCCCCACCCCGGCCTTCAGGCGAGGCACAGCCTCAGGAACACCCCTTTTCAGCTATAGTCTTGGTAGGATTTTTCCTCGATGATCTCAGACCCAAGGTGCAGATTCAGTTGCTTCTTGACCTCAGACCGCCGGTCATTGGTCACATAGACCGCGCGGGCCAGCTCGATGAAGCGCTCGTCGAATTCCTTCGCCCGTTCCTTGTCGCGAATATCGTCTTCGATTTCCCACAGCGCCTCGTTTATTTCCTTCAGCTGTGCGTGCAGCTTCTGAATTTCCTCTGTATCGCGGATGGTCTCGTTCCAGGTTTCCTGCAACAAGGCCAGTTCTACACCGCACATTGGCGACCTTCTCCGGGTCGGTCATGCGCTCGGACTTGATCTCCAGAATGGTGATCTTGTCGAGTACCTCACCCGGTGAAACGGGTACTTTTATGTTGTCCATGGCCGCATCTCCTCAAACCTTGAAGCTGTAGTCTTTATCCGGATCGCGCTCGATATCCGGCGGGTAGTTGTTACGTTTATCAGTATAGTACTGTTCCCGGGAATCGCCCTCGGACAGCTTGTTGTAGGTGATGTAAAGCACGCGCCTCGCCTCGCCGGTTAGATTGGGTTTCGAGCGATGCGGTGCGAAGGAATCGAAAAAAACGGCGTCGCCGGGCTGGCAAGTGGACCGACAGGTAATCAACGTGACCGGTATCTTCGTCGGTCAGCGGCGCCCACATGGAGCCCAGCACACCCTGCTTGTGCATGCCGGCGATCATTTCCAGGCTGCCGTTGGCCTCGTTGGTCTCGTCGATCGCGATCATTGCCGTGATGTGGATGTCGGCGAAAGTCGTCCCAGCCCGCCTGCACGTCCTGGTGTTCTTTGAACCCGTCACCACCGGGCAGTTTGAAGTTGATCTTGTCCTTGAACAGCACCGATTCCTCACCGAAACAGTTCGGATAACTGCCTGCTGCATACGACGCGCGGTGATCAGTTTCGAAAAACCCTCGTGGTAAGGCACGAAATTTTCGATCCGGCACAGGATGCGCGAGCCGTCTGACTGGCTGTCCTCGAAATACATCATGTACTTGCCCGGAACTTCGGGCAAGGCGGCCACTTCGTCGGTCCAGTCGCTGATGGTCCGCGGTTTCTTCGGCCGAGTACATGCCGCGCACCACCAGGAAACCGTCGCGGTGAAACTGGTCGACCTGTTCTGCGCTGAGGATTCTTTCAGCGTTCATGATTGCTTCCTCTTTTTCGGTTGGTCCTGCCTGATTTTAGCGACGCGCCCACAGGCTCTTGGTGACTGAAATCAGGTTGTTGGTGGTCCAGTACAGCACCATGCCGGCCGGAAAAGTATAGAACAGCACGAAAAACGCCACCGCCAGCAACAGCATGTTGCGCACCTGCTTTTTCCGCAGTTCGGCATTCAGCGCCAGTGGATTGTGCAGCCCCGACGCCACCACCGACAGGCCGGTCATCAGGAACGGCAGCAGGTTCAGTTCATTGCCGAAAAACGGCAGGGTGAACGGCAGTCGAAACAGGTCGTCCGGCCGTGACAGGTCGGAAATCCACAGGAACCCTGTGTTCAACAGGTGGATATTTTCCGCCAGCATATCGAAAGCGCCGATGAACACCGGGATCACCACGGCCACGCCCATCATGCTTTTCAGGCTGTACAGCGGATGCACCCGTTCAGTTTTGTACAGGGCCAGAATCTTCGCTGCCTGCTCTTCGCCCTTGAAGCTCTTCTTGATGCGCTGCAATTCCGGCGCCAGCCTGGCCTCGGTTTCATTGACCTGCTGCTGCAAGCGGTCGGCGATACGGCTCAGCGGCATCATCAGGATGTTCACGGCCAGGGACATGCGCCATCACGGCCAGTCCCCAGGAGGGAATCACCGAGTGGATGCCGGCCAGCAGGTGAAACAGCGCAAAACAGATCCAGCGCAGCCAGAACCACAAACCGGCATATAGCAGGTTGCTCAATTCGGGGGCGGCATTGCTCAGCACCTTGGGTTCGACCGGTCCCAGGTAGAACGACCAGTCGCCGCGGCCGATCATCGCCGATCCTGCGTCCAGGTTATCTTCGGCTGTATGCAGTCTGGCGCTTACCGCGGAAGGCGGCGCTGCCATCAGGGCCCAGTAGCGGTTGCGGTAACCTACCCACTGGTCGACGGTGACCTCGGTAGTATCGGTGTCATCCAGCCCGACCTGCTGGGCATCGCCGCTGATGCAGGACGACGTAGCGGCTTTGCTCCAGCCAGTTACCAAAACCCGCGGCCTCCCGGGGCCTGAATGACTCTCCCGACTGGATCGATATCGAGGAAATACCGTAGTGTTCCAACTCGATT
>CAVWXL010000046.1:0-48472 GCA_963759035.1 uncultured Gammaproteobacteria bacterium
TGGGCCCTGGTGCCAGCGAGTCCGCTGAAAATATGTTCCAACTGGAGCCGATCGTTGTGGTGGCCAGCAAGGTACCCCGGCCGCTGTCTGAAGTGGCGGCACAGGTGACGGTGATCAATATTGATGATATCCGTGAAGGCATGGTCGAAGGTCTGGATAGCCTACTCAAGTACGAACCGGGTCTCGATATGGAAACTGATAGTACCCGGTTTGGCGGGAGCGGTATCAATATCCGGGGCATTGGCGGAAATCGGGTCGCTATCGAAGTTGACGGAGTTCCGGCCCGTGCCGCTTCGCCATTGGTGACTATTCCAATGGTGGCCGTGCCCTGGTGGAAATAGATCGGATTAAACGTGTGGAAGTGCTGTATGGACCGGCCTCAGTCATGTACGGTTCTGATGCGTTGGGTGGTGTGTGTCTTCACGAGCTGGGATCCGGCGGATCTCCTTCAGCGTACGGACGCGGCTGGTTTGGTTTGCGCGGCGGTTACCAGAGATCGGACGATAGCTGGGTCGCGTCCGCCGTTGCAGTCTGGGGTGAGGGCGCACACGGCCTGCTGGCAGCTGCAACCTACCGGAATGGTCATGAATTGGATAACAAGGCTCCGGCGGGTACGCTGCGACCCGCAGGATTGGGACAGCACGGACTTCATGTTTCGTTATACCTATGATACCGCCAAGGGTAATCTCTTGCGTTTTTCCGCCGAGCGTACTGAGCGTGATGTGAAGACCGAAATCCACTCACAACTGGGTTATGGCCGGCGTTTTAGATAGACCACCGCCATGTCCGGTGATGATCAGGATGATAGCACCCGGATTTCCTGGACTACGAATTTTCGCCGAACCTGGGAGCAGGGCAGGATCCGGTTTTACAGTCTCGATCACGATACGGACCAGTGGACGGAGGAAGATCGGGCAAAGCACCGGAACCGGTAGATATTGCGCCGATTTCTTTATCGGCAGAACCTCAGGGGCTGAATTTGTGTTCCGGGAGGAGGCCTGGGGCGGCAGTCAGCACCGTTTCGGCCTCGGCGCCGAGTGGAGGCAAGGACATCAGCGAAATGCGCGATGGTCTGCAAACCAGCCTGTGATGGGTCCACCATAATGTCATTCTTGGTGAAGAAATGCCGGTGCGAGATTTTCCGAATTATTCACGGACGAGTATGGCCTTTGGATACAGGATGAGATCAGCCTGGCGCACGGTCGCTGGGAAGTGGTACCGGCCTTGCGCTGGGATCGCTATGACCTCGATCCGAGACCCGATACTATCTGGCGCGAAGACAATCCCGGTACGCCGATCGTTTCCGTGAGCGAAAGCCGCGCTACGCCGCGCCTGGGTGTGCTATTTCATCCCTCCACTACGTGGAGCCTTTATGGTCAGTATTCTGAGGGATTTCGGGCGCCTCCATTCGAAGATGCAAATATCGGCTTCAACATTCCGCTTTTTGGCTTTCGGGCCATTCCCAATCCGGATTTGAAATCAGAAACATCGCAGGGTTTCGAGTTAGGTGTGCGTCGCTTCAGTGCAGAGTCACTCTTCAGCCTTGCCTGGTTTCATACGGATTTCGATGACTTCATCGAATCCAGGGTGCTGATTGGCCGTGACCCGGAGAGCGGTGACCTGATTTTCCAATCCAGGAATATTGACAGCGCCAAAATCCATGGGCTGGATTTACGCTTTGACCAGGACCTGTCTGTCTGGAGTGAGCGTCTTGAGGGCTGGATGCTCAATCTCGCGGCGTACTGGGCTGAAGGTGAAAATCGACAATCCGGCGAGTCACTCAACAGTATTGCGCCGCCGCAGGCTGTGCTTGGGTTTTCCTGGCTATCATCCGACGGGCGTTGGGATTTTCGCCGATCGGACTTTCACGGTCGCAAAGAAGGAAGCGATATCGATGAGACGGATGGTGAGCGTTTTGCAACGCCATACTGGACCCGGCTGGATTTCTCAGCGGGCTGGAATCCCAGTGACTGGCTTGAAATACGGGCGGGCGTTTTTAACCTTTTCGACAAGACCTATTGGCGCTGGCTGGATGTGCCCAACTGCCGGCAGATGAGCCGAGGATCCCAGTGCTTGTCACGACCCGGCCGTAACTACTCACTCACGGTGCGCTTCTCTTTCTGACGCCCTACTAAACGCGAGGGTTCACCCGGTCAAATCCGAGTCAATCGGGCCCCTTGTTTGCTTGACATGCGTCAATGAGATTCGCTCTGTTCGGGTGTAGATTGACGGCACTGAATAATGATTCATTTTACATGCCTCTTTTAGCGCCCGCGGAGTAGACACGATGAGACTAAACAGAATTTTGATTATTGACTGCTTCACTGGCTTTTCACTAGCGGCTTGCGCTCAGGAAGAAGCGTGCCGCACCTGCACCGGCTGTCGACCGGGCGATCGCAGTGCACGCTGCTGAAGTTTCAAATAAATCACTGGAAGAGCGATTGGCCACTGGCGGCAAGATTTACTCAGCGCACTGTGCCGCCTGTCACCAGGCCAACGGACAGGGCCTGGCCGGTGCATTTCCTCCACTGGCTGAATCAGATTATCTCGCCGCAGGGCCGGGCGTCGTCGTCGCTGCCGTACTGAATGGTCTCACCGGCCCAATCACTGTGAATGGCAAAGACTACAATGCGGTAATGCCAAATCTGTCCTACCTTAGCGACAGCGATGTGGCCGATGTCGCGACCTTTGTCGTGAATTCTTGGGGCAATGCAGGCGGTGAAGTCAATTCCGGTGAAGTTGCTGCCGCTCGTGGTGGCGAGATGGTGACCGGACCCGTCCGATCACCCGGTTACTTCCTCAGGCGAGAAATGGCATACCGGGTGCACCCAGCGCCATTACCGGTGAGGGCGCCACATGTTCATCGATTCCGAAGGCCCAAACATGACCCAGACGAGTTTGATATTGCCACCAAGATCTATTTTCAGCGCTGTGCCGGTTGTCATGGCGTGCTGCGCAAAGGCGCCACCGGTAAACCGCTGACTCCGGATATCACACGTGAAAAAGGCAGCGATTATCTCAAAGCCCTGATCACCTACGGTTCTGCCGCTGGCATGCCCAACTGGGGTACTTCGGGCGATCTGACCGAAGAACAGATCGATATCATGGCTCGATACCTGCAGCACGAACCACCGGCACCACCGGAATTTGGCATGCCGGAAATGATGGAGAGTTGGCAGGTCATGGTCAAACCCGAAGATCGTCCGACCGCTCCTCAGCATGATCGCAACATCGAGAACTTCTTTGCGGTGACGTTGCGTGACGCCGGCCAGGTTGCCATTATCGATGGTGATACCAAGGAAATCGTTTCAATCGTTCCGACCGGTTACGCTGTACATATTTCCCGTCCGTCAGCTTCCGGCCGCTATATGTACACCATCGGTCGTGACGCCAAGACTCGACATGATCGATCTGTGGATGAATCCGCCGACAAGTCGTGGCAACCATCAAGATCGGCCTGGAAGCGCGTTCGGTTGAGACCTCCAAGTACAAGGGCTACGAAGACAAGTACGCGATCGCCGGCGCCTACTGGCCGCCGCAGTACGTGATCATGGACGCAGACACGCTGGAGCCGTTGAAGATCGTCTCGACCCGCGGCATGACGGTTGATACCCAGGAATATCACCCGGAACCCCGTGTGGCAGCCATCGTTGCATCACATGAGCATCCGGAGTTCATCGTTAACGTGAAGGAAACCGGCAAGATCCTGCTGGTCAACTACGAAGATCATCGAAAACCTCAGCGTCACGACGATTGGCGCGGCCCGCTTCCTGCATGATGGTGGCTGGGACAGCACCAAGCGCTATTTCCTGACGGCTGCAAACCAGTCAGACAAGATTGCAGTGATCGACTCCAAAGAGCGCAAGCTGGTCGCCCTGATTGACGTCACCAAGATTCCTCATCCGGGACGCGGCGCCAACCTGATTGATCCGGAATTTGGACCGGTCTGGGTCACCAGTGCTCTGGGCAATGCAAATGTGACCGTGTTGGGAACCGACCCGGAAGGTCATCCTGAAATGCCTGGAAAGTGGTACGTACGCTGGAAGGCATGGGTGGTGGTTCGCTGTTTGTGAAGTCCCATCCGAAATCCAGCAACCTGTGGGTAGATGCGCCGCTGAATCCGGACGTGGCGTTCTCTCAGAGTATGGCGGTTTACGACGTGAACAATCTTGATGCCGGTTTTGAAGTTCTGCCAATTGCAGAATGGGCCGAGTTGGGTGAAGGACCGAAACGCGTGTGTTCAGCCTGAATACAACAAGGACGGTGACGAAGTCTGGTTCTCCGTCTGGAGCGGCAAGGAACAGGAATCAGCCATCGTGGTGGTTGATGACAAGACCCGCACTCTCAAGCACGTCATCAAGGGTCCCTGAACTGGTCACTCCGACCGGTAAATTCAACACCTACAACACGATGCACGATATCTACTGATCCATATCGGGAGCCGGGAACCGGCTCCCTTCTTTTTGCTTATCAGGAAAACTCTTTCACGCCTGACGCCGAGTCGCCATCAGCACGACGTCGGCCGGCCGCATGGCCCATAGGCCGTTGGTGACCACGCCGGGCAGGTTATTGAGCTGCTTTTCAACGCCGACCGGGTCGACCAGGTCCATGTTGTGGACGTCCAGTATGACGTTGCCGTTGTCGGTGATGAAATCCTCGCGGAGTTCGGGTTGCCCGCCCATGCGCGACCAGTTGACGTGCAACGAAACTCCGGCGCCATCGGGATGACCTCGACCGGCAGCGGGAATTTGCCCAGCACACCGACTTTTTTGCTCTCGTCGACAATGCAGACGAATTTGCGGCTGGCGGCGGTGACGATTTTCTCGCGCGTCAGCGCACCGCCGCCGCCCTTGATCAGCCGTGCGGTGCGGATCAAATTCGTCGGCACCGTCGATGTAGAGGTCCAGCGTGCCGGCCAGGTTGAGGTCCACGCACCTCGATACCGTGAGATTCCAGCAGTTGGGTGGAGGCTTCGGATGATGAGACCGCAGCTTCGATCCGTTTTCCGCTGGCGGCCAGTGCCTCGATAAAGCAGTTCACGGTGCTTCCCGTGCCAACGCCAAGGACGCTGTCGGGCCGGACGTAAGGCTAGTGCAGCCTCGGCTACCTGTTGTTTTTGAATTTGTTGCTCGTCGGGTGATGTCATGATTGGTGTTACTCCAGTGAGAGGATGAAATCCCAGTGCTCTTTGGACACGGGCATGATGGACAGGCGGTTACCACGCCGGATCAGCGGAAAATCCTCCAGCTGCGTCGGCATGTTCCTTGATCTCTGCCAGGTCGATCAGGCGTTTGGTCTTGCGTCGGTATTTCACGTCGACCATCAGCCAGCGCGGGTTGTCCGGGTCGCTCTTGGCGTCGTAGTATTTTTCGTCCGGGTCGAAGGCGTGTGGTCGGGGTAGGCATCGGAAACGATTTCGCAGATGCCGACAATACCGGGTGGTTTGCAGTTGGAATGGTAAAAAAACGCCAGATCGCCCTTTTGCATGTCGTCGCGCATGAAATTTCGTGCCTGGTAATTCCTGATGCCATCCCAGTGCTCTCTTTTGCCGGGTGCGTTTTTCAGGTCATCGATGCTGAATGCATCGGGTTCACTTTTGATCAGCCAGTAGTTCATTTTTTCTACCATTTGCCTTAACGGGTACGGTAAGTCGTCATTGTCTCGCGTCAGTCCTCGCAGGTAAACCAGGCCGTTCTCGGTCAGCATGCCGTGCAGGCGAATATCCCAGGGGTCTTGGGTATGCTGTCAACTTGCTGCAGCTGTAGCCACGCCTATCCGCACCGGCTTGGTCCAGTTCGGCGAAAGGCTGAAACAGGCGGTCGTAAAAACTCGCGCCCATTCCCAGCCGGCCGCCGATCGGTGTCCCATCCGACCAGTGGAATCAGCACAAGGTCGATGTCGGTAACCCGGATCGAGTTCGGTGCCGGCCGGTTCAAGAATGCCGTAACGATTGCGTCTGCATTTCGCCATCCGTGTGCCAGCGCCTGAAAGTGATGACCGCTTTGCCCGGTGCATCCTCGATCACCGGCAAGGCCAGGGTGATGCCCCGCGTCCAGCAATGTCTGACAGCGCCGGCGACAGGTCGGGTTCACCGTCGAACGCCCGGTAGGCAGCGACAACCCGCGGGTTGTGTCTGCTCTGAATAGTCCGACCAGGTGTTGATTGATCCTGCTGTTCCAGACGCTGCTCTTTCAGAATCATTGAGCGCAGCACGCTTGTGCCGGATATCTTTTCGCAGCTGGATCTTGAGGGCTTTACTGATTAGGTTCGATATTCATGCGGAGGGGTCAGGAAGACGGAAATAAAAGCCCCCCATGATGCCGCTACGGCCCGGTGACCTTGAACCAAAGGTTCAGGTGGGATGGCTTACGAGGCTTCAGGCTTTTCGCTAAAAGCGAACATGCACACCGGCACTCAGATCAGCTACCCCGTGGTCAGTAATGTAGGGACAAGGTATTTAACGGTCCCGCTGGCAAACACCACAGGGGGCATGATTTATTATAGCGCGATCAATCTTTCAGCGCATCATCGATTTGGTCAGCCAGCTTACGGATCTTGCTGTCGATCTTTTCCTGGCGGATAGTTTTCGGTCGCTCGCAGCTTCATCAATTCCGCACTGAAATTCAGGGCAGCCTGCAGGGCAATGCGCTCCAGCGACATCAGGCGACCGGTGTCCTTGATCTCGCTCATGGTCTCGTCAAGCTGACGCGCAGCCTCGACCAGGTCATTGCGTTGATCCGGTTCGCAGGCGAATTGGTATTTTTTGTCGAGAATGATGACTGAGACGGGCTCGGGGGGATTGCTCATGATGGAAACCTCAGGATTGTTCGAGTGCTTTCAGCCGGTTGATCATGGCTTCGACCTTGGTGCGGGCTTCTTCGTTTTTGGCGACCAGCGAGGCCCGTTCAGCGACCAGGGATTCCTGGCGGTTCTGCAGGGAATGGTTTTCCTCGCGCAGTTTCCGGCATTGATCGAGCAGAGCCTTGAGTTGCTGTTCAAGACGCTCCAGATCTTTTCCAGCTTGTTCCAGTGAATCCATGTGGATAACTATAGATTGAGCGGTGAAAACCGTCAATCAATTCCCTCAAGAGTGGTAATATTCTTCTATTTGGAGCGGCCAAATGTCAGCGCCTTCCTTACCCGATTTTGAGCGGACAATCCGCCTGAGCCAGGGCAACCTGGATGCGGCGGAACTGGCTGAATGCCACGGCCTGCTGTGCGGTCTTCTTTGCCGCGAAACCGACACTACCGCCAGCGATTTCATGCAACATCTTGCGGCGATGCAACTGGTAACCGAATCCGGGCGCCGCTCTGGACGCCGCACTGATCGAGACTCATGAAAGCACGGTGCGCCAGCTGGACGATGAGGAATTCGGATTTGTGCTGTGGCTGCCGGATGACGAGGAAGTCACTGGAGGAGCGAATCATCGCCCTGGCCCAGTGGTGTTCCGGTTTTCTCGCCGGTCTGGCCAGCGGAGGTCAACTGGATGCCCTGTCAGAGGAAGCCAGGAAGCGATTGATGATCTGCAGCAGATCGCCCGGGCGGAGATGTCTTCCCGGCGCAGACGGGCGAGGAGAGCGAAGAAGACGAGACAGCATATGCTGAAATTGTTGAATACGTCCGCGTTGTTGCGCTGATGATGCGGGAAGATTTTCGCGGCCCGGAACAGGACGAGGCCATCCACTAGCAAGCAGAGGTTGAATTGCATTGATCAAACAAAAAGAATATGCGCGGCGCAGACGCCAGTTGATGCGCATGGCCGGTGAGGATTCCATCCTTCATTCTGCAGGCGGCACCGGCTAGCGTGCGCAATAACGACGTCTATTACCCCTATCGCCAGGACAGCGACTTTCTGTACCTCACGGGATTTCGCGAGCACGATGCATTGCTGGTGCTGATTCCCGGGGGCAAAGACGGCAAGTGCATTCTGTTTTGCCGTGAGCGGGATCCGGAACGCGAAATGTGGGACGGCCGGATGGTGGGGCTGGAGGCCGTGGTCTCGGAATACGGTATGGACGAGGCTTACGATATCAAGGAGTTGGAAACCCGTTTGCCCGACCTGCTGCATGACATGGACCGAATTTACTACGATCTCGGGCGCGACCCCCATTTCGACCAAAGGCTGATTGGCTGGCTCAACGAGTTCCGGGGTGCATCGCGCAAGACCTTCCATGCACCGGAGGAAATTCACGCACTGGATCACATGCTGCACGACATGCGGGTGTACAAGAGCCGGGAGGAGCTGTCTGCCATGCGCCGATCGGCCAAGGTTGCCATCGAGGCCCACGAACTCGCCATGCAAATTTGCGAGCCCGGGATGAACGAGGCGGATATTCACGCCAGCCTGTTGCCATACGTTTACCCGTCACCAGTGTGAGGCTGTCTTACCCGCCTATCGTGGGAGGTGGAGCAAACGCCTGTGTGCTGCACTACATTGCGAACCGCGACAGGCTTAACGACGGTGACCTGTTGCTGATTGATGCCGGGGCGGAATACGACGGTTATGCATCGGATATCACGCGCACTTTCCCGGTCAATGGAAAGTTCTCACCGGAACAACGCGAACTCTACGATGTTGTGCTGGCTGCACAGGCTGCTGCCATTGAAAAAGCCAGGGCCGGCAACCAGTGGCAAGAGCGTGCATGATGCGGCAGTCAGGGTCGCGACCGAAGGGCATGATCGACCTGGGGATTCTTACTGGAAGCCTGGAAGAACAGCTCGAGTCCAAAGGTTACAAGCAGTTTTATGTCCACAACACGGGCCATTGGCTGGGCCTTGATGTACATGACGTTGGCGAGTACACCATTGACGGCCACTCAAGGGAGCTCGAGCCGGGCATGGTCATGACGATTGAGCCGGGAATTTACATCACCCCGGAGGAGGAGTGGTAGATGAATGCTGGCGGGGTATCGGCATCCGCATCGAAGACAACGTCGCAATCACCAATGATGACTCCGCGGATCCTGACCGACGGCCTGGCAAAAACGGTCAGTGAAGTTGAAGCACTGATGGCAGGATGAGGGCGCTGAGATGACAGTCAGGTACGACGTGGCGATCGTCGGCGGCGGCCTGGTCGGGGCCAGCCTGGCCTGTGCACTGGCGCCGCTGGGGTTGAAGGTTGCGCTGATCGAAGCGGTAAACTTTCGCGCCGTCATCCCAGCCCAGCTACGATGACCGTACCCTCGCGCTCAGCGCCAGCTCCTGCAAGATTCTGCAGGGCCTGGATATCTGGCCTTCACTGGCGGACAACGCGACACCGATCCGTGAGATCCAGGTGCGGGAGTTCGAGCGCCCGGGTCGTGTGCTTATGAATCCCGAGGAACTGGGCCTGGACCGGTTTGGTCACGTGGTTGAAGCACGCGTATTTGGGGCTGCCGTAATGGAGAAGTTGCCGCAGTTGGAAGGCGTCGATTATCTCTGCCCGGCAGCGGTTACCGCGGTCAATATTGAAGACGATGCAGCGACTATCGAGTATGCCGCCGAAGGTGTCAGCGAACGTATCCGCGCGACCCTGCTGGTGGGTGCCGATGGCGCAAATTCGTTTGTCCGGCAGTCGCTGGGCATAGAGGCCGAGGTCCACGACTATCGGCAGACCGCCGTGATCTGCAATATCACGCCGGAACAGGATCACCGCGGTCGCGCATTTGAATGTTTCACGCCCACCGGGCCGTTTGCCGTGATGCCTCATGTCAATGGCCGTTGCGGATTGATCTGGTGTGTTGGCAGCGATCGGGCGGATCAATTGATGGAGATGCCGGAACATCAGTTTTTGAAGGAAGCGCAGGGCCGCTTCGGTGGCCACCTGGGTAAATTCGTCAAATCCGGACGGCGTAGCAGCTACCCGTTGCGCCTGGTTCGGGCAACAGAGGACATCAGGCCGCACGCGGTGATCCTGGGAAATGCAGCCCATGCCATTCACCCTGTCGGGGCCCAGGGGTTTAACCTGGGACTGCGTGACGCGGCGGTGTTGGCGGAGTTGCTGTGCGAGGAATCAGGCAAAGGAGCTGCTGCTGATTATGGCAGCATGAAATTGCTGAACCGCTACAGCCATTGGCGCAAACGTGACCAAAGCGGAACCATTGCTTATTCGGATGGCCTGGCACGAATTTTTTCCAACCCTTCACCGTTGGCGGCAACGGCCCGCACGGCAGGCTTGCTGGCGCATGCCCTTATCCCCTCGTTGCGCCGCCAACTCGCCATCAGGGCCATGGGTTATCGCGGCCGAACTCCGCGATTGGCGCTTGGAGAACCTTTATGAAATTTGATGTGGCCGTAATCGGGGCAGGAATGGTTGGTGCCGCCGCGGCGACGCTGCTGGCCCGGTCCGGATTTTCCGTGGCTGTAATCGACGATCACGAGCCCCGGCCTTTCGATCTGTCCAGCCCGGTGGGCCTGAGAGTTTCAGCCATCTCGCCTGGCTCGGCAGCCATTCTTGCCGAAGCCGGTGCCTGGCGGCAGATTGAACGCCAGCGCAATTGCCCCTACCGGCGCATGGTCGTGGAGGACCGCGATGAATCAGCTGTGCTGGAGTTCGAGGCTGTCGAATTTGGGCTCGACCACCTGGGCACCATCGTGGAAAACGACCTGGTGAAGTGGGCGCTGTGGCAATCGCTGCTGGCAATGGGCGGTGTGGAATTGCACTGCCCGGACCGGGTAACAGATTTACGTTACGAGGACGGCAATCCTGTCATTACGCTCGAAAGTGGAATTGAAATTCAATGCAGTTTGCTGGTCGCCGCAGATGGCGCGAACTCGGAAACCCGTGAGCGCCTGGGTATCCGGCAGGACCACTGGGAGTATGGCCAACAGGGTTTGGTCAGTGTAGTCGAGACCCAAACTCCCAACCCGGGCGTCGCCTGGCAGCGTTTTCTTGAAGGCGGACCGCTGGCTTTTCTGCCGTTGCAGGATGGTTCTTCGTCTATCGTCTGGTCGTTGCCCGAGGCTGAGGCGCAACGAATTTTATCACTTGATGATGACGCTTTCCTTGCCGAATTGAGCAGCGCTTCGGCAGGTGGTGAAGATCACTGGCCGAATGAAGTGAAGGTCTGCGGGCCGCGTGCGGCCTTTGCTCTGACCATGCGTCTTAGCGACCGCTACATGGCCAGAGCGGCCGTGTTGATCGGTGATGCCGCCCACGTGGTCCATCCACTGGCCGGTCAGGGCGTCAATATGGGCCTGCTGGATGCCGCGGCACTGGTCGAAGTACTGGTCAACGCACGCACCAGGCAAGTGGCGATCAACAGCGAAAAAACCCTGGAGAAATATGGCCGCTGGCGTCGCTCGGAGGCCGAATTGATGGCACGTGGAATGCACGGCATAAAGAGCCTGTTTATTCCGGAGGAACTGGGAATGATTCGTAAGCTGGGCATGGGCCTGATTTCCGGAAGCTGGACCGCAAAAGAGGCGTTTATACGCCGTGCGACCGGCCGCAATCGCAACGCTCCGGCCCTGGCACGTGGAAAAAGTCTGACAGAACTGCTACACCCTTAGTACACAATCGAAGCCTACAAAGGACTTTTCATGATTTATAACAATATTCTTGAGACGATCGGTAACACGCCTGTCATTAAAATCCAGCAGCTGGCGCCGGAAGGCATTGATATGTTCGTCAAGGCCGAAGCATTTAATCCGCTGGGCTCGGTAAAAGACCGCCTCGCGCTGGGCGTTATTCTGGATGCGGAAAGGCGCGGCGCACTGAAGCCTGGGCAGACAGTGATCGAGGCGACTTCGGGTAATACCGGTATTGCACTGGCCATGGTCTGTGCGGTACGTGGTTATCCCTTCGTTTCGGTGATGGCCGAGTCATTCTCAGTAGAACGACGCCGCCTGATGCGGTTTCTGGGCGCAAAAGTTCTTTTGACGCCGGCAGCCAAACGCGGCAGCGGCATGGTGCGGGCCACCGAAGCGCTGGCGGCAAAACATGGCTGGTTCTTGCCCCGGCAGTTTGCCAATGAAGCCAATCCGGCTATTCACCGCAGCACAACCGGACCCGAAATACTGAGCGACTTCGCCGGCCGGCGGCTGGACTATTTCGTTAGCGGCTATGGCACGGGTGGAACCATCACGGGTGCGGGTCAGATGATCCGATTGGCCCGGCCGGATGTGAAAATCATTTCTACCGAACCGGCAGGTGCCGCGCTGCTCGAAGGCAAGGAATGGCAACCGCACAAAATTCAGGGCTGGACACCGGACTTCATACCGGATGTGCTGGACCGCAAAGTTGCGCATCAGAACGTCCTGGTAAGCGATGAAGAGTCGATAGCGACTTCCAGGACGCTGGCTACCCGCGAGGGTATTTTCTGTGGCATTTCAGCCGGTGGGACTTTCGCCGCAGCACTCAAAGTTGCGGAACAAGCCAGCGAGGGTTCCGTGATCCTGGCCATGTTGCCCGATACCGGCGAGCGCTACTTGTCCACGCCGCTTTTCCTGGATGTTCCTGATGGTCCCGATGATGCTCAGGAATTACTCGAAGGCCTGGAATATTGAGATCGATATTTGGGCTAGGGCTCGAACAACTTATCCGGTAGCTCGCTGAAACAGACAGCAAGCTCGCGTAGGAAAGAGGAGAGTGCTGAGCTTTGGCGCCAAACCAGTGCGATGGTTCTGCTGGGCGCCTGATTCTTGAAATGCCGGATGATGACATTTCCGGTGGCTGCCATGGGCGGCTTGACCGACAGGATGGGCATCAACGTGATGCCCACGTCAGCAGCGACCATCTGGCGTAGTGTTTCCAGGCTGGTGGCATGAAAATCGACCCGTTCGTGGGCTTCGGCCAGTGCGCAGACCTCGAGTGCATGGTCGCGCAGGCAATGGCCTTCATCCAGCAGCAGTAATTCCTCACCCCTGAGATCGTCGATGGTGATTTCCTGCTGTTCGACCAGCGCATGCTGGCCAGGCAGGGCCAGAACAAATGGCTCCTCGAACAGGGTTTCCATATCGAGGCCTTCGTCAACAATGGGAAGGGCCAGCAGCGCCGCGTCCAATTCACCCTGACGCAACATGCGCAGGATGTTATCGGTTTTTTCTTCGGCCAGTTGTAGCCGCAGGTTGGGGTAGCGGGTGCGCAGTGTAGGAACGACGTGCGGCAGCAAGTAGGGAGCCAGGGTTGGAAAAAGGCCAAGCCGCAGGACACCTTCAGCCGGGTTGCCGCTGCGCCGGGCTACCGCCTTGATCTGGTCAATGTCACTGAGCACCAGCCTGGCCCGGTCGGCAATTTCCAGGCCGACCGGTGTCAGCATGATGTTCTTCGGGGATCGTTCAACCAGCTGCACACCCAGTTCATCTTCCAGTTTCTTGATTTGTGTGCTCAGGGTGGGCTGGCTGACAAAACAGGCTTCGGCAGCCTTGCTGAAGTGTTTCAGGTCCGCGAGTTTGACGAAATATTGCAGGGCACGAAGGTTCATCGTGCCATTATACTGGTCACCGAATGAAACGATGCGTATTCTTGTTTTTCGTGGTTCTCCTGACCCACCGGCCGTTACCGGCCTCCGAGCAGCCTGATGTGGAAACACTCGGGAAACTGCTCGGTGGTGAGATCCTGTTGCTTGACGCCCGGTCCGACGAGGCCGGAGGTTCAGCCCGGGTCCAGGTGCTGATCGATGCTTCGGCTGAAGCCGTCTGGGATGTCATCGTTTCCTGCGAGCAGTCATTTGTATTTGTTGATGGTCTGAGACTCTGCGAGGTGCTGGAAGAAAACCGCAACCGGGCATTGGTACACCAGGTGGTCAAGAAAGGCTGGCTGGTGCCCAGACAGGATTTCAGGTTTGAATCATTGCGTTGGCCCTACCGCGAGATCCACTTCAACCTGGTATCGGGTAACCTGAAATCAATGCATGGCAGCTGGCAATTTACCGAGCTTCCGCAGGGCTTGTTGGTGGACTATGAGATTCATGTCCGCTCCGGTCTGCCGGTGCCCGGTTTTATCGTGAGTTGGGTGATGCGTAAGGGTATGCCTGACCTGATCGCCTGTATCAGGGGCCTGGCCGACGGATCCGGATCAGTGGAACACGCGCAAGCGGACCTCGGGCGTTGCCGTGGCCAGGCAGCCAAACTCCGTTAGTGTCATCGCACCTGTTTTTACCGCATCGATCGGACACCGGTGTTTCATCAAACCTTGCTGTTGAGCGCAGCCGCCTTGTGCACCGCAGCTGAGGGAGCAGGGAAGTGAGACTCTCGATATTATTCAGAAATTTCGATGCCTATCACGTAAAATGTCGCCTTCATTTATGTAGCAGGCAGCCATTCCATGAGCAAACGAACCGTCCTGACCGGCATCACGACCACCGGTACGCCACATCTGGGCAATTATGTCGGTGCGATCAAGCCCTGTATCCAGGCCAGCCATGATACTAGCGTACAGTCATACTACTTTCTGGCGGACTATCATGCGCTGGTAAAAAACCAGGATCCGGAGCGGATGCGGCAATCGACGCTGGAGATCGCGGCCACCTGGCTGGCGCTCGGCCTCGATACCGGGCGGGCTGTGTTTTACCGGCAGTCTGATGTCCCCGAGATTCCCGAGTTGACCTGGATTCTGACCTGTTCGACGGCTAAAGGCCTGATGAACCGCGCGCACGCTTACAAGGGTGCGGTGCAGGAAAACGTGGATAATGGCGAGGATCCGGATTTTGCCATTACGATGGGGCTGTTCAGCTATCCGGTTCTGATGGCTGCAGACATATTGATGTTCAATTCCACGCATGTGCCAGTGGGCAAGGACCAGGTGCAGCATCTGGAAATGGCGCGCGATATCGCACAGCGTTTCAACCATCACTACGGCGATCATTTTGTTTTGCCCGAGGCGGTAGTGGAAGAGCATGTCGCGTTGCTGCCCGGCAAGGACGGCCGGAAGATGTCCAAAAGCTACAACAACACGATTCCGTTGTGGTTGCCGGAAAAACAACTGCGTAAAGCGATCATGCGAATCGTCACCAATTCACTGGAACCGGGCGAACCCAAAGATCCGGCTGATTCCGCCCTCTATTCGATCTATGCGGCCTTTGCCAGTCAGCAGCAACGGGAAGACATGCAGCAGGCTTATCGCGAAGGTATTGCCTGGGGTCAGGCCAAGCAACAGACTTTCGAGTTGATCAACGACGAACTGGCACAGGCACGAGAGCGTTATGAGGCGCTGATGGCTGAGCCGGCCCACATCGAGGAAACCTTGCTCGAGGGTGCAGCGAAGGCGCGGGCTTATGCCACGCCCTTCCTTGAACGGATCAGGGACGCAGTGGGCATTCGCAAACTGGCATGAGCAACGTTTTCATCTTTCAGCCCCCGGCTGCCGTAGCCGTGCCGGTGAACGGTTCGATCGAAGAGTTTCCCGGTCAACCGGGTTTACTGCGTTGGGCAGAACTACCGGGAGCATGCCCTCGAAATGGGCGCGTCAGCGCGCAAGCCACCGTTCTTTTTTTCGAAACCGGCTGACGCCATCTGTACCGCTCCGGTCATCCCGTTCCCACCCATGACCGCGAATTTGCATCACGAGGTTGAACTGGTAGTGGCGCTCGGAAGTGGCGGGGTCAATATCCCGGTGGATGAGGCCGGCAGCAGAATTTTCGGTTATGCGGTGGGTGTCGACCTGACCCGGCGTGACTTGCAGGCGGAAGCCAAAAAGCAGGGCCGTCCCTGGACCACGGCCAAGGGTTTTGACCGGTCTGCGCCGTTGTCGCCTATTCAGCGGGCGTCTGTGGATGGACTTCCCGAAGGTGCCT
This sequence comes from uncultured Gammaproteobacteria bacterium, assembly GCA_963759035.1. Taxonomy (GTDB): domain Bacteria; phylum Pseudomonadota; class Gammaproteobacteria; order Xanthomonadales; family SZUA-36; genus JAHEFT01. The sequence continues at coordinate 15,715 of CAVWXL010000046.1, forward strand.
CAATATCCCTGAGCGTGAACGGACAGTGCAGGCAGGACGGGAAAATCAGCGATATGACCTGGTCGGTGCCGGAAATCATTTCCGAGCTTTCCCGTTATTTCGAACTCAAGGCCGGCGACCTGGTTTTCACCGGCACACCGGCAGGCGTGGGTGTGCTGGAGCCGGGCGACCGGGTCGATTGTGCGATCGAGGCTGTGGGTTCGCTGAGTTTTAAACTGGTCGCGCAGTAGAAAAACCCCGACTCCTGACGGCCGTCAGGCCAGTCGTTGCAGAATGGCCTTCACCGCGCCGTCCAGCGGAATTTCGCCGTTTTCGCTGTCGGTTCTCTTGCGGTATTCCAGCACACCCTGCGTCCAGTCCCCGTTCTCCGATCACCACGCGATGGGGTATTCCGATCAGCTCCATGTCATTGAACATCACGCCGGGACGAACATTGCGGTCGTCCAGCAACACCTCGACCCCGGCGTCCAGCAACTCCTGGTACAACTGTTCTGCTGCTTCCCGCACGCGGTGAGATTTTTTCGCGTTCATAGGCAGCAAGGCGACCTGGAAAGGCGCGATGGGTTCAGGCCAGCAAATACCGCTTTGATCGTGGTTCTGTTCGATGGCCGCCGCTACGATGCGTGACACGCCTATGCCGTAACAGCCCATCGGCATGACGTGGGATTTGCCGTCTTCACCCAGCACCACGGCGTTCATGGATTTGGAGTACTTGGTACCCAGCTGGAAAATATGTCCGACCTCGATTCCCCTGGCCAACTGCAGCGTACCTTTGCCGTCCGGGCTCGGGTCGCCTTCGACGACGTTGCGCAGGTCCGCCAGTTCCGGAGTTTCAGCATCGCGTCCCCAGTTGACGCCAAAATAGTGCTTGTCGTCCTGGTTGGCGCCGGCCGTGAAGTCCGACAGGACGGCGACACTGCGGTCAGCGATACAGGGAATACCCAGGCCGACCGGTCCGAGTGATCCCGGTCCGGCTCCTATCGCCCCGCGAATTTCTTCATCGGTGGCAAAACGCAACGGGTTAGCAACCTGCGGCAGCCGTACGGCCTTGAATTCGTTGAGTGCATGGTCGCCACGCACCAGCAGGGCCACGAACCCGGCACCGGATTCTTCGGAGGCTTCCACGACCAGCGTCTTGACGGTCTTTTCAACAGAAACGTCAAACTGTTCCACGAGCTCGTTGATGGTGTGGGCCAGTGGTGTATCGACGAGCCGTAACTCTTCTGCCGGCTCGGCTGCATGGCCCTCGGGTGCAACGGCTTCGGCCAGTTCAACATTCGCTGCAAACTCTGAACCGTTCGAGAAGGCAATCAGGTCTTCTCCGGAGTCAGCCAATACGTGAAACTCGTGTGACTGGCTGCCGCCGATCGCGCCTGAGTCGGCCCGAACGGCCCGGAAACCAAGGCCTGCGCGTTCGAAAATGCGGGTATAAACCTCGTACATTTCCCAGTAGGTTTCATCCAGGCTGGCTTCGTCGATGTGGAACGAGTAGGCATCTTTCATCAGGAATTCACGTGCCCTCATCACGCCAAAACGCGGGCGAATTTCGTCACGGAACTTGGTCTGGATCTGGTAGAAAGTGACCGGCAGCTGCTTGTAACTACGCAGTTCATTGCGCGCCAGGTCGGTGATGACTTCTTCGTGCGTCGGACCAAATACGTAATCGCGGCCGGCCCGATCACGGATTTTCAGCAGTTGGCCGCCAAAATCCTTCCAGCGTCCGGTTTCTTTCCATAACTCGGCCGGCTGTACTGCCGGCATCAGCATTTCCAGGTAGCCCGCTTTGTCCATTTCTTCACGAACGATGCGTTCAACCTTTTTCAGGATGCGCCAGCCGAGGGGAGACCAGCTGTAGATGCCGGAGGTCAGCTTACGGATCATACCGCTGCGCAGCATTAACTGGTGGCTTGCGATTTCCGCGTCCGCAGGGGTTTCGCGGGTCGTCATGATGTGGAATTTGCTGGTTTTCATCCGCTACAGGTTCTTTTTGGTCAAACCCGTAATTTTACCTGCAAGCAGGCCGGATTACTTGCAGTTTTTGGCGATAAAGTCTTTTGACTTTTTGACGATTTCCATCCGCTGATTGTCATCCAGGCGTTCGGTTTCGCCCTTGTCGTTCGTGACCATAACCCGGCGATAGGGTTCCGTATCGGCCAGTAACTGGCGAGTCTTGGCGCATTCACTCTCGAGTTTGGCTTTTTCAGCCCTGCGTTCAGCCCGGTCTTTGGCCAACTCTTCGCGGCGCTGCTGTGCCATGGTGGGCTGGTCGTTATCCGGGTCGACGCCTGCGGTTGCTGAGCCGGTATCCTGCGGGTACGCACCGGTGGTTCCGGTTTTTGGTGCGCCGAGTATTCTCATGACTTTGGACGCCTGCTGTTCCGGCGGTATGTCGCTGTAGTGCGCGATGCCGTTTTCATCGGTCCATGTATATACTTCTGAAGCCATAGCGCCGGCAGGGACGATACACACAATCACAACCCACAGCAGTAGCAGTGCCATGAGCTGTCCTGGTTGGCTAGCTGTCAAGTCAAATCCTCGTTTCATGGGCATCCCCCTGCCTGTTATCAGCTTTTCTTATAGCACAGTCGACGTTTTTCTGCCTTATTTGACCGGCAAACAGGTGCTATTATGCCGCTATCGACCCGACAGAGGAAAGGTCATGGAGCCTGGTGAAAAAAAAGTACACAAGGGCGTTTTCCTGCTGCCTAACGCGCTCACTACCGGGGCAATGTTCGCCGGATTTTACTCGATCATTTCCGGGATCAACGGTCATTATGTTGCGGCCGCTGTAGCGGTGGTGGTTGCCGGGGTGCTGGACGGTCTGGATGGCCGTGTTGCCCGCCTGACCAATACGCAGAGTGATTTCGGTGTTCAGTACGACAGCCTGTCCGACCTGATTTCCTTCGGTCTCGCGCCGGCACTGCTGGCTTTCAACTGGTCACTGGCCAGCATGAGTGATCTCAGTCCGATGGCCGGCAAACTCGGTTGGCTGGCCGCTTTCCTGTTTGTCGCTTGCGCGGCGTTGAGGCTGGCGCGTTTCAATACCCAGGCATCGTCGGGCGACAAGGTTTACTTCCAGGGGCTGGCGTCCCCTGCAGCCGCCGGAACGCTGGTCGCTACCATTTGGTTTTTCAATGACCAGGGTGTCTCCGGCGAGTCGGTTCGCTGGCTGATGTGGTTTGAAACAGTGGTACTGGGGCTGTTGATGTTCTCCCGGGTACGCTACTTCAGCGGTAAGTCCTGGCCTACCGGTGACCGGATTCCAACCGGATTCCTGTTCCTGGTGGTGTTGGTGTTCGTGTTGCTGGCTGTTGATCCACCCACCGTGCTGACGGTGATTGGCGTTCTGTATGTTCTATCGGGCCTGGTCATGACGGTCCTGGGCAGGCAACAGTGGAAAAACCGGCGGGCCGCGCGCCTGGCCCGGCGTATCGAAGCGCCGGAAACCCGGGAACCAAAAAAACAAGAGTCTGAAGAATGACCGAGGCCCGTCGCCTCGCTTACCTTGATGCACTGGGGCTTGATGCCTGGGTGCTCCGGCCGCCGGAAGCCGCGCATGATCGCCTCGTGGTACAGCCCGGTGAAGGTGCCACGCTGTTGATTTGCGAGTTACCTGATGCTACGGCTACCCGCATTGCCGGCGACATTTCCAGGGTCATGGCAGGTCAGGTCGTGTGGGCCTGGCCGGACCCGCAGGGCAGCCTTGAGTTTCCGTTGCTGGAAGAGGCGGTCAGTCAGCATCTATTCACCCAGGTCGTGCTATTCGGCGCTGAACTCGAACGCAAATTGTTTAAGGGCGAGGCGCCGCTTACCATCGGCTCGGCAGGCATTACAGTGACCGGCAGCCTCGAAGAACTGGCAGTCCGGGGCAGCGCCAAGCGTGAGCTGTGGAACCGGCTTTCCGGAATGGCCGGTCTCTAGAGGCCGTTTCAGCCTGATGGTCGCCGAACCCGCTTCCCTGCATCCATTGCTGCGTCGACTCAACGAGGCCGACCTTGATCGCGTTATGGAGCTCGAGCTGTCTGCCTATCCTTACCCCTGGACCCGGGGGATATTCAGCGACTGCCTGCGGATTGGTTATGACTGCTGGGGGCTGCAAGCCGAACATGAATTGATTGGCTACTGTATTCAGACCCACGCGGCCGGTGAGAGCCACCTGTTGAATCTGTGCATCGGTCCTGACTGGCACGGGCAGGGGTTGGGGATCCTCCTGCTGGAACACGCCATTCGACGGGCCGTTGCTCAGGACTGTTATTGCATGCTGTTGGAAGTGCGTCCCAGCAATACGGCCGGGATGCGCCTGTATCGGAAATACGGCTTTTACGTGGTCGGGCGTAGACCGGAATATTACCGCTCTGCCCAGGGCAGGGAGGACGCCATCGTGATGCGGTTCGATATCGGTGGTAGCGAACCGCTGGTCAGTCGCGCAGAGCTTCCAGCTGATTGATCTGGGCCAGCAGGTTTTCGACGTTGGCCTGGTGCGCCACGAGGCGTTCGCGTTCCTGCTCGACCACGGCTTGCGGAGCATTGTCAACGAAGCGGCTATTGCCCAGCTTACCTTTGGATTTACCCAGCTCGGCTTTCTCCCTGTCCAGTTGACGGTTCAGACGGGACAGTTCTTCATCGACATCGACCAGTCCCTTTAGCGGGATCAGGATCTTCAGATCACCGACCAGCGCAACCGCGCACTGCGCGGTGTCGGCACTGTCTTCGGCCCATTCGGCTGACTGGATGCGCGCAAGCTGTGCCAGTACGCCTGAAAATCGTTGCTGGCGGTCCCGGTCTATCGCATGTCCGGCCTGGAACAGCACATCGAGTGCTTTGCCCGGTGACAGGTTAAGTTCGGAGCGAATCCTGCGGATCCCCTGGATCACACTCTTAACCCATTCGACATCCTGCTCAGCAAGATCGTCAGACGGTCCGGCCTCGGGGAACGGCTGCAGCATGATGCTGTCGCCTTCGATTTCCAGTGGGGTTTTCACCCGCTGCCAGATTTCCTCGGTGATGAACGGCATGATCGGATGAAGTGTCCGCAGGCAGGTTTCCAGAACCGTCAGAAGCGTGTTACGCGTGGTGGCCTGCTCGTCCTCGCCGGCGGTTTGCAGGGTAGCCTTGGCGAACTCCAGATACCAGTCGCAGTATTCGTTCCAGATGAATTCATACAGCGCCTGGGCTGCCAGGTCGAGACGGTATTCGCTGAGTTGTTGTTCGACCTCGGCGATCATTCGGTTCATGCGTGAGATGATCCACTGGTCGAGCTTGTCATGGGCTCGAGATGGCCTTGACCGGCTTGCCTTCTGTTTGCATCAGAACGAAGCGTGCGGCGTTCCAGAGCTTGTTGCAGAAATTCCGATAGCCCTCGATGCGGCCGAGGTCAAAACGGATATCCCGTCCGTTGGTCGCCAGCGCAGCAAAGGTAAAACGCAGGGCGTCGGTGCCGAAGGGCTGAATACCATCGGGAAATTCCTTGCGCGTCGCCTTTTCGATGGCCGGGGCCATCTGTGGCTGCATCAGTCCGGAGGTTCGTTTGCTGACCAGGGTGTCCAGATCGATTCCGTCGATCAGGTCGAGCGGATCCAGTACGTTGCCCTTGGACTTGGACATTTTCTGACCCTGTCCATCGCGGATCAGGCCGTGGATGTAGACCGTTTTGAATGGCACATCATCCATGAATTTCAGGCCCATCATGATCATCCGGGCCACCCAGAAGAAGATAATGTCGAAGCCGGTGACCATGACGCTGGTGGGGTAAAAGCGCTTTAAGTAGTCAGTCTTTTCCGGCCAGCCCAGCGTGGTGAATGGCCACAGCGCGGACGAGAACCAGGTGTCGAGGACATCATCGTCCTGCCGCAACTCAACATCATCTGCCAGTCCGGAGCGCTGCCGTGCGTCCTGTTCGCTGGTGCCCACGTAAATGTTACCTTCCGTGTCGTACCAGGCCGGTATGCGATGTCCCCACCACAGTTGCCGGCTGATGCACCAGTCTTCGATCCGGTGCATCCAGTCAAAATAGGTTTTGCTCCAGTTGGCCGGGACGAATTCAATCCGGCCGTCCTCGACGGCCTCGATGGCGGGTTCGGCAAGCGGGGCGATTTTGACGTACCACTGGTCGGTCAGGTAGGGCTCAACCACTGCATGCGACCGGTCACCGCGAGGAATCATCAGTTTGTGATCGTCGATTTTTTCCAGCAGTCCCTGTTGTTCGAGGTCATGGACAATCTGCTGGCGCGCCTCGAACCGGTCCAGGCCGCGATACTCAGCAGGCGCGTTCTCGTTCAGGCACGCATCGATATCCAGTACATTGATCAAAGGCAGTTCATGCCGATTGCCGATTTCGTAATCGTTGAAATCATGCGCAGGTGTGATTTTTACGCAGCCGGAACCAAATTCTGAATCGACGTAGTCGTCGGCGATGACCGGGATAGTGCGCCCGGTCAGAGGGAGAATCAGCTCCTGCCCGACGAGGTCGCTGTAACGTTCATCGTCCGGGTGCACGGCAACAGCGGTATCGCCCAGTAAGGTTTCCGGGCGTGTGGTTGCCACCACCATGTGACCACGGCCATCCGTCCGCGGATAGCGGATGTGCCACATTTTGCCATTCTCTTCTTCTGAGATCACTTCCAGGTCGGACAGAGCCGTGTGCAGCACAGGGTCCCAGTTAACCAGGCGTTTGCCGCGGTAAATCAGGCCCTCTTCGTACAGCGAGACAAAGACTTTCTGGACCGCGGCGCTGAGGTCTTCGTCCATCGTGAAGCGATGGTTGGACCAGTCGACGGAAGTACCCAGCCGACGCATCTGATTACCGATGGTGTCGCCGGAGTGCTCTTTCCAGTCCCAAACCGCGTCGATGAATTTTTCACGGCCAAGGTCGTGCCGTGACCGGCCTTCCGAAAGCAGTCGCCGTTCAACCACCATCTGGGTGGCGATGCCGGCATGGTCTGTACCCGGTTGCCACAGCGTATCTGCGCCTTTCATGCGCTGCCAGCGGGTCAGCGTGTCCATGATCGTGTCCTGGAACGCGTGGCCCATATGCAGGCTGCCCGTTACGTTGGGTGGCGGCAGCATGATGCAGTAGGGATTGTCACCACCTGCAGGCTTGAAGAGGTTTTTTTCTTCCCAGCTCTGATACCAGCGCTGCTCAATATCAGCCGGGTTGTAGCTCTTTTCCATAGTCTCTGTTCAGCTTCACATTTTGTGGCTTGCCGGATCCAGGCCGAGCTTGCGGTAAGCCCGGAACTTGTCTCGGGAGGCCAGGCGTTTCTGTTTTGCGGCCGGGACTATTTCCAGCAGGCGTTCAAAGCGCCCCGGGGCGTCGACCGGGGAGTCCGCCAGGTTGATCAGAACGTCACGTCCTGTCGCGATGTCCGCCACGTTCACATTGATACTGACGGGAGTTGCGTTGTCTGTGGCGTTGGCCGCATGCGGCAGGAAGCGCCCGGCTGGAAAATCCCACATGATCTCATCCAAAGCGCGTGCTGCTGTCTCATCTTCCGTCAGTACCGCCACGCGGTGCCCCTGTTCCCAGGCCATCATGGCCAGCTGGCAGGCAAGGCGTTCTGCCGACTGGCCGGGGTTGGCCAGCACGTAAAAATCCACCTGGCAGCTTTCGGCCATCGAGTTATTTTGAGCGGTTCAGCAGGTACTGGGCCAATAACCCGGCCGGCCGGCCGGAAGCACCATCATCGGTACCCCATTTCCAGGCAGAACCGGCGATGTCGATGTGGGCCCAGCGCTGGTCTTCCGCAAATCGGGACAGGAAGCACCCGGCGGTCAGAACGCCGGCCGGCATTCCGCCGATGTTTTTCATGTCGGCAAACGGGCTGTCCAGCTGGGACTGGTATTCCTCCCACAGCGGCAGGCGCCAGGCACGGTCGACAATGGCGTTACCGGCTGCGAGCAGGTCGTCCGCCAATTCATCGTCATTGCTGATCAATCCGGAGGCATGATGACCCAGTGCCACAACGCAGGCACCGGTGAGTGTTGCCACATCAATAATGACGTCTGGTTCGAACTTCTGGCAGTAGGTGATCGCGTCACACAGAACCAGTCGCCCCTCGGCGTCGGTGTTGAGAACCTCGATGGTTTTTCCGGACATGCTGGTGACCACATCACCCGGGCGACAGGCATCGCCGTCCGGCATATTTTCCACGGCGGCAATAATGCAGATCACGTTGACCTGCATCTGTAGTTTGGCACAGGCTACGAAAGCGCCAATGACACCGGCAGCGCCGCACATATCGTATTTCATCTGCATCATGTTTTCGCCGGACTTTAGCGAAAGGCCACCGGAATCAAAGGTGATGCCTTTTCCAATCAGGGCGACCGGTTTCTGGTCACTGGCGGCACCGGTGTATTTCAGGATAATCAGTTTTGCATCGTTTGCGCTGCCTCTGGAAATGCTCAGGAGGGCATCCATCCCGAGGTCCGCCATGTCGCTTTCCTCGAGCACTTCGAGTTCGACATTGTCATAGTGTGCGGCGATTGATGCAGCATCCTGGGCGAGGTAGGCCGGGTTGCAGATGTTTGGCGGCAGATCTCCCAGCAGTTTTGACTTTTCAAACCCCGTGGCCAGAGCGCCTGCCTCGTCTAGAGCGTATTGCAATGCATCCCCGCCCTGGAACGATGCATGCTGCATCGGCACCGGCGAACTGTCCTTCAATGGCTTGGTGATCGTGTAGAGATAGTTGGCACGGTGAATGGCCAGTGCCGCCTGCTTCAGACGGTCTGCGATGCTGATGTTGGCGACGCCGCTGAACTCGAGTTCGTGTAAGCAGACATGGCAATGAGTCAGGCGATGATCGCGCAGAGCCTTGCCGGCGGCCTGACAACCCCGATCGAATCGCGCGAGATCCAGCTTGTCCTGTTTTCCAAACCCGACCGCAAGAATGCGTGTTGCAGTGACTCCCGGGATGCCGTGTAAAAAATGTGTTTTGCCCAGCGTGGTCTCGATATCCCCGTCTTTGAGCATACGGCTAATCGTGCCCCCGCTGGCCTCATCAGCCGCGCTGGCAGCCGGCGAAAGTTCCCCGTTTTCAGTGAAACCCAAAACGAGGCACTCGGTCGAGATGCCTGTTGCCGAGCCGTTTTCCAAACTAATTTTCATGCTGTAATCCTTGTAATTTTGTTCCGCTCCGGATTATGCCATCCGGTTTTTTGAAAATAGTAAACGGCCCATTCTACAAGAATTCCCGTTTGTTTTAGGGTTTCATTTTTGATTGCCTGGATAACTGATAAACTTCAGTTCCTGTCTCTTTATTGCGTTCAACGAGGTCGCTCTGAATATTCTGCAGAAGTATATTTTTCGCGAATGGTTCTGGACGTTACTCGGCGTCACATTCGTGCTGCTGGTCGTCATGATCGGTGTGGCGCTGGGAGAGATTCTGAACGATATCGCCGGTGGCAGGATGCCATCCGGACTCCTGTGGGCATTGATTGCCCTCAAAATCCCGGATGTTCTTGGCACGATCCTTCCGCTGAGTGTGTTCATCGCAGTGATCTGGGGTCTGGGGCGATTTTATCGCGACCAGGAAATGTCGGTGATGAGGTCCAGCGGTTTCAGATGGCAGATGATGCTGCGGCCGCTATTCAATCTGCTACTGCCTGTCTCGGCAGTCCTGTTGTTCATTGGCCTGTTCCTGGCGCCGGTTGCAGCATCCGCAACTCAACAAAAATTGATTGATGCGTTCCGCAATGCGGCCGAATGGGGTCTGCAGACTGGAAAATTTCACGTACTCCGGGGTGGCGACCTCGTCTTGTACGTGGAGGCGGTGGAAAAAGACGGGCGTACACTTCGTAACGTCTTCATCCAGCAGGTTGATGATGAGCGTGAGCAGATATGGAGCGCCGAAAAGGGTTTCTACTGGCTGGATAAAAAAACCGGTAGCCGTTACCTGACGCTGGAAAATGGCCAGATCACAGAAGGAGCGAAGGATTCGCTCGACTACCGGATCATGACTTTTTCACGTAATGACCTGAAGATGCCTGACCAGGAACAAAGCGTAAAGCGGGAAGCGGTGGAATCGATGAAAAGCGCCGAACTCCTGTTTTCCGATTCAGTCCGGGACGCCGTGGAAATCCAGTGGCGGATTGCGCCTGCCATCGCCGCAATTGTCCTCGGCCTGTTGGCCATACCACTGTCGCACTCCTCTCCGAAAGAGGGCAGGGGCGGGCGCGCACTGCTGGGGATTCTCGCCTACAGTGTTTATATGAACACGCTTTATATGTGCCGAAACTGGCTGTTGAAAGGTGATATGCCTATGGCTATGGGGCTGTGGTGGGTTCACCTGCTGGTTTTTTTGGTTGCTTTGATCTGGCTGCAGCGCCAGGGCCGCATGGTCGGCAGAGGCTGAGTTGGTCTTAATACCTGACCAGGCGTGTACTGCTCAGGATGTCGTGCCAGGTGCGTTTACGCGATTCTGCCAGTGACCAGAAAAAGCCGATGCCTGCAGCTGTTATTGAAAGCAGTGAGGCAAGGAAGCGGATGGCGGCCTGTCCCCAGCCCGGTCGATTGCCTGCTTCGTCTTCTATCCGTACCCGCCAGGCCCGCATACCCACGGTCATGCCGCCTTTGTGCCAGCACCAGCTGAGGTACAGAAACCAGACCGTGAACAGGTAAAGTGTGAATAGCGGGTCTTTCATTGCAGTGCGTCCGCCGAAACCTGCCAGCATGGCCAGGCCGGTTGCCAGGATCAGCAGCGCAAAGACGATAGCAGCGTCGTAGACTATAATCGCCAACCGCCTCAACAAGCCACATGGACTGCCGGTGAAATGAGTTTTCGTGTCCAAGGGAAGGTCAGGTTCTTCTGTAGGGATGTTCCATTATCCCCGAAACGCGGCGTGATGTGGCAATGAACTACCCGGTTCGGTTATCCTCACCGGTCTGTAATTAAAAAAAGCCCTGGTGGTCTGTCTATCTGTCGCCGCCATCAAACACAAGCGTTACGAGAAAATATGGAACAGGCTATGCCCAAAACACTAAGACAACGAACCACGCTGATGGCGATAGGCGCCTGCGCCCTGTTGATGTCAATCGGCACCGCATCTGGCCAAAGTCTGGATTCTTCTATGCAGGTTGAGAAGAAAATCAACGCTGACTCAGCAAAATCCCAGACCCGTGTTTCCGGCCTGGCCCGGCAGACACAGGACTTGCTAACCGAATACCGTGGGGTCGTGAGAGAGACAGAGAGCCTGAAGATTTACAACGATAACCTGCAGCGCGTAGTTGATGACCAGCGCTCAGAAGTTGAATCGATCAACCGCCAACTGGCAGGGCTTGAGTCAACCAACCGGGGTGTGGTGCCCCTGATGCTGGAAATGATCGCGGCGCTTGAGCAAATCGTGGAGGCCGATGTACCTTTCCGCATTGAGGAGCGGCGTACCCGGGTCGAGCGTTTACAAAACATGATGGACCAGGCGGAAGTAACCGCATCCGAAAAGTACCGCCGCGTCATGGAGGCTTACCAGAGTGAGCTGGAATTTGGCCGGACCACGGAAGCCTATTCGGATACCTTGCCCACGACCGGCCAGACCGTTGATTTTCTGCGCGTTGGCAGGGCCCTGCTGGTTTACCAAACCAGTGATAACTCCGTGACCGGCTGGTTCAATCCCCGCACCCGGGTTTTCGAGGAACTCGATGACGACCGCTTCCGGCGGGAAGTAAAGGAGGGCCTCGCAATAGCCAGGAACGAAAAAGCACCTAATCTCGTTATGCTGCCCGTACCAGGGCCGGAGGCAGCACAATGAAGAAACTGATATTGATCGTTTCAATGGCCTTGCTGGCGTCCTCTGCCGCCACCGCACAAACTCTGGAAGAACTGGCCCGGGCCGTGCGCGAAGCAGCCACAACCGAAGCAGGGATTAACCAGGAACGCGAAGCGCGCTTCGTGCGCGAGCGCGACAATCAGCGACAGTTGCTTGGCGGAAGCCAGGCAGGAACTGGCCAACGAGAATGCGCGCGCTGACCGCCTGCGGGTTGAGTACGACCAGAACGAAAGAGCGCTTGCCGACCTCGAGACCACGCTGGCTGAGCGCATGGGTAACCTGGGTGAATTGTTCGGCGTGGTTCGTCAGTCAGCCGGAGATGTCCAGGCAGCGCTGGATGATTCCATGGTGACTGCACAGTTGCCCGGCCGTACCGAATTTCTGAGCGAACTCGGGCAGCGCCGTGAACTGCCCACGGTCGTTGAGCTGAGGCAGCTTGTGGTCCGCGATGGTTACCGAGATTTCTGAATCCGGGAATGTCGTCAGGTTTTCGGCACCTGTTGAACGCACCAGCGGCGAAAAAGAGAACCTGGAAATTGTGCGCCTGGGTGTTTTCAACGCCGTATCAGACGGCACTTTTCTCGATTGGGACACCAGCAAAAGCCGTGATAATTTCATCGAGCTCGCACGTCAGCCTGCTGCCCGTTTTGCCGGCATGGCCGATGATCTCCAGAGCGCCGCTCCCGGCGATATCGTAGCCATGGCGGTCGATTTCACCCGCGGCCAGATCCTGCGTGCGGTGGTGCAATCCAAAACACCGATTGAGCGTGTCAAGGAAGATGGCGGGCCGGTGGGGTACGTGATCATCGGCGTTGGAATTTTCGGCTTGCTGATGTGTTTGTGGAAGGCGTTCTCGCTCTTTACCACGGGCGGCAAGATGTCCCGGCAGATGAAGACAGATACCGCCAGCAAGCGGAATCCCCTGGGCCGCGTGCTGGCCGTTTATTCGGATAACCCGGAAGCGGATATCGAGACGCTGGAACTCAAGCTCGACGAGGCCATCCTGCGGGAGACCGCCCCGATTGAAACCGGTCTGAGCTTTATCAAGGTGCTCTACGTGGTGGCGCCGTTGCTCGGCCTGCTGGGTACGGTGGTCGGCATGATTGCCACGTTCCAGATGATTACGCTGTTCGGTACCGGCGACCCCCGCATGATGGCAGGCGGAATTTCAACCGCACTTGTGACGACGGTGCTCGGCCTGGTCGTCGCCATTCCGCTGACCCTGCTTCACAGCTTCCTGCAGGGTAAAGCCAAGGCGCTGATCCAGGTACTTGAAGAGCAGGCGGCCGGCATCATCGCCAGGATCGCGGAGCAGCGTGCATGATCTGGTTCTATGAAGGCATTGGAGCGATCCGTGACTTCATGGAGCTGGGTGGCAACGTTCTGTGGGGCATCATGTTCGTGCTGTTCCTGATGTGGACATTTATCCTTGAGCGCCTGTGGTATTTCTACAAGGTACACCCGGCAAAGAAAAAGGCGATCCTGACTGCCTGGGAATCCCGCTCGGATACGACCTCCTGGTACGCCAAGCGCATTCGTGAGGGACTGGTATCTGAGGCATCACTGGCACTAAAACAAAACGTGGGCCTGATCAAGGTTCTGATCGCCATTTGCCCGTTACTGGGGCTGATGGGAACCGTCACCGGCATGATCGCGGTATTTGATGTCATGACCTACAGCGGTGGCGGCAACGCACGCGCAATGGCCGGCGGTGTGTCGATGGCAACCGTCCCGACCATGGCCGGCATGGTTGCCGCGCTGTCCGGTGTGTATTTCGGAACCTGGCTGGAACACAAGGCCCAGGTAGAAACGGAAAAACTGGAAGACCTGTTACAGCACCACTGAGTGGATCACGGCCCGGTCGTGACCTTACGAATCAAGAGGAAACAGCATGGCTCGAAGGCATGCACATACTGAAGAAGCCGATATCAACATCACGCCGATGCTGGATATCGTCTTCATCATGCTGATCTTTTTTATCGTCACCACGTCTTTCACCAAGGAAACGGGGGCGGTGATCATCAAGCCCCAGGCTGAGCAGGCGGTGGCGCTGCGCAATGGCACCATCCTCATCGGTGTCCGTCCCAATGATGATATCTGGATGGCCAAGCGGCAGATCGAATTGCGCGAAGTGAGGCAGATGGTCGAACGTGCGAAAGCGGAAAATCCGGAAGGCAGCGTCGTGATTGTTGCGGACAAGGGTTCGCGCATCGGTACGGTCACCCAGGTCATGGACCAGGTGAAGCTGGCCGGCGTCGAGGGTATCGCCATTTCTGCAGAGAACCCGGGCGGGTAGCCGTGATGAAGAACCTCCGGGTAATCATCGCAGCAATGCTGGCCGTCGGGGTCACCTTTGGCCTGTTCCTGTTCATGCACAAGTTGATCTCTTCAGGTGGCGACGAGCGGGCGGAACTGGATGCGATTGCCGGCATCCATTTCGGACCGGTGGAAATTCCGGATGAAATCATGACCCGCAGCCGAAGGAAACCGCCGAAGCCGCCGCCACCCAAAGATCCGCCGCCGCCGCCAAAAATGCAGATTGCAAAAATGGATCAGCAGGTCCAGAGGATGCCGCAGATGGACATGCCCAATCTGGACGTACCTCTGGTCGGGGGCTCAGGCATGTTCATCGGGAATTTCCAGCAGGTGGACCAGACGGCCGAGGGCGACATTATTCCGGTGGTCGTGATTCGTCCGATGTATCCGCGCGAGGCAGCCATGAACGGCACGGAGGGTTGGGTGAAAGTCGAGTTCACCATCACGGAGGTCGGAACGGTCAAAGATGCGCGGGTGATTGAAGCCAAGCCGCCGAGGGTATTCAACCGGGAAGCAATCCGGGCAATTCTCAAATGGAAGTTCAAGCCCCGTGTCGTCGACGGCATTGCGGTCGAGCGGCGCGCGACGCAAATTATTGAATTCAACCTGGACGAGGGTTGAGGCCCGTATGATCTTACGACCTGCACAAAACAGGTTCTCAATACCCTGCTGGCCTTTGTCGCAATAGTGGCAATGGGGCTGAATACGGCCTCGGCCCAGTCTGACCAGTGCAAAATCAAACGTGAAGTCGGTGGCAAGGCGCTCGATGAGATCACCTGGAAGCAGGCTCAACAAAGTTTACGAGGATGTGGCCGAAGAAAAATATGACGAAGCCTACGATGTTCTGAAAAACATGCTCGACCGTGCAGGCCGCGATACCTATCTGCAGGCCGTACTGAACCAGGCCCTGGCGCAGGTGGAGTGGTCACGGGAAAATTATGATGCATCTCTGGCCTATTTCGAGCGTGCAGTGGAGCTCGATACGCTGCCCGACCAGGCTCACTTCACCCTGATGTACCAGATCGCACAGCTCTACTTCATGCAGGAGCGTTACGACGAGTCGCTCGAAAAGCTGGAGCTGTGGTTCTGCAAGGTGCCGGAGGAGGAGATCACCTCGGCGGCCTATGTTCTGCAGGCATCAATCTTTGCGCAGAAGAAGGACTATGCCGGCGCCTTGAAGGCCATCGATACGGCCATCGCCATGGACGCCGATCCCAAGGAATCCTGGTATCAGCTCAAGCTGGGTGCGCATTACGAACTGGAACAGTATCCGCAGGCGGCTGAGACTCTGGAAGTAATGATCTCGCGCTGGCCCGACACGAAAATTTACTGGATTCAGCTTGTCGCAGATTTACTATCGGCTGAAACAGGAAAATCAGTCGCTGGCCGTGCTGGCGTTGGCACACCTTAACGGCTTGCTCGACAAACAGACGGAACTGGTTTACCTGTCCAGCCTTTACAGCAACTGCGGCGGTGCCCTACAAAGCCGCCGAAGTGCTGGAGAACGGTATTCAGGACGGTATCATCGAACCCAGCAAGCATTACTGGACCATCGTCGCCGAATCCTGGTACGCCGCTGAAGAACTGGAAAAATCCCTGGTGGCCTACGAGCAGGCAGGCAAAGCGGCCAGTGACGGCGACATTGATCTGCGCCGGGGTTATATCCTGATCGACCTGGAACGTTGGTCGGCAGCGCTCGACTCGCTGAATCTCGCCCTGCAAAAAGGCGGACTGGATGAACGCAAGACCGGGCGAAGCCTACCTGCTCAGGGGCATGGCGCAATTCAATCTCGGTAATTTCGACAGCGCCAGTTCCGACTGGGGCAAAGCAGGGCGCTACGAGAAAACCCGTGACGCGGCCCGCCAGTGGATGAATCACCTGCAGGAAGAGCGTCGGCGCCGGGCATCCTGACCGGTTGCCGGTGAAGCCAACAACAGAAGATCCCTTACTCGAATCATTTCTCGACGCCGTCTGGGCGGAACGGGGATTGAGCGCAAACACACTGCAAAGTTACCGCTACGACCTGGCGCTATCTTGCGGCCCATCTGGAACAGGAACGATGTCGACGCTGCAGGACGCCAGCCGGGAAGAATCTGCTGCATTTCCTGGCGACGCAGGTGCAGGCCGGTCGCAGTCCACGCTCTCTGTCCCGTTATCTCTCCGGTTTCAGGCAGTTCTACCAGTGGTTGCTGCGTGAAGGCAGGATTCAGAAAGACCCTTCCGCCCTGATCGAGAGCCCGAAACTGGGCCGTGGACTTCCCAAGGCACTGAGTGAAGACCAGGTCGTCAGGCTTGCTGGAAGCGCCGGATGTGGACACCCAGCTGGGCTTGCGCGACCGCACCATGCTCGAATTGATGTACGCGACCGGCTTGCGGGTCAGTGAACTGGTTGGCCTCGAAGTCTGTGAACCTCGGGATGAACCAGGGGGTGGTCCGGGTGATGGGCAAAGGCGAGAAGGAACGTCTGGTGCCGCTGGGTGAAGAGGCGCTGTCGTGGATGCAGCGTTACTCTGCGCGAGTCGCGGCCGGAGCTTGATGGGGGCGGCGATTGTCCGCTGGTTTTTGTCACCACCCGAAAGGCCGGCATGACGCGGCAGGCGTTCTGGTATGCCATTCGCAAGCATGCGGTGGCCGCCGGCATCTCGCCAGGCCGGTTTCACCGCACATGCTGCAGGCATTCGTTTGCGACGCACTTGCTGAATCACGGCGCCGATCTGCGGGTTGTGCAATTGTTGCTCGGACATAGTGATCTTTCGACCACCCAGATATATACTCACATCGC
This sequence comes from uncultured Gammaproteobacteria bacterium, assembly GCA_963759035.1. Taxonomy (GTDB): domain Bacteria; phylum Pseudomonadota; class Gammaproteobacteria; order Xanthomonadales; family SZUA-36; genus JAHEFT01. Next base: position 32,574 of record CAVWXL010000046.1, read on the forward strand.
CCGCGAGGGACTGAAACGGCTGCACAGACGAACATCATCCGCGCGGGTGAACGATTTTAAATATTGCGTGGTCTGTAGAGCAGCGCAGTATGGCAGCAGGCGCAGAATTGTTCCGAGTCATTCTGCGCATGAGAACACGGTCTGTGAGCAGGCACAATACACAAAAGAGGTAACCATGAGGCACTTCAACCTGATAACTGGCATGCTGCTGGCTGTATCTGCAGTCGCACAGGCCGAAACGATTACAGCGCGGTCGAAGAAACGATCCGTGGCACTCGCCCCGGACGCCAAGTCCATCGCCATATCGGAGACGCCCATTGAAGGTATTTTGATGGTCCAGGTCAGCGGCGATGTCGTTTACATGACGGCGGATGGCAAGTTCCTGATCCAGGGCCGCGTCGTCAACATGGATACACGCGAAGATCTGACGGAAACGGCCAAGTCGGAAGTTCGCAGAGAATTGCTCGACGGCATGGATACCAGCAAGCAGATCACCTTCTCTCCGCGAAAGTCCGGAATACGAATTGATGGTTTTTACCGACATCGACTGTGGTTACTGCCGCAAGCTTGCATGCCCAGATGCAGGAATACAACGAGAATGGAATTGCGATCCATTACATGGCTTTTCCACGAGCGGGTATTGGTTCCCGTTCCTACGAAAAAGCCGTTTCCGTCTGGTGCGCCAGCTGATCAGCAGGACGCGATGACCAAGCCAAGATGGGCGGTGATCCTGATCCTGCAGCAGTGCGAAAATCCGATTGCCGAACAGTACCAGCTGGGCATGGCGCTTGGTGTGACCGGAACGCCGGCGCTGCTGACCGCCGACGGTACAGTTGATCCCTGGTTACGTGCCGCCGGAGCAACTGCGTGAGCGCCTGGACAAGATGGCCGCGGCTCACCGGCCGCCGAGTAGTTCGCAAAGCTCAGTGAGGCCCGCTAGTGGGTTAAACTATCTTCTCCAGAAAGCCGGCGCTTCACGCCGGCTGATTGCCATGATCCGGGAGTATTGATTTGTCCGAGTTCACCTGCCTTCTGGGAGAACCCGCTCTATCCGATTTTCGTAAACGCAAGCTGGTCCGGCAGATCCACGACCGTCGCCGGCTCTGAGCGCGGGCTGGAAGCGCTTTTTCGTCTATCTCATCGAATCTGCCGGACGCACTGACCGCATCCGGACATCAGCGCTCTGCAGGATCTGCTGCACGGCGAACCGGTAACGGACCTGGAAACGACGGTCTTCTGCTGGTGGTTCCCCGGCTGGGCACTCAGTCGCCCTGGTCCACCAAGGCAACCGATATTGCCCGGCATTGCGGCCTGGATGCCGTGCTGCGCATCGAGCGCGGCATTGCGTATACGTTGCCAGGCCTGACCGGTGAAGCACACCGGCCAGCGGCCAGCCACGATTCTTCATGACCGCATGACCCAGTCGGTGCTGGATTCGCTGGACGACGCCCATGAACTGTTTCCGCACCACCCGCCGCGCCCACTGGCCTTCGTTCCCGGCATCCACCGAAGGGCGCGCAGCATTGCGCCAAGCGGACCGGGAGCTTGGGCCTGGCGCTTTCGGAAGACGAGATGGAATACCTGGTCGAGGCTTTCGGCAAAATGGGACGTGATCCCACGCGATGCCGAGCTGATGATGTTCGCCCAGGCCAATTCCGAGCACTGCCGGCACAAGATTTTCAACGCGGAGTGGACCATCGACGGGGAAGCCAATGGAGCAAACCCTGTTCGGAATGATCCGTAACACGCACGCGCATTCGCCGGACGGCGTGCTGTCGGCCTATCACGACAACTCGGCCGTGCTCGGCGGCCCCAACGGCGAACGGTTCATGGTTGACCCGGATACCGGGGTTTACTCCTGGACGCGGGAAAGGCTGCCGTTCCAGATCAAGGTCGAAACGCACAACCACCCAACGGCGATTTCGCCTTTTCCAGGTGCGGCCACGGGCTCCGGTGGAGAAATCCGCGACGAGGCTGCGACCGGACGTGGTGCCCGGCCCAAAGCGGGGTTGACCGGGTTTTCGGTTTCCCACCTCGATATTCCCGGGCTGGAGTTTCCCTGGCAGACCGATTTCGGCAAGCCGGACCGGATCGCCAGTTCCCTGGAAATCATGATCGAAGGACCGATCGGAGGCGGCATCTTTCAATAACGAATTTGGCCGTCCGGCGCTGTGCGGCTATTTCCGCACGTTCGAACAGCAGATCGGTGGCGCCACCTGGGGTTATCACAAGCCCATCATGATCGCCGGCGGCATGGGAACCATCCGCGAACAGCACGTCGAAAAACTGCCGCTGAAGCCGGGCGCCCACGTCATCGTGCTGGGTGGTCCCGCCATGCTGATCGGCCTGGGCGGCGGAGCGGCATCGTCGGTTGGCAGTGGCCAGGGACAGGAAGACCTGGATTATGCGTCGGTACAGCGGGGCAACCCGGAGATGCAGCGGCGCTGCCAGGAAGTCATCGATGCCTGCTGGGCGATGGGCGAGCACAACCCGGTGCTTTCCATCCACGATGTGCGGCGCGGGCGGTCTGTCCAATGCATTGCCGGAGTTGCTCAATGATGGCGGTCATGGCGGTCAGCTCGAATTGCGCCGAGTGCCCAGCGCTGACTCTTCCATGTCACCGATGGAAATTTGGTGCAACGAATCGCAGGAGCGCTATGTCCTGGCCATCGACCCGAGTGGGCTGGAGGCTTTCGAGGCCATGTGCCGGCGAGAGCGCTGCCCGTTTGCGGTGCTGGGACAGGCCACGCGAAAAACGGCAGCTCAGGCTGACAGATGAATTGTTGGGTGCAGGATCCGGTTGACATGCCGCTGGAGGTTTTGCTGGGCAAAGCGCCGCGCATGTACCGAGATGTCCAGCGGCAGACTTATCAGCGGCGATGATTTCACAGGATCTGCTCTCGATTTGAGCGAGTCCTTGCGCACGGTACTGCGTTTTCCGAGCGTCGGCAGCAAGTCGTTTCTGATCACGATCGGCGATCGCAGCATCGGCGGCCTGGTCACACGGGACCAGATGGTAGGCCCCTGGCAGGTGCCGGTGGCGTGATGCAGCGGTCACTCTGAGTGGATTTACCAGCGATACCGGTGAAGCCATGGCGATGGGTGAGCGCACACCGCTGGCGGTCCTCGAATGCACCGGCTTCCGGGCGCATGGCAGTCGCAGAAGCCGTAACCAATATCGCCGCAGCAGGCGATTAAAGACATCTCCGAGATCCGCCTGTCTGCAAACTGGATGGCGGCCGCCGGGGAACCGGGTCAGGACGGCGCTCTGTTCGATACGGTCGAGACGGTCGGAATGGAGTTGTGTCCGGAGCTGGGTATCGCTATCCCGGTGGGCAAAGACTCCCTGTCGATGAAAACCGTCTGGCGTGATGATGGCGGTGACCGGCGAATGCTGGCTCCGGTTTCCCTGATCGTTTCGGCTTTTGCGCCGGTTGAGGACGTCGCCCGGTCCCTGACGCCACAGCTTGATCTGGACGGAGGGGAATCCAGGCTGCTGTTGATCGACCTGGGTAACGGGCGTAACCGGCTGGGTGGCTCAGTGCTGGCGCAGGTCAATGGTCTGTTCGGCCGCGAAGTACCCGACCTCGACCGGCCGCTGCAATTGAAGAGCTTCTTTAATGCGATCCAGGCACTCAACCGGTCCGGTTTGATCCGGGCCTATCACGACCGCTCGGATGGCGGGCTGGCGGCAACTCTGTGCGAAATGGCATTTGCTTCCCATTGCGGGCTGGATTTGGACTTCGGGTGTGCCGCGGATGAACTTTCCGGATTCCTGTTTGCCGAAGAACCTGGTGCCGTTATCCAGGTGACCGAGGCTGACTATCCGGAGGTGCGCTCGCGCCTGGCCACTGCCGGGCTGGAAAGCACACTGGTAGAACTCGGTCACCCCGTTAGTGGCGACCGGATCAGCATAAGAAACGGTGAACGCCTGGTGCTGGAAGAAAGTCTGCCGGAACTGCAGCGACTCTGGTCTGAGACCAGTCACGCGGTTCAGCGACTGCGGGACAACCCTGAATGTGCCGACCAGGAGTTGGAGTCTGTATGTGACTGGACCCGCCCCGGCATTCAGCCACGCCTGAGTTTCCCGGTGGATGAAAATCCGGCTGCGCCGGCGATTGCAACGGGCGCCCGGCCGGCAGTTGCGATTCTTCGCGAACAGGGTGTTAACGGTCACGTTGAGATGGCTGCGGCATTCGACATGGCCGGGTTTGACGCAACCGATGTCCACATGTCCGACCTGATCGCGGGGCGCAGAAAGCTGGATCAGTTTACCGGTTTGGTCGCTTGCGGCGGTTTTTCCTATGGCGATGTACTGGGTGCAGGAAGGGGCTGGGCCAAGTCCATTCTGTTCCACGATGACCTGCGTGAGCAGTTCAGCAGCTTTTTCGCCGACGCTGGAAAATTTGCCCTCGGGGTGTGCAATGGCTGCCAGATGATGGCCGCACTGAAGGATCTTGTTCCCGGTGCACAATCCTGGCCGGAATTTGTCAGCAATCGTTCCGAACAGTTCGAAGGGCGTTTCAGCCTGGTGCGGGTAGGAGACTCGCCATCCATATTCCTGCGCGGCATGTCCGGTTCGGTCATTCCGGTGGCGACCGCCCATGGTGAGGGCAGGGCGGTATTCAGCGATGATGAATCGTCGAATGCACCGGTAGCGTTGCGCTACGTTGACAGCCGCGGAGATGCAACCGAACATTACCCTGAGAATCCGAATGGTTCTCCGGCAGGAATCACCGGGCTGAGCAACGACGACGGGCGGATCACGATCATGATGCCGCATCCGGAAAGAACGCTGCGTGGCGTTAATTTTTCCTGGGCTCCAGCGCACTGGGGAGATGTCTCACCCTGGCAGCGTATGTTCCTGAACGCCCGCCACTGGATTGGATGAACTATGGCCGAAAACACAAACAAAGCACCGCAGCTGAGTCCAAGGAAGAGCTCAAGCTCAGCGAGTTGCTGATTCTCGCGTCGATGTGGATGCTGTTCGGTTTCATGATGTGGTTTTACCTGTCGGCCTTTCACGGCACACCGGCGCGGCTGGCTGCGGAAGCCATTCTGAGCCATGTGCTGGGCAGCGATTTTTACCGCATCATCGTTGAGCCCAATCAGCATTTTCTGTACCAGGTAGAAACGCAGATCCAGTTCACCTTCCGCGACGGGACCACCGATGCTCTGGGTTTTGTCGTTAACCCGTTGATTTTCAGTTATGGCTTACCGTTGCTGTTCGGGCTGGTGATGGGTTCAGACGTCAGTTGGCTGAGAAAAGTGGTCATCATGTTGATCGGTTACGTCGTTATTACCGGCGTTCAGATTTGGGGTGTTGTCTGGCAGTCGCTGAAAATGCTGGCTTTCAATTTCGGTGAACAGACTCACGCCATCGTCACTTCGCACGGGGTTTCGGATGCATCGATCGCACTGGGCTACCAGTTGGGAACTCTGATTCTGCCGGCACTGGCGCCGATTTTCGTCTGGGTACTGACCAACAGGCCGCTGGTCGAGCAGTTCGTCGGCTGGCAGGTGGGTAAGATGGACCGGAAGTGGAACCGATAATGCATCCGGTGTCAGTGCTGTGAGACAATTATTATGCGGTAGTCCTTTAGTCCGTAACACCGAGGCAACGCAGGAGTCCAAGTGCAGTTAGGCGAAGAAACATCAGAGACCAGCACGAGCACGCCTGCTCCAGGCCAGGGTATGACAGATCCGCTTTGCGAGTTTCTGATGGAGCACGACAGGCTGAAATCCAACGACCTGAAACGGGCGGTCAATTACCAGGAGCAGCATGGCGGCGACCTGGTGACGTTGCTGGTTCGGCTGGGACTCGTCTCCGAGCTCGATGTGGCCGAGGCCGAGGCGACCTGCTCGAACTGCCGATGGTGCGCACTGCGGACCTGCCGGATGAAGTGCCGGAACTGCCCGGGTATTTCAGTTCGCTACCTGAAACAGAACCTGATTCTGCCGATCGCTGAGTCCAATGGTGACCTGATCGTGGTGATGGCCAATCCACGGGATGAAGTTTGCCAGCAAGGCACTGTCCATGGCCAGTGGCAAAAACATATCGACCGCAGGTCGGGATCGCGTCCGAGATCGAAAACGGTATTGAGAAACTGCTCGGCGGCGGACGCAGCGCGATGGGCCAGATCGTCGATAGCCTGGGTGCCGGTGATGAAGACGATCTGGAAGATGTAGAACACTTACGCGACCTCGCTTCCGAAGCGCCTGTCATCCGCCTGGTCAACCTGATCATGCAGCGGGCCGTGGAGGGCCGCGCTTCGGATATTCATATCGAGCCTTTTGAGAACCGCCTGAAGGTTCGTTACCGGATTGACGGTGTACTGCAGGAGGTCGAGGCGCCGCCGTCTAAATCCACCGCCGCGGTGATCAGCCGTATCAAGATCATGGCGAAATTGAATATCGCGGAGCGACGCCTGCCGCAGGATGGGCGCATCATGCACCGGGTTCAGGGAAAGGAACTCGATTTGCGCGTCTCGACCGTACCCACATCGCACGGCGAAAGCGTCGTGATGCGAATTCTCGATCGTGAAAGCGTTGTACTGGATTTCGATTCACTGGGTTTTGATGATGTAATCCGTAAGGGCTTTGTCCGGCAACTGGAAATGTCTCATGGAATAATCCTGGTGACCGGCCCCACCGGCTCGGGCAAGACAACCACCTTGTATACGGCCTTGAGCGCGCTGAATAAACCTGAAAGAAAAATCATCACGGTTGAGGACCCGGTCGAGTACCAACTGGAGGGCATCAACCAGATTCAGGCCAAGGCTTCCATCGGGCTGGATTTTGCACACGCGCTACGGTCCATCGTTCGGCAGGATCCCGACGTCATCATGATCGGCGAAATGCGTGACCTGGAAACCGCCCGGATTGCTATCCAGTCGGCGCTGACCGGTCACCTGGTGTTGTCGACGATTCACACCAACGACGCAGCCGGCGGCGTGACCCGTATGATGGATATGGGTGTTGAGGATTACCTGCTGACATCGACGGTTAATGCCATCCTGGCCCAGCGTCTGGTTCGGACTCTGGATCCTGAAACCCGTGAATCCTATGAAGTGTTGCCGGAACTGGCCAGTGAACTAGGGCTTCCCGACCGGGACGGCGGCGAAACGGTATCGATTCTACCGTGCCCGGGCGAGCGAAGAAAACCCGACCGGCTATCGCGGCCGTACCTCTATCCTGGAACTGCTCGAAATGTCAGATCCGATCCGACGGTTGGTTATGAAACACGCCACGGCAGGTGAATTACAGGACCTCGCGGTTTCTGAAGGCATGCGCACGATGTACCAGGACGGCCTGATTAAGTGCCAGACCGGATTAACCACTCTGGACGAGATTCTGAGAGTGACCCAGGAAGCCTGATGCCGCTGTTTGAGTACAAGGCCGTTGCACCCAGTGGTGAAACCGTGCAGGGCACCATGGAAGCAGCCTCGTGGATATGGTGGTGCTGAAGCTGCAGGAAGCCGGCAACATTCCACTGCATGCGAAAGAATCGGGTTCCGGTGGCTTTGGCCTCTCCGCGCTGAAGCTTGGGCGACGTGGCATGAATGCGCGCGAGGTAGGTGAGTTCACCCAGCAGTTGTCTACTCTGCTGGTGGCCGGCCTGCCGCTGGATCGCTCACTGCAGGTGATGCTGGAGTTATCGGAGAACGAGCGGGTAAAACGCACGGTGGTCGAGATCCGTGACCGGGTACGCGAAGGCGGCAGTTTGTCCGACGCACTGGAAGAGCAACACGGCGCCTTCAACCGGCTTTTTGTGAACATGGTGCGGGCCGGTGAGGTCGGCGGTACGCTCGATGTGACGCTGGTCAGGCTGACTGATTACCTGGAGCGGTCACGTGATCTGAAGGACAGCGTCATATCGGCTTTGATCTACCCGATATTGCTGCTTGTTCTGGCGGCAGGCTCGCTGATCCTGTTGCTGGTCTACGTGATTCCCCAGTTTACGCCGATTTTCGAAGAACTCGGCGGTGACCTTCCGTTCATAACCAGGGTGGTGTTGGGGGCGGGCTCGATTCTGCAAAATTTCTGGTGGGCCATCATCCTGGTCACGTTTTTTGTGGTCGTCCAGTTCCGCCGTATGCTGGCCGATCCGGACAAGCGGTTCGTTTGGGACGGCCGGGTGCTGAACATGAAGTGGGTCGGCGACCTGGTCGGAAAAATTGAGATTGCACGCCTGAGCCGTACACTGGGCACCTTGTTGACAAACGGTGTGCCTTTGCTTGCGGCACTTTCCATCGCGCGCAATGTCCTAAACAATACGGTTTTGAGAAAAGACGTTAACGACGCAGCCCGCGAAGTCAAGACCGGGGGCAGCCTGGCACGTAACCTGGCCGGGAGCGGACGCTTTCCGCGCCTGGCACTGCAGATGATCAGCGTCGGTGAAGAGACCGGTCAGCTGGACACAATGCTGATGAAAGTGTCTGATACTTATGACATGGAAGTGCGTAATACCATCGACCGCCTGTTATCGGTTTTCACACCGGTAGTGACCCTGCTGCTGGCCGTATTGATCGGTACGATCGTACTGTCGGTACTGGTTGCGATATTGAGTATTAACGACCTCGTGGGCTGATTCATCATAGGCTTTTACACGGGTGGAACTGAGGAAATTGAAAAAATGGACCTGGACAAAATGAACATTAAGATTGGGAAATTGGACTCCGGTGGCCGCAACACATCACGCGGCTTTACGCTGGTCGAATTGCTGCTGGTGCTGGTCATTCTCGCCCTGATCGGCGGGCTGGTGCTGCCGGGCATTATCGGCAAGGCTGAGGGCGCCAAGGTCAAGGCGGCCGGTTCTCAGATCAATCGGCTGGCCATGGCCGTGGAAAGTTACTACCTCGATACCGGAACGACGCCGGACAACCTGGATGAACTGGTCACCGAATCCGGGGTGGACGGATGGAACGGCCCCTATGTTAAGCCTTCGAGCCTGAAGGATCCCTGGGGCCGTGAATATGTCTACAACTACCCTGGCGAGCACGGTGATTTTGACCTCTTGTCGCTGGGTGCGGACGGCCAGCCCGGCGGTGAGGACAAGAACGCGGATATCAACAGCTGGGATTGAAGAGTAGCCCATGGTAAAAACTGCGCGATACGCGGCTGGTTTTACCCTGGTCGAAGTCATGGTTGTGCTGGTCATCGTGGCACTGATGCTGGCACTGGTTGGGAGCTCTATCTCACGCAATATCAGCGGCGCTGAAATGCGCACGGCGGCCAGTAAAGTCGCGGCCGGTCTGCGCTACACGCGTACGCAGGCCATTTTGAAAAAATCCGAACAGGTCTTTCTGGTGGATACAGAGAACCTCACCTACCAGGCTGGAGAACGCAAGCCGGATACTTTCCCGAAGGGTATGCTGGTGGAATTGAACACCGCGCGATCGGAATTGACCTCCGAATCGGTGGGTGGCATCCGCTTCTACCCTGACGGCGGATCGACCGGAGGTAACGTGCGGCTTGAGGCCAATGGGCGGATCTACCAGGTCAACGTGGCCTGGCTGACCGGCGAGGCGGCAGTCGAAAGGACGGAAAAGTGACATGGTGATCAGGAAATTCAACGCCATGCCTCCCCAGGCTCGCAGCGGGGGGTTCACCTTGCTCGAGCTGTTGCTGGCTTTCGTGGTGTTTACACTCGGTTTCGCCACGGTACTCGAAATACTTTCCGGATCCATGCGAAACACGGTGAGGGCCCGCCATTACTCCGAAGTCGCCCTTACCGCACAATCCCTGATTGATCAGGTTGGGCTGGAGATTCCGCTGGAGGCCGGATTTTCGGCCAATGGTGATTCCGGAGAGTACGGCTGGACGCTCGAAATTTTTGACTACCGGGATTTGGGTGAAAATCCGGACAGCGTGGACCTGGCCGAACTCACCGGGATCGATCTGCTGCAGGTTGAGCTGGAAATTACCTGGGGAGAGCCTCCGAGGGAGCAGGTCCAGCGATTCAGCACCGTACGTGCGGTGCTGGCAAGCCGTGGTCTGCGACGATGAAGATTACACGTGGTTTTACGCTGGTCGAGGTGCTGCTGGCGCTGAGCCTGATGGGCATGTTGCTGGCATTGGCATACGGCGGACTGCGGGCGTCGACCCGGGCGGCTGACAAAGGCCAGACCATCCTGGAGGACAGCAGCAGGATCCGGATGGCGCACCAGTTCGTACGGCGCCAGTTCAGCCAGATGATCCCGCTGGGATTCGACCAGTCCGAAGACGGAACCCCGAACGGATCCGCCGACGGCCGGATTGTTTTTGAAGGGGATGCCAAAAGGGTTCGTTTTGTCGCACCGATGCCGGGTTACCTGGGTTTTGGCGGCCCTCAGGTCCAGGAGCTTGAAGTCATCCCGGGGGATGAGGGTCATCAGCTGGTGCTTTCCCATGCCCTGCTGCAGAACTTCGAAGAAGAGAACCTGTACGAGCGTGCCCCGATCCTGCTGATGGAAAAGATCGAGTCTGCCGAATTCCAGTTTCTGGGACGGGACGAGACAGGGGAACTCGCCGGCTGGGTCAATCGTTGGGAGACCACAGGCATTCTTCCGGAGGCAGTTTCACTGGAAATCGAGTTTACCGAGGATGTGTATATCGAATGGCCCTTGCTGACCGCCTCGGTGCGCATTGACCCATCCGCGATGGCTGATCAGCCGGGCGCGACCTCCCTTGAAGACAAGAGTTACAGCACCTCCATTCGCGAGATGATCAAGAAAGGGGGCAAGCAGTGAGTCCGGCACGGCCGCAGAAACAGCCGTTTCAAGCGGGCGACCGCCAAAAAGGCATTGCACTGGTCATCGTGCTCTGGATCCTGTTGCTGGTGACCATTTCTACCGGTGCTTATACATTGATGGCCAGGATGGACCAGCTCGAAGCACATACGGTGATTTCCAGCACCCGCGCCAGGATGGCTGCCGAAGCCGGGCTCAACCTGGCGTTGCTTTCGCTCAGAGATCCGGATGAATTGACCCGGCTGGTTCCGGATGGCCGGCCGTATACACTCCAGGTCGGGGATGTGATGGTCGAAATCCAGGTGACCGATGAGCGTGGCAAAGTCGACATCAATATGGTGACCGAGGAGACCCTCGTGCAGCTGTTGCAGGGCCACGGCCTGGACGCTGGGGATGCGGAATACCTGGCCGCGGCCATGCTCGACTGGATTGACATTGACGAAATTGAGCGGGCGGGCGGGGCCGAACTTCCAGCCTACGAAGGCGCAGGTCTGGATGTGGGTCCCGGCAACAGGCCGTTCATGATGATCGAGGAAGTATTGCAGGTGCTGGGAATGCCCTGGGAGCTGTACAAGAAAATGGAACCCGGTTTGACCGTCTACTCTTCAACCCCGCGACCTGATCCTGCATATGCGCCAGTCGAGGCCTTGTTGGCATTGCCGGAGATGACGGAAGATGATGCATTGAACTTCGTCGCTGAAAGGCAATCTCAGGATTCAACAACGGGGGTTGGCACAACCCTTCCAAATGGCGAGGTCGCCATGGCGCGCGGGCGGGGGCTAACGTATAGTGTGCTCGCCAAAGCGACCCTGCCAAATGGCGTCTGGGACCAGGTGGAAGCAACCATCCGCCTGGGTGGAAGCACCGACGGGCTCCCCTTCAAACTGCTGCGCTGGCGGGAAGGATTTCACAACTGAGAAAACCATGTTAAACGTGCTGCAAGAAAAAATATTACAAGCACTCGGCTGGCTGAAGGCAGGGCCTGCAGGTACGTTTTTCCGTTGGTGGATCGAAGAGTTGAGGCTGGCCATGCCTGCTGCCTGGCAGCAGAAACTGCAGCATGCGATGCGCCGGGTGACTGTGTCGGTTGATGGTGACTCATTGCAGATCGGTGTTGATGAAAACCGGACTCTCAGGTTTTTGGAGACATTCAAGGCTGTACAGGATTCAGCTTTGCAGAATCAGCAGGTAGGAGATTTGTTGCAAAAGAACGACCTGCTGGAGGCGCCGCGATTTTTGTTGCTTGAGCTGGATTCCGTGCTGAGCACAGAACTTAAGTTTCCTGCGGCGACGGAATCAAACCTGGCCCAGGTGCTTTCCTTTGAAATGGATCGCCAGACCCCTTTCAGGGCTTCGGATGTATATTTTGGCTGGAAAGTCCTTGAACGCGGAGCCGACAGCGGACAGATTAAACTCGAAATGTTTGTGGCGCCGCGCTCCGAGGTCGATCCGGCGGTCAGGGACATTGCCGGGCGGGGTTTCCGGTTATCCGGTGTCGATATCGTTGATGGTGGCAAGACCCTGGGGCTTAATCTTTTGCCGGCAGAACAGCGTTATCGCCCGGTCAATCAAAAAACCAGGACTAATTTTGCGCTCGGCGCAGTAGCAGCCATGCTACTGGCAGTGGTTATGGCGCAGTCGCTCTACCTCAGATCGCACCAGGTTGTGGAACTTGAAGAAGCCATCGCTGACGTTCAGGGTGAAGCCAGGCAGGTGATGAGGATCAAGCAACAAATCCAGGACAGCAGCGAGGCGGCAGGTTTCCTGGCAAGGCGGCGGGCCGAAGCGCCGCTGGCCATCGAGCTGCTGGCGGATGTCACACGCATCCTGCCGGATGATACCTACCTGGACCGTCTGGTAATCGGTAAGACCAGCTTACAGATGCAGGGAAAATCACAGAACGCCCAGCAGTTGATCGAGTTGGTTAATGAATCCCCGTTACTTTCTGCCGCATCATTTCGGGGGTCAACCCGGCTGGACGCTCGCTCAGGGCTGGAGATTTTTGAAGTGAATGCAGATGTCGTCGCAGAAGCAGGTGGTAATTGATGGCCTTGCTTGCGGAACAAGGAAATAACCGGCTGACCGCGATACTTCTGTTCGTGATCACGATCATCCTGCTATACCTGCTTTGTTTTCACTGGTTCATCACGCGTCACCTGGATTACGGCAACGAGATTGCCGAGCTATCCACCCAGTTGGGCCGGTTCCAGCAGGTAGCTGCGCAGAGACCTGAATACGAATCCTTGCTGCAGAGCCTCGATAATCGCGAGTCCAATGAGAACCTGTTTCTTGAAGGCGGAGATTTCAACGAGGCTGCTGCCCAGATGTCTGAACGTCTCAGCCAGATGATCAACACGCAGGCCGAGGATACCTGCCAGATCGTCAGCCGCCAGCCGGTCCGCCCGCGGGTACAGGAGCGGTTTCAGAAAGTGACGGTCAACGTTCGCATGCGCTGTGGTATTGAAGACCTCAAGAAAGTGCTCTACATGCTGGAGACCAGCGTTCCCATGGTCCTCACCGAGGAGCTGACAGTTATCAAGCCGCGCGCCCGGCGGCGGGCAACCAATCCGGCCTCACAGGCACAGACCGCGCTAGACATCCGCTTTAACATGTCCGGTTACCTGAGCACAGGTGGTGGATCGTGATTCGCTGGCTCGAAGGAAATCCGGTGGGCCTTGCGCTTGCGGGGGGCTGCGGGGGGCTGCTGGTCATTTCGCTGTTGCTTGGCGTGGTCTGGACTCTGTCGCCCTCGGGGGAATTGCCCGGGGATGGTGAGGGTGAAACCGCTATGACACTGGATGTTCCTGAATTGGCCGACAGTGAACCCCTGGAGGCTTATACAGTCATAACGGAACGCCCGGTGTTCAACGAAAGCCGACTGCCGGTGATCCTAGATGACTCACTGGAAGGGGAGGGTGAAGAAGAACTGGCGGAAGAGCCGGTTGACGCCCCGGAGGTTGAGTTGGCCGGTGTGGTGATCACGCCTTCGATCCGCATGGCGACTCTTAGAGTAAAAGACGAGCCCGAGTCGTTGGTGGCATTTGAAGGCCAGCCCCTGGAAGGAAACTACGGCACCTGGCAGGTCAGCCGGATTCTGCCCAGGGAGGTGACACTGTCCTCGGGCGACGGTCGGGACGTGCAATTGAAGCTGCAGGTCCACGATGCGACCATAAAGACGCCGCCCAAACCTGAGCCGAAGGTGGCCTCAGCATCTCCGGCGCCGGCGGCACAGGATGATGCCGGTGAACGAGATCGGCCATTATCCCGGGCGGAAGAAATCCGCCAGCGAATAGCGGAAAGAAGAGAAGAGCTCAGACGGGCCGCGGAAGACAATGAAACCAGCCAGGAAAAACCCCAGGATTACCGTTCGGCAATTCAGTCGATGATTCGTGACACCAGTCAGAACAACCAGGCAGATGAAGAAAATGAAGGACAATAAGATGCTGGACGTAAAGATGACCAAACGCTTGCTGATAATGCTGGCCATCGTGCTGATTGTCCGCCAGTTGCTCAATCACGCCCCGCGGTCCGCTTGGGCCACAGAGCACCGGAAAGACCATTAAGACATCCTCTTCACCTCTGCCCAGCGACCGGCCGGTGATTTCTACTTCGCTTAGCAACGATCCGGGTGTAACTGAGGTCGAGATTTATGAAGGTACCGGTGTTTTCATCAACGAAGATGCGGCCCGGCGATCCCCGGAAGTAGTGGCTGAGGATGGAGAAATCGTTTTGAATTTCGAGGGTGAGTCCATCCAGTCGGTGGTCCACACCATCCTGGGCGAAGTGCTGCAGGAAACGTTTGTGATCGGCCCCGGTGTCAGCGGTGAGGTTACTTTCTCGACCTCCAAGCCGGTCAGCCGCGACGAGCTGATGCCTATCCTGGAGTTATTGCTGCGCTGGAACGGGGCAACGATGGTCTTCGCAGAGGGCCGCTATCACGTGTTGCCGGTAGCTGATGCCATCAAGGGGCATCTCTTTCCCGAAATCGGCGCTGCCGAAAGGGCGCGTGGCTATGAAGTACGCGCCGTGCCGCTGAAATACATTGCGGCCAGTGAAATGGCGAAAATCCTGGAGCCTTATGTGCGCGGATGGAGGGATCGTCAATGCCGACGAATTCCGCCAGATGATCTTCCTGGCAGGTACGCCGGAAGAATTACGGAACTATCTGAAGACCGTCGAGATTTTCGACGTAGACTGGCTGGAAGGGATGTCGGTGGGTATCTTCCCGCTGCAGACCGTGGATGTCGACTCGATTATTACTGAACTTGAAGGCATTTTCGGCTCCCAGGGCGAGTCGCCGCTGGCGGGATGTTCCGTTTTTTGCCGCTTGGAGCGCTGGCCTCCGTCATGGTGATCACGTTCGAGGAGTCCTACCTGTACAAGGCTGAGGAATGGATCAAGATACTGGACCGCGGAGCCGCTGGCGCCGGCAAGCAACTTTATGTATACCGGGTGAAGAACCTCGAGGCCCCGGTGCTGGCCGGGTACCTGACCCAATTGTTTGGCGGTGAAGGGCGGCACGCCCACCCAGAACACCCCACGCGGAACCCTGGCACCGGCCTGGAGCCGGCGCACAGTGGGCAGGTGTCAGATTTCAACCAGAACCGCCTGGGCGAGCCAGCCAACGACCAGGCCGGAGGGGGTTCAGTCGGCGCTCTGGATATGGGTCGGCGATATCCGCATCACCTCGGTGATGGAGACCAATTCTTTGTTGATCCAGTCCACCCAGGCCGAGTACAACGCGGTCCTTGCCGCTATCGAGCGCATAGATATTGAACCCCTGCAGGTGTTGATCGAGTCCCAGGTGCTGGATGTGGAGCTGAACGAGGAGCTGCAATTTGGCGTCAACTGGTTCCTGACCAACAATCCGGACCTGATTCCGCCGAACATTGGTGCGATAACAATTCCATTCTGCAGAGCGCGGCCTTCGGCAGCGGCAGCGACGAGTCCGGCGGGTTCAACTTTCTGACACACCGCGCGACGCCACTGACAACGGCATGCCCTTTGTCTCGGCCACCATAGCCGCACTGGACGAAGTGACCGACGTGCGGTCGCTGGCCGCGCCGTCGCTGCTGGTGCGCAACAACGCCACGGCGACCATCACGGTCGGCACCCAGGTCCCGGTGCAGTCATCGCAGATCTCCACCGGCAACCAGAACGTGGTCAGTA
>CAVWXL010000047.1:0-98739 GCA_963759035.1 uncultured Gammaproteobacteria bacterium
AGTGCTTTGGCGCCATCTGAAAACATGATGCCCGAAGTCGCTGAAATTGAGAGGCTTTTCGGGCCGGGTGGGCCGCCCAAAGGCCTTTACCGAATTGAAGTAGGGCCGGATGGTTACATTCGGGGCTTCAGCAGTACTTCGGTAAATGATGTGGTCACCGGGGACGTGATTTTCACAAATGGAATAAAAAATGGTTTTCGAGAGGCCGTAAAAAATGGCACGTCACATTTGCACCAGGCAGGTCTGCTTAAACAATCCTACGTCTTGAACTTCAATCCAACGCATGGTTTTTTCCCGGATTTACTCGAAGCATCAAAGGATATTGTTGGCGCACATACCGGCTGGACCCAGTCATCATTGGCGCGGAATCTTGCCAATACAATTCACCAGGTTTCTGAGAATGGGATTAACGGAATCCAGTTGGTAGGCCACAGCCAGGGAGGAGCTGTCACTGCCAGTGCACTTCGTTATGCCAGCAAGACCGGCATGAACCTGTCCGGTCTTTCCGGCGGTGGTGTTTCCTTACACGGAGCGCCGGTTAACGCCTGGCTTGCCCGAACCCGAATAGCCCGGCAGAGTGGTGTCGGTATTGTGTCGCGAGCCCAGTTCGGAGATGCTGTACATGTACTGGGGGGGCTCAATATATCTAATCCAATAGAACTGCCCATTGCTTTGCTGAGGTTTCCGGCGTTGTTTTCTCACGACCCGGGTCTCAGTCCGCATTCCCTGCCTTGCGGGGGTACAAAACTTGCCATCTGTGGCCGGTAGAGGAGATCTGAGCATGAAGAATTACCTGGGAGTGCTTTTGCTGTTTGGTCTGACTGGTTGTGCTGCAATGACTTCGAATCCCTGGGGTTGGCTGGATGATCCGGAACAACAGTACTGGACTGAAGTAGTCGTCAATGGCATTGGTAGGGAAATGAACTTTGCGATTCCCGGACCGCCTGAAGGCAGGGGGTCAGCACGTGAGGGTATGGCCTGAACTTGATAAGGATGAGCGAAAATTACCTATAGATCTCCCAGCAAGGGCTCTTCATGAACCGGCCTTCCGGATAGCTCAGTTTGTATGGGATGAGTACTGGGGGGGCTTTTATAAGAAAGGAAACTATGATTTTCTTTTGGATGTCTGGTTGATTGATCGTGGACCGGGTTCAAATCTACTTGATTTAAGCACCCCCGAACGTGTTCAGCGTGAATATGATTCTGAGCAAGACAGGCTTGTAAGTGACGATTGGCGCGCAGTTGAGATGGGTAAGACTTTTCTCAGCAAGTACTGGGTCAAGCCATTCAGGAACTGACTCAGGGTTTGATTTGGGTCTCCAAGAATCAGCCCCAGAGTGACAGCAGATCATGAGGTTTATCTTTTGCCAGTCAGCGATAGCCATGAGCTGAAGTTTTCATTTTTCGTCAGAGAGCAGCGCTGGGAATTCAAAGACGACCCCGAATGGCGTCAGGGCCGTTGGGACCTGGTCAAGAAAATCATGAACACGGTGAGCATCGAGCCCAACCCGTTCCCTGACGAGTAATAACTCCCGCACAAATAAAAACGGGCGCCGGAGCGCCCGTTTTTATCTTCATGCTCCTACTGCCTAGTTTTCGTCTTTCGGCTGGTGATCTTTTTCCAGCTGGCGCTGTACGTCGTGTGGAACCGGGTCGTAGTGACTGAATTCCATCGTGAAGCTGCCCTGGCCCTGGCTCATGCTCTTCAGCTCGGTGTGGTAGTCACTGAGTGAACTGAGGGGCATATCGGCGGTGACGGTGACCTGTCCGCCGCTGAGGCTTTCGGTGCCGCTGATGCGGGCGCGTCTGCCGGCGAGGTTGCCGGTCACATCGCCCATCACGATATCCGGTACGGTGACGTCAACACTGACGATCGGCTCCAGGATCTGCGGGCCGGCGTTGTGGATGGCGTCCAGGAAGGCTTTCTGGCCGGCGATGACGAAGGCGATTTCCTTCGAGTCGACCGGGTGGAATTTGCCGTCATAGACGGTGACTTCCACATCCTGCATCTGGTAGCCGGCGATGGCGCCTTCGACGATGATCTGGCGTATACCTTTCTCAACCGCAGGGATCAGGCTGGTGGGAATTGAACCGCCCACGACTTTGTTGACGAATTCAAAACCTTCGCCCCTGGCCAGCGGCCGGATGCGCAGGAAAACTTCACCAAACTGTCCGGCGCCACCGGTTTGTTTCTTGTGCCGGTAGTGGCCTTCGGCTGCGCCGCGTGACGGTTTCGCGGTAGGCGATACGCGGCGGACGTGTTTCCACTTCCACGTGGTAACGACTGTTCATGCGCTGCAGCATCACGCGCATGTGCAGTTCTCCCAGGCCGCGGATCACGGTTTCGTTCAGCTCCTGGTTGTGTTCGACCACGAAGCAGGGGTCTTCCTCGGTAAGCTTGTGGATGGCTTGCGCCAGCTTCTGTTCCTGGCCGCGGCTGCTGGGTTCGATGGCCAGGCCGTACATCGGCTGCGGGAAATCCAGTGGCTTGAGGTGGAAGTTATCTTCATCGTGCGAATCGTGCAGGATGGCGTCGTAGTGAATGTCATCCACCTTGGCGACGGCGCAGATATCTCCGGGAATACCGGCATCCACTTCTTCGTGTTTGGCACCTTGAATCTTGAACAGGTGGCCTACCTTGAAGGGTTTGCGGCTGTCGCCGATAAACAGCTGGGTGTCGGGGCGGACCGTACCCTGGTAAATGCGGAAAATACTCAGCTTGCCAACGAACGGATCGTTGGTGATCTTGAATACGTGTGCCACGACATGCGCGTCGGGGTCGGGTGTGAATGTGGCTTCTTTGGCCTCTTTGCCTTCGCCCTTCATGATCATGGGCGGGTTGCCTTCCATCGGGTTGGGCAGCAATCGCTTGCAGAACTTCAGGAACTCACCGAGACCTGCGCCGGTGGCGCCCGAAGTAAAGCAGATGGGTACAAGGTGGCCTTCGCGCAGTGCCTGCTCGAAGGCATCGTGGAGTTCGTCACGGCTGAGCGTTTCGCCTTCCAGGTATTTTTCCATCAGTTCTTCGTTGACCTCGACCACCTGGTCGATGATGGCTTCATGCGCTTCGGCAAGTGAAAAAATATCGGTCTCGCCCTCGGTACCGAAGAAGCAGTCTTTAACGGTGCTGAAGTTATCCGCGGGCAGATTGATCGGCAGGCATTCGGGTCCGAACTCTTCACGAATCTGCTTGACCAGTTTGGTCAGGTTAGTGCCTTCCTGATCCATCTTGTTGATGATGATGATGCGGCACAGGCGGCGGCGCTTGGCACGGCGCATCAGGCGGCGGGTAGACAGTTCAACGCCGTTGTGGGCGTTGATGACCAGTGCGGTGGTTTCGGTGGCGCGTCATGGCGGTGAGCGTGGTGCCACGGAAATCCGGGAATCCCGGGGTGTCAATCAGGTTGATGTGAATACCCTCAAAATCCATGCTGGCCAGGGCTGAATCCAGTGAACTTTGAAATTCCTTTTCCAGGGGATCGTGATCGGTGGTGGTGGTGCCGCGCTCGACGGTACCCGCTTCACCTATTTTTCCTGACTTCACCAGCAGTGCTTCGACCAGTGATGTTTTGCCTGAACCGGAGTGGCCGACCAGGGTGATGTTGCGGATGTCTTCAGTGCGATATTTCGGCATTCGGTATTCCTGATTCTAATTTTAGTGGGAGGGTCATCCTAGTACAGATTGTCGGATGCGCCAAATCCCGGGGCTAACTCTTGACTGCCCGCCGTTCAGCGGCGATTCAGGCAAGTGCGAGTAGCCTGATCCTGTAACGTCGGAATCGAGAGTCATGTTAGGCAGTAATTGGACGCATTGTGTTGATTTTGGTCAATCGAAAACGGCTAAGAATTTTTTTTCAAAACCAATGGAACTCACGGGTTTGAAGCAGTGTCAGAGATTACAGTAACAGGCAAAGATGTTTGAAACACTCCTCAAGGGAAGTCATGATTTTCTGCACGACTCCCTCCTTCTACGGCGCCTCCCCGGCGCCGTTTTTTTTGCTCCACGATCAGAAAATTAGGGCAAAGCAGGGGCAAAGTGCCGGTTTTGCTCGGACCGGTGGCTTTCTGAACTGTACAGTTCTACCTGATTTAGGTAACGTTCCAGCAAATGCATACAAGCCCCAAAGCAGGATCTCTCAACCGTGGCTGAAAATTGGATTGTGCTCAAGTTCGGTGGCACCAGCGTGGCCGGCCGGCGGCAGTGGGAGACTATTGCCAGGCTGGCTGAATCCCGGCGGGCGGAAGGGTTCCGCGTGCTGTTGGTCTGTTCGGCTGTTGCAGGTGTGACCAACCTGCTGAATGCGCTGGCCTATAAGCCGGGCTCAGCAGCCCGCCTGGAAGAAATTCTGGAAATCCATCGCCGGTTGGGCCGCGAGCTGGGAGTTGATGAAGAACACTGGCTGTCGACAGGCTGAGGCCCGGCTGCAAAAATGTCTGGATGATCTCACGCATGAACCCGGCCACAAGTTCAGGGCGGCGTTGGTGGCCATGGGTGAGTGGTTGAGCACACAGATTGGTTGCTGTTTTCTGCAGCAACACTTTGACACCGCCTGGGTTGATGTGCGCGAAGCGCTTGAGGTTGTTGATGAAAAAGACGTTTCACCCGCCCGAAAGTGGTTGTCTGCGGCCTGCCATGCAGCCGAAGCACCCGGACTGGCCGGCCGCTGGTCTGCACTCGGTCCGGTTCTGATTACCCAGGGTTTTGTCGCCAGGAACAACGAAGGGGAAACCGTATTGCTGGGCAGGGGAGGCTCCGATACCTCGGCCGCGTTACTGGCGGGACGACTGTCCGCGCAGCGGCTGGAGATCTGGACCGATGTCCCCGGCTTGTTCAGTGCCGATCCACGCCTGGTCAATGACGCCCGGCTGCTAATAGAAGTTGATTACGCCGAAGCGCTGGAAATGGCGGCGAGCGGTGCAAAAGTTGTCCATCCCCGTTGCATCCGCGCGGCTGCCGCAACGCGCACGCCGGTTGTCATCGGCGACCTCAATCGGCTTGGCGTGACAGGCACCCGTATCGGAACGAGGGTTACAGATGAGGAAGGCGTCAAGACGGTGACCTGTCAGCACAACATGGCGGTTGTGTTGCTGCAGAACCTCGACGCCCGTTTCCAGGTTGGCTTCCTGGCCGGGGTATTCGAAATATTCCGCCGCCGCGGTATTTCGATTGATCTGGTCGCCACTTCGGAAACCACCACAACGGTGGCGATTAATCGCGAAAGCAATCACCTGGGCGCTGATGAACTCAATGACCTGTCCGAGGACCTCGGCAGCCTCTGCAAGGTGAAACTGTTCAGAAAATGTGTCTGTGTCAACCTGGTAGGACGCGGCGCGCGGACTGCATTGTCTCGGTTGCAGGGTGTCATGCAGTATTTCGAGCAACGCCCTCTGTTGATGGTGTCGCAGTCTGCCAATGATCTGTGCCTGAGTTTGCTGGTCCATTCCGGTGACCATGAGTTGTTGTTAAAAAACGCCCACCGGGCATTGATCCCTCCGGTTGAGCAAACGCGAAATGCGCAGGGAGTATTTGGCGCAAGCTGGCAACAAATTCAGTCGGGGCAGGATTAGATGATCCAGCCAGCCTCCGACCCGAAGCAGGCAAAGTGCTTCTGTTTTCTCGACTGCAGCTACGACCCTCAAACGGGTGAAGCGCGCCTCGCTTACTGTTTCGATGACGGCCCGGAACTGGTGGAACGCATTACGTTTCCACATGCTCCCTGGCCGCCGGAAGCATCGCGCCAGGCGGCTTTTTACCACGCGCTGGAAATACTGCACCTGGTCGCTGGGGTCAGTTATTACAAGGCGGGCTTGCCGCCACGAATCGAGCTCAAAAACGCCCGGACGATCGAGGGGATCGGTGATTTTCTGAACACGCTGTATATCAAGGGCCTGGGTGAACTGGGCTACGTCAATCAACTGGATATCGCCGGCCGGGTCCATTTTCCCACTAGTCCGGTAACGGGAGGTGAAGATCCGGGAAGTCCACGGTCGCTGATCCTGCCGGAGAGGGCCCTGGTCGCCATGGGTGGCGGCAAGGACAGCCTGGTGGGGCTGGACCTGTTGCGCCAGGCGGGCCTCGATGTGATGCCTGTCTGTGTCGGAGGCGCTGTACTCATTGAGGATACGGTTCGCGCGGCGGGACTTCCGCTGATTCGTATCGGCCGCCGGTTGGCCCCGGAATTGGCCGCGATGAACCGGGCAGGCGCCTGGAACGGGCATGTGCCGGTGACCGCCATCAACTCGGCAATAATGCTATGTGCCTCGATCCTTTATGGATTCCGTTACATTGTGTTTTCCAATGAACGCTCAGCCGATGAGGCAACCCTGGTGACGGATGACGGCGTTGAGGTTAATCATCAGTACAGCAAAGGTTCGGAGTTCGAAGCGGCCTTCCGGGACGTGATTACGACAAGGGTCAGCCCGGAAATAGAGTATTTCTCGGTGCTTCGGCAGCATTCAGAGTTGGGCATCGTGCAACGCTTCAGCACGATGAAAAAATTTCATCCCGTGTATTCCAGCTGTAACCGGAATTTCCATCTCGATGGGCCCCGGGTTGAGAGCCGCTGGTGCTGCGACTGCCCCAAGTGCCGGTTCGCGGCGCTGAGCATGTCCCTGTTCCTGACTCCGGACGAAGTCATGGCCATACAGGGGGTCGATCTGTTGAACGACCCCGCCCAGCAGGACGGATTTCGTGAGCTGTGCAGACTGGGCCGTGATAAGCCGTTTGAATGTGTCGGTGAGGCGGGTGAGAGCAGGGCCGCCATGGCGGCACTGGGTGCGAACCGGGACTGGAGCAGACATGTAGTGGTTCGTGCATTGGCCGACGAGTTGGGCCAGGTTGAGATTCCCTCCCTGGAGCAATTGTTAAAACCGGCCGGCAGGCATTTTATCCCGCCTGGCCTGGCCGGGCAGCTGGCAGATTCTGAGGCATCCAGTGCGGACAGCTGATTTTGAAACCGGCCGGATTGCCATCCTTGGCGTTGGCAGGGAAGGCCAGGCGGCGCGCGAATACCTGCGTAAACGCCATCCGGGCATCCGACCTGGCGCTGATAACGGAATCACTACCCGGTGAAGGTTTTCAGCAGCTATTGTTACCGGAAGACCGGCTCATTATCGGGCCGCTGTCGGAAGCCGGCCTGGAAAATTTCGAGTTGCTGGTCCGTTCGCCGGGAGTGAGTCCTTACCGGGACAGCATCAGAAGGGCAAGTGCGGCGGGCGCTGTAGTCACCACGCCCAGCAATCTGTGGTTTGCTGAGCACCCCACCGAAAAAACCATCTGCATTACCGGCACCAAGGGTAAAAGCACCACATCGGCGCTGTTGGCCCACATGCTGGAATCCTGTGGTTTCCGGGTTCAACTGGCCGGCAATATCGGCCTGCCGCTGTTGTCCTGCGATCGTGAAAAAGTCGATTGGTGGGTGATCGAACTGTCCAGCTACCAACTGGCGGATCTGCAAGCCAGCCCGATCGGTTTCCGTCATACTCAACCTGTCGTCAGAGCACCTCGACTGGCATGGTGACGAGGCAACCTACCGCGAAGACAAAATGCGGCTGGTGACGTTGGCCGGTAACCGGCCGCTGGTCGCCAATGCGGCAGACCCGGTGCTGAGTGGAACCCTGGCCGGGCGCGCCAACACCGTATGGTTCAACTCGGAAAAGAGTATCAGGGCATCCGGCGACAGGCTGTTTGACGGCCGATGTGAATTGGAGGCCTGTCTGCCTGAAGGCCTGCCGGGGACCCATAACCGGTCCAATGCAGCGGCAGCATTGACGGTGTTGCGGGTCATCGGCACAGATTTTTCCAGCGGCCTGCAGAGCATCGCGTCTTTCCGTTGTTTGCCCCACCGTCTGCAAACTGTCGGCGAGTGGGCTGGCGTTCGTTTTGTCGACGACAGCATCTCTTCAACCCCTGTTGCAACAGCCGCTGCGCTGGAGACTTTTTCCGGAAAAAAGGTCACTCTGATCGTCGGAGGACTTGACAGGGGTCTGGATTGGACACCATATATGTGCAAAATAAGGCAATATTTACCCAATGCAGTCATTGGAATTCCCAACAATGGTGCCTGGATAGCGGGGAAAATGCGGCAGGCGGATATCACTCCCGCCCGTGGTATTCATGAGTTGCCGGACCTTGCAGCGGCTGTTGAAAAGGCCAGGGAGGTCACGCCTGCGGGCGGAATCGTGTTGTTATCGCCCGGCGCGCCCAGTTTTCCGCAGTTTGAAGACTACCGTGACCGGGGCAGGCAATTCACTGAAATCAGTGGCTTTATTGCGAGTGGAGAAGAATAGTTTTCTGCAGGCAATAAGTAAGGCCGCGGGTCAGGGGTGAGGAGTGCAGAGTTTTCCCTGTTGGTTGAGGGAGAGACCATCCCGCGGCCTTACGTAAATAGACCGCACTAGCGGCAAAAAAGTTGCAAAAAATTTTAAAATAGGAGTTTTAACCGTGAACGAAGCACTACAGAACATCGGCGCTGTGGTTCATACCAGCAAAGGTGACATTAAGTTGCGTCTGTTTGCCGACAAAGCACCGCTCACCGTGGCCAATTTTGTCAACCTGGCAAAGAGGGGTTACTACGATGGATTGATATTTCACCGGGTCATTCCGAACTTCATGGTTCAGGGTGGTTGCCCGCACGGCACCGGTACCGGTGGCCCGGGTTACCGCTTCGAGGACGAATGCACGCCTGAGCTGAGACACGATGCGCCGGGCAAGCTTTCCATGGCCAATGCCGGGCCCGGCACCAACGGTAGCCAGTTTTTTATCACGCACGTCGAGACGTCCTGGCTGGATGGCCGGCACACGGTATTCGGTGAAGTGCTGGATGCCAGCGATCAGGCCGTTGTCGATGCGATTGAAATGGGTGACATCCTCGAGTCGATAGAACTCGAAGGGGAAGATGCCGTCCTGTCCGCGCAGGCGGACCGGATCAGTGCCTGGAACGATATCCTCGGCTAGTAATCGCGGGAGACGCTGTAAGACGCCAGGCTGATCATGGCGTCTTTCCAGGGTGAGTCCGGCAATGCAGCGATGGCCTGCTTTGCGGCCTGCGACCGGGCCAGTGCGACCTGCATCGATTCAGCCAATGCGCCGCTGCTGTTGATCAGCTCTATGACTTGATCGATCCGGTCTATTCCACCCTGGCGGATGGTCTCGTCTATGATCGATTGCTGGCTTGCGTCAAGGTATTTCCTGCTCAGGATCAGGGGAAGGGTAGGTTTCCCTTCGGCCAGATCATCACCGATGTTTTTTCCCAGCACTTCGGCATCCGCCGTGTAGTCCAATACATCATCTGCCACCTGGAAAGCCGCTCCCAGTTCGCGGCCAAATACCGCCATCGGTTCTTCCAGCTCAGGCTTGCCGGCCAGTACGGCGCCCAGCTGGCAAGCGGCTTCAAACAATTTCGCGGTCTTTTTCTCAATGACGCTGAAGTAACTCTCCTCGCTGATTTCCGGGTCGTGCATGTTCAAAAGCTGCTCAACTTCGCCCTCTGCGATCGTGTTGGTTGCGTCCGACAGAACTTCCATGGTGCGCATTGAATCGAGGGTGACCATCATCTGGAAGCTGCGGGAATAAAGGAAATCACCAACCAGTACACTGGCGGCGTTACCCCACACCGAATGGGCGGATTCCTTCCCCCGCCGGAGATCAGACTCATCGACCACGTCATCATGCAGTAGGGTTGCGGTGTGAATGAATTCAATGATGGCGGCCGCGGTGATGTGGCTGGAGCCTGTGTAACCGCAGGCCTTTGCGGCGAGCACCACCAGCATCGGTCGCATGCGCTTGCCGCCCGAGCCAATGATGTACTCCGCCACCTGCCGGATCAGCACGACATTGGAATCCAGGCTCGACCTGATCAAGCGGTTAACCGATGACATTTCATCGGTGCACAGATCGAAGACATGCTGGATGTCGCTGGTTGCTTCTATAGTGGCTTCTGTCCGGACGCTGGAGTGGTCCATTCTTGTCCTTTTCGCGGGAGTTTCCCAATTATAAATCCGGCCGGTATGAACACAAGGCCGAACCACATATAATGCCATTCCTTTCAGGAGTCCATCGTTGTCCCTAGCCAGAGATAAATCCAGGGAACTGAGATATGCAGCGACTTTGTCGGGCGTAATCACGTTCCGTATGCTCGGCCTGTTCCTCATTCTACCCGTGTTCATGATCCTTGCGCAGGGAATACCCGGGTTCACGCCACAGGCGGCAGGCCTGGCCGTAGGCATTTACGGATTGACCCAGGCCATTCTGCAGCAGCCTTTTGGCTGGCTTTCCGACCGCTGGGGCCGGCGTCCGGTGCTGCTGCTGGGTCTCGCGCTTTTTGCCCTTGGCGGGGTGGTTGCCGCGCTGGCGGAATCGATGCCCTGGCTAATTGCCGGACGGGCATTGCAGGGTTGTGGCGCGATCGCCGGGGTGGCCATGGCGCTGGCTGCCGACCTGACCCGGCCGGAACGCCGGCCGGTCATCATGGCCATCATTGGAATTGGCATCGGCGGAGCGTTCCTGCTTTCGATGGGTTTGTCCGTGCCGCTGGCCACCTTGCTCGGCTTGCGCGGCCTGTTCTGGCTGACCGTGGTGTTCGCCATCGCCGGCATGGTGTTGGTGATGACTCTGCCCGGGCAGAGGGACATAGAGCAAATGCAGCTGGAAGAGTTGCTGTTGATGAACCCGCCACGGGCGACGCTTCCGGAGATTCACATTCACGCCCGGTGTGGTTGTTGTCACTGAGCGTATTTTTGCTGCACAGCGTGATGACGCTGCTGTTTGTCACGCTACCGCCCCTGCTGGTGGATGGGTTTGGTTTCAGCCTGGTCGAGCACTGGAAAATCTACGTGCCGGCGATGCTGGGCTCCATTATTTTCATGCTGCCCATTTTGCGTCGAGTAGGCGCCAATTTGTCCGAGCACCGCATGTTGCCTTGGGCGTTTTTTGTCCTGGCGCTGGCGGTGGGTATCCTGCCGGTCAGTGCCAACCTGGGTGCGCTGGGCGTTTTATTGGCGTTGTATTTTCTGGGTTTTAATTTGCTCGAAGCGTCCATGCCAGCCTTGCTTTCGCGACTCACCGGCAGCCGCGGCCGGGGACGCCGGCTGGGCCTGTACAGCACCTTCCAGTTTCTCGGTGCTTTCTTTGGTGGCGTGGCCGGTGGATGGTTACTGGGCTACCTTCGGAAGCCAGGTTGCACTGGTCGTTGCCAGCGGTATCAGCCTGCTCTGGGGCATTGTCCTGAAACTCTCTTTACAGGGCGTTTTTCCGACAAGAGAGTCGCAGTGACTGTGCTACACTTCATTCATTAATTTCTAAGGAGATGCCAGATGGCGCGTGGTGTAAATAAAGTCATTTTGGTCGGCAACCTGGGCGCGGATCCCGAGACCCGCTATACAGCCAGCGGTGCGGCCATTACCAATATCAGAATTGCCACCAGTGAATCCTGGCGGGACAAGCAAACCGGTGAAAATCAGGAGCGCACTGAGTGGCACCGGGTCGTATTTTTCAGCCGCCTGGCGGAGATCGCCGGCGAATACCTCCGCAAGGGCAGCCAGGTCTATGTCGAAGGCGCGCTGCGCACCCGAAAATGGCAGGGGCAGGACGGCGCAGGACCGTTACACGACTGAAATAGTTGCCAATGAAATGCAGATGCTCGGCAGTCGTGGCGGTGAGGCTTCGGCCCGGCCCGCGGGCGGTGGTTTCCGCGATAGCGCCCCGGCTCAGCCCGCAAAGCAGGGCCAGCAGGACCAGCAGGGTGGTGAGCAGTCCGCTTCCGCGCCTGCTCCTGTTGAAGACAACTTCGCAGAAGACGATATTCCGTTCTAACCCGAAAGGGACAAAATGATGCGAACCCTGCTCGTAACCGGCGGCGCCGGTTTTATTGGTGGCAACTATGTCCTGCGCAGCCTGTCGCAGGACGATGACCTGCGTATCATCAACCTTGATGCACTGACTTACGCGGGTAACCTCGACACGCTTGATCCGCTTCGTGACAACGATCGGCACGTATTTGTGCACGGCGATATTGGCGACGCAGAACTTGTGGCCGGGCTGGTTGATAAGTACCAGCCGGACGCCGTCGTAAATTTTGCTGCTGAAAGCCACGTGGATCGCTCCATCGACGGCCCTGGCGCTTTCGTTCAGACCAACGTTGTCGGTACCCTGAACCTGTTGCAATGTGCGCTGGACCGTTGGAAAACGTTGCCTGAAACAAGCCAGGCGTCGTTTCGTTTCCTGCACGTATCCACCGACGAGGTTTACGGCAGCCTGGGCGACACTGGCGCGTTCCTGGAAACGACAGCCTATGCACCCAATTCTCCTTACGCGGCGTCAAAGGCCAGTTCCGACCACCTGGTGCGTGCATTCAATCACACTTATGGAATGCCCACACTGACCACCAACTGTTCCAACAACTACGGGCCATACCAGTTTCCGGAAAAACTAATTCCGTTGATTATTCTCAACGCGCTGGCGTTCAAGCCGCTACCGGTTTACGGCGACGGCCTGCAGGTGCGCGACTGGTTGTTTGTGAACGACCACGTGGATGCGATAAACAGCGTGCTGGCCCGGGGTGAAAGTGGTGAGGTCTACAACGTGGGCGGCCTTTCAGAACGCACCAATTTGCAGGTCGTGCAGGCTATTTGTGATGCTTTGGACGAACGTCAGCCAGATACGTCTTTCGGCTCGCGCCGGCAATTGATCAAGCACGTGACGGACCGTCCGGGCCACGACCGTCGTTACGCCATAGATTGCAATAAACTGATGGCGGCCACAGGCTGGCAGCCTTCGGTCGATTTTGAAACCGGCCTGCAAAGAACGGTTGACTGGTACCTTGCCAATAGCAGCTGGGTTGATCGCGTGCGCGACGGCAGTTACCAGGGTGAACGTCTTGGCCTGGGTGATACGTCATGAAAAGGAAAGGAATCATACTTGCGGGCGGGAGCGGTACACGGCTTTACCCCTTGACCCGCGTGGTCAGCAAGCAGTTACTGCCGGTCTACGACAAGCCGATGATTTTCTACCCGCTTGCCACGCTGATGCAGGCCGATATCCGTGAGATCCTGATCATCACCACGCCGCACGAGCAAGCCCTGTTCCGGCAACTCCTCGGAGACGGCAGTGACTGGGGGCTGCGCCTGGAATATGCGGAACAGCCAAACCCTGAAGGGTTGGCACAGGCGCTGATCATTGCCGAAGACTTTCTTGAGGGTGACCCCTCCTGTCTGATCCTCGGTGACAACATATTCCATGGTGGCGGCCTGGGCGAAGTGCTTACTCGCGCCACCAGCGATCACCATGGCGCTACTGTTTTTGGCTACTGGGTGCGTGATCCGGAACGTTATGGCGTGGTCGAATTTGACGATAAATTTCGCGTGGTCAGTATCGAAGAGAAACCCGAGAATCCGCACTCGCATTATGCGGTCACCGGCCTCTATTTTTACGATGGCCGGGCCAGCGCCTTCGCCCGCAGCCTCGCGCCGTCCCTGCGCGGCGAACTGGAAATTACGGACCTTAACCGCATCTACCTGGAAGACGGCAGTCTTTCCGTGGAGCGCCTTGGCCGGGGTTACGCGTGGCTTGATACCGGCACCCATGAGTCACTCCAGCAAGCAGCGAACTTCATCGAAACCATTGAAAGCCGGCAAGGATTGAAAGTCGCCTGTCCTGAAGAAATCGCGTTCATGCAGGGTTGGATCGATGAAGACCAGGTCAGAAATCTGGCCGAACCCCTGCGCAAGAGTGGCTATGGCGAGTACCTGCTTGACCTGTTAAGCCGGGGTCCGTAAGCGTGAAAATAATTGAAACCGGGATACCGGGGCTGGTCGTTATCGAACCAACAGTGCATGGCGATTCCCGCGGGTTTTTCATGGAAACCTGGAACGCTGCCCGCTACGAGGCCCTCGGCCTGCCCGGACGTTTTGTCCAGTCCAATCTCTCCAGGTCAGCGGCAGGGGTCCTGCGGGGCCTGCATTACCAGCACCCGAAACCCCAGGGCAAACTTGTGTCTGTGGTAGAAGGCAGCGTGTTTGATGTTGCGGTGGATATCCGGCTCGATTCACCGACTTTTCGGCAATGGGCAGGGGTCGAGTTATCAGCCGCCAATCATCGTCAGTTGTACATCCCGGAAGGCTTCGCCCACGGGTTTTGTGTGCTGGGCGAGTCGGTATTGTTCAACTATTTCTGCACCGAGGTCTACCATGCCGAATACGATACGGCGCTGGCCTGGGATGATCCGGATATTGGAGTCCGCTGGCCGGTTGATTCGGGCAAGCTTTCAGAAAAAGACGCCGCTGCTCCGCGCCTGAAAGACATTCCCGAGGAGGCTCTGCCGCGGATGCACCCATGAATATTCTGCTCACCGGCGCGTCCGGACAACTGGGGCAGGAACTGCTGCCTGAATTACGACAGCTTGGATCTGTTACCCAGGTGGATAGGGCGGTTGTGCCAGGTAATGGCAGCCTGATAAAACAGGATTTGGGCGACCTGGGCAAAGTGGAGGTATTACTCAACCGGATGCGTCCCGACGTTATCGTCAATGCGGCTGCCTACACTGCTGTGGATCACGCCGAAGATGACCCCGATTCTGCATTCAGGATCAATGAAGCACTGCCGGCCCGCCTGGCGCGGTGGTCAAAAAGTAATGATCGGCTGCTGGTGCACTACTCAACGGACTACGTATTCAACGGCGAATCAGGCCGGCCTTACCTGGAAAACGACCCAACCGGCCCGCTTGGAGTTTATGGCGCGAGTAAGCTGGCCGGTGAAACAGCGATTTCCGCCAGCGGTTGCCAGCACCTGATTCTGCGCACGTCGTGGGTCTATTCGGCGCATGGCAATAATTTTGTGCTGACCATGTTGCGGCTTGCCCGCGAACGGCCGTCACTCAGCATTGTCAGTGACCAGATGGGGTGCCCGACATGGGCCCGTAACCTGGCCGCTGTCACCCGCAGGATAATCGACCGGGCCTCATCCGCTGAGGATGGAGCATTTCCGTCGTCGGGTGTGTATCATTACTGCGATCGCGACGCGGTGAGCTGGTATGAGTTCGCACGTACCATATTCACAACCGGTGCGCAGTTGGGCCTGCTGCCCCGATTGCCGGAAATGACTGCCGTGCCGTCGTCCGGATTTCCGCAAAAAGCGAAGCGGCCGTTGTATTCGGTGCTGAATGTATCAAAGATCAATGAGCAGTTTGGAATTGAACAGGCCGGTTTGCAGCAATCATTGCAAGCCTGCATTGAGGAAATAGCTGGCAATGAAAAGTAAAAAATCACGCGCGCCGATGGTTCCGGTGATTCTCTCAGGTGGCTCCGGTACCCGGCTTTGGCCTGTCTCCAGGCGTGCCCACCCCAAACCGTTTATGAAACTGGTTGACGGCGAATCTCTTGCCGAAAAGACATTCCGACGGGCACTGGGCGTGGCGGAATCAAGTCCCGTTCTGACGGTAACCAGCCGCGATTACTACTTTTACACCCGAGACCTGTATGACGAGGTCGACGGCCAGCAACACGAGCACCCGTTCCTGTTAGAACCGGTTGGCCGGAATACCGCACCGGCGATCGCGCTCGCGGCTTTGTATGTTCAGGACACGCTCGGGCCGGATGCAGTGATGCTGGTATTGCCGGCTGATCACCTGATCCGTGATGAAGAATCATTCGGTGCTTCGGTGGACGCGGCGCGCGAATTGGCCGAACGAGGCTACCTGGTTACCTTTGGTATTCACCCAACGCACCCCGAAACGGGCTATGGCTACATCCGCCAGGGTGAAGAAATTGAGAATTCCGGTGGCCACGAAGTGGCTGCATTTGTAGAAAAGCCAGACGAGGATACGGCCAGGGAGTACGTGGAATCAGGGCAGTACGGATGGAATTCCGGGATGTTCTGCTTTGCTGCCGGTACTTTCCTCGAGGCAATTACTGAATTCGCGCCGGACATCGCCAGCAGTGTACGCAGCTGTTGGGATGGTATGGATGCAACACAGCAACCCATGGAGATTCCGCTGGACCTGTTCAGTGCCTGTCCCTCCAATTCCATCGACTACGCGGTCATGGAAAGGGCCTCAAATTGCGCCGTCGTAGGTGCCGATTTTGGTTGGAGCGACATCGGTTCGTGGAAAGCCATAAGTGAGCTCTATGAGTCCGATGAGGCAGGCAATCGTATCCAGGGCAAAGCGGTGGTAGTGGAAAGCCGAAATTGCTTCATCCAGGGCAGCGACCGGTTGGTGGCCGTCGTTGGCGTTGACGACCTGGTGATTGTAGACACCGGTGATGCGGTTCTGGTGGCTGATCGCGACCGTGCGCAGGATGTAAAAGAGGTCGTCAACCAACTGAGTGATCTGAAACATGAGGCGGCTGAATTTCACAAAACGGTGCACCGTCCCTGGGGCAGCTTCGCTATTCTCGAGAGCGCAGAGGACTGCAAAGTCAAACGACTGGTGGTCAAGCCGGGCGGCGTGCTCTCGCTGCAACTGCATCACAATCGATCGGAACACTGGACCGTGATCAAGGGGGTTGCCAAAGTTCGCCTGGGTGACAAAGAGTTTTTCCTCAATCCCAATGAATCTATCGATATACCGGTTGAGACCCAGCACAGGCTGGAGAATCCTGGCACTGAAGACGTGCATTTGATAGAGATCCAGACTGGGAGCTATTTTGGCGAAGATGACATAATCCGCTTTGAAGACATCTATGGACGCATGAAGTGAACTACAGGATTATTTCTCTACTGATTTCGATCCTGCTGGCTTTCATCCCCTTGGCTGCCGTGGCTCAATCAGATCCATCTCATGAAGACCAGATCAAGGAATGGCGGCAAAGCCGAAACGCGCGCCTGGCCAGTGATAGCGGATGGATGACGCTGGTAGGTCTCGAGTGGCTGCAGGAAGGCGAAAACACCGTGGGGAGTGACCCAACCAGCACTGCTAAGATTCCGGGCGGGCCGGCCAACTGGGGTACGCTTTTCCTGAACGGCGATGAATTGCGGTTCACCCCGGCCGCAGGCAGTGGCGTGACGGTTAATGATGCAACCGTTGTGGATGCCATGCTGGTGGCTGACAACCAGGGTACGCCGAGCGTCGTCCGCAGCGGCGATTTGAGCTTTTATGTGATTTTCAGGGAGTCTTACGGGCTTCGGATTAAAGACCGGAAGGCACCTGCCTTACTGGACTTTTCTTCCGTACCGGCTTATCCCATTCAGCAGGACTGGAAGTTCGATGCCCGTTTTATTCCCGCGGCGGATGACCAGACCATCGAAATAGCCAATGTCCTGGGGTACCTGAGCCCGACTCCTGTTTATGGTTATGCCGAGTTCGAGCGTGAAGAGCAGACCTACCGGCTGCTGGGCCTGGGCGATGAAAACGCTGAATCCATGTGGTTTCTATTTGCCGACCGGACCAGCGGCAAGGAAACCTATGGAGCAGGGCGTTTTCTGTACAGTGACGGGTTACCGGAGAATGGCCGGGTCTTGGTGGATTTCAACAAGGCCTATAACCCGCCGTGTGCATTCAACGATTATTCGACCTGCCCGTTACCACCGCAGGAAAACCGTCTGGACCTGCCCGTTACAGCGGGTGAAAAGGACTATCATTCGCATTGAAGGTCGGTGCGCACGAACCGTGCGCGGATGATGACTATTTGGTGCGGGCGCGGGCCTGCGTGAATTCGTGCCGTAGAACGAAAAAGAGTGCGACCCACGTGGAAGCGAAAAGCGGCGCTCTCGCTTTGGTTTTCTGTGTTTCCAACTGCTCGTTAACGTTCATTGTTCTTCTCCGTTTACGTGACCCTGATTCATACAGAACGGGATTTCTGGTGCGAATAACAGTTATTCCTTCCCGAGTTCCCTGTCGATTTCGAATTCCCGCGAGGTGATGAAAGCTTCCATTCTTTCCAGTCTCACATTCAATTCCCTGAAGCGGTGGCGAAGGCTACCGAATACATCGGCAGGGGCGTTGCTGACGCCGCGCCAGAATTCTGCCTGCTCAGGGTTCTGATCCACTTCAATCGGTTTCACGGGCAGTACAATCGCCAGGACAATATATGAAATCATGGCGAAAGCGAAAAACGGCGGGAACAGTATGAACAGGAAAGTCACCAGTCTCACGCCTTTGCGGTTCAGCCCGAAATAATCGGCGATTCCGGCACAGACGCCCGCAAGCATCGCATTTTCCTTATCCCGGAACAGGCGGTGCGGGTTCTTGTGCTTGTAAAAGTCGTTCATGAACGTCTTCTCCAGTCCGGTGATTCGACATCAAGGATGCGCTCGAGCGTATTGATGCGGTCCTGCATCCGGTTAGCGGACTCCCAGACCTCACTCAGCATCTTCTCGTCTTCAGGTGACAAGCCCTTTGAAGTCTTCATCTTCGTGGTGTAGTGGAAGATGATCCAAAGCGGCAAACAGATGGTTAGCAATAGAACAGGAATGACTTCAGGCATCTTTCTTCTCCTCGTTGCTGTCGCCGACGCGGGTTTTCAGACTCTCCAGTTCCGCTTCCACCCGGTCATCCTGTTCCAGGTCTGCTATTTCGCCGGCAAGGTCCTTGCCACGGCCCATGTTGATAGCCTCGCCTTCTGACTCGACCCGGTCGATCCGGCGCTCAGCGCTTTCAAAGCGATATAGCATTTCATCGATACGATCGTCGTGAATGTGCTTGCGAGCGGACAATTGTGAGCTGGCCGTCTTGTGCCGGATCACGATGCTGCGTTGCCGGGTTTTGGCATCGTCGAGTTTGCTTTGCAGCTGGGTGATATCCGCATTGAATTTTTCGAGCTGTCCATCCAGACCCTCAAGTTCATGGTTCATTTTCTCCATCCGGTCTCCGATGGCCTGCTTCTCGACCAGTGCAGCCCGCGCCAGGTCTTCGCGTTCGCGGCGTACAGCGAGCTCGGCCCGGTTGGCCCATTCGCCTTGCTCACGCTCAAGGTGCTCTATGTGACGACCGAGTTCTTTGCGGTCGGCGATGCACTTGGCTGCTGCGGACCGGATCTCCACCAGGGTGTCTTCCATCTCCTGGATCATGAGCCGGATAATTTTTTCCGGTTCCTCGGCTTTCTCAAGCACGGCATTGATGTTTGCATTTACTATGTCGCTGAAGCGCGAAAAAATACCCATTAGGTTTTACTCCTGGTTAATCATTCTCTAACCCTATTAATGCAGGGTTCGTGCCAGATGGATTGATATTTTTATCTTATTGAAATAAAAGAGTATTAATTCGAGCGTGGCCTGTTTTGCCAGACTGCAATCCGGTTGGGTGGCCAGATCCACCAAAAGATGGTGGAAACTTGACTGGAAAATGGGGGTCTATCGTTGTGCCGTGCCTGGCATGATGTTAATTGAGCTTGGCATACGCAACCGTGCTCCTGTAAAATGGTGCACTTTTCACGCGCCGGCCTGTTTGCCGGAGTATCCATAAAATTTTGGAGGAATACCTGATGCGTTCAGTTTTCGCGCTCATCATCCTGACAGTATTCATTGCGGGTCCCGTAATGGCCCAGGATATAACCACTGACAAAGGCAAGCTCAGCTACGCAGTAGGCTGGGACATTGGCCAAGATATTCAGCGCCGCGGTGCAGAATTTGACGTAGAAGCCGTCATTGCAGCCGTACGTGATTCGTCTGCGGGTAGAGATCCGCGAGTACCGGCTGAAGAAATGACCGCGATGCTGACCGAGCTGCAGCAACGTGTTCGCCAGGAACAGCTTGAGGCTTTCGAGAAACTGTCTGCAGAAAACCAAAGGGCTTCTGAAGAGTTTCTCGCCGCCAACCTGTCCAAGAACGGTATTGTCGCTTTGCCCAGCGGAGTCCAGTATCGGATCATTGAAGAAGGCGACGGCGCGCGGCCCGGAATGGAAAGCACGGTCAGGGTTCACTACCGCGGTTCCAAGACCAATGGCCTGGAATTTGACAGCTCATTCGCGCGGGGCGTACCTGAAGAATTTCCCGTAAATACGGTGCTGAAGGGTTGGCAGGAAGTGCTGCCCCTGATGAAGACTGGTTCTACCTGGCAGGTTTTTGTGCCACCGGAACTCGCCTTCGGCGCCCGCGGCAACCAGCCGGTCGGGCCTAACGAAGCACTGATGTTTGATCTAAAACTGATTGAAATCGTTCAGTAATAAGACCGGATGGGGCCTTCGGGCCCCGTTTCATTTAAAGGCTGAATTCTCGTGATGCGACATTGGCGGGAGCTTCTTCTAAAAGCCGTTTCCCCGCTGGAACACGGCGTTGGAAATCTTGACGTCACCGGTTACCGTCCGCCCGGTAATGATTTTTTCCGCCCTGCCAAGACTGCCGCTGTCCTGGTCCCCCTGCTGGACCTGCCGGAACCTGAAATAGTACTCACGCGCCGTGCGGACCATCTTCCGCAGCATCCGGGCCAGGTGAGCTTCCCGGGCGGTGCTGCGGAAGATAACGATGTCTCCGCTGTTCAGACAGCACTGCGCGAGGCTCATGAGGAAATTGGCCTGCCATCTACGGCAGCCCGCCCGATCGGGTTCCTGGACCGTACCGATACCATCTCTGATTACCGGGTATTGCCGGTCGTCGCCCTGGTGACGCCGCCGGTCAGTTGGGTGGTGGACGAAAGTGAAGTAGCCGAAGTTTTTACCATTCCATTACACGTCGCGCTAAACGCCAGGTTGTATCACACCCGCGTGGTGGAACATCACGGACGGGAGTTTAAGATCTACACATTGAATTGGCAGGGTTACCGCATCTGGGGCGTGACGGCTGCCATGCTGATGAATCTCATTGACAGGATGCAGCTTGCACATGAACAGCACTATTCTGGTATCAGCTCCTCAGCTGAATGAACTGATCGATTCCGGCCAATGCATCGCAGTCGACTGCCGCTTTGACCTGACCAATCCAGCCAAAGGCAGGGCCGTTTGGCTAAGCGGGCACATACCCGGCGCATTTTATGCTCACCTTGATGATGACCTTGCGGCTCCTGTACAGCCTGATAGCGGACGGCACCCGCTTCCTGAACGCGACGACTTTTCCCGGTACCTGGCTTCGATTGGCTGGACGGATAACCACTTGCTGGTGGCATACGATGACGGTTCAAATGCAATTTCGTCCAGACTGTGGTGGCTAATGCATCATTTTGGCAAACAGGCCGCATTGCTGGATGGCGGACTGGCGGCATGGAAGCGCGCCGGTTTACCGGTGGAATCCGGAGAACCCTCCGTGAACCCTTCCGTAGTCGATAGTCTGGAGGCAGGCAGTAAGCAAACGGTTTCATCCGGTGACATCAGTGGCTCACTGGATTCAGAAGCGCTTCTGGTGCTGGATGCCAGGGCCCTGGAGCGTTACGCCGGCGAGATAGAGCCGCTGGACACACGGGCCGGGCATATTCCCGGCGCCTTGAGTCGCCCATTCAGTGACAACCTGCAAGCCGATGGCCGATTTCTGGGCCGTGAGGCGATCCGGGCGCAATTTGAAGAGCTGCTGGATGGCACGCCGGTAAACCGGGTTGTGCATTCCTGCGGCTCCGGTGTAACTGCATGCCACAACCTGTTTGCCATGGAGCTGGCGGGTTTGAAGAACAGTCGCTTGTACCCGGGTTCATGGAGCGAGTGGATCAGGGACCCGTCGCGGCCTATCCGGCTGGGCAGAGCGCCTTAGCCTTTTTTACTCAGGCGCTCCACCATGGCGGTCAACGTGGACCGTGTAGAGTCTGAGAACCAGATATCGACGAATTTCTCGACCCCGAGATCGTGTTCTTTGTCGAACAGGGCCCGCAGGTCGGCACGTGCCATCTTTCGCGTTATCAGCATGGCGTCACGGGGCAGCGCCACGTGTTGCTCGCACCACTCGATGGCCCGCGTGACGGCAGATGAGGGGTCATCCACCAGTTCATCTACCAGACCGATTTCTTCCGCCTGTTCCGACTCCATGATCAGGCCTGCAACCAGGATGCGTTCCGCCATGCGCGGACCTACCGCACGCACCACGGCACCATGGATGGGTGGGGATACGACCAGCCCGACCTGAACTTCATTCAGCCCCGTTTTGAAACCGCCCCGCGGCATGACCCGATAGTCGCCAAATAACGCCATGACGATGCCGCCGGCCGGGGCGTGTCCGGTCAGCGCAAACGCCGTTGGAACGGGCATGCAGGCGATTGTTTTCATCAGGCGGCTGAAGTCAGTCCAAAAGGCAATCATTTCCTCCCGACTGCAAGGTAATAACTGTGGCACATCCAGACCGGCAGAAAACATACCCGGCAGGCCGGAAACCACGACAGCTTCTGCCTGTTCACCCGCTTCCAGCAACGACTCTGTGAATTGCCGGACAAGGTCAGGGTTCAGTGCATTTGCCGGCGGCCTGGCAATTTTCAATTCACGTATTTTTCCATGGTCAATGGTTTCAAGCATGGTCCTTGTTCCTGTTCAGATTGAGTTCAGCGCGAGCGCTCTAGACTGTAAATCGTAGGAGCGCAAAGGAGGTTGCATGATGAGTAAGTCTAGCAAAATTGCAGGACTGGGATTGATGGCTCTGATGCTTTCAGGAACCGTTCTGGCCAATGGCCACGGAGCTTATGTAGGGTACCCGGATAACTACTGGTCCGGTGGTGTCACGATTTATGGTGACTCCAGCGGTTATGCCGGATATTCCGGGACGATCAACCTTAATAGTGGTTACGCTCCGATACCCGTATATGCGCCGGTCTACGTTCCCGTATATGTGCCGGTTGCAGGCCCGCGCCATGGTCCGCGAGGCCATCACCGGCCCAAATACCGACACGCCCGGCACCAGGGCCACAGGCGTTGCCGCGGACATGGAAGGGGCTGTCGTCACTGATGATCCCATTGCCGGTTGGAACGGGGAGGCCCCGGGCCCTCCTTTCCGGCCCGGCAGTTTTCAGGCAGAATAACCAGGCACGGTGGCCTGGTGGAGGAATAGAAAATGAAGACCCGACTCGCGTTATTCGCAGCAACCGGTGCAATGGCCCTGTTGCTTTCACCGGTATTTTCAACCGCCGCTTACGGCCATGACGTGCCCAACATCAAACACACGCATGCGTTTCAGAAAACCGGTTACGGCAAGGTACGCCAGGGCCATTATGTCAATGGAGCACAAGGCAGCATCATCGTGTGGTCTCCGGGCAATGCCGCCGGCTACGGCAAGGCGCCCGTGAAATTCGCACGTCCCTCGCCGATTATCACAGGCACCGGGCACCCCCGTCTCCAAGAACCGCAACCAGGTTGATCCCGCCATTGAATACGGTAAGCGCTAACGATTTATCACCAGCTGTAGTGGGCCGTGTACCGGACCACCCGCTCACCGCCGGCCGGGACCGATACGTCGAACCGGATTCGATTGCTGTTCTCTTTTCCGTGTTTCATGCTGGCGTTCTCGATTTTCCAGTTGGCCGCGCGGTAGAGATTTTCCAGCACGGCCACATCAACCGCTTCATCCTTGTGATTGCGTAAGCGAATTTCAAAGGTCTCCCACAGGTTGCGGGTACTCGTGTCGACCCGAAAATCAGTCTGTTTGCGCTCTCCCACCACATCGAATGCATTACCCATTTCGATCAACACGTCTTCATTTCTTGGCGTGTGGTCAATGACATCCTCGCCGATGAATTCCAGGCTGCCGTCTGCCGGATCCACCTGGTTGACGCGAATTCGTCCGGCCGGCAGCGGAATGCCCAGCTGTTGAGATTTTTCGTTGCTGAAACGCAGGTACACGTTGATGTCTGCATTGCCGTAGCGCCCGTATTCCTGGTCGTATTGCTGGTAGCCACGGTACGGCATGTCCAGGGTCGGGGCGAACACCAGTTCTTTCTGGCACTCAATGCCCCGGGCGGCCGGCATCAACTGGATTTGCTTGGTCGAGTTGTCCGGCAGGTGGGTGCGCCGGCCCAGTGTGTACATGTGGTACTCAAAAAAGGACTTTTCGGCAAACCCGGCAGAATCTTCGGCCATTGCCATCTTGTACACCACGTCGCGGCGCGGCCGTTTCGGCTCGGCCCGGTTGACATCCCCGGCAATCAGCTTCAATCCGGCG
Organism: uncultured Gammaproteobacteria bacterium; assembly: GCA_963759035.1. Lineage (GTDB taxonomy): Bacteria > Pseudomonadota > Gammaproteobacteria > Xanthomonadales > SZUA-36 > JAHEFT01. The sequence goes on from CAVWXL010000047.1 coordinate 23,993, forward strand.
TTATCGTAACTCGCGCCGGACTGGTTGATGATGCTGACCCAGGCTGAAAGGTCCATGGAGCAGTTTTTGGATTCGTCGTAAATGATGTTGTAATCGGTCCACCAGGTCATGCCGCGTGTTTCGTAACTGATGCGGGTTTCCTGCGTACCGCCCGACCGGGCTGTCCAGCAGCCATTCCAGGGTGGGCCGGGTGATCAGGCCGCCGGGCAGTTGGGAAAACCGGATGTTGCCGTAACTGCGGATCGCCTGGACACTGCCGTCGTCCATCTGCAGCGTCAGGCCGTCGCCCACACCCAGCAGGATGCCTTCAGCCAGGTCTGACATGGTCGCCCCGTGGCAATTTCAACGGTAACCCGCTGGCCCAGGTAGCGCTGCAGCAGTTTTGCCTGGCTGACCAGGTCAAATTGAAAGCTCTGCTCCAGCACACGGGTGCGTGGCTCATCCAGGGAAGAAAACGTCACGGTGGTCGGGTCGATCAGCGCAGCCACGTCGGTCACCCTGAGTGCGTGAGCGCCTTTTTCGATATCATAGGAACGGTCATGCCGGACGATGGCGTAACCGGGAACCTGGCCGCTGAGTTGGCGCCCGGAAACGGGCCGGTAGAGGTCAGGTGAAACCGCTCCGGGCTGCATGCTGGAGTAAATCGTGATGGAGTCGTCACTGACGGTTTGTTGAGCCGCCGAAACGGCTCCGGCGCACAGGGTAGTGATCGCGAGTGGCAGTATTTTTTTCATACAGGATTTCATGTTGGTTCTCCGTTGTGTCTACCCGTTAAACGCACGTGAACAGGAATTGGGGTTATCAGGTGTTAAAAAATATTCAAAAATTATTTCTGGCTGGTGTTGCTTGTTGCCATTTTACTGTCAGCTTGCGGTGCCGGGACGAAAACTGGCAGCCTTTCTTTTGAAGGCGCCTGGGTCCGGGCCATGCCGCCTGGCATGAAGATGACCGCCGGCTTCGGGCAGTTGCGCAATTCCGGCTCCGAAGCACTGGAAATCTCATCATACTCCAGCCCGTCTTTCGGCGATGTCAGCCTGCACCGTACAGAGTTGGTTGATGGCGTCAGCAAGATGCGGGAAGTGGAGGAGCTGGTGATCGACCCGGGTGGCGAGGTCAACCTGGAGCCCGGCGGATACCACCTGATGCTGATGATGCCCACAGGTGACTTACAGCCGGGCCAGGTGGTCAGGCTGGAAATGGGCAGCGCCGATGGCCGCCGCTTCGGTTTTGATATGCAGGTCGAGCGCCGTTAGGCGCTTTTGAGTTGCGGCCGTGGCGCCAGTGTCCTGGCCAGGAACTGCCCCGTATAGGAATGAGCCATTTTTGCGACTTCCTCGGGCGTTCCCTCGGCGATGATTTCACCGCCCTTGTCGCCGCCCTCCGGTCCCAGGTCGATCAGCCAGTCCGCCGTCTTGATGACATCCAGGTTGTGTTCGATCACCACGACGGTGTTGCCGTGGTCGCGCAGGCGATGCAGCACACCCAGTAGCTGCTCAATGTCCTGGAAATGCAGGCCGGTGGTCGGTTCGTCCAGGATGTAAAGCGTCTGGCCGGTATCACGCTTGCTCAGTTCCTTGGACAGCTTGATGCGTTGCGCTTCGCCACCGGACAGCGTGATCGCGCTCTGGCCCAGCGTGATGTAGGAGAGCCCAACATCGGTCATGGTCTGGAGTTTGCGGGCGACCGTGGGCACCGGCTCGAAAAACACCAGCGCCTCTTCGACGGTCATTTGCAGGACTTCGTGGATGTTCTTGCCCTTGTAAGTGACGCTGAGGGTTTCGCGGTTGTAGCGCTTTCCTTTGCACACGTCGCAGGGCACGTAGATGTCCGGCAGGAAGTGCATTTCAACCCGGATCAGGCCATCACCCTGGCAGGCTTCGCAGCGCCCGCCTTTCACGTTGAAACTGAACCGCCCGGGCTTGTAACCCCTGGCCCTGGCTTCCTGGGTGCCGGCAAACAGATCGCGGATCGGCGTGAACAAGCCGGTGTAGGTGGCCGGGTTGGAGCGCGGTGTGCGGCCGATGGGCGACTGGTCGATGTCGACGACCTTGTCGAACAGGCCGAGGTTTTCGACCGACTCGAAGGCGGCCGGTTGGGCCGAGCTGCCGTACAGTTCGCGCGCGGCGATGCGGTGCAGGGTATCGTTGATCAGCGTTGATTTACCGGAACCGGAAACCCCGGTCACGCAAACGAACAGGCCCGGCGGGAATTTCCAGCGTCGACGTTTTTCAGGTTGTTGCCGGCCGCTCCGATCACCTTAAGTACTCGTTGCGGGTCAATCGGGGTCCGCTTACCGTGGTATGGCAATTTCTTTTTTGCCGGACAGGTATTGGCCGGTCATCGAATCGGGGTCGCTTTGCAGCTCTTCCGGCGTGCCGTTGAAGATGATTTTGCCGCCGTGGATGCCGGCGCCCGGGCCGATATCCACTACGTAGTCTGCGGCCCGGATGGCCTCTTCGTCATGTTCGACCACGATGACGGTATTGCCCAGGTCACGCAGCCGGGTCAGGGTGGCCAGCAGGCGCTCATTATCGCGTTGATGCAGGCCGATCGAAGGCTCATCGAGGATGTACATGACCCCGACCAGTCCGGCGCCGATCTGGCTGGCCAGCCGGATGCGCTGGGCTTCGCCGCCGGACAGGGTGTCAGCCTTGCGGTCGAGCGTCAGGTAATCCAGTCCGACATTGACCAGGAAGTGCAGACGGTCACGGACTTCCTTGATGATCTTGGGCGCAATTTCTCCGCGCCGGCCTTCCAGTTTCAGGTGGTCGAAGAAATCCAGGCAGCGTTCGATCGGCCAGGCGGTGATGGTTGGCAGGTTGGTATCTGTCCACGAACACGTTGCACGCGCTTCGCGATTGAGGCGCTGTCCGTCACAGACCGTGCAGGGTTTCTGGCTGATGTACTTGGATAGTTCTTCACGAACGATCCGCGAGTCGGTTTCGCGATAACGCCGTTCGAGATTGGGAATGATGCCGGCGAATGGATGCCGTCGCTTCTGCACGCCGTTATCGCCGAAGTAGCGAAACTCGATGATTTCATCGCCACTGCCATGCAGCACGACGTCACGGATTTGTGTCGGCAGTTCTTCAAACGGCGTATCGACATCGAAGTCGTAATGCTTCGCAAGCGCCTGGATGATCTGGAAATAGTAAGCGTTGCGCCGGTCCCAGCCACGCACCGCGCCGCCGGCCAGGCTGACGTGGGTGCTGCTGACCACGCGATCCGGATCGAAAAACTGGCTGATCCCCAGGCCGTCGCATTCCGGGCAGGCCCCGTTGGGGTTGTTGAAGCTGAACATGCGCGGTTCGAGTTCCTGCAGGCTGTAATCGCAATAAGGGCAGGCGTAACGCGCGCTGAAAAGCTTTTCATCCAGGGCGCTGTCTTCGTCCATGGGTGAAATGATGGCGATGCCGTCGGTCAGGATGATGGCGGTTTCAAAGGATTCGGCCAGTCGTTGCTTCAGGTCTTCGCGCACCTTGATGCGGTCGACCACCACTTCGATGGTGTGCTTGCGCCGCAGCTCCAGCGCGCGGAACTTCATCGAGGTCGTAGACCACGCCATCCACGCGGGCCCGCACGAAACCCTGGGCACGAAGCTCATCGAACAACTGCAGATGTTCGCCTTTGCGGTTGCGGACCACCGGGCGCCAGTAGCATCAGTTTGCTGCCTTCGGGCAGATTCAGAACATGATCGACCATCTGGCTGATGGTCTGCGCTTCCAGGGGCAGACCATGATCGGGGCAGCAGGGCGTGCCGACCCGGGCAAACAGCAGCCTCAGGTAGTCATAAATCTCGGTAATCGTGCCCACGGTTGAGCGCGGATTGTGCGAAGTGGACTTCTGTTCGATGGAAATTGCGGGTGACAGACCTTCAATGTGGTCGACATCCGGCTTTTCCATCATGGAAAGAAACTGGCGGGCGTAGGCTGAAAGCGATTCAACATAGCGCCGCTGGCCTTCTGCATAGATGGTGTCGAACGCGAGCGAAGACTTACCCGAGCCGGATAAGCCTGTGATTACAATCAGTTTATCCCTGGGCAGGTCGAGATCGATGTTGGCCAGGTTGTGCGTGCGCGCGCCGCGTATGAGAATTTTGTCCATCGGTGCATCCAAACAAACTACTATACTCCCCGAAGGGAACCACTGGCAAAAGCGTTTTGGTGTAGAATGATTGGCTGTTAAAGGTTGACCACGGGCCGGAAAACAGCTAACATTCTCGCCCTTTTGTAGGGCCGTTTCCTCACGGAGCTTGAATCCAATGTATGCAGTATTTAAAACCGGCGGTAAGCAGTATCGCGCAACCACCGGTGACGTATTAAAAGTCGAAAAAATCGAAGCCGAAAAAGGCACCACGGTCGAGCTCGACCAGGTGTTGATGGTCGGCGAAGGCGAAGACGTAAAGATCGGCGCTCCTTATCTTGAAGGCGGTAAAGTAACTGCCACGGTGGTTGATCATGGCCGTCGTGAAAAGATAAAGATCATCAAGTTCAAGCGCCGCAAACAACACCGCAAGCAGATGGGTCATCGCCAGTATTTCACGCAAATTGAAATCACCGGCATTGACGCCTGATCGCGACATCAGAATTTAGGAGTATTGACTCATGGCACATAAAAAAGCAGGCGGTAGTACACGCAACGGCCGCGATTCGAATCCCAAGTACCTGGGCGTAAAACGTTACGGCGGCGAATCTGTCCTGGCCGGTAACATCATCGTTCGCCAGCGCGGCACGCGTTTCCGCGCCGGTGAGAACGTCGGTGTAGGCCGCGACCACACCCTGTTCGCGCTGAGCGACGGCAAGGTGAAGTTCGAGACGAAAGGTTTTCCGAAGCGTAAATACGTCAGTATTGAAACTTCCTGAATCCGGAGCGATTCTGCGATTTATTGAAAACCCCGCTCAGGCGGGGTTTTTTATTGGATTAGAATAAGCCTATGAAATTTGTTGATGAAGCCCTGATTTCCGTGACCGCCGGCAACGGCGGCAGTGGTTCCGCCTCGTTCCGGCGCGAGAAATACATCCAGTACGGTGGCCCCGACGGCGGTGATGGCGGGCGTGGCGGCAGTGTGTATCCTCGAAGGGGATTCCGGACTGAATACGCTGGTGGATTTTCGTCATCTGCGAAAGTACAAGGCCCAGAACGGGCAGGGCGGTTCCGGCCGTAACATGACCGGTAAGAGTGGTGAGGACATTATCATCCGCGTGCCGCTGGGTACCATCGTGACCGAACAGGAAAGCGGTGAGCACATCGGTGATGTAACCGAGCATGGACAGCAGGCTGCTGGTGGCAAAAGGCGGCCGGGGCGGATTGGGTAATGTCCATTTCAAGAGTTCCACCAACCAGGCTCCCCGGAAAACCATGCCCGCCGACGCCCGGCGAACATCGGGCAGCTCAAGCTGGAAATGAAGGTGCTGGCCGACGTGGGCCTGCTGGGCTTTCCCAATGCCGGCAAGTCCACCCTGATCAGCACCGTGTCAGCTGCCAGGCCCAAGGTGGCTGACTACCCGTTCACCACGCTTTATCCCAACCTGGGTGTCGTGCGCATCGATGTCGAGCGCAGTTTCGTGATTGCCGACATACCCGGTCTGATCGAGGGTGCGGCAGAGGGTACCGGCCTGGGCATCCAGTTTCTGAAACACCTGCAGCGCACCCGCCTGTTGCTCCACCTGGTGGACCTGGCGCCGCTGGCACTGGATGTCTCTCCCGTTGAGCAGGTCCGGCAACTGGAACAGGAAATGCAGAAATTCGATCCGGGCCTGATGGACAAGCCACGCTGGCTGGTGTTTTCCAAGGCTGATTTGTTGCCGCCGGACGAGGCGCAGGATAAAGCGCAGCAGGCTGTAGCCGAATTGGGTTGGGATGCCCCGTGGGAGCTCATCTCATCCGTGACCAAAAGCGGCACCGATGAATTAATGCAGAAAGTGTCTCTCCAGCTTGAACTGCTGCAGGATGAGGAAGAAACGCGACAGCGGCAGAGGTGCCGGAAACAGCTGAATTTCCGGACGAGCCATTCGAAGTCCTGAAGCGATTTGCCATAAAAAAGCCCCGCCATGAGCGGGGCTTTTTCATATCTTTCTGCCAGGATCAGTAAATGAACTACCGATTACAGGGCGCGAATGTGCTTGTTCAGACGTGATTTATGCCGGGCAGCCTTGTTTAGAGGCATGATGCCCTTCGCCACGGATCGGTCAATGGCCGGTACTGCTGCTTTGTAAGCGGTTTCCGCTGCGGCTTTGTCACCGGTTTCGATGGCCCGCAGCACGTTCTTAATGGATGAGCGGACATGTGATCGCTGGCTCGCGTTGCGGCGGCGATTGCGTTCCGACTGACGAGCCCGTTTACGAGCTGATAGACTGTTGGCCAAGGTCGTTCTCCAAAACAATAAAGTTCAAAAATCAAGCCGGTCATTATCTTATTATTTGCCGATTGGGTCAATCAACAATTGCAGCTTCTTAAATCTACAGCCAAGGTAGGGACCGCCACCATAACCTCCAGGATTCTTGGTTTTGTCCGGGACATGGTGTTTGCACGCTATTTTGGCGCCAGCGGCGAAACCGATGCGTTCTTCCTGGCGTTCAAAATCCCGAATTTCATGCGCCGCCTGTTTGCCGAAGGTTCCTTTTCGCTGGCCTTTGTGCCGGTGCTGTCCGAAGTGCGGGCCAGCGGCGACCGGAACGCGTTGCGGGACCTGATCGACAACGTGGCCGGTACCCTGACCGGCATCCTGCTGGTGGTTACGGCTATCGGTGTACTGGCAGCGCCTGTTGTGCTGGCTATTTTCGCGCCGGGCTGGCTGGTTGACGAGCGTCCGGAGTTCTGGCTGTCGGCCGACATGCTGAGAATCACCTTTCCCTACATCATGCTGATCTCGCTCACGGCTTTTGCGGGCGGAATTCTGAATACCTTTGACCGTTTCCTGGTGCCCGCGCTGACACCGGTGTTGCTGAATGTCTCGCTGATCGCGGCGGCTGTGCTGTTCTCGGCGCGGCTTGAAGTACCGGTGATGGCGCTGGCATGGGGTGTGCTGGCGGCCGGCGTAGCCCAGTTGTTGATCCAGGTACCTGCGCTGATGAAGCTGGGTGTCATGCCCCGTCCCCGCTGGGGCTGGCGCCATTCCGGCGTGCGCAAAATTCTCCGGCTGATGATTCCGACGCTGGTGGGTTCGTCGGTGGCGCAGGTAAACCTGTTGCTGGATATGGTCATCGCGACGTTCCTGGTCAGTGGCAGTGTTTCCTGGCTGTACTATTCCGACCGCTTGCTGGAGTTTCCCCTGGGTGTGTTTGGCGTGGCCCTGTCCACGGTCATTCTGCCGAATCTGTCGCGTAAATTCGCCCGGCAGGATCCGCACGCTTTTTCGGCAACCCTGGACTGGTCACTGCGCCTGGCCCTGATCATCACGCTTGCCGGCAGCGCTGGGGCTGGCGCAGCTGGCGATGCCGATCCTCATCACGCTGTTTCAATACGATGCCTTTCGAGCTGAGTGACGTCAGAGATGTCGGCGCTTAGCCTGTCCGCTTATGCCGCGGGTTTGCCGGCTTTCATCGCGGTCAAGGTCCTGGCGCCCGGTTTTTATGCGCGGCAGGATACAAAGACCCCGGTGAAAATCGCCATCATTGCGATGGTGTCCAACATGGCCCTGAATTTCATCTTTGTCGGTGTGTTGCTGGCGCTCGCATTCCAGGGCCCGCACACCGGACTGGCGCTGGCCAGTTCAGCCGCCGCTTACATCAATGCGGCCCTGTTGTTCAGGGGCCTGAGGAAGCAGGGTACGTACCAGCCGGAACCGGGCTGGAGCAGGGTGGCAATGGCGGTGCTGGCCGGTTGTATCGCCATGGTGGCTGTCATCGCCTGGCAGTTCGGCGAAATAAACCAATGGGTGGAAGCACCCGGTTTCAGCAGGGCAGTTCGCCTGGCGCTGCTGATTGGCCTTGGAGTTGTCGTATACAGTGTCGTGCTCATTGCAGGAGGCTTGCGTAAGCACCACCTGGCGAAAGGCTCGTCCTGATGGGTTTTTAAACCGCTTATCTGCAGGTAAGCGCTGGTATAATTACGGGTTTTTCGCGGCAAGCAATGGCTAATCATGCGGGTAATCAGAAACAGGCCTGAATGGAATGGCGGGGCGTTTACCCCGGCACGCTCCGTTGTGGCCATCGGAAATTTCGATGGCGTGCACCGCGGGCACCAGGCCCTGGTTGAGCGTTGCAAAAGCCTGGCGCAGGGCGATGATAAGGTCGCGGTGGTGACGTTTGAACCATTGCCGCCGGCGTTTTTCAGCCCGCAAAATGCACCGGCCCGACTGTCCACGGTTTACCAGAAACTGGGCCTGCTGCGGCGGCCGGTGTGGATATCACCTGGCTGATGCGATTTGGGCGGCAACTGGCCAGTCTGACATCAACGCAATTTGCAGAGCAGATACTGGTCGCAAAGCTGAACGCGAGGTGCGTCGTCATCGGTGAGGATTTCCGTTTCGGCCGCGGGCGCGAAGGTGATGTGGACCTGCTGGCAAAGCTGGGCCGTGAACGCGGCTTCACGGTCGAGCCCGTGGCGGAAGTGCTGTGCGAGGGTGAACGGATTTCCAGCAGCGGGATTCGGCAGAAACTTGCGGCCGGGGATTTTGCGGCGGCCGCCGAGCGGCTGGGCCGGCCGTTCCGGATGGAAGGCCACGTGACGCGTGGCGCGGGCCTGGGCAGGACGCTGGGATACCCCACGGCAAACCTGCGCATTCGTGCTGAACCGAGTCCGCTGGGCGGTGTTTTGGCCGCTTATGCCAGGGTCGCGAACGGCCCCTGGCTGCCGACGGTCACGAACCTGGGCCGCCGGCCCGTAGTGGACGGCAAAGAGACCTTGCTGGAAGTGCATTTTTTTGATTTTGATGAAGACCTATACGGACAGCGCCTCGATGTTCAATTTGTGGCAAAGTTACGTGATGAACTGAATTTCGAGAGCCTTGAGGATCTCGTTGAGCAGATGAAGCGGGATGAGCGCGAAGCCAGGAGAATACTGGCTGACACGGCGCCGCCCGAGGACACACCTGTTGGATAGCGTATAAGAATGGACTACAAAGACACAATCAACCTGCCAAAAACGGCCTTCGCGATGAAGGCCAACCTGGCCAACCGCGAACCCGGCATGGTCAAGGCCTGGGAAGACGCCGGCTTGTATCAGAAGATCCAGGAGGCACACTGCCGGGCGGCCGGATGTGGATTCTGCATGACGGCCCCCCCTACGCCAATGGCGACATCCACATGGGTCACGCGGTCAACAAGATTCTCAAGGACATGGTGGTCAAGTCCCGGTTGATGGCCGGTTTCCATTCGCCCTACGTTCCGGGTTGGGACTGCCATGGCCTGCCGATCGAACTGCAGGTTGAAAAAAAGGTCGGGAAAGTCGGCCACAAGGTCGATGCGGCAACCTTCCGCCAGAAATGCCGTGACTACGCCGAGCGCCAGATCGATCTGCAGAGAGCGGGTTTCCGGCGCATGGGCGTGCTGGGCGACTGGTTCGATCCCTACACGACCAAGAGCTTTCATCTACGAAGCCGACATGATCCGGGCACTGGCCTCGATTATCGACGGTGGCCACCTGATGCAGGGCGCCAAGCCGGTTAACTGGTGTTTTGACTGTGGCTCGGCGCTGGCCGAGGCTGAAATCGAATACCAGGACAAAACGTCACCGGCTATCGACGTGTTGTTTCCGGCAGTCGATACGGCGGCACTGTTTGCAGCATTCGGCGCCGAGCCCGGTTGACGCAGAGGCGGGCATTCCGATCTGGACGACGACACCGTGGACGCTGCCGGCAAACGAGGCGGTGACTTTGCATGCGGATCTCGACTATGTGCTGGTTTCCGGCAGGAGTGAACGGCCGGCAGATAGTGCTGGTTCTGGCGCGTGACCTGCTGGCCGCCGTGAGCGAACGGATCGGCCTGGAGCAGACCAGCGTAACTCGGCTCGGCACGCGGGTGCTGCACTCGAGCACTTGCGACTGAGACACCCGTTTTACGACAAGATCGTGCCGGTCATCCTGGGTGAACACGTCACCACCGAGGCGGGTACCGGCGCCGTCCACACGGCCCCCGGCCATGGTGAGGAAGATTTCCTGGTTGGCCGTGAGTACGACCTGCCGGTTACCAACCCGGTGGGTGCGGATGGACGCTACCTGGAAAACGTCGAGTTGTTTGCCGGCGAATGGGTCTGGGCCGCCAATGACCATGTCCTCGACGTCATGCGTGAAAACGGTTCGCTGCTGCATTCACGAGCCGTTTGTTCACAGCTATCCGCATTGCTGGAGGCACAAGTCGCCGACGGCTTTCCGGGTTACACCGCAGTGGTTTATCAGCATGGAGAAGGGCGGTTTGCGCGAGCAGGCGCTGCAAGCCATCAAATCCGTGAGCTGGATTCCCGGCTGGGGTGAAGAACGTATCAGGGGCATGGTGGAAAACCGGCCGGACTGGTGTATTTCCCGCCAGCGCACCTGGGGTGTGCCGATCACGTTGTTTGTGGAACGTCAGACACGGTGAATTGCACCCGGATACGCCGACGCTGATGCAGACGATTGCCGACCTGGTGGAAGAAAGCGGAACCGATTGCTGGTACTCCGAGGATATATTCAGCCAGTTGGGTGTCGACCCGGAACAATACGAAAAAGTCACCGATATCCTGGATGTCTGGTTCGACTCAGGCGTGTCGCACCGCTGCGTGCTGGACGAGCGCGACGACCTGAACCGGCCTGCCGCGATGTACCTGGAGGGTTCTGACCAGCACCGTGGCTGGTTCCAGTCTTCCTTGCTGACCTCGGTTGCCATGCACGGTGAGCCGCCGTACCAGCAAGTGTTGACGCACGGTTTCGTGGTGGATGCCGACGGAAAGAAAATGTCGAAGTCGCAGGGTAACGTCGTTTCGCCGCAAAAAGTCATGAACAGCCTCGGCGCGGACGTGATGCGCCTGTGGGTGGCGGCAGCCGACTACCGCGGTGAAATGAGCGTCTCGGACGAAATCCTCAAGCGGGTATCGGACGCCTACCGGCGTATTCGAAACACCGCCCGCTTCCTGCTGGGTAACCTGGATGGTTTCACACCTGACCAGGCGCTGGAGCCTGCCGATATGCTGCCGCTGGATCGCTGGGCCGTAGATCACGCCGCACAGTTGCAGAAGCAACTCAAGCAGGCTTACGACGATTACCAGTTCATCCAGGTTTACCAGAAAGTGCACAATTTCTGTGCTTTCGAGATGGGTGCTTTCTACCTCGATATCCTTAAAGATCGTTTGTATACAACGGGTTATGATAGCCAGGCCCGCCGGTCGGCGCAGACCGCCATGTACCATGTGCTCGAGGCACTGGTGCGCTGGATTGCGCCGGTGCTGAGCTTTACCGCGGAAGAAATTCACCAGCAAATGCCAGGTGAGCGCAGCGACAGCATTTTCCTGGAAACCTGGTATGAACGGACTGTTTGAAATGGACAACGCGGCGGCAGAGCGCGAGCGCTGGAGCCGCGTGATCAAGGTTCGTAACGAGGTCAGCAAGTCGATCGAGACCGTTCGCCGCGACGGCAAGGCCGGCTCCTCGCTGGCCGTGGAAGTGGACCTGTGGCTGGATGGCGACTTGCGCGCGGCCATCGATTCACTGGGGGACGAGTTACGCTTCGTATTGCTCACCTCGGAAGCACGCGCTGCGGACCTGGCTGCATGCACCGGCTGACGCCGAGCGCATCAAGCTGGAAGAAGGAGAGGTGGCTCTGCTTGTCACGCCGTCAGAGCACGAAAAATGCGTGCGTTGCTGGCACTACCGCGCGGACGTTGGCTCTGATCCTGAACACCCGGAAATCTGCGGGCGCTGCGTGGAAAACGTCGTCGGCGACGGCGAAACACGCCGCGTTGCCTGATGGTCAACCCTGTGAACGAAATAGCAAATAAGACAAAGCGCAGCGCCTTTCCACCATACCCCTGGGCTTGGCTGGCGGTTACTGCGCTGGTCATTCTATTCGACTGGCACACCAAGCAGCTGGCGACTGAGATGCTGGAGCTGTATCGGCCTCACGAAGTATTCTCCTGGCTGAATATGACGCTGGCCCATAATTACGGCGCGGCCTTCAGCTTTCTGAGTGATGCGGGTGGCTGGCAACGCTGGTTCTTCATCGTTCTTGCCTCCGGTGTCAGCCTGGTGCTGCTGGTCTGGTTGCTCAGGCTGCCGCGAAGTGAATGGCTGACCGGACTCGGTTTGGCATTGATCCTCGGTGGCGCCATCGGCAACCTGGTGGACCGGATTCAGCTGGGTTACGTGGTGGATTTCGTCGATGTTTACTACAAAGACTGGCATTACCCGGCATTCAATGTTGCCGATTCAGCCATCACCTGCGGTGTGGTTTTGTTGCTGGTAGATGTGTTCCTGATCAGCCGTCGGGAAAAGGCTTCCTGATGGACATATTGCTGGCCAATCCGAGGGGATTTTGCGCAGGTGTTGACCGCGCGATCGAAATCGTCGAGCGGGCTCTGCAATTGTTCGGCGCGCCAATCTATGTGCGGCACGAAGTGGTGCACAACCGTTTCGTGGTGGACCGCCTGTCGCGGGCAGGCGCGGTTTTCGTGGAAGAGCTGGACCAGGTTCCTGATAACGCCACGGTGATTTTCAGCGCCCACGGGGTTTCCCAGGCCGTACGCACTGCCGGAGGAGATCGCGGCTTGCATGTTTTCGATGCGACCTGTCCGCTGGTGACCAAGGTGCATATGGAAGTCATCCGCCACTGCAAGGCCGGAACGGATGTCGTGTTGATCGGTCATGCCGGTCATCCGGAAGTTGAGGGCACACTTGGGCAGTGGATGAAAGAGCCGCCCTCGGCGAACGGTATCTTCCTGGTGGAAGACCCGCAGGATGTTGCGGCGCTGGAAGTGAATTTTCCGGACAACCTGGCCTACGTTACCCAGACCACGCTTTCCGTGGATGACACCCAGGCCGTTATCAAGGCGCTTGCAGCACAAGTTTCCGGCGATCACCGGGCCCAAGCATGATGACATCTGCTACGCGACGCAAAACCGCCAGGATGCTGTGAAGGACCTGGCGCGCCGGGTTGACCTGTTGCTGGTCGTTGGATCGGAAAACAGTTCTAATTCGAATAGATTGCGGGAGCTTGCAGAAAAGCAGGGAACCAACTGCCTACCTGGTAGACGGCGCCGAGGACGTCAGGGCGGAATGGCTTGATGGAATTTCTGCGATTGGGGTGACTGCGGGCGCTTCTGCTCCGGAGAGTCTGGTCCAGGGTGTGATTGATCGGCTCAAGGAAGCCGGCGGTAAAGCAGCCGAAGAGATCTCGGGAATTCCAGAGACCATCGAATTTGCCTTGCCGAAAGAACTGCGGGTCACACTGAAAAACAGTTCCTGATCTATCCCGAGCGCCCGGGTCACCTTCCACCCCAGCAATCAGCCCGCGAAGCCTGGTCTCCGCTGATTCCCCGTGTTCCCGCCTGGTCAAGGCTCAGGCTGCCGCAGCGGTCACCGGCAGCGTTTATCGGTTCGGCAATAATCGTGTATTCAAGCGTTGCTGTGCGGTTCGGCGGCTCGATTCGTATTTCATGAAATTCAGCGCTGAAGTCTGCCGCACAGCGCGAGGTGTCGTAGAAGCCGTTGATACTCCGAATCTTCGCCTGGCAGTAAGCGATCGCCAGCATTTTCTCAATGGCCTCAGCCCGGTGCGCGCGTTGGGTGTACTGCCGGTAGGAGGGCACGGCAAGTGTGAGCAAGACACCTATCACGGCCAGCACGACAACCAGCTCAAGCATTGAAAAAGCTTTTTCGCGGCGACTCGGGAGGGCTGCTGTGGCCACTTCTAACGCCTTTGTCGCCAGGACAATTTTCCGCAATCATACTTGCGGGCAAACTGCAGGCAGAAAACATGGGTCGGACCGTCCGGCGGATAGGTTCCCGCCTCAAAATCACCCTCCCATGGACGGGCGTAAATGGCCTCAATAACGGCCACTGTGCGGTTGGTACGGCCTGAGCCGCGCCCCAGGATCCGGTAGTAAGCGACGCCTTCGGCCGCGTTCTCGCCGCGGGTTTCTCCGGTCGGTTGATAGTGTATTTCCTCGATCACCCAGCGGGCAGGCTCAAAGCCCGAGTCCGCGGTCGCTATGACTTCGGCCGTCAGTGGGTTGAGGCCAGCCTCAATGGCATTTGCTTGCCACCATGCACTGCTTTCAATTTCAGGTCGTGCCGGCAACCTCCCGGGATTGTGGATACCCGCCGGCAGAATGCAATTGATTATGGCAGCCCGCTTCCCGGCTGATGATGGGACGGCTGTTCAGCCAGGCTGCGGCAAAGCCGGTGGCGATCGAAGCGTTTTGCAAAGCCAGCGCCTTATCCTCGAAATTGCTGGCCATGTTTCTCTGCAGCACGGTGCCGGAGGCGGTCAGCAGTGCCAGTAGGCTGATCGAGGCAAGGAGGATCAGCCCGGCTAATAATGCGATGCCCCGGTTGTTCAACCCGTATTCCCCCTGATCGCGGATGTGAACTGCACCACGTGCCGTAACCGGCCATCAGCCCGTTTCCTGACGATTGAATCCAGTATCGTGAATGTCGCGGGCGCACGTTCGGTGACCGGCTCTTCACTTGCAAGCAGCAGGCCGACCCGCAAGCCCAGTACGTTTTGCGGGTCGCTCCAGTTTCCGGCTTTGACCCAGGCTTCGATGCTTCCATCCTCGTCCGGGTCATCGCCATAGAGCAACTGGAAAGACTCGATTCCCTGGACCAGGCCCTGGCGCCTTATTTGCGTCACCAGGCTACCGGGTGAAGGGCCATAACGGCATTGCTGGGTCAGCCCATTGCTGTTGTTCAGGTCAAATTGGAATTCCCTGATGTGAAATGCCGGCTCGCCAAAGCTGTCGAATTTGGTGTTGAGATTGTTGAAACAATTGACATCGGACCAGTCGCTGATTATGAGGCGATCGCTGGATACAGTGAATTGATCCAGCGAGTTTTCAGACAGTCCGAGTCGCGGGAAATTTGCGTCCCAGGGTCGTGGACTGAAACCGGATTGGCGGATAGCAGATGACAGTTGGTTGATTGCCAGCCGGGCATTCTCCTGTATCTGCGACTGGTTTCTTTGCAAACGGGTAGAAGAGCTGGCTGCCGATGCAATCTGCACGAGCCCGGTAATCAGTAGCCCCGTTAATGTCATCACGATGATCAATTCAACCAGGGTAAAACCGCGAGACCCCGTCCCCGATGGGATTTGTTTGCAAAGAATCACCAGGGCAGTCTCGAAACAGCCCGCCTGAGACCGCCATCCTGTGAGCTTCCGTGACGGGGTTCATTCCAGAATATCTTCACGGCAAGCGTGCCTGTCCCGTCACAAAGCGGATCCGCGGCGCTGCCGTCATCAGGTGAGCTGTCACGACACACCAGGCCAACACCGCCGGGTAATTCAGAGCGCAGGTGATTCTGCCAGAAGAGCATGTTGCCGGCGGCCATGGCCTCACTTCTGCAAAAGTCCTCGCTGCAAGCGGGTATTTGCGATCCGGGCGGGTCTACATAATGACCGAAGGCATCGGAGTTCATCGCGATCATCTCGGCCAGGGACTCAGCCTGGGTGATTGCCACCGTCTGATGCCGGGCCTCGGCTGTGCCTTCAATCCCGGCGATCATCATCATGGAAAGGCTGCCCAGGCCCATGGAGAATATGGCGGTCGCTATGGACAGCTCGATCAGGGAAAAGCCGGCCTGGATACTGTGAAATGAGTAACGCATGGACTTTCCCCCGTTTTTTGAATGTGGAGTAAAAGTCTCGCTCAGCAGGGTAGAGCCGGGTAGCGGAATTACGTGTTCCCGGGTGTCAGAAATCCGCGCGGTATTGTGTAAACAGGAGGGTTTTGAATATACTGGCCGCCCTTCCAAGTGCCGACATAGCTCAGCTGGTAGAGCAACGCATTCGTAATGCGTAGGTCGGGTGTTCGAGTCACCCTGTCGGCACCATTTAAATCAATAAGATATAAAGTATTTCGATATTTCCATGTTGAGAAATTTAGAAATGGCGCAAATTTGGCGCACTTAATGGCAAGTATACATTTCTTAAATCAGATTTGGTTGACAAGCTCTCGTGTTGCTGTAGAGGGGTGAGATTCTTATATTTGCCGCAGTCCTTTTGACTCCTAACAGTATTGAGATTAAGGACAGTTGGGGGGGGCTAAAATCAACTACTGACTATAAACATCTTCCCCTGCGCGCCATTGATCGTTGACTTGGTGTAGATATGTGAGTTCTGGATTTGATCATTGATCGTCGATACAGAATTTCGTTTCTTCTTCCGCTATACATATCAGCTGGCGTCACGTTATCCAGTGACTCGTGATACCGCTCGTGGTTGTAGTGTTCCGCCCACTAAGCAATGGTATTATCCAGTTCCCACGGGAAGTAATAATGCTCCAGCTTGACCACGTTCTTCTTTGTCACCATCGTTCCTTTTCTGAGTTACGATGAGCCAAATGTCTCTCTTATTCAAACCGCCCAGTTAGTCCGAGTGTTGCTAATGGGGAACAAATTCGCAGGAGTAAAGCCAAATGTCCCGGGTATCAACGATGTCGGCCCCCAATGTAACCTTCAAAACCCGTGTCCGACTCTGTAGAGGGCCCGAATCCCTTTCGCTGGGAAGACGTCACGTCCGGCGCATTCACACCCACCTGTTCGAGGTGAGTGATGCCGATACCATGCTCAATTTCTTGAAAGACTATGTGAACGAATCGGGTCTATAGTTATCATACGTAGAACCATCCTTATCCACACAGGACGAAATGCTATGAACAGAACATCGATGATTCTTGTGCTTGCAGCCCTGGTCATATCTACCAGCCCGTTGCTGGCTGATTCTGACTCGCCAGAGGTATTGGCTGATGGCCTTGTACTGGTTAAGGATAATAACCGGGGGGATGTGTATACGAACCCTGATGTCGATTGGAGCACCTACAGCCAGATCCAACTGGAAACGGCAACCGTCGCATTTCGCAAAAACTGGAAGCGAAACCAGAACCATAATCGACCGTTCAAAGTCACGGATTCTGACATGGAGAATATTAAGACCGAACTCTCCGCGCTGTTCAACACAGTTTTTTCCGAGGAACTTTCGGGCAAGGGTAATTACGAGATGGTCTCCGGCAGTAGCGGGAACACTATGAGAATCTCACCAGATGTTGTCGACCTGGACATTTTTGCCCCCGATACAAAACACTCTTATGTAGAACGTGATTTCACGACCCAGGCTGGACGGATGACCCTGAAACTGGAGATTTATGATTCAGCAACCGGAAAACTTCTTGCCACGGCATCCAACCGTCAGGACGCGCGCCACCGTGGTCGCATGCAATGGACTACGAGCATATCCAACATGGCGGACGCCCGCCAGATGCTGCAGCGCTGGGCCAGGGACTTACGTAAAGGGTTAAGCGAAGGAGAAGGTCCTATACTCTGACCGGCTTGTCAATTAATCTCTAAAGACACCTCGTATCCGCGGGGTGTTTTTTTTGGGGCTGTTGTTATCATAAGAAGGGAACAAAGTTGCCTTTTGAGGACGATTCACCCACGAAGTCGTACATTTCATACTGAACGAGGTTCAAGTCCCGCTGCCTTATGCAGATCAGTTGTACCACCTGCGCATGCACGTGCGTGTCCCGTTCTTTTCCGTTGTTTTATTAGGCCATTGGAGGTGACGCGATGAATTTAGAAATCATCCAGCTAGAACGCAAAATTTTCGAATTGACTTTAAAGCTCAACCGGTTAAAAGCGCAAAGCGAAGGTCATGAAGTCAGGAACTACACATTTGAGACGCTTAGTGGTTCGGTAAGCCTGCTGGACCTTTTTGGAACACGTCAGCAACTGCTGCTCATTCACAACATGGGGCAGGGTTGCCGCTACTGCACGCTTTGGGCAGATGGCCTGAACGGATTCGTCCCTCACCTGGAGTCGGTGATGACACTGGCCCTGGTTTCAAAAGATGCACCGGAGGTTCAAAGGCAGATGGCCAATTCGCGGGGTTGGCGCTTCAATCTCGCATCGCATGGTGGCGGAGGCTACATACGAGAGCAGACCGTGACGGAAGGCTCCGACAATGCGCCGGGCGCGGTATTTTACGAACGACAGGGGGAGCGTATTCTTCGAAAGAACGCCTGTGTTTTCGGGCCCGGCGACCTGTATTGCTCAATCTGGAATCTGTTCGGACTGGCCGGAATCAACCAGGAGAACTGGACGCCTCAATTCAAGTATTGGACGCGGCCCGGGAAGATGGACGACGGGGGCCAAAACTTGGTCGATTAGAAAAAATTTTACGTTTTTCGGGAAAGTGGCGTCATTGATCTAGAGTACGGATAACTGAATTTTCGTTTATGATTAAAACGTGGTGGTACTTTTCATCTCGTACGCCGGCCCAGCAATGCGGAGCTGGGCCAACTACTCGTCAAAGCAGCCATGAGTATTTGGGAGTCTTTTGCAGTACTTGCGGACCTGACGAACTCGCCGGATACTGGCACCCGCAAGCTAAACCGTTAGTTTGTGGGGAAAACAAACTCAATCACGGAGCGATTGAAAGGAGTAATCATGAGAAATCGGAGCCTTGGCTTGGCGATCCCAGTTTTGATAGCGCTTTCCACAGCAAGCTGCGTCGGACCACCCGGCCCTGAGGGACCACCTGGCCCTGAGGGACCACCAGGCCCACCAGGCGTTGCGGAATATGAGGTCGTAGTTGGTGAAACCGCGGTCGACACAACAGCGGGGAAGCAGCTACAGGTGGACTGCCCCGAAGGCAAGAAGGCTCTCGGTGCCGGTTGGTCGGTACTGGACCCTACGGGTGCGATTCTGGATGGACGGGTGACGTACTTTCAGCCAGCTTTCGATGGTTCACATTGGTTGGTGAACGCACAGAACCAGAGCACTTTTGCGCCTGACTGGAAACTTCGGGTGCGCGTCATCTGTGCGAAAGTCAGCAGCTAGTTGTAACGACTGCATCTGATAATCCTTAACAACACCAAAACCGAGACTGTCTGGGGCGCTTATAGCTCAGATCTGATTTCTTTCCGCCAGATGATCATTTACCAACATCACAAGATTCCCTTTTCTCAGCGTGATATTAATTTCCGCCGGCCCTTGCAAATCGAACCCGATTCGAAGGAGGCGCCCGAAGCACCCGTTAGCGGGGAGTTGCCCGAGTCCTAGCCTGGTCTTGAGGATACTATCTCTTCACTTGGCCTGTTGCCTGGTTAGCGTCCCATAGCCTCTCAGGCCGCTGTATTTGAATGTATGCTCGTCAACCAGGGTAGCTTTAATGGTGGATCCCCCCTGCAATATGGTTATCGTGGCCTCTGTACCATCAACCTGTCCCGTTATCATTTTCAATCCACCTGCATGTGCTTTCCAGCTTCCAGATATCGTTCCGTTCGTGATCTTGATTTTGGCTCTTACCTGTACTTTCGCACCAAACGAAGTATTCTCGCTTCCGGTCCATGTTCCCTGCCACGGTGACACGGCTGATTGGTTGGCACTATCGGGGACGTTTTCTGCCGGATCAGCGTGAGCTGTCAGAGTGCAAACTGTAATGATCAGGAGGATTAAGACTCTCATTTGATTACTCCGGTGTTCACCACTCGCCAGTCCATGGGGCTTACTCTGGCCCCCTGCTCGCCCCGTCCTTAGCCTTGGTCTTTGTCTTTGTCTTTGTCGTTATTCTTGTCTTTCTTACGCAATAAATCAAACAGTGCGCCTTTTGCCGTTTCCTGGAGTTGGTCTTCAGTAGAAACCTCTTCCTGCTCGCCCTCAGCTGCCTCGGGTTGCGTCTCTTTCGCTCCCAGCCCCAGTTTGTCCAGCAGCATGTCTGTGGCTTCGCCTTTCAACAAGGCCTCCCAATCTACTGCAAGGGTAGGTGCATCAAGCGGGCCGCGAATTTTAAACGGCAAGCTTTTACCGCTGAGTCCGGAGCCCAGCGGGTCTTTCGCCAATTCTGGTGAATTACGAACCACGGCCACCATGCCCAGGTTGACCTGCGATTGACCGAGGTCGATTTCGCCATCGCCGCGCACGGTGAGGAAAGGCAGTTCCCCGATCAGTTTGTTGGTGGTGACTACGCCGTCAGTGGCTGTGCCGGCCATTTCCATTCTGGAGAATACGGTTCTGTTGGGTTCCGGCTCGGGAGGTGGAAGGCCTTTGTATAAGGCCATGCCGCGCCTGATTTCATACCAGATATTGATACCTTCCAGGGCGCCCTCGGTGAGGGTCAGGCCCAGGTCGCCCTGCAGACTGCCAAGTACTTCGTTGCTGGTTGCACCCCGGCCGGTCAGGCGAACAAAACCCATGGCCGTGCCGGAAAGAGATTCACTTTCGACCAGGTCTGCAACCAGCCTTTGAAACGTGATGGAATCGATTTTCTCATCCAGGGAAACCACCGGGACAGCACCCGAGCTGTCCAGCGCAACGTCGCCGCTGTAGCTGCCTCCATAAAACCCGGCCGTGAGCGGGTGCAGGCGCATTTTGCCATTGTTGATCGCAACGCCCACCTTGGCATCATTGAATTCCAGTCCTGCCATGTGCAATGTGCCCACGCTGAGCTGGCCCTGTACTTCCTGTCCCTGGAGTTCATCCTTTGGTATGACAACGTCTTCCATTGAACCGGCGTTCGCGTCATCAGCCGGCGCCATGTAACGGTCGATGTCAATCTCATCTACGGCAAGCGTGAATCCGACTTGTGGCCGGTCGAAATTACGCACACTCATTTTGCCGGTCAGACGGCTCTGGTCCAGTTCCAGCGTGAATCCGTCCAGCATCAACTGATTGCTGTTGCCGGACAGGTTCGTTTTGACAGTTGCGCGCTGCAGAACGGCTGGATCGGCTGTTGCCGGGACATCCAACTGCAAAGCCTGTATCAGCTCAGCCGGGGAAAAATCTGCGACATCGAGCATACCTTCGAAAGCCGGATCATCGAGAATTCCTGTGGCGGAAAATACGCCGCTGGCGCGCAGATCGGCCAATTCAAGGATGAAGGTTTCCAGCTGCAGGGTTTGCGCTGCCAGGTCCAGGTCAAATTGCGGTGCCAGGATCCGAATGGGGTGTTGCTGTCCTGCTGCGTCGAGCGCCAGTGCCAGCTCAAAATCGCTCAGCTTGTATTTTTCAGCGTCAAGGTCGATTCCGGCTATCGTGGTCAGTTCAACACCGGCGCTGTTGCCGGCGGTCACGTCCTCGATCAACGCCTTGAGCTCCAGGGGTACGGGCCTGCCGTCACCCAGTGCACCGGTCTCCAGCGAAAACCCTCCCAGGCGATAATGCGAACCGGATTTGCGGTCGGTGTATTCGACATTCGCGTCACGAATCTTCAGGCCCGCCACCCGCTTGCCGGAAAACATGCCGGGCCCCGTATCGCCGGTTTCTGCCGGTGTTTCACCGGAAGCCAGGTCGTCCCAGTTATTCTGTCCCTGCTCGTTGACCGTCAGGGCCAGTTGCAGACCGTCCAGCATCACCTCATCGATTGAAATCTGTTTACGCAACAGGGGCATCAATGCAACGCCTGCCCTGGCATTGCCGATCTTTGCCTGGGGTTCGTCGCCAAAACCGGGCGCATTACCCAGACTGAGGTCGCTCACATCAATCGCCAGCCATGGAAATATCGAGTAATCCAAAGCGCCTTCGATCTTCAGTTCACGCCCGGTCTGCTTATGGACTTCGTCTGCAATGGCGGCCTTTAGATCCTCCTTGTCGTAGGATGAGTGAAAACAGCAAGCCGGCCAGAACCAGCAAAAGAACAACGGCTCCAACGAGCCCCAACAGGATTTTAATCAGACGTTTCATCAGCGAGTATTCCATTTAGGCATACCACTATCTTATCTCAAACTTGCTGAGCCAAAGAAAAATCCGACCAAAAGCCGGAGACTGCACTTTTCCAATAAAAAGCCGGTCTGAAACAGCAGCTCCTGCGTTATTATTCCGCCGGATTTATTGTGTCGCTTCAGGCTGTCAATTTGTGCTCGTTTTCAGAAGGCTGAAAAGCCCATTTGACCTATATCAATAAAGTTTAAATTACAGAATCATGAATTACGGTTTGAGGAGCGGCCAGGCGGGTTCATCCAGTTCCCCAAAGGGCGAAAAAAATGCCTGAAGTATGCAGAAAAATCCCGATCCAAATTCAGGCTCTCTGGCAGTTAGCCGATTTCTTAAAAATATGGCGGAATCGTTCTTCAAAACACTTTATGACAGGGGTGTTTAAATGCTTAATCCTGGTATCTTCATAAAAAACAGTTAGATACCTGTATAAAAGTTCCGGTTTGCTGATGCTTTTATTGCGTTGGCGTTTCTGCTGACTGGAACAAATCCGGGTTGATTTCAGAATTTTAAGGCTAAAAAAAGACGCCGCACGTGGAGTGCGGCGTCTGTTCGTTTGCAGCATCCGACGGAGGCCTTTTGCTGCACACGAGGAGATCATTTACTCCTTGATTTCACGTTGACACTTTGCCTCAGCGAACCTTAACGTAAGCTTAAAACCGGCTTAAGCTTAGGTTAAGGTTTCCGTCCCTATTCTGTGACCAGCCCCACCCGGTTTTGGCTGTATATATCCGTTGTTAAGAGATATACCTGCCCTGGGATGGAACCCGGCGAAAAGTTTGTTACGTCATTTAACGAGGAGAATGAAATGAAAGCCAGATTCGTGCCCGTATCGCTAGCGAATACGGTGCTGATTATTGCTGTTTTGCTTATCTTGGGCTTACTGCTGTTTCCGGTTACCGGAAGCTCTGCGGACAAGTTGGCGGTCAAGGCCGGGGCGGGCAGTACAATCCAAAAGGTGGATCTGGTGACGCCTGCAGATTTCATGGAATACGCATCAATCAATGATGAGAACATCCATGACCTGTATTTCGGCGTCATCCTGTATGAAGGAACAGAATCCTGCCTGATGTGCCACGAGAAGGAAGGCGCAGCGGCGCTTGAGATGGGCCATTTCAAGTGGCAGGGCAAAACCGACCGGATCGTCGGCCTGGAAGGCCAGATTCATGGCAAAAACGATTTGCTGAACAATTTCTGCATCGCGGTTCCCAGTAATGAAGGCCGTTGCACCCAGTGCCACACCGGCATTGGCTACAAGGACGATACGTTCAATTTCCAGGATCCGCGTAACGTGGATTGCCTGGTATGCCATGACCAGTCCGGAACATATGCAAAAGCTCCGACTACTGCTGGCGCGCCACCTACCTCGATCGATTTGAACGTCGTGGCACGAAGCATTGCATTGGGTGCGGACCCGACTCGAAAAGCCTGCCTGAACTGCCATGCCAAGGCTGGCGGTGGCGATAACGTCAAGCACGGTGACCTGTCCACCGATCTGATCGCAACAACACGTGAATACGATGTTCACATGGGCACCGATGGTGCAGATCTTCGCTGCACCAACTGCCATGGCGCGAATCATAATCCAGTGACCGGTGCGGTCAACCATGGCAACGCCGGAATGTCACTGCATTCTGTTAACGAAGGCGAAATGAAAGTTTGTTCAGACTGCCACGGCGACCAGGTTGCAATTCATCAGGACACGTCTGCAGCAGATTTGATCAATCCGGGCTGGCACGAAAGGCTGGCTTGCCAGACCTGCCACATTCCGGCGATCGCACGTAAGATATCCACCAAGACCGAATGGTACTGGGCCGATGCCGGTCAGAACATCACTCCACCCATTGATCCGGCTACCGGCCGTCCGACCTATGACAAGAAGAAAGGTACGTTTGTCTGGTCAAATAATGTTCGGCCCACCCTGCGCTATGCCAATGGCACATGGACAAGGATGGTTATCAATACCTCCGATGGGTACGGCACAGAACCGATCCAGCTGGCAGAGCCCCAGGGCAGCTACAGCGATCCTGATGCGATGATTTACCCGTTTAAACTGATGGTCGGCAACCAGGTCGTTGACCCGGTCAACAAGACCGTCATGGTGCCCCACCTGTTCGGCATGGCTGGCGGCCCGAACCCCTACTGGGCCAAGTATGACTGGAACCTCGCGCTTCAGGATGGCTCGGCATATACCGGTCAGCCGTACAGCGGAACATATGGCTTCGCGTCAACCGAGATGCTGCTTTCTGTCAACCACGAAGTCGCGCCGAAAGAGCAGGCACTGGGCTACGGACCATTACCGGACGGTTGCCTGGATTGCCATAATTCATCGCACATCGACTGGCAGGCACTGGGCTGGACGAATGATCCGTTCAACGGTGGTGACCGTGCTGAAGGTGATGCAGCGGTTATCTCCGACCCTGGAATGAGACTCGACTAGTGAAGTAGAGGGTAGCGGCCCGGGCAGCAATTGCCCGGGCCGTGACAATTCCGGAAGTGTCGGACGAATTCTGGTGGTAATATTCTCCTGGTACAAACGACTCCGTAAATAACGTGATGTGGGAATAACAATGAATATGCGCCTGAAAGTCCTGTCGAACCTTGTCCTTTTAGTGTTTTTTTTGTTGATCGTGCCGGGCGTCATGGCAGCTGAGGAGTACACCTCGAAAGGGGCGGATAGCTGCCTGATGTGCCATAGGGCTGAGAAGTGGGGGGTTATGCCCATTTTTGACAGCAAGCACGGTTCGTTGACGGATCCCGATGCACCGTTTTCCAATGAGCAGTGTGAGTCCTGTCATGGTCCATCCAACGCACACGCAAAGGCCAAGAAAAAATCCGAGGTGAAACCGGCGCGTCACTTTCGGCGCCGACGCCGACGCCTCCGTTGCACAGCAGAACGAAGCCTGCCTGGGTTGTCACCAGGACCACACCGGGATGGGTTGGTTCGGTAGCACGCATGAGATGGAAGACGTGGGCTGCGCTTCCTGCCACTCTGTGCACGAGCAGAAGGACCCGATTTTTGAGCCACTGGCGCAGCAGGAAGTCTGTTTCACATGCCATCAGCCCTATCGTGCTGACACTTTTAAACCCTATGGCCACCCGCTGCGTTTCGGCAGCATGACCTGTAGCGATTGCCACAACGTTCATGACGGCAATAACGATTTTCTGCTGACCCAGGATAACGTGAACGATACCTGCTACACCTGCCATGCAGACAAGCGCGGTCCGTTCCTGTGGGAGCACGCACCGGTTACAGATTCGTGCTCACTGTGCCATGAGCCCCATGGAAGCATCCATCCCGCGTCGTTGACCAAGAGGCCACCATTGCTGTGTCAGCAATGTCACTCCGCGAACGATCATCCGGGTCAGGGTTATACCAGCGATGACCTGGACGAAGTACCGGCAAACCGTTTCCTGATGGCGCGTGGCTGCATGAATTGCCACTCCCAGGTGCATGGTTCCAACCATCCATCCGGCTCGTCGCAAACAAGATAAGAGGCACGCAGCAATGAAACGTATTTCCAAGAACACACTCCTGGTTGCGCTGAGTGCTTGCATCCTGTTGCCATTCAGCAGCGCCTTACTGGCTGACGAAGCAGCCGATGGACCGGATAAGACCAAGTGGGTTTGCAAACTCTGCGCCATTTCAAATGGCTGGTTCGGAGATTGGGAGCTGGGCTTGATTTATGTGGATGATCCTACGCCGAGATTTGCGGATTACCGCGGTTTAATTGATGACGGCGTTTACTTCGCCGGTGATGGTGACACCAGCTACCGAAATGCGCAGGGCTACTACTTCGATTTTTATGGCAGAAACCTGGGCTTGCGTAGCCGGCGTCTTGAAATGCGCGGCGGTAAGCAGGGCAGCTACGAGTTACGCGCGAAGTACAAGGAAATTCCAAGGTATCTGGGCAACGGGACCGTGACACCCTACCAGGGAGTTGGTACCGACACCCTGGTATTGCCCGAAGACTGGGTGAACGCCATGGCGCCGACCAGCCTGAAGAGTAAGCGTAAAATTCTCGGTGGCGGCTTCACCGTGAAGATGGGCAGCAACTGGAAAGTCTTCGCAGACGCCGAACGTCAGAAGCGCAGCGGTACGCAGGCTTTCGGCGGCGGCACCTTCCCGTTTAACGGTGCTTGGTTCCCGGCGCCACTCGATCACACCACCAAGCTGTTCAACGTGGGCTTGCAATACGCGGACAAGCGCGGCCAGGCAAGGCTGGAATACATGGGGTCGAAATTCAATAACGACTACGGTTCGGTCACCTGGGATAACCCGTTTGCTCTTGGTTTTGGTGACGAAGTCGCCCAAAGCGCGTTGGCGCCCGACAACAAGTTTCACCAGATCAGCCTGGCAGGTTCGTTCAGGTTTTCACCCCGGGTGAGGTTGTCCGGCAAGGTGCTCACAGGCCAAGCAAAACAGAACGAACCATTTTTGCCGTATTCCACCAACCCGAAATACGATGACCTTGCGCTGCCGCGCGATTCGCTGAACGGTAAGGCTGGACACCACCATGTACAACCTTTCCGGCCGGCTTTATATCATGCTGGCTGACCGCCTCGACCTGACGGCGAAGTACAAGAAGAACAAGCGCAAAAACAAGACGCCGGTAGATGTTTATACGCCGGTCCTGCTGGATGTTTTCGAGAGCGATCCGCGCACCAACCGGCCATACTCTTATGACCGGTCACAGCTCATGATTGACTTGCGTTACCGCCCCACGTACACCATTCGCTTCAATGCCGGTTACAAGTGGAATGACCTCAAGCGCACCTACCAGGAAGTCAGGAAAACGACTGAAAACTCTTACTGGGGCCAATTCCAGCTTACGCCCTGGACGTGGCTGGATACCCGGATAAAGCTGGAAATTCTGGACCGTGACTCCGGTATTCATGAGCAGCAGGGCAATTACGACCGTGCAGAACATCCGTTGATGCGCAAGTACAACATGGCCGACCGTGACCGTACACGCGCCACCCTTGAGTTCGGTATCACCCCGCTGGAACGGCTGGCTATAAACCTCAGTTATTACACGACAAATGACGACTACGATGACTCGGAGATCGGCCTGACGGATGGTAAGGAATCCAGCGTCAACCTCGATCTCAATTATGCGTGGAACGAGAAAGCCAATTTCTACGGCTTCGTCACCAGGGACCGGATCAAGTCCACCCTGTCAGGTGCCCCTCGCCCAACCGCTATCCCCTGGATCAGTAACACCAGGGATAAGATCCTGACCTGGGGCGCGGGCGTTTCAGGCCGTATCAACGAGAAAATGACCTATGGTTTTGACTACATCTGGTCAGATTCCAAGGGCGATATCCTGACCGAAACGGTTGCCGACGACGACCCATTCCCCACCTTGAAGACGAAACTGCGCAATGCGCGGGTTTACCTGAACTACAAACTCTCCGAACGTTGGGGACTGGGCCTGGACTACTACAACGAAAAGTACGATACCGATGACTGGTATATAGACGGTCTCGGGCCGACAGACATCAACTCGATCCTGACCATGGGCGATGAGAGCCCGGACTACAGCGTCAATGTGTTGCGTCTGCAGGCAACCCTGAAGTACTAAACCTTTTCCCCTCCCTCGGCCGGGCATGTTTTCATGCCCGGTCTTGCGTTCTGAGAGTACAATTCCCTCCATGTTGAAAAAATTACTGCTACCGATAGTCTTTTTGCTGCTTGGTTATGGATTCTGGGCCAGTGCCGAATTCAAAACCGTTACTGCCGGAGTGGCCATTTTTCTGTTCGGTATGCTCTCGCTGGAAGAGGGCTTCAAGACGTTCACCGGTGGAACCCTTGAGAAAATCCTTAAGGCCTCTACTAATCGCCTGTGGAAGAGTATGGCCTTCGGTGTCGTGACGACTTCGATCATGCAGTCGAGTTCGCTCGTTTCCGTGATTACGATCTCCTTCCTCAGTGCCGGCCTGCTGGAATTGTCGTCTGCCATCGGGATTATCTTTGGCGCCAACCTGGGCACCACCACCGGCGCCTGGCTGGTGGCCGGGTTCGGTTTGAAGGTCAACCTGTCGGCTTACGCCATGCCGATGCTGGTCTTTGGAATCGTGCTGATTTTCCAGCATTCAAAAAACCTGAAAGGTGCGGGGTATGTGCTGGCCGGATTGGGCTTCCTGTTTCTGGGCATCCATTACATGAAAGAGGGTTTTGATTCATTCGGGCAAACGATCAACCTGGCAGATTACGCCATGACCGGATACCCGGGCGTCTTTGCATTTGCCGGAATAGGAATATTGGCGACCGTTGTCATGCAATCCAGTCATGCAACGCTGGTGCTGATTCTGGCAGCCCTGGCGGCGCAGCAGGTCAGCTATGAAAATGCACTGGCACTGGCCATTGGCTCCAATGTAGGCACCACCATTACGGCCATTATCGGGGCCATGGGCTCCGGGACCAATGGCAAGCGCCTGGCCGTAGCGCACCTGATTTTCAACGTGGTCACGGGCCTGTTGGCCATCATCGGGATTTACCAGTTGATGCAACTGGTCGGCTGGATCAGCGCACACCTTGGTATCGGGGCTGAAAATTACACCCTGCAACTTGCTGTCTTCCATACCGTGTTCAACCTGATCGGAGTTATCGTGATGGTGCCGGTGTTGAACTGGCTGGTCAAATTCCTCGAGCGGATAATCTCGGACGAGCCTGTCGAGGTGGAGCAACCGATTTATCTGAACGAAGCAACCCGTGAAACACCGGATGCCGCGGTTCAGGCGGTCAGAAAAGAAACGATCCGTCTTTACGACATGGCGGTGGAAGTCGTCACTGATGGCCTGAGTATCCGTCGGGATGTGTTTGAATCAGATGAAAAAGCCAAGCGGGTGGTTAAGCAGTCTTCTGACGTCATTGAAGAAGACATCGAGGATCTTTACGGGCGCAAGCTCAAGGCACTTTATGCTTCCATCGTCGAATTTATTATTCACATCCATGGCGGATACGCTGAAGGCCGCCTGAGAGCAGAACTGGTCAGGGTACGCCAGGCTGGACAGCATGTGATCGAGGCGGTGAAAGGTGTCAAACACCTGAAGACAAACCTGACTCGGTTCATGCGCACGGATAATCTCTATATCAAGAAGGAATACAACAAGCTTCGCCGTTTGATTGTGCGGGTTCTGAGGGAAATTGAAGAATTTCGAATCTTGGAAAGCGACAGGAAATCTGTTTTGTCGCTGGATCAGTTTAAACTCGAAGTTGAAGAAAAAACAGAACGTATCAACGGTGGCCTGGATGATCTGATCCGGAATGATCAAATTGACGTGCTGATGGCAACATCACTTATGAATGATATTTCTTATTGCAGGGAGATTTGTTGGGATTTGCTGGAGGCGGGCTCAACGCTGTTTTCTGAACAGGAACTGGACGAGAAAGCTGTAATGAGCAGTATCGCCCTGGATGAACATGAGATTTCTGAAATTATGGACGGCGAGGAAAAGGAGTTGGCCGGATGAAAGCCAAAAAAATGCTCGATAAGCTGAAAGATATCCTCAGTGATGAGCGTAAGGCTCAGTTGAAAAAGTACTCGTCACTGAAAAAAGTTTTAAAATCGCTGCGGGTTGAGAAATCCCGGCTGGAACTTGAAATCAAGCAAGAGCAGAATGAGGATGCCCGGCTGGAACTGGAATCCAGGCTGAAGGTCATTTCCGCACAGCGTAAGAAAGGCCTTAAAGTTCTCAAAGAACTGAAGAGAGAACGTAAAAAAAAGGGCGGCTAGTCCGGGTTTTTTCGGGTCATCGCCAGGAGTTTCAGCAGGGCCAATACCAGCAATCCGGCGAACCAGTTGTGAGCGACCGCCAGGCCGATGGGAAGGCTGGTCAGGATGGCTGTTACGCCAATCAGGAATTCAGCAGAGACTAATGCCAGGACCACTGAAGCGGTGACGCGAAATCGGGTGTCTACGGCCAGCGAATACGCGGCCAGTAACCCACTCGCGGGCCGGCACTGAACACCATCCAGCCGAGCAGACCCAGCATGCAGAACCCACCCGCCAGGTTGCCCATGACAACGGCGGGGTCATGAAGGCTACCCGAACGGAGTCCAAGCACAGCGAGGTAGACGGTCAATCCGAGCAGTATGAAAGAGGCCAGCCGTTGTTGTTTGGCGCGCAATGACAGCAGCGCAAGAAACAGTATGAACAGGCCAAGAACGCTGGCCACCAGGCGGAGGAGCGGCGTAGCCCAGCTCAGCGGCTTGCTACTTTCGTCCAGTAATTGTTGGTAGGCATCTTCAGGTGCAGCGGGTTGGGTGACGCCAGGTGTTACCCGTCAGCAACAGCGTAATGCTGACTAAAGCAGTCAGGACATGCAGCTGTTTGATTGCGGGGTAGTACGTGCTAAGAAAGTACATCCACGTATAATGGCAGGATGTCAGAAAATAAACAGAAAAGCAGTAATTTCCGCCTTATATTGCTGGCGGTTTTTGTAGGTGTGATCAGTGCCGTGGCCGGAATAACGGTCTGGCGAATCGCCACCATTCAGCAACAGCATCTACCATCGGATGCAAGCCTGATGGTATTGCCGGAGCCCAAAGTGATCGCTGATTTTGCGCTGGTGGACGGGCAGGGACAGCCTTTTTCGCTGGATAATCTGCGCGGCCATTGGTCGCTGTTGTTCTTCGGCTTCACCAACTGTCCGGACGTGTGTCCGAGTGCCTTGTACGACCTCAGCCTGGTCAGTGAAGAGTTGGAGGCTTCGAAGGTCGCGAAGTCAGCTGATGTACAGGTGGTTTTCGTCTCGGTGGACCCGGAGCGGGACACTCCGGATAAACTGGCACAGTACGTTTCTTATTTCGATCCTGAATTTGTCGGAGTCACCGGCAGCGATAAGCAACTCGCCCCGATGACGATGCAGATGGGCATAGCCTACCGCGTCGAAGAGCACGAAGCCGGCGCGGAGCGATACGATGTGTACCACTCAGCCAGCGTGCTGCTGACAGATCCCCGCGGCCGCTTGCACGGTGTGTTTCCTGCGCCCCACAACGCGGAAAAAATGGCCGCCGAGCTCGCGCAGATTATCGACTAGCGTATTGCGCCGGTCAGATTTTCATCACGTGAAGCTGGGCTGCAACATCCTTGACACTGGTGTCTTCCGGGTCGTTGCTGATCTGGAAGTTCAGCGACTTCATTAACTGGAGCATCTTGTGGTTATTGGCCAGTACCTGGCCTTCCATGCGTTCCAGGTCACGATCCCGCGCAATTTCCATCAGCCGCTGCATCAGCATGTGGGCGATTCCTTTGCCGCGCCAGCGGTCTGAAACAACCAGTGCAAACTCACAGCTCTTCTTGTCCAGGTTGGTTGTGTAACGGGCGACACCGATTTGTTCGTCGCTGTTTTGCCTGACCGCGACCAGTGCCATCTCGTTGTGATAGTCGATCTGGGTGAAGCGGACCAGCATTTCCTGGCTCAATTCCTGCACCGAGTTCATGAACCGGAAGTACTTCGATTCTTTTGACAGTTCGCGGACAAACGTTGCTTCAATCTCCGCGTCTTCAGGGCGAATAGGCCTGATCACGATGTCGGTGCCATCGCTGAGCTGGATGTTCTTGACCAGGTGGGCGGGGTACGGGTGGATGGCCAGGTGGTTATATGGGTCGGTAGAAGGTTTGGGGTAATCGACCCGAATACGGGCATCTACAGCCACGATCCCGTTCTCATCCATGATCAGCGGGTTGATGTCCATTTCCTGGATCCAGGGCAGTTCGCAGGCCATGGCTGATACACCCAACAACACATCAACCAGATGATCCATGTTGACCGCCGGCATGTTGCGGAATTCGCCCAGCAGCCTGGAAACCTTGGTGCGATTGATCAGGTCGGTAGCCAGGCGCTGGTTCAACGGAGGCAGGGAGATGGCCGAGTCCCCCATGATTTCAACAGCCGTGCCGCCACTGCCAAAACTGATCACGGGACCGAACACCGGATCGTTAATGATGCCGATCATCAGTTCCCGTCCGTTCGGGCTGCGGTACATTTTCTCGATGGTCACACCGGATATATGGGCGTCCGGCAGTTTTGCCTGGACCCCGTCAATGAGTTGGCGGTAGGCGCCACGCACTTCATGGGCGGAATTGATGTTCAGCCTGACGCCGCCGGCGTCCGATTTATGCGATATATCCGTTGACAGCACTTTCATGGCAATCGGGAAGCCGATCGATTCCGCGATGATCAGGGCTTCGTTGGCCGAATGTGCCACGGCGTTGCGCACGGTAGGAATTCGGAAGGCAGTCAGTATGGCGAGCGATTCCGGTTCGGTCAGGATCTTCCTCTGTTCCGTCAGCACGCCCTCGATGATCAGGCGGGCTCCATCGGTATCGGGTGGCTCCTGTTCGCTGGAGAGGCGGCCCGGTGTCTGCAGTAGCAGGCGCTGGTTGCGGTTATAGCGTGCCAGGTAGGAAAACGCGTCTACCGCATTTTCCAGCGTGCTGAAGTTCGGTATACGCGCACTGTTGAACAGCTCGCTCGCTTCCGCGACCTGTGCGCCGCCCATCCAACTGGTCATGACGGGCTTTTTACTCTTCTCCGCAGACTGGATCACGGCCTCGGCCACTTCGGTCGGCCGGGTCATCGCCTGCGGTGTCAGGATGACAATGGCCCCGTCGATATCCGGGTCCGCCAGACAGATATCGATGGCTTGCTGGTAGCGTTCCGGCGGCGCATCACCGATCAGGTCGACCGGATTGCCATGGGACCAGACTGCAGGAAGCACTTCGTTAAGTGCGTTGATGGTGGCTTCGCTGAGCTTACAGAGCTCGATGCCACGGTCGATGGCGCGGTCCGCCGCCATCACGCCGGGGCCGCCGCCGTTGGTGATGATCACCAGGCGCTCAGAAGCGCTG
The DNA here is from genome assembly GCA_963759035.1 of uncultured Gammaproteobacteria bacterium. Taxonomy (GTDB): domain Bacteria; phylum Pseudomonadota; class Gammaproteobacteria; order Xanthomonadales; family SZUA-36; genus JAHEFT01. Next base: position 56,684 of record CAVWXL010000047.1, read on the forward strand.
CGGTAGTGCGTGGAGGAGAGTGCCTTGGCTGCGGCAAAAAGCTGTCCGATGGTCTTCACCCGCAAAACACCTGAGCGTGACAGTGCGGCTGAAAACGTCTCATCACTGCCAACCAGCGCGCCGGTGTGTGACATGGAGGCTTCGGCGCCGGCCGCGTGACGCCCGACTTTCAGGGCGATGACCGGCTTGATGCGTGCTGCCGCGCGCAGGCTGCTCATGAACCGGCGCGCATCCTTGATGCCCTCGATATAGAGCAGGATGGCCTTGGTCGCCGGATCTGAAATCAGGTAATCCAGGTAGTCGCCGAAACTGAGGTCGGCGGCGATTCCGCTTGAAACCACTGCGGAGAAACCGATGTCGTTCATTTCCGCCCAGTCGAGGATCGCCGTGCAGATGGCACCGGACTGCGAAACAAAAGCCAGTTTGCCGGGTCGGGCGTTATTGTAGCCGAAAGTAATATTGAGCCCGATGTCCGGCCGGATGATGCCGAGGCAGTTGGGTCCCATCAGGCGGATGTTGTAGCGCTGGGTCAGTTCAATCACCCGGTCTTCCAGACGCCGTCCTTCAGCGCCCGTTTCACGGAAACCGGCGGACAGGATCAGCATCATCCTGATGCCGTGCTCACCGCAGGCCTCGACGATGGCTGGAATGCTCGCAGCCGGCGTGGCGACCACGGCCAGGTCGATCGGCTCATCAATGGCGTCCAGCGAAGGCCAGGCCTTCTGTCCCTGTACTTCATCGCGCTTGGGGTTGATCGCATAGATCCGCCCTTCATAGCCTGAAGTGATCAGGTTTTTGAACACGATTCCGCCAACGGAATCAGGCCTGTCGCTGGCCCCGAACAGGGCGACGCTTTCAGGTGTGAATAACGGTGCAAGGTAATGTGAGTTCATGGGCGCAAACTATCTCATATTTCAGTTGAAGTCGTGAAGTTTTACACTGGATAATGACACCTGTCACAACATGGGAAATCAATTTTGCGAACTGCATATATCAGCCACCGGGCGTGTCATGAACACGACACAGGAGAAGGCCATCCGGAGAGCGCCAGGCGTATCTCGGCCATCGAAGACCAGTTTGTAACCACCGGCCTGTTCGACGTGCTGAGGTACTACGATGCACCCGAAGTGACGCAGGAGCAGTTGCTGCGGGTACACAGCGCTGCGTTTCTGGAAGCGCTGGAGGCGGCCATGCCGGAAAGCGGATATGCGCGTTTGGACCCCGACACGGTTGTCAGCCCGGCTACTTTGCAAGCCGCGCGTCGGGCGGCAGGGGCTGCCGTGTTGGCGGTAGACCTGGTGATGAGTGGTGAGATGGAATCTGCCTTCTGCTGCGTGCGCCCGCCCGGCCACCATGCGGAAAGCAACCGGGCGATGGGGTTTTGCCTATACAACAATATTGCGGTGGGTGCAGCGCATGCGCTGGAGACCTACGGGCTTGAACGGGTCGCGATCATTGATTTCGATGTGCACCATGGAAACGGCACCGAAGATATTTTCAGCGATGACCCGCGGGTGCTGTTCTGTTCCAGCTACCAGCACCCGTTTTTTCCCTACACCCAGATTCTGGAAAACTCGCCGAACCGGGTGAGTGTGCCACTTGACGCCACTGCCAAAAGCGCGGAATTCAGGGCGGCAGTTACGGACCACTGGCTGCCCGCACTGGAACGGTTCGAGCCGGAGTTCATCTTTATCTCTGCAGGTTTCGATGCGCACCGCGATGACGAAATGTCGCATGTTTGCCTGACCGACCAGGATTTCATCTGGGTGACCGAGCAGATCGTCCGGGTTGCTGAAAAATCAGCGTCCGGCAGGATCGTTTCCGCGCTCGAGGGCGGCTATGAACTCAACAGCCTGGCGCGTTGCGTCGAAGCCCATGTCCGGGTTTTGATGGATCTGCATTAAGCGTTTTTTTCGCGATCGAAGTGCAGGTAGACAAACCAGAACGCTCCGATCAGGCACAAAATGACCGGAAGTAACATGGCGTAGGCGCCGGAGCCTGTGGAGCGGGTTTCGAGGTATTGGAAAAACGCCACACCGACGATGGGCATCAACAGGCCGCGCATGCCGGTCAGGCTCACATGGATTGCCATGTAAAGGGAGGAGTTGGCATCGGTCGTGAAATCATTGTGCCCCAGGTTCCAGCCAAGGTGCCCGCCGGCGTAGGCGCTACCCAGCAACAGCGACCCAAGCCATAACAGTTCCGGCCTGCCGGCCAGTGCGCCTGTCGCAAATACGCCATGGGCCGCAACGAAATTCCAGCTGTGGATGGCCCGGTAGGTGAAGATGTGCCTCTTGTCGAGCACCTTGGCCCAGTGTGCGATAGAAACAAACAGGACCAGTAGCGGCAGTGAAGATGTGATCATCACCTGGTGAAGGCGAGGCAGGGTGAAGTAGTCGTTCATCAGCACCACCAGCATGGCGATGATCATCAGGTTGCCGCTGCCGAAAACCATCATTCCCAGCATGTAGTTTCTGAAATCGCGGTTGTCTTTCAGTACACCAGCCATTGCCTTCAGCGAGAAAGAGCTGCTACGCAGGCTGAGCTCCGCCCGTTCTGCATGCAGGAGCTTCTGGTGGCGTCGTACCCGGGTGTGCCGGTAGACGTACCAGGCTGCGACAGAACTCAGCCCGGCCAGTGGAAATACAACCCGCCAGGCGTCACCGTGCCAGTCCATCAGCAAGCCGGTCAGCGCACTTACCCCGGCCACCAGCAGGGAGGCGAACTGGACAATTCGCGCGGTTACCCGTCCGCGCCAGCGACGTTCGTAGTTGGCTCGCCAGACGGCTGCCCTGACGGTCAGAATACCCGACCAGGCGGCGCGTCCCACAACAGCCAGCAGCGTGAAAAAGATAAGTCCCGGCCCGCTGGTTGGGGGAAACGCCATCAGAACCAGGCAAATCCCCATCAGTAACATCAGGCGGCTGAGCAAAACAATCTTGTCGCGCCCCTGGGCCAGCGGTGCGACGAAAAAACTGGACAAATTGGCAAAGGACGGAGCGCCGGCGACCACGGCCACGGCGAAATTAACCAGGGCGGGAGAACCTACTTCACTGAACTGGTTCTTGACGATCACCCCCAGCAGGCCACCTTCCAGCGCAGCCAGGGAAATGGCCGAGAGCGACCAGCTGAGCAACTCTCTTGGTACCAGCGCCGCTGACATCCGTGGCAGGCCCTGCAGGCGCTGACCGGACGGCATCAGAACCGGTAAGTCAAATTGAGCATCTGGCTTTTTCGTTTTCCAAAACCGAATTCAGCGAGTACCGAGAAGCTGCGGTTGATGTCCCACTGTCCGCCAACCAGGTAGTTCCAGGCCTGCTGAGTGGACTGATCGATTGAAACCGGAAGTATGCTTTCGCCGATATCCAGCTCAAGATCCAGCGTCTGCGAGACGTCCTGGTACATCGCGCCGACCCACAAAACGCCGGTGAAGCCACCCAGCTTTCCATTCCAGCCAATTCGCGATGAAATCACCGTGGCCTTGGCGTCGGTCAGTGAGATGTCGAGATCGGCCGTGGTCCGGTTATAGTCGATCATGCCGAAGAAGTCCTTGTAACCGCCGGCGATGGTCGTGCCGTAGCCGGTGACGTCCGCCTTGTAATCAAGAACAAAAGTCGTATCAACGTTACAGTTATTTCCCGGCAATGAGCACAGCAGCGGAAAGACCGGTTCCAGCGAAATTTTTAGCGGGCCGTTGGCACTCCCGCTGGTGCGGCCAAGGATTCCATAAACGTTCCAGAAGGGCAGGATCCAGGCATCCAGCCGCAGCGTGTAAGTAGATTCTTCATTCTGTACTTCGTTGACCACGGCTACGCCGGGCGTTTTTACGTCAATACCGTTGACGTAAATGGCGCCAACATCAAAGGGCTGATCCTGGTGCATGTAGCCAACGGACACTCCGAACGGCCTTGGCAGAACATAACCTCTTTCGCAGGCGGCCTGGCCGAGTATCGGCAGGAAATTTGACCAGCGGTCCTCGCAGACGTTGGTGGATTCATCACCGGTTTCGTAGGGGACAGCGCTGACGGGGTTTTCGCGCTGTGTTGCAGCGTCAGGCTTGTCTTCCCGCTCAGGTTCAGCCGCGGCCAGGTGCTGGCTCAGAGCCAGCGGAATAAGTATAAGTAATCGGAAGGTCATCAAGGTCTGCAGCAATGGGAAATAAGGCTTTGATTGTGCCAGTTGGGGCATATGACTGGCAACAAATGTTATATTTCAATAATTGAATACTCAAGATGGAAAGAGCATGAACACAACACTCAGGATCACCGTTGCAGGTGCCGGTTTTGCCGCGCTGACCGGTGTGCGGGAATTGCGAAAAAAGTTACCGGATGCAGACATTACCCTGGTGGCACCGACACCTGAATTTGTCTATCTGCCAAGCCTGATCTGGGTCCCTTACGGTTTACGCAAGGGTGACGACCTGCGCTATGACATCCTGCCCCTGTTAAAGAAACTGAAGGTCAACTATGTCCAGGCCGCTGTCAGCGGAATATCGGCAGATGGCAGAACCCTTCAAACCGATGCGGGTGATATTTTCAATGATGCGCTTCTCATAGCAACGGGCGGACGTTACATCAGGAAGTTGCCGGGTATCGAGAATGTCATCACCATCTGCGAAGGCATCGAAGCCGCGGAGAAAATGGGCAAGCAACTGCGCGCACTGGACGGCGGCACGATCGCCATGGGGTTTGGCGGTAATCCGAAAGAACCAGCGGCGATGCGCGGTGGCCCGATGTTCGAATTGCTGTTCGGCCTGGATACCTGGCTCAAACAACAGGGTACGCGGGACAGGTTCAGGCTGGTATTCTTCACACCGGCTCCGCAACCCGGTAAACGCCTTGGAGAGAAGGCCGTTTCCAAGCTGTTGCTCGAGATGAAAAAGCGGGGTATTGAAACGCACCTGGGTCACAAGTTGCAGTCTTTTGAAAACAATATTGTGAAAACCGAGGGTGGCGAGATTCCAGTCCGACATGATCATGTTCATGCCGGGTATGACGGGGCCCGCGTGGCTGCAGGGTACACCTTTGCCGGTTTCGGAGGGCGGGATGATCAAGGCGGATGCCATGTGCCGGGTCGAAGGAATGGAGAATGTATACGTGGCAGGTGATGCAGGCAGTTATCCCGGGCCGGACTGGATGCCCAAACAGGCGCATATGGCGGATTTACAGGCAGTATGCGCGGCGAAAAATATCGCCCTGAACCTCGCCGGCAAAGCTGCCAGCGAGAAGTTCAAGGTCGAATTGTTGTGCATCATCGATACCCTGGACAAGGGTATGCTGGTCTACCGGGGTGAAAAGCGAAACCTCGCTTTACCCTCGATGCGGCCGTTGCACTGGGCTAAAAGGTACTTTGAAACAGCCTATTTACGCCACCTCAGATAGAGCAGGTCATGTCCTGTCCGCAGCACAGCGGAGACTTGATCTTGCCGTGGCCGTTGGGGCATTTGGAAATCTGTACTTCCTTGCCGTCGGGGAGTTCCAGTGAGTCATTTTCGAGTGGAGCGTCGCAGTGGCCACAGGTGGCGTTTACACTCATTCCACATTTTGCACATTCATAAGTTGCCATATCAGTCTCTCTTTGCAGGTTCAGGATGATAGTGCGCCAAGCCTGTCAAAATCTCAAGCCGGCGGTAATGGTTATTGCTGCGGTTCCGGCAATCTGTGCTTCAAGCATGAAATACTTATAGCGAAAACCGAACGACGGCAGGATCGCAGGGGCAACTCCCAGCCCGTTAAAAGGGATTTTATCTTCAAACGGTTTTTTGTAGCCGTGCAGTAGCCCACCGACCAGCTTGAAATAAAACCAGTCCGTGCGAAATAAAGGCCAGGTCTTGCCGATGTAGAGGAACTGGGATGGCTGGTCGAAGGAATTCCTGAAAATCGCCAGCCCGATCATGTAGTCGTTTTCAAATTCCAGTTCCGGCCCAATCAGTTTTTGATGATTGGTGTGGTCGGGATCATCATCCCAGTGCTTGGTGTACACGGACGTCTGGATATTCCAGCCCCTGATTTTCCAGCCGCTGCTCTCGTCGGCCCCGGTGGCGCCCTCTTCGGCATGCAGGTTGATGCAGAACAACAGGAAAAGTACTGCAAGGCAGGTACTGATAGGGGTACGGGATTTTGAGGGCACGGTGCAACACTCTGGATGGCTGGATCGGATTGGAATACGGCACACACCTCGGTGCGTGGCCGGTACTGCGGGATTCTAACAAACGTTGATCGTATGAGGGAAGCCTGAGGGCGTTATATTATCTGGCTCCGAGTGCGTTCCTGAACCAGGACACGGGAGAATTTGATTCGAACTGGCTTTCATTCGCAGCCTGTTGCACTTCAGGATTAGAAAAAGATTTGAACTGTCCGATCGTCTCACCTTGAGTGCAGTAGATCTGGAAAGCACATGACCGGCCGATGTTGACTACGTTCTTGATTTTCTGTACCTCAAATACTGTTTGGCGAAGGTTCGAATGCATCATTTTCCTAACTCCGTGGAAATTACTCTTACCGTTTTACCGTTCTGTGAATCATGGTTGCAGTACTAACTAATGCATTTAGCGTGCCAAAGTGATAAACCTTCAAGTTAAAGTATGTTAACTATATATATAACAAATAGATAAACTAATATATTAAGAATTATATCTAATGGTAAAAATCGTTGTTTTGGCGAATTAACTGACCCGTTGCGACAGTCGATAGTCAATTTTTGTCACCCAGGAAAGAAGCTGTGGTACTTTGAGCCCGTTATGCAGATAGCGTTATGAAAATAGGCGGCACGCCGTATCGCTCCATCTGGTTGAACGCAGATGGCTGGTCGGTCGACATTATCGACCAGACACTGCTTCCGCACGATTTGGTGACCCGCACGCTTTGCACTATGGAGGAGGCGGCCGAGGCCATCAGCAGCATGCGGGTGAGGGGTGCCCCCTTGATTGGCGCCACGGCGGCCTATGGCATGGCGCTGGCGATGAATGCAGCGGCTGATAATGATTCGCTTCAGCGGGCACGCGATACCTTGCTGGCCACCCGGCCCACTGCGGTCAATTTGCGCTGGGCGCTGGCCCATCTGTGTGATGCGTTGTTGCCCCTTTCGCCCGGGGAGCGCCCCGGCGTGGCCTACGAGTTATCAAAACGGATATGCGACGAGGACGTCGATATCAATTTCCGGATCGGCGGGCATGGCCTCGAATTGATTGAAGGCATCTGGCGGCAGCGCCGGGACACGACAGAACCCATCCATATCCTGACGCACTGCAATGCCGGCTGGCTGGCGACCGTTGATTGGGGCACTGCGCTTGCGCCCATCTACCGTGCGCACGACGCAGGAATCCCGGTCCATGTGTGGGTCGACGAGACACGCCCGCGCAACCAGGGAGCTGCGCTGACCGCATGGGAGCTGGCCGCGCACGGGGTGGCGCATGACGTGATTGTGGACAACGCCGGCGGTCACCTGATGCAACACGGCCTGGTGGACCTCTGCATCACCGGCACAGACCGCACCGCCCGCAATGGCGATGTGTGCAACAAGATTGGAACGTACCTCAAGGCGCTCGCCGCGCATGACAACACGGTGCCGTTCTATGTCGCGTTACCGGGCCCGACCATCGATTGGGAAATATCCGATGGTGTTACCGGAATCCCTATTGAAGAGCGCAGTGCACGTGAAGTCACTGAAGTGCAGGGCCGGCTGGCCAGTGGTGAAACCGGGGTTGTCCAGATTACGCCTGACGGTGTGTCCGCCCGAAATTTTGCATTTGATGTGACACCTGCACGGCTGGTGACAGGCTTGATCACCGAACGTGGAGTTTGCGCCGCCAGTGAGCAGGGGCTTTTGTCCCTGTATCCGGAGCAGAAAGGGGAACAGCATGTCTGAGAATATTCGCCGCCAGCTGATCGAGACGGCACTGCAGATGAACACCAGCGGCATCAACCAGGGCACTTCGGGCAACCTGAGTATCCGGTACGATCATGGCATGCTGATCACGCCGTCAGGCATGGCATATGCGGGCCTGAAAACGGCCGATATCGTGTTCGTTGATGCCAGTGGAGTGCATAACGGGGAGAGGCTGCCTTCTTCGGAATGGCGCATCCATCACGACATCTACCAGGCGCGGCCGGATGCCGGGGCCATCCTCCACGCCCACCCAACAGACTGTGCAGCGCTGGCTTGTCTGCACCTGGCGATACCGCCCTTCCACTACATGGTCGCGGTGGCCGGCGGCCATGACATCCGCTGTGCGCCTTACGCCACGTTCGGTTCGCAAGAGCTGTCCGATAACGTGTTGGAGGCATTGCATGAACGCAAGGCGTGCCTGATGGCCAATCACGGGATGATCTGCCTGGCGGACGGCTTAGACCGGGCGCTGTCGCTGGCTATCGAGGTCGAGCACCTGGCCCGAACCTATCGCCACTGCCTGGCGGTCGGCCAGCCGGTGGTCCTCGACAAGGAAGAAATGGATCGCGTGCTGCTGAAATTCAGAACTTACGGTGTACCGCAGGACTAGCCGGAATCGCCGGATCCGGGTCCACCCAGGAATTTGCGCCTGGCCCGTTGTCCCAGGCCGGTGAGAATCTCGTAATTGATGGTGCCCGCGCGTTGCGCCACTTCCTCCAGGCTGACTTGCGGACCGATCAGATCGACCTGCCGGCCTGGTTGAACCAGCTGCTCCGGTACATTCGTAACATCAAGCGTGATCAGGTCCATTGAAATCCTGCCCACAACCGGAACCCGGTATCCACCAACCGAGGCGACACCCTTGTTGCCCAGCGCCCAGGGGTAGCCGTCGGCATAGCCTGTGCCCACGGTGGCGATGCGGGAACCGGCCGCTGCGATGTAGGTCGCGCCATAACCGACCGTTACTGCTTCCCTGATCTCCCTCAGTTGCAGAATTTTGCTTTGGATACGCAACACCGGCGCAAAAGGCGTTTCGCCTTGCGGAAACGGGTTGCCACCATACAGGGCAATGCCCACCCGGACCATGTCGCCGGCGAACCGGCCACCGAGCAATGCGCCCGCTGAATTGCCTATGCTGCTGGGCGCGGCAGGCAGCAGGCTGCGCAAGTGTGCGTATCGTTCAAGTTGTTGCTTTGCCAGTTCGGCACCGGGCTCATCGGCGCTGGCGAAGTGTGTCATCACGTAGCGCAGGTCCAGCTGCTCCAGGCCGGCGGAATGCTTCGCGACCTGGTGCAGTTCGGGTTCCCCCATACCCAGTCGCGTCATGCCAGTGTCTATGTGGATGATAGCCGGCAGGGGTTGGCCTCCCGACTCCGCTTTCGCGGTCCAGCAGGTGACCTGCTCAGGTGAATGCAGAACGGGCACCAGTCGATTTTTCAGAAGGTGGCCGGCGCTGCGCCCGGTCACACCTTCAAATACAAAAATTTCTACATCGGGCAGGATCGAACGCAGCTTGATCGCCTCTCGGTGCGTGGCGGTGAAAAATTGCCGGCAGCCGGCATGGTAAAGGGCAGGAGCGATTTTCCGGATGCCCAGGCCATAGGCGTTCGCTTTGACCACTGCCGCAACGCTAGCGGGCTGCAAACGCCCGGCGCACGACCGGTAATTTGCCATCAGCGCATCGAGATCGACCGTAATGAGGGTGCTCATAGCCGAAGGGTCGCCTTATCCGGCACCCATAACCGCCTTGGTTTCCAGGAAATCTTCGAGTCCGTGGATTCCCCACTCCCTGCCGTTACCGGATTGTTTGTAGCCGCCAAACGGTGCTTGCACGTCGGTCGGCGCGCCGTTGATATGCACCATGCCGGTCCGTAAACGGCGCGCGACGGCCATGGCGTCTTCCGGGCTGGCGCCCCAGACATAACCGGACAGTCCAAATTCCGAATCATTTGCCATGCGGATGGCTTCTTCGATGTCATGGTAGGGGATCATGCATAAAACCGGGCCGAAGATTTCCTCGCGCGCAATGGTCATGTCATTGGTAACATCACGGAATACGGTCGGTTTGACATAGTAACCGGTTTCCAGACTTACCGGTTTGCCGGGTCCGCCAGCCGCTATTCCGGCGCCTTCTTCTAGGCCCTTTTTTATCAGCGACTGTATTTTGTTGTACTGCTGCTCGCTGATGACCGGGCCGATGTCGCTTTCCGGATCGGTCGGATCACCAGGCCTGGTGTTCCCGGCTTCGGCTGCAGCAATGGCCACCGCCTCTTCGTACACGCTGGCCGGCACCAGCATGCGACTGGGCGCGTTGCAGGATTGTCCGGAGTTGTGGAACATGCTGTGCACGCCACTGGCGATGGCTTCCTTCAACGGAGCACCTTCAAGAATGATATTGGCGGACTTGCCGCCGAGTTCCTGCGCCACGCGTTTCACGGTATCTGCGGCAGCCTTGGCAACCAGCACCCCGGCGCGGGTGGAGCCGGTGAACGATATCATGTCGATATCCGGGTGGGTGGATAAGGCGTTGCCCACACCCGGCCCGTCACCGTGTACCAGGTTGAAAACCCCGGCCGGCACGCCGGCGGCATCCAGGACCTCGGTGAACAGGGTGGCGTCCACCGGGGCAATTTCGCTGGGTTTCAATACGACGGTGCAACCCGCCGCCAGTGCAGGCGCGACCTTGCAGGCAATCTGGTTAATCGGCCAGTTCCATGGAGTGATCAGGCCACAGACACCGATTGGTTCTTTCAGCACCGTGGAGTTGCCGACGGTTTCTTCCCAGTCCATCTCTTGCAATGCGCTGATCGTTGCACGCAAATGGCCCAGCCCGGAACCGGCCTGGGCGCGCTGGGCAAAGGCCGCCGGTGCACCCATCTCGGCAGTGATTGCCGTCGCAATATCGTTCCATCGTTGCTTGTAGGCATCGACAATCCGCTGCAGTAAATCGAGCCTTTGTTCAACACTCCAACTGGAATAATCAGCAAAAGCCGCGCGCGCCGCTGCTACTGCACGGTCAACGTCTTCCGCCGTTCCGAAAACGACCTTGCCAATCGATTTCTCGGTAGCCGGGTTGATGATGTCATGCTCTGTGCCGGCAGCGGATTTTACCCACTCGCCGTTGATGTAATTTTTACTGCAATCGTACATTTGATGATTACCTTCAGGAATTGGAATCGGACATCAGGTAGATATAAGGCCTGCATTATCGCAGTCCAAGCGGTCCATGACACTGGCGTTTAGGATAAAAGCGCATTATCGTGATCAACCAACGTAGGAAAGGAGTATTTCATGCTGGGTCTGATGCAGAACTATCCCCTATTGGCGCATACCATTATGGATCACGCCGCGCTCAACCACGGTGAGCGTGAATTGGTGACCAGGGGTGTCGAGGGTTCAATTCGTCGTTGCACGCTTGCCGATGTCCGCACGCGCTCGTTGAAGGTCGCCAGGGCCCTGGAACTGGAAGGGGTCAAGCTGGGCGACCGCGTAGCGACCATGGCCTGGAATACGGAAAGGCACCTGGAGACCTGGTTCGGCATCATGGGCAACGGCGCGATCTACCATACGCTGAATCCGCGATTGTTCGCTGATCAGCTCGACTATATCGTCAACCACGCGGAAGACCAGATCCTGTTTGTCGATCTGACCTTCGTCCCCATCCTCGAGGCGCTGAAAGAAAAATTCGGGACAGTCCGGAAATACATCGTGTTGACCGATGCAGCGCACATGCCCGATACCTCCCTGCGCAACGCGGTGGCCTACGAAGACTGGATCGGCACGGTCGACGATGACTTCAAATGGAAAGATTTCGATGAAAATACGGCAGCCGGGTTGTGCTACACCTCGGGTACCACGGGAAACCCGAAGGGTGTTTTGTATTCACACCGTTCCAACGTGCTTCACGGAATGATGGTCAATACGCCCGATGTGTTCGGCCTGAAATCAGAGGATGTGATCATGGCTATCGTGCCCATGTTCCATGCCAATGCCTGGGCCTTGAGCTTTGCCGCGCCTGCTGCCGGTGCCAAGATGGTCTTGCCGGGAGCAGGGATGGATGGCAAGAGTATCTACGAACTGCTGGAATCGGAAAAAGTGACTTCTACCGCAGCAGTGCCTACCGTGTGGATGGGACTGCTGCAGTACCTCGAAGAAAATAGCCTGAAACTGCCTTACCTGGAAAAGGTCGTGATCGGTGGCGCGGCTTGTCCGCCCATGATGATTCGCAAATTCGAACTGGATTATGGTGTCGAGGTAGTGCATGGCTGGGGTATGACTGAAATGTCGCCGCTGGGAACCGCCGGCATGATGAAGCACTCCACTTCACACCTGGACCAGGAAGCCCGGCTGAAGCTGAAGGAGAAACAGGGTCGGACGCCTTTCCTGGTCGAGATGAAAGTGGTTGATGACAATGGCACCGAAATGCCGCGTGACGGCAAGTCCTCGGGGCACCTGCTGGTCAAAGGACCGTGTGTCTCGAAGGCTTACTACCGGCTGGATGAGCAGGCGCTCGACGCCGATGGCTGGTTTAACACCGGCGACATTGCCAACATCGATCCACTGGGCTTTATGCAGATCACCGATCGCGACAAGGATGTGATCAAGTCAGGCGGCGAGTGGATATCGTCGATAGATATTGAAAATGCGGCGGTGGGTTGCCCGGGCGTTGCCGAGGCTGCGGTGATTGGCTTACCGCACCCCAAGTGGACCGAACGGCCGTTGCTGGTCATCATGAGGGATGCCGGCTCAGAGATTGACGGGGATGCTGTACTCGCTTACCTGGATGGCAAGATTGCCCGTTGGTGGATGCCGGATGATGTTGTTTTCGTAGATGAGATTCCCCATACGGCGACGGGTAAAATCCAGAAGATGGAATTGCGCAAACTGTTCCGGGACTTTGAATTCTCAAAATAGGACATCCATGAACGCAGCTGCGGTCTCAATTCAGGAAGTGGTCGAGAGCATCGTCGAGTCTCATCGCGGCAGCGTAGGAGCCTTGTTGCCGGTTTTGCATGATATTCAGGACAGGCTGGGGTATGTGCCCGAGGAATCACTCCCATGGGTTGCAGGCGCACTGAATCTATCGCGGGCTGAAGTTCATGGCGTGATGAGTTTTTATCACGACTTCCGAAATTCACCGGCGGGCCGTCACACTATTCAGGTATGCCGCGCAGAGGCTTGCCAGTCAATGGGATCCCGTGAGTTAGAGCAGCATGCTATCGAGCGCCTCGGCATTGGTTTCGGAGAGACCACCGGTGGATGGAATGATCACGTTGGAAGCAGTTTATTGCCTCGGAAACTGCGCTTGCGCCCCCTCCCTGCGAATCGGTGACCGATTGCACGCCAGGATGGATTCTGCAGAATTCGACCGGCTGGTCGACTCGCTGGAGGAGCAGGGCTGATGGCCGTCAGGGTATTCGTTCCCAGGGATGCCACGGCCTGTGCACTGGGTGCCGATGCCGTAGCTGAGTCGATCCTGCATGGCGCCAGCGGCCGGGGTATCGAAATCGAGTTGGTTCGTAACGGATCACGCGGTGCATTCTGGCTGGAGCCATTGGTTGAAGTGGAAACGGATGCGGGCCGCCTGGCTTTTGGCCCGGTCACAGTTGCAGACATCGCCGGTTTGTTCGAATCAGGATTTCCGGGGGAGTCGGATCATCCGCTTTCACTGGGGCCGGTTGACGGCATCGACTGGCTCGCCAGCCAGCAGCGCCTGACCTTTATCCGGGCCGGCTGGACCGACCCCGTTTCCATCGAAGACTACCGCTCCATGGACGGTTACAAGGGGCTTGAACGCGCCCTGGCAATGGAACCGCAGGCGATTGTCGACGAGGTCAGGGAGTCCGGCCTGCGGGGCCGGGGTGGTGCGGCCTTTCCGACCGGGATCAAGTGGCAGACGGTGCTGGATGCGCCTGCTGACCAGAAATACATCGTCTGCAATGCGGACGAGGGTGACTCGGGAACCTTTGCCGACCGCTTGTTGATGGAGGCCGACCCTTACCAGTTGATCGAGGGTATGACCATCGCCGGCCTGGCCGTGGGCGCCACCGAGGGATACATCTATTTGCGTTCCGAGTATCCGCACGCCCGGACGGTGCTGCAGGAAGCCATTGCACGCGCCGGCCGCGAGCGACTGCTGGGCGATGACATTCTGGGCAGCGGCAGGTCCTTCAGCTGGCATTTGCGTATCGGCGCCGGCGCCTATATCTGCGGCGAGGAAACGGCCTTGCTGGACAGCCTGGAGGGCAAGCGCGGCATGATCCGTTTCAAACCACCGTTGCCTGCCATCAAGGGCTTGCTTGGCCAGCCCACGGTGGTTAATAACGTGCTTTCGCTGGGCGCCGTCAGTACCATCCTGGCGGAAGGCGCAGCCTACTACCGGGATTTCGGTACCGGCCGTTCGCGCGGCACATTGACGCGTGCAGTTGGCCGGTAATATCCGCCGTGGCGGTCTGGTCGAGCTACCCTTTGGCGCCAGTTTGCGTGATCTGGTTGAAGGCTATGGTGGTGGTACCGCCAGTGGCAGGCCGGCGCGGGCGATCCAGGTGGGCGGGCCCCTGGGTGCGTACATCCCTGAGTCCCAGTGGGACGTGACCCTGAATTACGGTGCGCTGACCGAAATCGGCGCGATGCTGGGACATGGCGGCGTCGTGGTTTTTGACGACACCGTGGACATGGCGCAGCAGGCCCGCTTTGCGATGGAGTTTTGTGCGGTCGAATCCTGCGGCAAATGCACACCCTGCCGTATCGGATCGGTGCGCGGGGTAGAAGTCATCGATCGGGTTATCGCCAACGAAGATCGGGAAGTAAATCTGAAGGTACTTTACGATCTGTGTGAAACCATGGATAAAGGCTCTCTGTGCGCGATGGGCGGTTTGACACCCATGCCGGTGCGCAGTGCACTCAGGCACTTTCCCGGAAGATTTCAGAAAATGAGCGTTAATTTCGGGAAGCAAACTGACATGGGCACCCCCATTCCGCTGCAAATCGGCGGGCCTGGTTTCACTGACAGGTCGACGGGCAGGCCGTGACCGTCCCAGCAGGGGACTTCGGTGATGCGTGCGGCTGCGGAGGCCGGCGTCAAGGTGCCAAGGCTGTGCGCCACGGATACCCTGGATGCGTTCGGCTCCTGTCGGGTTTGCCTGGTCGAGATTGAAGGGCGTAAGGGCTATCCGGCCTCCTGCACCACGGATGTTGAAGAGGGCATGGTGGTCAATACCCAGTCCGACGCCCTGGACGAATTGCGTCGCAATGTGGTGGAACTTTACGTTTCCGATCACCCGCTGGATGTGCACCAGTTGCTCCGCCAACGGTGACTGCGAACTGCAGGACGTGGCAGTGTCACTGGGTGTGGAAAGTAGCCGTTACGGCCTGGACGGGGCGGACCACCAGGACGCGACCAAAGACGAGTCTAACCCGTATTTCACCTTCGATCCGTCCCAGTGCATCGTTTGTTATCGCTGCGTCAGGGCCTGTGACGACATCCAGGGTACGTTTGCGTTGACGGTAGCCGGCCGCGGTTTTGACTCGAAAGTCAGCCGCCGGGCAGGCCGATAGCTTCATGGACTCCGATTGCGTCTCCTGTGGCGCCTGTGTCGATAACTGTCCGACCGAAGCCCTGATGGAAAAATCGATAATCGAAATGGGTTTGCCGGAACGCAGTGTCACGACCACCTGCGCTTATTGCGGCGTGGGTTGTTCATTCCACGCGGAACTCAAAGGCGACACGGTGCTGCGCATGATGCCGGACAGGGCAGGGCAGGCCAATGAGGGACATGCCTGCATCAAGGGCCGTTTCGCTTTTGGCTATGCCACGCACAAGGACCGGATCACCCAGCCCGATGATCCGCGAGAGTATCGATGACCCCTGGCGGGAAGTCAGCTGGGAGGAAGCCCTGCGGCTATACCGCTGACCGCTTCCGGGCGATCCAGGACAAGTACGGCCGCGACAGTATTGGCGGAATCACGTCTTCCCGCTGCACCAACGAGGAAACCTACCTGGTGCAGAAAATGGTGCGGGCGGCATTTGGCAACAACAACGTCGATACCTGCGCCCGGGTCTGCCATTCGCCCACCGGTTACGGCCTGAAGACCACGCTGGGTGAATCCGCCGGCACCCAGGCATTCAATTCTGTGGCCAGTGCTGATGTCGTCTTGGTGATGGGTGCCAATCCGAGCGACGCCCACCCGGTGTTTGCTTCGCGGCTCAAGCGGCGCCTGCGCGAGGGCGCACGTCTGATCGTGGCCGATCCACGGCGTATCGAACTGGTCAGTGCACCGCATGTCCGGGCTGATCATCACCTGGCGCTGCGTCCCGGCAGCAACGTGGCGTTTATCAATGCCATGGCGCACGTGGTCGTCGACCGAAGGCCTGGAGGACAGCGCCTTTATTGCCGCAGCGTTGTGAGCAGGAGCAGTACCTCAAGTGGCGGGAATTCATCAGCGGCGAGCAGAATTCACCGGAGACAACGGAGCAGGCTACCGGAATCCCCGCTGCTGAACTGAGGGCTGCAGCACGCCTGTTTGCCGAAGCCGGTAATGCGGCCATCTACTACGGTCTGGGTGTGTCTGAGCATAGCCAGGGTTCGACCACGGTGATGGGTATCGCCAACCTGGCCATGTTGACCGGCAACCTGGGCCGCGAAGGCGTGGGTGTCAATCCGTTGCGCGGCCAGAACAATGTGCAGGGCTCCTGTGACATGGGCTCTTTCCCGCACGAATTGCCCGGCTACCGCCATATTTCCGACCCGGCTGTGCGCGGCCTGTTTGAAGCAGGAGTGGAACACGCGCCTGCAGGCCGAACCCGGTTTGCGTATCCCGAATATGTTCGATGCATCGATCAGCGGAAATTTCAAAGGCCTGTACGTGCAGGGCGAAGACGTGGCGCAGAGCGACCCGAATACGCACCACGTCGAAAAAGCGCTGAAGTCCCTGGAGTGCCTGGTGGTGCAGGATATCTTCCTGAATGAAACCGCGCGGTTTGCACACGTCTTGCTGCCCGGTTCGTCGTTCCTCGAGAAAAACGGAACGTTCACCAATGCCGAACGGCGGATTTCGATGGTGCGCAAAGCGATCGAGCCACTGGCCGGCCTGGAGGACTGGGAAGTCACCATGGCGCTGAGCAATGCCATGGGTTATCCGATGGACTACAGCACCCGTCCGAAATCATGGATGAAATTGCCCGGCTGACGCCCACCTTCAGCGGTGTTTCCTACGAAAAGCTGGATCGTCTCGGAAGCATCCAGTGGCCCTGCAATGACGATGCGCCGGACGGCACACCCACCATGCACGTGGATGAGTTCGTGCGCGGCAAGGGCTATTTCGCGATCACCGGTTTCGTGCCCACCGAAGAGCGTACAACCCGTAAGTACCCATTGCTGCTGACGACCGGACGAATCCTGTCGCAGTACAACGTGGGCGCGCAGACCACGGCGTACCGCCAATTCCGAGTTTTACAGCGAGGACGTGCTGGAAATTCATCCCATCGATGCCGAAGAGCGTGGCATCAGTGAAGGCGACTGGTGCGGTATACGCAGCCGGGCGGGTGAAACCGTGCTGCGGGCCGTTCTGACCGAACGGGTGCAGCCCGGCGTGGTGTACACGACGTTCCATTTCCCGTCCAGCGGCGCCAATGTGATCACCACGGATAATTCCGACTGGGCGACCAACTGCCCGGAGTACAAGGTGACCGCGGTGCAGGTAAGCCATGTCAGTCAGCCATCTGAGTGGCAAAAAGAGTACCGTGAGTTCGCCGCGCGGCAGGAGGAGTTGCTGGACAAGGCCCGTGTCTGAATCCCGGCGCATTCCGGTACACAGCTGGCGACGCGTCCGGGATGGCGCTCAAACCTCATCGCACGGGACCGCGACGACAGTATCGCCTCGCGAAGTTCCGGTCGCGTTCACTTACAACCGGGTGTCCCACGTCGTGATGATGGCCACGCCAACGGACCTCGAAGATTTTGCGGTGGGTTTTTCCATCACTGAAGGCCTGGTGGGCGGCGTCGACGATATTTCGGCAATGCGCATCATTCCACGCCAGGACGGCATCGAATTGGCGCTGACCATCAGCGAAGACTGGTTCGATCGCCTGTCCACCCGGCGCCGCAATATGGCGGGACGCACGGGATGCGGACTGTGCGGAGCCGAAAACATTGAGCAGGCCCTGCGGGAGCCGAAACCGGTGCGCCGGTCATTGTCGGTCAGCCACAGCGCTTTGCAGCATGCGGTTTCGGATCTGGAGAATCATCAGCCACTGCAAGCCCTGACCGGAGCTACCCATGGCGCCGCCTGGTGTGGCGCCGACGGCACCATTATCCGCTTGCGCGAAGATGTCGGCCGGCACAATGCCCTGGATAAATTGATCGGCAGTTTGTTCCGGGACGGCTTTGACTCCGGTTCCGGCTTCGTGCTGGTTTCAAGCCGGGCGAGTTACGAAATGGTCTACAAAACGGCCGCAGCAGGCATTGAGATAGTCATGGCAGTTTCCGCACCGACAACTATGGCGGTAGAATTTGCCCGGAACTCAGGTCTGACCCTGGTGGGTTTCGCCCGGCCCGGACGGCATAATGTCTACACCTTTCCGGACAGAATCACGCAATGAGACCCAGCTGATGCAGGAAGTTGAACAACTCGTAAAAATGGCCAACCAGATAGCCGATAACTTCAGTTTCCACGATGATGCGGTAGCGTCTACTGCGGACCACCTGCAGCGTTTTTGGGCGCCTTCCATGCTGGAGAAACTGGCAACATTCGAGCGCTCGGGAAATTCAGCTCTGAAACCCGTCGCGCGGGAAGCATTGCAACGCCTGTGACTCGCAGGTCCAGCCCAGCCGGAGAAACCATCACCGGCCTGATCCTGGCGGGCGGCCGCTCGGAACGAATGGGTGGAACCAACAAGGCCCTTCTGCCGCTGGCCGGTAAGCCCTTATTATGCCATGTGATCGACCGGGTCGGCCCGCAGGTTCAACGGCTGTTGCTCAGCGTCGAACGCGTTGCAGAAGAGTACGAGGGTTTTGGTCTGCCGCAGATTCCTGACATGCAAGCGGACGGCGGGCCGCTGGGCGGTTTGCTGGCCGGCTTGCGGGCGATGGACAGGGGTTCCGACTGGCTTTTGCTGGTGCCCTGCGACGCACCCTTTATACCCGCGGGGCTTGCAGGCCAATTGTTGGCCTGCGCCGTTGAATCGAATATGCCAGGTGCGGTTATTCGTTATGAAGGTGAAATTCAGCCGACATTTTCCATCTGGCACAGGCGCATTGCAGCGCGTATTGAACAAGCGGCAGAGGTGCAGCGAATGGCTGGATTCAAGCAGTTTCTTCGAGTGCAGAAGTTAGCCGAGCTGGATTGGCCGGCTATGTCGCCATCACCTTTTTTCAACATCAACGACCATGCTGCCCTGCTGACCGCAGGCAGTCTGTGTGAAACAAGCAGTGGGAAAACCTAACCATGTTGAGCGTAAACCAAGCCGTCAAACTGCTGCTGGAAAGCAGTACCCGCCTGGTGCGGACTGAAACGATTCCATTACTGGATGCGACCGGCCGCACCCTGGCGTCGGACATCATCGCTCCGATCGATGTGCCGCCCGCGGACAACAGTGCAATGGACGGGTATGCGTTCCGGAATGCCGAGTGGACTGATGCCACGACCGGGATTCCATTGAGTCAGCGGATTACTGCCGGTTCGGTACCGGCTATCCTGGCCAGTGGAACCGCAGCCCGTATTTTCACCGGCGCCGAAGTGCCGCCGGGTGCGGATACGGTGGTAATGCAGGAGCATTGTGAAGAGGCAGAGGGTGAGGTTCGTATTCTCAAATTGCCGGCTACGGGTGCCAATATCCGGCGCCGGAGCCAGGACCTGACGAAAGGCCAGCACGTTTTACCTGCCGGACAGCGCCTGCGGCCGCAGGATCTTGGATTGGCGGCGTCCCTGGGCATTGCCCGGGTCGATGTTTATCAGCGGCTGAAGGTAGCTGTCATGTCCACCGGCGATGAACTGCGCGAACCGGGTGAGGCTATCCAGCCCGGGCAGATTTATAACTCCAACCGCTACTTGATGAAATCCCAGTTGGCGGCCTGGGGCTTTGACGTAGTGGATATGGGCGTGGCCCGGGATGACCCCGAAATCGTGAGTGAGATGATGCAGCGGGCCGCACAACAGGCCGACGTTATCATCACTTCAGGAGGTGTGTCCGTGGGTGAGGAAGACCACGTGAAGGCGGTGGTTGAATCACTGGGTTCCATCGACTTGTGGCGGATCGCCGTCAAGCCCGGAAAGCCTTTTGCGTTCGGGCAAGTGCAGGGCAAGCCTTTTATCGGTCTGCCGGGCAACCCGGTTTCCGTGTTTGTCACCCTGCTGGTCATCGCGCGACCTTACCTGTTTGCCTGCCAGGGGGTTAGCGATACGTCCCTGCACGCGGTTTCCCACCAGGCGTTATTTGATAAGCAAGCCAGCCAGCGTGAGGACTACCTGCGGGTACGTGCCGGGGCTGACGGAGTCGAGCAGTTTTCCAACCAGAGCAGTGGTGTGTTGTTTTCAACGACCTGGGGGGACGGGCTGGTGCGGCAGAAAACAGGTGAGGAAATCCGCCAGGGAGATCGGGTTGATTTTCTGCCCTGGGCTGTTTTCAACTGACGGCCCGTTGAACCTATTGTCAGCCGGCCCTGCGTTGTGACAGGAGTTTGCAGATATGGCCGCCAATGGGAATTGCAGAAGTGGCCGCCGGGGAAGGTGCATTGCAGACATGTACGCTGCGGGGTGTTTCTTTGATCAGGAAGTCATGCACCATCGTGCCGCCACGCGTGACCGCCATGGCGCGGATACCAGCGGGGTAGGGCTCGAGGTCTGACGCCTTGAGGCCCGGGCAGTACTTCCTGATTCTTGCCAGGTAGGCGGACTTCCATAGCGAATTGCGATATTCGCCGATCCCATGCTTCACATTAGCAGCGCTGACTTTCCAGAATCCCCGAAAAGACAGCATCTCCGAGGTATCCCGGAGGTTGAAATTCACCCGTCCATACCCTTCACGCTTCCAACCCTGCACCGCGTTCGGTCCTACCGTGATGGAGCCATCGACCATCGGTGTCAGGTGCACACCCAGGAAGGGCACCGACGGGTTGGGAATAGGATAAACCAGGTGGCTGATCAGCTTATTCAGTTCTTCCCGGAGCCGGTAGTATTCCCCCCGGTAGGGAATGATCCTGAAATCAATTTCCAGGCCCTGCAACATTGCCATGCGGTCAGCCATCAAGCCCGCGCAGGCCACCAGGCAAGCCGAGCTGAATGATTCCTGTGCCGTGTGGACGTCTATCTGATCACTCTGCTCGCTGATGGCGGTCACCTCGTGAGCAAAGCGGGCAGTTCCTCCCATCTCGAGAAATTGCTGCAGCATCACGTCGCACATACCCGGAAAATCGACGATCCCGGACTCTTCAACCAGGAAGGCGCCCAACCCGGTGACGGCTGGCTCCAGATCATGTAATTCACCCTTGCCGAGCATGCGTGGCTCCAGGCCATTCTCACGGCAGCGCTCGAACAAATGCTTCATCCCGGGCAATTCATCCGGCTCGGTGGCTACCAGTAATTTCCCGGTTTTCCTGCAGCGTACCCGGTGTTCATTGCAAAAATCGTAAGTGGCCTGCGAGCCCTCCTTGCAGAACCGTGCCTTCATACTGCCCGGCTCGTAGTAAACGCCGGCATGGATGACACCGCTGTTGTGCCCGGTCTGGTGTCGGGCCGGTCCGGGTTCCTTTTCCAGCAGAAGGATGCGGGAACCCCGGGATTGCTGAGCCAGCTGCCAGGCCGTAGACAGCCCGACGATACCGGCGCCAATGATGATGAAGTCGTATTTCAAGGGACCTGCCAGGGTTTATCGCATAAGTTCATTTAGCATATGCGCTCGGGCATAATGAGTCGACATGAAAATAGCCCAGACGAACCCCGGTCGGCCAAAGAAGCCGGATTTCTCAACACGAACACCCGGCTGGCACCGCTTTGTACAGCGAATATTTTTCTGCTGTTGTGTGTTGCTGGCTGCCATGCCCTCATGCAGCCAGGAAAAAGCACCGCCGGTCGCCAGCGGGAGTGCAGGGGAATGGCTTGGCTCCTGGAGCGGCGTAAACAACACTATCGCGGCATTCAAAGGTGTCCCTTTCGCACAGCCACCGGTCGGGGTTTTACGCTGGCGCGCCCCGCTATCAGCCATTGTCCAGGGCCGGCAGGACGCAACTCAATACGCGCCCGCCTGCATGCAGGGCAGCGGCATGGTTGACTGGTATGCTGACCTGGCTGCTGCGTTCGGCGCAGGACCGGAGGTTGCAGGCAGGCCATTAGCTGTGAGCGAAGACTGCCTGTACCTGAATATCTGGTCACCAGAGCTGAAGGCAGGTGCAGATTTACCGGTCATGGTTTATGTGCATGGCGGCAGCAACAAGGGTGGCTGGTCCTATGAACCGAATTACGTCGGAGAAAATCTTGCTGCCCGGGGAGTGGTCGTGGTTTCAATTACGCACCGGCTGGGCCCATTTGGCTTTTTTGCACACCCGGCTTTGGATAACGGACCGGGGGAGGCGACTGCAAATTTTGCGTTGCTGGACATAAGGGCAGCTTTCCAGTGGGTAAGCTCGAATATTGGCGCATTCGGCGGTGACGCTGGGAACATTACCGGATTCGGTGAGTCAGCAGGCGCCTTCAACCTGGTGGACTTGATGCTGGCAGAACTGGCGACCGGACAGCCCGACCGGCCGTTGTTTCGGCGAATAATTGCCCAGAGCATTGGAGGACCGGTCCTTAACAGGCGGACCCTGGCTGACGAACAGACTGTGGGTAAGTTCCTCGCCGGTCAACTCGGCCTGGGCCCTGGCGCCAGTGCAGACGAGTTGAGGTCCATTCCCGCCGAGGCGCTGCTGGAAGCTGCAGACACCCTGCCCGGGGATCACTATTTTTCGGCGGTGGTTGACGGCTTAACACTGAAGCTGCATCCATTGGATGTTTTGCCGCACGCACGCGCCAGTGGCGTGGATCTGATGATTGGCACTAATGCGGACGAGTGGTATGTGTACCTGGCACCGGGTACGACCTCGCAGGACGTGGAAAATTGGCTGGCTGAACATGCGCCCCGGCAAAAAGCTGTCCTGCGCGAGGCTGTCGCGGATGAACCCGTTGCCCGGCGTAAACTGGACCGGTTGACCACCGCCTTCGAGATGTTGTGTCCCTCGCGGTTCCTGGCAGCGCAGCTGGATCGGACAGGGGGCCGTTCCTGGGTCTACTTTTTCAATCGGCAGAGGGCTGGAGCGGGTGGTGCTCAGTTGGGTGCTTACCACGGCGCCGAGCTTCCCTATGTTTTCGACCGGCATGACCCCTGGTTGCCGGTAGAGGATACGGACAGCAGGCTGACCGCAGCCATGATGGACTACTGGGTGCAGTTCGCCCGCAACGGTGATCCGAATCCCGGCGGATGGCCGGTCTGGCCGGCATACTCCCGGCAAGCTCCGGCCGTGATGGAACTGGGTGAGCGGATTGGTGAACTGGACGCGGTACCAGCGGAGTTATGCAGCTTGCTGGGCCTGGAGGCTCTGCAGACGGAGAGGATAAATTGAAAAAACAGGGTATCGACTGGCCGGGGTTTTCCGCCGCAATCGCAGTGATTCTGCTGGCGTGCATTCCATTGATGCTGTTTCCTGAGTCCGGCGGCGAACTGCTGGTTAGCCTGTACGGAAAAGTAACCCGTAATTTTGGCTTTCTTTACCTTCTGTCAGGGCTCGCGGTACTGGTGTTTCTGCTCTGGCTGGCGTTGGGCCCCTATGGCAAAGTCCGGCTGGCATCCGGTGATGAAAAGCCTGAGTTCAGCACTTTCAGCTGGACGGCCATGCTGTTTTGCGCCGGTGTCGGAGCCGGACTGATGTACTGGGCCCCGATCGAGTGGGGCTACTATTATGGTGCTCCGCCTTTCGGGCTTGAAGCGCGTTCCGCAGCGGCAGCCGAGTGGGCATCTTCCTATGGAATATTTCACTGGGGTCCAACTGCCTGGGCTATTTACTGCTTGCCTACCGTAGCCATAGCCTATCCTTACTACGCCAAAAAAATGACAGTTCTCCGGCTCAGCACCAGCTGCCATTATTTTTTTGGGGGTAATCAGGAAACCCGCAGCGAGCGGCTGATTGACTGGTTATTCATGATCGGCCTGTTGGGTGGGGCCGGCACTTCGCTGGGCTTTTCAACACCGATGATTGCCGCCTGTGTCGCACAGGTCACCGGTATTGAGAATGGCTTTGGCCTGGAGATGGGTATCGTTGCGGTGTCGGTGGCCGTGTTTGCCACCAGTGTCTGGCTGGGGCTGAAAAAGGGGATCAAGCGCCTGAGTGATCTGAATATGTGGTTGGCATTCGGATTACTGACGTTTGTCCTGATTGCCGGCCCAACGGTCTTCCTGTTGAAAACGTCGATGAACAGCATCGGCCTGGTGGCCCAGAATTTCATCCGAATGAACTCCTGGACGGATGCATTCAACAACTCCGGCTTTGTTGAAAACTGGACTGTCTTCTACTGGGCGTGGTGGATAGCCTATGCACCGTTCGTGGGCTTGTTTGTAACCCGAATATCGCGGGGCCGAACGCTGCGACAGGTAATTTTCGGCATGACGGGCTACGGTACGTTGGGCGCAGGGTTGTTTTACATGATATTTGGTAATTACGGGCTGAGTCTGGAAATGGCGGGTACGGTGGAAGTAACTACCATCATGACTGACCAGGATGGCTCAGCAGCGGTGGTGGCCATTCTGGGGCAATTACCTGCTGCCGGTGCTGTTATTTCGGTGTTTGCATTGGTAGCATTGGTTTTTTCGGCGACCACCTACGATTCGGCATCCTATATTCTTGCGTCTGCAGCGACCCGAAATCTGCCTGCTGGCGAAGATCCGGAGCGTTGGCACCGGGTTTTCTGGGCCCTGGCCCTCGCGGTGCTCCCGTTGACACTCATGTTTATCGGTGGCTTGAAAGTGATTCAATCGGCAACACTTATAGTTTCCCTGCCGCTTATATTCGTGGGGGGCTTGATGTCGGTTTCACTGGTGAAGCAGTTGAAACAGGATCACGGCTGACCGATTGGTTTTGTTTGGACAGGAATGGTAATGATAACAATAAAAGTGATTGACCTGGATGGTCGTGAGCATGAAATAGAAGGCAAGCCCGACGATGTGCTGATGGAATTATTGCGGGAACACGATTGGGGTGTGAGTGCGCTTTGCGGCGGCATGTGTTCCTGTGCAACCTGCCACGTAATCCTCGGCGAGAATTGGCTTGAGAGTTTCCCGATAAAAGAACCTGACGAAGAAGAACTGCTGGAAATGCTCGATCATTTCCAGACGCATTCACGTCTGAGCTGTCAGCTGCGGTTGCAGCCGGCTCATGACGGTCTTTGCTTACGCCTTGCTCCCGAAGAGTAGGACGCTTGATGAGCCGTTGTCAGCCTGATTCGCAGACTTCTTCATGGACCTTGACCAATTGAATCCAGCCTTCAGCGTTCACTTTAACGATCTTCGGTGCGGCTTCTGATCCATCGAGGCAGATCTGGAATTTCCCGCTCTGCTTTCCATTGTCTACATTCAGACCGGTCGCCGTGAAGGCCGCGTGGTTCTGGACTGCGCCTTGCGCCAAAATTTTAACGGTCTTGTGCGGCGCTTCAAACGCCTTGATCAACTCAATATCCTGCACTGTGCCGTTGCCATTGCCGTCCGTGAAGACCAGCCAGCCCATGCTCCAGTCTCCGTCTCTCCTGCAGGAGTGACCGTTTGAGCTGGGACACATCATGACGGTGCTGCTGCGCTGGTGAGCTTCTGACCGGGCCAGTTCAAGCCCTGAAAAGAGCTTGCCCGACGCAGTCTTCAGCCGGTATTTCTCCATCAGCATATTCGATCCCGGGACGGTGACCAGCACGACGATGGCAATGGCTGCCAGCGTGATCATTACCTCCAGAATCGTAAAGCCTCGGTTGGCTCTAATTCCTGCTTCTGCTACGCTTTTCCCTGTTTTCATTTCTATTCTCACCCCCACCGCGTCAAACCGGGCAATTCCGGTTCTCTCAAGCATCATCCTTGATGAATTACGGCACACACGGAGAATCCGCAGACTGCCGATCGCCAATCCGTAGCGATTTTAATTAAAAATCCCTGTCATTAGTATAGTCAATGCGCGGTTAAAGAGTGAGGTGTCTGCTCTACCATTCGTCGGGCGGGATACACCGCTCAGGCAATCAGGCAAAAAAAAGCCGGCACCATGAGGGCACCGGCCTGTTTTTCATTGCATTCAGATACTTATTCGAACACGTCGCTAATGGCCTGGTTGCATGCGGCGCTGACCGCTTCTTTCTGGCCGTTCAGGCATTCCAGCAGGCGGCCTTCGCCAGCCTGGACGTTTGCACACAGCTTGACGATGTCGTCTTCACATTGGCTCGCGACGTAGTTCAAAGCAGAAACAGCGTGCTCCAACTGAGCAGATGCGTCGTACAGGGCATACTGACAGGCACCGGACAGCTTGTCTTCGTGGGCATAGAAGCAGGCGAGCAGCCGGCCTTCGCCTTCGGAGACCTGGCTGCAGTAGTTTTCAATTTCCGTGGCGCATCCGGCATGAACGGTGGCAACCGGATCCTGAGCAAGAATCTGGCCGGAAAAACCAAGCAACAGGAATAACGCAAATACAGCGATTCTAACTTTCATCGGGTCAATCTCCTGAGAAAAAATGAATTCGGGCCGCGCATTATGCACTATTCCCCGCTTTTTTTCCCGTCCTGCTTCAGGGCTGTTTTGCCTCGTTCAGGGCGTTCAGCAGGATGGACGCCCAGCCCTGGAGAATCTTCCTTGCGGCAACCTTGTTCGAAACCGAGTTGGTCCATGTATAGAAACCGCTGCTGGTGCTATCGATCCTGCGGTCCATGGCTTTCGCGATCATGTCACCCGTGACCGAGTCATAGAGCTCTATGTACAGCGTCATTTCGCCCGCAGAAGAGGTGAAGCTCATGCTTCTGCCGGCGCGCGGCGTATCCGGGGCATTGACGTCCAGGTTGATAATGGCCGGCCTGATCAACAGGACATCGTCGGCGGCTTCGTCAACGACTTCATAGCCGCCTGCTTCGAGTGTTTCCCTGAACACCGTGTCAAATTCTTTCGCAAGGTTTGCCTTGATTTTTTCCATATCCCTGTCACTGACCCGTATTGGATTGATGGAACCCTGGCGCTGCTTCCGCTGCCAGTTTTTTTTGAACGCGACGTAGGCATCCATCAACTGCACACGCGTGTACAGGTTCAATTCTGCTCCGGGCTCGGCATAGACCACCGACATCTTGGAGTCCGGCACCCGGTGCAATCCGTCCTCTGTCACTTCGGGCAGGTCTGAATTTTTAGCCAGGGCATTTCCTGTGCAGGACAGCAGAAGGGTGGCAAGGCCAATGACCAGGTGATTCGATATACGCATGATTAAGAACTCCCGTGTATGTTTGTTGTCTGTTTACATCAGACCCAGCCAATTTAAGAAACATTGCAAATCGATTCTACGCGATAAACCAGTTATTATTTGCCGCATGAGCTTAAAACCACTGAAATACTTGCAAGTCGTCGTGCTGGCCTGTTTGCTGTTTGCCAACCTGGCAATGGCCGGGGCCCGGCAGATAGATGAATACCAGTGGGAAGGTGTTGAGCGCATCATCGCCATAGGTGATCTGCACGGCGATTACGAAAACTACCTGTCGGCCCTGAGGGCCGCAGGCCTGATCGACAAGAAAAACAAGTGGAGCGGTGGTGAAACGCATCTGGTGCAAACCGGAGATATCCCCGACCGCGGTCCCGATACGCGCAAAATAATCGAACACATTATCAAGCTGGGCAAGCAGGCAAAGAAAAAGGGTGGCCGGGTCCATAACCTGATCGGCAATCATGAAGCCATGAATGTTTATGGTGACCTGAGGTACGTGACCGATGGCGAGTTCGAAGCCTTTGCAACCCGCAAATCGGCCACGTTACGGGACCGCGTCTACGAAGTGACTATGCAGAACCTGGCGGCAAGTAACCCGGACGCCCTGGCGAATCTGCCCGAAAATTATCGTGAAGAATGGAACACGCAGCACCCGCTGGGCTGGGTCGAGCACCGCCAGGCCTGGGATCCGGCCTGGAATCCCGACGGCGAATACGCTAACTGGGTGATGAACCAGAAGGTGGCTGTGCGGATCAATGGAAGCCTCTTTCTGCATGGTGGCATCAGCGGGTTCTATTGCCAGAACTCCCTGGACTCAATGACTGAGCAGGTGGTCAGCAGACTGCGGAATTTCGATCCCCGCAATGTCGGAGTCCTCGAAGACCCATTCGGGCCGCTGTGGTACCGGGGGCTGTCAGGGGTGGAACCTGATGCATCGGAAGAGACTGTCGACGCTATCCTGGCACGGCACGGCGCCAGTCACATCGTCGTCGGGCATACGCCTACCAGTGGCGTCATCTGGCCACGCTTTGACGGCAGAGTCGTTATCATTGATACCGGAATCGCCCGGGCTTACGGCGGTTACGTGGCCTACCTTGAGATCACGCAGGAAGGCCTGTTCGGTGGATACCCGAACGGGAAGCTGCCCTTACCAATGGATCAGGAAGGGTTGATCCCGTACCTGGAACAAGTGATCGCGATGGATCCGAACAACAGTTATCTTCAGCAACGCCTTCAGCAACTCCAGAACCCGGCGGTTCCGGAGCTTTTGGAGGCTGATGCCGGAGCAGCAGACCAAAGCAGCCCGCAGCCGGTGATCAGAGAGATCCCTATTTGCGGCATTTCCGAGTAACGTTTTTATCGAAATCATCAGGATCCTTGATGATTTTGAAGAATTTATTCATGTACCGGGTGGCCTTTTTCCTCCTGCCGTCAGTCAGCCGGCTTTCGTTGTCGAGCAAAGCATAGATGGCTGATTCCTGCTCGAGGGTTTTCTGACGTGCCGCTTGCAATGTGTCGTTGCTCCTGCAGTAACCCCTGTACAGTCGTTGTGTGATCGATCTTATGGGCAGGCCTTCCGGCGGCGCTGCGTAGGGCGCATTGACCAGCCCGGCCGAGTCGAAATCGTAAGGAATCGGATATGCCAGGTCATTGGGCTGAAACGGTTCGGGCCCGATCAGTTTCACGTTGTGACAGCACTCTGTAGGGTCCGGGCCACCGAGCGCCGCCCAGTCAACGTTACCGATCATGTACTGAAACAGGGAAAACTGGCTGGTGATTCCGGAATCGAGCCGGGATACCTTGATCCTGGGGACATTGAGTTTTTTCAGATCATGGCGTTTTGCGACGTCGCTGTCATCTTCGATCAGGAAGGCGAATCGGTTTTCAATTTCCCTTCCGGTTTCGCTGTCCACAAAGGTGGCATTCAGCGCACGCACCCGGAAGCTGTAGTCGGTTAACAGGTTGTACATCTGGTAAGACAGCATTTCCAGCAGGAAGTACTGCTCATAGCTTTCTGGATCGTTTGCAATGAGTAACCATTTTCAGGGACTTTTGTCCTCTGAAGGTCGTACCCTTGGAGGCCTCTTTTTCGAATCGCAACTTTATGGGCGGAAAGTCACACACCTTCTGCCGGGTTATGCCGCGCCGCGCTGCCGTCATGTTGAGTGTCGTGCTGTTACCAAGCTCGTCGGTGAATTCGATTTTTGCCGGATACGGTTGCTGGTTTTTCTCGTCGCGTTCGATGTCGCCCCAGGGGCCCGTAAGAGTAACCTTCAGCGTGTCGTCACGGTCAAAAAGCTTGTGGGGTTTTACTTCGTCCTGGCCGAATAAAGGCGTGGCGCAGAAAAGAAGCAGAAAAAGGATGGATACACGTTTCTGGCCTTTTGATTTCGCCATGTTGGTCTTTCCTTCGACAGGTGTATATTCTATTATAGTGCGGTCGCGGGAGTTTGCCCGGTTCAAGTCTGTTCAATGGAGAATTCTGGCGCGAATCGTTGACGAAATGCCGCGCAGGCCGTTCAGCAGTTGTTGCGGGTTCGCAGTTTCCACATCCATGACGACGTAGCCGATTTCATCCCTTGTTTCCAGGTACTGCGAAGCAACGTTGACCTCCTGCTCCGAAAAGACCTGGTTGATCTGCTGCAGGACGCCTGGCTCATTGCGGTGAATGTGCAGAATGCGGCTGGCGTCCTGGTGGTCCGGGAGGGAAACCTGCGGGAAGTTGACGGCTGAACGGGTGGTGCCGTTGTCGCTGTACTTGACCAGCTTGCCGGCGACTTCCAGTGCGATGTTTTCCTGTGCCTCGATGGTGCTACCGCCGATATGGGGTGTAAGGATCACGTTATCTTGGCCACACAGGCGGGACTCGAACGGTTCATTGTTGGAGCCCGGCTCAACCGGGAAAACATCGATCGCCGCACCGGCGATGTGGCCGGAATCAAGTGCGTCGGCCAGGGAGTCGATTACTACCACCTGGCCGCGTGATGCATTGATCAGAAAGCTGCCGGCTTGCATGCCCTTGAGGAATTTGGCATCCACCAGGTTGGTGGTCAAAGCGGTTTCCGGTACGTGCAGGCTGACCACCTCTGACTCGTTGAGCAAGTCCCACAAGTTGCCCCGGTTGTCTGCATTTCCCAGTGGCAACTTGTGTTCGATATCGTAGTAGAGCACCCGCATACCGAGACTCTCGGCCAGGATACCGAGTTGGGAGCCGATATGGCCGTAGCCAATGATGCCGATGGTTTTTCCGCGGATCTCATGTGAGTGGGTTGCCGACTTGATCCATTCACCGCGATGCGCCGCCGCGTTGCGCCGCGGGATGCCGCGCATCAGCAATATGGCTTCCGCCAGCGCAAGTTCGGCCACGCTGCGGGTATTGGAAAACGGAGCGTTGAATACCGGTACCCCGCAATCGGCAGCGGCCGCAAGATCGACCTGGTTAGTGCCGATGCAGAAGCAACCCACTGCTGCCAGGCGGTCAGCTGCGGCAAGAGCGGCACTATCGAGTTGTGTACGTGAACGGATGCCCAGGAAGTGCACGCCCTGCAGGGCTTCCTTCAATTCGTCATCCAGCAGCGCGCCGCGCAGAATCTCCACGTTGTTGTATCCATGGCCCTGGATCAGCTCACCGGCAGAGGCGTGAATTCCTTCGAGCAAAAGAAACTTGATTTTTGACTTGTCGAGAGAGTAGTTTCGTGTTCCATTTGACATGAATTTTTCACTTTTCCCAGAGGAGGATTGTCTCAGCATTCTGTCGCTATCCGGGTCTGCAGGCAAGCCTGAAAAACCAAATGAATGATAATCCAGTAAATGCCGCCGCCAGGGCAATGAGTGAGGCCTGTCCCGGCCTTAAAATGAGTGCCGACCCCGAGGTATTTGAAAGCCACGGGCAGGACTGGACACGATTCCGTAAACCGGCTCCCTCGCTGGTCGTTTTTCCTGAAACTACGCGAGCAGGTGTGCAAACTGGTCGAGGCCGCGGCCGGGCAGGGGATTGCACTGGTTCCGTCCGGTGGGCGCACCGGCCTGAGTGGTGGAGCGGTTGCGGCCATGGGAGAAGTCGTTGTCTCTTTCGACCGCATGCGTAAGGTTCTGGATTTCAACGAAGTAGACCGCACGGTCACCGTTGAAGCCGGGGTTGTTACTGCAACCGTGCAGGAGTTGGCCCGCCAGAAAGGTCTCTACTACCCGGTGTCCTTTGCCTCAGAAGGTTCGAGCCAGATGGGTGGAAATATTGCGACCAATGCCGGCGGCATCCGTGTACTGAAATATGGCCTGACGCGGGACCGCGTTGTCGGGATGAAGGTGGTCACGGGCAGGGGGGAGTTGCTGGATCTCAACCGGGGCCTGATCAAGAACGCCAGTGGTTACGATTTACGGCACCTGTTTATCGCCAGCGAAGGGACGCTGGGGCTGATCGTGGAGGCGACCCTGAAACTGGTCGACCCGCCGTTGCCCAGCAGGGTGTTGTTGCTGGGAGTGGAAAGCATGGACGCGCTGATGGAGGTTTTCAGCGCGCTGCGCTCAGCGCTGGAGTTGTCCGCCTTCGAGTTTTTCACCGACCGGGCCCTGCATCATGTGCGTACAGCAAATGATCTGCCAGCGCCATTCGACACAGGCTGTCCGCTATATGTCATCGCGGAGTTTGATTGTGCGGACAACCTCGGGGAAGAACAGGCCATGGAGTGTTTCGGGCACTGTCTGGAACAGGGCTGGTTGCTGGATGGTGTGATCAGTCAGAGCGACCGCCAGATCGAGGAGCTGTGGCGTTATCGTGAAGGCATTTCCGAATCGATCAGTCACTTTCCGCCCTATAAAAATGACCTGTCGGTGCGGGTATCCCGGGTCCCCGAATTCCTGCGGCGAATGAACGCCCTGATGGATGAAATCTGTCCGGATTTCGAGGTGGTCTGGTATGGCCATATCGGTGACGGAAACCTGCACATGAACATCCTCAAGCCGGCGCGTCTGGAGATGTCTGAATTTGAATCGCGGTCACACGAAATCAGCGAGAAGACCTATGCCCTGACCCAGGAAATCGGCGGGAGCATTTCCGCCGAACATGGCATCGGCCTGTTGAAACAGCCATGGCTGGGCCGCTCACGGGCGCAAACGGAAATCGGGCTGATGCGGGAAATCAAGAAGGTGTTTGATCCCGCCGGAATTCTGAACCCGGGTAAGCTGCTGCCCTAAATAAACCGCATCGAAAAATCGACGGCGCGGACGCTCTTTGTGATATCCCCGGTGGAGATGAAGTCAACGCCGGTTTCGGCAACCGCGCGGACGGTTTCCAGGCTTATTCCGCCGGAAGCTTCCAGTCCGATACGGCCTTTGAACTGCGATACTGCCGCTTCCAGTTGATCCGGGCTGAAGTTATCCAGCAATACCCGCTGCGCCCCGGCATTACAGGCTTCTTCCAGTTGTGTGATGTTTTCCACCTCGACCTCAAGTAACAGCCCGGGATAAAGCCGCAGGGCCTCGCCTACCACAGCCGTAATGGAGCCTGCGGCAGAAATATGGTTTTCCTTGATCAGGATGGCGTCGAACAGGCCAATGCGGTGGTTTTGGGCCCCGCCGCAGAGGACTGCGTATTTCTGCGCCAGGCGCAAACCGGGTACGGTTTTACGCGTGTCCAGAATAATTACGCCGGTCCCTTCTACGGCTTCTGTGTAACGTCTTGCCTGCGTGGCGGTGCCGGAGAGCGTTTGCAGAAAATTCAACGCGGTCCGTTCGCCGCTGAGAATGGATCGGGCCGGGCCGTCAAGTCGGCAGATTTCCATCTCCGGCTCCAGGCGGTCCCCATCGGCCGCCTGCCAGTAAATCTCTACGCCGGGCTGGATTTGGCGGAAGGTTTCCTCGAACCAGGGGCGACCTGACAGCACGGCTGTTTCCCTGCAGATGACCCGGGTTTGCAGGCTGTTCTCCGGGGGAATCAGGGCTGCGGTACAGTCTCCTGTGCCCAGGTCTTCAGCCAGGGCATGCCTGACATCGTTGCTGACCGCTTGAGGCGCGGGGGGTTGCACCTCAGAAGTCCTGGAACTGGGTCGTGCCGATTCCCTGCTCTTCAAGCAGGATGGGAATCTCGTCGATCACCGGGTAAATGACTTTTGAGTCTTCCGTGATGAGTGCTTCTCGAAGAGTCTGCCCGACGGTGTCACCGGTGATGGTCAAAACCGAACCCTCGGAGATCCCGGCGTTCAGCTTCTTCAGCCGGCTCGCAGTCAGGCGGGTCAGCGGTGTCTTGCTGACCGGGCAGCAAAGAATTTCCAGTAGTTTCCCGTCGATGGGCATGGCAGGCTCCGTTGATAGAATTCAAACCACCATTTTACGGCAGGCGAAGGATTTCTCACAGCATAATAAAGGCCGTTCGCATGCTACAATAACAAGCTTGTATTTCACGAACCAACAGGAATTTAAACAGTGAATAATCAAGTGCTTGTCGGCATCATCATGGGTTCGCAATCGGATTGGGAAACCATGAAAAACGCTGCAGATACGCTGGACAGCCTCGGTGTCGTCTACGAGACACGCGTGGTTTCCGCCCATCGTACGCCCGACCGGATGTTTGAATACGCGGAGCAGGCTGCCGCACGCGGATTGCAGGCAATTATCGCCGGGGCTGGTGGAGCAGCCCATCTACCGGGCATGGTAGCAGCCAAAACCGTTGTGCCGGTGCTGGGCGTGCCGGTGCAATCACGCGCCCTGAACGGCATGGACTCACTGCTTTCGATTGCACAAATGCCGGCGGGTGTCCCGGTGGGCACGCTGGCCATTGGCGCGGCGGGTGCTACAAACGCTGCGTTGCTGGCGGCAGCCATTATTGGAAATACACAACCCGAAGTGCGGGCAGCGCTCGAGGCGTTTCGCAACGACCGGACGGCAGCTGTTCTCGAACACCCCGACCCCAGCCAGGTCTGACCCGATGGATAAAGCAACACAAGCGCCGTCCATTGTGCGGCGAATTGGCGTTTTGGGCGGTGGGCAACTGGGTCGGATGCTCGGACTGGCTGGAATTCCACTGGGGTTTCGTTTTGTCTTTCTCGATCCGGCGGCGGACGCCTGTGCCGGGACAACGGGTGAGCTTCTTCAGGCCGGTTTTTCCGATGCCGGTGCGGCCCGCGACCTGGCTTCGCGGGTTGATGTTGCCACCTTTGATTTCGAGAACGTACCGGAGTCATCGGCCTGTGCTGTTCAGGAAACCTGTCCCCTGTACCCGGCGCCCAATGCCCTGGCCGCCGGCCAGGACCGAATGGCAGAGAACGGCCTGTTTGACAGCCTCGGAATTCGGGTGCCCGCCTACCATGCTGTTTCCAGCCGGACCGATCTGCTGGAAGGGCTTGATCGGCTGGGTTACCCGGCGGTGCTGAAGACGCGAAGGCTGGGCTATGACGGCAAGGGGCAGGCCGTATTGCGTGACACGGAAGACCTGGAGCGCGCCTGGCAACTGCTCGGTGATTCAGAGTTGATCCTGGAGGCTTTCGTACCGTTCGAGGCAGAATGTTCTCTTATCGCGGTTCGTGGGCGTGACGGTGAAACCCGAACCTGGCCATTGACCCGCAACGTGCATTCAAATGGCATTTTGAAGCTCAGTTTGCCGGGTGTGTTTGATGATGGCCTGCAGGCTGCTTCTGCGAAGAAAGTACAGGCATTGCTCGACCATTTCGACTATACCGGTGTATTGACGGTGGAGTTTTTTCTCTACCGGGACGAGCTGCTGGTCAATGAACTGGCGCCGCGGGTGCACAACTCTGGACACTGGACGATCGACGGCTCCAGCTGTTCACAATTTGAAAACCACCTGCGCGCGATCACCGGCCTGCCGCTGGGGCAGACGGACCTGCTGTCGTATTCGCTGATGTTCAACTGGATTGGTGAAATGCCGGACAGAAACCGGGCGATGGCAATTCCAGGACTGCACTGGCACGACTACGGTAA
Source organism: uncultured Gammaproteobacteria bacterium (assembly GCA_963759035.1). Taxonomy (GTDB): domain Bacteria; phylum Pseudomonadota; class Gammaproteobacteria; order Xanthomonadales; family SZUA-36; genus JAHEFT01. The sequence continues at coordinate 91,963 of CAVWXL010000047.1, forward strand.
GGCGCCCCGTGCCGGGCGGAAAATCGGCCACGCGACGTTGACAGCTGATTCGATGGAAGATCTGCAGGCGCGGGCCTTCCAGTTGGGAGAAATAGCGGGTGCGGAATTCCCGGGGCTATTAAAGTCCCTCTTCGACTAGGCTGCTGACCACTTCAACGATCCGGTCGGCCTGCTCCCTGTCGATAATCAGCGGCGGTAGCAGGCGGATTACTTTGTCCTGCGTTACATTCAGTAACACGCCTTTCTCCAGCGCCCGGTGTTTCAAATGGTTGGCTTCCTGCGTGAGTTCAAGGCCGAGCATCAGCCCGCGGCCGCGAATATCTCTCACCTGCGGATGATCATCCAGGCGTGTACGGAATGAGGTCAACATGTATTCGCCGGTTTCAGCAGCCCGTCCAGCCAGATCTTCTGAGCGCATCACGTCCAGCACCGTGCAGGCAGCCCGTGAGACCAGTGGATTTCCGCCAAATGTGGAGCCGTGGCGCCCCGGCGTCAACGCCTCAGCAGCCGCCCCACTGGCAACGCAGGCGCCGATGGGCAGGCCGTTGGCCAGCGCTTTGGCAGTAGTCAGGATATCCGGCCGGATATTTTCGTGCTGGTGGGCGTACCATTCTCCGGTACGGCACAGGCCGGATTGGATCTCGTCAAAAATCAACAGCCAGCCCTGTTCGTCGCAAAGACGCCTGAGATTTGCCAGGTAGCCGGGCTCCGGAACGCGGATGCCGGCTTCACCCTGGATGGGCTCGACCAGCACGGCGGTGATGTTGTGGCTGTGGCCTGCAATCTTTTCAATTGCGTCAATATCGTCGAACGGTGCACGGACGAAACCGCTCACCAGAGGCTCAAAGCCCGCCTGGACCTTGCGATTACCGGTGGCGGACAGGGCCGCCATCGTGCGGCCATGGAAGCTGTGGTCCATGACGACAACCCCGGGAGTTTCGATGCCCTTTTGATGGCCGATGATACGCGTGATTTTCAGCGCACATTCAATCGCCTCGGCCCCCGAGTTGCCAAAAAAGGCCCGTTCCATTCCGCTGACGTCCGCCAACTGCCTGGCGAGTTGCTCCTGCCAGGGAATACGGACCAGGTTGCCGGTATGGATCAGTGTCGATGACTGTTCGGCGATTACACGGGCAAGTGCAGGGTGGGCGTGGCCCAGGGCGCATACGCCAGGCCGCTGATCGCATCCAGATAGCGGTTTCCCTCTTCGTCCCATAGCCAGGCGCCTTCTCCACGCACAAAAGCAAGATCAAGCGGCGCATAGGTGTTCATCAGGTGGCTGCTCATGATGGCTCCTGTCTAGAATCCAGTCAGTATTTTCCAGCGGTTGACGATGGCGCAAAACAGCGCTGCGGTTTGCTCGGTGTCGTAAATGGCGGAATGGGCCTCGGATTCATTCCAGTCCAGCCCGGCGGCCTGTACTGATCGTGACAGCACCGTCTGCCCGAAGGCCAGCCCGGCCAGTGTCGCGGTGTCAAAAGAACTGAAGGGGTGCAAAGGGCTGCGCTTGAAATCAGTACGCTGGATTGCAGCGTTCAGGAACGACAGGTCGAAAAAAGAATTATGCCCTACCAGGATCGCGCGCTGGCAGCCTGTGGCCCGGACTTCTTTGCGGATCGGCTGGAAGATCTGCCGCAGGGCTTCTTTTTCCGGCAGTGCATTGCGCAGCGGGTTATCCACCTGGATACCGGTGATTTCCAGTGACTTGGGATTGATATTGGCACCGTCAAAGGGCTCGACATTCACCGAGACCGTCTCTGCGATCACCAGGCGTCCGAAATCGTCCATCCGGATGATGCAGGCTGCAACTTCCAGCAGCGCATCCTTTTGAGCGTCGAACCCACCGGTTTCGACATCAATGACCACGGGCAGAAAACCCCTGAATCGATCGGCAATGCGCGGCATAATGGACCCCGTTTGATAAGCATGGGAGGATAAGGGATTGCACCCGAAATTGCCATGATGACAAGAAATAGCACAACATTCGTTTACAACGCGACCACAGGCCGTCCCGTAGTTTGATCCGGGTGTTGCTGGTCATGAGCATTCTCGCGCTGGCTCTTGCAGCGGGCAAGCCGGCCCTGGCGCAGAAAGATTCTGCCCTTTTCTGGTCGATCAGCAAGCAGGGTGAGCCAGCGGGTTATTTGCTGGGAACTATCCACAGCGAAGACCCGCGGGTGCTGGATTTTTCACCCCGGTTTATTGAGCGACTGACTGAAAACCAGGTATATGCGATGGAGATGGTGCCGGATCTGCCCACTCTGCAGCAGCTGACCGACTACATGCAATACCAGGATGGCTCCACGCTGGAGAGCCGGGTCGGTATCGAACGCTATGCCCGCTTACAGGCGGCCCTGGCCGGTTACAGCGTGCCCCCGGATTGGGTCGAGCCGGATGAAGGTCTGGGCTGCCATGATGACGCTTAGCGTGCCACCGCCGGAGACCGGGTTCTTCATGGATTTTTCACTCTCGCTGCGCGCCGCCGGTGCCGGCCTGGAAGTGATCGGACTGGAGACTCTGGAGCAGCAGTTGTCCTTTCTCGAGGAGATGCCGATGGAGCAACAGTTGATGTTGCTGGACAAGGCACTGGAAGAATCGGACAGGGTCGCCGGCATCCACAGGGAAATGGTGGACAGCTACCTTGAGGGCGACCTGGAGGCACTCAGCCTGCAGGCTGAGCAACAGCTTGACGAACTGGAGCCGGCGGTCGAAAGAGTACTTCATGACACAGGGCATCGAAATGCGAAACCTGAGAATGGTGCGACGCTGTGTTAGACCGCTTGCAGACTGCCCGCGTGTTCGTGGCGGTGGGCGCGCTGCACCTGCCTGGCCCCACCGGACTGATTCAGCTATTGCGGAAAAACGGTTACGAACTGAAGCCCTTGCCCCTCCCGTTCACCGTCGCAGCGCGGGAGTCAGCCCAAGGATCAGCGCCATAACGAAGAAGCTGATACCCCAGGCTGGCAACAGAAAAATCGTCGCCAGCCCCATCACTGCGAACACCATCGCGGCTCCGATACCGTCACCGATGCGGTCGCTGATGTAACTTTCCCGCCCGGTAAACTTCAGCAACAGGTGGTCCAGGCTGATTTTTCCGCCGCCGTGGAAGATCAGCGGTAGCAGGATGAGGACAAACAGCAAGGGCAGCTTGTAGTTGCCGGCCCCTTTCGCCGTTATGACGTAACCCTCCCAAAGCTGGCCATAGGAATTCCATTCTGCCGGCCAGTGCACCGCGGCGGTTGCAACCACCGTGATGACCAGCAGTGACAGGGCGGCAAAGCGGGTGAACAGACCCAGCAGGATCAGTACCGAGAAAATCAGTTCACCCCAGGTGGCGGCCAGCCAGTTCAGTTCGGTTGGAATTGCGCTGAATGGCCACTGGAAACCCTATCTGCCAGTCAGCCCATGGAATATCAGCGAACCAGTTTTCACCGCGCAGCTTTTTCGTCCCGGCCTCCCAGAACTCCCAGAACAAGATCAGGCGCAACGCCAGTGGCCAGAGATAGTCGCCTGAAGTCCGCAGGCGGGCAGTTATGTTGTCATAGGAATCGAACATCCTGTTTATCTCCTGGTGCCTGTCAGTATGTCTTTTTGTTTTAAATCTTTGAGCAGTTCGGTGCCCGTGGAGATGACTTTGCCGGGCTCGCGGTGGCCGATTGTGGTAGCGACCTTCAGTCAGCAGTTCACGACCGGTTGCGTCGCGGTGCTGCTGCATCAGTTCAAGCAACAGGCGGCTGACGTTATTGAGTTTCATGAACTTCACATCGTCCATGACGGTTTCGATAAACCAGCAGATGGGTGGGTTCGTCGGGCGGTTCAGCGGGCTGATACTCGGGGCTGATGCAGTGCACGGGGTAGCGATAACTGAGCGGCCAGGCCAGCGGCGACAACACGGGCACACCTTCAAGCAGGTCGCCCTCGGGATCGGCCGTTGTATCTGTCCACTGCGCGCTCGTCCAGCGAAAGCGCCAGTTCAACCCACTCGTAGTGGGCCAGTTCCAGCAGGAATCCCGGGTCACCCGGCCGGCTTTCGCGGCCATCCTGCAGATAGCGCAGAAATTCCTTGGCTACTTCGGGAAACAGCGGGGTATGGCAGCGATGCTCCGAATAGAAATCCCGGATCAATTCCTGCCACTCTTCGTCCCCATAGATGGCGCGCAGCACCGGAAAATTTCCGGCCAGCAGGGACTGAATGTTGTTGAAGAACAGATCGCGGTAGATTTTCATCCGGCGGTCTTCTATACCATCCGGGCGCAGCATGCACTTCGGGGTTCCTGATATGGGCCGCAAAGGCGGTTTGCAGCTTTTCCAGGGTCTCAGGCGTGTCTTTTGTTGGGTCGGTTTTCTTGCGACTGGGTGTCATGTTTTTGCCATTTTTCCTGCAGTGTCGCGATGTGGCTGACTTCCGTCATCAGTTCATCGACGGGTGGAATGTTGAAATCCCTTTCGAGCAGGGTGGGGAAGACGCCAAAGGCCTTGTAGGCCTCTTCGAGGATTTCCCAAACACCGGGAGTGACGTCGGCGCCGTGGGTATCCACGATCAGGTCTTCCGCCTCGTTGTAGTGCCCGGCAATATGGCCGTAAGCAATACGGTGCCCTGGCAGTTGTTGCAGAAACCCGATTGGGTCGTAACCGTGGTTGACGCTGTTGACGTAAATATTATTCACGTCCAGCAACAGGTCACAATCGGCCTCATCCAGCACTGCAGAAATAAATTCAATTTCGCTCAACTCTGCGCCCGGGGCGGCATAGTAAGAGACATTTTCAATCGCGATCCTGCGCTCCAGGATATCCTGCACGCGCTGAATCCTGGTGCTCACGTGCCTGATCGCTTCCCCTGTGAAGGGAATGGGCATCAGGTCATACAGGTGGCCGCTCGTCGGTGCAGTAGCTCAGATGTTCGCTATAGCAGGCGATTTTATGCTTATCCAGAAATTGCTTCAGACGGTGCAGGAAGGTTTCATCGAGTGGTGACGGCCCACCGATCGACAGGGACAGGCCATGACAGACGAACGGAAGCTGTGCGGTAAATTCCCGAAACGCCTGACCGAACCGCCCGCCTACGTTCATCCAGTTCTCAGGTGCGACTTCCATAAAATCGACGGGCCCGAGGCCATGGGAACGAAGCGGGCCCAACAGGGCCCGCCTCAATCCAAGACCAGCGCCGGCAACCGGGTAACGCGGGGTACCGTTGCGGTCCGAAGTGTGTGACTTAGTGGTTGTCACCGCCACATTTGCCTTCGCCGCATTTGCCTTCTTCGGCTTTCTCGCCACCGCATGTGCCTTCTTCGGCTTTCTCGCCACCGCATGTACCTTCTTCGGCTTTCTCGCCACCGCACTTGCCTTCGCCGCATTTGCCTTCTTCGGCTTTCTCGCCAACGCTTGTGCCTTCTTCAGCTTTCTCGCCGCCGCACTTGCCTTCGCCGCATTTGCCTTCTTCGGCTTTGTGGCCGCCGGCAAGCATGTAGCCGTTATCAAGATCAGTCGCTTCAAACGGGTTGTCAGCAGCCACTGCCGTGGTCGAGGCAGCCATTGAGGATACGAAAGCTACGCCAACAGCAGCAGCAAGGGGTTTGGTCATCATTGATTTATCAGACATTGTAAAGATTCTCCAATAGTATGTTTTTGGGGGCAGCAGGCCCGCATGATTCGAAAAAAAGTCGTGTATCGTCTCCGGAAATTTACACGACTCGGGGCAGTTGACCGGAAACGGTCCCGGATTATTACATTACGGACTTGGATTTAAAACCACAAAGATCCCTGACGATGCATTCCGGGCAGTTGGGTTTACGTGCTTTGCAGGTATAACGGCCATGCAGGATGAGCCAGTGATGGGCGTCGTGGAGGTACTCTCCGGGAACGGCTTTCAGCAGTTTCAGCTCGACCTGGAGCGGTGTCTTACCCTTGGCCAGCCCGGTGCGGTTTGCAACCCGGAAGATGTGGGTGTCCACCGCAATAGTGGGTTCACCAAAGGCGGTGTTCAGCACGACATTGGCTGTTTTGCGTCCGACACCAGGCAGCGCTTCCAGTGACTTGCGGTCCGTGGGAACCTCGCTACTGTGCTGGTCGATCAGGATCCGGCAGGTCTTGATGATGTTCTCCGCCTTGGAATTGAACAGTCCGATCGTCCGGATGTAGGGTTTCAGTCCTTCCACGCCCAGGTGCAAATATTTTTTCAGGAGTGTTCGCCACCGGGTAGAGCCTTCGCGTGGCCTTGTTCACGCTCACGTCGGTGGCCTGTGCTGACAGGATTACCGAGATGAGCAATTCGAAGGCTGAGTGGTATTCCAGCTCGGTTTTTGGAGCGGGAGTCACCGATTGCAAACGCCGAAAAAACTCTTTGCGGTCGGCTGGCTTCACGTGGCTGCTTCCTCTTCGATGCCACTATGGACGCTTTCCGCAACTTGCTGCTTGCGTCCTGCTATCCGTGCATCAAGCCAGTTTCTGCCCGCGATCAACAGGCCGAGCCCGATAAAAGCACCGGGCGGAAGCATCGCCAGTAAGAATCCCGGGTGGTCCGGGATCAACGTGAGCTGCAGGGATTTACCGGCACTCTCCAAACATCAGGTGGGCCTGGCTCAGCAAGGTTCCGCGGCCCAACACTTCCCTCAGCGCGCCCAGGGCAATCAGCGCCAGGCAGAAACCAAAACCGGTCGCCAGGCCGTCCACGACCGACGGCAGGGGCGGGCAAGGCGCCCGTCCATCGTTCGGTGGCGGGTCAGGGTCAACCCCACCTTTCCATCAGTTCATCGACCATGCATCGGCGCTGGCGTCGTG